>JACKOB010000004.1 GCA_024234575.1 Hahellaceae bacterium
CTCTCTCAATAGGCAAAATGAAGCAGCAGAAATCAGCCCTTTTTTCGTTATTAAATTAGTGACGTTTGACTAATCTATAACGTCAAACAGCTAAACTCGAATAATAGGAAAAAAGAGTGCTGAATATTTTTAAGAAAACTGAAACTGAGGAAACTGCCTTTCCCGAATCTCCCACTTTGTTTGGCACCTTTGGAGGTGTATTTACCCCCTGTGTGCTAACTATACTCGGCGTAATAATGTTTTTGCGTTTCGGTGAAGTTGTGGGTCAGTCGGGGATATGGTATGCCATTTTAATCATCTTGTGTGCCAAGATGATTACGACCTTAACGACGCTTTCTCTGTCGGCGATCGCGACCAACGTTAGAATGAAGGGTGGTGGCGCTTATTTTTTAATCAGTCGAAGTTTAGGGGCTGAGTTTGGTGCGGTGATTGGCATAGTATTTTTTTTAGCACAGGCCGTGTCTGTGGCAATGTATGTGATTGGTTTTACAGAAGCCTTTAAAGACACCTTTCCAAATGTCGGTCTCTCTACCTTCGAAATTGCAACTATTGTCAACACCATTACCTTTCTTTGCGTTTACATTGGTGCCGGCTGGACTATTAAAGTTCAATACGGGATTTTTGTTTTGCTTTTGCTTGCCATCGGTGCTTTTTTTATCGGTGCCATAGGAGATGCATCATATGATAATTTTACAAGTAATATGACACCTTCCTATCGAGAAAACGACAACCTCTTTACCATGTTCGCTTTGTTCTTCCCTGCGGTCACGGGCATTATGGCTGGGGCCAATATGTCGGGTGATTTAAAAGACCCAGGGAAATCCATTCCTTCTGGCACCTTGTGGGCAGTTTTGTTTACGGCAGCTATTTATGTGCTCATGGGCATTGCTTTGGCTGTCAGTCGCACCCAAGAAGAATTGCTTGGAAATGCGATGATCGTGAAAGATATTTCTATTTCAGGTGTGCTTATTGTTGGTGGAGTGTTTGCAGCAACGCTATCTTCAGCGTTGGCTAGCATGATGGGAGCCCCCCGCATCCTACAGGCATTTTCTCGTGACAACATCTTACCCTCATTCCGCTATTTTTCGGTTGGTGCTGGCAAGTCTGATGAACCACGCCGAGCCACTGTACTTACCTTTGCCGTAGCGCAAATGGGCATCATGTTGGGTGATCTAAATGCTATTGCGCCTATCATCAGTATGTTCTTCATGATCACCTACGGTACGCTGAATTTGGCCTGTTTTTACGAAGGTTGGGTAGGTAACCCATCTTACCGACCTCGTTTTCGTTTTGCGCATTGGTCAATTTCACTTCTCGGTGCTGTGAGCTGTTTATTGGTAATGTTTTTAATGAACCCTCTGTGGGCGGTTGTTTCCATTGTTCTCATGTTGGTGTTGTATTGGGGGATTGCTTCACAAGAGGTATTTAGTCGCTGGGGTGATCTAAAAAGTGGGCGCGCATATGAAGCTGCTCGGCGTGCTTTGCTTACACTGGAAAAGCAAAGTTATCATCCCAAAAACTGGCGACCTTCTATTTTGGTGTTGAGTGGTTTACCCACGTCACGGCCTCATCTTGCGGAATATGGCCATTGGCTAGCCTCCGGTCAGGGTATTGTGTCAATCGGGCAAATTATTCCTGAAGGTGGCGCAAATACCATTGAACGCCGGCGCGAAGCAGAAAACCGTATACGCAAGTTCATCCGAGAAGAAGATTTGCAGGCTTTCCCTGTCGTAGTGACTGATTCCAGCATTAGTGCTGGCTTAAAAGCGATGTTGCAATCACATGGTTTAGGTGCATTCAGACCTAACACAGTCATGATGGGCACCACTACTGATAAAGAACGTTGGCCGCAGTTTTGCGAATCCCTCAGAATAGCTTCGAAAAAGAACCGTAGTATCTTATTGTGTGATTGCGTGGAAGATCGGCAATCCTGGGTACCACCTGATGGAAGGATTGATATTTTATGGAAGGGTGAAAAGCATGGCGCCCTCATGCTTTTATTGGCGCACTTACTTACACGTAACCCACAATGGCGTACCAGACAATTGCGTATTTTGGCCACTATTGCGCCTGGAAAACCTGGTGAGAAATATCAAAAAGGAATAAAAGATTTATTACACAGAGCGCGTATCAACGCCAGCGTGCATGTTTTCGAGAGTGAGAATGATGACATCACGCTTGCAAAACGCACTGGCAACACGGCTGTGCTGTTTGTGCCTTTTGAGCCACCCGAGCCTGAAGAAGATGAAAAGTTCTTTGAGAAAATGTCGATGATCACGCGACTCACCCCGGACGTTATCATGGTGTATAGCTCTGGAGGTGTTTGCTTCGAAGCATGATTGTGTTTGCTCATAAACAAAGCACCCACGCTTGTTTTAGCGTGGACGCTTTGTTTTGTGTAGTGCAGCCGCCGCACTATTCTTTATGATAAATACCGTTTTCCGCTGTCAGTCTGCTTTGCTACTCATCCTGTTCGGAGAATGCATTTGGTTTCCAGTTCTTTGCGAATAGCATTTTCGATCATGCCAAACCTGTCTTGACCCCAGAAGTGGGTGTTGCCATAGCGAATGCTGGGAACTCCCCAGCAGCCCATTAAGAGCATTTCATCCAGATTGTCTTGTGCCCAGTTTTGCCAGTGCCTGTCCGAAAGTTTTGATTTAGCGACCGACCAGTCCAGACCACAGCGAGTCACTATTTTTTTCAGTCCGGAATCTGTTTCTGCTCTGATGCCTTCAGCATTTACCCCGCGGGCAAAGCTCAACAAAAATTGATGTAGCTTATTTTCAGACTGCGCGTATTCAACCAGTGCATAGCACCTTTCTACGGCTGCTCCAAGTGGATCAGCGACAAATCCATAGGGGATGCCGAGTTTGCGTGCTTCACGCTTTGTATCGAGAAATATATACATTTTTTTCGTTTCTGGTACGTGCATGCCACGCATCATCATCGGTAAAACAGGCTTTATAACCAGAGGTATGTGATAGTACTTTGCTAGTTTTGTCGCTTGCTCTAAACCAATGTAAGAGTAAGGGCTTCGGGCGGACCAGTACAAAACCAGTGGTTGTTGGCTTATGCCTTGTTTGGCCGGAGTCTGGTTAGGCGGCCTTTGGCAGAATTGGGCATAGGTTTTGTTAAAGTGAATTTGCTCTCTCGGCTGACGCGCCAGACCTGTGTCGATTAGCCTGTTTTCAAGGTGGTCCAGCCGGTCAACCCCCCAATACCACTCACCTTCAAAATTAATCATCGCACCAAGATAGTGGCCCTTCTTTGCCAGTAATGTTTCATTTTGTGTCAGGTGAAGTGTGGCTTTTTGAGACGCAGCCATGTTTGGTGTCGGTGGTTGAGATTGAAACCAGAAGGTGTGCATCAGGTGGTCGGCTTTAGTTAAAAAGTCTGCATCGGTTTCTATGTTGACGAGTTCACAGGCCAATTGCTTAACAACGTGTTCGCCTTTGTTGGGCTGCTGGCTGTTTTTGGGAAAGTGAAATCCGTAAAGAGTTGCCAATTGGGCGGCATCATAGCGGGAATACTGACGCCACATTTCCATCTTTGGAAACATTTCCGGGTTAACATTTTGAAAAACATGATACCTGACGTTAATAGAAAACCGGGGTATAAATTGCTTTAACGCTTGTACTAGCAGGTAGCTGTAGGGATCATCAGGTTTTAAAAAAATATCCAGGGTTGGTGTTTGCCGAAACAACACTCGCTTAAGCGCAAAGGCTTTTCGTTTGGCAGACAGAAGTTGGTCGCTTGAAACGCATTTTGCGACATAAGGCATCAAGCTTTTTTTCATTAGTCATTCCTGTTGCCTGTCTATTGCTTCGTGAGCTTTTATGTTTGGACGTGTAGAATAGCCTGAGTTGTGAAGATATTGAAGGTTGTAAGGGAGTTAGTTGTGTTTACAGGAGTTTTAAGGCTAGTAATGTTTTTGGGGATTGTTTGCTCTGTTGAGTTATCAGCCGATACCAATCGAGCACAATATGATATAGACAAAGCGCAGTTTGAGTTTGCCTTACAGCAGAAATCAATTTCATTATTTAACGAGTTCATACAGCAGCGCCCGGATACGGTGTGGATGGAGAATGCGCTTTATTACCGTGATAAATTGGCGCTCGACTTTGCTAAATCTGAAGGGACAGAAGAGGCACTCAATAATTTTTTAGAAGACTACCCGGGCAGTGCCTGGGTTGATAATGCTCTTTATCACAGAGATAAACTTGCTAGGCCAGGAAAGAATAATGCTTCGTTTGTAAACAGCCATGAAGCGGTCCCCATAGATACTAATTTAGAGTCTGAGGGTCGCAACCATCAACCGGCCGAACAAAGCTTGTCCACTGAACAGTTACGAGTGCAAAAAGCACTGGCGATTTACGAGCAGATCAATAAAGAGAAACGATTAGCCTCGGTAAACGCAGAGAAAATCAGAAGGAAGGAAGAAAAAAAGAAACGTGATTGCATCGTGATGCATGATCGCTTACGCAGTTTTGACGAAAGAAAGCGGTGGTACAACCTCGACGATCAGGGGAACCGGGTTTACCTGTCAGACGAAGAGGTTAATCGTAGCAAATTAACTTATGGTGCCATGGTTGAGCGTAAATGTGGTGGTGCTTAGTTTGCTCCTTTGCTGGCTGGGTTGTAACTATTCTGCGGATTAGGTTGATAATGATCTGCTACCATGATAACTATTCTCATTCGAAAATGTTTTCGGTGCCATGGTGATTAGCTTTGGTGTTGAATGCCCTTAAATGTACCAGTGGACTGGAGTGCATCATGCCCAACGAGTCAACCTCAGCTGACACGAGCCCAGCAGCGAACGCTGTGCTCGAGCAAAGATTACCCAACTCTTATTTCGAATTACTAAATTCACTCATCCGCAGCCCGAGCGTGGTCGGTTCGGAGCACTCATTTTTCAGAGTGTTACAGAGAGAGTTGGAAGAGCGCGGGGCTAAGGTTTCCTGGTACGAAGGGGTGTTGGTCGCGCAAGGGAACAAACCTGACAGTTTAATGTTTTCTGCTCATATTGATCGGCATGGCTTGATGTGTACAGGGCCAAATGAGTTTCAGTATGCAGCGTTTGTAGCGGGAGCCCGCTCTGACTTGCTAGGTAATTCTGTTGACGAACATTTGATGAAAAAGATCGTGAATCGTTTTGCTGCGGAGTCGGTATATGCCTATGAGCCGTGGTCCGGTGCCTATCGGGGGCGGGGTACTATTGAGCGTGCCTATATTTGCGAATTCCGTAATAACCTGATTTTCGAGCTTAACGGAATGCAGCACTTGGTTGCGGGTACGCCGGTTGCATTTAATGATAAATTAAAAGTTAACAACGGCGCGTTAGTTGGTCAATTAGACAATGTACTCACCGCCGCAGTGTTGGTGTATTTGTTTGAAAAGGGGTTTCAGGGCACTGCGTTTTTTACCGCCCAGGAAGAGGCCGGTAAGAGCTGGCGCTACTTGCTTGAATGGTTCAGGCGCTTTGGTGGCTCTACGAACCAGCTAATTGTGGTTGATACCAGCCCATACCCTAATTTGGATGCTGCCAAGCAACAGCATTTAATTTTAAGAAATAAAGATGCGAATGCTAAGTTCAATGTCTCTCTTACCGAGAAGCTACATGAGGTTTGCACGCAAAGTGGTTTTAGTGTTCAGTTTAAAGATCGTTATGTTGAAGAAATGAACGTTCAGGCAGCGGCCAGGGGGGAATCTCTTGGTTCACTTGGTTCTACCGAAATGGGGCGTATTATTAACGCATCTAACGGGCTTGTTGACGGTACAACGCTGCAAATTCCAACTTCTGGTTATCACACGTTGTCAGAGTCGGCGCCCTTGGCCTCCGTTGATGCTTTTATAAAAGTATTGATGAGTTTGGCGGACTTGAACTAAAGGTAATGTGTGGGTGCGTAAATGATGAAAAATGCCATCCTTGAATTGACCAAAATCGTCCAGGGTGTCGCTCTAATTGACAGTCCGGCCGATCAGGTAAAAAAAATTGTATCTTCGATCAGCCAGACGATTGGTGCTGACGTTTGCAGTTTGTATCGGCTGAATGATGCCAAGGATATGGTTTTGCTGGCCAGTCATGGCCTGGCGTCTGACAAGAACATCACCATTCCAGCCGGAAAGGGATTAGTTGGTGTGGTTGCTCAAAGCAGGCACTCACTCAATATTGCGGATGCGGCAAATCACCCGGATTATTTCTATGTAGAAGAGACTCAAGAGGAGGCGTTCTCTAGTTTTTGTGGGGTGCCGCTGGTTAAGCAGGGCCGAGTTATCGGGGTATTGGTGGTGCAAAGCCGCAGTGCCGAACAGTTAAGTGCCGAAAGTGAAGCTTTCCTGGTTACCCTGGCATCGCAACTGGCATTGATTGTTGGGGATATCCCCCTCGTTACAATTTTGGATGATTCGATTAACCATCGTGTGATTGGGGTTAGAGGTGCGCCGGGTATTGGTATTGGTGTCGCAAAATTTTGTGATGCGGGCAGCCTGTCACGTGCCTCCGATGAAGGTTGCAACGACCCAGAGGCGGTCATTATCGAATGGCGAAACCTGTTGATTAAAGTACAAGCCGAAATTGGTGCTGAGAAATCCGCTCTGGGGACGCAATTATCTGAAAGTGTCTCTGGCATCTTTGATGCCTACCAATTGCTATTAAGTGATCAATCGCTTATAGACCGTGTTGAGGGAGAAATTCGCGCCGGCCACGGTTTGGCCTATTCGCTAAAGATCAGTATCCAGTACTTTTGTGATTTGTTCCGTGCCATGGATGACCCTTATTTGAAGGCACGTTACGAAGATATTCAGCACTTGGGCAATAAACTTTTTAACGTCTGGAGTGGTGCCAAGGTAAATGCGGCCCCGGCAGTACCTATCACCGAGCCTGTAGTATTGGTGGGAGCACAGGTTAGTGTCTCAGATATAGCGAGTATTCCGGCCAAGTACCTTGCGGGGGTAGTCTGTTATGAGGGGGCGAGGCTGTCTCATACGGCGGTATTGTCCAATGCGATTGGCATACCCGCAGTAATGGGGGTTGGTACCCTTAAAAAGCTTCACGCCAATGATCAGCTTGTGGTTGATGGTAATGAAGGGCAGATTATACAGCGACCCAGTGAGGCCGTTGTTGCCGAGTTTCGCCGCCTTATCGTGAAAGAAAAGTCACTTTCACTGCAATTAAAAGAGCTGCGTGATTTACCCGCGATGACCACTGATGGGCAAACCGTAAGACTGTTGACCAACACCGGTTTGCTGGCAGACATCACCCCGGGCTTAAAAAGTGGTGCAGAGGGAATTGGTCTGTATCGTACCGAAATCCCATTTATGGTGCGAGAGAGCTTTCCGACAGAGGATGAGCAGGTGCAGGTATACCGGAAAGTCTTTGCGGCTTATCCGGGCCGGCCTGTATACATGCGCACGTTAGATATCGGCGGAGACAAACAGCTGCCTTACTTCCCGATAACCGGCGAAGAGAACCCGGCCTTAGGCTGGCGAGGTATTCGTTTTTCGCTGGATAATGTGCAGTTGCTTATGACGCAGGTGCGGGCAATGATCCGTGCGGCAGACGGTAAAGACAACCTTCATGTCTTATTGCCCATGGTTTGTTCGACCGATGAAGTCACATTGTTTTCGGTGTTGCTTGACGATGCATGTGCCCAGCTTATTAGTGAGGGGATGGAGGTTAGTCGCCCAAAAATGGGGGTCATGATTGAGGTTCCTGCCGCCATATCCATGCTACCGTTCTGGCAGGATAAAATAGATTTTATCTCGATAGGATCAAATGACCTTAGTCAGTATCTGTTAGCGATGGATCGTAACAATGCCCGTGTATCCAAGCGTTATGATCATGTGCACCCGGCAGTCATTCATGAAATTTTTAGGATTGTACAGTCGGCTTCAACTGTCGGTTTGCCGGTGAGTGTTTGTGGTGAAATGGCTGCCGACCCGGTTGCCGTCATATTACTGATCGGTATGGGGGTGCGCAGTTTAAGCCTCAGTTCGGCCAAGCTGCCAAAAATCAAGTGGATGATTCGTGCTCTGTCGGTCGACCAGGCGCGGCGCGTGCTAAGTAAAGCCCTTACTTATGACGATGTTGAGCGCATAAGGCAATTGGGCAATAAAACCCTTATATCAATAGGGCTGGAAGAGCTGGCACATTAAAAATGGCCAGCGGTGCAGATTGACAGGCTGGCAAAAAAGCCTGTGCTGTAGCATTATGTCTCGCGATTAGTCGTCTGATGAATACAACTGGAGTGCGCTTATATGTTTTTTTCGATGCCCGCGGGCCAACTGGAAGTTCGTGTTCTTAATAAAGAATATGATGTCGTTCGTAGAACGATGAATCAGGTTTCTGGTCATAAAATAAAGCGCCCTAAATTTAGTGAAATACTCAAGCAAGTGCAAAAAAGAAGGCTTGAGCCACAGGGAACAATCTTCGTCATTGATTTTACCGGTGATACGCATGCGTCAGGCGTTCCGGCGCTCGCCAGGGAAATTACCGCCGTTCTTGAAACGGCAACCCCCGAAGATGAAGTTGTTGTTCGTCTTGAAAGCCCCGGCGGGGTTGTGCATGGTTATGGCCTGGCGACCGCACAACTTGAGCGAATAAAGCAGGCTAATGTCAAATTAACGGTGTGTATCGATAAGGTTGCTGCTTCCGGCGGTTATATGATGGCTTGTGTTGCCGATAAAGTGGTTGCAGCCCCTTTAGCGATCGTCGGGTCAATTGGTGTTATCGCCGAATTGCCGAACATACACAAGTTGCTGAATCGCGCCGGTATAGAGTACGAGCAAATTGTCGCCGGCGCTTATAAACGCCCGCTGTCGATTTTTGCCGAAAACACCCCGGAGGGACGTGAGAAGTATCAGGAGCAAATTTCGCGAACGTTTGAGCTGTTTCGTCAGCATGTGCAGAAGTATCGCTCGATTAAAGACTTCGACAAGGTCGCCGATGGTCATGTTTTTTATGGTCAGGAAGCCTTGGGTAAAAACCTTATCGATATGATTGAAACCAGTGAATCGTTGATTTCCCGGCTGACAAAGACCAATCGTGTGGTAGCTGTTAAATGGAATGAGCCTGTTAATATGATGCAGCGGTTGGGATTGGCCGCCAGTGTAGTAACCGAGGCTGTTGCGACTAAACTGTTGGCGATCACCGCACAGGAGCATCGCTTTATTCGCTAGTTTTACAGAGAATAAAGGCAGTCGGCCAGTCTTAGCTGTTCGGCTGTTTTTGTGTGAGTCTGAATAAAGACGGGATTTCTTCAGCTTCGACAGGGTGCGAAAGATAGAAGCCTTGCCCGTAATCACAACCGAGTGCTTGCAAGTATCGCAGTTGCTCGACGGTTTCAATGCCTTCAGCAATGACTTTTAGATCCAGGCTATGTGCCAGTTGGATAATCGCTTTAATAATCTTTTCGTCACTTCTGTCGATACCAATGTCTTTCACGAAAGTTTGATCCACTTTCAGGTAGTCTACCGGCAGAACTTTCAGATAATTTAACGAAGAGTAGCCGGTACCAAAGTCATCAATAGATACCCTGATGCCGTGCTGTTTTAGTTTCTTTAAGACTTGTATGGCTGTTTCCGGGTCATCCATCACGGCAGACTCGGTTACCTCGAGCTCTATCCAGGTAGGGTTGAGGCGGTCGAGATAAATTGCATCCAATACCTGTTTGACGAATGTTCCTCGCTTCAGGTCGAGGGGGGATGCGTTAATGGCAACCCGCAGGGGAATGTTCAGACGGCTGTTCTCGTTCCATACTTTGGTGTCGTGGATGGCCTTTTTTAAAGCCCATTGCGTAATATCGCTAATGTAACCGATACTTTCTGCGACCGGAATAAACTTACCGGGTGGAACTGATCCCAGTGTCGGGCTGTTCCAACGTATCAATGCTTCAGCGCCAGCCATCTTCATGGTTTTTAAATTGAATTTGGGTTGAAACACCAGGTGGAACTCACGGTTGTAATTGGCTTTTCGCAGGTTGACCGCAATGAGAAATTTCTCGTTTAACTCCTTTTGCGCACTTTCGTTGAAAAAGCAAAATCCATCTTTACCATTCTGTTTCGCCAAATACATCGCGGTATCAGCCGCACTCACTAAACGAGTGATTTCGTCCGAATGTTCCGGAAACAAGGCGATACCGACATTGCCGCTTGAGTAGATCTCGCGGCCGTTAGCAAAGTAGGGCAGTTTTAATGTTTTGGTTATTTGCATGGCGAGGTTTTTTAAAACCCGCTTCGATGACTGGCGGGTAATCATGGCAAACTCATCGCCGCCAAGCCGGGCAATTGTGCTATCTGGTGGCATGATTTCTTGCAGGCGTTTGCCAAATTGCTCCAGTAATGCATCCCCGCACAAATGCCCAAAATTGTCATTGATGGCTTTGAAGTTATCAATGTCGATCAGTAGGAGGCTAAATGTTTTATTGTTTCTAAGTCCGCTTTCTATTTCAGTGGTCAGTACTTCGTAGAACGATCGGCGGTTGAGCAGACGGGTTAACTGATCTTCACTGGCGAGGCTTTCTAATCGCCGTTCGATCAACATTCTTTCAGTAATATCCTGAAAAGCGATGATGCCGCCAATGAGCTTACCATTCTCAAACATGGCTGTCTGGGTAAAGGTGACTGGAAAAAACTCACCACTTGGACGCCAGAAAGTGGCAGAATCCGCATGCATATTCTGGCCATCTAAATAGTTCTGCACGAAGTCACTTTGCCACCACTGTTCTTCGTTTTTATCTCTTGCCATGATGTCTTTGAGTGATGACGATACCAGTTCTTCGGCTGGAATGGTTAGTAGCGTGCTGGCGGCGACATTGGCGTAATCAATAATCAGGTCCGTGTTGAAACCAATGATGCCTTCGCCACTGTAGTCGAGCAGTTTTCCTCGGGCGTCGTGTTTCATTTTTTCTTTACACAGACTATCCACTAGTGCCTGGTTGTGTTGGAAGAGGCGATAGAACGTCTGTACTTTCGAGCAAAAAGCCTCGGGGGTGACTGGTTTTTGCAAATAGTCTACGGCACCCAGTGCGTAACCCTGCCTTTGCATCTCGGCATCGTTGGCGTTGCCGGTAACAAACATGATTGGCGGTGGAGAGTTGACTTCGTCTTTGATTTTTTTGGCACAGGTAAAACCATCCATGCCGGGCATCAGGTAATCAAGAACAATGAGAAAGTATGAGTTTTTTTTAACGAGCTCAACGGCTGTTGCGCCATCCGGGGCATGATCGCACTCTATGTCAGCAACTGATTTGGCAATTGCACTGAGAATAAAGAAAGACGTTGGATCATCGTCGGTAATGAGAAGCTTTGGCTGCATAATATTCCTGCTCTGCGTTCAAGCGCGAATGACTTCATAAGTGTAGAGCAGATTTCAGCGGTTAGCAGTTGGTGTTGCAAATAGGAATAATTTCTAAGGTAAGGGGGGGGGCTGGGCACCTTAAATAGTGCCCAGGAGAAGGTGTTATCGGTTGATAATTCCTTTAATTGCTTGCGGTAGGTCAGCAGGAATCACGACCATTTTAGCGTTAGGTGATTTCGCCATCTGTTCCATTGCCATAACGTAACGTTCTCCAAGCAGATACATGACAGGCATCTCCTTGTCACCAATGGCCAGAGTGACTCGCTCAATTGCCTCGCGGCTGGCATCCGCCAAAACTACCTGAGCTTGCGCGTCGCGCTTGGAGGCTTCAAGTCGGCCGTCTGCTTCCAGGATGGCTGCTTGTTTCTCACCTTCAGCACGGGTCACTGTCGCGCGGCGTTGCCTTTCTGCCGCGGCTTGTTCTTCCATGGCTTTTTGCATGGTGGGTGATGGATTAATGTCTTGAATCTCTACCGTTTTTAAGATAATTCCCCAGTCGGCGATATCATCAGATATGGTTTCTTTCAACCGTGCTTTTATTCTGTCTCTTGACGAAAGTGCCTCATCAAGTTTCAGTTCGCCAATAATTGAACGGAGCGATGTCTGCACCAGAGTTTGAATCGCAATGGTGTAGTTCTCAATGCCGTAGATTGCTTTTTCTGGGGCAACAATATTGATGTAGGCAACCGCATTCGCAATAATTACCGCGTTGTCTTCGGTGATAACTTCCTGTGAGGGAATGTCCAGCACGATATCTTTGGTGGTTACTCTGGCCGCCACCGAGTCAATATAAGGGACAATGATGTTCAATCCAGGTGTTAGCGTGGCGTGGAACTTTCCGAGCCTCTGCACGATATGTTTTGAGCCTTGCGGCACGATGCGCACACCCATGCCAACGGTGACCAGCACCAAGGCAACCAGTACACCAACAACGATTAATCCTTCCATTTCTTTTCTCCTTAGTTAATAAGTACTTCGCAGCGACGATACAATTCGCCAGTTATGGTATGTGTTATATTTTCTTCGACTGTGCAGGGCTTTAGCATCAAGAAAAGTGGGTAACGATCAATGAATTACCAGAGATGTCAGTCACTTTTACTTTGTTGCCTACGGCTTCATCGGTATCAGAAATGAACACCCACTCATCCTCGCCTAGCAATGGCGCTGGAAATCTTAGTCTGCCACGGTTTTTTCCAGCATTACTTTCGATGACCAGGCCAACTTGCCCCAGCATAGTCTCTTGGCCCATGCCAGCATGCGTGCGATCTTTCCAGCGAGGTTTGATAAATTTTAGCCAAATAACAATGGCTATTAGCGCCATTCCAGCCCAGATAAACAGCTGTGTCTGAAAGGTTAGCGTTAGAATTAGCATCATGCCGCCAACAAAAAGCGCACTTAGGCCGAACCAGAATAGAATAAACCCAGACAGGAAGACCTCTCCGATGATCAACAACATTCCAAAAACCAGCCAATGCCAATACTCTATTGCGGTGTTTAACCATTCGATCATTGAAGTGTCCTTATCTTCCGGTGATGTCTAAAGTGTTTGGGCGCGTTGGCCGCAAACAGGCTCTAAAAGAGAGGTTGCTTAATATTACGGTTGCAACAAGAATAGTAAACCATCATTTGCGTTAAGCGACCATAAATAACAGGGGATAGTGTGGATACTTTTCTTCGGCGCCTGGCTATATTGGAATACCTGCGTGTGTCCAGCAAACCACGTACAACGGAAGAGATACTGCAGCACCTGGTGGATACAGACTATTTGTATGATACGGTTCAGCACCGTTCTCTGCTGCGTACCGTCCAGCGGGACATGCTATTTCTGCTGGGGGAGATGGACGAAGGCGAGCCAGATAATGCTTTCGGGCTGGAAACAGAGCAGGGGCCGGGCCGCACGACCCTCTGGCGGTTAGATCCCTACACGGATCTGCATTTTGACTTTGAAAAAATGCCCCAGTTTATGGCGATGGCATTTGCCATGACACGCAAACATCTTAAGGATATTCTTCCTAAAAATACCGCCAGCGAACTGACGCGTTTTTTTACACAGGCAGAATCGCGTTTAGAGCAGTCGGAGAAGTCACTCTCTCCCAAACTTTATAAAAGGTTGAATGACTCGATTGAGTTCTATCAGCGGGGGCAGCGATTACAAGCCGCACCTTTCGAAATGGAGGTGCTTGATACGATCTACCGGGGCATCATTCAAGGGTGTCAGGTGGCATTCAACTATCGTGGTAAAGAGTATCGTATTCACCCATATGGCGTGGCGATTTTACTGCCTAAACTGTATTTGATCGGTAAAAAGCACGAAGATGCGGTAGCCACACACTCTTCATCGCAAGCCGATTCTGGGTTTCGTAGTTTTCTCATCAACAAAATCGAAAGCATTTATGTGTTACCCCAACAGCCGGCGCTGGTGCCCGAAGACTTCCGCTTAAAAGATTACCTTGAGCAGGGTGAGATGGATGTGCTGCTAAGTGCCGATGCCGACAGCTATGTTCTGACGTTGCGGCTATCTGTGCCATCACATCGGCTGAATTTACTTGATGACCTAAGTGACAGCCCCATCAGCCCTGATCAACAAATCAGCGAGCAGGATGAAAACGTCTACCTGTTACAGGCAACAGTGAAACGCACCGTACAATTACGCAACTGGTTGTTGTCGCTGGCTGATATCAGCGAGGTAGTGTCACCGCTGATCATTCGCAAAGATATGGTAAGCTATCTGCAGAGCGCACTGGGGATTTATGCAGACGGGCTTGACTCAGCCGCGGCTCATTTTATAGCGAAGACGTGATTGGGCTGGCTTGCAACCTTCCGTCAAGGTTTCAATGTGACGTCCGGAAATTCGATAGTATCAGCCGGCGTTGGCTGGACCTGCGATTGTGGTGCGGTGGTTCTGTTACGTACTGGTTGGGTGAGTGCTTTTAAGCTCTGTTCGAGCTCGATGTTTCGTTCTTCTAAAGCGGCAAGACTTTTTGTTGCGGTTGCCACCTTCGCTTCGGCTGATTTGAGCTGCCGGGTTTGCTCTGCCAGTTCCGCCTTTACTTTATCCGCCTCGGTCATATATTTTTCATGCCATGCTTTGGTTTCTTGATAACGTTTGGCGAGCGCATCAAAGGCAGATTTTCGTTTGTTGATTTCTTTTTGCAACTCGACATTTTCATTGCGGAACATCTCAGACTGACGCTGTAAGTCTTTAATCACTGTATCTCTTTCATTATTGATTGAGTCAATCATGTCCATGGTGGTCGCTAACTCAGCGGATTTTTCGCTAATGCTGCTTTGCAAAGCCTGGTATGCCGTTTTAAGGTTCTGTTTTTCGTTGTTCAGTTTGGCCAGGCTGTCAGCCATGTCTGACTTATCTTGTTCTAAGGCGGCTATTCGGCCAGCAGTGTAAGTCAGCAGCTTCTGGGCCTCTATCGTTAAGGCGTTGATGTCGGTGGCGGCCTCGACTCGGCTAACAATGCTGCGGGTATCTTCATTTTCGCCAGCCGGCGTAATCAACAGTGCCTGTTTTAGCGCCTTGGTCTGCAGCTCTGTGGCAGTGGCTTTTTCGGCGAGCTGTGTTGCTAGCTGGTCGCGTTGCGTAACGGTTGTCTCTAAATGGTTGCTTTTATCCAGCAGGTCAGAACTTAGTATCTGGCTGTCATAGTAGAATTTAAATGCCAGGAAAGAGACGGTAACCGCAGTAAGTAAACCTAGTGCCAGGAAGATAGACAAGTTTCGGTTTTTCTTTTGCAGCAAATCGATGAGCTGGTTCGCATAAGAATTGGCATCGCCAGAGCCAAAGTTAGGAAAGGGTCTTTCCAGTCTGGCCTCGATGATGTTATTGCCACTTTTTTCATGCTCACTTCCTTTTGGGGTGCTCTTGGCTTCCACGTGATTTTTCTCCTTGGCGGAATAAATGCGGCGGTTTGCACTACCGGGTAAAAACATTGGTTTAAGGCAATTTTGAGGCTCGGTTTTCGTATCCGGTATGCCACTGTTATAGCCTAAAGCGTATAATAATTATCAGTTTAGCAACAAAATCTAAGATGTGACGTTAATATGTGACGAAGTGCCGTATATTGTCGTTATTTTCGATATCGCTGTCACTGCGTAATGTTCGTGTGTGGTCTATGCTTATTGAGACGACAGATCATAGTGTTCTGGTGAGGTTTCGGCCGCACAATACGCCAGGCACCGAACAGATAATGCTTGTGTGAGGAAGTATTTTCTTGGAAAAAAGAGTTCATTATCGTGTGCCGTTTGAACATATGGCCAAAATCCATTTTCAGGGGAAGGCTATACCCTGTTTGTTGCGAGACTTCTGCCCAGGCGGTGTTTTAGTCGATTTGGACAGTTTCAACGAGACAGGTAAGCATGGCATTGATGGCGCCACCTTTGGTTCGGTTGTCGAAATGACACTGGATGCTGATCGCGGTGATCAGAAGCACAAACTCAACTTTAAAGCCGAAGTGCGCCACCAGAAGCAGGGGGCCGTCGGCCTGAAATTCTGCGCCATCGATAAGCGCACTCTCGATCAGCTGAAAGATCTTGCCCATTACACTAATAAGCAGCACTCCATTGAAATAGATCACTCCATTGGTGCCGATAATGCTGAGGTGAAATCAAAGTCTGCACTGGCTGATGTGCCTGATCAGGCTGCACCGTTGCGTTTTGGTGCGCAGCTTCTGGCAGGTTATCGTCGTGTCATATTAGAAAGTTTACCGGTTGCTATCGAGCGGGGAATGCGTGTCGCCGCGGATAAATTATTGATGACGATGAACGAGTCTGCTGACGCATGGCTTCGGGCGGATTTCAATTTGTCGCTGCAGATGATTGAAACGCGCGGACACTGGATTGCAGAGCGGGTATCACAGAAAGTAACGGAAGAGTTGGCGAAAGTGGTAGATGGGCCTGCACAAACCAGACCGAGCGAATCGTCTACTCGTGCAAACCAAAATACCCGCGTCAAACTGGAAGTAATGCAGAAAGATGCGTTTGAAGATTGGCTGGCGGTAAATATGGCCATTCGCGCCATTGAAAATGAAGTCGGTTATGATCTGGGACGTATTGCGACAGTGCTGTCGCAAATCAGCAGCCGCAAAATGGATGTGCAAAGCTGTCCGGTAGGGCCTGATTTTATCCTCAAAACCCTTAGCGCCGCTTTCAGCAGCCTTGAGCTGCCATCCTCCTCACAGCCATTAATTTTTAAAACAATTGGTAAGATTCTGCAAAATGAGTTGCGTGACATTTATGCGGTCATGCTGGCGGGAGCCGAACGCTTCGGGTTTGATTTAAAAATACAGAGCATCGCGGCTTCACACCGTGCAGTGCCCGAACGTACTAAAACTGATGTACATAGCGATAAAACCAAGGGAAATAAGCCTGCCGCCTCTGTTGCCGAGAAAAAAATAGCGGCGCCTGACCTGGCCAAGCCTAAACAACAGGCAACCGTAGGGCAGGTATTGTCGCGGCCCGGTGCCGGTTCGACCCTCGCCCCACTTTTTAACCATTTCAACGGCCTGAAAGAACATGGTGGCGCAGATCATGACAATGACGGGGCGGGTGACTCATACCTGCCGACGATGGGGGTGTTGCGCAATCTGATTCAACTTGGGGCCTCGGTTGGTAAGGGGGGCTCGTTAGTTAATAGTTCGCACCGCTTTGAGAAAACAGAAAATGATCTGGCTGGAAGGCCAAGTGTTGATCGAGCACATGTACTTGAGGCTGTATCGAGGCTGCAGAGCGAAACAGACTCTGAGGAAGGTGGGGCGCTTTTTACCAAGCCGTTGTTGGTGCAATTAACACAAGTGCTGCAATCGTCGGGCCTGCTGACCAGTGAAACAGCGCTTGCTCAGGATGACAGCAGCTTGATAAATATTACTGATCAGCTGTTTTCGTCCATTCTGGGGCAAAATGGTCTCAATGAAGTGTTAAAGAAGTGGATTGAGAAGCTGAAGCTTTCAATATTGAAGGTGATTCTGCTCGACAATACTTTCTTTTCTAACAGTCAGCATCCAGCGCGATTGTTTATCAATCAACTGGCCAAGCTAGGTTCGGTAAAGCGGGCGACCAATACTGGCCTTGAGAAAACCCTTGAGCATTTTACTTCTCGCGTTATCAACGAATATACGGGTGATAATGCCGTCTTTGAGGATGCTCTGAAAGAAATCAACCTGCTTGTTGAGCGTCAGGAAAAGGCATTTGAAAGAAACGCAGATCGTATTGCCCGTACCTATGAAGGTCAGCAAAAGCTTGCCAGAGCCAGGCACCAGGTAACGGAAGAAATTGCAGAGCGATTAGTGGGTAAAGAAGTTCCCAAATTGTTGCTGGAGTTTCTCGAAGTGGCGGGCTGGCGTCAGTTTTTAGTGGTGACACTATTAAGAGAGGGCGCACGCAGTGATACCTACAATGACTCTTTGGGTGTGATTGACACGTTATTTAAGTGGTTGTCCAAAGATGGCGGCGAGAACCGAAACCAGGAAGCGGACTTCGAAATGGATCTGGAAGCGCCGACTTTGTTTGATATGGTTGACCGGGAACTCGCCTCTGCCGGGCAGACAGGCTATCAGCGTATTTTGAATAAAATGAAGGCGGCAGTTCTTGAGGATGAAGTGCTGGATACTGTGCCGCTGGAAGAGTACCGCTGGACCGGGGAAGGCGCAGATGAAATCGTCAAGCTTGAGCAGTCAGAGTCACCAAGGCAGTTAACACGCTGGGAGAAGCGGGCTACCTCGTTGTCGGTGGGTGACTGGATTGAGTTTGAACTGGATGGTAAAGACCGACAGCGTATGCGCTTGGCCTGGTCGGGCACAAACTCTTACCGGTTTGTTTTCGTCAGCAGTCAGGGGCTAAGAGATGTGGATATTATCCTGGACGACTTTGCGGAAGGCATCAAAGATGGTCGCTTTAAGGTGCTCGATGCAGATGAAGTGCCTTTGGTAGATCAGGGATTGCACAACATGGTGCAGTCTGTTTATGAAGACCTTGCCGGCCAAGCCAGTTGCGATCCGCTCACCGGGGTTTTAAGTCGACAAGAGTTCGAGCGCTATATGGCGAGGGCTGTCGCAGACACCGTCACCCATAAAATGCCCTATTTTATAGCCTATCTCGATATTGACCAGTTTCGCGTGGTTAACAACAGCTACGGGCACCTGGCGGGAGATCACATGCTGAAGCATGTGGCCAGACTAATGAGCACAACTGTCGGTCCTGAGGTTATTTGTGGTCGCCTGGGCGGAAACGAGTTTGGTCTGATTTTTAGAGACCTGAAACGAAAAACGTTAATGGCAGTGCTGGATCGAATTCGTAACTCTATCATGAACACCCCATTCGCCTGGGAAAATAATAATATTTATACCACGGTGAGTATTGGTTATGCCGAGATCAATCCGAAGAGTGACAATCTTGATTCGGTAATGCGTAAGGCCTATCTGGCTTGCGAGTCCGCCAAAGACCATGGCCGTAACAGAATTATCGAATATGCCTTGCATGATAAAGACCAGATGCGTCAGGACGAGATGATGGTATGGGTAAAGCGCATCGAAAATTCACTGGATGATTTCTTGGTGTTACGTTGCCAGGAAATCAGACCAATACGCGATGGTGAAAGAAAATCACATTACGAAATCTTGCTAGGTGTTCGTGACGAGCAAGGCAACTTGTTACCGCCGGTGAATCTGATTGAAGCAGCTGAGCACTACGGCCGCATGGCGCGTATTGATCGCTGGGTGGTGCATAATTCGCTGGCGTGGATGGAAAACAACCCGAAAGCGGTAGCCAATATTGATGGTATCTCTATTAATCTTTCTGGTACCTCCATTGGTGACGAGAACTTTCTGGAGTTTGTGTTGGGTGAGTTGGCAGCCTGCAATATCCCCAGGGACAAAATCTGTTTTGAAATTACCGAAACCTCGGCGATCACCAGTCTGAATGAGGCCATTGACTTTATCTCTGTGTTGAAGAAAAGAGGTTGTAAGTTTGCGCTGGATGATTTTGGTACCGGTCTGTCGTCATATGCCTATATTCAGCGACTACCTGTAGATTATTTAAAAATTGATGGCGTATTCATCCGCAATATTACAAATAACCAAAAGGATGAAGCACTGGTTCGGTCCATCAATGATTTAGCACATTTCATGGGAATGAAAACAACTGCCGAATATGTTGAGAACGACGAGATTTTTGAATTGTTAGGTGATATTGGTATCGACAAAGCGCAAGGTTTTGGTGTTCACAAACCTATGCTGTTGGACCAGCTTGTGTTTTAAAACTTATACCCGTATAGAGGTGAACCCGGTGAATTTTTTTCGTATTAACAAGCGCTTACTAATATCAATGGTGCTACTTTGCAGTAGTGCGACTTATAGCTGGGCGTTGCCAGCAGAGCATGAAGCTCAGCGTCTATTGCAGTCGGCGAGTCAGGCGATTGCTGTCGATGATATGGCGAAGGCTGCCGCGCAATTAGAGCGTATTCAAGCGCTGGGAATCGAGCCTCCGACGATCTATTACTATTATCAGGGTAAGGTCTTTCAACACGAAAAGCGCTATGTAGAAGCCAAGTCAATGTATGAAACTTATGTCGTTCGTGAGGGAGCTGAAGGTAAGTATTATGCAGATGCACTCAATAGAATCACCGCCAGTGAAGAGGCAAAAATGCACGAAGAGCAGGTGGAAGAGCACAAAGCAGCAACTCCGGTGGCGGCAAAAATGCTGTGGCAACCGCAAAGTGATGATGATTACCTCAGCAACCTGCGATCACTCTATTTGGCTGGCGATGATGTGACGGCACTGGTTACTCATATCAATACTTTGTTGGTGGGCAGCCCTTATTACGGCACGCGCATTAAAAATCGCGACCATCGTACCGGTGAGGATTATCGTATCGAAGTGTCTAAGGATCGGGAACTGCTCGTTAAACGAAAAAATTACGATACCGCCACCGGGCCCCGGTGGGATGTGACGAAAATGGATGTCTATGGTATTGATCCTATCATTCAGTTTGGCTGTGAATTTGATCGATTCGTTTGCTGGCTTTACCATCCGGTTATGGCTAACCAACGCTGGATTCTTTTGGATCGGGACGACGTTGCAGCTGAAGAGCTGAGCCGTGCCATGTCCCGACTGATTCGCCTGTTACAAAAAGGCAGTGAGGCGGGGTAGGGAGCCCAGGGCAGGGGCGCACACTCTGCAGCCCTTCGTATTATTCTTTGCTTTCACTAACCAGCTCGAACCGGGGAATTGTTTCCCCGTCGAGGGTAACGGTTTCATTAAACATAAACAGCGGCCTTACCCAAAGCTCTTGAGCGCCATATTGAGGTCGGTAGACTACCAGCATCTCTTCTGTTTCACTATGCCTCGCCGTACCCAGCACTTCGTAGAGGTTGCCTTTGTAGTGACGGTAAGTGCCTGTTTTAATCATAACGATCCTTTAGCTAATGCAGGTTGCCATTACTGAATATCGGGTTGAGTTATCAGACTGAGATCGAGCCTTTTCTAAAGTCTGATTTTTGTAATATTACATTGATCAGAACAGGTTTTCCTGTGCGTGCAATCTCTTGTGCTTTCTTGATTGTCGAGACAATTTTTGCAGGGTCGCGCAGCAGCAAACCTTCACCGCCATAGCCTTTGGCGACCGTGTGGTAGTCGGTTTGGCGCAGAACAGTGCCCACATCATCTTTTAGTATTTCAACCTGATCGCGCGCTATTTGGTTCCAGGAGGCATCGTTGCCTACCAACGCGATAACACCAATACCATGCCGGACGAATGTATCGAACTCGGCAAGCGAATAGGCACAGGAGCCATCACCATAGATCAGCCAGACTTCCGAGCCGGGATGACTAAGTGCGCCACCGGCCGCGAAGCCGCCACCGACGCCGAGGGTGCCGAATACGCCAGGATCAAGCCAGCGCAAGGGACCTCTTGGGTTAAGTGTATAGGCGGCGGTGGCAACAAAGTCCCCGCCATCCGCCACGAGCACGCTATTGTCAGGCAGTAGTGTGTCGAGCTTCTGAAAGAGTTTGAGTGGATTAATCCCTGTGCCACGAACAGCTGCCTGTACATCAATTTCTTTGTTACGTTCTTCGTCCTGTTGGCGTAGTTTGTTGAGCCATGGCAGATATTTTTTATAGCTGTCATAGGCTACATCTGCTGCCAGCACTTCAATAAAACTACCTGGATCGTCATGGATGGCAACCGTTGGCCGGCGATTGCGCGTTAAGTCTTCTTTACAGCGGTTGATGGAAACCAATTTAGCACGGGAAGAAATATGGTTGCCGTAATCCAGTCGGAAATCATTAGGCACGCCCGCCAAAATAACCAGGTCAGCTTCGCGCAAAGCTTTTTTACGCTGATGTCTGAGCTGTAATCTGTGTTTAGGACCAAGTAATCCGCGTGCCATGCCAGACAGGTAGACTGGCACTCCCAGCTGGTCGATTGCCGTGGTTAGCTCGTTGATTCTGTCTGGTGCCAGGGTAGATTGGCTTCCGACGAGCATAACCGGCTTCTTCGCATTATTCAGCAAGCGGCCGACAATTTTAGAAAATGAGAGCCGTTTGAATGAAGTCTGTGCGCCATGTGTTAAATCGCCCACAGCTTTGGATACACTATCGAGTATGCTGTCGCCGGTGAGTTCGTGATCGGAATCTTTGAACATTGCCTTGGTGTGATAGTCGAGATAAAGCTGTATGGCCTTTTTACCAAGAGATCCACCTGCCTGGTCTGCCCCTTTAATGCCATACCATTCCCGGACGATGCTTTCAGGGTAGAGAATATCAATAGGCAGCTCGACAAATACCGGGCCAGGAACGCCAGAGGTGGCCACTTCGAAAGCCTTTTCGAGAGCGGGCTCGATGTCTTTTACTTTGCCAATGGTGACAGCATACTTTACATGGGGGCGGATGAGTTCCATCTGGTTGATATCTTGCAGCGAACCACGTCCTCGTAATACCGTAGCGCTGGCGCCGCCTAACAGAATTAAAGGAGATTGTGCCAATTGCGCGTTTTTAACGGCTGTCAGCGTGTTAGTGACACCAGGCCCGGCAGTAACAGCGGCAACACCTGGAATGCCCGTAATGCGAGATACCGCGTCAGCAGCAAAAACGGCACTGGCTTCATCACGTACATCGATGACTTTAATCCCCTGTTTTTTACAGCCGGATAAAATGGGCGAAATATGTCCGCCACAAAGCGTAAAAAGATGGGCTACGTTGTGTCGTACCAATACGCTTGCTACTTTTGAACCGCCATCGCTCATTCAATTTATCCCCGTTACAATAGTTATAATTTGTGGTTTTCATTTATTTTTTTACCCCTTGCTGCCTATTGCGCAAAGGGGTTGATGGTATCGAAGTCTGCTCCGTTCTGTCCTATTCGGCACTGTACCTCTACGGTAGTGCCAAATATCGTGGTGTCATCGGTAACGGTTAGCGGGCGGTTGATAGAAGCACTTTGCACTGGCCTCGGGGTAGAGGTAATCGTGCAGCGTCCTCCCAGCTGACTGGCACGCTCATTCATAATCGTCATACCATGGCTAAACGGTGATGGCGTCTTTATCATACCCATACCATCGTCTTGTACTTGAATTATTACCTGGTTGTCCTTGAGTTCGCTCAAATTAATCCAAACTTTCGTAGCATTGGCGTGCTTGACGATATTGGTTAAGGCTTCGCGGATAATTTGTAATATGTGCATTTCTTCGTTCGCGGAAGGCGACAGGTGTTTAAGCTGGTAGTTGAGTTTTATCGCCAGGTTTCCCCGTTGTGTATACTCTGATATTGCACTTTTAAGTGCCTGCTCAAGACCTGGTTCGTGGGCCTGCAAACGAAAAGTGGTGAGCACTTCGCGCAATTGCTGATAGGCAATCGTAATACCTTCTTTTAGCTCCAATGCGACAGCTTCGAGTTTTACTCTGGGTGAATCTTTTTCAATGAGGTGGTTAAATCTGGCGATTTGGATTTTAAGAAATGACAGTGTTTGGGCGATGGAATCATGCAGTTCTCTGGCAATGGTGGCGCGTTCTTCCACCAATAGCAGTCTGTGTTCCCGTTCAATACTGATCATATTGCCAAAAGCTTTACTGATGAGGTCAGCAAAGGTGTCCAGAAGTTGTTGTTGCCAGGGAAGTAATGTTTTACCGGGTAAATCCACCTCAATAAATCCCAGGTTTTGCTTTTCATAAAAGAGTTCTACCCGGGTTGAGAGAGTTTGGCGGTCCGCTGAAGACTGCGCACTCTCGAAGATATTTACATGGTGTTGGAAGACAGTTTTTTTCGAGTTTACGCCGTAAACTTCCAGTGTAATGGCATGAAACCCGGCCACCTGTCGGCAGGCGTTGACCAGTTTAATGAAGCCGGACTTGGAGTTGGGGGTCACCGCCAGCGTACGCGCCGCCTGATTTAAAAATTGCAGTGCGTCATTGCGTAGCTGTAATTCTTCTGTTTTCTCTTTGACTCGTGCCTCGAGGTCTGTGTAAAGCACACCTAAGCTTTCGGCCATGTTGTTGTATGCAAGGGCAACTTCACCTAGCTCGTCTTGCGCACGAAGTTTAGCGCGGAAGTTAAAATCCCCAGACTGGGCAAGCCTTGCACCTACAACCAGTTCTTTTAAGGGCTGCAGTATTCTTCTGTTGAGCAACCACATCACGATAAAAGCAGTTAGAACAGTTGTGATAATACCCAGGCTCAAGAGCGTTTTTAGCTTATTGAGTTTGTTTTCGGTGCGCAGTTGTATCAGGGTGACAAAGCCGTCGATGGTGCTAACAAAACTCTTGAGTCTCGATGTGATTTCAGCAGGCGTTCTTGATGCAATAATGATCTCGTCACGAATTTTTTTCCAGTTTGTATCAATGGTGTTTAACTGCTGGGTGACCGCGTCCTCCGAGCCAGGCTGATTAGCGGCCTCAGCAGTCATCACTGCAAGCAGGCGCGAATCGAACTCGCCAATATAATTAATCAGGTCTTGCCGGTCAGTCGTGGTATTTTGCGAAATGGTTTCATTCGTTTTAGCAGCGCTGTAGGCCAGGGCGATGCGCATTGCATACATCCGCAAAGAGCCTGCGACGTTAATGTTTTCGGCGTCACCTTCGGAGGATTCCAGAATTATCACCGTTGATGTCATCCCCGCCAGGGAGATAAACAGTATGGTGGTGAGAATACATCCAAAAATAAGCGCGATAGAAGGGTGTTTGGCTGACATACGCGAGCACTTGTAACGAAATAGAAACAAAGTGTAAACGCTTGCCGTACCGCTGTCCAAGACAGCGGTCTGTTTCTTTGCTTGTGGTGAGTACCGTTAACTGGAGGGCAGTGTAGGTTGCTGCTTAAGACAACAGCCGTAGAACATTTTCCCGGTTGCTGTTGGCCTGCGCGCGTACCGCTATATCTACCTGATTACGGATATCTTTACTGATCAGGTTGGTAATTTCTTTGGCCAGGTCAGCATCACTGATGCGGCTGCGGGAGGCTTCGGCATTCTCACGAGACTGCGACAAGGTATCGATAGTTGATTCGAACCTGTTCGCCACAGCACCAAACTCTGCCGCATCGCTGTTTATTTCTTCCATCGCTTTGTCTAGCACAGATATCGCTGCTGACGCTGACTCGGGAGTAGTGACTGAAATGGCAGACAAGCCTGTATCAGCGATGGTCTGTTTTAGGTCGGTGGAGGATATCTCGACCGTATCACCAGCATCGGGACCAGTCTGGAAGCTTATCGCCTTCTCAGAATCGAAAATCTTAACGCCATTGAAGTTTGTTTTTTCCAGCGTGTCGTTGGTTTGAGTGAGGATCTGGTCTATTTCTTTTTGGATGCCGCGGCGGTCCTCGGTTGTGAGTGTGCCGTTGGCGGCCTGCAAACTAAGCTCTCTGGCGCGCTGCAAGCCATCATTAATGGAGGATAGTGCACCATTAGCCACCTGCGTGAATGACACACCATCGCCCGAATTCCTGATGGCAACATTGTAGCCATTGACCTGCGAACTCATCCGGTTGGATATGGCTAAACCGGCAGCATCATCGGCGGCTGAATTGATACGTTTACCCGAACTGATTCGGCTAAACTCAGTGATTGGGTTATTTTTTAGCGCACTGGCGTTGCCCATGCCGGCACTACCGTTAATATTCATCGCCATCGAATCAGCCCTCGTAAAACGCGAATCTAATAACTCTATAGTAGATTAAAATGTGAGCAATTAGAATGGTGGATTGGTGACGGTTTGTAGGGATTTGTAAGATGTGACGGAGGCGGTCTTTATGGTTGCTCGACAAATGTGCCGAAACACATTTCCCGCTTGAGGCCCAGGCCGGGTTGTTTTTCTACTTTAAAACCAACACCTTGTAGCGAGCGCCTGACAATCCCTGCTGAAGTAAATGTAGCAAACGTGCTACCAGGTCGGGATAATCTGGCAACTTCTTTAAAAAGTGCCTCGCTCCACATATCCGGGTTGCGGCTGGGGGTAAATCCATCGAGAAACCAGGCATCCACGTGGGTATGTAAAGTGCTTAAAGCTTCGCTGGCATCATTAAAAATGAGTGTGAGTTTCACTGTGCTTTGAGCTGTTTGCACTTGCGGGAAGACAGTATGAGTGCCGGGCGAAAGCGGCGGGTAGACCGCCAGCAGCGCTTCTGTATAACCCGCTAGCTGTGGCCAGCGAGACAAGGCACGGGCCAAATCAGCTTTGCTAACAGGGTGTTTTTCTACCGCGACATAATGCAACTGCCGTTGGTTGATGTTTAAGGCATTCCATAAGTGCCAGGCGCAAATAAAGTTAAGACCGGTGCCAAAACCCGTTTCTGCAATGATAAATGCGGTGTCTTTATTCTCTGCAGGGGATGACCAACGACGTCGTAGGTCATTACGTTGCAGGTAGATATAATCTGTCTCCTGCGGGCCGTAGTCGGAGGAGAAGTAAAAATCGTCAAACTCTGTTGAGAAAGGCGTGTCATCCCGAAACTGAATGACTGCGCTTTGCAGAAAGTGATCAGTAGAATTCATTCGCTGATAAACTCTTGCCACGACAAAAGGGCGTCTTTAAAGTCCATCAGGCCGCAGTCGGCGCGGTTAATCGCATCAAACAGGTCAGTGCTATCGGGTGTGCTCTCTTCTTCGCCCTGGTTTTGGTCACGGTCATAAAAGTCATTAATGGCGGTGATTTCAACAATGTCCTGGTCAATCTCCAGCTGCAGATCTTTGCCTGACATATGGCTTTTTTTGAAGTGTTGCTGCTCGTGCTTTTCTATTAAGGCGAAAAGTTCTTGCAGGCGCTTTTTATCAGTGCCAATTTCGTTGGTAAACCAGCTACCAATGGCTTCGTGGTCCATCGAAAATTGTGCGACGGGTATGCCTTGTTCATCGGTAAAAAATTCGTAATCCATGGCGACCTCTTTGCTGGCTGTCAAACTGGCGCGCATTCTACCTGAAAACAAATTGATATGTAGCACACTGAATAGTAACTCACGGTATTCAGGGAGGTTGGGGCAGGCTACCAGCCGACCCCTGGCCGCCTGCCGCTTACATTGCGACAGGCGGGCTCAAAGCGCTAGGGGTAGCCGGTATATAAACAAGCTTTAGGAGGGGCAAGTTATGGGGTAACGCTAGTGGAGTCTGGCTTACCGCTTTTTTCGATACTCGGCTGCTTGTCTGTCGTGAGGTTTTCGCTGTTGGTCTGGCTAAGGTATGTTAGCTCTGCCTGTTGCAGGTTTCTTGCAACATCACCGGGAGAGCCAGTTTTACGCGCCAGTAAACTGTAGGCGACAGGCACGATAAAAAGTGTCAGAACGGTTGCCAGTAATACCCCATAAATGACCACAATCCCGATAACGAAGCGAGTTTCTGCGCCAGCACCCTGGGAAATAATCAATGGCACTGCGCCCGCGGCGGCAGTAAGGCTGGTCATAAGAATTGGTCGCAATCGGGTGACGGCTGCACCAAGTAATGCTTCCTCAAAGTTGGCGCCGCGGTCGCGCAGTTGATTGGCAAATTCAACAATAAGGATGCCATTTTTAGCGGCAAGCCCAATGAGCATTATCAAACCAATTTGTGAGTAAAGATTAAAGGTGCTTTGGGTGAGGTATAGTCCGAGCGTACCGCCGGCAATTGCCAAGGGTACCGTCAACATGATGATAAACGGATGAATGTAACTTTCAAACTGCGCCGCCAGCACCAGGTAAGTCACCAGAATACCGAGCAGGAAAATAAACATTACCGAGCCGCCAGCACCCTGGAAATCTCTTGAAACACCTTTGTAGTCTACAACAGCCTCATTGGGCAGGTGTTCTCGAACCAGATCGTTCAGATAGGTCAGTGCATCCCCCAGAGCCAGAGAATCGTCCAGGTTGGCTTCGAGGGTCAGGGCGCGCACTCGGTTGTAACGGTTCAGCGCGCTCGCATCTGCCTGCTCTCTTAACTGGACAAGGTTTGCCAGCGGGATTAGTTCGGCTGTTGTCTCTGAGCGCACATAAATATTTTGCAGGCTGGTGACTGTTCGCTGCTCATTTCTCTCGCCCTGCAAGATCAGATCGTACTCTTCGCCGTCTTCAATAAAGCTGGTGACACGTCGCGACCCCAGCATGGTTTCGAGGGTGCGCCCGATGTTGTCAACGCTGACCCCGAGATCGGCTGCCCGAGCGGTGTCTATGATCAGTTCGATCTGCGGTTTGGTTTCTTTATAATCCCAGTCGATATTTTGCAAACCGGGGTTGTTTGCGTCTATTTTTTCTAGAAGGATGTCCCGCCATTTGGCAAGTTCTTCGTAGGTACCTCCACCCAGCACAAATTGCACCGGTTTTTGCGTGCGTGCACCAAAACCCTGACGCATGACAGTGGAGGCTTGTATGCCTGACAGGTCGGCCAGGCTTTCACGTATTTCATTCATCACCACGAACGCATTGCGACGTAGACTCCAGTCATTCATTACCGCGATAACAATGCCGCTGTTGAATACTTCGGTGTTGCTGAAGGCTCTGGGGGCACGTACCATTAAGCGATTAATCTCGCCAGCATCGACATACTTTAACAAGCGTTTTTCTATTTCATCCATGTACTTTTCCATATAGGAAAAGCTTGCCCCTTCCGGGCCTTTTACCATCACATAGAACGTGCCACGGTCTTCTCGTGGCGCATATTCAGAAGGGATTTGTGCTGCCAGCCAAAAAGTGCCGCCCACCAGCATGGCGAAAAACAGCAGTACGAGTGCAGTGTGCTTAATGCAGAAACGCATTGCCGTAACATAGCGTTGCTGCAACCAATGCATGCGATGATTAATGGCATCTACCAGTAGATGCTTGCGTTTTTTATTGCGCAGAATTTTTGATGCCAGCATTGGCGAAAGTGTGAGGGCCACCAGCGATGAAAATGACACAGCAGCAGCCATTGTAATGGCAAATTCAGAAAACAAACGACCGATGTCCCCCTCGAGAAATATTATGGGGACGAATATTGCAATCAGTACCAGTGTGGTGGCAATCACAGCAAAACCCACTTCGGTAGTGGCATCTCTTGCGGCAAGTAGCGGCGGCTTACCCTTTTCTTCCATATGGCGGACGATATTCTCAAGTACCACGATGGCATCATCGACCACCAGCCCAATCGCCAATACGAGGGCCAGAAGTGTTAGCAGGTTGACTGAAAATCCCAGGGCAGATAACACCGTAAAGGTAGCAATAAGCGATACGGGCACCGCAATAGCAGGAACCAGCATTGCTCGCATACTTCCCAGAAAACTGTAAATAACCAGGACCACCAGGGCCGTTGCTATGGCGAGCGTAATGTAGACTTCGTGGATTGCCCGTTCGATAAACACCGAGCTGTCAAAGCTTTCTTCAACGCGCATGCCAGCGGGCAAGCCGGCGTTAATACGGTTGCGTTCAGCCTTCACGCCACGGGCGACATCAATTGTGTTGGCAGTTGACTGTTTGGTAATACCGATGCCCACTTGTGCGATACCGTTGCCGCGAAACAACGTGCGGTCTTCTTCTGTGCCTCTTTCTACCCGCGCAACTTCACCTAAACGGATCAAATAACCATCGTCACCGCGACCGATAACCAAAGCCGCAAAATCTTTTGCGGTGAGATAATTGCGCGCCATTCTAACGGTAAACAATCTGTCGGCAGACTCGATACTACCGGCAGGCAGTTCGATGTTTTCTGCACGCAGGGATTGCTCTATATCGTTTACGGTGAGCTTTCGTGCCGCTAATTCTCTGCGATCAAGCCAAATCCGCATGGCATATCGGCGTTCACCGCCAATCCGCACTCGGGCAACGCCGTTGACTACAGATAAGCGGTCGACCAGATAGCGACTTGCATAGTCAGACAGCTCTGCGGTGGTCATGTTTTCACCGGCAAAGTTGAACCAAAGGATCACATCGTCGTCTGAACTGACTTTCTCTACATCTGGTGGATCAGCCTCTTCCGGCAGGTTGTCGAGTACTCTGGCAACCCGATCACGTACATCGTTGGTGACAGTGTCCATGTCCTGTCCGACATCAAACTCGATGGTAATAGAAGATCGTCCATTGATACTTGACGACTCAATGTAGCGAATTCCTTCAATACCC
The DNA here is from genome assembly GCA_024234575.1 of Hahellaceae bacterium. Lineage (GTDB taxonomy): Bacteria > Pseudomonadota > Gammaproteobacteria > Pseudomonadales > Oleiphilaceae > JACKOB01. The sequence continues at coordinate 29,903 of JACKOB010000004.1, forward strand.
GATATCTGGTCTTCTATCACTTTGGTGACGCGGGTTTCGACGATGCTGGCAGCCGCGCCGGTATAGTTGGTACGAATTGATACGGTAGGCGGGTCGATGTCCGGGTATTCCCGCAGTGGTAGTTTGTCGAATGCCAACAAACCGAAGGCCAGAAGCAGCAATGATATAACTGAAGCAAAAACAGGGCGTTTAATCGATATATCAGACAGAATCACTGTGGCTGCCCCTTAGACTCGTTAGGCTTTTCTTTCGTTGTCGACAGCGTAAGCGGCGACTCAGTAGCAGCAATGATCACTTCTTGACCAGCCCGAATCTTTTGCAAGCCATGTGTAATCACCTGGTCATTTACCTGTAGCCCGTTAATGATTTCTACTGTGCCGTGCATTCTTTCGCCGATTGCCACCGCTCTTTTTTCAACCAGAGTTTTCCCGTCCGACTCCGCGATAATAAAAACGAAGTTATTGCTGCCTAAAGGTACAAGGGCGTTCTCACTGATGACCAGAGACTGGCGCTGGTTCGCGTATAGGTTAAGCGTCATCAACATGCCCGGTTTTAGTAAGCGATCTGCATTGGGTAAAATGGCGCGGACTTTAATGGAGCGGGTGATAGGGTCAATCTGGTTATCAATGCTGGTGATACTGCCATGAAAGCTCTGGTCGTTTAAAGCGCGACTATTGGCTGTGATGGGTAGGCCCGCACGCAGGCTGTTAAGGTGAATCGACGGGATTGAAAAGTCGAGCTTCATACGGCTGTCGTCGATGAGTGTGGTGATGACCGTGCCGGGCGTGACCAATGCGCCAACACTAATGTTACGCAGACCAACAACGCCATGAAAAGGTGCTTTAAGCGACAGCTCCTGAAGTCTGGCATCAATAGCCAGGTAGCGTGCTCTGGCAGACTCGTATTCGCGAACCCTTTGATCCAGCAGTGACTCTGAGGCCGCGTTGCTGGCAAGCATCGATTTCACCCGTGAGAGCTGCTTTTGGGCTTCATCTTTATTAAACCTGGCCTCATCCAGCAGGGCTTTTTCTTCGTCGCTAGCCAGTTCTACCAGTGTGTCGCCCATGCCGACTCGCTGACCGTCGTTAAAATTAATTTTTGTTACTTTCTTTGTTACGTTAGAGCTTAATTGAATGGATTCGTTTGCCTTAAGGGTGCCTAGCGCTTCTATTTTAGTTTCAATGGGGAAACTCTGCACAACTTGTACCGTCACCGGCGTGGTCTTCGATGCGGCCGATACGGCAAAAGCTGCCCCCATCGTGCTTAGTAGTGTCAGTTGCAGGAGCGCTATTTTCAGCATAATTGATCTCGACGATAGGCTTTAAAAAGTATGTGTTGGTAATCCTGGATATTATCTGATGAGGGTGACTGTAGCACAGTTACTTTGGAGATTTTATTGCTAACGTAGTTCAAAGCGCTAAAAAAAATCCCCGCTTAAAGCGAGGATTCTTTGCTTACCGGGAGGTGGAGCCCCCGGTTAGTTCAAGCGATAAAATTAACGAATGAACAACATTTCGAAGTACTTAGGCAATGGCCAGTGCTCATCGGCAACTTCCATTTCCAGTGCATCAGCATAAGCACGCACTTCATCCATCAGAGGTCTGATGTCTTTCGCGCAGAACTGCATGTGGGCTTCAATGGAATCAAAGTCATGCTGGGTCAATGCTGCTGATAACTTGCTTACTGCAGCCATCATGCCATTGGTTTTATCAGCGATAAGGCTGGCAGTGGTGTTGTCGAGCTTGATGCCCAGGCTTGATAAACCATTAACGGTTGAGCTTAGCTCTGCAAGGTACTTGGTTGCTGCCGGGTAAAGTTGTGTTTTAGCGATATCTACTACCAGCTTGGCTTCAACTTCAATCGACAGAATATACTGCTCGGCATAAACTTCGAAACGGCTTTCCAGCTCAACAGGTGAGAGTACGCCAGTCTTCTCGAAAAGCTCTTTCACAGACTGCTCGCGCAGTGCAGGCAGTGCATCTGCCGTGTTAGGGATGTTCTTCAATCCGCGCTCATCAACCGCTGCTTGATGCCATTCAGATGAATAACCGTCACCGCCAAAAACTACATTGCCGTGTAGCTCCATCAGCTCTTTCAATACAGCGATTACCGCCGCAGGTCTTTCCAGACCGCCTTTGATAGCCGCTTCCAATTTATCAGCTACCCAGTCTAGAGAGTCTGCCAGCATGGTGTTCATGGTCACCAGCGGGCCAGATACAGACTGTGATGCACCAACCGCACGGAACTCAAAACGGTTACCGGTGAAGGCAAAAGGAGAGGTACGGTTACGGTCGCCTGGATCGCGTTCGAAGGTCAATATTTCTGACAAGCCAAGATCCATTACGCCACTTTTCTTGCTGGTCGCAATTTTTCCGGCCTGAATGTCGGCGTAGACGCGCTCTAGCTGGTCGCCCAGGTAAACAGACAAAATTGCTGGAGGCGCTTCGTTGGCACCAAGACGGTGATCGTTTGCAGCAGAAGCAATTGCCGCTCGCAACAGTGGACCAAACTTGTGCACGCCACGGATGACAGCGCCGCAGAATAACAGGAAGTTAAGGTTGTCGTGTGGCGTCTTGCCTGGATCAAGCAGGTTGCCTTGTGTGGCGTTACCTACCGACCAGTTAACGTGCTTACCTGAACCGTTTACACCAGCGAATGGTTTTTCGTGCAACAAGCACAGGAAACCGTGCTTTTTAGCTGTTGCTTTCATCAGGGTCATCATCAGCTGCTGATGATCAGCGGCAATGTTGGCGCTTTCGTAGTATGGAGCAATTTCGAACTGGCCAGGCGCCACTTCGTTATGATGAGTTTTTGCTGGAATGCCCAAGCGATACAGCTTGTCTTCCAGATCTTGCATAAATACTTGTACGCGCGCTGGGATGGCACCGAAGTAATGATCGTCAAACTGCTGGCCTTTGGCTGGCGGCGCACCAAACAGGGTACGGCCGGCAAATAACAGGTCAGGGCGCTGATTGGCAAAGTTCGCATCAACCAGGAAGTATTCCTGCTCTGCACCACAGCTGGCAGCGATTGGAGCAATATCAGTCTCGCCCATAAGCTCAAGAACACGACGGCCGGCTTTGTTCAGTGCACGGTTAGAACGTAGCAACGGGATTTTCTTATCCAATGCTTCGCCCGTCCAGGACATGAACACGCTTGGGATCATCAGCGTCGCGCCATTATCGGTCTGCATAATGTATGGGGGGCTGGTTGGGTCCCATGCAGTGTATCCGCGGGCAGCGTTAGTCATACGGATGCTGCCGTTAGGGAAAGATGAGCCATCTGGCTCGCCTTTGATCAGCAGGCTGCCTGTAAACTCAGTGATCGCATGGCCTTCAGGTGTGGTGATAATAAAACCGTCGTGCTTTTCAGCGGTCAGGTTGGTCATTGGGTAAAAAATGTGCGAGAAAAACTTCACGCCTTTTTGTTGTGCCCACTCTTTCATTGCGGCGGCAACAATATCGGCTGTCGCAGGTTCAAGCGGCGCGCCCGTTGTGACGGTCTTTTTTATGGCTTTGAAAGCATTTTTTGAAAGACACTGTTCCATTGTCGCTAAATTGAAAACATCACACGCCCAGATTTTGCTTAAGGTTTCGGGTTTTTCAACTGCCACTGGCTTGTGGTTGGTGATATTTTGAATTGCTTGTACACGGGCACTGTTGCCACTCATCTGAGGCTCCTCAAGTTGTTTATTGATAATCAGGATTTCTATATAAAATCACGTTGTACGCCATAAAGCAAAAACTGAACCAACTCCATATTTCGCGGGTCCCCGGGTAGTTTAAGTAAAAAAACGACCCAAAAAAGTGCGTATTCATGGTGCGGAAAGCAGAAAAAGATCCAATATGGTGCATGTCTGGCTTTGTCCGCTCTGGTGTAAATGTTGATATTCACCCTGAAATCCTTGCTTGAGAAGCAATGTTGCAGGTGTGTCGGGTAGACAAAAAAACAATGCGCCAATATGGTGCAATGTTCCGTGTGGTAGACAATTATGAAGCGAGATCTGTGCGGCGTAAACAGGTTGCCTCCCAAAATCTTCATTCAGCGCTTATTTTCGCGTATAATGCGGCCTCTTTTTTTTATTGGGTGTGTCTTTTCTGTTTAAGGTGGCCGCAACGAAAGGCGGTTTAAGCCAACCAGATCGGGCAGATTTATCACCTGAAGCGACATCTGTCACCCAGGATAAGATAGCCTCTTTGTAAGCAACCTTCTTGTAGGGTGGGCGGTAGAGGGACGTTTCAGCAAAGCTAATCACGAGTTCGAGGCAAAAAAATGACAGAGCGAGTAAAAGTCGGTGGCCTTCAGGTCGCAAAAACACTTTTTGATTTTGTTAATGAAAAAGCGATCCCTGGCACTGGCGTTGACGCCGATAAATTCTGGGCAGAATTTGACAAAATAGTGCATGACCTTGCCCCTAAGAATAAAGCGTTGCTGACCAAGCGTGATGAGCTGCAGGCAAAAATTGATAGCTATCATCTTGCGCATAAAGGTCAGCCAATAAATGCGGCAGAATATAAGGCGTTTTTGCAGGAGATTGGATACTTATTGCCAGAAGGTCCAGCGTTTCAGGTAAGTACTGCGAATGTCGAGCCTGAGATCGGTCAGATGGCTGGCCCACAGTTAGTTGTGCCTGTGATGAATGCCCGTTTCGCACTAAATGCTGCGAATGCCCGCTGGGGATCTTTGTATGATGCATTGTACGGCACCACGGTTATTTCTGAAGAAGACGGTGCAACCAAAGGTCCAGGTTACAACCCGGTTCGCGGTGCTAAAGTTATTGCATTTGCCCGTAACTTTTTGAACGAAGCGGCGCCACTGGCCACAGGTGATCACGCTAACAGCATTAAATACGCAATTGTTGATGGCAAACTTCAGGTTACCTTAAAAGACGGCAGCACAGTTGGTCTTGCTTCGCCAGAAAAATTCCAGGGGTTCACCGGTAGTATTACTGAACCTACAGGTATTTTGTTGGTGAATAATGGTCTGCACTTTGAAATTCAGATTGATCCGACCAGTCCTGTTGGTCAAACAGACCCTGCAGGCATCAAAGATGTTCTGATGGAAGCCGCCCTCACCACCATTATGGACTGCGAAGACTCTGTAGCGGCTGTTGATGCAGAAGATAAAGTTGTGGTTTACGGCAACTGGTTAGGCCTGATGAATGGTGACTTGTCTGAAGAAGTGAGCAAAGGTGGTACGACCTTTACCCGAAGACTGAACGCAGACCGCGAATATACAGCTACTGATGGCAGCACGTTCAGCCTGAAAGGTCGTTCGATGCTATTCGTGCGTAACGTGGGTCATCTGATGACGATCAGCGCGATTCTTGATAAAGACGGCAACGAAATACCAGAAGGTATTATGGATGCGATGATCACCACCCTGATCGCGATTCATGACTTGAAAGGTCTGGCACCTTTCCGCAACTCTACGGCAGATTCTGTCAACATCGTTAAACCAAAGATGCACGGCCCTGAAGAAGTGGCATTTGCCAATGAGTTGTTTGGTCGCGTTGAAGACGCACTGGGTTTGCCACGTTTCACGATGAAAATGGGCATCATGGATGAAGAGCGTCGCACCACGGTTAACCTGAAAGAGTGTATCCGGGCAGCGAAAGATCGCGTGGTGTTTATTAACACCGGCTTCCTCGACCGTACCGGCGATGAGCTGCACACCTCTATGCTGGCGGGCCCCTTTGTTGCGAAAACAGCAATGAAGCAACAGAAGTGGATCAACGCCTATGAAGACTGGAACGTAGATGTTGGCTTAGAGACCGGTCTACAAGGTCGTGCGCAAATTGGTAAAGGCATGTGGCCGATACCTGATGAGATGGGCATGATGATGGAGCAGAAAATTGCCCATCCGAAAGCGGGTGCTAACACCGCATGGGTGCCATCACCAACAGCCGCGGCATTGCATGCGATTCATTACCATCGGGTAGATGTATTCAAAACTCAGGACGCGATCAAATCACGTCCGCATGCATCGGTTGATGATATTTTGTCTATCCCATTAATGGCTGATACTTCAGTATTGACGGCTGAGCAGATCCAGAAAGAAATTGATAACAATGCACAGGGAATTCTGGGCTATGTTGTTCGCTGGATTGATCAGGGTGTTGGTTGCTCGAAAGTGCCGGACATTAATAACGTTGGTTTGATGGAAGATCGTGCCACACTGCGTATTTCATCCCAGCACCTGGCAAACTGGCTGGCGCACAATGTGTGCACAGAAGAGCAGGTGATGGACTCAATGAAGCGTATGGCGGCTATCGTTGATGGGCAAAATGCCGGTGATCCTAACTATATCGCGATGGCGCCAGCGTTCGATGGCATCGCTTTTAAAGCTGCTTGTGACCTGGTGTTTAAGGGTAAAGAGCAGCCAAGCGGCTACACCGAGCCATTGCTGCATGCTTATCGCGTCAAGTTCAAAGCGTCACGGGCGTAATTAGGTAAGTTCACACAGCCAGGTATGTAATTACTGGCCAGGAAAAGCCCCGCTAGTCGGGGTTTTTTCGTTTGGAAAGCAAAGATTGTGGCTTTGTCGGAGCTTAAATATCGAGCGGCTGAGTCACCTGCCAAGTTGTTTACAGGTTGTGACTCGCAACCTGGTTTAATGTGCCCGCGTAAAGTTGCAGGGCTATGCGCCGCGGTTATCTCTAAAATTAGCTGTTTCCACCAATGTAAGTACGGAATATTTGTGCTGGCTACTCGTTTGCTGGAAGCAGTTGACTATAATGGTCGAATTTCTGTAAGTAGAGTTAAAGTCATATGCATATACCTATTCCCCAAGTCGAAACACTTAGCGATATCCTGCCTGAAGAGCCATTACTAATGATGGGGGCCGGTCCAGTGCCCATTCCTGAGGCTGTGGCGCTGGCAAATGGCATTGTTATCAATCACCTGGGTGAAACCATGGCGCGGGTGGTGCACCAGATTAAAAGTATGGCGGGTTATATTTTCCAAACCGCGTCACCTTGGGTTGTTGGCGTTGCCGGTCCTGGTTCTGCGGCGATGGAAATGGCTGTGGCAAACCTCGTGTGGAAAGATACTCGCGTACTGAGTATTTGCAATGGCTTCTTTTCAAGCCGCCTGGCTGAAATGGCTGCACGTTCGGGCGGTAAAGTTGAAAAACTCATGGTTCCCGAAGGCGAGAGTGTGCGACTTGATGACATACGCCTCGCGCTGGAGCAGTTGCAGCCAGAAATCATTACCATTGTGCAGGGTGAAACATCCAATACCACACATAATCATCAATTGGCTGAAATTGGCCGTTTGGTTAAAGAGCATGGCGGGATTCTGATCGTTGACGCTGTTTGCACATTGAGTACCATGCCTCTGCAAATGGATGAGTGGCAGATAGATGCCGTTATTACCGGTGGTCAGAAAGGGTTAAGTTCAATTCCCGGTGTATCATTGGTGGCGTTTTCGGAACTGGCATGGGCGCGCATCAGTCAGCGTCCTGCGGTAATGCCACAGTGGACGTTGGATGCCAGACTGGCTACTAATTTTTGGCACAAGGCGTCTTATCATTACACCGCCCCCGTATCCGGGTTACTGGCTTTGCACGAGGCCATGCGGTTGGTGTGCAAGGAAACGTTGCCGCTTCGTTTCGAACGTCATCTCAGTTGCTCAAAAGCCTTGCAGGCGGGAATTCAAGCATTGGGGTTGTCACTGTATGTGAAGCCCGAGCACCGCTTGAATTCTGTGGTCGGCATTGCGCTACCGGAAAACCTATCTGCCAAAGCCGTGTGCAAACACATCTCGGATAACTATCGCGTGGAAATAGCCGGTTCTTTTGGTCCGTCAATTGTCAGAATTGGGCAAATGGGGGAGCAGTGTCGCGCTCACAACCTGTTCCGGGCTTTGCATGCACTGGGTTGTACGTTTAAAGATTTGGGCGTGAGTGTCGATGTCGCGAAAGCGATGGCCGAGCTTGAAAACGCGCTGCAAAGAAGTAAATCAAGCATCGCTTTAACTTAGCCACCGTTGATTGCCAAAGCTTACGCCCGTAAAACTTGCACGCATAAAAAAAGCCAGCATAAGCTGGCTTAAATATCATAGAGTTGATCAGCAGAGTAAACAAAGTTGATCAGGTTACCAGTGCTATCGGGGTAACAAAGAGAACAGCAAGGCGGTAAAAACTGCCATCATAGAGTCGAATATAAACAGCGTTATAAACAACTCCATCTGCCATCTCTATAGCGGGTAACGAAGCCAGCATACTGACAATTGTGTGCTGGAGCATCCCCCATTCGGGTGAATGTACGGAAGAAAGTGTTAGTGCTGGCTTATTGTGGCCGAGAAATAGCTGTTATCAGGCATCTTGGGCAGCCTGATTTTAAAACAGGTGCCTTTGCCGACGGTGCTTTCGATATGGATATCACCCAGGTGTTTGTCGATGACTACTCGTACATAACGTAAACCAAGCCCTGCGCCTTTGTCACCAGACATTTCTGTCTTTTTCTGGCGGTGAAATTTATCGAAGATATAGGGCAGTTCCTGTTCGTCGATACCATAGCCCTGGTCACAGACACTAACAAGCCAGTCGTTTGCAGACTCTTCTACATCAATAGTGATAGCCGTGTTGTCAGGACTGTATTTTATGGCGTTGGTAAGCAGGTTAATAAAAACCCGCTCGAGCAATTCGGGGTTGCCAATTAGCCACGCCTCGTCAATGTCGGTGTCGAAATGAATGCTAATATGTTTTTGCATGGCGCGATGAATCATTGCGTCCTGAGCGTTACAGATAATTCCGATAACATCGCATTCGTAAAAGCTGTCAGCAACCACCTGTTCAGCTCTGGCAACTTGCAAAAACTGCTCTGCCAGAGACATGCTGCGTCTGGCGTGAGCACGAATTTGTTCGATGACTTCGTTAGTGCAGGGGGCCTCCGTTCGTTGCAGGTTGTCCAGCAACGCTAGCTGTGAAACCAGTGGCGAACGCATATCGTGGGAAAGAAAGTCGATGGTCTCGTTTTTCTTCCGCTGCTCTTCTTTAAAGGGAGTAATGTTTGAAATATTCAAAATCAACCCCGCCTCACCGGGATTGGCTGGCATAAAAGGGCCAAACTGCAGCAGTACATCGATATGTTGCAGCCGCAGCTCAGTTGAATGAGATTTCCCATGCAATAGCACGTTGCTGAAAACCTGCTGCCAATGTCCACGCTCTTTGCCAGCGACTTCACTAAGAATGTGTTGTAATGGCTGACCTTCCAGGGAATGTTTAGGCCTTTCCAGTAAGGTTTCTGCGTGGGTATTGGCAAAAATAATCCCCCCCACCGGATCAGTAACCAACACGCCATCTGGCATTTTGTCAAAGCCTTCCGACACAAAACGGCGCATTTCACGCATATTCATTATTGCATCCTGTACCTGTTCAATACGCAGGGCAATACGTTCGGATGGGGCGATGGGAAGCGGCATTAAACCGGCAACTTTTGAAGGTAGTATGACTCGGTGCAGGTAGGCTCGTTTCAAATCTTTATAGTGAGGGGATGCCCAGAACAAGCCAATGGTCCAGTGTTGTTGCTGATGGCCATAGGTGATCCAGGAGGCTTGTTTTTCGTGCAGCCAGTAGCCATCTTCCAGTGTGCTCGCAGGTTGCTGTTGCTCGTAATGATCGGCCTTGAAAACTTCTCCGTCCCGCAGTAACACCCAGGCATCTGGTTGCAGTAAAAACACCAGTGCATCGACTGTTTCGCTAGGGTTTTGGCGAGCGATAGCCTGGTGTTTGAGGCGCGGCTCTTGTGCCAGCTTGGCCAGTTCGAGAAACAAAAAGCGATTCAGCTGCGATAGTCGTCGCCAGGTCCAAAGCGGGTAGGCGATAAGCATACCTACGATGGCGGTAGAGGGCTCGTACCACTGCTTGAAGGTAATCAGGGTTAACAGCGAAAACAGCAGTGTGATTGAAATCACCAGTAACAGCGTAGGTAATGTGCGCTCGGGTTTGATGCGGGGAATGACCAGTACCACGATCAGCACAAAGGCAACCGACAGCAGGTACTGCCAGGCTTTCGGAATGGGGGATATTTCGGCTCTGTTTTTCAGCGTATTGAAGACATTGGCATGAAATTCGACGCCTGACATGGGGGCAGATAACCCGGAAACCGGTGTGGAAACAAAATCCCCAAGGCCCGCCGCTGTGGAACCGATAAATACAGTTTTATTGCTGAACGTACCAGCTGGCAGGTTGCCGGATACCACATCAATGTAGGAGTAGGCTTTGATCGAGCCTGCACCACCGGCAAACGGAATCATCAAATAGTCTTCCCGAACGTTAACGTAAGGTGAAACGGTAGTGCTTACAAAAGCGCGTAACGGTGAGCGCGTTTTACCCCGGGACCAGTCCAGCGTGGCCAAAGAAAGTGCCGGCCAGTAGGCTTTGCCCATGCCTTCACGTAGATACAGGCCTCGGGCGATACCGTCGTCATCCAGCTCGAAATGAACGTGCCCGACACCCGCAGCGGCGGCCGAAAACTTCTTCAGCGGCGCGATTTCTTCTAAAGAGTTTCGGTTGCTCAAGGGGCGTATATGGATAGGAATAAAAACATTTCCCGCCTGCTGCATGGCTGCGGCCATTGCTTCGTCTGCGGCAGGGTTTAGCTGGTCGGGCTCGGCGAAGATGACGTCGAAAACAATGGCTTTTGCTTCTTCAGGCTGTAACTGACGCAGCAATTCAGCGTGTACTGATCGTCGCCATGGCCATTGTCCCAAGGTCGAGAGGCTGCGCTCATCAATAGCAATGATGGCGATGTCATCAGGAACCGGGAGCGGATAGTTCTGGATATAAAAATCGTAAAAAATATTATCGAGTTTCTGTGTCCAGGAGGTAAAAGTAAGAAAAATCACGCTACTGACAAGCAGGAAAGCGATGACATATTGCTCGATTGGTGATTGTTGTGATATCCGGTTTTTTTGCATCCTGGATAGAGTCCTTTGCCTGAGATGCTAACGAGACTCAGGGCGTATCAGTGAGACGGAGATGTTTAACCGGGCCAAACTCAGAACCAAACAACTGACTGCCTACTCCTTTCACCCTGAGGTAGTAGTCGGTTCCTCTTTGTAATCTTAGAGAAATGCTGGTCTCAGAGACCGTTTCTTCCCTGATGATATTGCTGAAGTCCTCTGAGTCGGCAAGCTGAATGGCGTAATTGAGTGCATTCGGTACAGACTTCCAAAACACTTTTGCACGGTCTTCATTATAGTTCACTGTTATCACTTCTGTGCTTAACAGGATGCCGCGTACACCCAGCATACGGCTGTCGCTGACTGCTTCGCTGTCTGAGCCACTGACCGTGCGTACTCGCCAATAGTACTCACCTGGCGGCAATTTAAAGTCGAGTTGTGTGTGTGATGATTCGATATAGTCACTTTCGACCAGCACTGGCTCAAAAGCACTGTTATCGGCAATTTCAAGTCGGGCACGTTGATGTTGCTGATCATCTTTCCAGCGAAATACCGGTTGCACACTATTGAAAACCTGGTCTGGCAGCGGCGCGACAAGGATGGCTGGTTTGGCCTTGATACCAATGTGCATGCTGTGGGTAGCATCCAGCCCTTCGGTGCCATTCGCAGTAACTGCTCGCATGGTCACCAGGTAATTGCCATTGGGCAGGTAGTTAATGTCAAAAGAAGGGTTACCTGGTGTTCCTTGCATCACTTGTTGGCCTTCGGCATCGTTGCTATACACCGCGTAACGGTAACTGCTTGCCCCCTTCACATTCAGCCAGCTTAGGCGTACAGGCAAAACCTCTGCATCTGCCAAGAGGTCTTTTGGCAAGGGCGCAGCCAATAGCTTAACGGGGGACGTCAGCCTGCCGTTAGCGGGGGCTGACACGCTGAAGCCTTCAGTAACGTTCAGCTGTTGATCGCGAATCGAAAACTCGACGACGCCTTCGACAACCTCCAGATCGGTGCCATCGCTATCGGCGTTAACGCGAAACTCTGTACCACGCACAGCGGCAACGGCAGATGGCGTACTAATTTCGTAACGTGAGCCGTTTTCTTTGTTGGGCTTAACTTTGGTGGATACGCGGCCTTTTTCAAGGCGCAGACCTGTGTCGGTCATACCTGATTTACCAAACTGGGTCAGGCGATTAAATATTAATACGGTGTTTTCTTCCAGCCGCAGCACAGAGTCATCGGCAAATTTAACCAGCACACTGCCTTTGAATGTTTTGATGGTATCTCCCACATGCAGATAGAAGTCTTCTTCCAGCGGGACCCAGCTACTTTGCTGGCTTCTTTTTAGCAGTGATTCACCGGTTACCGACAGCGCGATGGCGGGCGCGGGCTTTAGTTTCAACCAGCTGAACGGTATAAGCAGTGTCGAACCAGATACAACCTGATTGGCCCCTTGTAGTCGATTGAAACGGATTAAATCGACCCAGCTATAATTTTCACCCAGGTAAGCATTGCTGATCGACCAGATAGTGTCTTCCGGCAGCACGGAATAGCGCCATACGCCCAATGCTTGTGAAGATGGATCTGCGCTGCCAATGCTGCTTGGCTTCTGGGGTTGTCCGTATATTGAGGCGTCCGCCTCAGACTCCAGCGCCAATGAATAATTGGTTAGCGTGAAAAGTAGTGTGATTGCCATGAGGCATTGCGTGAGAGCAGGCAGGACGGCAGCGATCAGTGCCTTGGACCAATAAGCCGTTGTTGCTTTTTGAAGGCAACGCTCGTGCTGCCTGACTGCTACGCATTGGCTGAACATGGTTATACGTGCTACTCCTCACTTCCGGCTTCAACTTCTTCCAGCCGATAACCATGCTGGTAAACGGTGCGAATCCTGAAGCCGTTTTCCGGGTTGATTTTAAGTTTGCGACGCAGGCGGCTCATATGTGTATCCACCGTGCGGGTATTAATCGAGCCGTTAAGCCCCCAGACCCTTTCGAGCAAATATTCACGAGAGAGCAGGCGGCCGATGTTTTGGAACATAAAGGATGTCAGCTCGAAATCTTTATCTGTCAGCGTGACAGGCTGGCCATGACAAGACACCGTTCTTGCTTTCAAGTCCAGCGTAAAAGGACCTTTTACCAGCTCATCACTGGCGGCGCTTTCACTGGCTGTGCGACGGGACAGGGCATGAATGCGCGCCATCAACTCTGCCGCACGGGCAGGTTTTACCAGGTAATCATCTGCTCCGGCGGTTAATGCCCGCACGATGTCTTCTTCCTGGTCACGCTGGGTAAGGAAGAGAACCGGAATCCGCCAATTCAATTGCTGGCGTACCTGCGGCACTATATCAATGCCCTCACAATCCGGTAACTGCCAATCCATAATCAGCAGGTCATAGCTGTGATGTGTCACGGCATACATGAAAGACTGGCCTGATACAAAGTGTTCGCAGACATGGCCGTTTTCTGTCAGCAGACGCCGCAGATTCTCGGCCTGATCCAGTTCGTCTTCCAATAAAGCAATTTTCATTATTATCCCCTGGCTGAGCTTTTATTTATTATTTGTGGATTTATTCGTATTAAAGGTAGCTCAACATTCGGCATTCTCGCAATAAAACAGTACCGCATCAGTAACTTAATTGTTTAATTTCGTTACGATTTTCGTGCTACTTTCTACCGAATAAATAGGCACCAAGGTCAGGCTTGCCGTCTTTTTCGCCCATTTTGCACTGACATTTCGGAAAGTTTGAGCAACCCCAGAAGACGCCATATTGGCTGGTGCGCCTTTGCAACGGCGCGTAACACTCGGGGCAAGGGATCGCCACTTCGCCCTTGGGAATCTGATCTTTTGGCGGCTTGGTTTTCGCTTTGTCGTGGGCAGGCTTCTCCATTTTTACTGGCGGAAATAAGTCTTTGAATGGGCGTTTTCCTGTGCATGCAGGATACTTTTGGCAGGACCAGAAAACACCAAATTTACCCAGACAGAGCGTAGTTTTGCCGTCGCATTCCGGACAATGAGGCACGTGTGTGATCGCAGGCATTTGCGGTACGGTGGTGGTTTTTGCCAATGCGGAACTGTCGCCCCCACGGCTTTCTGCGACAAGCTGTTCGTTAAAGTTGGAAATCACTGCAGTCATTAGTCTGCCGATGTCTTCTTTAATGGTCGTCACAAAGTGCTCGCTGGTTTCGGTGCCAGAGCGAATGGTATTGATTCTGGCTTCCCAGCTGGCGGTCAGGTCGGGGGCAGACATGCTGGGAGGCAGCAGATTTATTAGTTGATGGCCTTTGGCAGTGGCACTTATCGTCTGGGCGTTTCGGGTGATATATTCGCGCTGATAGAGCATTTCAATAATATGGGCACGTGTCGACTCTGTGCCGAAACCATCAGAGTCCCGCAGCGTGCGGGCGAGCAGCGGATCTTCAACATACGCCCTAATACCGGACATCGCTTTAATTAAACTGGCATCATCAAACGGGAGAGGCGGGCGACTGGTGTCGGTGGTGATTTGCCAGTCCCACAGGGTGATGTGGTTGTCTTTTTTCGCAGCAAGGCGGTGCAGTTCGATATCGAGTGCGTCAAACTGCGCTTTGTCTACCCAGGTGATTTGCTTATCGTCCTCCTGTGGACAGCTCGCTTTATCATTTTTGCGCCAGCCTGCATCTATCAGGCAGCGAATATCCGCTGCAAACAGCAGTTGCTCGATGCGGATAATGCAGGTGATTGTGCGGGTCTGTCTAGGGGGGAAGAATTGCAGCAAAAAACGCTCGCATATTAATCCGTATATTTTTTCGCAAGCTTCAGACAACGAGCCATGATAACGATGCTGGGTAGGAACAATACCATGTGCCTGGGTAATTTTTTGTGTCTGCCAGGCCGGTGATCGCAGGCCCCAGTCGGTTTGATTACAATATGCCGTTAATGTGGGCAAATTGTGGGCAATAGCCTGAATGACCTCTACCGCCTCGCTGTGCATGTGCTCTGGCAGCGAGCGTGACTCAGATCTGGGGAAGCTAATCAAATGGTGTTTTTCGTATAACTCTTGCGCCAACCGCTGTGTTTCGCTGGCACTTATTCCATAGGTGGATGCGGCCGCTATTTGCAGCGAGGAAAGGTCAAAAGGCAAGGGCGGGTGTTGTAGCTCTTCACGCACTTTGACTTCAATAATTTGACCATTTTTGCCATAAATTGACTCGAGTGTATCGGCAACACTTTTATAGCTGAGGCTGCTGTCAGCAAGCCCTGGTGTATTTGCCTTTTTGGTGACAGGCGCTGGCGGCTGCCAACAAACTATCACGTCCGCCAGCGTGTCCCTTTCGGGCCACTTGAGCATTCCGAGGAGTTGCACGGTCACCGCTGGTTTAAATTTGCGGATTGCATTATCGCGCTTAACAATTAAACCCAATATAGGCGTTTGTACCCGTCCAATAGAGAACACACCCGTTTCCCCTTTGGCCCGGGAAAGCAGCGTCAGTAAACGACTTAAGTTGATGCCATACAACCAGTCGGATTTCAGTCGGGCGATTGCTGAAAAACAAAGTGTTTTAAAGACACGGTTATCTATTAGCTGGGTGAGCTGACGACGAACGGATTCCGGTGTGAGAGAAAACAGCAGCAGTCGCTTAATGGCGGGTTCTGCCGCGTCTGCCTCAGGGTGAGGGTTGACCTCGATATAGCGCAGTACCGAGTCTATTAGCAGCTGCCCCTCACGATCTGGCGCACCGGCATGCACAATAACAGCGGCGCTCTGCGCCAGATCTGCCACGACTCGTAACTGATGCAGGTTTTTCTTTTGCGGTACCCACTCCCATTTTGCAGGAAACAGTGGCAGCGTGCTGATGTCCCAGCGGGCGAAACGGGGGTCGTAGTGCTCAGGGTCGGCTAGTTCAACCAAATGCCCCTGACACCAGGTAATGATATCTTCCCCACACTGTACATAGCCATCATGGTCGCTTACCGGCCGGCCGATAGCCTTGCAGATAGTTTTGGCAAAACTTGGTTTTTCGGTAATAAACAGGCGCATAGGCAGGCTTCAACTCGGCGAAGCCTTTATTCTATGCGTTCGTCAGGCGGCTGTCATGCGCTGTGGATCAGCTTTCGGTGGTTGCAGGCAACCCATTGCTGGGTACTTGCACCCAGAACAGGCTGCCAACGCCAGTTTCGCTTTCAAGGCCGATTTCGCCACCTAATATTGTCGTTAACTCTTTGCACAGGGCTAAGCCCAGGCCCGAGCCATTATAACGGCGTGAGGCTTCGTCGCTGGCCTGGGTGAACTTATCAAAAATATTGATCTGGTCTGCCTCGCTAATACCAATCCCATTGTCTTTCACCGCAATGAGAAGAGTGTCTTCGTTTGCCGCCCGGATCGCCACATCAATGGCGCCTTCTTCGGTAAACTTGATAGCATTGCCAACCAAATTAACGATGATCTTGCGAAGAAACTCTCGATCGCTTTTGATGGTATCCGGCACGCTCTGGTCCAGGTGAATATTGAATTCGAGGTGCTTGTCTTCGGCCTGAATGGTCAATAGCCCCTTAATTTCCTGTGCCAGGTCTGCCGGACTAAACTCCGAGATGATCGGTGTCATTTTACCCGCTTCAATTTTCGACATGTCCAGCGTTTCGTTAATCATTGTCAACAAGTTCTGGGCGCTGCTGAGAATAGTTTGGAGTGCGCCAACATATTGCGCCGGGAGGTCTTTATCTGCTTTACCCAGCAAGCGCCGGGAGAAGCCGATAATCGAATTCATTGGCGTGCGCAACTCGTGCGACATCACCGACAGGAAGTGGCTCTTGGACTTATTGGCGGACTCTGCTGTCTCTTTCTCTCGGCGTAAGGATTCGTTCAGTAATTTTGCGGCGGTAATTTCGCGACCGTACGCCTGAATCAGAATGCCATTGCTTGCGGGGATAGGGTAGAAATCCCAGACAAAGGTGCGACCCTCGACGACTCTTTCAACTCCCATGATGGGCGCGTTCTTTGCCAGCATGGTGCTGATCAGCTCTTTAATCTCGGTAGGGACCACTTCGGGGGCACCGTTTTCGTCAAACCCGATTTCAGATAAGAGCTCAATCATCGCCGGATTGGTAAATTCGATATTGCCCTGCGTATCAAATTCAGTAATGGGGGTCGGGCTGTGCTCGGCAAAAGATGCCAGCCGCTGCATATCTTTTTGGCTGTAGTTGGTGTTGCTTTGATCCGAAAACACCACGAGCCGTGTGTTGTCCGGGTGCAATAGCATACCTTTCGCGTAGACGGCTTTTAAGTCTCCCGACTTTAATTTCCAGCGGTACTCGTTGTAGCTGTCTCGGGTGAAAAAGTCTGGCTTTACCAGTGGGCAGGCGTTATCTGCGTGCAGGTAACCGAGGGCATGTGAGCAGACTGAGTCGTGCAGCGGCTTGCCCAGAAGATCACTTTCTTCCCACCCGAGAATTGCACAGGCATTGGCATTAACCTGCACTATTTTGTCATTGCTGTCCAAGGCGATCAGGGCTTTCGGCCAACGTTTAAAAAGCGACTTGTCTGCCACAGAAACCATTGTTATGCCTCGCTGTTAACGCGTAATAGTCCTGCAGGGTCATCCTGCGGGTTGTTTGAATCAACGAAGCCGGAAATTTCCAATCCTTCGATTACTTTTGTGTCAAGCAGCCGGGGGGCTGTCAGTACTTTTCCGTCACTATCGTAATATTTAAGAATTTGTGGTTTGAGAGGGCTGTCTGGTTGATGATGAACGATCACACCCTTCGAGTTGTCTGATAATTTAACGGCGCTGCCGATGGGGTAGACGCCCAGTAAATGAATAAACGCCGACACCAGCTTTTGGTCGAAATTGCCTGCCAGCGCTTCTTTGAAGAGTTGCTTCATCGCTTTCGCTGGTAACATGCCAATATTGTCGAACAGCGCGTGGGTTAACTCATCATAACGGATGGCGATGCTTAGCAGACGACAGCCTTTGTCCAGACTATTGTCTTTAAGTCCGCGAGGGTAGCCTTTGCCGTTGGGCATTTCATGATGAGCGGCAACCAGCGCCAGGACACGCTCGGGGATATCAGGAAATGCCTTTAACTTGGCAAGTGAAAGATCAACATGCTGTTTTTCCAGCTTTTTTTCCTGTGGCGTAAAAGGGCGCCCCTTTTGGATCATGTAGCCGGGTAACTTGGTCCAGCCGATATCGTGCAGCAGCGCTGCCTGGCCAAGAAGCATCATCTCTTTGATGTCGTCGGTGATACTGGGCGCGGCAGACAGCACTAAAGTCATCGTATTGTACAGATGCGCGTTCAAGAGCCCCTGGTTACTTTGAATATTCAATGACGCCAGCATTGCCTGCTCGTTTTCGTTGAGCTCTGCGATCATTGTGTCCACCAGCGGTAGCAGCTGCTCTTGCTTAATCGGATTGCCCCGTACGATCTGGCTATTGATTTCATTAATGGCAGAGATTGTTTGGTTACGAATAACCAAGGCCGCTTTTTGCTTGCTGTTGAAGTCTTCAATACTCGCCGAAGGAGTTTGTGGGCGTTTGATTAATTGGGGTGTTTCCGCAGGTTTTGGCGAGCCTTTGCTAGCCTCTACCGGCTTCGTCGCCACATTTTTTTCAGCGGTAATTGCAGTAGCGGCTGACTCGGTGTCAATAGGCTCCGGTGTGGCCTGGTTAGGCGTGCTACCTGACGCGGGGGTGTCGGGGTTGTCTGCAATATCAGCGCCCTGGCTGGTATCGATTTTAAGTGTTTTACAGCCAGCACTTTTTAATTGGTTTATTTCACTGCTGTTTTTTACCAGCAGTTTGCTGCGAAAAAACGGGTTTTTAATCCATGGCAAATCAAGCTCGCAAATATACATACCTTCGCGAAGCTGAGCGATTGATATTTCTTTTATTGTCATGGCGTAATAGTCTTCGAGTACTGTCAGTTAACGTGAATGTAGGCGCTTTCCTTCCGTATCAGGCAGCGTAGAAAGACAAGATTTTATCATAA
The DNA here is from genome assembly GCA_024234575.1 of Hahellaceae bacterium. Classification (GTDB taxonomy): domain Bacteria; phylum Pseudomonadota; class Gammaproteobacteria; order Pseudomonadales; family Oleiphilaceae; genus JACKOB01. Next base: position 48,772 of record JACKOB010000004.1, read on the forward strand.
ATTATGGTTGATAAACTGACATCCGTCATCTTTTAAAAGGATAATTCGGGCTCTCTGAACATGCTGTCACCTGTAGTGATATTGTGCTAACTGTATTAAACTGGCGCAAAGAAATTTCTCTGTGAGTAAACAATGGTGATTCAAAAATCTATTGAAAAAGCCCTGAGTGATGCTTTTGATATCGGCTATATGGCTGTTGAAAACGAAAGCCATATGCATAGCGTGCCGCCTAATTCAGAAACACACTTTAAAGTCACTTTAGTGACGGATGAATTTGTCGGGCAAAGGCAAGTGGCCAGGCATCAGAAGATTTATAAGGCGTTGGCGGAGCAAATGCGTAATGGCGTGCATGCTTTAGCGTTGCACACGTACACCGTTGAAGAATGGCAGCAGGCAGGCAAAGTACCCAGTTCGCCAAATTGTATGGGGGGTTCTAAGAAACAATAATGATTGAAGCCTGTCATTGAGTAAAAATCGGATGTAAGAAGCACTCAGACTTAGCGTTACGGTGGTGCAATTGCAATAGGTCCTAATTATTCATGTCATTACAATAACTCCAAAATATAAAAGGTAAGGCTATGAGCCAGTTCTTTCAGATTCACCCGGAAAATCCGCAGCAACGATTAATCAGGCAGGCGGTCGATATAATTAAAAACGGTGGTGTGGTGGCATATCCTACCGACTCGGCGTATGCCATTGGCTGCCATATTGGCGATAAGGATGCCACTGACCGAATTCGCCGGATCCGAAAGCTGGATGACAAGCACAACTTCACGCTGCTGTGCCGTGATCTTTCGGAAATAGCGTCTTTCGCCAAGGTTGACAACACCCAGTACCGACTTATCAAGAATCACACACCGGGTGCTTATACCTTTATCTTAAAAGCAACCAATGAAGTGCCTCGACGATTGCTGCACCCTAAGCGCAGACAAATCGGTATTCGCATACCTGATAACGCTATTGCGCTGGCGCTGCTTGAAGAACTGGGCGAGCCGCTAATGAGCAGCTCATTAATTTTGCCGGGTGAAGCCGAGCCAATGACTGATCCTTACGAAATTCGGGAAATGCTTGAGCACGAACTTGACCTGATTATCGACGGCGGCTTCTGCGGTTTCGAGCCAACTACGGTGATCAACTTGTCAGACGAGGTGCCTGTCATTATTCGCGAAGGGAAGGGTGATCCTGAACCATTTCGTGCTGAGTGATATCGGCAGGCTGTTTATTAGGGGCTACACAATCATTGTGGGAAGCCCCGACTCAATTTCTTTTAGAGATAACTACGCTGTAAATCTAAATGGCTCGGGACGCGCTGTTGCGTTTTCGTAGTTACCGGCGACAGTTTCTCCGTATTTTGCATACCGATGAGCGATGTCATTGAGACTGTTGAATTCAGAATTTTCACTGACGATCGCATTCACGATATTATTCCCAACCCCATAGGTTTTCGATAGCTTATTAGCGGTATCCAGGTAATTGAGCGTGGGCTCTTCCAGACTGATTCGGTCAAATGATCTTTTGAAAGCCTGGTTTTTATTAAGATCAGATTGAATATGCTGTAACGTGTCTTCTTGAATGTGCCCCGTCACGGCAATATTACCGAACGCATCCTTGCTTACATTCAACTTGGCTTGAGGTGGCAAACCGTACTCGGCAACCTTGTTCCGCATGGTCTCTTTTACAAAGGAAATATCTTGCCCTAGGGACTGTTTAAACGTTTTTAACGAAAGCTGTGGCTGGCGTTGTAAGATTGCCTCGGTTTGCCGTAAATGAACGGCATCTTCTGGCAAAATTCCATTGCTTTCTGCTGTGCTGGCCGCGCTACCTTTAACTCCCGCTCCAACCGCGTGAGTGCCTTTGGGAGACGGTTGTTGATTGGCATAGCCCTGCGTTGTATTCACCTGAGCCATCGGGAACTCCTTGACCAAAAATTGACACGTTTACATTTTGTAAAGTAATAAGCATAAATTATGCCATTGCCGCCTCTACCGAGGCAGGGTCAAGTGATTGCCGAACACTATTCGAGGGGGGGTAAACGTGGGTACAGGTCTAAGACGGGGGTATATTTTTCGATGATCAGTGCATAATTGCCGTTTTCGTGCAGTTTACGCAAACCTTCATTAAATTTGTTTTTTTATATCCTCATTCTGAAAGACAAAGGGATAACTGGTTTTGGGGAATAAATAATGAAACTCTACCGGTTGTAACAGGGATGATGTGTCTTCGCCATTTGACTTGAGTTCTTCGATGGCTTCACTCCAGTAGTAACCAAAAATACTTTTGTCCATGATAATGAAATCAATTTTACCCCGCAAAAACAGCAGATTAATTTGAATTTTCTGTTTGGCGATTTCATCGTACAACTTGTTCTTTTCAGTCATTTCCTGAAATTCCCGGCCAAGAAATTTTGAAGCATTCTGAAACGCAACAACTCTTTTGTCGGTCAGGTCAGCAATGGTCAAGTCTGTAGGGAAGTTTTTCTTCTTCAAACTTATTGCAACATTCTCAAACTGAACAACCGGGTCACTATAAAAGCCTGATCGAACCGAACCGGGCTTTGCATTAAGAACAACATCGAGGTCATTTGAGTCGAAAAGCGAAAACGCACGTGCAAAAGGAATAAAAACTGGTTCGACTTCGATGGCATAGGGGCGTAGTGCAGAGCGCAGGATATCCAGCTCTATGCCACTGTTGGTCTCTTGGATCACCCAGGGTGGTATGGCAAAACTGACACCCGCCCTCAGCAGTGGATTGTCTGCAGCGCTGGCATTGATACTTTTTGATGTCAGCAATGCGCAAATACAAAGCAAAGTTAATGTTGCCGAGAAAAACTTTTGAAGGGTGCTGCCTAGCATTATTCCAACCATTAAGCGAATAGTAACCAACAGTTTAGGTCGGTTATAGGATCATCTCAACGACAGATTTGTAAAATAAACGCATTGTTGCTTTCACAAAATTGTTATATTTCACCCTTACAGTGGTGAATTCTGACAGGCAATGGTGGCGCTTCATGCGATAATCTGTGGCAGCTTTCACTCATCATTTTTTTTAAGGACACTGCATGACTCTTTCCTTGCTGCCAGTTATCGCCGCCGTTTGCATTTTAATTTCGTTAACAGAGGCCTGGTTGTTATCGCTGATGCGATATCTGAAAGTTGCCTTTTTAAAGCGGCTGTTTCCTGGTTATCACTACCTTGTGCGCTCGCATATTGATTACCTGTTAATGGGAATGTTGCTGTTTTTGTTTTACCTGGTACTGGATCGTTTGCAAATCCAGTTGGCTTCTTTTTGGTTGTGGATGATGGTCGTTGGGGCGATCTATAACCCTTTAGGTTTTCTGGTTCAGGCCATCAAGCCCGACGCTGCGGATTCAGACAACCCGTTGATGAAGGCGGCAATCATGCTGGCCTTTTTACCCGCCACACTTGGGTTTGGTGGTAGCGCGGTGTTTATCATCAAGGCCTATATACAGAACCCCTTCTAATGGAGCACTGAATGCGAATGGTCAAAGCGCTACTTCTAGGCAGTGTGATGATGGTTGCACTGTTTATCACCTTTCTTGTTGTGGTGCATAAGATGCGCCCCGACTTAGCAGAGTTTTCAGCCTTTTTTTCTGGGGCGAAACTTGATCCGGTTAATGCGGATAAAAGCCCGGAAGAGAGTGTAAAAGCGATCTATTTTGGTACGTCTACAATCCTGATTACCGATGGTGTTACGTCGATAATGACGGATGGTTTTTTTAGTCGGCCAAGTGCAGCGCAGCTATTGATTGGCAAGCTTGAGCCAGACCGGGCTATTATCCGGAAAGCGTTGGTGGCTGCAGGTATTACAAAGGTGGCAGCGGTGATTCCTATTCATTCCCACCATGACCACGCGCTGGACTCGCCAGAAATTGCCCAACAAACGGGGGCGATGCTTTTGGGTTCGGCGTCTTCGGTGCAGATTGGTCGAGGTTGGGGAGTGCCAGAGTCACAGCTGCAGATAGCTGAAAACAGCCAGCCCTATACATTTGGAAAGTTTAAAGTGACGTTGATTCCAGGTCAGCACACGCCTGTCCCGGCAGTGATGCAGTGGCTTACTGGTATCGGCGAAGCTATCGAACGGCCAATGCAGTTTCCTGCCAGATTAGCCGACTTTAAGGAGGGGGGGAGTTTCTCTGTTTTGATTGAACACCCGCTTGGTAATGTGTTGGTGCATGGCAGCGGCGGGTTTGTTGAAAGGGCATTGGATAAGGTTTCGGCAGATGTTGTTTTTTTGGGTGTCGCTGGGGCCAGCAGGCTGCCGCCCAGTTATCTGGAAGAGTATTACCAACAAACAGTAACAGCGGTTGGTGCAACCCGCGTGATACCGGTGCATTGGGATGACTTTACTTTACCCGTTGCAGATAACAAGCTGACACCGATGCCACAGCTTGTTGATGATTTTGCCAGCTCTCTTGGGTTTGTGCTAACGATGGCGGGCAAAACCAATGCCCGCGTGACCTTAATGCAGTATCAGGATGAAATGAAGCTATATCCGCCTGGCGGCTAGCCCCTAAATACGGGGCTGCGTCAGAATAGGCCAGTAAGTGATGGTGAATATCCCGAAAGCGAGCATCCAGAGCGTTGCCGCCAGATGCAGTCCAAAGGCAGGGAACAGCGACAGCGCGACCGCAACTCTCAATATTGCTGCACAGGTCAGTAATATGTAAGCGGCGGTGAGGGCTGGTCGGCTGGTAAGTGCGCGTCCGCTATGGCCAAGGGCAACACGGCTGGTTACGGCTAATATCAACGTACCGATAGCGCCAGTGGTGAGAGCATGAATGCCCGCACTGGTGCTGAAATCAAGCACCGGGGCTAGCGCTGTTAACAAAATTCCCGTTGGCAGCCAGAAGTAGCCGATATGCAGTATCCATAGCAGTGGCTCGGTTCGGGTATCCCATCCACGCCATAACCACCATCGATAGTACAGGGTTGCCGCCGCGGCTACGCCAACTATTGCTGTCAGCAGCGGTATATTAAGAATATTCATGACCACTAAAAATGTGATCAATATGGCATGGGATGCATTGTCCAGCCAGGGTTTTTGGCGTTGTCGGTGACTGTATTGTGGTACATTCTGGCGCACCCAGTTGGCACTGAACATAGGGATAATACGCCCGGCAATGATGTTGATAATGATCATCACCATCGAAAGTCCTGCGTATATGGTAAAACTGGGGGCGGAAGAAAAGACTTCGCTGCCAAAATGAAAAACAGTGTTAAGCAGCGTTAGTAAAAGCAACAGCGCGATAAAACCGAAATTGCGCTTGTTTTTACTGGCGGAAATAGCGTGGCTAACCCACAGGCAAAGCCCGAGAAAAAAACCAATGTCGGCAATGGCAGAGACGATGCTGATAAATTCATTGGCCACCGGTGACCAGACGCCAACTCTGCCTAAGAGCCATAGTGTTACGAGGACAAAAAGCTGGTTCGGTGCAATGGACCGTACACCGGTCCAGTTGGGTACCGCTGTCAGAAGAAAACCGCCGATTGCGGCACCGGCAAATCCAAAAATCATTTCGTGGGCATGCCATAACGTAGGGGATATTGCGCTTTGTGTAAACGATCCAGGCAGCCACAGGCCGGTGAAGAAAAAAGTCCAGCCGAGCATGCCGAAAACAGCATACAAACCCACCAGCATAAAGAGAGGCCGGTAAGGTTGGCTCCAGAATACATGTGTTAGCATCTTCATAGTTGAGTATCTAGCCGTAAACAATAAGTGAAAAAGAGGTGTTTGGAATTTGAAATATGTATTGGCAGCTGAATCGCTTTACTGCCACTGCCAAGCAGCATATAGATCCGGGCGCACGGGTGTCTTGATTAATGTCAGACTGAGCGTAACGTTCCTGCTGATTACACCGTTAGTTTTACCATACGCCTATGATTCATGAATATAATGGGTATGGCTATAGGTACAAAGAGTTAGATTATACAGGTGGTGCCTGTTCGTTAGGCTAAACACAGCTGGTTGCCTGATGGCGGCACCAAAGGGAGGTCGTAAAAGTGTTTAAAGTAGACATTGGCAAGATAGATGTTGTCAGGTTGAGTGATATTTGGGGTTTGCAGCGTACTGATGAGCTGATTGAAATGACACCATTTGGTGACTTTTTTATCAAAGACGAAAAAGGGGCTTACTGGCTATATAGTCTTACCGATGGAGAGGTAAAGAATGTGAGCGCCGAAATACAGGAATACGGGCTGCCACCGGTTGAAGTTGCTTTAGGTGATGAGTGGTATCAGTTAGATGCGCAGTCGGTACTGGCAGAAGAAGGCTGGTGTCTGGAAGCGGGCCAGTGCTTTAGTTTTCGCGAGCCGGTTTTTCGGGGCGGCGATTACAGCCTGGATAATATGATGGTTGAGGATATTTATGCGTACAGTTGCAGAATTCACGGTTTTGTCTCATTGAATCGGGCATAATTTGCGACTAATCCTTGCCTTTTCGTTTCCCGGTGAGGCACAAAGTCTTTTTACCATTTATTGTCGTTGCGTAATATTGGCATAGTTTTTTCTGGAATTGTCATGGATAGGCTGATATCAGGTTTTCATCAGGATGAACAGGGTGACTGGGTTGCAGAACTCAGCTGCTTGCATGGTCAGCATGTCAGACATCGTCCGCCATTTACCAATCGCCCTTGGACCAGTTCGGAAGAGGGGCGAAATTCGATGCTGGGTTCGTCACTCAACTGTGTTTGTTGTGACCGCCTGGAAATGCCAGGCTCTCTCAGTATGATTAAACAAACCATGCACTTTACCGAGTCGACGATGCCAAAATATCTTATTCAGGGTCATATGCTTGAAAAAGGCTGCTGGGCAAAGATTGTAGTACTGGAAGGTGCATTAGGTTATTCCAGGCTTTCTCCTGCTAATGAAAAGCGCCATATTGATTCGTCTCACCCGGACACCATTGCTCCGAATCAGGTGATCTCACTTAAGCCTGAAGGGCCTGTGTTGTTTTACCTCGAGCTTTATACATTGCCTGTCTGATTGATGTTCCTTAAATAGCCCTGACGTGTGCGTCTATTATTTAAACGCTGAACGTATCTATTTTGTTGTTTTTCCTCGTTTTTATCTCGCCGCTAGAAAAATCGCACCGAAGCAATTCGCCCTGGTCTCCGCGCGCACCAATCTATCTCCGGGTAGATCCTGTAAATGCACCAAAATGATGCTTTGCTGGGGTGAGGGCGTTGACCTGTATCGGTGCGCATGCTCTAACATATTGATATACAAGCTAATAAAACAATAAGTAAAAGTTGGCATTTATTCTGCATAAAGCATTGCATGTTTTACTAAATGCTACGTAAAGACTGGAGAAGGGTTATGGCTGTTACCCGCTTAGCAAGAACAACCCCACGAAGGAAAAGTCTGCCATTGCGGGCCGATAACACGGCAGCCGTTGGCATGGTTACTTTAGTGGGAGCCGGTCCGGGAGATGCGGAACTGCTGACAATTAAGGCCCTGCGGGCTATCGAGTCGGCAGATATTATTCTGTTTGATAGATTGGTCAGTGAGGATATACGCGCACTTTTCCCAAAAGGGACACCAGCTTTCTATGTGGGCAAAGCCAAAGATAATCACAGCATTGCGCAAGCCGATCTAAATGACCTGCTGGTAGCAAAAGCATCCGAAGGGCTGCATGTGGTGCGCTTGAAAGGTGGAGATTCTTTTGTATTCGGCCGTGGCGGTGAAGAAATGCTGGCGCTGAAAAAGGCCGGTGTGCGGGTTGTGGTGATACCGGGGATTACCGCTGGTGCTACTTGCTACGCAGGAATCCCATTAACGCACCGTGGTATCTCACAAGGCTGTACCTTTGTTACCGCGCAAGGCGAAACAGAGTTAAACATCGACTGGCAGGCGTTGGTTCGTTGCGATCATACCCTGGTGTTCTACATGGGGCTGAGTCGCGCTTCGATGATCGAAAATAAACTGCTGCAGGCGGGTATGTCAGCCAATATGCCTGTCGCATTAATCGAAAACGGCTGCTGTAAGCAGCAACGTGTTATCAAAGGTTCGTTAAAAGAACTAGCAGAATTAGTGGTGGCTGAAAAAGTTCAGTCACCCGCATTAATTGTTGTTGGCAAAGTAGTTGAGCTTGCTAATGACCTGCAATGGTTTGCAGAGGCCGCCGCACCACTTGCCGGTCAATCCGATTTAACAAAAATGTCAGCCTGAGTAGAGGACATCATATGAAAAAGCAACGCGTGGTAGTAGTCGGAAACGGCATGGTTGGCCACAAATTTATTGAAAATCTGGTCAATCATGCATCGGCATCAGACTTCGACATAGTGACCTTCGCAGAAGAATCCCGGTTAGCATACGACCGGGTACAGATGAGTTCATATTTCTCCGGCGCAACTGCTGCAGATCTGGCCTTAACGACTGGCGAGTATTATCAGGAGCATGGCGTCACGGTGCGCTTGAACGAGAAAGTCACCGAGATAAATAAGGCAGAAAAATATGTCGTCTCTGAAAGTGGTCATAAAGAATCTTATGATAAGTTAATTCTGGCCACTGGCTCTTATCCTTTTGTACCGCCAATTCCGGGTGCCAATCAGCCACATTGCCTGACTTACCGAACCATTGATGATCTGGAAATGATCGAGTCATCTGCCGGCCAGAGCAAAGTAGGAGTTGTTGTCGGTGGTGGTCTGTTGGGGCTTGAAGCGGCAAACGCCCTAAAGTGTGCGGGTCTTGAGACACATGTTGTTGAATTTGCACCAAGACTGATGGCGGTGCAGCTTGATGATGGTGGCGGCAAGTTATTGCGTCGCAAGATAGAAGATCTTGGGGTGCAGGTACACACAGAAAAAAATACCAAACAAATTGTAGCCGGTGAGACTTGCCGCTATAGAATGAACTTTGCGGATGGTTCTTTCCTCGAAACGGACATGATCGTTTTCTCGGCGGGTATTCGTCCTCAGGATGCCTTGGCGAAGTCTTCAGGAATCGCTCTGGGAGAGCGCGGTGGTATTGTCGTTAACGATCAGTGCCAGACGTCTGATGCAGATATTTACGCGATAGGTGAATGTGCACTCTGGGATGGCAAAATCTTCGGGTTGGTGGCACCGGGTTACAGCATGGCGAAAGTCGCGGTATCGCAAATTTCTGGCGGTTCTGATGAGTTTAAAGGTGCTGATATGAGCACCAAGCTGAAGCTGCTGGGTGTTGATGTGGCCAGTATTGGTGATGCTCACGCTGTAACGCCAGGCGCTCAGTGCTATGTGTATAACGATGGCGTTGGTCAGATTTATAAAAAGCTGGTGGTGTCTGCAGATGGTAAAAAACTGCTGGGTGCGGTGTTGTTGGGGGATGTAGAAGCCTACGGCAATTTACTGCAAATGTTACTGAACGACATGACTTTGCCTGAGAATCCTGAAGCACTGATTCTGCCATCCTTCGATGGCCAGGCGCCGGTTGGTTTGGGGGTTGATGCCTTACCTGATACCGCCATGATTTGTTCCTGTTATGAAGTCACCAAAGGCCAGATTAAAGAAGCGGTTGCCGCTGGTGCTGTGGATATGGGGGGGATTAAAGCATCCACTTCAGCGTCTACCGGCTGTGGTGGCTGTGCAGCGCTGACGAAGCAGGTGTTAGATGCAGAGTTGACCAATCTGGGTTACGAAGTCAAAACGGATCTTTGCGAACACTTTGCCTATTCTCGTAAGCAGTTGGCAGATATCGTCCGTGTTAAAAAGATCAAGACATTTGCCGAGTTGCTGGCTAGCCACGGCAAAGGTCATGGTTGTGAAATCTGCAAGCCAACTGCTGGTTCGATCCTGGCTTCTTTCTGGAACGACTATATTCTGAAAAACGAACATATCGGCCTGCAGGACACCAACGATATCTTCCTTGGTAACATGCAAAAAGATGGTACCTACTCAATCGTGCCGCGTGTCGTTGCTGGTGAAATTACACCAGAGAAACTGATTGTTCTGGGTGAAGTGGCCAAAGAGTTTAACCTGTACACCAAGATTACAGGCGGCCAGCGCATTGATTTGTTTGGTGCCCAATTACACGAACTTCCTTTGATTTGGAAAAAACTGGTTGATGCAGGCTTCGAAACAGGTCATGCCTATGGCAAGTCTGTGAGAACGGTGAAATCCTGTGTAGGTAGTACCTGGTGTCGTTATGGTGTGGATGACTCGGTAGGTCTGGCAACTGATATCGAAAACCGATACAAGGGTCTGCGCTCGCCCCATAAACTAAAGTTTGCTGTATCTGGCTGTACCCGTGAGTGTGCAGAAGCTCAGTGTAAAGACGTGGGTATTATTGCCACAGAAAAAGGCTGGAGCCTCTATGTTTGCGGTAACGGCGGCATGCGACCACGTCATGCTGATTTGTTCGCCACTGAGCTTGATCGTGAAACCCTGATCAAATACATCGATCGCTTCCTGATGTTTTATATTCGCACCGCAGATCGTTTACAGCGCACATCGGTTTGGTTAGAAAACCTGGAAGGTGGTCTCGGCTACTTGAAAGATGTTGTCATTAATGACTCTCTTGGTCTTGGCGCAGAGTTAGAAGCAGAAATGCAGACGACGCTTGGTAATTATCAGTGTGAGTGGAAAACCACCCTTGAAGATGCCACCAAGTTGTCTCGATTCAAACACTTTATCAATTCAGATGAAGTAGATGACAACCTTTCCTATGTGATGGAGCGAGGTCAAAGACGCCCGGCCACAGCAGAAGAGAAAGCATCTGCCTCCTCAACCGCCTTTAAGGCGCAAAGAATCGACGTATTAGAAGTAGCGGAGTAAACAAAATGAGCGAATGGATTAGCGTTTGTAAAGATAAAGATTTGTTGCCAGGTGTCGGGCTCTGCGCGTTGCACCTGGGTGAGCAAGTGGCATTGTTTAAGAGTGACGTTACCAACGAGATCTACGCGGTATCGAACTATGATCCCATTGGTGAAGCAAATGTACTCTCTCGGGGTATTATCGGCTCGGTCGGCGATGCCGTGGTCGTGGCGTCACCGCTGTACAAGCAACACTATAACCTGCAGACCGGTCAGTGCCTCGAAGATGAAACCGTTTGCCTGAAAACCTATGCCACCAGAGTTCAGGGTGACTCAATAGAACTGGCACTGGGCAGTTAAGCGGTAACTGCCGCCTTCACCATCAATTCAAATTTATCTTGACGAGGTGCCCCGGTTGCACCTCGCATGACCAGAGGGTAGATCATGTCTACGGGAAATTTTAATCTCTTTTCATTTACAGGAAAGATGAAAGTGTTGCATCTGAGCTGGATGGCATTTTTCATCACCTTTATGGTGTGGTTTAACCATGCCCCCTTATTGCAGGCGATTAAAGAAACATTCGGCTTATCATCTGCCGAAATTAAAACGCTGCTTATTTTAAACGTGGCGCTCACTATTCCGGCCCGTGTCATTATCGGTATGTTGACGGATAAATTTGGTCCAAGGATTGTTTATTCCGGGCTATTAGCCATTTGTTCTATTCCGTGCTTTATGTTCGCCCTGGCAGACAGCTTTGTTCAGTTGGCCGTTGCACGTTTTGCGTTAGGTTTTATTGGCGCCGGGTTTGTTATTGGTATCCGTATGGTGTCTGAATGGTTTCCACATAATGAGCTGGGGACCGCTGAAGGCATTTATGGTGGGTGGGGTAACTTTGGTTCAGCAGCAGCGGCATTTACCTTACCAACATTGGCATTATGGTTTGGTGGCGATGATGGCTGGCGTTACGCCGTAGGTCTTACAGGCTTAATGAGCCTGGTATTTGCGTTTGTATACTACGCCAATGTCAGCGACACACCGAAAGGATCTACCTATTTCCGCGCCAAGAACGTAGGGGCAATGGAAGTGACCTCTAAGGGTGATTTCTTCTTCTTGATTGTGATGAAGTTGCCGATGTATGCAGCGTTGGCCTTACTCGCCTGGAAGCTTTCGCCTGCGGGTGTAAGCATGCTGGATCAGCCTGTGGTGAATGCACTGTATGTTGGGTTGGTGGTGTTGTTTGTTTACGAGGTAAGGCAGGTATGGAATGTCAATAAAGAGATATTCAGCAAGCCTGTGCCCGAGTTACATCAGTATAAATTCAAGCAGGTTGCCGTGCTGAATATTCTTTATTTCGCAACCTTTGGGTCTGAACTGGCGGTTATTTCCATGTTGCCGTTATTTTTCTCAGAAACCTTCGAGCTAACACCTGTTGTTGCGGGTATGGTCGCTTCGGCCTACGCCTTTATGAACCTTATGTCTCGTCCCGGCGGCGGTTGGATTTCTGATCGTTGTGGACGAAAGCCAACGCTACTGATACTGACCGCAGGCTTGGCAGTTGGCTATTTTGTTATGGGACAAGTGGATAGCAGTTGGCCGGTTTGGTTAGCCGTTGTTGCCGCAATGGCGTGTTCTTTCTTCGTACAGGCTGGTGAAGGTGCGGTGTTTGCTGTTGTGCCGTTAATCAAGCGTCGCATGACCGGCCAGATAGCAGGGATGACTGGTGCTTATGGCAACGTCGGGGCAGTTACTTATTTAACCGTACTGTCATTTGTCGATTACAGCACTTTCTTTTTGGTAATTGCCGTCACGGCGGTGGTTGGCTTTGTCGCGCTGTTGTTTATGCAAGAGCCTAAAGGCCAGATTGCCGAAGTACGTGAAGATGGAAGCATTGAAATGATTGATGTCGCGAAGGCATAATCAGTGTTCACCGCTGCACTTGTGTGCAGCGTTTTTTATTTAGACCACGCCAAACAGTAGTACTTTGATCTGCGTGGTTTTTTGGTTTTGCAGCGGCGACCAGTGACAGAACGATTAGTCGTATTCGAGAGTCAGTCTTCGTGAATTTTGGGGTAGGGTAGAATGCCGGTAATTCCTTTGGGCGATAATCAGAAAACCTTGGATATCAGCTTTGGGGGCTTTACCTCTACAGGTGTGAAACCTAAAAATGAAGACGCTTTTGCCGCCAAACTAGGAACCAAAAACAGCCTTTTTTACAAAGGTGCCGCAGCTTGTATCGCTGATGGCGTGAGCTGCAGCGAAAATGCAGAGCTTGCAAGTACTACCGCCGTTACAACCTTTATCGAAGACTATTACAGCACCCCCGATAGCTGGCCTGTTAAACAGTCAGCAGCGCGCGTGCTGTTGTCGTTAAATTCATGGCTTTTTCATCATGGACAACAAGGCGGTTTACGCCACAATAGCCTGGTGACCACATTCAGTGGCATCGTCTTTAAGTCTGCAACAGCGCATATCTTTCATATTGGTGACAGTCGAATTTACCGATATCGCGACAATCGGCTAGAGTTGCTAACCCGAGATCACTGCCACAATCCCTCAAAAGGAAAAAGCTTTCTTACGCGGGCATTAGGTATGGACAGCCATCTGGAAGTCGATTACCTACAAGAAGACCTGCAAGAAGGTGATATTTTCTTGTTGAGCACTGATGGTGTGCATGGATTTGTCAGCGAGAAGTTAATGCAGGAGCAAATTGGTTTGTTACCTGTTACCAACGATGACGCTGCGTGGCATGCGGAACAGGCAAGCGCTGAACGTCAAAGCCAGTTGGAAAAAGTTGCCGACAACCTGGGCAAGCTTGCGCTGCAGAACAATAGTGATGACAACCTGAGTTGTCTGTTGGTAAGCATTAACAAGTTGCCGGTGGAAGACATTGATGAGGTTCATCGGAAACTGACGCAATTGCGCATACCGCCGGTAATGCAGCCGGGGCAGAAAATAGATGGCTACGAGATATTAAAAGTCTTACACAGTGGCACCCGCAGCCATGTGTATGTGGTTAAACACCCCGATATGTCGAACAAACTGGTGCTTAAAGCGCCATCGCCAAATTTTGCAGAAGATCCCCAATATCTCGAAGGCTTTATTCGGGAGCAGTGGGTGGGTCGCAGGGTGAATCATGCCGCTATCATGAAAATATACGCCCATCCCGAAAACAGCCCGTTCCTTTATCACCTTTGTGAATACATTGAAGGTACAACGCTGCGGCAGTGGATGGTTGATCACCCCAACGCCCCTTTGCAACAGGTGCGTGATATTACCCGGGATATCATTGCCGGGTTACGTGCTTTGCAGAGGCAGGGGATGGTGCACAGGGATCTAAAGCCAGAAAACATCCTTATCGATAAAAAAGGCCATCTAAGGCTGATTGATTTTGGTACTGTGCAGGTTGATGGATTGGAAGAAATCAGCTCGGTGATGTCTGAAGATGTGCCAGTTGGCTCCGTCGATTATATTGCCCCCGAGTATTTACGTGGTGAAGTCGGCCAACATTGTTCAGATATTTTTTCTTTAGGGGTGATTGTTTATGAAATGTGTACCGGGAAATTACCCTTTAAGCCGATGTCCACCAGCCAGGTCAGCTCGTTAAGCAATCTACGCTGGGACTATATCTCGGCACGTAAATATCGCAGCCAGCTTCCCATCTGGTTTGACCAGGCACTGCAGAAGGCTTGCGCCTACCAGCCTGGTAAGCGCTATCAGGCGTTGTCAGAGTTTTTGCATGATCTGACTGTGCCTAATGACAAGCTTGTCAGTAAGCACCAGCACAAACCCTTGATCGAGAAAAATCCGTTGGCATTCTGGCAGGGTGTATCGGCTTTGTTGTTTGTTTTGGTGATAATTGAGGCAGTGCTTCTTTTTAGTTAGACATCATTTTCAAGCTCATCCCGCAGGCGTTGTTTGTCTGCTTCACTAATCTCTAATTGCTCGATTTCGGCCCGCATATACTGCTTTACAGCTTCGGAAGTATGATCTTCTTCTGGCATGCTGGTAGTGATTTCGGCAATGGCGATATGGGCTTCAGTTTCGGTTATTTCGCCGGCTTCAAGTTTTAAAATGACAGCTTCAATTTCTAGTTTTACGGCATCGGTCATGTTTCGTTTTCCGTGGCAAAGTTGTTGCGCGATCGATGTTATTTTGCAGGTATTAGCAGCTCGTCGAGGTCAATTTTGTCGGGGCGATACTGATTAACTTTGTTATCCTGGGGATAGCCTAACGCCAGGCCACAGACCAGTTTGTAATCTTTGGGCACTTTAAAAAACTTGTCGATCGGGGAGCGCCAGATGCCTAAAGCACCTTGCGCGCAGGTGCCTAGCCCTTTGTTAGTGGCCGAAAGCATGAGTGACTGCATCATGATGCCCGCATCAACCAGTGCGGTGTGTTTCATCCCAGGATGCACAAAGAAAAATATCGCCACCGGTGCATCAAAGAAAATAAAGTTTCTGGCCATTTGCTCGTCGCGGGCCTTTTTATCGTCACGGGATATCCCCAGCACTTCATAAAGACCCATGCCAGTGGCCACGCGTCGCTCTTGGAATACCGGCGGGTATTTACCCAATATAGGTTTGAAGTCACTGTCGGGGAGCGCATCGGTAGTAATTGCGGATAGCAACTTCAGTGGCAACGGCTGCTTTTGAATCTTGTTCGAGCGATAGTATTTGGATTGCAGCTCCTCCCCCAGTTTTTTGCAGATGTCACCCGTTGCCACGGCGAGCTTGTAGGGCTGAGAGTTTGAGCTGGAGGGAGACTCTAAAGCTTCTCTTAATATTTCATCAAGCAGTGATGATTCTACTGGTTTATCTGAAAATGCCCGGATGCTTCGGCGGGTTTTTAAAACGTCTATATAATCCATAAATTCAATCCAGCGATTACTAATGCAGAATGTGCAGTAAACATTTTGTGAAAAGTGTCGAACGTTGCAGCATCATAGCCTGCACCGTCGCCTGCTTCAAACCCAGTCTTCATAGCTGCATGTGAAGAGTTTGCCATGACGTAGAGGTTTACTAAATGCGGAGCCTGTTTTAAGGTAGCTGCCTGCACTTTTCCTCAGTCTTTTCGCGGGAAGTTCGCAGAAATAGAACTCCTTCACCTTTTTACTTTTGATAAACCGGATCACCAATGACTGACCTGATAAGCCGTGCCCGTCATTTTGCAACCGAAGCGCACAGTCGCATTAATCATGTGCGAAAGTACACCAATCAACCTTACCAGGTTCATTTGAAAGCCGTGGCGCAGCGGGTGGCGTCGGTCACTGATGATCAGGAAGTGATCGCCGCTGCGTGGTTGCACGATACGGTTGAAGATACAACGGCGACATTTCATGATATCGAGGCTGAGTTTGGTGCGAGAGTGATGCAGTTGGTGTCCGAGCTCACCGACGTTAGTCGTCCGGGAGATGGTAATCGGGCAAAACGCAAGAAAATGGATCGTGATCATTTGGCCGCTGCATCGCCAGAAGGGAAGACCGTCAAGCTGGCTGACCTGATCGACAACTGCAATGATATCTGCAAACACGATGAGCGTTTTGGACGCGTCTTTGTCAAAGAAATGGCAGAGCTGCTAACCGTGTTGCAAGGAGGCAATCCGAGCCTTTATAAAAAAGCAGTCGAGGTAAATACGAAGTGGTTGCGCCAATTTAACCTGCAAGGTACAGAACTGGATGAAACAGAATTGTGGGTGCCGAAAGTAACCGCGCAAATCGTGCATCAACATAAAATTAGTCGCCGGTTTGTACAGCTTTTTACCGCACAGGATATAGCCGAGCCGCTGGTGTCTTTTGATTCTGGTTACAGCAATGAAAAACTCGCCGAGTTAACGACATCAGCGGGTGTTTTGGTTATTGGCGTACGTGAAGGGGGGTTGGTTAAAGGTTATCTGAGGGCGCAAACAGAGCCCAAAGGTGTGCAGTGCGATACCGAGATAAAGCCTTTTCATCCGGCGCAGGTTGTTACCGGTGATACCAGACTGGCAGAGGTAATCGGCATACTCACCAAGTATGAATTCTGTTTTGTGGAGTTGCTGGGGCAGGTGTCGGGTGTGATTTGCCGAGAGGACATTCAGAAACCGGAAGCCAGAATGTGGTTGTTTGGTATTATCACCATGATAGAAATGTTTCTTTTGGAACGGCTTAAGCAGCGACCTGATTGCGATGCACTTATCGAGACATTGTCACCTTCCCGATTAGCAAAAGCCCGCGAACTTTATGAAGAAAGAATGCGTCGTGGACACCATTGTAGTCTGGCTGACTGCTTGCAGTTGTCAGACAAAGCGCAGCTATTAACAAATGCCCAGCAAGACCTGTCCGAGTTTGGCTTTGAAACCAAGGGAGAAGCCAAAAAAACGATTAAAGAATTGGAATCATTACGTAACCATCTGGCCCATGCGCAGGATATTGTCGCCCATGACTGGCCGCAGATTGCCCGTATGACCCATCGAATGGATATGGTTTTAAGCGGCAGTTAGGGAGCCTCTTGAGGCCGAAAAATCTTGATAATCAGATAGGGCCCCGCCGGCGAAATCCATTGACGCCAGAAGCAAAGCTTCATAAATAGGCCGGATGTAAGAACGCAATCGATACTTTTTTATTACGGATTAGGCTTGGCAAACGGGTGGTGTCCATGTAAGAGGCTCCCTAGCCAAAGGCAAACCGTCGCTTGGCCTTTTTATTACGATGCGGAAACCTGTTTGCTGATATAGCGTTGCAGGTTTTTATTGGCGGTTGCTTGTACCTTTGACTTCAGCAGTCCGCTCCATCCCAGTAGCGTGCCTGGCAATCCCAGTGCTTGTTTGCTCCAGCGCCAAAAGTTGAAATGATCCCGGTGGCGATAGATCAAGCCATCACGAAATTCAAATTCGGCATCAATAATATTGTGTACTTTGTTGCCGGTCATCGAGAAGAGGTACTTGGGCTCCCAGTGAGCTTTACCCGAATCCGCCGTGCATTCAATCGCTGAAAACTCCAGACTGAACTCTTTTGCTTGAGCACATAACATTGACCACATGGCACCAATGTCTTTGCCTGCCAGTTCAAAGGCTTCATCTTTGAATGTGGCTTGTGGGTGGTAGCAAGCGGCCATGGTGGCAGCATCCAGGTTCTGGAATGCGGTGTAAAACTTTTTAATCAACGCTTGGTTCTGCTGCGCATTGCTGGTGTTGTCAGACATAATACTTCCTCGACAGAGACGCGAACATAGGTATTTGCATGAAACCTACCCATTGAATTACTAGGCTTCAAGTGTAGTCTTTGATCTTCTGATCGAATAGTGGCGATTCAGACAATGTTGCGGGTAGAACAGACAGAGAAGGCGAGAGTCGCAAACTGCAGCGGGCGTGATAGCGGGGGCAACAAGTGATTGTTATGGCACATCTCTAAGATGCACCATAGCAATCGAGATATTTATTTTTTAGACATTTTACGTGAGGCGAATGCCCCTGCTATCGCCAGGCTGAAAAGAGCCAACGTCGCCGGCTCTGGCACCGCGCGTAACGAAACGTTGTCTATGAAACCACCCAAAGAGTTGGCAGCACCGGTGGCAGCAAAGGTTAATGCCATTGTTTCTGAGGTTGCCCACAGATCAACGTTGTAGTGAAACCAGCCGTCGATGCCTTTGGTCAGCCCGGAAGCCTGGTTATCTCTGTACTTAACATCTGCTATGGATACCACGATATTGCTGAAATCGAATGAATCCAATGAGCTTCCAGAAAAGCTGTCCCAAAAAACGTCGATACCGTTATCATTATTACCGTTGTTGGTACGGGCATGGTAGAAAAAGTCCAGCTCGTATTTACCACCAACGTTCATGCCGGTAAGGATTTGTGACATCGCTGAGTTGGTGTTCGGCGCGCCGTGAGAATCCAGTTCGACATAGTTGTTACCATCTTGCGCATCAACATTTCCCAGAGTACGGTTTGTCTGGATTTCAATGCCAGGGCCAGAGACAGTTGTCCAGCCGGTGATCTCTTTAAAAATTTTCCAACTGCCATGATTACTTTTTAACACACCGGTGGTGTCTTCGAAGCTACCGTTGGTAATCAGCGTTGCTTGGGCACTTGTTGCTAAGGCTAAACTAACTAGGGCTGTGCCAATTTTGTTTCTCATCGTACATCTCTCTCGTGAGGGGCCCCGCATTTACCAGGTGCCGTTGCAGCTTTAAATTACGCACAATGATACTGGCTTTGGTGTTCATTTTCGCCGTGGAGATTGCAAAGAAATGCAAAAGGTTAGGTGCGGATAGGTGAGAAGAAAAGGCAATTGAAACAAGATGTTAAATGTCTTTAAAAAAGCCCGCATCAGTCGCGATGCGGGCGGCTGTTTCATTAGAAGAGGATAACCGAGCGAATGCTTTTGCCCTTGTGCATCAGATCAAACGCCTGGTTGATTTTGGCTAAGTCGATTTCGGGAGCCTCGCTATATTCCGGAAAAGGAAAGCGTATAAGCATCGGTATGGCACACCCCTGTGGCGACCATGCGCACAAAGACTTCACCGGCTTTCGGCCCCTGATCATCAATTTCTTCGATTGTGAGTGGTTTACCTGCTTGTCAGGCACCTGCTGCGCGAGATTTCATCGGTGCAATCATCCGTGTACGAGTAAACCACGAGTATAGACAGCGATGACCGGTGATTAAATTCTAAGAGAAGGTCAATGCTCGCTGGCTTGCTACAGACCTTTCATATAGGTGATAAAAATAATTGTGCCAATGACTATTGAGAATGCGGAGAGTATTAATCGCCAAACGGTTTTGACATGCCGCAATCCCATAAAGTAATCGACAACCAGTTGCGCTTTAATGATCAACGCCAGAATGATAAAACCGATAATTTGTGGGTTTGTTGTGCTGAATTCCCCGACATACGCGGCGATGCAGGTTAGCGCAATAAGAAATAGCCAGATGAGTGTGCTGCGATTTGCTAAAGACATGATTTTGTCTCCTGGGCGTCAGTGGGAACTATTTTAATGGATGACATACACAAGCGGGAAAAGCACTATCCACGCCAGATCTACCATGTGCCAGTAAGAGGCCCCAGATTCCAAGCCGAAATGCTCTTCAGAGGTATACAGGTTTTTAGAGCAGTTAAGCGTTAAAACTGTGAGTATGACAATACCAAGAATGACATGGGCAAAATGAAAGAACGTGAGAAAGTAATAAAACATATAGAAAACATTACTGGATAGTGAATATCCCTCAGAGATGGTATCGCTGTATTCCCAGCATTTCACTACGACATAAACGCTTGCCGCCAGCAGAGAGGCGATTAGCCAGCGTGTTGCCGTCACCGACTGATTAATTTTAACTGCCTCAACTGCCCGCACAACAAAATAGCTGCTGGTGATCAGCGCAATGGTATTAATCATCCCTGCGACTCTATTCAGGTGTTCGTGACCTTCTGCAAAAATCTCGGGGTTCAGCAGTTTTACAATACTGTAGGTAATGAATAAAACGCCAAAGACTCCCAGCTCTGCCAGTATAAAAATCCAGATAGCCAGATCGCCGGGTAATGGTAGTTTATTTTTCATAGAGGCCTGTTCAGTTCGCTAATTTGTGCGGGCATATTAACAACTGGCACGGTTAGTCGTGTTGATGATTATCAATAGCATTGATGTTCGACTAACAATAACAGGGGTTAACTACTGCTAGTCTTGCGGCGATTGTTGACTCTCAGGTTTGTGGTGGATCTGGCTAACTCGATGATTTAACTGACAGCGATGCCTCGGCGAGGGGACCTTAGGATATTTTCAACCGCCGACAAATCTTATTTACGCAGGTTTTGTATTACCGTTTCCAAAGCCCTATCGAAGAACATACCGTTTTCGATAACGGTCATTTCTCCGCTTCGAAGCCGTTGGGCAAGCTCTTTTCGGGAGAGTGTTGCGGCGCGCGAGCCATTGCGGTTAACCAGCACCACTTTATCTGAGTGTTTGATAATCGCAGCCACCCGCACTTTCGAGACCTGCCCATCCTGATGCGATTGCACCCAGGCATTGGGTGTTAAATTGGCGGCGACAGTTTCGTATTCGTCGGCTACGTCACTGGTGTCTGGCAATTCGTCATCGGCTAAATAAGCAATCTCGGCCTCGATAGCGAGCTCGGCTTCTGCGAAGGCTTCAATGTCTTTTTCAAGAGCACCCAGAATTTCTGCGCCGGATGCTGAAGCGTCTGCAGCTAAGGATACGCTCTGTTGCGCTGCTGGCTTTTCTTCCGTTTTATCAGCCACTTTTTCAGGTGATAATTGCGGACTATGCTCTTCTGGTGTGGGCTGCTCTGAAGGTGCCTGCTCTGGCAGACTCTGCTCAGTCGCCGGCTGGGCAGGGGGAGGCACCGTTAATACAATTGCCTCGACTACCTCGGTATTACTCTCAAGACAGTATGACTGCGAGAGAGCATCAACCCAGTTTTCAATTTCTTTTGACGGTGTGCCAATTGTTTTAAGCAACGTTTCGACATCTTTAAGCAAAGCATCAAGGCTTTTATCATCGCTTGTGTCCAGCTGCGTGATTAGCCGTTGTTCAATATCAATGGCGTTTTTCCACGGGGTGGTTTCTGTGGATTCGTGCAGGTTGTGAATAAAAAAAAGTGCCTGATTCCAAACGGTGCTAAAAAAATTAACAAGTGCCTTCGGTAGTTTGCCCGATTGTGCCTGAGAGGACTTCAGTAAACGTGCGACATGTCGGGCAGCGGTTAATCGTGCCCGGTCAGTTCTGGCTTTTGCGTATTCTGCCGCAACCATACGTTCTTCTATTAATCGTGCCCGTCTTTTCTCGGCGCGGGTGAAAAGATCAAGATCTTTTTGGCAGTCGGCAAAGAGCGTGTAATCGTCATCAAACTCTTTATTGATACGAACAACAATGGCCGCCATTTTGTTGTAAAGTGAATCCCGCTGGCGGTTTTCAGATTGTGTCCAGGTGGCTCCCGCCGTCGCCAGAGAGTCCAGCAACCGCTGTGCCGGGTTGTCGGTATCACTGAAAAACATATGGTCCAGTATGGCGGCTCTTAACATAGGCGCCTGTAAAAAATGGATCAGGTGTTTAATTTGTGGCGCGAGGTTGTTGTCTTCGTTCATCTGGTCAAACAGCATCGACAACATTGATACGGTATTGGTGGTTCTGTCAGTGAAATAAAAATTGGCAGTACCTATGACTGACTTTATTTTTTCTGAAAGCGTGGGGGGCTCTTCTTCTACTTTGGGATACCCCGCTTGTGCATTAGTTAAATCAGGTAGTTTGGATAACTGTTTTAAGCGGGAGAGAAACTCTTCATCATGCAGCAGGATGGCCTGCTTGCCTGATTTAATCACGTGCCTCTCGAGCTCTTCATCTGCGGAAGCACTTTTTAAAAGTGTCGATAAACCCGCTTCGATGTCTGATTCTGAAACCGGATGTTCAGGATGATCCCGGTCAGCAAAATTCTGTAGCGTGGCCAGCCGCTTTTCTTTCGATGCCAGTACTCGCATCTCTTCTTCATAGCGATATTGAATGGCGTCTTTATCAAGCTTTGGCAGCACCCCCTGTTCTGACAGTAAAATATTAAAACTATCGAGCAAACCCGGATAAGACGAAGCAGCCGCTTTTAATAAGTACTTGATCGATAGCAGGGCTTCGTCTTCTTTTAACCCAAACTTGCCAACCCCTTGTAAGATGGCATGGCAGATATTATTTGGGTGCAGCGGGTTTTTATTAAGCGGTATCTCAAGTTTAAGCACCTCTTCGATTCGCATGTTAATCTCGCCCAGCAAATCGTGATAATTGCTATGGAGATAATTGCTCGTTTGTGTCACAACCAATTGCTTTTGTAGTTCGTCGTGATCAACCAAAGATAATTCATCCAGCGAAATGCTCAGGTTTTTTATGCCCAATCGACGTTGCTTTTTATTCGCTTCTGCAGGATTAACGAGTTTTTCAAACCCATGACTAACTGCATGAATCATCTCTGTCAGATAAGTATCTTGATGTTGCAGGATCTTTCTGGCCAGGGTAGTAGACAGTGCACGGGTCGACTCTTCTGATTCTGTAAACGCTTTACTGAGCTGATGAACGTCGTTAAACGTTGCGTGAACAAAAGATCGAACAAACTTCACGCTTTGGTGACTAAGCGCTTCCAGGGTTTTCTTTCCTGCCTCGTGCGTGGATGGCATCATAGTGGTGGGTAGACTCAAGAATCGTTAGTAAGTAGATGATTACAAAAGTATATGAAGGAATCTGCTTATCTGCCAAAAAATTATGTCGAAGATCGTAAAATCTTAGTGATGCGGGTTTTGTCATACAATGGGCGCGTGTCACTAAGCAGAAGAAGGCTGCAGTTCTATCTTGCGGCTACACTGTCAAATAGATTCTACAATTCAAATTACAGCGGTTAATAACGAGGTCACCGATGAATCGAAGAAAGTTTTTGACCATGGGGGTAGCGGGGGCAGCATCTGCGGTCGCGTTGGGTGGCGTCACTTATCTGTCTATTACACCGGCAGATAAGTCTTTGCTTTCAATTGATGCGGTGCTGGTTGCGATCGATAGTATTAATAGTAAAGCCATCGCGTTAACAGGCGCTTGGACGGCGGCGCAGGTGTTTAACCATATGGCACAGAGTGTTGAGTATTCCATGCTGGGATATCCAGAGCATAAATCCGAGTTTTTTAAGAGCACTATCGGGCCGCTGGCGTTCGCGGCGTTTTCGAGCAAAGGTAAAATGCGCCATAACCTAAGTGAGGCTATTCCGGGAGCGCCGGCATTAGTGGCGGATGATAATGTCTCCCAGACGATAGCAAGGTTTAGATTGTCACTGATTAATTTTGATCAATACGCAGGCGAGCTGAAACCCCATTTCGCATACGGCCAGTTATCGAAAGACCAGTATGCTTTAGCCCATGTCATGCATTTTTACGATCACATGAGTGAACTGGCCTAACAATTTGAGTCAGGCGGTCGCGCAAGCTGTTCAGATTGCTGGTACATCCAGCGCGAACCGACGCACAGTAATGCGACACCAATCCAGAAAGTGGCCGTAGGGACTATGTCAAATACTGGCCAATAGAGCACCGTGGACAGTATCGGTATAAAAAAAGAGAGATTAACGATCAGTTTGTAGTTACCCAATCGAATGGCATAGTCCCATGCTGTGTAGGCGATAATCAAACCTACTCCCAGGCAGGTGGGGAGCCAGAGATGCTCAACAGCGGGGAGTGTTGCCGAGGGTTGCGCCAGATAAGCTGCGGCTAAAACGCTGCCGACACAAATAAACGCAACCGCGCTCATATTGCCCTTGATATGGTCTGCATACTTACGTGAAAAAACACAGTAAAGCGCCCAGCTGACAGCGGCCCAGACACCTAAAGCATACACGGCGGGTGAGGCGGCCATTCTGTCAGAAAACCCGCTTATTTCCGGGTCGAGAGCAATCATGAGTCCCGATAGTGCCATCATTAGCGCCAGCCATACTTTACTGTTCGTCGGCTGCTTAAACACTACTATCGTAAAGATGACGGTCAGGGCTGGCCAAAGATAGTTAATAAGCGTGACATCGACGGCGCTTCGCTGGGTTAGTGCCAGGCCTATACACAAGGTAAACGCTAAAACATCGGTGACATAGAAAAACAGAATGACAGCAACGCGCCAGGATACACTTGCCAGCATATGATAGGTGGCAGTTGGATGCAGACAAAGCCCAGCAATGCCCCCGCTGAGGTAAATAATGGCTCCTGCCAGCACGGCACCGATTTGTTCAGATGATCCCCGCGTGACAACCGAAGCCAGACTCCACAATATAATGGCCAGCAATCCCGCCAGGGTATAGCGCAGCAGTGGCTTCGACAGTTGTATGCTCACTTTGATGTACCGTTGTGGCTCTCATGCTCTTGAGATGATGTATGTTACTTGGGTTAAGAAAAATAGTTGTTGGCGTGCTAATTATTTTTTTGGGTGGAATAAAATGCCTGCTTATCGGCATACATATTTTTGTCGGCTATTTTTAGCACTCTTGTTGGTGGGGTGTTATCCGAGCTGGCGACACCAATACTGATTTGTACGGGTAAAACTACCTCTTCCCCTGCATCGTTGCGGCATTTGATGCTGGTTGCCGCTGCTCGCTCACGGATTCGGCTAACCAAGGTATTCGCCAGCAGATCATTTGTATTGGGACATATCACAACAAATTCGTCCCCTCCTATGCGGCAGACAATATCTGATTTGCGGCACACATTTAACAAAATATTCGCGACAGACCGAATCAACATATCACCTTCAGGATGACCAAAATTGTCGTTGACGTTTTTTAGCCCATTTATATCAATCGAAACAACCGAAAAGAAATTAAACGGAAACAAATGGGAGCGGGCAATGCTGCTTTCTAGTTGTTTATCAAAATAAAAGCGATTATAGGTTTGCGTCAGCGTGTCGGTTTTCGCCAGTTTTTCCATTTCATTAAATAACTGCTTGTTTTCAATCGTGCTCGTAACCTGTTTAAGGAACAGCTCGATGGTTTCTTTTGTTTGTTGGCTGAGTTTGCCACCTTTCACCACCAGGTTACCGGCGATTTTTGACTCCCAGCCATCAATGGTGAATAAAGACCAATGAACATCGTCATTAAGTGCGGTTTTCTCCGCTTCATGTTCGGCAATTTCCTTCATCCAATTTGACAGGGCATTGTCTTGTGAGGCCCACAGCAGCTTTGCAGAATTGGCGAATATGTGCTGTTGTTCGGTCGTTGAAATTCCATTAAAAGCAGCATATTCAATTGTATCGGGACGTATGCCGTGCAATACCAGACCGAAGCCCAGCGAAGGAAACAAATGACGCAGTCTATCGATTGTAAACTGGAGAATATCGGACATTTCGCTTTTCGCATTGATTGATGCGCTCGATTCCAGCAACGCACTTAATACATCTTTTGTGTATTTGAGCTGCTCATAATTTCTGGCGTTTTCTATCGCGGTTGACATTGCTGTCACGTAGCGGCCTATTTTTTCCAGGCGACTGTCATCTAATGTGTAGGGTTTGAGGGTGCGAAAAATACTGATAACGCCGGTTTTCCGCCCCTGAACCATCAACGGGAAGGCGAGATAGGCAGAGAATGGGTGGATCTCGAAAATCTTCAGATCAATGGGAGCGAATGGCATGTCCGGGGTGATTTTCGGAAAGTAGGCAGGTTCACCCGTGCCAAAAACGTAAGAGGAGACACTCTCATTACTGGTGGCGGAAATCTGTAGTGCGCGCCACTTTTTAACATGGTGCGGCTCGATCATGTCACCATACACTTTATAAATATTCAGCAACTTCTGTTCTTCATCGACTAGCTGAATGCCAATGGCTTCAAACTCAAAGACATCTTTGAGCCCGTTAAGTATGGCGTTAAATACTTCGTCAAAGTCGAGTGTGGCATTGGTGGTTTGGATGAGCTGATTTAAATGGGCAATTTCTTTCTCTTTTTCTTGCGCTTGTTGCAATGCGAACCGGGTTTTACGTACAAGATAAGCGTTATTAATGGTCGCCGCGATTTGTCCGACGTAGCGTTTTACTCGATTAAAATTCTCTTCATTTAACGTAAATGCTTCGGCAGTATTCACGAAGTTGATGACACCAATAACTTTACCTTGCACCTCTAAAGGATAGATCGCTATGGATTTGTGCGGATTCCAGTCAAACATTTGCCGGTCACGTTCGCTGTAATAGGTGAGAAGTTTTTCCGTAATAGGAGATACGTACTGGGGTTCGTTATCGAGAAACGCTCTAACGAAATATACCTCTTCCCATTCAATGGATAGGGGGTGACTTTCAAACATTTCCCTTATTTCATCGGTCACGTGCTCGCCGTACCAATAGGTGACTTCCAGAGAGCTGGTTTCGGCATTGAAAAGATAAATCGATATTTGGTTAAAGTTGAAGATATCTGCCAGCGCCAGCATCACTTTCTCCACCACCTCATCGAGATTAATCGTGGTGTTTACCGTCTGCATCACCTGGTTTATATGGGAAAACTCTTGCTCTTTGGTGTGATTATCCAGCGCGACTTGCTGACGCAGTTTTTTTAGTTCCCAGATCAATTGGTCTTTAGTCTTTTCAATATCTTTCATTGGAGTCTATATCAGTCAGGCGGGAGGCGAGCATTGGGTGGAGAAGTATAGACTCAGTCCACCTAAGCTATTGCACAACCAGAGAATTTTAAGTTGCTCATAGTATAGAGTGGTAATCGAAACAAACCAAAGGGCGGGACACGCATCGCCAGAAGATAATACGCAAAGGTGGTCGCAGATGGGCTAATTGGTGGGCAAATCTGTGGGTGGCGTTGTTACTTTTTCCTGTTTACTGCTATTCCCCTCAACTTTTTCGTGAGTGGTTTAACTAAGCAACGGTTTTAATCGATATTAATAGTCTTATGCGAGCGATTTTATGGATACGTACGTCGGTGTTTTTCCTGGCAACTGAGGGACTGCCACCGCATAGTTCACGATAGACCCTCGAAAACTGTGCATAGTCAGAAAAACCGGCCGCCACCGCAGCTTCCGTAAGGGGCTTGCCAGACAGCGCTAAATTAGATGTTACCCAAAGTCGGTGCCACAGGCGAAAGCGGCGAATGGGCGAGCCGGTGGCCTGTTTAAAAAGCTGAATTAACCGGGGTACGGATAGGCTCACCTGTTTGGCAATATCTGCTACAGAAATATTCTTGTTATAGTTTTCTTTGATGATGCGTATGGCGCTAACAACTCGATCATCGACAACAATAGGTGTCGCCTGCTGTGCTGAACCTATCCAAAGGTCCAACAGGTCAAATGCCTCTGTGGTTGATGGCCGCACGGAGGAGAGATAGGTTGCCTGCTCAATAACATCGTTTTCATTCTTTAGGCCAAATAGCAGTTGCTCTCCGCTATCAGTTCGTATCGCCGAGCGCATCTTAGGGGCAAGTTTTACATAGTCGCTACCCAGATCATCTAGAGAACAAACCACAACTTTGCTGTTTTCTGTGTTTACAGATAGTTTTGCACCGGCTGGAATGAGCAGGCTTTTGCAATGAAGAGTCTCTCCAGAGGCACCAAGCACAATGGCCAAGTCGTTATCTAATGATACTATCAGCGTTGCAGTCACATAGAAGCGCGTATATATCGGCTCGAGTTTACCGACATATACTGAACGTGCCTCAGAAATATAAAAAACTGCTTTTTGTTTGTGCTGCATTAACGCAATGCTCATTATTATTGGTGTTTTGTCTGAATGGGGTCTGCTGTATTGATTTTGACCAATTTAACGGAGACGGCGGGGGTATTACATGAACTAATTGATGATGGGCAGGGTTGTGTGATGTGGTTCACGTCAAAATTTACCCCCAGAACACCTTAGGTATCAAAAACCATTAAAATCAGGGGATTATGTGTATGCTAATGGTGCATTTGTACAATAAGTGCGGCGACAACTGGGTGTGAATATCTGGTTGGTTGCAGAGGAGTAATTAGTCGTTAAGAAACGAGTTTAACCTGCTGTTGATCAGCCTGCAGATACGCGTATCTCGGTATTGTTTTTTGCCGCTGCAGGGCTGCCACCGGCTAGTTCTTTATAGACCCGGGAGAATTGTGCATAGTCGGCAAACCCTGCTGCCAAGGCCGCTTCTGTTAATGACAAACCTTCTGCTAATTTACAGGCAGTGACAAAAATACGCTGCCACAATCGGAAGCGCCGAATTGGTGTGCCGGTTACCTGTTTGAAAATCTGAATAAGACGAGGGACAGATAAGTTCACTTGCTCGGCAATTTGCGCTACCGACATATTGTCTTGACAGTTCTCCCTTATCAAACGCACGGCTTTAGCTACTCTTTCGTCCGTCAGGGGAGTATGCGCAGCAGCAGAATAACCGATACAGCTCTCTACCATCGTAAACACTTCATCTGATGAGGGTCTGGTTTTAGATAAAAAGTTAGCATGGGTAATGATGTCTTTTTCATGACGCAGGCCGCTTAAGATAGTTTGGCCATTGTCATAAGTCGTGGCGCTTTTCATTTGCGGTATTAAGGTGGCAAAGTCGGCACCCAGGTCATCCAGAAAAAACACCGCGATGTTTGCGTTGCGGGTAGCGATTGATATGTCCAAACCTGCCGGAACCAAAAGGCTTTTGCGATGAACCAGTGGTTTACCTGAAGCGGACAGCAACGTCAGATCTTCGCCTGTCGATACCAATAGTGTGGCGTTGACGTTCGCCCTTTTTAGTACCGGTTCAAGTTTGCCCACGTATAAAGAGCGCTTAGGCGAAGTGTAGATAACCGCTTTAGGCACTGTCGCTGACATAGTCAAAACACTCGCAAGGTTATTCTTTAGGGATTGGGTACTAATTAAACAGTCGCTACGGATGGTACGGTTATTAACGTGTGAATGAAATAGTGTTTACAGTTGTTTGCATTTTGAACAACCCAGGAGTGGCACATGGCAAGACTTTAAGGGAGTTCTGAAATGTAACAATGCGTAAAAACTGTTCACATTTGTTACGGGATCATCAGTTAGTTCATGCGACTTTTTTTTGCTTAGTGTCAAATGGCGCCAAATCAAAAACCGTAATCGGTGATGTTGGTTTTCGGGTCACTTCAGGCGATTACGATATAAATCGAAGCAACGGACAGAGGAACAAAGGATGAAATTTAGAGGCTTAGTAAGTGCAGCAATGAGTGTAGGGTTCGCGTTGTCAATGGCTGTGAGCAGCCAGGTTAACGCTGTGCCGGTTACAGCAGGCAGTTTAGGTCTGATATCTGGCGAGCCAGATATTCAGAGCAACTTCCTGAACTTTGAATATACCGGTGCAGGGGATGCCTTTACCATCGAGAGCGCGTTTCTGGGGGGTGGACAGTTTACCAACGGTGGCTTATCGGAAAACATCATCGATAGCAGCTTTTTAATCAGCGGTACTGCCAATGCAACGGATGCTGCTTTAAACCTGACTATATCAGGTGAGTTAGCATCATTAGGTGGTGGTCTGCAAACATTATTGGCTGGCGACCTGATTGGCATGGCTAATTCTGGAACAGGTGTAATGGAGTTTCTGTTCGGTAACTTAACAGGTGCACTGTCTTCTTTCTATGGTTCGCAAGCAGGTGTGATTTTTACTGACGGGGCGTTGGCAGGTTTCAATTTTAGCCAGGATACTTCCTTGACTGGGTTTAGCGGTATGTCAGACACGATTTCGGTAAATGTCCCGCTTCCGGGGTCTTTGGCGTTATCAATACTAGGCATTTCTCTGCTGAGTGTGAGCCGTCGTCGTAAATTAGACGCTCCAGTTTGTCACTAAACTTTCGTTAAAAGTGCCGGCAACGGCACTTGTTGTTTTTCAGGAGAAAACCAATGCACGCTATCTTTCCCGGGTGCGGCCTTCGCACGCGCCTGCTTTGCACAACACTACTGCTGGCTGGTGGCTATTCACAAACTACGCAAGCAGAACTCTTGGGCGTCAGCCCCCAGTCGCCGCTGATTAACTTCTCTGGTACCGGGTTGACTACTTACCATGCCGATACGGGTTTATTTGGGGTAAAGTCAGCGCCAGTGGCGCTGGTATTTCCACCGGTTAAATTTATCGGTGATGCTTCCGGTGCACCAGAGAACTTCGAAATAAATATAGAAGTAGACACCAGCGGTCACCTTGTGGGTGGTGTGCCCGGTGATGACCTGGTAATTGTTGGTGCTGTTAACCTCACCGGTAATGCTGTGCCAGATGCCGACGGTGTTTTGTTGACCGGCGAAATATCACGATTTGGGTATCGCGAAACCGGCACTTCAACTGACCTGTATGATTTTGTATTCACCGTGACTGGTGGTGAACTCGCCCATTTATATGCGGGACAAGAGCTCGCTGTGACCATGAACTCAGAAGCTTCCAGTTTTACTGGAAACTTCTCTGTGGACTTCTCTGGAAAAGCGAAAGGCACCTTAGGTGCTACAGCGCCACAACCCAAGCCATCTATAGAAATTTGTACGTTAGTAACACTCAACCCGGACCTTACCAGCAACTTTTCTGATGCTGACAATATCTCTGGAGATAGCTGTGATAGTTTTACGCAGGGTATCCCTTCGGGTGTTGTCGGTGAAGTTGATGGCACGTATAAGCTGAAGGTGACTAACAATGGTAACGAAACATTGGTTGATGTTGTTATCAATGCGCCAGAGTTTGGCTTGATAAATGAGCCAATTCCTGCTGCTTGTGGTTCATTAGAGCCAAGTGAGTCTTGTGTTATTGCGGTAGATGACCCAAACATCGCCTATGAAAAACTCGTTGTCGCTAATATCTGTAAAGAGCCTGGCATGGTGTCGAAACAGGCATCGACAACAGGAACGGGCATAGAGAGTGGAATTGCCGTTAACGACAATGACCCAGCAATGGTTCAGTGTGTTACAGAGCCACATATTACACTGGTTAAAAAAGTCAGCCTTAACGGTGGTGCGTTTTTAGATGCAAATACACCCGCTGCTGGCCCTTCGGCTGCGTTAGGGGCCGATGCAATTTATCGATTAATTGTCACCAACGATGGCACTGAGTCTTTGACAGGGGTGGTTATTAACGATCCTTCTCTCGGTATTGCTAACGTTGCATTAGGAGTCGACCCGTTCTTACCAGGTGCCAGCGTTGTTATTACAGAAGCGCGGGCTGGTTTTGGCTTGCTTTACGCGCCTGGTCGTTGCGATAGTATTGGTGAGCATTTGAATATCGCTTACGTTAATGCGGCAGGCAAGCTGAGTGGAACTCCCGTAAGCAGCGAAGACCCAGCTTATATCACTTGTGCTGATCCACAAATCAAAATCTTAAAGCAAGTAAGTATCGATGGAGTTAACTTTTTCGAGGCAGATCTGGCCAGTGATATTGATGTGCCTGTAGGCATTGCAGGACAAACGGATGCTACCTATCGTTTGATTGTTAAGAACATTGGATCAGAACCATTGACCAATGTGGTCGTGAAAGACGACAAACTTGGTATCGACCAGTCTATTGCTGGTTTGGCGGTAGGTGAGCAGCGTATGTTGACCGCTGGAGATCTTGGCTTTGCTGAACTCTATCAGCCTCGTGTTTGCAATGGCGAAACCGGAAATCATTCGAATATTGCCAATGTTAATGCCACGGGCGTTATATCGGCTGCATCGGTGACGGACTCCAATCCTGCAAACGTAAAATGTATCACCGGCCCACAAATCGAGATTTTGAAGCAAGTAAAGCTGGCTGGTGGTGAATTTGTTGATGCCGACACTGTCGCTGCGGGTCCTATGGGATTGTTGGGTGACGATGTTATCTACCGTTTTATTGTTAAAAACATTGGTGATGAAGCGCTGACCAAAGTTTCTGTAACTGACATGGAACTGGGCATTAACGCGGCTGTAGTGAAAGACCTTGCCGTTGGTGAGCAAGTGGTTCTGAAGCGTGGCGATGCAGGTTTTGAAAATCTTTATGCAGTAGGCTATTGCGATGTTTCTGGTAGCAAGTTGAATGTTGCTAAAGTGAAAGCGCATGGCGCTCTTACGAATAAACTGGCCAAAGATGACGACCCGGCTTACGTTAGCTGTGCAGCACCAGTGCAATGTGCCGTGTCAGTTGACCAGACTTGCGTCGTCAAGCCAAAGGCAGGAAATGATAAGTTATGTACCAACTCTATCTCGGCAACGACTTTGCGTTACACCGGACCAAATATTAATGGGGCCACCGTAACGTTTGCAGGCAAGGACGGCGGCAGTGTTACCTATACTGGTGTTGATCTGCAGAGCAATGTCACTATTCTGACGAAGGCGGGGCAAAATGGTTATACCGTTGATGCCGGAGTCGGTGCTAAGTTAGGTTCAGCTACCACCATTACCATTAATGGCAAGCAGGAAATTATCCATACCAGTTGTTCCGCTATTTATTCTGCTGGTCAGCCAGCACCATTAGATAGCAATACGCCGAATCCTGCGAACAGCGCCAAAGGTGACCCATCACCTAACTGGTCGGTGGTAACGTTTAGGCAAAAAGATGACATCGTTATCTCTGAGCCTGCCAGCAATGCTGATGGTGCACAGAGCTGTAACCTGCCTCACGGTGGTGGTGAAGTCACTTATGCTTACAAAGTGAAAAACGATGGTACAACATCGGTGGATATCACCAGTATCGTCGATAGCAAGTTTGGTCAACTGCTTGCGTCTTCTCCTAAGAAGTTAGAGCCTGGACAGGTACTGGAGTTTGCTAAAGGGCCGGTTTCGGTTGCAGCGGCGGCGGAAAATACCGTCAACGTTTTAGCGAATGTCACTGGCAACAATGCGGTGCTTTGCCCGGCAATGGATAGCGTAGCCGTGTCCGTTGACCCAGCACCTCAACTTAGCTGTGCCGATGGCAAGCCTGCCAAGTTGGGTATTACCTATGTGGGCGGTTCTTGCAGTGACTCGAAGCATACGCAGGGGTCTAGTAAATCAAGCTGTTCGGGTACCTCGAAGGGCGTTAGCCCTGTGAAGATTGATCTGATGGATAAGAGTGGCAACAGTTACCTTTCTCAGGTGGTTAACATCGGTGACACCGTCATTCTGGATGCCGGTGCACTGGGCAAGAGTAAGTTAGATTCTGAAACAAATGTTTCCATTTTTAGTGGCGGCAAAGAAATTCAGACAATCAACTTCCATACATCATGCTCGGCACCTCTGCTG
Source organism: Hahellaceae bacterium (assembly GCA_024234575.1). GTDB lineage: Bacteria > Pseudomonadota > Gammaproteobacteria > Pseudomonadales > Oleiphilaceae > JACKOB01. The sequence goes on from JACKOB010000004.1 coordinate 82,150, forward strand.
GTCGGTGATCAGCATGGCGGTATAGTGATTACCTCTTTCACACCTGAAGGCGGCAGTGGTTCAGGCAAGGGCTCGAAAGGAAGCAAAGGCAAGGATGCAAAAGGAAGCAAAGGTAAGGACGCTAAGGGAAGTAAAGGCAAAAAAGGAGGTAAAGGTAAGAAAGGAAGCAAAGGTAAAAAATAAGTAATTATTTAATGCCTTAACCTAAAAAAGCCCACGCAAATTTGTGTGGGCTTTTTTGTTTATCGTGTTTAGTCGCCCCTAAAGTTAATGGGTGACCTTAAAGGTTATATCCTCTAGTTCGTGTTCTATATAGTGCAACAGCGCATGGCTGAAAATTACGATGGCTATCATTTCACAAAGCTCCTCTAACGTATAAAGAAAACTGTAGTAAATAGTCTCCGCACCATGCAGGTCCGCCTCTTTCGCGCTGATAGTTTCAAGACCCACCGCACCGGCAACAAATAGCATACCGGCAACGACAAACTGAATTTTATATAAATTAGGCAGCTGCAAAACAAACTTCAGATAAGAGAGACAAAAAGCGATCAACAGCAATCCATAAGGCACTACCCAGGCAAAGTAAAGAAAACCTGTCGCCTCAAATATCTCGCTGGCTTCAACAATATCTCCCAATTCTTCGTGTAGTGCTGTTGCTTCGTCGACCCCGAGAAAAGTAAAAATCACTGCCAGGCCAATCCAGTGTCTGGCAAAGGCCATCCCGTTGCGACTGGCGTGTCGGGCAATAATCCAGAGCAATATCGCACTAAAAAAAATTGCCAGTGATGAATAAAGAGAAGGCAGGTTGCCCTCGTAATCGAAATCCAGCAAGTGGATAAAGTCGAACTCATCCGGGTTGCCAATATAAAAATAGACAACGAGTTGTGTAACATGCATCACCAGCAATACGGCGATGATGCTTAACATTGATTTGGCGATTGTTTTACGGTTTAAAGCAAACTCCACAGCATTGTGCTCCGGGTAAACTGGACAACGTTTAGTATACTCGAAGATTAAAAAAACTATGTTCGCAATCACTGTGCAGAAAACAGCAAGGCCGTTGTATTAATCGTTGTATTATACGGTGTGGCAAATAAAACAATGGCGACAAAAAAGAGTGGGGGAGGTTTGGCATGACGGGATTTTTTTGGTTTGTCGGGCTCGTGCTCGTGCTCGTCCCCGCAGTGCTCGCCTTCTACATATTTTATTATCGTCGTTGGCAGCGGCAGCGAATTGCCTCAAGACCGTTTCCAGATGAATGGGGTGCTTTGCTAAACGACAATATGGTTTTGTATCGACACCTGCCTGCGCACTATCAGAAACGACTGCAGCAGCTGACATTAATTTTTTTGCATGAAAAACGCTTTTATGGCTGTGGTGACCTCATACTGACTGATCCGATGAAAGTACTTATCGCCGCTCATGCCTGTTTACTGGTGTTGGAGCGCGGACTGACCCACTATGACTCACTGCGTAGTATTTTGGTCTATCCAGGCGCTTATCAGGCGCAGCTGCAGAGTATCGAAAATGGCGTGCATACAACGAGCGATGTAGCAAGGCTTGGTGAATCATGGCACCAGGGGAAAGTGATCCTATCGTGGCAGAATGTATTGTCCGACTCGCAACAGCTGCACCACGGCTCGAATGTCGCATTGCACGAATTTTCGCATCAGCTGGATCAGGTGAATGGAGCCGCCGATGGGTTTCCTGAGTTGTCAGCGGGCCAGTCAGTAAAAGATTGGACACGTGTGTTCGAAAAAGAATTTAGTGACTTACGAGAGCAGGTAAGCAGGCATCACCGCGCCTCAATCAACGCATATGGTGCTGAAAACCCCGCTGAGTTTTTTGCCGTGGTTAGCGAGGCTTTTTTCACAGAGCCGGCAATATTACAACGACAGCATCCTGAGCTATTCGAGCAGTTGCGTTCGTACTACAAACTAAACCCGCTGCAGTGGTGTGAGCCTTAGTTTAAACCATACTGCTGCTGTCCATCGTAGCGATAGTACCCACTGACTTCTTCGTTACGAATAATCTCGGCTTCTTCGCCAAATATGGTTTGTTGTAGCTTTTGAACTTGTTTATCAAGCTCTTCACCCTGGTATTTGGCTTGCAAGTCGTTTCGGCGTTTTTGATATTCCCGGCCGGTATTCCAGCGTTTGTCTCGCTCGTTGTCCAGGGTATCCCAGCGAGCCAGTGCGGCATCATCCATTCCTACCGCCTTGCGGAGTTTCTTTAATTGTTGCCGCCGGTCAGCTTCCGGCATTTTGTTAAGATCATCCTGAACCGCAGCGACAGTGAGGAAGTGATCAACCACTTCCTGGCTATGCTGGCTAATCGTTTTGACCGCATCGGCCTGATAAATCTCGTTTAATTGAGAGATGTAAACGTCTATTTTTTGTTCCAGCGGCATGTCCGTATTTTTACCCAGTTCCACCAACATATCTTGCACCCGCTCACTGCGAAGCTGACCTTGCCAGATTATTTGTGCATCTTCACCGAACAGCGCAATACGTTTGTCCCACATATACTGTCGGCGCTCCTGGTCTGACATATTGGCCATTTCGAAACGTTGTTCCAGCGCCCACTCGTTATAGGCGATAAGGTTGGCCAATCTTGGTAACAGCAGGTCTGCTAACTCAGGGAAGGTCAGGCGGATCAACTCTTCCATGTGCTCCTGCCATTGATCACCGTAAAGTTCTTGTAGCGCCTTTATCATTTTTTCCAACACCCGGACCTGTATTTTGGCGTTGTCGATAATTGCGCCAAAGTCACGTTGTAACTCGATACTGACCTCAATAATGGCGTCTGTTTTGTTGTCTTCAGTTGTTTTTTGAACACTTGGAATCTGTTGCGGTGTTATTGGCGTTACCGTTTCACTCTCTGCCAAATTGTTGTTTTGCAGGGGGAGCAGGGGGGTTGAAAGGTTTGGGTTATAAAGAAAGTACCCTGTTGCCACAGCAACGAGTGATCCAGCGATGAGACCCGCCATTTTGTTGTTCATTGAGTACCTCGAGGTGCGTTTATTTATTGTTTTATTATTCGCGTACCAGCTGTCTATTGTCGGCGCGTTGGAAAGACAACCAGAGCTTGCAGTTTTACCGAGACAGGTTCAAAAATCGATATTTGATGTTCGAAAGTTAACATTAAATTATTTAAGTGAGAGTTTGTTCACATTTTGTTTTTTTGCGCAGATCTAATATAAATTGTGAGGTTATGAGACATATGTCTCATAACCAGCGTTATAAAACAGATGTGTCTATTAATAAAAACAAAAAAGAGGCTCCAAATGAAAACAAATACACCAACGCTGCGCCCTGTGCTGCTGGCGGTATCAATTGCTATGCTTGCCGCACCTGTGTTGGCAAGAGATGCCAGCCTGACTAAATACCCCATCGTATTCGCCCATGGCATGGCAGGGTTTGATAATATTCTCGGCTACGATTATTGGGGAGATGACTACGGCCAGTTTGTGCTGGACCCCTGTGATGGTTTTTTAGAAACCAGTTGTAACGGGGATATTAACTCTGCCCAAAAGAGTTATATCTCTTCCGTTCAGCCGATGCAAAGTTCGGAAGTGCGGGGTACGCAGCTCGCTAATAACATTGAAAGTTATATGGCTACCAGTGGCGCAAGCTATGTGAATATCGTGTCTCATTCACAGGGTGGGCTAGACTCACGAAAAGCTGCAAAACTGTTAAGCCAGCGTAAGGGGCGGCAGGTTGTTAAAACCCACGTCAGTATTTCTTCGCCGCACCGTGGTTCGCCAGTGGCTAAGTATGTGCTGGATCACTATGCCCTATCTCAGCTAACATCCATTGTTGGCAATTACTATGGCAATGTTGTTTATGCATCAGGTAACGACACCGTAGCGGCGCTTAAGCAGCTGGTTTATAACGATTACAGCAGCACAGATGGCACCACTACCGGCATGAAGGCGTTTAATATCAGCTACCCGTTAACAACCTCTACCATTGCCAATTCAGTTTCGCTGATGACGGCACAAAATGGCGCAAGCGTTAATCCGGCGCTATGGTTGCTTTCAAACGGTATTTATAACATTGATGGCGACGGCTACTGTGTAGATGACTGCGACAACGATGGTGCGGCAGGCAAAGGCGATGGCTCGACTACGGATAGGGATGATGATGGTCTCGTTGGTATCAACTCGCAGCAGCAGGGTTATCGGCTGGAGTATGTTAACTGCACTGGCTGCCTGGATTACGTGTATTTACGCACGGGTACGGGGACAGTTACTAATCTGAACGCACCTGGGTCAACCCAGATGACTTCGTTGTCCTACGTCATCAGTCAGGATCACCTTGATGTAATTGGTGTGGGCCCTGATACGTTTGATGAGCTGGAGTTTTATGCCGCTATCACCGATTACATTGCAGATCGTGGCGACTAGCGGTTTTGCCGGTTAGGAGCAGCGTTTGTTTGCTCCTTGCTTTTTTTAAGAACGGGTCATTTTGCTTCAGGGTAATACGGCCCGTTAAATCTCCTGGTCTTTCGTTTTAACAGAGCAAGCACAAAGGTCTTCTCATCTTTTAAACAGTGTCGATTTTTGCTTGCTTCTGCATGTCGTTACAGGCTTGCCAAATAATTGAAATATCGCCATAAAAAACAGAGAGAGTATTAAGATAGTATTCCGTATTCTCTGTTGTATCTGCTGATAAATAGTTGTTCTCGTTTTGCGTACAGGTGTAACTCACCAATACTTTGCCTGGTGTAATTGCACATTTTACGAGTTTCCATTCGCCTTCGTCATCACTTGCGGTCTTTGTTTCAGCTTGACAGCCATGGATGAGCGGATCGAAAAGCAGCGTTACCCTTTTACACTTTGGGCAATTGACATAAACAGGCGGCACAAAAGTGATAGATGCCTGTTTTGTGCATACGCCTCTCCACTCTTTTAACTGAGCTGCTTCTAACGCCAGCATTTACGGCTGGCATTCCGTAACATGCTCTTGTTATACGCGCCTAGCCTAGTTCAGCCTGCTTGATATTAGCCTGTTTAGACTAACACCTGCCTCCGCTGCTTGAATTGCTAAAGACCGATGAATATCAGGTGCAATACGAAGCATTAACTTACCACTATAACTTTTGCTCGCTAAAGGCTCAGGCACTTGTTCATTATTTGCTTGCATGTCGGCAATACTTTCTTTGACAAGTTTACGAATACCAACCAACGCTTCTTCTGGAGTTGCCTCCAACCAGCTTAAACTTGGAAATTCGACACATAAACCAACATGCTCTTGGTCTTCTTCTGACCAAGTAACTCTATATGTGTAGTGATCAATAAATTTACCCATTATCACCCTCCAATTTCGTAATAGCCGCTAAAACTTGTCTAACTTGATAAGGTTTAGCTTTACCTTTTGAATTCTGAATATTTACCCTGGGATCTCCTTGCCACGGAGTTTTATATACTCTATGACTAGAGCCCGATTGACGCGCAGCACCAAAATATAAATCACAAACCTTACATAAGTCTGCAAACTTAATTGATGTTGGGTTTTCTCGCATTTTAGCGAGTATTTCTTGTACTTTAGCCATTACCCAATAATATCGTTATTGATACTATTGTAAAGTGTTTGTTTTCATTGTTTCGTATAACAGCAAGTCATCATTACCGCAGCGGCAACACAGAGCCCTCGTGGTTCCCCCGCTGTGTACAGGAAATGAACTATCTGCCGATTGTGTTTGAAACTTAGCAAGAAATCGGGGCGCTTTAGAGGTCAAGATCGAAACCTCCATCTTTGCTTTTAAAAAGTTGTCCAATAAATCGCAGTATCCGTAACATTATTTCAACTGGTAGCTCTATCACAAACTCTGCGATGTCTAAAAACCAATGCTCAGTTTCACGCTGGCCACGTTTTTTGCTCGGCCACATCAGGTAGGCGATAACAAAGCAAAACATAGCCCCTAGCAATAACCCCCAGCTGAAACTTTCACTAATCAGGCTCACAGTGGCGAAAATGCCAACGATAAATATAAGTGTGCTTAAACATTCTCTCAAAGCGATCATTGAGGGCTCCTTGCCATCGATAGTTGCTTGAAATACATTAAGGGTACTCGTGCTGGCCAAATTTACGTTAGTGGTCTCGGCCCGAAATGGTAACACTTTTGTCGCTTTAACGTGCCGCGTCACTCACACTATAGTTTGATAAGTAAATTATGATTCGAGAACTTGTTCTTACGACTTTATTTCTATCTCAAGTAAGCAATGCGGACGACTGTATGGATACAGCCATGACGCAAAGAGATATCAATGTATGTGCCTATCAACATAGTCAGGCTGCAGAAGTTTTGCTGAATAAACTTGAGTCGGAAATACTCTCGGTTCTTGATGCAGAAGCTAAGAATAAATTCTTAACATCTCAAGATGCCTGGAAAATAGTCGTGTCGAACGATTGTGATATTGAGTCCGGCTTCTTTGCGGGTGGCTCGATTGAACCAACAGTCTATTCTTCATGCAGAGAGAAATATGCGAAGCAGCGAATCTTGCAAATACGTTATTTTTTATGCCCCGAATGGTCCATGACAGGTGTTTGTGAGGCAGAGTCTCAATACGAAGTAAGCCTTTAAACTAATCTACACGAGTTTGGTTTAAAAAGGTTGTCCATCTGTTGGCAAAAAAGGCAGAACGAACTGATACTGTCTAGTCGCACAGTTCACCTTTACCAGCCTTTTACGGTATTCTTTTTGCCAATCTATCGGCCGGACATTATTCCATTCGATTATGATTAGATTTTTAATCATATGACTGTCGTTCTTTGAGGTAACAATGAAACTGATCAAGGAGCCCTTGCTCCATTTTTTGATGATAGGCGCGGCCCTTTTTGCCTTATATGCCTGGGTTAACCCTGAGTCGTTAGGGGATGATACCCAGATTTTGGTTGATGCTGGCCGTATTAATCAGTTGCAAGAAAACTTTCATCGAACCTGGAACAGACCGCCAAACAGCAATGAACTGCAGGAACTAATCGATGGTTTTGTTATTGAAGAAATTCTTTACCGTCAGGCTCTGGCGATGGGGTTAGATAAAGACGACAGCTTGATAAGGCGCAGGTTACGGCAAAAAATGGAGTTTATTACGGCAGATGCCGTTGCCCTGTATGAGGCATCTGATGATGAGCTGCAAACCTATTTAGATGAAAATCCTGAGAGTTTTACACGCGACGCTGTCTACAGCTTCGAACAGATTTACATAAGTACCGATAGGCCATCAGCAGAGTTGCAATCGGCTGTCGCGGAAATTGAAAAATCGTTACATAGCGGTGTAGACGTGCCGGGAGACACCAGTTTATTACCACAAAGCTTTCAGCAAGTGGCAGCTTTTGAAGTTAATCGTACCTTTGGGAGTGGATTTACTCGTGCCTTAGATCAGGCTCCCATCAAGCAGTGGAGCAAGCCAGTAAGTTCAGATTATGGCATCCACTTTGTTCGGTTGCAGGCGCGTCAGTCCGCACAACTGCCTGCATTGGCAGATGTGCGGGCGGCGGTCGAGAGAGAATGGCAGAATGCCAAAAATCAGGAAGTCAAAGCAGCGTTGCTGAATGATTTGAAATCCGGTTACCGCATCGTTATCGAGAGTACGCCTCAGGCTCAACAAAAAGGGAATATCTAGCCGTGTTTAAGCGCCGCGTAATATTTTTGTTATTTGCGATGTTGACCTTGGCACTAGGCTTCTCGAAAGCACATGCCGATGATATCCGCCTAGCGTATTTACAGTTAACAGAGCTAGAACCGGATATCTATCAGGTGTTATGGAAGGTGCCTGCTCGTGGTCAGAACGAGCGACTATCGCTTTCAGTGATGTTTGACGAACAAGTAAAAACGTTACAGGAACCAGTAGCAGGGTTTATTGGAAACGCTCATTTACAGCGTTGGACGATGGCACGCACGGGCGGATTGACTGGCACAACCATTGGCTTTAATGGTATGGCGTCTGCGTCGATGGAGGTGCTTTTACAAATTGACACCCTTGATGGGGCAACGTTTATTCACCGTGTAACACCGGACGCACCTACCTACATGGTTGCGGCACAACCGGGGTTGTTACAGGTAGTTGCCACTTATCTGGTGTTAGGTATTGAGCACATTCTTATTGGTATCGACCACTTGTTGTTTGTGCTGGTATTGCTAATGTTAGTGCGCAGCACCCGTAAACTTGTTTTAACGATCACGGCTTTTACTATCGCCCATAGTATTACGCTCAGTCTTGCCGCACTGAATTTAATTCATGTTCCGGTGCCGCCGGTGGAAGCCTGCATTGCGTTGAGTATTGTGTTTGTGGTGACTGAGGTGATTCATTCTAAGCGTGGGACACCCGGGTTAACCGAGCAGCGCCCCTGGCTGGTTGCATTTATCTTTGGCCTGCTGCATGGTTTGGGTTTTGCTGCCGCGCTGGGGGAAATCGGTTTACCGCAAACAGCGGTGCCAGCAGCTCTCTTATTCTTTAATATAGGGGTGGAAGTCGGCCAGTTACTGTTTGTCGGGATAGTGTTGAGTTTATGGTGGGCCCTTCGGCACTTGTCGATTACGGTGCCATTATGGGTACGAATGGCCCCGTCCTACGCCATCGGGTCTGTCGCTTCATTTTGGGTGTTTGAAAGAGTTGCCGGTTTTTGGGGTTAGCGGGTTAGAAATGCAATGAGAAGTAGAATGCGTGAAGTTTTATGGAGGCTTTGGCAAACGCTTCCGTATAAAAATTAGAAAGATCTAATACAACAAATTGATCATAAACGGAGAAACTAATGAATGCGTTAAAATTAGGCATCGCGATAAGCCTGGCAACAATGCTTGCGCCTGTATCTTACGCGCAAGATGCGGGTACCCTTGATAAAAAAACGGCAGAAAAGGTTCACGCTGGTAAAGCGTATTCTCCCTATGTTAATAGGAATTTCCCCACGAGACCTTTTTTTGGAGATACCCACTTGCACACTGGCTTTTCTATGGATGCTGGTGCGTTTGGGGCAAAGCTAACCCCTCGTGACGCGTATCGATTCGCCCGTGGCGAACAAGTGATGGCTTCTTCTAACCAGCCTGCAAAATTGGGTCGCCCGTTAGACTTTCTGGTTGTAGCGGATCACTCTGATAATATGGGCTTTTTTCCGGACCTGTTCGCCGGTAAGCCCAATGTATTGGCAAGTCCAACCGGGAAAAAATGGTACGAAATGATTAAAAATGGTCAAGGGCCCGCGGCGGCGCTTGATATTATCGGTCAATTTGCTCAGGGCACGTTTCCTAAAGAGTTATTCTACGCGCCAGGAACATCGGCCTATAAAAGTGCTTGGCAGGATACCATTGCAGCCGCTGAGGAATATAATGAGCCAGGCCGTTTTACTGCCTTTATTGGTTATGAATGGACCTCCCTCGACAAAGGTAACAACCTCCACCGTAACGTGATTTTTCGTGACAATGGTGACAAGGCCAGCCAGGTTGAACCATTCACTATGTACCCACCTGCAGGCAGCAACAACCCTGTTGATTTGTGGAAGTGGATGCAAAGCTACGAAGACAAAACCGGGGGCCGTGTACTCGCCATTGCTCACAATGGCAACCTAAGTAATGGGACGATGTTTCCTGTTGATAAGGCATTTAACAAAAACCTCGACAGTGATTACGTAAAACAGCGAGAGAAGTGGGAGCGACTCTACGAAGCCGTTCAAACCAAAGGGGATGGTGAAACTCACCCTTATCTTAGCCCCAATGATGAATTTGCTGATTTCGAAACCTGGGATAAGGGTAACCTTGATGGCAGTGTCGCTAAAAAGCCTGACATGCTCGAAGGTGAATATGCCCGAAGTGGTTTGAAACTTGGTTTAAAGCTTGAAGAGAAGCTGGGTACAAACCCTTATAAATTTGGCCTGGTCGGCAGTAGCGATGCTCACACCGGCTTGGCCGCACTGGAGGAAGATAACTTCTTTGGCAAAACCACGCCACAAGAGCCAAGCCCAGAGCGTATCAACGGCTTATTTATGGACAACAAGAAGACGGGCATTAAAATTCTTGATTGGGAAGTAGGAGCGGCCGGTTACGCTGCTGTTTGGGCTGAGAAAAATACCCGTGAATCACTGTGGGATGCGATGGAGCGCAAAGAAACCTACGCCACAACTGGCCCGCGCATGATCGTGCGTTTCTTTGGTGGGTGGGATTTTGTCGAAGCTGATGCAAATACGCGCAACCCGGCAGATGTAGGTTATGTTAAAGGCGTACCCATGGGCGGCGATTTAAGCAATGCACCCAGTGGTAAAGCACCTAATTTTTTAGTCGCGGCGCTGCGTGATCCAATAGGGGCGAACCTGGATCGTATTCAAATTGTTAAAGGCTGGCTCGACAGCAATGGCAAACTACAGGAGAAAGTCTACGATGTCGCCTGGAGCGATAACCGCCAGCCTGACGCGCAGGGAAAAATCCCGGCAGTGGGCAGCACGGTTGATATAGCAAACGCGACCTGGACCAATACCATTGGCGCAACCGAACTGATTAAGGTGTGGAATGACCCTGATTTTGATCCTAAGTTACGTGCCTTTTACTACGCTCGTGTCATAGAAATCCCGACGCCTCGCTGGACGGCCTATGATCAAAAGCGTTTTGGCATAAAAGCGCCGGAAGGTGTGAGGCTAACGCTTCAGGAACGAGCTTATACATCACCCATTTGGTATACCCCCAAATAGAAATCATTGTTTAACCGCCCTGTGAAGTATGCTTTTTTAATAAACAGGGCGGATTGTTGTTTTCCGTTTTTTAATAAAACCAATTCTTAGTATCGTGCGGGTTGATATCGCCTCGCCTACATTGATGAAAATATAATCAATATGGTCTAGTCTTTATAAAACATATATCCCGCATCGATACCCTCGACAAGCGGGTGCTGCTCTGCCAAAACATCCTTTGTGAGAATTAAATGGGAGACGCCATGCGTTGGTTATTTACGAAGTGTCTTTCGTTTTGGCCAGTTAGATTATTGATATGGCTAGGTTTCACCAGTTATGCCTTCGCGCAAAGTGCGGCGCTGGATTTAACACCCGAAGAAGCCGCCTACATCCAGAACCACACTGAAATTACTGTCACTAACGAATTCGATTGGCCCCCCTTTGACTTTACGCTATCAGGTGAGCCCGCAGGACTGGGTATCGACTTGATGGAGTTGCTCGCAGACCGGATTGGTGTTCGGTTTCGATATATTAACGGTTATACCTGGGATGAACTGGTAAAGATGTTCATGCAAGGGGAGATAGATGTTATTCATTCGCTCAGTATCACCCCCGAGCGAGAGGAGGCGGCCAGTTTCTCAGAACCCTATTACCATAGTAAAAACGTCATCATCACGCGCACTGACAACCTGGATATTCAAACATTAGCGGATTTAAGTGGCAAAATAATAGCGCTACCCGCCGGCTGGTCTTCCATCGAATTTTTCAAACGCTATGACCCCAGTGTACATATCATAGAAGTAGCGAGTTCAAGAGAAGCGCTGGAGTACGTTGATCAGGGTAAAGTGGTAGCCACGATTGAACAGGAAGGCATAGTTAAATACTTTATCAAAAAATTTGGATTCCACGATCTTAAGCTTTCAAGGTGGATAGACAATGATGAGCTGCAAGCCACATCGTCAATGCACTTTGCTGTATTAAAAACCAACCCCGTTTTATTCGGGTTGCTCACCAAAGCCCACTCGACCATTACTGCTGCAGAAATTGAAACGATTGAGGCAAAATGGTTGGGAAAAGAAGGCCGGGAGATTGGGCGCGAGGATGTCGGGTTAACACCGGAAGAGCGCGAGTATCTAAAGGAGAAGGGGAGCATTCGGTATGCTCTTTCACCCAATCACCTCCCTTTTGAAGATATCAAAGGGGCGCAAGGGCAGGGTATGGTGACAGAGCTGCTTGAAGTCTTCAGTGAGCGACTAGGTGTTCCTTTTACGCTGGTGAAAAGCCGTGATAAAAACCATGCGGTGCAACTGGTGCTTCAGGGTGAATCCGATATTGTACCGATGTTAAAAGGGTCCGACCTTCAGAATAAAGTGCTTGAGTTTACGTCGGTGTATCTTGATGACAATATCGTCATTATCGCTAATGAAAACCTGCCATTTATTGCAGATATGACCGACCTGGCGGGCAAAACAGTTGGCCTGTCTGATCGGTTGCTTTTTGACAAGGTATCCGTGAGTTATCCCGGACTAAATTTTAAACTGCTGGCAGAGTCAACCGAAGATGCACTCATTCGCCTGTCATCAGGAAAAATTGACGCATTGTTGCTCAGCCTGCCGGAGGCCACCCACAATATTCGCCAACTAGGGTTAACCAATTTAAAAGTGGCCGCCAATACACCCTATAAAAGCAGCTATCGTATTGGCATCAGCAAGCAAGACCCACAGTTACACTCAATCATGAGCAAAGTGGTGCGCTCTTTAACCACACAAGATATCGACAACGCCTATCAAAAATGGGTGGTGTTGAAGTTTCAGCATGAGTTTGACTATCGACAACTCTGGCTATACGGGGCTTTTGCTTTGCTGGGTATAACAGTGGTGCTGTCCTGGAATTTTAGATTACGCTCGTTAAACCGGCAGCTGGAAGCATCGCACCACAAGTTAGAGCAGACCAGTCGTGACCTGGAGATTCTATCTAGTACTGATGGCTTAACCGGGTTATTTAACCGTCATCATTTCGAGCAAAAAATGCAACACGAAATGGAACGTGCCAAGCGCTACCAATCCTGTCTGACGCTTCTGTTATTGGACATTGACCACTTCAAATCCATTAACGATACACACGGCCACCAGGTTGGCGATCAGGTACTTGTTTGTATTGCGGGAGCGATTAGGGAGCGCGTGCGTAAAACAGACATTGCGGCGCGTTGGGGGGGTGAAGAATTCGTCATCGTTTTACCTGAAACGGATCTCACGCACGCACAGAGTTTTGCCGAATCGCTGCGTCAGCACATCGCGAGCGTTACCTGCGAAAATGCCCGTGGCGTTACCGTCAGCATCGGTGTCGCAGCCTATCAACCAGACGAGATTCTGGATGCAATTTTCGGAAAGGCAGACCGAGCCCTATACAAGGCCAAGGAATCCGGACGGAACCGGGTTGTTTTAGATAATTGAGAGAATGGCCTGATCTGGGGTAGACTGCCATTAAGTCGTTGCTGGTGTGGACTTATTTTGATCTCAGTAATGCACTGAGACGTAAAAACAAGGAGTGTTGTATGAGTGAAATAGCGATATTTGAAGGTGCTAGTGGGGAAATACAGGTTCAGCTAGGGCAAGAAACGGTCTGGCTTAGCCTGGATCAAATGACGCAGTTATTTGGTCGTGATAAATCTACAATTTCGAGGCACGTAAGTAATGTTTTTAAGGAAGGAGAGCTTGATCGGAAATCAGTTGTTGCAAAAAATGCAACAACTGCGACAGATGGGAAAACCTATCAAGTAGATCATTTTAACCTGGATGTTATTATTTCAGTTGGCTATCGCGTTAAATCACAACAAGGTACGCGATTTCGCCAATGGGCAACCAAGCTTATCAATCAACATTTAACCCAAGGCTACACACTTAACCAACAGCGTTTTGAGCAAAATGCTCAAGAGCTGGAAGCGGCCTTAATTCTCATCCGCAAAGCCGCCGCCAGCCCGGATTTAATTGTCGATACCGGCCGGGGTTTAGTTGAAATCGTCAGCCGCTATACCCAAACATTTTTATGGCTACAACGCTATGACGAAGGTTTGTTGAATGAACCACAAGGCCAACCGGGCGGAACTTTACCCAGCCTGCAGCAGGCCCGTGAAGCACTGGCACACTTAAAGTATAATTTGATGGAAAAAGGCGAAGCCACCGAGCTGTTTGCCAAGCCACGAGGTGATGGCCTTGAAGCGTTATTAGGCAATCTCGATCAAAGCGTATTTGGCGAAGCGGCTTACCCCAGCATACAAAGCAAAGCCGCCCATCTCTTATACTTTGTCGTAAAAAACCACCCCTTCACTGATGGTAATAAACGCAGTGGCGCGTTTTTGTTTGTCGATTTCTTACATCGAAATAATCACCTTATCAATAAACAAGGTCAGGCGATTATTAATGATACCGGCCTTGCCGCGCTCACCTTACTGGTTGCCGAATCGAACCCTAAACAAAAAGAAACCTTAATTCGTCTGATCATGAATATGCTTACGCCAGAAGAAAATAAGTAGATCTGTCAGCATCGGCGGCAATGCATCGGTGGCAATTGTGCCCACAATCACCCAAGTGTACCAAATCCTATACAGCGCCTTGTTATGTGCGCTTTTGCCAGTAATTTGGTTTACGCCTATTGTGCATTATTGCAACAATATATATTTGATTACGATGCTCTTTATAAATTACCGAAAAAGGAAATCTTGATAATAGATATCTTTTAAACCCTGCTTGGAAATTAGGCCATGTATCTGGATATTCTGAGATTACTTCATATGAACTTTCTAGCTCTAGCAGGAAGTCCTCGCCCAAACCAACGGCTTGCTCTTCATACCACTGGTAAGATGCTTTGATTTCCTCTTTCACATCCGGGTGAAAAATGAGGTTTTTCAATTACTCTCCTCTTATATCCTTTTTTAACTCCCCCCAAGATACACCTTGAATCTCACCTGTTTCTAACTGGTTAAAACGTTGTTCAGCTAATTTACCCCAAGCTTCCTCAACATGTTCATCTTGAATCGTATCTAGGGACGAAATCAAACAATGAGCCAACATAGCTCTTTCACTACTGTTTAAATGTTTCGTACTTTCAAGTACTTGCTTAATACTCATAATACAATTCCGTTTAATTTTTTATACTGAATAATAGTATCATGGCGCGAATTTCTTTGCACCGATGTGACCCACATAACGCCTATATTAAAATCACTCCGCGACCCAAATTTGGTTTAACGACCACCCCGAAAGAAACTACCGAAGTAACGAATATCGACTACTTTGGCGAGCGCTTGCTGAAAGAAGGCATTGAGGAAGTCTTTCTGGCCCCGTACTAAGTCGTGCGGGTTAATCTAGATGTTTATCTGCAAGGCTGGCGCGCCAGTAAAGGCCAGGATGATGAAAATGGCAGGCTTATCAAAACCGTATCTATTAGCCCTGTCGCCTGACAGGCTAGATAGTTTCTGGTTCTCTCTGATACATGAGTTAGCCCATATAGCGTTACATTTAGTCAGCACACCAATAATATTCGTCACGACTCCATTTTGTGCACCCGCAAAGGAGTACCAAAAGAAAACATTCGTAATGCCGAATAATACCTTTTTGCCAGACAAAAATGGGGCAAAGTCAGTGACCTCGGCAGAATGGGAGAAATAAAAGTCCGCGAACTCTACGACATTGGCCCAAAAGGCGGCCCCGGTGGTAGAATCAAGTCAATAAACGGCTTGGCGGAATTCCGGGTACCCGATGGTATTAACCGCAGAGAGGGTACAATCAGCGAGATCAAAAATGTCGGCAAGCAAGACTGGACAGATCAACTGGATGATTACGCAGCCTATGCACAGCAGGAAGGGTTAAAGTTCAATCTGTACCTGCGTGAAGGCGCGGAAGTGTTACCTTCTTTGCAGGATGCGGTAGATAAGAGTGAAGGTGTGTTAAAGATTATCCGAGTTGCAATGGATTAAAGTATGACAGCGTTAAATCGACAAGAAATTGAAAGTCGTATAGCCGAATTGCAAGATGATTTATTGTCCTCATTCGCATCTCAGGACGCGAGAGCGCGTGAAAACATGGGGCTTGAAACTGTTGAACAATACAACCGGGTTGCATCGGATGACGCGAAGCACCTCGAACGTATCAGGGCAAACATGCGTGAGCAGCACGGTTTGTTGGTTGAATTGGCCGAGCAAGGTGTGTGTGTTCCTAGTGTGGGTTATCTGGTTTCCTATGATGACGCACCACCCTATGCGCATACCATTCCGATTTTGTTAATGCATTTGGCGCGTGATGATTACAGTGGGCATACCTTTGATTGTATTGCATCAGCTCTCGGCATCCCCGAAGCTCGCATTCATTGGGATGAATTGGTGCGCTTGTTCAAGACCACCGACGTAACAACCCATCCACAAAAGAAATCTGAAATTGCCCAAACCCTGGGCACCCTGGCAACCCGCAAGCAACTGGCAGAGGTGATCGATATACTGAAAGATCCCTCCCACGGAGCCAGTGCACGCAGACAACTCGCGTTTCCGGTGTTAAAAAGCCGCAGCCAAATGGCGCTTCAGTGCCGTGCAGATTTGCGCGATGACCCGGACATTGGTGAGTTCATGAACCGTAAGAAACTGTTTGCTGATGACGATGACTGATCACCGGCTCAACAGTCTGTTTAGCTTTAAAACACGCAGAGACGCTTATGAAAGATTGGGATTCCGGCAAAGGCCCCAGCGAAGAACGCCTGGCCGATGAACTAGAACTATTTGCCGACCTGGATGAGGTCGGTATTGCCATTATCGACCTCCAGCAATTGGTGAAATGCACCGCGGCGCACCCCGAGGCTATCCCGGTGCTGGTGGATCATATTCAACGTGATTATCACGGGGCAGAAGCCAAGGCCATTGCCGAAGCCCTAATGGTCGCCGATGCCCGCCCCTGGCTGGATACCTTAATTGCCGAATACGAACGCACCGACTACGAAAGCAATCAAACCAAGAAAGACGCCCTGGCGATGACCATTGGCCGCATCGGCCGAGGCTATATACCAAAAACGACCATTGAACGGCTGTTTAACGAAGCGCGTCACGATAAAAGCCGCATCTTGCTGCACTATGGGTTGAAGAATCTGATATGAAAAAAGAGGGCTATTAGTACAAAAAGGCGACAAATTTATATGATTTAGCTCGATTGATTGTGCATGTTGCCGATGATAACGGACTAAATGCCACGTTGTTCAACGTATAACCTGATGATAGTATGAGTTTTTCCAAGGATAGGAGAATTCAATGAAGCATCGCATCAATCCCCAAATAGACTGTGTATTTAAAGCCATTCTCGGCGCTGAAAATAACAAGCCCTTACTTATCAGCTTTCTCAATAGCGTGATCAAACCAGACTCACCGATTGTTGTGGTGGATATCCTCAATCCCTACAACGAAAAGGAATTTATTGGGGATAAGCTCTCGATTGTCGATATCAAAGCACAAGACGAACAAAAAAGACTATTCCAGATTGAAATCCAGATGGCGATTTTCCCGCATCTACCTGCAAGAATGCTTTATACCTGGAGTGATATTTACGCCGCACAATTGCAGGACGGGGAAAAGTACAGTGATCTGCATCCGGTTATTTCGATCTGGTTGTTATCTGAAAACTTGTTTACAACAACCAAAGTTGCTCACCACCACTTTCAAATGGCAGACCTGGCACAGCAGAAGATTTTAAATGACCATTGCAGTCTGCATGTATTAGAATTGAACAAATGGCAGACAACCCCGACCCCGAGTGTTGAAGATCAATGGATGATATTCTTCAGGGAAGCCAAAAGCTGGTCGGAGTTACCTGCCCAATTGAATACACCAGAACTGAGACAAGCCATGGCCACATTACAGCGATTCTCTGAAAAAGAACAAGCCTACCACCTGTATCAAGCGCGGGAGAATGCCATACGGGAAGAAAAAACCCAGCAAGCTTTACTTGAAGAGGCGCTGGCAAAACATGCTGAAGCGGTAAAGAGTCAGGAAGAGGCTGTAAGGAAGCAGGAAGAAGCTGTGAGGATGCAGGAAGAAGCTGTGAGGATGCAGGAAGAAGCTGTGAGGATGCAGGAAGAAGAGCGCAGGGAAAAAGAGGCAGCATTACTTGAGCAGGAGCGGCTATGGGATTTGCTTAAAAACGCAGGAATTGATCCAGACGCGCCCTAAACCCTCTCAGTTTTAAATTGCCATACTCAGAGAGCCTAAAAAGAGGTTAGGTTTATTTTCTCGCTGCTGATTTGGGTATTAAAGCTAAAAAAGGAGTGGGTGCGATGCCAAGGGTGGCACGATACTGGTTCCAAATTGCCCGCATCATATTGTGCTGTGTTTGTGAGCACAACTTTATTTACCAGGCTTTAGCCGATACAAACTGACCGGTAACAACAGGTTTGTTGATGAAGTTCAGCGCCGTATTGATGTTAGACTGTTAGCACGAGGTCGTCGGCGCCTGCCGAAAAGTGATTGGATACTTGCCACTAACCTCCTGCTCTTTTGGTAAAGGTTGCCCCTGATTTCACCTATGCAGTCGTATTTGGCGGGAGCCAAAAAATTACTTGCTGTCCCAGAATTGTCTCAAAACCAGAAAATGACAAATAGCTAACAGCCCGCAAAGCTGCGAAGAAAGAAAAAGTAGAAGTGGTGCCCTGGACAGGATTTGAACCTGTGACCTGCCCCTTAGGAGGGGGCCGCGCTATCCAGCTGTGCCACCAGGGCATTTTGCGAAGGCGCCTATCATAACCAACTAAGTCTGTGGGCTCAAGCTGGAATGCGTTATTGGCCGCAATGGGGCGTCGGGTCTTGGGTGTTATTCAAATAAACGAGCTCGTCTTATGGGTGATTTTCGCTATATTTAAATGATGCTGCATTTGCAATGGGGCCGAATACCCTGTTTGCAGCGCTTATTAGCGGGAATCAAATGTCATGTTAGGGGCTTCAGGTCGGGCGTTTTCAAAGCGTACGGTATTCGTCAAATATCTTGTCACGTTATCACTGTTCACGTTAGTGATTGCCACCTATAGCTTGCTGATGCGCTATGTTTTATACGCAGAGGCCAAAGATGCGCTGATTTCATCGCAGCAGGCACGTATCGAGATCTTCTCGGTGAAACTTGAAAAGCGTGCCGACGAGCTTTTGGCGATGGTGCAACTTCTTGAGAATAACGAATATATTCAGTCGTATTTACAGTCGCCGGATGAGGTTAAAAAATCATTGATAGCGAAGTCATGGATGGACTTTTTTAGCTATCTCAAATATATCCGGTCTTTGCGGTTGGTTGACCCAGACGGTTGGGAAGTTATCAGGGTTGATTACAGCGCCACTGAGATGAAGGCTGTGTTACCCGCACAGTTTCAGTTTTACGGCACCAATAAATCAGGTTCGCCAGAAGGTGGTAATGCAAAAATAAGCGTAGAGCAGGGGCTGCAAGAGGAGTTTCTGGTGGTCGTTAAGCCTTACCGGTGGTTGTGGAATTTTGTTATTCCGCTGGTGAAAAGCGACAGACACTACCAGTTGATTTTGTCTATTTCTTCAGAAGATTTTCTCGCCAGAGTGCATGAAGGGATTCAGGGGTTGGACGCGGTACAAATTTCCAATAGTGATGGGTTTTACATTTACGGCCCAAATAAGTCGATGTTGTTTGGCAATGAGTTGCCCGAAAGGGCTGAGTACAATATTCCCCAGCAGCAGCCCGGCCTTTGGCAAGCGATGCAACAAAGCGTGGACGGCGTGGCCGAAATTGATGGGGTGTCCTATGTTTTTAGCCAGATTAATACTTTTTCGGATAGCTTTGGTGCCAAACGCGCTTATGCGGTGTTAGCGGTTGATGAAGCACTGGTTGCCGAGTATGCATCAACCCGCATGTCGCAGCTTTTTAAGGGCGTGCGCATTATGCTTGTGATTGTAATGCTGCTAAGTATACCTATAGCGTGGGCCTGGGCGAGATTTGCGTTATTGCGTGAGATACAAATGTTATCAGATGCGGCGTTTCGCTCTACCTCACCAATGTTGATAACTGATGCTGACGAGATCATTCTTGATGTAAACCCTTCATTTATTCAAGAGTTTGGTTTTACTGAAGAAGAGCTGATAGGGAGCACACCAAGGCTATTACAGTCGGGCGAACAGGATGCTTCTTTTTATCAAGCTATGAAAGAGGGTCTTGCTACTGACGGGCACTGGGATGGAGAGATCATCAATAAGCGCAAAGACGGTGGTTTAGTGACCGAGTTCTTGCATATTGATGCGATAAAAATAGATAAGTCTGCCAACCCAAACTTCTATGTGGCTAGCTACCGTGACATTTCATTGCTGAAGCGGATGGAGGACAAATTACGAAAACTGACCGTTACCGATCCGATGACTGGCACTTTTAACCGGCGTCATTTCGAGCATGAGTTGCTTCGTCATTGGGATTACTTTCGACGTTATCCAGAAAGCCTGTTTTCGCTGGCAATATTGGATATCGACTTTTTCAAAAACGTGAATGACAAGCATGGTCATGATGTTGGGGATCAGGTGATTAAGCGTTTTAGTACCCTGATTGAAAGAAGCCTGCGTAAAGTTGATTTATTGGCCCGAATTGGGGGCGAAGAGTTTGCCGTAATTTTGCCTCAAACATCGGCTGAAGGCGCTAAAATACTGCTTGAACGTATCCGCAAAAGTGTCGAAGAAAGCACGTTCGAGCCAAGGATTACCTGTAGCATAGGAGTTGCCGAGTCCCGCTTGAAAGCGGACGATTTACTCTTTAAATGCGCGGATAAAGCACTTTATGACGCGAAGGAGTCGGGGCGAAACCGAGTTTGTGTCTACGTTTACGAATAGCCGGGAGATGGTGGGGGAACAGTTTGGAGATGGTGTGTGGGGAAATAACTTGCTATCATCTAGATAGCTAAATGGTTATGAAGTTATTTTTGAGGAGTTAATATGATTAAAACCATGCCGCAGTATGCCGCCGAAGCAAAAGAAGGCCTGCAATGTCTTACCATTGAGGGGGCCAGAGAGTTACTTGGCCACTGTGATAACCCGTTATTGATAGATGTGCGCGAAACCAGTGAACACACTGACGCCGCTGTTGGCGGGTTTATTAATATTCCTCGTGGCGTGCTTGAAATGCGTATAGGTGATCTGTGCCAGGACCCCCAGCGCTGCATTATTTTGCATTGTGGCACCGGGGGAAGGGCGGCACTGGCGGCGCAATCACTTGAGAAAATGGGTTATAAAAATGTGCATTTGATTAACGCTTCGTTTGCTGAAATCAAAGCGGCGCTATGTTCAGGAAGCAACTAAGGTGTTTGTTTGTTAGTGCCGCTCAAATCAGGGGGGATAGGTATGATTAACACCAAAATTGAGTCGAGTCCGGTTCGCATCACCGTGTTTTCGGACGTGCTTTGTATTTGGGCTTATGTAGCGCAAATTCGCGTGGATGAGTTAAAAAAGAAGTTTGGCACGGCAATCGCGTTCGACTACCGTTTTATGGCGTTATTTGGCGATACACAAAAGCGAATAGCAGAAGGTTGGCATGATAGGGGTGGGTTTGCTGGTTTTAATAAGCATGTACATGAAGTGGCCAAAAAATTCCCTCATGTAGTCGTGCATCCTGATATCTGGCTCACTTGTCAGCCCAAAAGTTCTGCGGCGACACATCTCTATTTGAAGGCGGCGCAACTTGCCATTAGCAGGCAGTCTTCAGCAGCGTCTGCGCCTGGTGGAAGCTCGTTGATTTTTGAAAATTTCATCTGGCAAGTCCGGTTGGCATTCTTTAGGGATAATCGAGACGTATCTTCTCTGCAAGTGTTGAATGAAATCGCAGTGGAACATAGTTTGCCAGTGGCTGTTATTCACGAACTCTTGAGCTCAGGAGAGGCAATGGCGGCATTATGCGGTGACGTTGAATTGAAAGATCAGCAAAACATAGAAGGCAGCCCAACGTTTTCGTTGAATGAAGGTCGGCAGAAGTTATATGGCAATGTCGGTTACCGTATTTTGGAGGCGAATATTCAAGAGGTTTTGGAGCTGGGATTAAAACCGGGAGCGTCATGGTGTTGAAAGACGTCTGATTAGTCGCTTTCTTCAGTTGCTTCGATGGGGTGAGTTTTTAACCAGGCGTGATGCCAGCGGATAATTTCGTCAATGGACTTAGGACGGCTGATAAGAAAACCCTGCGCGATGAGGTGGAAGTTTTCTGCGATGTACTGGTAGTCTGATAGCTCTTCTATGCCTTCTGCCACCAATGCCATATTGAATTCTTGTGCAATGCTGGATAGTGCTCGCAATATAACTTGCGAGACCCGGTCTTTGCTGATGTTTTTGATGAGACAGCGGTCGACTTTAACTTCGGTAAAGGGAAATTCCCGCAGTTGTCGGATGTTGGTAAAGCCAGTGCCGAAGTCGTCCAGGGATAATCCAAAACCATGAATTCGCAACCGGTCCAGTGTAATCAGTTGCTTTCTTTCACTCATAATCTGGCGCTCCGTCACTTCAAAAATAACTTTACCTCGATCAATGCCTGCCCTGTCACATATATCACCCATCGCGGTAGGGAATTTCGGGTTGTGAAGCTGTAACGGGGATATGTTAAAGGCGAGCTTTGGTTCGCAGCCTAGTGATTGGCACAGCCTTTTGTAGTCTTTTAGTGATTGTTCTAATAGTTGTCTGGTCAGTAAGTCGATCAGGTTAAATTTCTCTGCGACGGGAATGAATCGGTCAGGGGAAATTACCTGGTGCTCTTCCGGGCAGTCGAGACGACATAAGACTTCCATGCCGATGAGTTGGCCATTGCGGTTATCAACCTTAGGCTGGTAGTAGGGAAGTATTCGGTTGTTGCTGATACTATCGAGTAATTCACGCTGTTTTAGGTATTTTACCTCCAACGGCACAAAGCCTTTAATCTCGCGTGATTTTTGAAGCAATCGTGTCAGCTCTATCGCATCGATTGGTTTTGCCAAAGAGCCAACGAGGTGTACTTTGTGCGAAAGGGCAATGTCGACAGCCATTTGCACAACCCTGTCCTCCAGTGATGACGCGATAATTACGCCACCACGGTAGTTATCGTTGCCCAGTGCTTCTAACAGCTCAAGTCCATCCATAACCGGCATGTGCAGGTCGGTGATCACGCACTCCCAATGTGATGGATTTCCCTTAATGGCGAGCAGTGCATCTTCGCCATTATCACAGCAAAGAATCTCGCGCACGCCTAAAGCTTCAAGATGATGCAACAGCAGATCTTGCAGGCTTTTACTATCTTCTGCGATGATGGCGGTACTGATCATGCGCTTGTCATCTTCCTAAAAACCAAGAGTTTGTTGATCGCATAATGGATGACCCCCTAAAACGCACATAACCGTTGCTCAAACCGTTCGTACAAACACTGAAGCGACTATAATTGTAAGGGTCATAATAAAGTTAGCTGCTTATGCTACTTCGCGCAAAACCCCGTATAAGAATCTGCTAATAATTTTCTTATTTATTGAACCAATACCTGAAAATCTGGTCGAAATGGCAGAATTAATTCACTATTTGATGAAGTCGAAAGGATACTTACATGCTAGACACGCGCCCGCTGTTACTGACCTCTGATTTTCCAGAAATTAAACGCGGCAAACTGACGACTTTACAGGTGAATCTTGGCTACAAATGTAATTTAAGCTGCACGCACTGTCATGTCGCAGCGGGCCCTACACGGACGGAGTTGATGGATAAAGCAACCGTCGACTTATTGCTGAGCTACATTGACTTTCATCGTATTGAAACACTCGATCTTACTGGTGGTGCGCCAGAAATGAACCCGCATTTTCGTTATCTGGTTACCCAGGCGAGGGAGCGAGGCGTGACAGTGATTGATCGGTGCAATCTAACGATTCTGTTAGAGCCCGGTTATGAAGATATGGCAGGCTTTTTAGCCAGCCAGGGAGTCGAAATCGTTGCCTCTTTACCTTGTTATCTGGAGGAAAACGTTGATAAGCAACGAGGAAAAGGCGTCTACAACGACAGCATAGAGGCGCTTATACGACTTAATAAGCTGGGTTATGGTGTGCCGGGTTCGGGGTTAATGCTAAATCTGGTTTACAACCCCGGCGGCGCGTCATTACCTCCACCGCAAGGTGATTTAGAGCAGGCTTATAAGAAAGAGCTTGCCAGCCGCTTTGGCATCACTTTTAACGGTTTGTTCACCATTGCCAATATGCCCATTAGTCGCTTTGGTAGTGTTTTATTGTCGAAGGGGCAGTTTGATGCGTATATGCAGCTGCTCAAATCATCTTATGCTGAGGCCAATCTGTCGACAGTGATGTGCCTGTCGTTAATAAGTATCGACTGGCAGGGCTACGTATACGATTGCGACTTTAATCAAATGCTCGATATACCGATGAGTGAATCCAACTTTACGTTAACTGCCGAAAGTGGCGTTATCGCCACAGACAACAAAAAGCTGCATTTGTCTGAAATCGTGCAACGCGACCTAACCGGTCGGCCAATTGTTGTTGCCGATCACTGCTACGGATGCACGGCAGGTCAGGGTAGCAGTTGTGGTGGGGCATTAGGCTAGTGACTGGTAAAAGACGCCTCTGGTTGTCGATAGTGGTACCGACATTGAACGAGTCACAAAACATAAGACAAACGTTAGAATCTTTGCAGCCTTGTCGTTTGGAAGGTGCAGAAGTGATACTGGTTGATGGTGGCAGCACTGATGACACCGTTAACCTGGCTAACTCTTTGGTGGACAAACTGGTTGTTACCGGCGCGGGCAGGGCTGTACAAATGAACGCCGGTGCCCAAGCGACAGATCCGCGCACCGAAGTGTTGCTGTTTCTGCATGCAGACACCCAATTGCCCCCCCAGTTTTTGCAGGAGTTGGCGGTGTTTCGTCGCACTGAAAAGGGGTGGGGCGCTTTTGATGTGAAATTGGATAACTCGCGCCTCATGTTTCATGTCATCGCTTTTATGATTAATCTGCGCTCCTGGTTATCGGATATCTGCACCGGTGATCAGGCAATTTTTCTTAAAAAAAATCTGTGGGATGACGTCGCCGGCTATGACGATATGCCGCTTATGGAAGACATTGCGCTCTGTAAAAAGTTAAAGCAAAAGTCGCAGCACTATCGCATTCGCAAACCTGTCATTACCTCTGCGCGCCGCTGGTTAAAAAGAGGCGTGTGGAAGACCATTTGGCTGATGTGGATGTTGCGCTGGAAGTACTGGCGTGGCGTATCCCCCGCGAGCCTTGCCGATCTCTACCGGTAGCGTGAACTTATTATGAATCATGGTGATAAAACCAATGACTGACGAGCGCCAACATCAGATTGATGACAAAAGTGTACCCGTAATCATCATTCAGTTTGCTAAATGGCCGATAAAAGGGCGGGTAAAGACACGGCTGGCGAAAACAATGGGTGATGAGGCGGCGCTGGCTGCGCATAAATTGCTAACCACCGTTGTTTATCAAAATTTGTCCCGTGCTGACATAGGTTCTCTTGAGTGTTGGTTTGACTGCTTGCCTGAGGGCTCTCCCATCGATTTTATGGGGGATGAATTCTTGAAGAACGCGACGCCGCTCATGCTGCAAGTTGGACGTGATTTGGGCGAACGAATGCGGCATGCATTGATATTGCGTTTGTCACAAGCAGAGAAAGTGCTTTTGGTTGGCAGCGATTGCCCAGCGGTTTGTTCAGATTATTTGCACGAAGCATGCTTGGCTCTTGAACATCACGACGCTGTCTTAGGGCCGGCGGAGGATGGCGGCTATGTACTGATCGGTGTATCTCGCAGGATACTTAGTAAACTAGTTTCCATTGAAGGTAACCGTGACAGATTTCTATCCCAGATTTCCTGGGGAAGTGCTTCGGTATTGGAAGAAACGCTGGAAAACTTTAAGCAGTGTAAAGTTAGTTATCAATTGTTACCCGAGCTCTGGGATGTCGACGATGAATCTGATTGGCAGCGGTTTCAAGACCTACCACGAAAATCAGGATAAGAACTCCGGGTGGCCGTGAGGCCAGCCAGAGTGGTTTCATATCGTTTTGAGCGCT
The DNA here is from genome assembly GCA_024234575.1 of Hahellaceae bacterium. Classification (GTDB taxonomy): domain Bacteria; phylum Pseudomonadota; class Gammaproteobacteria; order Pseudomonadales; family Oleiphilaceae; genus JACKOB01. The sequence goes on from JACKOB010000004.1 coordinate 107,868, forward strand.
AAGCCATTCTTATTTTGAATCGACTGGCCTGTCGGGTATAGACTGCGTCGCCATCTTTCGATTGCGCAATGGTTCCAAGTCCGGTTTTCTCCCAAACAGTACTCATCCTCGCCTTGTTATTGTCGTAGGTATGGAAGAGCAGGTGATAACAGCCGCCAAGAGAGTAAAACTCTTTGTTCTTAATCAGCAGGTCTCGTGATGGTGAGTCTGGCATCGCTAGTATTTGTTGCCGAAGTTGGCGAATATTCTCAGATGTCGGTAAATATTTTGTTTGCTGTAGTGTCTGTAGTATTTCGGACTCTGCCAGTGGTGCAGAGCCACAGGTTTGGAATCGCAACAGGCCATCGGTGCTGGCGAGGGATTTCGCGCGCAAAATGACCTCGATATCATCCGAAAGCTCTTCACCAATTTCGATCATCTCATATGTTTGACCTAAAGAGGCAAGTGCTGCTGCGTCTTGTAATACTTCAAAGCGAATGTTAGTGACATGGTGCCGGTTCGCTTGATAAATCGCATAGGCAATATTGTCGGCAGAAAAATCCACTGCGGTAACCTTTGTGCCTTCAAAGAATCTTGCTAGTTTAATAGCGCGATCACCTGTACGGCAGCCAACTATTAAAATATTGATCTCTTTGGTTGCCCATGCCTTCGGGATGTTTTCTTCGCCAAGTTCTTTACTTAGCGCATCAAAGTAGTTGGTGGTGCTGTGATAGGGGAGCACTTCCCAGCGGGGATAAGCTGCCGCCAGATATGGCGAGTTAAAACTCCTGGCGATGTCTTTGTCCGCATGAGGCAGGCCAAACTTAATCGCGTGCAGGTCTGATTTACGGTAGAGGTTGTCTGCCAGCAAAGGCTGAATGCCCGCGGCCCAGTCTGATAAATCATAAGCTAATAAGTGGTAGCTGTAGTTTTGCGTATAAAGTTGTTTGTACATCGACACAACAATTAGTGCGCCGGTAAGCTCATCCGTTGGCGACTGTTCTTTGCAGGCGGCTCGGATACATTCGTCAATATCTTCAACGACCCCCATTTCGTCTGCACTAGCGTTTACTGCATAATCCGTACGCTCGATAAACCGTCCAAGATTAATCGCCAGCGTTTGCATTTCTTCCCGCAAGTCGCCGCTTTGAGTCACTTCGATAAGAATTTGCTGTCTTAGCAGAGCAACCAGCTCTTCAATTGCTGGGTGGCAAAGATTTGCCTTCGCCAGCAGAGCCGCTAAAAGCGGGTCTTTCGCCAGTACGTCAAGATCAAGAACACAGTCTTGATTTGTTAAGTCAAACTTATGAATGATCAAAGATGAAGTCAGCTGACTTAACAAGCTATGATCTAAATCGTCGGTCTCGAAAAGCTTGTGCAGATCCGCTTCAAGTGACTCGTCATAATGATCGGATGTCAGGTGTGAGCAACAGTCCAGAAGGGCGTTTGCTCCTGCCAGGTTGATCGCGTTTTTCTGCAGTAATGACCGGTACCTTAAGAAGGCACCAACATAGTCACCACGCAAGTAGTAGCATAGTGCCGTGGCAGCAAAAGCTTGTACGCTGCTTTTGTCATAGGCTAATGCCTGCGTAAAAAATGATTCTGCCTGCTCATATTGGCTCTGCAACAAAGAAACAAACCCTCTGTTGGTCCAAAAAGCAGCTTTACCTGGATAAAGCCGAATCGCTTGTTCGATTAAATCTCTCGCTTCACTTACTTTGCCAGAGTCTAATGCGATTCGTCCTTTTAGATTAATGGCATCGGGCTGTTCTGGATGCGTATGTAAAATTTCATCCAGGAGTGACGCAGATTTGCCGCGCGCTTCTTCCCGGCGCCCCCGGTTAAGGTTGACGCTGTTTGACAGCTGATACCAGCGATTGGCATCAATCAATTGTCTCGCTGTTGGCGCATCTAAATGCTCGATAAGTGAGAACTCGTCGAAGACTTCTAGTGCTTGCAATGTTTGCATGATCCACTCCTGAATACTTTTCTGTAAATTCTGGATGTTCTAAATCAATGGGCTAATAAGTGCTTATCGTTAAAGACTTACCAGGGCTGCCGTCAGCCCTGGCTTCATTCTTTACCCTTGTAGCAGCTGCAATACCTGCTGCGGCTGACCATTCGCCTGTGCCAATATCGACAAGCCTGCTTGCTGCAATACCTGAGAGCGCGATAGCTCGGCAGTCTCCGCAGCGAAGTCGGCATCTCGAATACGAGAGTTAGCGGCGGCAAGGTTTTCGACGGTGATCGACTGGTTCGATATCGTTGATTCAAACCGGTTCTGGATCGCACCGAGGTTGGCTCGTTGCAGGTTGATGGCGTTAAGGGCATTGTCCACGGCATCGAGGGCCCGAATGGCTCCGTCGGTGGTGGAAATATCAATGTCCTGTACTAATTGGCCACGTTCATTGGCACCGTAAGTACCCACTTCAAAACCGGAGTTTTCTATATTTCCAGTAATGGTGTCGAGGGTAATTTGTCCTGCCGATTGCAATGTAATCGTGCTTTGGGTGGTGTCTGGGTAAGCACCTATTGAGGCCAAGCCTAATCCTGCGGCAGTCAGCGGTGTGCCCCCGCCGGCGGCCGGATCAGAAATGGTTATGTTTCTACCATCGGCAGCTATCAAGCGATAGCTTGCTCCCAGCGCTTCCGCGATTACTCCGGTTTGTCCCGACTTGTTATTGACTGCAGAAATAATGGCGTTTTGTTTATCAGCAACGGTATCCGCAGCACTATACGATACGTTAATGGTAACGCCGTTGATGCCAAAGCTACCTGATTCAGCCACGCCAGTGGAGATAACACCAGCATTAAATGCTGTTGAGTTTACTTCCGCACGCACCCCGGTTTTATCGGCGATCGAATTAATTGCTTTTGCCTTGGCTATCGCGCTGGCTGCGTTGCCGGTGCTTGATGCCGTGTCGAACGAAGACAGCGTAGGGCCAACCGGCACGCCGTTAATGACTAAGTCACCGGTGACCAATGCGGTACCGTTAACTTCCTGGCTAATTGCGCCACTGTTACTGCCGCTAAACTTGCCGACAGCCAAACCGGCATTGTCGATGTTACCGGTAGTGGTATCCAATGAAATTGAGGTACCATCATCAGAAATTAGCGTGAAGCTGCCTGAATAGGTGGTTTGCGTGGCAATACCTGCGGCAGTGGCTACGACCGAACCGTTACCAATGGCAATGTTTCTTCCATCCGCGGCAGTTAAGGTGATACCGGTTGCCGCATTACCGTTAAATGTAGCGGTGACCCCGGTTTGCCCTGATTTTTCGTTGATGACATTAACAATATTTGACATGTTAACTTCATCGCTGAGCAGAGGAGACGCTGCAATGTCTATGGAAACGCCGTTTATGGTGATATTCCCGGATGCGGCGGCGGCGCTAAAGGTCGATGTGCCGCTGACGGTCGTATTGTTAACGACTGCTTCAACGCCGGTGCTATCTGATACGGCGTTTATTGCTGCAACTTTTGCTATCGCCGACTTTTCTTGCTCGATGCTTGAAAATTTATCATCAACACCGCTGGAACCGCCGACGGCGATACCGTTGATGACCAGATCTCCTGCGTCCATTTGTGCAACGGTTTGGGTAGGTCCGCCTTGCTGATCAGAGCTAAGTCCGTCAGTCGTCGCCGATCCTAACTCATCAACGGTTGCCCCTTCGATGCCGAAGGTAACACTCTCACCTTCGTTGGCGCCGATTTGGAATGTGACGGCGCTAAAAGTGCCGTCAAGCAGTTTGGTGCCGTTGAAGTTAGTCTGTTCAGAAATTCGCTTGATCTCTTCCTTAAGCTGCTGCACCTCTTGGTTCAGTGCTTTTCGGTCGATATCACTATTGGTCGCGTTGGCAGATTGCAGTGCCAGGTCACGAATACGCAACAAACCTTCTGTCATGGCGCCGAGAGCACCTTCAGCGGTCTGCGCCAGCGAAACACCGTCACCGGCATTTCGTATCGCGACATTCAGACCACGAACCTGAGAGGTAAAGCGAGTCGAGATCGCCATACCGGCTGCGTCATCTTTGGCACTGTTGATACGGAGGCCGGAGGAAAGTCTCTGCAACGCGGTCTGATTGGCAGCCTGGGACGAGTCCAGGTTACGCTGCGCATTAATCGATGCGATGTTGGTATTAATAATTTGAGGCATAACTTTTCCCCTTATCTAACTTTTCCGCCGGTTCCAATGATTAGTCGAGCCCAATTCTTTGGTCGGACATATTAGCTGGTAGGCAATAAGGTCCGGCGACCACAAATAACCGTCTGCGGCAATCGCAACGGTTCTTGCCGAAGTAAAAGCGAAACTCGTGCCAATTTTTGAATTTCAGGCTGGCGATTTTATAAATGCCATAAAAAACAGAGAGATATATTTGCTTGGTCGGTGTCATTGACGACTCAGTCAGCCCTTTCTTACTGTCGAAATATTGGCGAGGGGCAGGGGGTTGCCTCTTTAAAGTTGATTAAAAAGACGGCAAATTGCCGCTTTTTATACACATATTTCTTCTGCTTCTAAAACGGAAATCGGAATATTGTGTTAATTTCGACTGCTTGCGACTATATTGTCAGCAATCAAATAATAAATAGAAATGCAATGACCCAGAAACACTCTCATCCTGCCGAGAAATATCTTTCATTAAGAGCGAAAAATTTAGCGTTCTTTCAGCGCCGTTACCCCGGTATATTCGACTTCTTTTCGAATTACGCCATGCGCAGTGCCAAAGTTGACCTTATTCCCGAGGACGATGAGGTCGATTTGCTGGAAGGTACGGAAAGACTTTATGGTGGCCAGGGAAAAGCTTATGCAAAAAGGGAAGTGGCAACGTTTTTATCACATATCGATATCGGCAGCCGCATCCGATCGATCCAACCGCTTTCTGCTGATGGTTACAAAAACCAACGCCTGTTTGCCAGATCTATCCGGGAGGTTTATCAAAAATCGCCAATAACTCCGGAACAGTTTAACGGCTATTTACTGGATGGTTTTTTCCCCATGGTCGTTTTTATGGGCGTTGGCTTAGGGCATCACATCAATATACTTAATCAAATTAGGGATATTCAGCATATCATTATTGTTGAAAGGGATATGGATAAGTTTGCCGCGTCACTGTATTGCGTTAATTGGCAGCAGATTGTGGGCGATAGGTTGGATGTAGAAGGAAAGTCGATATCTTTTGTCCTCCTTCCGAATATCAGTGATGTTAATTTAATTCAAATCTCAGTATGGAATCAACTAATCAAATTTACGCCCCATTTTCCGGTATCCACGGTTTTTTATAATCATCGCGCCGATCGCATATTTGACGAGGTGAGCGACAGGATAAATCGTGATTTGTATACTCACCTATACTCTTTTGGAAATTGGGACGATGAGCTGAATCAGCTCAATAATTTTCTGCACAATTGCCGGCAGGGAATTAAAAAAATCCCGCAACCTGCGAATATTACGCAGCTTGCGCAGCAAGTGCCTGTCTGTATTGTGGGTTCTGGGCCATCGTTGGACGCGAGGATTGAAGACCTGAAAAGGCTGGCACCCGGATCGATTGTTATCTCATGTGGAACTGCTTTAAGGGCCTTGTATGCGCATGGAGTCAGACCTGATATTCACGTAGAACTGGAGTCTGACTATGCGACTTATCTGACTCAGAGCATGATGGATGACAGGGCATTTATGCACAGCATACCGCTTATCGGGGCTGCGCAGTTAAACCCATTGACGTTTTCACTGTTTGGTGAAAAACGCATGTTTTTCAAAGCGGATGGTATGCTGGCCGGTATATTCGGCGAGCATGGAGATGCGGTTGCTGGCGCTACGCCAACCTGTACCAATGCTGCTATCGCCATTACTCATCATTACGGATTTAAGGAACTGTATCTATTCGGATTGGATTATGGCTTTCCGAATAAACAGCAGCATCATGCCAAGGGAACGCTTTATTATAAAGTTGATTATGCCGAGGGTATCGATGAAGAGCGTGTATATCCCGATAACGATTTACTTACCATTCCCTCAGCCGCTGGCGGAACAATAAAAACAACTAGTTTTCTCTATTCCGGTAAGCGACGAACGGAGGATTTATTGGCCTTGGTGGCATGTTATGGGCAGGTATTCAATTGTTCGAATGGGGCGGTATTGGAAAATACCAGATGGCTCGACAGGAGCGGTGTTATTAGTCGACTTAGTGTTAAGCGTCGAAAAGATCAGTGGGCCGCCAAAAGCAGTTTTATTAAGGCGTTGTTCGAAAACGATAACCCAAAATTAGCTGACATTAATTTGGCAGAAGGTGGAGATCAGTTACATGGGGTACTTAAGGCTTTTGTGCAAGAGTTGATTTCTGAACTGGAACAAGAGATACCCGATAATCGAGCGCTTTCGTTTTTATGTGCACGTTTTTCAGCAAAGCTTGAAAGTTTATGTGTTAATAATGACGCTTTATATTTCTTTTTTCGTGGTACTGTCTGGCACTTTCTGTTGGCCGGTTTTTGTTTGGCACTGGCCGCAGTTGATAAGAAAAGGGAACATATATTTATCCGTAAATGGAAAAGCCAATTTGCCGACTTTTTAAGGGTAACCTGTATAGAGCTTTTGCAGGTAATTGAAAACCCCTATGATTTGGAGACAGATCCATTGATCAGGAAATCAATTGTCGAGCCGGATAGAGATTTTCGACCTGCAATATTTGATGGTGATCTAGCTTCTTGTGACTGGTATTTTGAAGAATTAATGATTGATGAGTTTGGTGTCATAACGCCTTATACTTGGTAACAGTACCTTTTTTTGGATGTGCATGTGTTTGATAATAAATCTATTTTAATTACGGGCGGAACTGGATCTTTTGGTGTACAGTTTGTCTCCAGTTTGTTAGCCAATTATCAGCCAAAACGTGTGATTGTTTATTCTCGGGATGAGTTGAAACAATACGAAATGGAACAGCGTTTTAATGATTCGTGCATGAGATATTTTATCGGCGATGTCAGAGACAAAAGTCGATTAAATTTTGCTATGAAGGGCGTTGACTTTGTTGTTCATGCTGCAGCACTCAAACAGGTGCCTGCAGCTGAATACAACCCAATGGAATGTATAAAAACAAATATTTTGGGTGGGCAAAATGTGATTGAAGCAGCTATCGAACAAAATGTTGAAAAGGTTGTTGCATTGTCTACTGATAAAGCAGCTAACCCAATCAATCTTTATGGCGCGACCAAGCTAGCTTCCGACAAATTATTTGTGGCGGCGAATAATCTTACGGGCATGGAAAGAACTCGCTTCTCGGTTGTAAGGTATGGCAACGTAGTTGGCTCGCGTGGGTCTGTGGTGCCTTTGTTTGCTAGGTTAAAAGCCGAAGGGGCGAAGAGGTACCCTGTTACTGATGAGAGAATGACCAGATTTTGGATTACCCTAGAACAAGGGGTTAAGTTTGTCACTAATAGTTTTCGATATATGCATGGTGGGGAGATATTTGTTCCGAAAATACCTTCGATGCGAATTGTGGATTTAGTGAAATCAATAGATGAGTTCGCTGAAATAAACGTCATTGGCATTCGACCAGGAGAAAAACTACACGAGGTTATGTGTCCTGAAGAGGGGGCAAGAAATACCATTGAGTTTAACGACCATTATTTAATTGCTCCAGCCATTCGTTTTTTTGATGACACTATACAGTACAGAAAAAACGCGATAGGTGAGGTGGGGCGTTATGTTGAAGATGCGTTTGAGTATAGTTCAGGGACTAATCCCGACTTCTTGACTGTAAAACAACTCAAAGAACTGAACAAAGCCTTTATATAATAGTATGTCTTTTATTCCTTATGGTAGACAATTAATAGATGAAGATGACATTCAAGCGGTTGTAGATGTATTGCGTGAGCCTCTAATTACTCAGGGGCCTCAAATTGAAATGTTTGAACAGTCTTTATGTCAATATACCGGAGCAAGGTTTGCGATTGCGCTATCATCCGGCACGGCGGCACTGCATCTAGCATGTAGGGCGTTAGGAGTGAAGCCTGGTGACGTGGTGTGGACTTCCCCCATATCTTTTGCCGCGTCAGCAGCATGTGCTATTTATTGCGGTGCTGAAATTGAGTTTGTAGATATCGATTCTGACACCCACAATATCTCTGTGGAGGCGTTATCCTATCGACTGCAAGAGGCCGAAAAACATGGCCGAACACCCAAGGTTGTCATAGTCGTTCATTTTGCGGGTAGAGCTTGTGACATGAAGGAGGTCAGATCTTTGTCGATTCGGTATGGTTTTAAAATCATAGAAGATGCTTGCCATGCTTTGGGGGCGGTATATATGGGGGAGACTATAGGCGGATGCCAATATTCGGAGGCAACCGTTTTTAGTTTTCATCCTGTAAAGTGTATTACTACCGGGGAAGGGGGCGCGGTGATGACGAATAATGCTGAAATTGCAGCACAATGTAAAAGCCTACGTCATCATGGCATAGAATATACCCCCGAAAATTTTATGACAAAAAATGACCGAGAAGGTTACCATGAGATACAGGCTGTAGGCTACAACTATCGATTATGCGGGCTCAATGCAGCATTGGGAGTTAGTCAGCTGAAAAAACTGGGGGCTTTTATTCAGGCGAGGAGAGCAATAGCGGAAGAATACTTTAGAGGATTAAGTAAACTTCCACTAAAATTACCGCTTTTCGATCGGGTTAATGAAAACGCGTGGCATTTGTTTGTCATTGAGGTTTTTGGCGACGGTGTTCGCGATCGGGTGTTCGCTTCCCTTCGAGCGTTAGGTATTGGTGTCGCCGTGCATTATATTCCCATTTATAGGCATCCTGCATACCAGCGGCCTGAGGTTGCCTACAAAAAATTCCCTAATGCGGAAAAATATTACCAATCTTGTTTAACTTTACCTATTAACTTGGCAATGACCGAAAGTGACATTGACTATGTTACTTCAGCGGTCAAACTCGTTTTGAGTCAGCAATCTACTAGCTAAGGTTTTGCATACAAATACGGTGACAGGCAATTAGGAATTTTCGTATTTTTAATAAAGAGAGGTTTATCCTCAGTGATTCCGCCTAAGCCGTAATTGTTATTTATTCTCTCCGGAAGTAAGTAAAAACTGAAGCCAGCGCTAAGTGCTATGGAGCGTTGTCTATTTAGCGTCGATTCAATTTCTGCTGCTGATAGATTATGTGATTGTGACAAGCCATTCCATGGAGCGATAAATCCCCACCCGTCATCTTTAATTAAATTTAACAAATTTTTAAAATACGACCATTGATTCTTGCTTTTTGTTCGATTCCAGAAAGCGGAAATTGACAACTTACAGAACATCCCGTCATATTTCTGTCTCAACATTGGCATATCAAATTCAGTCATGTTGCAGTCCCAGACTTTAAAACCTTTATATTCTCCTAATGCGATTATCGCTGGGTCATTTTCTAAATGCTCCATTGTCGCCCCGAGACTTCTTCCCAGTTCTGAAAAATCATACTGACCCGGGCCTAAATCTATAATGCACTTTCCTTGAAAGAATTCGGGAGATAAAAAGTCTTTGATAATACTTTCGAACGGTGATCTGTCGATTTTTGGGTTTCTCATACCTGCTTGCTGCGCATTGGCAGCTATACCTATTTCTGTTTCATTGAGTAGCATAGTTGTCCTCGATAAATTCTTTTACATCATTCCAAAAACTAGTTTTAGTGGAATTAGCTCGGTAAAATTTAAGCATTGCCTCATACCAATGTGTTCCAGAAAAGTTAGATGAGGGGGTAACGACTCTCGCGTAATAGCAGGGATGAATGTGAATGAGATAACGGCCCCCAGGCTTTGCAGCTTTAATGAAATCCCGTAAGTCGCAATTATCGGGCTCTTTTACGCCGTAATGACCTCCATCTGAAAATATGCCGTCAAACTGAATTCTGTAGTCGATTAACACCCATTTTAATCGATTTTTCTCCTCTGGCGGCAGATCAATAAATCCGTTACTTCTGCCGTTAAAGTCGATAGGCCCTCCATGTGGGCAGTAGGACTGTATGGAAAAATGTTTCCTCAGATATTTTAGATCCGCTCGAAAAATTTCCCTTGCTAGTTCTACATTAAAATGTGACCTTTCGTAGGCATTACCGTGGTATCCAATTTCAAAAAAAAATTTCTTCTCCAACTCACTAAGGTACGGTATATCGATAGGGCATGGGTAGGTATTAAATTTATTGATATTTTTGACTAGTCTACTGTTGATCGGGTCTATTAAAACCATGATGACTGATTTTATTTGATGTTTTTTTTCATAGTTGAGCATATCAATAGCATCTTGAATGCCTGAATCTAGATCATGTTGAATGATTAAATATATTTTATTTGGATCTCTATACTTCAGCCATTGAGCGCGTTCTTTTGGATAGAAGTTTTCTTTATCTGCATCATCAATCCAATCCAAATCCCTGTATGTGATAACTTCGAAAATATCTTTGAAATGGCTAATGATATCGATGAAATCCTCGAAATAACCTAAGGGAAACGGATATTCCATCATGATCGCTGCCCTAAATGGAATGCCTGTGATAGTCGTTCAAAATATTTGCTACTCAGTGCAATTGATAAAAAATCAGTGAACTCGGATGGGCCTGTAATACGATATTCATTTACACTTACGGTCGAACATTTCGTTGTTAAATGGTTTTGCCATTCTTTATATAGTGTAATCGTTTCCTGATTAATAAATTTGAACATCTCGGAATGGGATAGCAGTTTAGTTACATCGAGCTCGTAATTAAGTCTTTCGCAAACAGCCACTAACTGCTCAGACGCTAACATATCGGCAAATTCCGCAGGGAAATATTTCATCCACTTATTAGTGCCAGGTGAGTTAAAATGGGCTTTGTGCTCTTGGTTTAATGGCTTGTTCTGTATTGATTGCCAAGTTTCCATTAGTGTTTTTGACGATAGAGCTAGTTGGCATTGATTTGCTAGTTTTGTAAGTGTTTCTTCGGGGCTGTTCATCAAGCTTTCGTAACGAATAGGATAAGGAGAGGGATCCTCTGATATTTGAGTGTACATAAATTCAACAATTAGGTTCAACGTGCTTTCTACCCAACTTCTATCGGTAAGTCTTGAATAAGCAATGGAGTTTCTGGCAGTGTTCTCGCCGCCAATATCCTTTACTAGTCCAATATCTGAGAGTGTTTTGTTCAGATAAAAGGCTTGGGATATCAATATGTCCAGTGGGTGTCGAGTTGGCATTAGACAGATGCAACCGTTTTTTGTGAGAAATTGCGTGTTTATGCTTTTAGGTGAGATTGACACACTCAGAACGGGTCCTTTAAAGGGGTAGAGGCAGGGTATATTCTGGACAAGCACTTGGCTATTATTTTTTAAACCGGAGATTCGTAAAGTATTCAAGCTATCCATTGTGCAGTTGTAGTGACTCACATCCATATATTGAAATAGTCTTCGAAAGTGCCCCTCCCAAATGGACATCGCGTCGGAGGCTGCTATAAGAAACATCTCGTAACTGGGTTCGCTTTTATTAATTGGCGATTGAGCCCGAAGTTTGTTTATTAACGTCGACGACACCAAATTACCAGATCGTCCGATCGCATTCAGAAATAGATTATTACTTAAGTCTATCTGCAATCTCTCAAATAGCGCGGACGGGTGCAATAGTCTGGCATTGTTGAATGCTTCGTTGTTATAAAGCATGTTAAAAACCTTTTCCCACGCTGATAAGCCGTTTTCACTATGGGCAGTAATGACAACGGGGGTTGTGAGTAAGTCATGCACTCTTGGATCGGAGCTTGATATCACCTCGACATCATTGATTTTAAATCCGTAGTGGTAACTGTCTATGCAGTAACGAATCTCAATACCTGATGCTTGCACTAAAGGTATAAATTTTTGTGCGAATCTGGATGCACCCCATAATACGATTTTGTTATTTTTCATTAGCCAGTCTGCGTTATTTTGTCTGTAGTTAGGTAGTGGTACTGTTAGTCTGCACCATTTAAAGAATGATTGCCTTATCAATCCCTCTTTGATATTTGGTGGCAGTGGGCTGTATCTCTTTGATGTCGGCAGTTATGTATAACTCTTTGTCAGCCCACGGATGATTGGCATCCAGTACCACAGTTTGATCATTGAAAGACACTAGCCTAGCAAGATTAACCCCTTCAGTCCGGAAGGCCATGCCGACGTCTAATTTATCTATTCCCTTCAATCGGTGTCTTGGAATTGTTTGAACTAACTTTTCGTCAAAATGTCCGAACGCGCCCGCTGGCAGTGTGCAAGTCACTGTAGGTGTGTCTAGAGACGCTGCAAGAAGTGCCTTTTCAAACGTATCGTGAAGATAACCCGGGACTAAATGTACGGTTCGGTCCATTTTTCTTAGTAACCGATTTTCTCGGTCATAAATAGATTGAATGAGTCGAACGACATTATCAAAAGCTATATATTTTTCCATGTTTAATGGCCACTGTTTAACCGAGTTAAATTTTCTCTTGCTTCTAGGAATGATTTTTCACAATCAATAATTTGTTGTCGAAGGTCGTTAATAATATCTGAGGGTTTTGTAGCTGATGAAAGAGGAGGGGCTCCATGGTCATAAATTTTTAACGACATCTCAGCAACCTTCCTGTAGTCGTGAAATTCTCGTACATAGGCTATCGCCTCTTGGGCGATTATTTTTCGCTTTTTGTGGTCTAGTATTACATCTTCTAGAACTTCTCCGATACTTTCATTGTTTATAGCGTAGACGGGGGCCTTTTCACCCAACTGGCTATGCGTCTCCGGTAATATCCCGGTTAATACTACTGTCCCTAGACTCATGGCTTCTATTGCAGCTGTACCATAAAAGTCTGATCCAGTTTGATCGATAAGAATGTCAGCATTCTCTAAATTTCGCATTGTTTCGACATGGTTGGCACCCTCTAGTAGCTTAAAATCGAAATCGATCCCCTTTGCTTTAAGTAGCCCTATGGCGTTTAAAATTTTATTGGTACCTTTTATATCTCTATTAGTCGGTATGTGAATAATTACTGGCCTTTTTCTTTGCATGTTGCCTGCATTCAAATTATCCGTATCAACTGGGTTAGGCAAAGTATTGGTGCTTAGTCCTGGCAGGAAAAGATTTGAATGAGGGCCTCCTACTATGAGTCCATCTGATCGCTCAAGAATTTTTTGTAGCACATCCAGTTTATCTAGGCCCCTACATTGACCGCATGAGAGACACATAGAGCTGGTGTTGCGTGTGTAACTTATTTCAGGTATGCGAAAATCGCAGCCAACTAAGTGGAAAAAAAACTTTTTATTACCAACACCTTTTAACAAATCGATATCTAAAAATGGCGGAATGCCATAGGCTCGGGGAAATAGGCTGCCATAATAGTAAAAATGGTAGATGTCGTAATTTTCCCTCAAAACACGCGAGAAATACTCGAATATGCTTGCAAGGTTGTCGTTTCTGTCCCCAATGTAACGCTCAATGACATAATCTATATCGTATTGAAAGGTGTTCTTAATATCGTGAACATCTGCCTTGTGTCCAAGAAGACGTTGGCCTTTTCTCAACAGTCCACCAATGTTTGCCGTATTTACAGGCGCATGCAGTATCTTCATTTCTGAGTGCACTTGTATCGTATTTTAGTCTTTTCTAGCCAGTTTATTAGAGTTTTTATCTTTTCTGTCCGTTTTTCGCCTAGATACTCTTTGTTGTATGCAACAAGGGACTTAAGATCCATGACAAAATTGCGTTTGTTTGGAGGAGAAAGGTATGGATAGTTTGGGTAGTCCATTCGGTGCTGAAACCCTTGCTCAAACATCATAAATGGATGACCTATAAACAGAAGTTGCTGTCCTGGTAACATTTTCTTTACGGTTTTTCTTACTTTTCCTGGAATAAACCGTAAGTTATTTTCGCCGTCACTAATCAATTCATTTGCAGCCCATTTCATAGTGTTTGGTATATACAGCGCAGCGTCATGGTAATCTAGGTTAAGGCGTTGGGGGGCAATGTCCTTATACAAATCATAATTGCGAATTTTAAATGGCGTTAGATGTTTCCCTCCATGCCACACGACACCACTGATATTTTTCCCACATAATTCACTTAGTTTACGAATGTCTTCCCTTAAACGTGCAAGACCATCCCGATTGAGGGCTAGCTGCTCATAAAAATGATCCGAATGCAGTCCAACCTCATGCCCCAATTCAACAAGTTTTCTTGGTATATCTGACTGCCAAATTCGATAGGGTGCCGTATCTGTTAGAAAGTAGTATGAAGCAGAGATACCCCACGAAGCTTCATACTCGGCAAGAGGTAAAACCAAGTCGATTGCAATGTCGACATCATGTCGTACACAAACATTGACTTTGTCAGGGAATAGACGTTTTTCAAAATAGTGATCTCGGACGGTGCCTGAGGAAAAAACGTCACGATTCGTTATCTCGTTATAAAAGGCTCTAAAACACTTTTTAAGTCCTTTAGGTGGCTTTAATCCCATGGGCTATGCTCTTATTTAAAAAATGTTGCATACCAATTAACTCCCGCGCCTAAAAATGTTTTTTTCTGCGGCGGATATAGTCCGGTTGCTTCAATAGACCTGACGCGAAGATTGAATTCTTTGCCGATGCGTTCTATGCGTGACTTCGTAAAATAGGTAAATGGATCGTTATTGCCGCCTCTTAGAGTGTTTTTAATAAATCGATAATTTTGCCGCATTATTTCCTTTTTACATGACTTTGCCGATCCAATGATGTTCGTCAAATAGAAACCGAGCCCTGAGACGTTAATCAGAATCTGTCCTCCTGGTTTGGTGACTCTAACAAGTTCACTAAATGCCTCCCTAACTCTAACGAGTTGCAGGACACCTATACAACAAGTTAGAGAAAAACTTTCATCTTCAAATGGAAGTTTGTAAATTTCTCCCTGTTTTATCTGCAAGTTTTCTAGTCCCAGTTTGCTTTTTTGAAAATTTGCAGCACTGAGCAATTCTTTGTTAGTGTCTAAAGCGACAACAGGGAACTCTGAATTGGCTTCTGCCATGACTATTGCCCATTGACCGGGGCCACACCCAGCATCAAGTACCGGGCCATTGATCTCAATTCCAAGACTAGATAACTGGTTTCTGTACCATTCTCTACCATATAGGTACTTGTCTTCGGTATAGTTTTCCAGCGTACTGAGTTTCCATCTTATGTGCATGGGTAACTCTAGTCGGCTGTTGATTTGCTGCTTTTCAGGAAAATCAAAGTCCATATATATCCACTTGTCTTCGAATAAAACGAGGCATGCTATTTATTACCTGCGAGTGTCTAAAAACATTTTAACGGTTTTAGTGATGACATCTACTGGAACTTTGTCGTAACACGGCAGTGTAATCGTGTTGTTTTGCAGCCAATATGCATTTGGTTGAACTGAATGATAACGTTGTTGATAATAGGTCGTTGCACTTAAACAATAAGTTCCGATGGTTGACTCAATATTATTCTGAAAAAGATATTTGATTAATTCATCTCTATTACAGTTTGCTGGAGTTTTAAATACGATAGATTGCACATTATAGTTTACGTTATTATCAATAACCTGTGGCTCAAACCCCAAAAATGATAGCGCCTCTACATACTGATGCAATGTCACTTGTCTTCTTTTGATAATATGATCTAGGTTTATTAGCTGTTTTAAACCCATTAGCGCTTGAATTTCGGTCATACGATAATTGTAACCATAGCTAATAAAATCCAATTTCCCGTCTTTTTGTCTCGCTCCGTGGTTTAGTTTGATCTTTAATAATTCTGAAAGTTTGGAATTGTTCGTTGTGATAGCCCCACCTTCACCAGTAGTTAGTAGTTTTCTAGGATGAAAGCTAAAGCAGGTAATGTCTGAAATGTTGCCACACTTTATACTTCTGTGGCCGCTGCCAATTGCGCAGGCTGCATCTTCTATGAGAGGAAGTTGATATTTATCGCATAGGGACTTAATGGCATCGATGTTGGTTAGATTACCAAAAGCATCGACAAAAACTACAGCTCTAGTTTTGTTCGTAATCTTTCGTTCCAGATCATCAGGTAACATATTGAAATTTTCTAATGACACATCGGCAAAAACAGGGATGGCCCCCATTTCTTCAACAACGTTTGCGGTTGCTGGAAATGAAAAGTCAGAAATGATCACCTCATCGCCAGCCTGAATATCTAGAATTCTTAGTGCAAGAGAAAGTGCTGTTGTTGCGGAAGTTGTCAAATGTACGTATTTGCAACCAAGATACTGGCTTAAACTTTCTTGAAATTCGGCGTTGAATTTACCCTGAGTAAACCATCCAGAAGAAAATATTTCTTCGAATTCATGTTGTACATCACTTAGTTCTATGTAAGGTTTAACTAATCGAATCATTTAATATGACCCTGGTACCACTGAATGGTTCTTGCTAGACCTTCTGAAAATTCCGTAAGCTCAAAATTTATCATTGATTTGAGTTTTCGGTTACATGCGCGATGGCAGACTACATCGGCATTTCTAGATGGTTTTTGAATTATTTCTCCCTGGTAGTCCAGCTGTTGAGTAATCATGCTAATCACTTCTCGCACAGAATACTGGCTGTCTGCGGATATGTTGATACTTTCTGCAGGATTTAAAATAGGGTATAGCTGAATAATGGAGTTGATAGTATCTTCAATATAAATGAAGTCTCGGCTTTGCCGGCCATCGCCATGTATTTCAGGTGGAATGGCATTGAGAACACGCCATATCGTTATTGGAATTATACCTGCCATATAACCCTTGTGATTTTGCCGAGGGCCATAATTGTTAAAGGGGCGCATAATAAAAGCGTCTAGTTTATACATATTGACATAGCTAGCAATTGCATGGTCAGCGGCAGCTTTTCCTGCTGCATAAGTGGTGGTTGGGCCGAACGGGTGCTTTTCGTCCATCGGTTCATAAATGGCTGAGCCATAGACTTCGGAAGTAGAGAAATGAACAAGGGTTTGAAAGCATCCTTTTCTTTGGTGTTCTAACAGATTTAATACACCTTGTGTATTGGTGTCGAAGGCATTTCGAGGATTAACGAAAGAATAGTTAAGCGCTTTTGTGGCGCAGTTAAAAACGATATCCACATTATGAGTATCGAAGATGAACGATAGAGTTGAGTTGATCTCTATGTCATCCTTATAAAGAATCACACCCTCGCGGAGAGCTGATTGCAAATTCTGTACGTCACCAAGAAACATGTTGTCGACGACAATAACTTCTTTAGCCCCTTCAGCAATTAGCCGGTCAACTAAAAAACTTCCTATAAAACCAGCACCACCTGTTACTAGGATAGTACTACCAAAAACTTGGGGGCGTTGTGGACGTGTTTCCAACCTTATCATGATTGATTCATTTTCTGATCGGCCCTATTAAGGATATTGAGTAGGCGAATTGCTTGATTTGTCCCTGTTATTGAATGACATTGGTTCTCAATACAGTGAGCGAAATGGTCAAGGCTTTTGAACAATGGTTCTTCTCGTGGGATATAGGGGATTAATAGATCTCCCTCTCTAATCTTTACCGCATAATCAATATACTCAATGTTCTCACCAGAAATGACATTGACACCCTTGTCATAGATCATTAGCTTTTCGGCGACTTTCATGTCGTCAAAAACAACCATTTTTTTTGTGCCCGCTACTATGAATTTTCTTTCTTTTAGCGGCGATATCCAATTGGAGTGGATATGAGCGATAAAACCGGGATATCGAAGCGTTAAAAATGCCAAGCTTTCTTTAGGGTTGTATAATTTTTCTCCTACCGCGCTTATTACTTTCGGCATCTCACCATTTGACAAAAAGTCTATGATCGATAAGTCATGAACGGCCAAGTCCCACATTGCACTAACATCTTTTTTAATTTGCCCAAGGTTCATTCTCATGGCGTCGATATAAAGGATGTCTCCAATTTCTCCTGCGTTGACTAACTCGCGAATTTTTTGTACCACGGGATGAAATATCATAATGTGGTTTACGTGAATTCTTAAGTTCAGACGCTGTGCTAATTTTTCTAGTTCAATTGCTTCTTCAACGCTAGACGTAAACGGTTTCTCTACGTAGATGTGCTTACCTGCTAAAAGAGCAGATTTTCCCAATTCAAAATGTGCACTAGTTTCCACCGCAATGGCAATGGCATCGATATCGGGGTTATCCAGTAACTTTTGAAAATTGGTTTCGTATTGGGTTTGGTCATTAAATATTGCCTTAGCCTTATCAATACGCTCCGATTTCATGTCGCATATAGCATGTACTTTAAACCTAGTATTGTTGAAAAGGTTTCTGGCAACGTTTGGTCCCCAATAGCCATATCCAACTAAAGCAATAGATATCATTCTTCGACTCTTATATCGATTCTTTTTTCACAGTTTGGACAGTAGAAATCGTTTAATCTCTCTCCACATTCACAAACGTAACCGATTTTTTTTGCTGGATTGCCCACCACTAGCGCGTGGTCTTCGACGTTTTTTGTAACAGTGCTTCCTGCACCGACCATAGCGAACTTACCAATGGTAACACCACACACAATTGTTGCGTTTGCGCCAATACTGGCACCTTCCAAAACATGAGTCTTGACAATCTTCCAGTCAGAATTAAATGCTCTAGGTACCTTGTCATTGCTAAAACAAGCATTAGGCCCAACAAAGACATTATCCTCTATGGTAACCCCTTTATAGATTGAAACTGAGTTTTGTATTTTGCAGCCTGAGCCGACTGTTACTCCCGTGTCAATATAGGCATCTTTTGAGATAATGTTGTTCTCGCCAATTGACGAGCCCTCTCGAATTTGGGCATTTATCCATATTTTTGTTCCTTTGCCAATTTTGGAGTCTGGCGATACATGTGCTGACTCATGAATATAAATATCAGTCATTTATGGCCTTTATGCATTGAGATCTGGTTTATTTGTGTTCAAGTTCATCTGCTCTTTTTTTGAGCCTTTCTTTAAACTCGTTTGGAATGGATATCTCCGACTTATCTACAAACGGCTGCAAAGTCGAAAGGTTGAGTTTTGTACACGAATAATTCATTGCAGAAATAGATGCAGTAATATGGTCAAGCACCATCTCAGGAGACCTACACAACTCATCGTAATTCAGCGTTATTGAATTTACGTGCCTTTTATTGAGTTCATGTTCCAAGTCTTTGTTACATTGTATGACTTGGTCAAATACTTCATCGGCAGGAGAGAGGGGATTAATAAAGTCTGGATAATTTGAAGGCTTCAAAGACCACCAGCTGCTATAGTCACCATAGTGAGTTTTACGAGCATTCATAATTGATACTGCCACATCGTAAGGGTTTCTCTTAATATAAACAAAAAGTGTCTTGGGGTGTACTTTAGTCAGGAAGTTTGCTTGTAGCCCACAGATGGGGTTTTTCAATACTACGGCCTTTCCGAATGCTGCAAGAATTTCGTTTCTCAACGTCGCTCTTAGGTGAAATATGTCGATATTGGAGAGGTGTCTGTTGCTAAGCTTATGGTTAATCGACGTATCTAAATTGAACCAATGTCGCCAAAAATAGCCAAATTCGTTTGGCTCTAAAGGTCCTTTTGTTCTTCCATAATAGGAGCTAAAACTAATGTGGTCTTGGTTAGTGAAGTTTCTTATTGATTTGGACAAATTGATACCAGCAGATGGCCTAAGCCAAAATCGTGCGGCAATATTGTCTATATACCCCACATCTAGATGCTTGCATAAAACTTGGGATAAAAGGGTCCCTCCAGACCTAGGAGCACTTACAACGTAGATTAGAGGTAAGTCTTTTGGAGGTTTGTCGCCCGTTTTTGGGTTGTCGAGATCTGCCTCGGCAAGAAGGTTGTTCAGTTTCTCAAGGTATTGATCAATTTGCTCGTTTTTTAGCCAGGGCGGGCGTCGTTGACTTAGCTCATGTGGATCTTGTTTCATTGTTTTAAGTATTGATATGGATAAATGTAGAAAAAAGGATAACGTTGAGAAACCGATAGTCTGTCTCGCTTTAACTCGGCTAAAAGTTCGGGCTTTATTTTAGTTATCATATGGTAAGTTATATCTTTAGCCCCCCAGCCCGCTTTAAAGTGATGAAGTGACTTTAATGAGTCACTGGTTCCGCCCCAATTCCACTGAGTATAGCCATCTTTAATTAACTTGACCATGGCATTAAATATAAGGAAAGAAAGGGGTTGTGAGCTTCTATATTCTGCAGATATGGTCGGAATGAGATATTCAACCTGCTTGTTATTATGTAGCAACAATAATGCTGCAACGGGACGATTGTCCCTCTGCGCGACAAATAATGATCGCAACTGAGACGGGATTTTATTTCTAATTGCCATGAAGTGATTCCATGGTTTTGCTGGAGCTCCATTTGCCTGACAGCCTCTCAAATGTTCTTCATGGAGGTATTTCCAAAAGATAAGCTCGTCTGAGTGAATTAATGAAAAATTTTGCTTAAGAGATTTTCGTACCAAGTTTCTAGTTTTTTGGCTGTAGGAGTCGAGTAAGTTCTTCTCTAACGTTTCATTATACAAAGGAAGTTGGGATACTTGAGTACGACGTTGTTGAACCACTCCTTCGGAAAGATGCAAAATATAGTCCTTAATATGTTGCTCCTCTGCTGTAGGCATAATCAGTGTCGAGGCAGACACTTCTGGCTTGTTGACGATATCTGAATAACTTTTAATCAGTGCTTGGCGCACGTCGCTTTGATTGGAATTGACGAGCAAGCATCCTCCATGAGATCCAAACCACGAAAGGCTGTTAATAACTGTTCCGAGTTTTTCCTCATAACTAACCAACGGGAGAATTCCCAAAATAATTGAATTTTGAATTGCCGCGATGCATGAAACTTCAGCATTTGTTGCAGTTTCGAGAAAAGCCCAGAAGTGTTGCGAGTGATACATTGTGCTATGTGGGCACTTTGCTAAGAAGCGATTTAATTGCGAGAACTCATTCTTTTTCAGAATTTTTATACTAAGCTCACTCATGGCTTCATATTCCCAGGGTACTCTAAAACGGATGCTTCGCAAAGAAAGATAAATAACTGCAAATTTAACTGGCTATTGATGAATTGGTTTGTTTCAGCATGGGAATTTTTGAATACTCTTTTAATGAAAGTTTCAAAAGTAGTTCAATTTTTAATATGTAGCAAAGCTAAAGTGATAATAGGTGAATTGGGTGCTAATTCTTTATGTCTGATATAGTTTTATTCGCTGGCAACGATATTGCAAGAAGATATATCGAAGAATATGGTTCGTTGAATATTGCTTATATCGTAGATAATGATGTCACTAAGCAAGGAACCACTATAGCAGGCATTGAGGTCAAGCCTGTTCATGTGTTGCTTAAGAATAAAGAACTAGACAGAATAGTAATATGTTCAGAAGGATACTTTTCCAGCATATTATACGACCTCTTGTCTGAGGGTTTTGATTTTTCCCGGATTTGGGGTTATCTGCCAAGCCGATTATTTGAAAAGTACTTACCGGCGACTGAGATCGTAAGGAGCACTGTAATAGCTTGTCTACCATTCAGTGGTGCACGGATACTCACTCCTTATCTTCTATCGAGTTACAGGAAGAGTAACCCAGTTGCTATTTACCAAAACATAACTGAAGGTATTCATGCACTAGTACAGAATATACAGGCAGAAAAGCTTTTAGGCTTTGTTTCCAGAGGGGGGGTGACGTATTCTCATCTTGCTCCATCTGTGGGAAATCTGCGGATGCTGGCATCTTTAGTTTATAAATCGATTGTCCTTGTGCGTGATCCTCGTCAGGTGATTGTGTCCTTCATAAGATATATCGACGAGTGGAATGATAGGGATAGGGACGTTTTTTTCAAATTTATAAATTTGCCCCATGGCTATGAAAGGATGAGTTATGGTGAAAAAATTGATTATCAACTAGATTGCCTGTTCCCTTTGATGGTGAATTGGTTGAAAGGTTGGGGAAAAATTTTATCTGCAACAGAGCAAAAAGAAAGGCTTTTATTAGTTCATTACGAAAAAATGTTGAGCCATCCTCAATGCGTTGCCAGAGAGGTCAGTCATTTTCTTGGCCTTAATTATGACACACAACTTCAGCTAGGAAAAAAGTGTCCGCGAGTCGATAACTCGACAGAGTACATAATGGGGGTTAGTTGGAAAAAACTGTTTAACGGTCGGCAGATAAATCGAGTGGACCGTTTGCTAACTGATGATATAAGGGCATTTTATGGTTGGGACTAGTCAAGGTAGATTGCCTGAACAGCTACCAAAATTTGGTTTACTCATGCCTTAGGGTGGTATGACTTACAGTTTTTAGAGATGTGTAGTTGCAACGCTTTATGGTTGTTTGTTATGTGGTTTTCCATCACTTCTTGCGCCGAATAGCCTTTTAGGGTCCACCAGATTGGGTGTGTTAGCAATTGCATACTTTTGCGTTGATGAAATTCGCAAGAATCTAGTGGATGTCCAAATTTAAAACTACCACCAGAATCAGAATAATAGGCAATTTTTTTTACGAACTCGCTTCGATAAGTATGGTCATAACCCGCTATAGGTTGATCATTACCGATATAGGTTTCGCTGGGGCGGTGCAGGCTAATAATATCAATTTTAAGATCAAAATTGTCTTCCATTATGGCGATTTCTTTCTTGAGGCCTGACTCCGTATCTTTGTGGCGTGTCGGATCGAAGTGCAAACCAATATTGTGCCCCATATTTCTTATTCTCCCAAGTGAAGAAGCATTTTTCGATGAGAGTAGGTTATATGAGTCAGAACTTACTAAAAAGAAATAGGTGGCCTTTAAGCCAAATTCATGTTCGATTTCTGCAAGTTTTTCAGCAAGATGGCAATCAAAGTCAATGTCATGACGCAGCAGTAATTGGTGACTGCGAGAAATCGGGTCGGAAAAAAAACGGGTTGTGTAGCCTGCTTCTATAAATGAATTCAGGAGCGATGGGTAATCACCTAGTAATTCGGCCATTAGTTCTCTTCTTCGCTAATTTGATATTTACTTTAATTTGTAAAGGAATTTCAGTTGAAGCCTTTGTGTCGCCACGTGCATTATTACTATCATGTCATGCTTATTGCCCCAGCCCCGCCGGTTATTAGATCGTGATGCAAAGGAGGCATGCGCGATACCCAATGTCGCATGTTATCTATGGTAATCTGTCAATTCAAGCAAGATGGTCGAGGGCGTGTTAACCGCTTGAACTTGAGGCGGCAAAGTATATGCTAGTCTCTGAATTGATTTATGCGGTAATTATCTTATAAACCAACGTTAAGCGAAGTGATCAGCACATGTGTGGAATTGCCGGGATTGTCAAACTAAAAGGGGGAAACTGTAACTCGAACTCTATTGATTTGTTGAGAAGCAGCTTGTCGCATCGCGGACCGGACGGCAGCGGTCTATATCAGTCAGCCTGTAAAATGACATCAATGATCCATACCCGTTTGAGCATTCTGGATCTTTCCGACTCCGGCTTGCAGCCAATGACCCTTGGCAACAGCGGGCTATGGATTACCTTTAATGGCGAAATATATAATTTTTTGGAGTTACGTAAGGAGCTAGAAGAGCTAGGTTATCGTTTTATTACTGACACAGATACTGAAGTGCTACTCGCCGCATACATTGAATGGGGGGAATCTTGCCAACTGCGTTTTAATGGTATGTGGGCTTTCGCGATATGGGATGATAAGAATAAAACACTGTTTTTGTCGAGAGACCGATTTGGGGTAAAGCCGCTGTACTATGCGTTTAGGGAGGGTACATTTTTTTTCGCATCGGAACAGAAATCAATTTTGCTTTGCTCAAACCAAAAACCAAACATTAATGATTCAATGGCCGCGGTGGCGCTTACGGGCTCCTCTTTAGTAGAGGCCTTTGAAGATTGTTTGTTTGATGGGTGTAAGCGTTTATTGCCGGGTTTTTCTCTGCGGTTGAGGCAAAACGGTGACGTAAACAAAAAGCGTTGGTGGAAGACATATGAGCATCTAACTCCACAGTTAGCATCTCAGCCTAAGGCGCAACGGGAAAAGGCGTTTAGAGATCGTTTCCTGAGTGCATGTGAGCTGCGTCTCCGCAGTGATACTGATATAGCCTTTGCACTGAGTGGTGGAATAGACTCTTCGTCCGTCTTGTGTGGTGTGCACCATTTAGTAAACCATCATTCAAACCCATTAAAACGGCAACCGGACAATTGGAATACAGCGTTTACCGCATCTTATATTGGTACTGACCAAGATGAATTGAGTTGGGCTCAAATTCCGGCAGAAGAGACGGCAACGCCACTGAATGTTATTGATGTGCATCAGTCGCTTTCGGTGGATTCAATTTTATCCTGTATTCTGGCTGTGGGGGATGTGGTTGAGCCTGCGATAGGGCCTTGGTTAATGTATGAAGAGATGAAGCGTTTGGGATATAAAGTATCTCTTGAGGGGCATGGGCCTGACGAATATATGGCTGGGTATTCCTATTATTGGCAACCTTATCTCGCAGATTTGTTACTCGCTGATGGAGAGATGAATCATTTCGTAAAGGCAGTTTCCGGGCTTGTTCACTCCCTGCCTTCGGATAGCCAGGTAAGTCGTTCCAACTTTCGTCGACTAATTCGAGGGGCTAAGTTGGATTGTGATAGCCCGTTAGGTGTAATTCCTGAGCAAGTAATTTCCAAGCTTCATTCTTTGCCATTTTTATTTGAACAAGAGGAGTTGGATTATTTAAAACAATGTTCTCATTTGCAGCGACGACTATATCTCGACTTCCACTTCAGCTCTCTACCTGCAATTTTAAGAAATTTTGACAGATGCTCTATGGCGCACTCAATTGAAGTGCGCTCCCCATTTCTTGATTGGGAGCTGGTTTGTTTGGGGTTTTCAGCGCCTGATGAAGATAAAATCTGTCAGGGTATTACCAAAAAATTAATACGCGATAGCCTGACTTTCCTACCCGAACCTATTCGATGTCGCCACTCAAAAATTGGTTTCTGTAGCCCCATGGAAGGTTGGTTGGAAAATGAACTCAAAATGTTAGTTCTAGATACATTAAACAGCGCCAGTTTTCTTTCCGCATCTTGGTGTGACGGCAAAGCGTTTAAGAAACTGGCCGATGAATGCTATCAGTTGGGTGATATGGTGAAATTGCGCACTCTTTGGCCAGTGATTAATATTCAGTTGCTTGCTAGTATGCGTGGCTAGCCTAACCTGATGTTGATGACTATTAAAAAAATTAAGTTTTTCACATTATGTAAATCGTTATGGATATTTCAGCGTTAAATCAACTAACTGAACATTTGGATAGGGCCGATTTTTCTTCGATCTATCTCTATGGTGCGAATGATATTGCTTCAAGCTTGATTGTATGGGCGCGTCGCAAAGGAATTATTGTTACTGCAGTTTTTGATCAAAAAGCGAATTCGCAGGATTCGAGTCACGAGGGAGTGCCCGTAATTAGTCCAAACCTCGTTAAGGACCGAGACATTGAGTGTATCGTAATTACAGCGTTTGCTTGCAGTCAGGTTATAAGAAGTACTTTGGAGTCAGTACGGGAAGAGTATGGATTGACCTTTAAAATAATAGATAGCAACATGAGTCTTTGTGACGTTCCTGGCTATCAAGAATTGATTGCAGCCATGCACAAAGGGCAGTACCTGCACAGCAATCAACTGTTATTTACATTGCTAAAGAGTTTTCCAGATAACAAGAACCTCTGGTTGTTGGCTGCAGAAAATTACCAATCTTTAGGTGAGCTAGAACTTTCCGCAGCGTGCCGTTTATGTGGTGAGTGGTTATATTAGTTCTTTGTTACCGTCATTATTTCAACCAGAGGAACGATATTACCGGATGTTCTTTCTAAAACTGAAATTGAGTTTTCTGATGCTCCCAATAGGATCAGTTGTAGTGCAGTTTCTTGGTAGGTTCTATTCGTAATGACAATGTTATCAACTTCTTCGAGAGCTAAGTCTTCGGGCAGGTAGGTTGGGATACCTTTGCAGGTTGTTTCTTCTCTGGAGAAATTATGAATAAAGACCTGAACTTTTTCATTAGTTTTAATTAGGTCGTCATACACTTTGAAACTAATCTCACCAAGCCCAAATATTACCGTTTGGATACCTTTGATCGGTGGTTTTAATGATTTCGAATTTTCGTTCTTTTTGTAGCATGTAGCGACTGATTCAAACCACGCATCAAGTTCCTGCCTTTTACTTCTATATATTATTTTGAATAGTGGATGTTCAGAAATATCAGAAGAGGCCTCGTCGGAAAATAAGCTTTCCACGTAATCCCACAGAGTGCTCTTATCAAAAAAAGCTATTTGATTATACTTTCCCATAAATCGATGACTATTGGCGGGATGCAAATAGGTGCTGAAGTACCAGGAAATGGCCATTTGATTACTTTGAAACTTTGCCAACCAGAGTAAAAGAAAATGTTCGAGGCGGGATAATGATAGCCGCTTATAGCCGTATACATCTGTAATGCTCAGCAATTGGCAAAAGTGTTTAATAGCTTCTGGTATTTGCCCTGAAATAATATCGCTGATGGTTTGTATTAGTCGAAAATCTGGCAGAGATTCAAAAAATGTAGGATAAAGATCTTTTAGGCGCTTTTGGCAGGAAAGCAATTGCGTTAATGATTTGTTATGGATGGCGGTAATTATGTCGTACCTGATAACTGATAGTAAACTCTCTGTTCCAGTGTGTAATTGAGTGGCGTTCAATGGAGTGCTGCGGTTGACTTTGGACGTTAATGATGAGAATGGCGTATCTTGCATAATGTTGTCTTCTGAAACGCCTTGTTCTCTTAGATGAAACCAGTCGAGAATTTGTGTTCGCGCTGAAAAATCGTGTTTTTTATAGATTAGCTGATGACCTGCCAACGTCATGTTTTTCAGCGAATCAAAATCCTCAAAAATAGTCTCAAGTTTGTCCAGAACATTTTCTCTATCCACAAAAATACAATTTTTTCCATCGCTAAAACCAGCGGATATAAGAACATCACTTTTTTCTGTCACCAGCAATGCTTTGGATGCGGGAATTTCAAAGAGCTTACGCGTGAGAATAAAACGTTCACAACCGCATCCGAATGCCAACCAGGATTGATTCAATATTTTCGCATATTGTTCGGTGTGGATATTTACTGGAGAATTTTTGCGTGGCCGGTTAGATATGAAAATTGGGAAATATCGCGTGAGCTGATCGAACATAGCTTTTCGCCAAAGGTAAGGTGACTGTGTTGAAAACCCCTCACCAATCATCGAAATAGGAATGGTTTTCTCAAGTCCATAATCTTTGTAAATTTCATTATCAAACGACCAGGGCCAGTAGATTATGCTCTTTTTAAGATGTGGCCAAGCTTCACCCAACCCCGTGTCGATGGCAAAAAAGCGAGCTATGCCAAACTGGTCGAAATACTCTAGCACTAAATGCATTTCAGCACTGATTGCATCGACTCTTATAATTCCGGCTTTGGGAATTTTGCAATGGTGATCAAAATTTCGGAGTTTGATAAAAGGCTTTTCTTGAGAGTGAAGGATACCTCCATCAAAAAGAATGCAGTCAGGTTTGTGCTTGTCTACAACCTGTCTATAATCGCAATCAATACTAATTTCTGTGAGATGAAAGTGGTAGGAAAGGGCTTTTGTAAGATAGTCTATATGGCCGGATCGAAAGTGCGGAAGAAGTTGATGATGAGTTTGCCCGAAAATTAGCAATCTTGGTTTGTGGGTTTCATTCATCCGACTTTGATATCTCAACATTCTGTAGGTTATTGTTTGTCGAAGACTATAGTAAGTGTATGGTTGCAGTTCAAGTACAAGGTCGAAATACTTAACGATGAAAGTAGCTCTTATCCCTGCCAGAAGTGGCAGTAAACGAATCCCGAAAAAAAACATTCGCCAGTTCTGTGGTAAGCCAATGATAGCCTATGCCATCGAAAAGGCCTTAACTTCGGGGCTGTTTGATGATGTACTGATCTCAACTGACTGCGATGAAATCGCTGCACTTGGCGTATATTACGGCGCGTCTGTACCGTTCATGCGTCCAGCTTCTTTGGCGGATGACCATACTGGTACCGGTGCGGTAATCTGCCATGCTATTGAATACTTTAAGACGAACGGCCAATCTCCAGACTATCTGTGTTGTATCTATCCGACATGTCCTTTGCTGCTCCCTGATGACTTGCAAAAGGCGTTGGAAGCCTTGATTAAGCAACCGGAAAAGGACTTTGCTTTCTCATCGACCCGCTATGCCTTTCCAATACAAAGGGCTTTTATTTTGGATGATCAAGGACATCCAGAAATGTTGTTTCCTGAGCATTTGAGCACTCGATCGCAGGATCTTCCCGAAGCGTTTCATGATGCTGGCCAATTCTATTGGGGAAAGCCCCAGGCATTTCTTCAAGGTATTTCGATGTTTTCTCAGCAAGCTATTCCCTACATAATGCCTCGCGCTCGGGTAATGGACATCGATACTGAAGAAGACTGGCAAGATGCAGAATTATTGTACCGGCTAATGCAATCAAGGCAGAGGTAAGGAAATCAATGGTACAAGTGAAAATAGGGGGGACTTATGTTGGCGAAGGGTGTCCTCCTCTGATCATAGCTGAACTTTCAGGCAATCACGGTCAATGTTTAGACAAAGCAAAGACAATGATTAGGCTTGCGGCCGAGGCAGGTGCGCATGCGATCAAACTACAAACATATACAGCCGATAGCCTAACTATAGACATTGATAGCCGCGAATTTTTGATTGATGAGTCAGACAGTCTGTGGCGGGGAAAAACGCTTTATAGTTTGTACCAGCAGGCGTCAACCCCTTATGCCTGGCATGCTGAATTATTCAGCTATGCACACGAATTGGGGTTACTGGCATTCAGCTCACCATTTGATGAAGCTGCTGTAGACTTTCTAGAAAGCCTCTCTGTACCGTGTTACAAGATCGCATCTTTCGAAAATAATCATTTGCCGCTGATAGCGAAGGTTGCACAAACCGGAAAACCCGTGTTTATGTCAACGGGAATGGCATCGCTTGAAGAACTCGAGGAGGCCGTTTCCTGTGCCCGCTTTCATGGCTGTAAGGATCTTGTTCTGCTCAAGTGCACCAGCCATTACCCCGCCAGTGCTGAAGGCAGTCACCTAAGGACATTGCAGGATATGGCATCCCAGTTTAATTGTGTTGTCGGGCTGTCTGACCACTCTCGGGGCTTGGCTGTGCCCATTGCTGCGGTGGCACTCGGAGCGTCTGTCATAGAGAAGCATTTTGTGTTGGAAAATGACACAGACGCAGTTGATGCAGATTTTTCGCTGACATCGGGAGAAATGAAATCACTTGTTACTGAAACCAGAAGGGCATGGAAAGCATTGGGTGTCATCAAATATGGTGGTGCCGATGAAGAGCAGGATTCGAAGAGATATCGGCGTTCAATCTATGTTTCAGCGCCAGTTAAAGCCGACGACTATGTATCTGAGGCAAATATCAAAGTCGTACGACCGGCCTTTGGCCTGCACCCGCGTCATTATCAAATGTTGATAGGGCAGCGTTTTACTCAGGATTTAGCTAAAGGCACAGCTCTTAATTGGTCGATGGTCAATGTCGAAGATAGCCAGGGTGATCGATGAGTCGTATGACCATCGCTTTTCGAGTTGACGCGGATTCCCAAATAGGTATGGGGCATTTAATGCGCTGCTGCGTGCTTGCTGCTGCCTTTTACCAGCGTGGATGTCGCATTTTGTTCGTGAGTTGTGGTGATACGATGAATTTTATGGCGGAGGCACCCGGATTTGATTATGAGTGTATTGATCTGTCTTCACGAGCGATTTTGGGGGATTACGCCCGAATTGAATCGAGCTATGCAATTACGCACTGGATTCTAGATACATACTCACTAAGCGGTGTTGCGTTAAGAGAACTTAGGGGCGTACTGAAGGCTGTCCTGGTATTGCTGGATGATGAAAATAATCGGGGCCCGTTATCGGTTGATATCGTTCTCAATAGTTCTTTGGCCGCGAACAATTTAGATTATGATCTTAGTGCTTCAGCCTGTTTGAGGTTACTTGGCCCTCAATATAGTTTGTTAAGGGGGGAGTTTCTTAGAGAGGCAACGCCGGTATTTCGAGACAGGAGGTATTGTTTAATAACAATGGGTGGTGCTGACCCTCTCGGATTGACACTGCCGTTATTGCAAACCTTGATTGATCAGCAGGTAATCATGCCGATAGTTGTTGTGACCGGTCAAGCAAACCCGCAGGCGGGCACGATTGCGCAATACGTTAAAGGACTGAGCTCTGTGATTCACCGACATGCGGTGACGACCATGGCCGACCTGATGAGGTCCTCTAGACTCGCTATTGCGGCTGCGGGTTCAACGATTGCTGAGCTGGGGATTATGCAGGTACCGTCGTTGCTCTGTGTGGTGGCTGATAATCAATGGCCGGCGGCGATGGCAAATAAAAAACACCACTGGTGTGAAGTTTACGATTGCCGCCGACAACTTCCGTTAAGAGAAATTGTGGAAAAGGTTTGCCAGCTGTGGTGCGAACCGGATTTGTTGGAAAACATGTCACTGGCAAGTCGCAACCTGTATTCGTTAGATGGCTCGGGGAGGGTAGTGGATGAGGTCCTCGGTTATCGAAAATAACGCAGTCATATTGCGGGAAATCACTATCGAAGATTTGGAGTTGGTACGAACCTGGCGAAATCGTCCTGATATCCGAAGCTATATGCTGACTCAGGATGAAATATCACCCCAACAGCAACTGGGATGGTTCCGTCATATTTCGGCAGCAGAAAACCAGCAACATTTTGTGATTTATTATCGCCACGAAAAAATAGGCGTTGCCAATATCAGAGGCAGCCTTGGTGTGCCTGTCGAGTCGCAGACCGAGTTGGAAACCGCCATTTATATTGGCAATGAAAAGTATCGGAACACTTTAATCGCTTTTTTACCGGCGATTGTGTTAAATGATTACTGTTTTGATTCTCTGGGTTGCTCGAAGCTGGTTGCCGTGGTGTTGCCGGACAATACGGCAGCCCTGCGTTTCAATCAAACATTGGGGTACCAGATTATCACGAAAGAACCGCTGGTTAAGATGGCGCTGGAGCGAGACCGCTTTATGAGTGCGACAAGCAGTATCCGCCGCCTATTGCGTTAACGAAAATAAAAAAAGAAACGATACATGTCATCAACATCTATATATGAAGTTTTTGCAAAGGCTCTGGCTTTGCCCTTGAGCGAAGTCAGTGATGTGCTTGCGTACAATACTATCTCGCAATGGGACTCAACGGCTCACTTGGGCCTTGTGGCCGAAATTGAAGAAACCTACCAGATTTTACTGGAAATGGATGACATTCTGGAGCTTAGTTCTGTCGCCAAGGCTAAAGAAATCCTGCTACGGTACGATGTTACAGTATAGCGGCAGCAAAGCATTAGGCGGTGGGGGAATGGCAACAGCGAATCGTGGCAATTTTTATGAACATCTGGATCGATTTGGTGATCAGTTTGCTGTGCTCCTCTCCGATGGCTCGATCGTAAGTTATTCCCAACTGCATAACTGTGTTCAAGAGTTTCGCCGCCGTTTACCTGCAACGAGAGTGCTGGGGTGTCTTCTCTGCCGTAATAATCTGGCGGTGTTAGTCGCCTATCTCGCGTGTCTGCAGTCTGGATTGCCCGTGATATTGCTGCCGGATGGGATGTACGGCCAACTTTTGCAGAAACTGCTGGAAGTTTATCGCCCTTCATTTTTGATAAAAGCCGATGGGACAGTAGAGCTGTACGACCGACTCGTTCAAAACTCGGATGATAATTTTTCCTGTGGAGCCATGCATGCCGAGCTGGCAATAATGCTATCCACTTCAGGCAGCACAGGGTCTCCCAAACAGGTCATGCTAAGTTATCGCAACCTTCAGTCAAATGCAGGCGCCATTGTTGAATACCTTGGTCTTGATGCGTCAGAGAAAGCAATCACGACGTTGCCGTTTCACTACTCTTATGGCTTATCCGTGGTAAACAGTCATCTTAGCGTGGGTGCGACGCTTATATTGAACAACGATTCGGTGATCTCCAGGGCGTTTTGGCAATTGTTTGATGCGACCCGTCCAACTAGTATGGCGGGGGTGCCTCACACCTATGAAATGTTGCAAAAGCTCCGCTTTCATCAACGAGATTTGGGAAGTCTGCGATATATGACGCAGGCGGGGGGCAAACTCAGTGCGGATGTGCTCACCTGGTTTGCCAAGGTATTGGGACAAAAGCAAATACGATTTTTTGTTATGTACGGACAGACCGAAGCCACAGCCCGTATGGCCTACTTGGGCCCAGGAGATGTTGCAGCGCATGCTGATTCTATCGGTCGGCCTATTCCCGGGGGAAGTTTTGAGTTACACGACCCGGACGGCAAACTACTGACCGAGCCTGGAGAGAGAGGTGAGCTCATATACCGCGGCGCCAATGTGATGTTGGGCTATGCCAGATCCCGTCAGGATTTGTTA
This sequence comes from Hahellaceae bacterium, assembly GCA_024234575.1. Taxonomy (GTDB): domain Bacteria; phylum Pseudomonadota; class Gammaproteobacteria; order Pseudomonadales; family Oleiphilaceae; genus JACKOB01. The sequence continues at coordinate 140,290 of JACKOB010000004.1, forward strand.
GCCCTCAATCCTCCGGAATATTTGGCAACAGGCGATCTGGCTTACGCCGATAATGACGGGCGTTTTTACGTTTGCGGTCGTAAGGATAGGACGATCAAGGTTTTTGGTCATCGAATCGACTTGGACGAGTTTCAGGGCTGGTTGCAAACTCAGGGCTGGCCGGTGATATGTGCCGGCGAGACAGATCGTGTTGTGATAGCGGTCATTCAGAAGGAGCAAAATGCAGATGTTCAGGTATTGTTGAAACATCTCGCAGACAGACTGCCGTTCAGCATGAAAGCGGTCTCAGTGATTCTGTTGCCGGAAGAACCGAAAACCGACAATGGTAAAATTGCCTATGGCGAACTTTTACGGCTGGTTGCCTAACATCCCGGAGTTCCAGTCTTGATAGAAAAAACACAAGAACTATTTTCCCGGACAGATTATGTGCATACGTTGCTGGGTATGCCTGTATATGACTCGCTCCAAGCGCAAAAAGAAGAAGTTTTTCTTTCACTCATCAAAAATCTAACCAACCATCATTTCGATTGCTGTGACAGATATCGTCGCGTTCTTAAGTCTCAGCAGTTGGCGTCCCCGCAGGAAATCCAGAATATTGCCCATTTGGACGACGTACCGTTTGTTTCCGTCAATTTATTCAAGCACTTTACACTGAAAAGTGTTGCCGAGTCCGACGTGGTAAAGCTGTTGTATTCGTCGGGGACAACGTCTCAGCAAAAATCGAGAGTTTATTTGGACAAAGACACCGCGCAGCTACAATCGAAGGTGTTGATGCGAATTATGCAATCATTTGTAGGTAAGCAACGATTACCTATGCTGATAGCCGATATGCCGTTATCCGAAGGAAATACAACGGATGATGGATATACCGCCAGGGGCGCGGGTATTCAGGGACTGGCGTTTTTGGGGCATCATCATACCTATTTGCTCGACCGGAATATGCAGCTCAATCTTGATGGGTTGCGTGCTTTTGCCGCGACTTACGGTCAACAGCCGGTGTTGCTTTTCGGATTTACCTGGGTTCTTTGGAGCAAGGTCATATTGTCACTCGAAGAAAAACAGGTGTCCTTTTCGTTTCCAAAGGGTGTACTGTTACACAGCGGCGGGTGGAAAAAACTGCGCTCTGTTGCTGTAGACAACCCTACTTTTAATTCGCACGTTATCAACAGACTTGGCACTCAAAAAATACATAATTTCTACGGGATGGCAGAGCAGGTTGGAAGCGTATATGTCGGCTGCGAGCTGGGTTATCTGCATTGTCCGTCTACAGCGGACATCATTGTCCGTCATGTGCAGACGCTGCAACCGGCTGAGCTCGGCGAGCCTGGAATAATTCAGGTGTTATCGTTGTTACCGCTGAGTTATCCAGGGCACAGTCTGCTTACTGAAGATTTGGGGCGAATCATCGGCGTTGATGACTGCCGTTGTGGACGTAGGGGAAAATACTTCGAAGTTTTGGGGCGCCTGCCTAAGTCAGAGCTGCGAGGATGTAGTGACACTTTATGAGCAACGATGAAATTATGCCTGCGGAAGCGGTTAAACATACCGTTGCCCGATTAACCTATCCTGGCGGTGCGTTTGCTGTCGACGAGGAGGTCTACCTGGACCGGCCCTTCTCTGCGCAGAGCAAAGCTTTTATCAGTCAGCTAAGCCATAGGTTGATGGAGTCTGCCTCTGGTGAATTTTCTAACGACTTGATGGCCTTGGGATTTTGGTTCCGGGACGCCGCCGTGAATCAGTTACAGGCAGAGCAAGAGAAAGAAACTCAGGCGCTGTTAAAACCAGTGGGTGTGGTGTTTCAGGTGGCACCGGGAAATGTCGAAACGCTGTTTTTATATTGTGGGTTGTTATCTCTATTACTCGGTAATTTTACCCTGATTCGAGTGAGTCGGCGGCGTAATCGGCTGTTTGACAAGTTGTTGGGGCTGCTCAATGAGTTACTTTCCCTGCCGGTTTTTAGTAGCATCTGCCAACGGTGGCAGCTAATTGATTGTGATCATAGTGATCCGACCATCGGGCAAATTTCAGCAGGCTGTGATTTAAGAATTTTGTGGGGAAGTGATGCAACCATTCAGGCACTTCGCCAGATACCTTTGAAACCTTCAGCGAAAGATCTCAGTTTTGCCGCACGTTGCTCGCTTGCGGTGATCTCGGTTGCCGCAGTGCAGCAGGCTGTCAGTGATGATAGTCCAACCTATCAACGCCTTATAGAGTACTTTTGCCGGGACGCATTCAGTTTGAAGCAGCAAGCCTGTACTTCCTGTCGCGCCGTTGTCTGGATTCTCGAAGGAGTAGATGCACAGTCCTGTGCGGCAGAAGTCATTGAACGATTCTGGGTAGACGTTTGTAAATATTGTCTGCGCCATGGAATTAACTTTGCAGGGGTTGAACTTGTGCAACGCGTAACGGCCCGACAGGCAATGGCTATAGTCTGTGAGAATGACTGCCAAGTGTTGTCTGGTGAAAATGTGTTGTTTGAGCGACTGCAGGTGAGCGAGTTGTCGTCCACACTGATGGCACAACATGCAGGCTGCGGTCTTTTTCTGGAAACGGCCATTAAGGATATGTGCTCCTTTGTTTTACCTGATGCGATGGGCGTGCAGACGCTCGGCTACTGGGGTTTGAGCAAGGCGCAAATTTCTGCCTGGCTTCAAGATGCCCTCAAGCGAGCGCCGATGCGAGCAGTACCTGCGCGGACAGTCCCGCTTGGCCAAATGAATCAATTTGAGCGGGTTTGGGACGGCTATGATTTATGTCGAGAGTTAACCTGCCAAATGGTAATAGGTTAGAAATGAATCGATCTCCCGGAGTCGGTATGAAGGTCAGTGTCGTCATTCCATGCTATAACCTGGGGCAATACATTGTGGAATGTCTCGACAGTATATTAAGACAGCAGACAGACTTCGATTTCGAAGTTATCGTTCGGGACGACGCCTCGTCTGATCACAGCCAGGCTGTTCTTGGCAAATATCTGGCCGGACTGTCTAAAAAGGATTCGACCAGACTCAAGTTGCTTCTTGGTACCTTCAACCTGGGTTTGGTGGGGAACCTAGCCGAAATTTTTACACATTGCCAGGGCGAATATATCGCTTACCTGGATGGTGATGATGTTGCTTTGCCTGGCAAACTGCAAAAGCAAGTCGATTATCTGGATCGGCATCCCGACTGCGCTATTGTCTATCATGAGTCGGAGGTCTTCGACAGTGATACCGGCAATATCAGGGGGGCTTATAGTCGGGATTTTTACAACGCAAAGTATATACCTGCACAGGCTCACATCTCTGATTTGGTGAAATATGGAACTTTTCTGCAGGCCAGTGCGGTGATGTATCGCCGACATCAACATCTGGAAAAAATTCTGGACCCGGCGATCCAGATCATCGTGGATTACCCCATGCATATGTTCAATGCGTATTTCGCGCAGGGATCTATTGATCGTATGGATGAGGTTTTAGGGAAGTATCGTGTTCACCCGCAGAGTTTTGGTGCGCAAACCGGCCGCTCAGCTGAGCGTCGCGAGCGTGTTCTCAGCGAACTCTGCCGGGCTTGTGATAATGCATTGTCCATGGGGGTAGCTGAAGCTGACGTGCGTGCGGGTAAATGGCATTTTACTTACGCTGCAGCCCTGTATTTTTTGCGTATGGGAGAAGTAGAGCGATTCTTGAAGCATATCGAAGCTTCCACCGATGAGCAGTGGTTTTTTGATGAAAAGCACAGACTTGTTTACGAGCACCGAACGCATCCAGCCGAGATCATTGCCCGGGTATTCTCATGACTGGCGTGTTCGGGACAGACCTGCTTAACACTGTCGATGCCTACGATCTGGTCGTTGTTGGTGCCGGCCTTTCGGGAGCGGTGATAGCACAGCAGCTCGCGCAGCAGGGTAAAACCGTACTGGTGGTCGAACAAAGAAATCATGTTGCAGGCAATTGCTTTGATTATGTCAATGAGTACGGTGTCTGCGTGCATCAGTATGGGCCGCATTTGTTTCACACTGATAATGAAACTGTGTGGGATTATCTGTCTACTTTTACTGAATGGCATCCCTATGAACACCGGGTACTCGCTGATATAGACAACCGTTTGGGTCCGATTCCGTTTAATTTAAACTCTCTTGAGTGCTGGTTTAACCCCGAAGTTGCCGAACGGTTGGCGAAGCTGTTGATTGATACGTATGGTTTTGGCACCGAGATTCCGATTATGGTCTTACGACAATCGGAAGCACAAGGGTTGCGGGAGTTAGCCGAATTTGTTTACCACAAGTTATTTTTGAACTATACGGTCAAACAGTGGGGCGTGACGCCGGAGCAGATTTCGCCTGAGGTGGTGGCCAGAGTCCCCGTCAGGATTAGTTATGACGACCGCTACTTTAAAGATCGCTTTCAGGCAGTGCCGGTGGCGGGTTACACAGAAATGATCAAAACGATTCTGGATCACCCCAATATAACATTGGTGTTGGCTACGGATGCGCGACCATTTGTTGGTTTTGATAAGGCTAGCGGCAATATCTTGTGGTGCAACAAGGTTTATCTGGGCAGGCTGATTTACACAGGTATGCTGGATGAGTTATTTGACTATTGCTATGGGCAGCTTTCCTATCGTTCTTTACAGTTTCAGTTTCAAACCCTGGGGCAAAGCGAATACCAGCCTGCGACGACAGTTAATTATCCCAATCACCCCGCGATGACCCGAGTCACAGAGTTTAAGCATATTCTCGGCTTGCAACCAGCATCTACGACTATCGTGACAGAATATCCGCGAGATTATATTCGCGATGGAGATGAAAAAAACATTCCTTATTATCCGATGTTAAATGCCGAAAATATGTCCCGGTACAACCAGTATAAAACTCTTGCGTCTGCGTTCTCCAGGTTTTATCCCGTAGGACGGTTGGCGGAATACCGATATTACGATATGGATGATGCGGTTGCCAATGCGCTTCTGGTGGCCGAAAATTTATTGGCGGAATACCAGACATGAAAGTAAATCTACCCGCCGTTTCAGTAGTTATGCCTGTTTATAATGCAGCAGCTTTTCTGGTAGAGAGTGTTGAAAGCATCCTTGCGCAAACTCTGAATGATTTCGAGTTTATCGTCATAGATGATGGTTCGAGTGATGCAAGCTTGGATATCCTGAAAGAATATGAGAAGGCAGATCACCGGATCAGGCTGCTGCATCAGAAAAACAGCGGGGTGGTGGCGACGCTTAATCACGGTATCAGGTTAGCAACGGGTCGATATATTGCCCGTATGGATGCGGATGATATTAGCCTGCCTGAGCGCTTGGCCTTGCAAGTTGAGTTGATGGACGATGACCCGCGAATAGGAGTTTCCGGGGGGTGGGTGCAATTATTTGGGGCTAAAAATGAAGTCTGGCATCATCGACGGGAAGATAATTTCATCCGCAATATGCTGTTGTTCAAAACCAGTGGCTTTTCCCACAGTACCGTGATTGCAAGAAGAGAGTTGCTGCAGGCTTATCCCTACGACCATATCTATCCCCACGTTGAGGATACAGGCTGCTGGGTACGAATCGCCTTACAGGCGAATTGCAGGTTTGCCAATCTTCCGCAAGTATTGGTCAAATACCGGGTGCATCAGGGGCAGGTGAGCGAAATCTATCGGAAATGCCAGTTACAGAGCTACCAAACGATTATCCGAGATTATATTGTCGGCTTGGGCGGCAAAATCAATGATGAAGAGCTTCGCTTACATATGTCTCTGTGTGAACAGTCGAAGGGATGGACTGCGGCTAACCTGGATGCAGCTGGTAGTTGGCTAACAAAATTGACTAAAATGATTCAGCACAGGCTGCCTGACCATCACGACTGTTTTCAGGAAAAGTGGTTGAATCTGTGCCTGTCGAATAGAAATTTCGATGAAATTGAACAAGTGTATGCCGCTTACCGTTTTACTGAATCAGATCATTGTCTGATCAAGGAGCGCCTATTTCTGCAGGCGGCGGAGGCTGGTGAGTGAAGCGTTTATTGCTTATTAATGATGTCAATGAACATACGCAAGCGATGCGTGGGGTTTACGTGAAATTGCTGGGGCAGGCGAAAGCCCTTTCTAAGCTTGGTTTTGTCGTTGATGTGTTGCACATGAGCCTCGCACAGATGCTGATACAACAGTGGTGTGACGGTGAACAGGTTTCCTCAAGCGTGGTTGTTGATGATATCAATTGTCGCGATCAGTCATTTTTTTTATTGGCGCGTGAAGTAGTTGCCCACTGCGAGTACGATGTTATTTTTACGCGCTATGTGCCCATGCTGAAGTCAGATGACTTTTTACGTTTGATGATCTGTGCCGGCGAAACCAAGGCGAAAAATGTCATTGAGTTTCCGACGATGCCTTACGATCAAGAACATATGGGCAATCCGAATGGCTTGAAAAATGATCTCAGGCTGAGAAAGCTGCTGCAATCACATGTAGACGGTTGCCTGACTTCGTCCATGGATAACGATGTGTTTGGCATTCCTGCCTTCCATTTTAGCAATAAAATTGACGTTGATAATTTTGTGATGTCCTCCGCCCTGTACTCAGCTAAAACAACAGAAATTCATATGATCGCTGTGGCTATGTTCTCATTTTGGCACGGTTATGATCGTCTGCTCGAAGGGCTGGCATTCGCATCCCCTGAAATCAAAAATAGAATACGTCTACATTTTGTCGGTATTGGCCCCGAAAAACAGAGGCTAGAGGCATTGGCGATGCAATGGGGTATCGGCTCTCATGTGGTTTTTTACGGTATGCTATCAGGGGCGCCGTTGGATAATCTTTATGCGCAATGCCATGTGGGGGTGGGTGCTTTAGGGTTGCACCGCAAGCATCTTTTCTCTGACAGTAGCCTCAAGCATCGGGAGTACTGTGCCCGGGGGCTGCCATTCGTTCGTTCGGGCGATGATATCGATTTTGACCAGGCACCGTTTAATCTTCTGGTTCCGGGCAACGATCTGCCCATTAATATTGACAAGGTTGCCAGTTTTCTGGAGTCGCTTTCTGCAGAAAGAGTAGATTACCGAGAGATAATTAGGGCGTATGCGCTAAAACATTTATCTTGGGAAGATGAATTTCGCCGATTGGCCCACGTGTTTAAAAGGTAAATTGCCCCCCTGACTTATTTATGGCAAATCGTAGCCACCGGCAGCGTTCACTGGAAAGCATCTTATCTCCTGTTCCGGGCTGCTCAGTAGCATACCCGTTATTACAGGTTCACAGTACAGAAAGTCGTGGACGATCAATAAACCACCGTTGACCCTGACTAAAAATTTTTGTCCCGGAAATACTGCGACGACCCTGCCCGGCTTGGATTGAGTGAATCCATGTTCTGCAATGTCTGTTTCGAAAATTTCTGCGCGCAACAGTGTGATTTTCTTGCGATTGATGTAACTGAAAGCGCCATTGAACGGCGGTGCGACTGCCCGGATGAATCGATGCAGAAAATGTATGTCGCGTCGCCAATCAATAATACTGTCTGCCGGAGATCGCTTGGGATAGTAGGTTGGTGGCAGGTCGGCCTGCTTGCTCAGTGAAAACTTGCCTTCCAGTAATGGATTGATATTCTTCAGAATCAGCTGGCTCATTGCCAGAGTGTTTTTGAAATGCAATGTTTCAGCGGTATCGGCGGATTGTATGCTGAAAACGTGCGTATCCAGAATGTCACCTGAATCTATGCCGGCGTCATAGCGAAACAGATTGGTAAAAAAATGGGTTTTCCCTTCAATGAGAGACCAGTTCATGGGGGATCTACCTCTGCCTACAGGCAGGTTTTGTGCGCTGCCGTGCATGCCGAAAGCGCCGAGGCGAAATCCCTGCAGGATCGACTTGGGAAGAAGGCGTTGCCAACCATTAACGAACGCAATATCGATCTGGAATTGACGGATAGTCTCTTGATCAGCGGCATCATTCAAATGATAGGTGTTGGCCTGATAAAGCCTAATTCCTCTATTTTGGCAGGCATCGCTCAAGTCAAGATAATCGGCCACTTCATTTTTTGCAGCAAGCTCCGGTGTAATTGTGATAACAACGTTGATGCGCATCTTCGTCATCAGAGCATCAAGCAAAAATAAAGTTGTTGTTTTGCATCCGAATAGGGCTAGCTTCAAGGCGTGTGATCTCTTTTAAAATTCAGGGGTAGTCATGTTGAATGGTCAGTCATTCTTCAACAGATAGTGTGTTGTTGCGCAACTGGTAACGCAGTTGCGTGTGGGGGCAAATTGCGCTTGCCTCTCCGACCAGAGGTATGTCAAGTTGTTCTCCGTACTCGCTCATCCAGCCGATTTGTATGGCGGGAACCCCTACGACCAGAGCATAGTCAGGGACGTTTTTATTCACCACGGCACCGGCAGCGATGAATGCGTAACGACCAACCTCTACACCGCAAACGATGGTCGCGTTTGCTCCAAGAGTTGATCCTTTGCGGATGACCGTTTTACGATATTCGGATTTACGGCTGATGTAAGAGCGCGGGTTATAGACGTTGGTGAATACCACACTCGGTCCGCAAAAAACATCGTCTTCAATTTCGACGCAGTCATAAACCGAAACATTGTTCTGAATTTTAACATTGTTACCGATGACTGCTTTGCTGCCGACATAGACATTTTGTCCCAACGAACATTGCTGGCCTATGATGGCTCCGCTGGATACATGCGTCCAATGCCAGATGCGTGTGCCTGTACCGATGACCGCGCCCTCGTCAATAATGGCCGTCACGTGAATATCCTGGTTGTCCATCAATGCCTCTTTTGTTCAGGTGCCAATTACGTTCAGGGTGAAAATAAAATATCGACGATCTCTTCCTGCTGCTCCCGGGTAAGGTAGGGGTGCATCGGCAGGCTTATCACCCGTTCTGCGGCTTTTTCAGCCTCTGGACAGGTGGCTTTAAGCTCCAGGTAGGGCGTTTGCAGGTGTATGGGTTTGGGGTAGTGAATGGCGGTTGGTACGCCTTTTGACTCAAGTTTTTGTTTTATGGTATCACGCTGTTCTGTTTGTATCGTGTATTGCGCGAAGACGCTGGTGTTTTCCGCTTTGATACAAGTCGGGGTTATTTCATGAGTATTTCTTTTGCTGTTGATAAGCTGCGTATAGCGGCCACCGATTTCCATGCGGGCACTGACTTCCTCGGGGAAAATGGTCAACTTGGCCAATAGAATTGCGGCCTGCAGCGTATCCATACGGCCATTGATGCCAACCGCATCGTGGATATAGCGAGTAGTTTGGCCATGGATGCGAAGGCTTTTCACCGATTCGGCAATGCGCTCGTCATTGGTAAAAAGAGCGCCGCCGTCACCATAGCAACCCAGGGGTTTGGATGGAAAAAAGCTGGTGCATCCAATACTGGAAAGATTGCAGGATTTTTTGCCATGCTGTGTTGCGCCAAAACTTTGTGCACCGTCTTCGATAACCGAAAGTTGGTAGTGCTCAGCAATTTTATTAATGGTGCTAAAATCTGCGCACTGACCGTACAGACTGACCGGCATAATAGCTTTGGTTTTTGGTGTAATAGCCGGCACAATTCTCTGCGGGTCAATATTCAATGTATCTGGTTCTACATCCACAAAAACTGGAATAGCACCGAGCAGGGAGATCACTTCAGCGGTAGCAAAAAAAGAGAAAGGCGTGGTAATCACTTCATCACCCGGTTTTATGCCGGTGCTCATTAATGCTAGCAATAATGCATCCGTGCCGCTTGCGGTGGTGATACAGTATCTGGCACCACAAAATTCGCTGAGGGCTGTTTCCACTTGGGCGACTTCCGGCCCCATGATGAACTTGCCGTGCTCTAGAACCGTTTGGATATTCCGGTCAATTTGGGCTTTTAGTTGCTGATACTGTTGTTTAAGATCAATAAATTCCATAAAACTGTATTTCTTCAGCCGTTAACCGCAGGGAGTCCTTGTTTTATCCGAAAGGACAAAGGATGGATGTCACTATTATTCTGCGCCAGTTTGACATTGCGGATATGGTGCACCATCTCTATCGCCGGTCTGGCCTGCTCTATGCCGAATCCGTTGCCCGCCAGAATATGCTGGTAGCTTAGAGTATGTAAGTCTGTAAAACCATCGGAAAATTCCACCTCTTCGCCGTTCACTTTAACAGATCGCCAGGTTCGGCCGTTCTGGGCTTCTGTATACAGTAAGTCCTGTTCATCAATCGAAAGAAACCATTTGACCCGTGCTTTCGGAAACTGAATAAAGCCTGAGGCTTTATTCCATTCCCGCAGGTGCACTTTCGATTGGCTTGGTTTTCCAAAAAGCCATTGCAGCATATCAAAAAAGTGAATACCTATATTTGTGGTAACCCCTCCAGATTTTACTTCGTCACCTTTCCATGATCGGGAGTACCAGTTGCCGCGGGAGGTTATATAGGTAAGTTCGATATCATGAACCGTGTTTGTCTGGTGCTCCAGTTGCTTCTTTAACTGCATGATCGTGGGATGCAGGCGGAGTTGCAATATGTTGTAGACTTTTCGGCCTGTGTACTCCGAAATTTCCTCGAGTCCATCCAGGTTCCAGGGGTTGAGCACCAGAGGTTTTTCGCAGATAGCATCAGCGCCGGAGCGTAGGGCAAATCTGACATGCGCATCATGCAAATAATTGGGGGAGCAGATGGAGATATAATGGATTTCTCTTCCGCTGTTTTTTCGTCTGAGTTTTTCGATATGCCGATCAAAACGCTCAAACTCGTTAAAATAGAAAGCTTCAGGGAAATAGCTGTCAAGAACTCCGACTGAGTCGTGGGGATCCATAACTGCCAGCAGGTGATGATTTATTTCTTTTATAGCTTTCATGTGTCGCGGGGCAATATAGCCCGCAGCACCAATCAGTGCGAAGTTGCGTTTTTTCATTATTTTAATGTGCTTTTTATTTGGTGAATATGAATTGAGCATTTCCTGACCTCACTAAGGGGGGGAATAAGCTGGCCGATAATACATCGTTATTGTTTAAAGCAAAACGGTTGCCATCTAAATGCATTTGATTGCTTTATCGGCACCTAAAACAAAAAGCTTAGGTTGATAACATTTTGTAACAAATACGTCCCACTTTTTTCCTAAAGCTTCTGAAAACCATGCCGCTAAACAAGGTAACAGGTGAAGCGCACTGCCAAAAGCAAAAAGCAGGCAAGCGCTTAGCCATTCAGACAATCGATAGTTGATTGGAATTTGATAGGAGAAGCGAAATGCCCCAAATTATAAATACCAACATAGCGTCTTTGAACGCACAACGTCAGTTAGACAGTTCTCAGAAAGCCGGTGATAAGGCACTTCAAAGACTATCTTCCGGTCTTCGTATCAACAGTGCTAAAGATGATGCGGCGGGTTTGGCCATATCAAACCGATTTAATGCCCAGATTAGAGGCACGTCAGTAGCGAGTCGAAACGCGGGTGATGGTGTGTCATTGGCGCAAACCGCTGAGGGCGCACTTAACAGTATGCAAGAAAGTTTGCAGCGTATTCGTGAATTGGCGTTGCAATCTGCGAACGGCTCAAACACTGATCTTGAGCGATCTTCATTGCAAGAAGAGGTGGAACAGCTGAAGTCTGAAATCTCTGCGATATCAGAAAAAACCAACTTTAACGGCCGGAATCTGCTGGATGGTTCATTCCAGAATGTGAACTTCCAGACTGGCGCAAACGTGGGTGAAACCATCAACGTGAGTATCTCGAAAGTCACCGCAGACACCTTGGGTACTTCTCTGTCTAACGGTATCAGTTCATCCACCACCATTTCTACCGCGGCCCTCGCTGCCGGCGATCTGACGATCAACGGTATCAGCGTTGGCGCTTCCAGCGGTGCGGATGATGGTGCTTCCACCTCGATTGCTGAAAAATCGGCGATTGCTATATCTGCGGCCATTAATAAGGTATCTGACTTGACTGGTGTGGAAGCTGTGGCGAATGCGACCACCAAAGCCGGTGTAGATGATGTTGCTGGTGGCATAGATGCTGCGGCTGCTACTCTTATATTAAATGGAACAACAATCAATATAAGTGGTTCTGGCAACGCGGCAAATGCGGCGGCTGATTTAAAGGGCATTGCAGATACTATCAATTTGTATAAGGATCAGACTGGTGTTAGTGCCTCTATCGATATTAATAACCTGGCCGCTGGTATTACCCTGACTGCCGCAGACGGTCGTAACATTGAGCAGACAGGCACTGCGGCAGCCGGTAACTACGGTATTGGTGCAAACGGCACATCAACAGGCACGTATACACTGATATCCAAAGATGGTAGCGATATTACCGTAGGCAGCACCACCGGTAATTCACTGGAGTCTGCAGGTATCGAAGTGGGTACTTATAGCGGCAGTAACAGCGGCGTGAATTCCAGTACTGTGTCAAACGCAGCGTTAGCCACAGGCGACTTGACAATTAACGGTGTTTCTGTGGGAGCGTCCTTGGCGTCAGATGACACTGCATCCACTGCTAGTAAATCGGCCAGTGCGATTTCGAAAGCGGCTGCAATCAATCGCGTCAGCGAGCAAACCGGCGTCACTGCGGTGGCACAGAATACGCAGGTGACTTCAGCGGCCATTTCGAATACCACAACGATTACTGGTGTGAGCATTAACGGTACAACGATCGGTGATGCCGGCGGCAGTTCAATCGGTGAAAAGCTTGCGGCCTTTGTGGATGCCGTTAACCAGAAAACCGCAGCGACCGGTGTGCGTGCTGAAGTGCTGGATGGTGATCAGTTCCAGCTGATTGCTGATGACGGCAGAAATATTGACATCGCAGGCAGTGCGGCAGATGCCACTGATGGCTTGACAACCTCTGCTGGTACCAACCGTGGCACTATTACATTGCAATCTGCCGGGCAAATCGAGATTGGCACTGCCAATGCGACAGGCCCTGGCGCGGCGGGTTTTCGAGTGGGTACCTACGGTGGTGGTGAAACCGGCACCCTGTTAAAGGATATTGATGTTTCGACTGTAGCCGGTGCGAATGAGGCCATCAAGGGTATCGACAACGCGATCAACCAGGTATCCAGGGCGCAGGCGGCTCTCGGTGCGGTGCAAAACCGTTTTGAACAGACCATCTCTAACCTGGCGGTACAAGGTGAGAACCTGTCAGCTGCTAACTCGCGAATCAGAGATGCTGACTTCGCTTCTGAAACAGCGGCTCTGTCAAGAGCACAGGTATTGCAACAAGCAGGTATCTCGGTGTTGTCTCAGGCGAATGCAAGACCACAGCAAGCACTTTCGCTGCTGCAGTAAGATAGACGCTAAGTCTGGTAGAAAGGTTCTGGTCTTTATGACCAGAGCCTCTTCCGGTAGACTAAGCAAATGAGGTGATGTATGAACGATATTAAACCCAGTAACCTGAATATGCCGGGAGCAGTGCGAGCTGTTGATCCCGGTGTTTCTGTTGCTGCACCTCCGTCAAAATCAGAGGCGACATCGGAAAAGACTCCGTCAGCAACAGCTGAAGTCATCAAAAACCAGGAAGCTGCAAAGGCTGCGTCGTTAACAGAGGCGAAGTCAGCAGGCTCTGAAGAGAAACTGAATGAGGCGGTGACCAAGCTGAATGATTATATTCAGTCGGTACAACGAAACCTTCAGTTTAATGTGGATGATGACTCCGGCAGGATGGTAGTGAAAGTTATTGATCGTAACACCAATGAGGTGGTGCGACAGATACCCGATGATGTGGCGCTGAAAATGGCGCAGAACTTGCAGCAAGATGAGCCATTAAGTCTGTTTACGATGAAGGTGTGACAGTCGGCTCTATCAACAGTGTGTTCTGCCTTGTCTTTAGCTATGATTAGTAAGGGCGAGGATTTACATGTTGTAACAAAAAAGGGGCAAAGTTTTGCCCCTTTTTGCCGATAACCTGAGTATACCAGACGTTCTTTAGTTCGGAACGTGTAGACGAGGGCTCCACAATGGCAAATATTACTTCTGTAGGAATTGGGTCGGGTGTACTGACCAGTGATCTTATCGACAAATTAGCAACGGCTGAGCGCGAGCCCACCGAACTGCGTCTCAATCGTCGTGAAGATGAAATAAATGCCAAATTATCTGCTTTTGGGCGTCTGAAGAGCGCCATCACCGAACTGAGACTTCCTGCACGAACCCTGGGCAACCCTGCCGCGATGAAAGAGTTAACGCTCACGTCTTCTAATTCGGCTGTATCTGGTTCCTTAGGCAGCGGTGCCAAAGCGGGCACTTATTCTATTGAAGTCACGAATCTGGCCAAATCCCACTCTATTTCTTCGGCCGCTTATGCTGATAAAGATACCACGCAAATAGGCACGGGCTCGCTTAACATTGTTGTCGGTACGGCGAGCGCCAATATCACGATCAATTCAAACAATAATACACTTGCTGGGATTGCTGAGGCGATAAATGCCAAGACCAGTCTTAATGTGACGGCATCTGTGGTGAACAATGGTTCTGGCTATCAGTTGGTTGTTTCTTCCAATAAAACAGGCGCGGCAAATGCCATTGAGATCAATGTCACTGATGATGATACATTCAATACTGATAACAGTGGCCTGTCCGTGCTTGCATTTAATGCGACACAAAAGAACATGGGTGAGCCGGTGCCTGCAGATGATGCGGCAATCAATTATAACGGCATCCCCATTACGCGCAGCTCAAACACGGTTAGTGATCTAATCCCCGGCGTGACCTTAACGTTATCCAGCAAAAATGTAGACTCGCCTGCGACGATTAAAATCGGGCAAGACTCTGAGAAAGTAGCTGATCGAGTTAGTGAATTTGTTGACAAGTACAATGAACTGAAATCGATTATCACTGAACTAACGGCTTATGATGCGAATGACCCAGCTAACTCTGGAATTTTGCTTGGTGATGCTACGTTGCGGACAATGAATCAACAGTTGCGCAGCATGCTAAGTTCAGTTGTGCCTGGCCTGGAGGGATCGTCAGTAAGATCGCTGGTGGATGTCGGTATTACGACAAATAAAGACACAGGCGTGGTTGAATTCAAAAGATCTGAGTTTCTTGAGGCCTTTGCCAAGTACCCTGATGATGTATCGGCGCTGTTTTCAGAGCAGGGAAGAACCACTGACTCGCAAGTAGGGTTTGTGACCAAGAGTATCAATACCAAACCCGGATCCTACGACGTAAATATCACACAGATTGCTACCCATGGTGCTTTTACAGCTACCAAAGATGTGAGTGCCGGGGTAACCATCGGTGCCACCAATGACACTTTTAAATTAAAGATTAATGGCACTGAATCAAATGATATCGTGCTCAATAATGCGATCTATTCGTCAGCACAACTTGTGGAAGAGCTACAGGCGCAGATTGATGCAGATACCAAGCTTCAGGCGGCAGGTAAATCGTTAGTGGTTTCGCTGGACGCCAGTAATCAGCTGGTGTTTACCTCGACAACTTACGGCTCAACTTCTAAAGTAGATTTTACTTCGGTTGGTGGTACGGCTATAGCGGATCTTGGTATTGACGCGATTGCGGGTATTGATGGTGTCAACGTGGCTGGTACGATCAACGGCAAAACAGCAAGTGGCGTTGGTCAGCAATTATCGCTCTTAGGCACAAATGATGCGGCGGGCATTGTACTTAATATTACCGGCGGTGATCTGGGAGATCGTGGCCAGGTCACCGTTATCGAGGGTGTGGGTGACCGGTTTGTTGACCTGTTTACCTCCTATCTGAGTATTGATGGCTCTATAACGACGCGTACAGAAGGGTTTGGCAAGCAACTGTCTGAAATTGGCCAGCAGCGGCTCACGCTTGAAGATCGTGTTACCAGTATGCGCGATCGTTTAATACTGCAGTTTACAGCGGCAGACATTCTGGTTAACCGGTTAAATAGTACGATGGAGTTCATTGGCCGGCAGTTGCAAGCCCTCGAGGGAACATCCTCTGGCAAGAAGTAATAGTTAGCACAATATGTTACAAAAAATGATTCAAGAAATTTTGTTGGCAGACGATAAATAAAGTAACAGGAAACATTCAGCCGACAAAATTTTCATAAAAAGGTGATCTATGAATGCAGTACATCAGTATCAAAAAGTAAATACGCAAACGAGTGTTGTGGATGCCGATCCACACCGCCTGATTCAGTTGTTATTGGATGGCGCACTAGAGCGTATGGCAATGGCTAAAAGCCGGATCACCGCCAAAGATTATGAAGGCAAAAATAACCTGTTAAACAAGTCGATTGAAATTGTTGGTGGGTTGCGCGGTTTTCTGAATCATGACAAGGGCGGGGAGCTTTCAAAAAATCTCGAAGCGCTTTATGACTATATTGAAAGACGGTTGTTTGAAGCTAACGTTAGAAACGATGTAACCATGATCGACGAGTGTGGCAGGTTGTTGCGTGAAGTTAAGCAGGGGTGGGATGGTATTCGCGCTGAAGCGATTGAAAAACGCCTGATTTAGTATTTGTGAGCGCCAGAGTGGCGAGCAGTCACTCTGGCTTTTCGACCCTGTAAATAATTCTTTTTTAGCTGCGTTAGCTTCTTCCTGACAGCACTTCAAGGTGGCTTTCAACGCTTTTTGCCAGCGCCTTTAAGTTGTAGCCCCCTTCAAGCACAGAGACAACACGACCGTCGGCGTAGTATTTAGCGACGTCCATCAGCATCTCTGTTACCCAGCGATAATCATCTTCCAGCAGCTCAATTTCTGCCATCGGATCGTCTTTGTGAGCATCGAACCCAGCCGATATCAGAACAAGCTGAGGCTTGTGGTTTTGTAGTTGGTTGAGCCAGTCTTTTTCTACCTTGTTGCGAAAGTTTTTGCCACCGGTATGCGCCTCTAGCGGGGTGTTGATAATGTTGTCTCGTTGCACGGCGTAGTGGCTATTAGGGTAGTAGGGATGCTGAAAACTGGAGCAAAATAGAACTCTCGGATCATCTTGGAATATGTCTACAGTACCATTGCCCTGGTGTACATCGAAGTCGATGATTGCGACCCGATCCAGACCGTGAAACGCCATCGCATGCCTCGCTGCTATGGCTATATTGTTGTAAAAGCAAAAGCCCATTGTCTTGTTGGTTTCTGCGTGGTGCCCTGGTGGACGAGTGCCACAGAAAGCCGTGTCATACTGCCCGGACATAACGAGATCAACCGCCTGTACGGCGGCTCCTGCAGCTAGTTTCGCAGCCTTCATCGTATGCGGCATAATCGCCGTGTCGGGGTCAGCCATAATCCGACCTTTGGCAGGGGTCAGAAGATCAAGTTGTTCAATATAGGTGCTGGGGTGGACGCGATTGACCTGGTCTTTCGTCACCTCTTCTGCGCGGATAAAGTCCAGCTCTTGCTCCAGCTTGGTATCTTGTAACTGGTTTTTTATAGCTCGCAGTCGAGCCGGGCTCTCTGGGTGACCGAAGCCCATATCGTGCATTTCACAGTCATCGTGGGAAATATAAGCGGTTTTAATCATTGTTATTGTCGTACAACCTGGTTCGATAATGTTTGAATGCCGCTGTAGATTTCGCGCGCGACGGCATCATGTAGTCCGAGTTTAGTATGAGTCTCGGCGATTGGGAATAGGCTAGCAAAACAAACGGAAGTGTACCAATGACTCACATCAGCAAAACGATTGTTCCTTATCATTTGCACAGGCTGCCAATTGGCTCAGTTTGACCTGATCCGCATCATATAAATTAGGGTGAATCTACTATAGTTTTAGGTGTAGTTTTAATCATGATTTAAAGGCGCACTCTTTGTGGGTCTTATGCAACTCTCATCAAAGGAGACACTTTGTGGGCACGCGATACTTAAAAGCACTGTTCAACCCAAAATCTATCTGTATTCTCGGGGCCTCCGAGCGGTCCCAGAATTTGGGGGGGATGGTTCTGCGGAATCTTTTGGCTTCTGATTATCCAGGTAAGCTGATGGTCATCAACTCATCAGAATATGCCCAGGTGCACGGTATCGAGTGTGTGTCGAAAGTGAGCAAAATGCCGTTCAGCCCCGATTTGGCGATTGTGTGTACGCCCCCTGAGACGGTACCAGGTTTGGTGAAACAATTGGGCAAGGCGGGCGTCAAAACCGCCATGGTGCTTACGGGAGGGTTATCTAGAACACACAGCAAAAGCGGTCGGCCGTTAATGTACTCGGTACGCGATGCGGCTAAAAAATCCGGCATACGAATTCTCGGGCCAAATACGATTGGTATTATGGTGCCCTCTCAAAATTTAAATGCAACCTACGCACATATGGGCGTGTTGCCAGGGAAAATAGCGTTTATCGGTCAATCTGGAACCATCGCCAGTACTGTTATAGATTGGGCATTTAGCCGTGGAATTGGCTTTTCCCACTTTCTGACATTGGGCGATAGCATGGATATTGACCCCGATGATTTGATCGATTACCTGGCGCAGGATCGCTCTACCAAAGCCATTCTTTTTCACTTTGAAACCATCAATAACCCCTCGCGATTTATCTCTGCGGTGCGCGCTGCCTCTCGCGGTAAGCTTGTTATCGGTGTGAAAAGCGGCCGAGTTCCCGAGTCTCAATGGGAAACTAACGTGCTTCCAGATGGTATCGTTAATGGCGATGATATTTATGAAGCGGTGATGCGACGTGCGGGTATACTGCGCGTACAGGGGTTGGACGAGATGT
Organism: Hahellaceae bacterium; assembly: GCA_024234575.1. Taxonomy (GTDB): domain Bacteria; phylum Pseudomonadota; class Gammaproteobacteria; order Pseudomonadales; family Oleiphilaceae; genus JACKOB01. The sequence continues at coordinate 158,856 of JACKOB010000004.1, forward strand.
TTGACGCCCTTGAGACGCTGACGCGAATGAAGCCGGTAAAGCAGGAACATCTGGTGATTCTCTGCAATGGCTTTGGCCCTGGCGTGTTAGCTGTTGATAAATTAGCCTCTTTAGGTGGTGAGCTAACGGACCTTAGCCCCGAAACAATCGAAGCTTTTCAGCAGCTTTTGCCGCCTTACTGGACGAAGAGAAACCCGATCGATCTTGATTATGATGCCAGCCCAACGCGTTACGAGCAGGCTCTTACCATTTTGGAAAAAGACTTATCAGTTTCAAATGTGCTGGTGATGTTTGCGCCTTCCTTAACCGAAGACAGTCTGCAAATCGCTGACACAATCGTTAATAAAGCCAGCAAGTCCCGTCTGAATATTTTTACCTGCTGGCTGGGCAAAAGTACGATCAGAGAGGCGCGGCATGCATTTTTTGATTCTGGCATACCAACTTTCTCTTCACCAGAGAAAGCGGTGAAGGCATTTATGCATCAGGTTAATCATAACCGAACGCAAAAGCTGCTGCGGGAGACGCCTTCTTCCTATGTTGATCATATGCAAGACAGGTCGCATGCAAGGCACCTTGTGGCGAATGCCGTTAGACAAGGACACAAAACCCTAAGCAACGAAGAGGCTCGGCAAGTTATCGTTGACTATGGCATTCCTGCTGTGAAGACCTGGTATTGCGATAACGTCGAAGAGGTCATCGAGAGATACAGGCAGGTGAATGGGGCTATTAATATTACCCTCCTACACGAGCAGGCGTCCTATCCGTTTCTAGAAGAAAAAACGGGTAGAGGTCGTTATAAAGCAACATTAAGAAAGCTGAATGATGAAGATGTCATTCGCCAATCCTGCCAGTTGTTATTCAATCAATACCAGGAGCACTTCCGTAACAGTGGATTTTTAGGTTATGCCGTCCACGCCAGTCATCAGCATATTGGTGGTCTGGGGTTTAGTTTGGGTATTACCCGTGATCCGGTGTTTGGGCCTTTGGTGGTTTGTGGGGCTGCCGGAGCTAGTGTTAACGTCATGAGTGACCGGCATATTGCCTTGCCTCCCTTGAATATGGTGTTAGCGAAAGATCTACTACGCCAGACGCATATGTACAAATTGTTAAAAGAATACAGCTACCAGCCTGAAAAAGATATCCATGCGGTATGCGAAACTCTTATTACTTTGTCTCAGATCGTTATCGATATTCCCCAAATACGTGGCCTTGAGATTTTACCGCTGTTATTCGATCGTAAAAGCGCGGTTGCCGTGGACGTTGCCATTGATCTTGATGAACCGGCGAGATTATCTATACAGCCTTACCCAGAGCACTTATGCGAGTGGATTGTGCTACCAAGATCAAGACGCCGCGTGCAGCTGCGGCCTGTTAAAGGGGAAGACGAGCCGACGCATGTCGACTTCCACATGAAGCTGTCTCCCGAGTCTATCAGGTTCAGATTTTTCCATTACCGTAAGTCTTTCAGTCATGACGAGCTGGTGCAAATGGTACAGATCGACTACGACCGTGAGATGGTGTTCATTGCGACGGCAGCAACCACGGCAGAAGAAAACGCACCGGAAGAGACGCTCGGAGTCGTGAGGGTGTGGACGGATGCCGACAACTTGCAGTGTGAGTTCGCGGTGATCGTTCGGGATGATATGAAGGGTGAGAAACTTGGATTACGCCTGATGAACAAAATGATCGACTATTGCCGCAACCGGGGCACGATTGAAATGATAGGTTCCGTTCTGCCGGATAATGGCCCAATGCTGGGGTTAGCGCGCAAGTTAGGTTTTAAGGTTGAATATAACGAAGACGAAGAGGTAATGGATTTGCGATTGCCTCTAAACTCGCCTACAGATGACTGGGAGCGAGAAACCATCAATCATGAAGAGGATCTCAGTATTTAGTATTGGCGGGGTCGATACAGACCCCGCCTTAACTGCTGCAATGCAAAAACCGCTCTTACTAAGCGGCGACCAGCTTAGATTCGTCTTCGCCACCAAATGCATTGAGAATCTGTGGAATGAATTCTGCAAATTCTGCCGCCATAATTGAAAAGCTTGCATCAAAGCGCTCAGCGGCTGATTCTGGGTTCATATCGCCCATTTTTTCTTCAACGAATTCGCCAAATTTAATGCGCTTAATGCTGAGGTCTTCGTTAAAAATAAACGACATACGCTCTTGCCAGCTAAGCGCCAGCTTAACTACCTGCTTATCTGCCTTGATATGGGTTTGTAGCTCATCGCCCGCCATATCTACACCTCGGCAACGCACCACTGACTTCTCTTGCGACTGAGATTGCAGTTCGCATTCATCATTGATTACAAACTCACCGGGTATGGTGTCTGTACCTTCTACCCAGGCAGTCATCATGGCTGCAGGACTGGAATTGACTTCTGGGAATTTTACCGGCAAAGAGCCAAGCGTTTTACGTAAAAAACTCGTTAAGTCATCGGCTTTTTTACCTGAAGAAGCGTTGACGATCAGCCAGTTATTGCTAGTATCGATATAAGCATAAGTGTATGACGAGCGCTTAAATGCTCTCGGGAGCAGGTCGGTGATTATTTCTTCTTTTAGCTCGTCTTTTTCTTTCTTTCTGACTTTTCGTGCCTGCTCGTCTTCGATTGCCTGAACTTTTTCGTCCAATGCTTCTTTAATAACAGATGATGGCAATATTCGTTCTTCCTTGCAGAGCGTGATCATCCAGTAAGGGCCAGTAACGTGTACCAGCTGCTGTCCATTTCGCCCTAAAGGCGCCGACCAGCCTTGTCTAAATTGTTCTTGCGGCCCGCAAGGGAGTGCGGGCGCTTCGGCAAGTTTACTTTCGAGTTCTTCGGCTGAAAGGCTAAAGGGTTTTGAAAATCGATAAATAAGTATGTTTTTAAACCACATTAATCAGAAATCCTTGGAGTATGATTATATTTGTAATTTGGGCAGGTCGCCCGACTGCACCGTTTATTAAATCGATGCAATATAAGCTGCGCAACGCTGTGTTAGGAAGCGTCTGTTTAATCGCCTGGGCAGGCTAACTAGACAGGTATTCACTATGTACTTGCACTCCAGACATCAGAGATTTTCGCGCGACTGAATGGATGTCAGATTATTGGCGAAATACTACAGATGATCCAGTATTTTTTTTGTAAGTTTTTGAGATAGTTTGTATTGTGCAGTCTTAAAGTTGGTGCAGCGGAAGGCTCGCATCTATAACGTTTTCGTACTGTGAGTTGATAGAAGGTGACCGCGTTGACAAATACATTCGTGCTATACCACACCGAAGCATGCCATTTGTGTGAACTGGCTGAGGCAGTGATACAGAATGTTTCGGCTCATTATCCGATGTCCTGGCGAAAAGTAGATATCGCCAATGATGATGCGCTTGTTGAAGCGTATGGCATTCGTATACCCGTGCTTATTGATATGAATAGCCGCGAGGAAATAGGTTGGCCGTTCGATGAACAAGCACTTTACGATTGGTTGACGAGCAGTACTGGTGACGCCCCCGCAAATTCTTAAGGCAAGCCTATCTTTATCGGGCCTAACCCCGGCGCGCCGCAGCCTGATGTTTTGGTAATATTAAAAAGCTAAATATTAAAGCTGTTGGAGATTTCTGAAAAACGTTTGGCCTCCAGGCTTAGCTTTTCACTAAAGCGATGAGTGCGAGCTGCGTTCTGATGAAATTTATCTCCCAATGCGCTGATGGCATGAATGTTGTGCTCTACGTCTTGGCTGATGCTCGTTTGATTCGTTGCCGCCTGGTTTATTTGGTGATTGATGTCGTCGATTTTGGCGATCGACTCAAAAATTACGTGCATGGCGTGATTGGCTTTTTCACCGGATTTAGCATTGTTTTGTGCTTGTTCTTTATTATGATTGATGATTTTGACAGCTTCTTGCGCTCGCTTTTGTAGTGTATCAACCATTTCTTCAATCTGTGATGCCGACTCTTGTGTTTTCTGCGCCAGTGAGCGGACTTCATCAGCCACTACCGCAAATCCCCGACCTTGCTCTCCCGCCCGAGCAGCCTCAATCGCCGCATTAAGTGCTAGTAAGTTGGTTTGCTCCGCGATACTTTGAATCACCGACATGACCTGGTTAATGTTTACGCTGCTGGAAGCCAGCTGTTCAATCACATTGCCTGCGTGGTCAAGCTCTTTGGCTAATGCCAGTGTGGAGGTGAGTGATTCGGCAATTATTCGCTCGCCTTCTTTAGCCTGATCACGCACTAAAGAGCTGGATGCCGTAGCCTCATCCGAACGCATTTCCACCTCATTCGCAGCGGCTGCCAAGTGTTCAATGGAGGTAACAATTTTTTGCGTCTGGTTGTTCTGGTCATTTAAATAACGGTCGTTATCATCGACCAGGTAGAGAAGAGCATGGGAGTGAGCTGACACCTGCATTCCTGTGCCCGTGATGGTTCTTAGTAATTTTCCCAGCTCTCTGATGATGTTTGCGGTGGCCTTGGATATATCACCAATTTCATCATTGCGACGAATCTTCACCTGCGCCGTAAAATCACCTCGTGCAATCCTGGTGAGTTCGTCTCTGAGGTAACGCGCAGGATTAATAATGTAGTGATAGCTTAAGTAGAGTAACCAAAATAACAGCATTGCATAGGCGCCGGTGATGACGATGACAGAAGTTTTTGTCGTGCTCGCGGTGCTAAGCTCTTTGCTGGTTTCTTTCGTTTCGATAACCTCCAGCTTATCTGTTAACAGGCTGATTTGTGCAGAGATGGCGGCGGCGGCACTGTCAAATTCAGCCATAACCTTATTACCCTGTGCAGGGCCGTCGGTAATATACGCCTTTGCCATTTTCTCTCCCGTTACGACGTATGTCTCGAATATCGGCATGATCTTCTTATAGTCATCAGATTGTGCAGGGTTGAGTTTAATCAGCTGTGCAATATGCTCGCGGAACTCTGACGCGGCGGCAGACGCTTCTTTAAAGCCGTCATCAAGCCCGTCTTGCGCTCGAGTAGCACTGATGTCCGTTAGCCATTGTTGCACCTGTACCACGGCAAGTTTGGCGGCGAGAGTGGTTTTGATAATGGGTAGAATAACTTCACTGTTGTGATGAATACGTTTGTCTATTTCATTAGCCTGATAGAACATCAACGCTGACTGGAACAGTGTTAAGCCACCGAAGCAAATTGCAAAGATAATGATGAGCTGTTTGATGGTAAGTCCGTGCATTCGTTTGCCTATATTGTGGTACAGAAATGTTTAATGTTTGGATTTCTTTTACTGAGGTGAATTTGAGCAGAAAGCATTGCGTACAATTTTTCTCGTTACTAATCAGTATAGGCAACAAAAAGGTTTGTTCACGAAATTTACGACGGGAGAAGAGAGCACCGCTCGTCAAAAGGGTTGAAAAGCGGTCATTGAAAGTTGTTATAAAACGTCGGCTTGTTAATTTAGAAAGCGGCTAAACCAAAGCGTTGATAATCTCCCAAAATGGTTTGTCGACAGGCATGACACTCAAGCGGTTGCCTTTGCGGACAAGCGGCATATCGACTAACTCAGGCATTTCTTTTAGTTGGCGCAGAGAAATAGTACGCGCAAACTTCGTGATAAATTTGATGTCCACCATAAACCATCGCGGATTTTCTTCAGTGGCCTTGGGATCATAATATTTTCCATCCGGGTTTCTTGCCGTATGATCTGGATATCCCTCTCTAACGACTTCTGCGATACCTACAATACCGGGTTCATCGCAGTTAGAGTGATAGAAAAAGATTTGGTCACCTACTTTCATAGCGTCTCGCATCATATTGCGTGCCTGGTAGTTTCTTACCCCATCCCAGGGTTCTGTCTGTGTAGGGCGGTTGGCCAGATCATCAATACTAAATACGTCTGGCTCAGATTTCATTAACCAATAGTTCATAGAGATATGCCAATAGTGTAAGTGCATGGGACAAACTGAGCGCCATCATAGCGAATTGGGCCAGTGAGACTCAATAATGAATTTCAAACGGTATATCGCTATAATCCGGCTCCCTGGCGTTGCAGGTTGTGTAGCATTGCAATGTTCTTTTTATTGTACTGACTTGAAATCAGGTCATTGGCAGTCGTTTTCTGATAGCAGTTAACAAGGAGACATCAATGAGTGAAGAACAATTCGCTTACTATTCAACCATCATATTGGTTGGCGGGCTGATTATCTATATGGGGTTTATCATTTACGATCTTGCTAAAAAGTCGAAGGCCGGAAGGTTTGGCATGATGATTTTATTTATTGGGTTGTTTACTGGTGTTTTAGGGTTTGTTATCAAGACTGTTTTGGTTGAGTTTATGGGGATAGGTGCTGTGGTCTTAATCTCAGGGGGGCTATGTTAAGAACAGCATTGGGATAGCCCAATGAAATTATGGTTTGGCTAAAAGGGCATCCCCATTACAAATTTAAGTGCATAAATGCCATCGCCAGCACGAACGCCTAAACCCAGCCTGTCGATGGGGATCCATAAATCATTACTTAGCAGGGGAGAACTGACACTTAAGCCTGCTTCGACGCTGTACTTCACTTTCTCTTCCTCTTCACGGCCAAAAAATTTTACCGGTATTAAGTACCAATAGGCTGCTCCGTATGCGTGGGTGTTGAACTGGGCAGGGCCGATATTGAAATGCCAGGGTAGTTCCCAGTCGATACCTGTTTCCCAGGCGGCAAAACTGCCCTGTGTATCAAGGCCTAGATCTTTATGGCCCGCCATAAAGAGGCGGTTACCCCACAAATGCATGCGCTCGAATGCGACGAAGTGCTTGTTTAATCTGGCACCTATTGAATACAGCAGGGCTTTTTGATCGGTGGTATCTGACCAGGTGTAACCTGCATCGGCATAGGGGGTGAGTGTCCAGTCGTTGTCGCTGATCCAGGTCTTCTCTGCGCCCAGAGCTAAAGATACGGTATCGGCCCGTGAAGGTATGTCCAGATCTTTTATACTGTCTTTATCAAAGCCAAATAGCCCTATAGATAGTGGAAAACGTAAGGTAAAAATCTCCTCGTCGTCGTTGACAAACATATGAGTGAAAGGGATGTTGAATATGGCTGCTTTCTGGTCGTTAACCTGATAAATACCGCTACCCAGGTAGAAAGCATAGCTGTAGTGAGCCTCTGATTTAGCATCCATCCGAGGTTGGACATCTGTTGCCGGCTCATCCCTTGCGGCTGTTGCGCAATTTGAGCACAGAGTCAGGCAGAGAGATGCGGTCTGTAGTGCAAATAGTTTACCAAGGGGGGGCAGTGAGTTTTTTATGTTTGCAGCCAAGCGTTAAAACATCCGAAATACAGTTGCTGCATTATTATTTCTTTTTGCTAAGGCAAACAAGCGGGACATGTTTCTTTTTTATTCGCCCGCTTGATAAATGTGTGCCTGATTTCGACCGTGATGTTTACAGTGGTAGAGTGCAAGATCAGACTCTTCCAGCCAGGCTTTGTAGCTCTTACATCCAGAGGAAAGTTCTGAAATACCCAGGCTGATAGTGAACTTAATGGCCAGATCTTCATGCTGAACAACCATGGCTTCTATGTTGGCGCGTAGCCTTTCTGCAAACACCAGTGCACCCTGAGCATCGGTATCCGATAGTATCACGCCAAACTCTTCACCGCCGTACCGTCCTGCGGTATCTGTAGTTCTCAGGCTGTCTCGGAGCAGCCTGGACACAACGCGTATAACCTCATCACCGGCCTGATGACCGTAAGTATCGTTTACCTTTTTGAAGTGGTCGATGTCGAACATTATCAGCGAGCAGGTATGACGGTAGCGCTGGTAGCGGTTGAACTCTTTTACCAGGCACTCTTCCCAGTAGCCACGATTGTTCAGTTGTGTGAGTTTGTCTGTTCGGCTTAGTCGGGCTAACTCTTTGTTGGCGTCTTCCAGCGCTTTTCGGTTTGAGGCTATGTCAGTAACATCATAGATAATGATACAGACGTTGTTTACTTCGCCATTGGCAGAAACCAGTGGTGATATAGTGATGTTCTGATACATAAACTCTTCCGTGCCGGTAATTGGACGGTAGTTTTTAAACTGCATCAGATAGGGGCGTTGTTCCCAGGTGGTAAATGCCCGGTTCTTTAATAAGAACACGGCGTCGGTTTTTTGCCTCAACCAGTCTTCATCAATGTTGGCAAAAATATCGAAGAGCAATTGGCCCTTTACCTGGGTGGGGCGCAGGCCGCTATGGTTCTCCATGAAGCTGTTCCAGACCTGTACGGCATAGTTGCGATCAAGCACGACCAACCCTACATCAATGGTCTGAAGCATATCCATGAGCCAATGAAATTCAGTGATATCGAAATTAGTGTTAGCCATGTTGGTCGATTCTATTTATCCGGTTTAACGTTGGTTGCAGGCGATAACTATGCCTGGATTCAGTTCATCAGGAAGGCTAGCCGCTTTTTCAGCATATCCATTGAGTCTTCCGTAAGCAGTAACAGCAAGTCGCAGGTGATGTCGTAATTCTCCACCTGGTAGGTAATTTCGATGGTCAGTGTTTTTTTCCAGCGCTTGGCATTGGCTTTTATAAGTTCGCCAACATTGACATGTTGTCCTAGCACAATAGGGTGTCCGAGGCTGAAAGAGATATCCATTTGCGAAGCGATACTGTTGGTGCATGCACCAACCAGAATGCTGGCGATATCCATTAGTAATTCCAGCTCGACATTAGCGTTTATTTCGCCTTTGTATTTGACCAGTTTGGCCATATCGTTAAAGCTCGAGTCACTGAAAATAACCAGAGCCTCGCCGGCAATGCCTGACCCGATAAACCCCTGGCAGACGGCAGAGTAAGTGCTTTCTTGTTCGGCAAATGATAGTGCCATTTGCAGCTCGCTGGCTTCCAGAAAGTTCACTTTCGGGATAGGCAATACCACGAACACATCTAATAATCTGGCAAGTAAATCTGCCGCTTGCCCCATCGCAACGTTTGACATTTCCTGGATACAATCAATAAAGTTGATCGTGCCGGATTTAGATAAGACTTCATCAGAAAGTGTACGGTGGGTGGCGGCGGGTACTGGCGTTGCTGTTGCGGCTTGTTCCGTCGCCTCGGTATACATGCCGTAGTCAGATAAAATTTTCTTAACTTGCTCGGGATCTACCGGCTTCTTTATAAACTCGATCGCCCCTAGCTTTTTAACTCGCTGATTGGCTTCAGGTTGAATGTCCCCGGAGACCACAATAACCATGGTGGGCAAGTCTTGTTTGCATATCGCCTCAAGTACTTCATAGCCATCCATTACAGGCATGTTTAGGTCCAGAAACAGGATATCGCCTTTACCTTCTTTTAGGGCATCGACACCTTCCTGGCCGTTGTTCGCGAAAGAAATCTCAACATCCCAGTTGGCGGGCAATGATCGCGCCATCTGCTTGCGAGCTACACTTGAATCGTCACATATGAGAACTGGGGTTGCCATGATTATTCTTGGTACCAACGGTTAGAGTGTTTTCATGGATTGTTACCACTACAGTAAAGTTCATATTCTTCGCGGCAGCAAGTTTGTACGACGTTAAACTGTCGGTAAAAAGGGGGATTAACAGGTAAAAAAATGGCGTAAAACAAGCAACTCGCCCCAGTAAACAGGGCGAGATGCTGACTTGGTAACTCTATCGTTTGGTTTCGCGCCGCGCCGCACTGGGGGAAAAGTCATTAGCGTTAAGGTTTGGATGGAAGTTTATGGTGCCTTCCTCGTTATCCAGGCCGTCGGCGAAATAACGTTCATCTTTTAAATCGTAGGTAACGTCAAAGGTTGTCCAGAGCACCGGTACGTCATAGTAGTTGATGGTGTGTGCTTCGGAGACGCGCCATAACGTATTCTTGCTATCGTATTCCTCGGAGAGAACAATCTGCCAGCTATCCTCATCGAAGTAGAGACGACGTTTATGGTACTTATGCTCTATGCCATCACGCAGATTTCCTTCGACAACCCAAACGCGATGTAATTCGTAGCGCGCCAAGTCCTGGTTGATATGTTTGGGGCGTATGATGTTTTCAATCTTTAACTTATCGCTGTGCAGCTTGTACGAGTTGTAAGGGGTATAAACTTCTCGCTTTCCTTTTAGCTCCCACTCGTATTGGTTAGGTGCGCCGTTGTACATATCCGTTTGGTCGATGGTTCTTAATCCTGAGCTGTTTGGAAAGTCTTCACTGTAGGCGAGGTTGGGTGTTCTGCGAAGCCTTCTGGTGCCAGATTCATAGCGCCATGCCTTTCTAGGACTTCGTACCTGATCCAGTGTTTCGTGTATGAGATTAAGTGTGCCGGCAAGTTTGGAAGGGGCCAGTACTTTTGTTCGCAAGTAAAAGATTTTGTTGTCTATGTCCTCGAGAGTTGCCCCAGGTTGGCTGTATGCGAAGTAATAAGCATACTCTGTGAGGATGGGCGTATAACTTCCTTCTTTGGTCGGGGTAACAAAAGCTGCGCGAAATTCTGCCAGTTCTCCACGAAAGCGAAGTATATGGTTCCATATTGCTTCAATGCCGAGCGTGGGAATTGGAAATGGGCTTGTCGCAATAGTACCTCTCACGCCATTGCCGTTTTCTAGAAGCTCTGCGTTTAAGGCATTTTCTTTGAGTTTTGTATATATCCAGTCGGGGTAAGAGGCGCTGCGGCGACTGGGGTACACATTCATCTTAAAGCCTGGTGCATACTGTTTAAGTAGCGCAAGCTGCCCTTCGGTCAGATTTTTCTTATAGGTGCCTACATTTTCGTTTGTGATGGTTAGCAGGATTTTGTCATCGCTAAATGGGTCTATGTGGTTCTTTCCTTGCTCATATCCAGCGGGTGGCTCGGTAATCCCCCCTGTCCAGGATGGTATGGTGCCGTCGGCATTGCCAATTGTCTGGGCACCTAGAGGAGTGAGGTCTGTTCCCATCCTGTTCGCCTGGTCGGGACTAACTTTAGCGTAAGTAGACGTCGCAGTTATGGCAACGGATGCGGCGAGGAGAGTTCTAAAAAGCATTGATTTCAATTTTTTGCTCCTGAGAAAGCTATCAGTACACAATTATTTATGTGGATAAAATTGCTCGCGCGCGATTACGCGAATATTAGAATAAGAATAGTCGTTTTTTTTAGTTTTGCTTTCTTTCGTTGAATTTTCAGTTAGCTACGGGCTGCAGTTGATGTGCTTAATGTGCCGGGAGTTGTCTTTGTTTATAAATAATCGCGAGGTACAGCAAGTGAACGCTTTGCGAGCGGTCGTTTGTTGCAAAGGACTCTGGTAGAATGACCTCTGCTGTCCTATCAATGCAAAATTGTGATCAAGATATGTCATCAGATAAAGAAAGTGCGTCCTGGCAACGGTACGGTAATGAAAAGCTTTACCTCGCAACAATGCAGTTAGAACTCATCGCAACTGCTTGTCCGGCTGTCAGCGCTGAACGAATAGCGAGCGATGCTGCTGGCGATGATTTTCAGGCTCGCGCACGCAATATTTCGTGCTTTTGGGCAGCCTTCAGTTTTATATACAGTGCGTTCGAAGGCCTGCTTTGTGAAGTGGCAGAGGCGAACCAAAAGCGTGTGGCGGTGAAATCGCTTGTATCGTTAGCGCAACTTCTTGGTGATGATTGTGCTGACGTGGTGCGGTTAAAAGAGCTGGCAGCGCAGACAAATAGCTGGCTGTTTATTTTACTCAGTTTAAAGCATACTTATGATTCTCCGGTTGCGAGAGTCATTTATTCAGATCCGCAAGTTACTGACATAACCGATATCAATTACGCCGAGCAAGAAAAAAAGCATTATACCAATGCAATAATTGCTACAAGTGTGCCTGCAGACCCTATGTTTATTACCCCTGCAGAACGTCGTTGGAATGCCGCGGAGTTGACGCCAGACTTATTGGCTTCGGTTGTTAAAGGCTTAAAATCTTATACCAAAGATATTCGTGCCAGCGCTGTGGAGTGGTAGCTGATACCCAGTTACTTTGTACTGCACCTGAATCATTAATGGAGACTACTATGTCCGCCTCTTTTCTAGAAATCATTGAGTTACCAAACGGTGATTTTACTCTTCAACGTATTGACGAAGATGGTGAAACTCTCCTTACTATTTCCTTTTCGAAAGAAGCAAAAGACTTTTTACAGGAAAATAATGTCACTGTGGCCAGGGCAATGATTAATGCCGGTATTCAGGCTGTTGGCGTGCTGTCTAAGGATGGGGCACCAGCTGAAAGCGAAGAAATTATCAAGACAATTCACTAAGACGCAAAACGTGGGTTTGACCGCTGGCAAAATTGATGCTCAGTGGTCAGCCTCGTTTATTTAAAGATTTTCCTGGGCTTATTTTCTATTTGCGTTCAACGTCTGATGACGCCAACGCCTAAGCCTTCTATTGAAAACGGCTGTTCTTTCAAATTGACGACAATGGGCGCGAACTCTTCATTCTCGGCAAATAATGTCACAACCGTTCCATTTTTTTGAAACCGCTTAACGGTCACTTCTTCGTCTATTCTTGCGACGACTATTTGCCCATTCCTAACGACTTCTGTACGGTGCACTGCCAAAAGGTCGCCGTCCATTATGCCGACATCTTTCATGCTCATGCCTTTAACCCGTAAGAAATAGTCGGCTGCAGGAGAAAAGAACTCCGGCTTCAGTTCGCAATAATCTTCAATGTGTTCTGTCGCTAAAATTGGAGACCCCGCTGCAACCTGACCAACAATCGGAATGCCTGGATTGTCTTCTGCAGGAATGCGGATTCCTCGGCTGGCGCCAGGCACCATTTCAATCGCGCCTTTTCTGGCAAGGGCTTTTAAGTGTTCTTCTGCGGCATTGGCTGACTTAAAACCTAATTCTTTGGCAATTTCTGCTCGTGTAGGGGGGTAACCGGTGTCATCCAGGCTACGTTTGATTAGCGCAAGTATCTCGGCTTGTCTTTTTGTCAGCTTTACCATGGACGGCCCCTTTATCTCTGGTATATTTTAAGTCGAAGTGTTTATCAGGCATGGCGGCTTATGACCATGCGCACAATATCGAAATTGCTCAAGCGGATGAGGCTCAAGTTCCAAATGTATGTATCGCTGAATGGATGTACAGTACAGTAAATATATACAGTGGCGTCTTGCCTGTAAATAGAATATGAGATAATTCGGCTAAAAAAATGAACCTAAGCTATTATTTTTATTAGAGTCATTGAAAAATACTGGGCGTATCGGCATTCTCAGTTGCGAAGTTGGCGTTTACCGGTAAGCCCCGCCATACCCTGTTTAATATAATTTATGCATCTGACTAAAGTCGGGAATGTTATGACAAATATCTACGAGATCAATACATTATTCGGTGGGTTGTTGAGTCGCATTGCGAGGCAACGCTGGTTCGTGGCTGTGCTTTTTTCGCTCTGCATCGGCTTGTTTTCGGGCATAAGCGTAGCGCAAGGCTCTGCAGACAGTCAGTCAAGGGATGTACGCTTTTTAATAGATACCTCTGCATCTTTACAGGCGACAGATGCGTTGGCATTGCGGAAAATTCTGCCCGACGTCACAGCCAATTTTATGCTGGAAAATGGCGACTTTTTCGGTGTGTGGACGTTTGGGGAAGGTGCAGACGCTACCGTCAGTTTTGGCCGAATAAACGAGGCCAAAAGACAGGCTGTATTAGCAGACAATAGTTACCTTGGGGCAGATGCCAGAGTACGAAATCTGCGCGCTGCTTTAGAGGCGGTAGCTTTTTCTAACAAAGCATCAACCAGTGGTGTCAGTGATGTTTTCATTCTTACCGAAGGGCCGGTATTCAGCCGTAGCAGTATTAAAGATGCATTGATTGAAGACTACATCGTTAAGTCGATGGCACCAATGCTCGCTGACAGTCGCATTCGCGTTAATATTATTGAAATAGGCAATGATGGTGAATTGTTCTACCGGCAATTGGCGGGGCGTACGGGCGGCCAGTATTTATCGCTTAAAGGCAATCCCTATCCAGCGCTGGCGGCTTTGCAGTTTGTGGGAAGTAAATTAAATACGTCTGTCGAAGTTGCCAGCAATGCAAGTGTTGCAATTACCGGGGCTGAAGGTAATGTTGCGATTGTCATACCGGGTGCCGATCGCAGTAAGGTAAGGCTGGATCACCCCGATGGTTGGCTGGTGTCATCTGCTGACGCCCCGGAGACTATTCGCTTTGATTCCTCTGGCCCAAGTACACTGATAACGCTCACCAAAGAAGAATTGCGTCGATTGGATTTGCCGGTATCTTATTGGGCTGTGCGAGGTGTTCCAGCGCCGGGTGCAATTATTGTTGGGAAGCCATCGGACTTTTTAGCAGGAGTGGTGCCGACCAGTGCCGAGCTTATTGCGCAGCGCGAGAAAGCGAAAACCCGTCCGGTTGTTGTACCTGCTAAAGTTGAAGAGGCGGTTGTTGCCGAAACAGAAGAACCCATCGAAATTGATGAAAGCGAAGTTTCTTTGGTAAGTCTCATTAAAGGTGAAGTTGGTCTGGAAGGGCGGTACTTCTTCCAAGAGGGCTCAGCCGGGCAGCCAAAAGAGAACCTGTCGATATGGTTGCAGCCCGAAATTGATTACTTGACGGAATCAGGTGATGATTTGTTTGAAATCACCTTATTTGGCCGGATCGATCAGCATGATGACCAACGTACGCATGCAGACATTCGGGAGATGCTGTGGACGCATGTTGGCAGTGGTTGGGAAAGCAAAGTTGGGATTGGCAAGGTGTTTTGGGGGGTAACGGAGTCCCAGCACCTGGTAGATATTATTAACCAGACTGACCTGGTAGAGCAGCCCGACGGCGAAGAGAAGTTAGGCCAGCCAATGCTTAAACTTGGCTTTGAGATGGATTGGGGCACGTGGGATCTTTTTGTTTTACCGTATTTTCGCGAACGGACTTTCCCTGGCGAAGATGGGCGCTTTGGTTACCCTTTGCCCGTTGATATTGATAATCCTGTGTACGAGTCCAGCCAGGAAGAGTGGCATACCGACTTTTCCACAAGATTTTACGGCTACGCTGGCGATCTCGAGTATGCGCTTTCGTGGTTTTGGGGAACGACGCGGCAGCCATTGCTGATATTTAACGGTGATTTTGCCAACCCGAAATCTTTGCCGCTTTACAATATTATTGATCAGACCGGTCTCGAACTTCAGTACATTTATGATGCATGGTTGTTAAAGTTTGAGGGCATATCCCGTGGCGGGCAGGGTGACCGTTATGCCGCCGTAACAACAGGGTTTGAGTACACTCAGGTTGGCATTTTTGGTGGGGATTCTGATTTAGGTTGGTTGATGGAATATCTATGGGATGAAAGAGGGGATGATGCACCAACTATCTTTGATCGCGATATTTTTGTGGGCTGGCGATGGACTGCGAATGACACACAATCATCCAGCGCACTTCTTGGAGTAGTATGGGACCCGGAAACAGATGAAACACTCGTTCAGCTAGAGGCACAGCGGCGATTAGCCCCCAATGTGACTCTGGACTTTAATATGGGGTTTTATATGGCGGATGAAATTAAGGGCGACCCTCAGCAAATCCTGCAGACGCTGGCTTCCCCGGACCCTAATAATAAAATGGGTCTGCTGGATAAAGAAGATTACATGCAGTTAGTGCTTAATTGGTATTTTTGATCTTAAGGAGACGTTGTTGATAGCACGATACAAGGTCTTTTTTGCAGCCAGCTAGCTATCTAATCTCGAAAGGCGTTGCGGTTGTGGGTATAGATTGGGAAGGGTTGTCTATGGCCACAGAGTCTACTCTTGCTTGCTCTGGACCACACCCTAACCATTGCTCAAGTGCATCTATCGATGCGTTATCGCCCCAGGCGACAACTTCGACGTCACCGTTAGTAAGGTTCCTTACCCAGCCGCTAAGATTCAGTGAAATTGCTTTTTCCTGGGTTGAGCGGCGAAACCACACTCCCTGCACCTTACCCCTGATAATGGCTTTGATCATTCTATGCTGATCTGGCATGGCTCCTCCTTCCTGAAATACGGTAACCCTGTGATGGTATTGATGCGCCGGCATCTGTCTTCGTTTGCTGATAACTTTTTACCAAATTACAAGCTAAAACATAAGTAGCGGCTACACTTGTAGTCAAGTTTTATTGCTTTTTTCCAGGCTTGGTCTGTACAAGCAGTCGTTATTGAAAACTGTTGATACCAGTAATTTTATGGCGTTGAAATTTAGAGAAAGAATAGCCTATAAGCATGCCAAGTTGGTTGTGGTCACGGCGTTTCTATTGGGCGTTGTTGTCAGTAGTGTGCAGATATTTATTGATTATCAAAATCAAAATCAGCGCCTGCGAAGCACTTTTATGGCCTTGAAAGAAACGAGTGTTAATCCTGCCGCCGAGGCAGTATGGAATCTGGATGAAGAGTTGGCAAAAAGCATCGTTGAAGGGCTCTATACCAACGTTGGTTTGTTGCATGTCAGTATTGAAGTCGAAAATGGCAACGTGCTAGCAGAGAAAACCAGGCCAATGGTTGATCAGCGCTATCGATGGATTACAACGATTCTATTTGGTGAGCGAACAATCGAGACTGTTTCTCTGACACTCACTGAAAACAGTTTGGTCCGTGTGTTGGGGTATTTAAGGATTACCTATGACCCTTATGAAGAAAGTGTCAGTTTCATAAAGCGTTCTGGCGTGGTGTTGATTTCAGGTATTGTGAAAAACCTTTTGCTGGCGTTACTGCTTTTTTTTATTTTTTACAAGCGGTTGACCAGGCCTGTAGAGAAATTGACCGAGTCACTTAACCGCATTCACCCTAAAGAAGAAAACAACGAATTAGTGGCCTATGACTGCCTCTATCAGGGTGAGTTCAAGCAAATGTACGAAAAATTAAACCTGTTGATTGGCGAGCTTAATGAAAACAGTCGAACCCGGGAGCAGGTTCAGAAGAGTCTGAATGATATCAATGTCTCGTTAGAGAAAAAGGTAAGAACCCGCACAGAGGAGCTTAATCTTCAAAAAGACGCTGCGGATAAAGCCAATAAGGCAAAAAGCCTGTTTTTGGCTACCATGAGCCACGAAATCAGGACTCCGCTTAATACCATTCTTGGTTTAAGTTCACTCAATGTTAAAAGCAAAAGTATTGAGCAGCTGACAAATTATCTTGTTTCAATTAATAACGCAGGTATGACGTTAAATGCGTTATTTGATGAGGTCGCCGATTTTTCTCAAATTGAAGCAAATAAACTCACTCTACGCTCAGAAGTATTTTCTTTAAAAGCGGTGTTGTCGGATGTTCATCAGGTTTTCAGGCAGCGCTTTATTGATAAGGGCGTTGAGTTAGAGGTTAAATCTGACCCACTGTTGCCAGTTTGGGTACAAGGTGATTTTGGCCGGCTAAAACAAATCGTCTTAAACCTGGCTTCTAATGCACTTAAATTCACCCAGACAGGTAAAGTCTCGCTTGGGTGTGAGCTGCTACAGGAGAATTCGCACAATCATACTGCGGTGGTGCTGTTCAGCGTTGAAGATACAGGCATCGGTATTAGTGACGAGTTTCTGCAACAGATGTTTCAGCCATTTTCCCAGCGGGATATGTCTTCGACACGCATCTTTCAGGGGATGGGGTTAGGGCTGGCACTGGCTTCAAAAATCGCTGTGCTAATGAATAGTAAAATTGAAGTACAAAGCCAGGAAGGTAAAGGATCAAGATTTTTCTTTAAAGTACCTCTTAGCCTGGCGGCTGCACAGCAAAACACGTTAGATACGGACCTTCAGTTTTCTAGCTTTCGCGATAAGTTGACCAATAAGAAATTACTATTAGTTGAAGATATCGAGATTAATCGTTTTATCGTAGAAGAAATGCTCAACGAAGTTGGGTTAAGTGTGGTTACTGCGGTGAATGGAAAAGAGGCAGTAGATCGTTGTCAGGAAGAAGATTTCGATGTGATTCTGATGGATGTTCAGATGCCTGTAATGGATGGTTGTGAGGCAACTTATATCATCCGGCACCAGCTGGGTTATAGTGCACTGCCAATCATTGCACTAACCGCAAATTCGTTGCCCCAGGATAAAGAGCGATGCATCGCCTCTGGTATGAATGACTTTCTTGCCAAACCCGTACAAATAGATGAACTGCTAGATAAAATAATGGCCTGGGTATAAAAGATTGAGCGTTGTACTTTCAGGCTGTATCAAAAAGTGCGGGGCGGAATATATAGATTTTATGGTCGAGATACCTGATAGCACCTCGACCATGAACGTGTTTGTTAACGCGAGATGGTGCCCTGTTTTAGTAACAGGTTACGTACAGTTTCTATGCGCTCACGATTAACGTCGAAGTCCTTATAGCCTTTGCGTGACGCGGAGCGGACATGGATGAGACCTTGATCAGTGTTGACGACAAACTCGACATCATCAACAAAACGCATGATTTTAGTTTGTGCTTCTGCATAAAGATAAACATCGGTTTGTTCAATAATGGTCAGTCGTGGAAGCTCAGTAAGGGCTTGTTTGATTTTTTCAATAACTTCTGCTGACGACGGGGTGCCAACCAAAGCCATTGGTGCGATGGCGTGAACGTCATCGGTAGCCAGACTGTTAACGCAGTTTGGTGAGTCTGGGCAAACTGCCAGGTTGCCATTAGTGAGGCCCAATCCCTGTGGTTTGACACCACTGCATGCAGTCAGGGTAAGTAGCAACATGGAAGAGGCGATAGCTGAATTAAGTTTCATAGAATGTGTTCCGGTGGCGTGCATGTGATATTGGTGGAATGGTTGATTCCTGATCCCATACTTGATGCGTTTTAAAGGGCATCAATGAAAGTCTCTTGAGTTTTTGGGGATTGTAGCCCCTTGGCCGTCAGGTTGTATACGGGCTAAATGAGTCAATAAATTGGTGATGTCAGTCAACCGACCGGCAATGATATGGATGATGTCTTGTGAGCGCTCCATAATCCCTGTAACGATTAATGCTCTGGAAGTTAACAGGGCTTGTCTTTGGGCGCGTGCAGTTTTTAACCATACGACAACATTGATATTGCCGGTTTCATCTTCCAGGGTAACAAATGTGACACCTGTTGCGGTACCAGGGCGCTGTCTGCCAACGACCAGTCCGGCGACGCTTACCAGTGTGCCATGTGATAGTTGCAGTAAAGACAGAGCACTTTGGCAGCGTCTTATCTTAGGGTGGGTGCGCAGCATGGCTAAAGGGTGCCTTTCGAGGGAAAGGCCAAGGCTTTGCAAGTCTTCGATGAGGTTGTCGGCTTCAGATGGGGGGCTAAGGAATACTTCTGCTGAGTCGTTTGAGATATCTGTTACGCTGTCCTGGGTGATTTCTGCTTGTGAAAAAACAGGTAGTAAAGGCTCCATTGCCAGTATGTCCCAGCGCGCCCGATAACGATTTTTTGCAAGGCTTCTTAATGCTCCGGCACTGGCCAGAATCTCCAGATCAGTGCTATATAAGTCGCTGTCGTTGCTTAGTTGCTCCAGGCTCCGGTAACCGTTTTTTGGGCGATGCTGTAGCAGGTTGTCTATGGCCTGGCGGCGTATACGTCTGACAATGCGAAGCCCAAGCCTAATGGCCAGAGAGGTGTTGCCGCCGCTATCCACGTGCTTTTCAAGCTGGTGGTCCCAGTCGCTGTGATTAATATCGAGAGGTAAAATAACAACGTTATGCCTTTGCGCATCCTGAATAAGTTGCGAAGGCGAATAGAACCCCATTGGCTGACTGTTGAGTAGTCCACAGCAAAAAGCGGCAGGCTCGTAACATTTAAGCCACGCGGAAATATATACTAGCAATGCAAAGCTGGCCGCATGGGACTCGGGAAAACCATACTCGCCAAAGCCGCTAATCTGTCGGCAGATACGCTCGGCAAACTCGGCATCATGACCGCGTTCGACCATGCCGCTAATCAGTTTCTTCTGAAATAGCGCCA
The DNA here is from genome assembly GCA_024234575.1 of Hahellaceae bacterium. Classification (GTDB taxonomy): domain Bacteria; phylum Pseudomonadota; class Gammaproteobacteria; order Pseudomonadales; family Oleiphilaceae; genus JACKOB01. Next base: position 178,663 of record JACKOB010000004.1, read on the forward strand.
GCTTTCCATGCCGTTTCCAACTTGCCATCGCGCGTCGTAATTGATCTGCTTCGCCGGCAGAAAATCCCGCTGCGACCATGGCTAGTTTAATGACTTGCTCCTGAAAAATAGGCACTCCAAGGGTTCGCTCCAAAACTGCTTTAATAGCCTCGTTAGGGTATTCGGCTTTCTCCTTTCCCTGACGGCGCCGCAGGTAAGGGTGCACCATATCACCCTGAATCGGGCCCGGCCGGACGATTGCCACCTGTATGACCAGGTCATAGTAGTTCTGTGGCTTTAGCCGAGGCAGCATGTTGGTTTGGGCGCGGGACTCAACCTGAAAGACACCAACGCTATCCCCTTGCTGTAGCATCGCGTAAACCCCCGGGTCTTCTCTGGGAATATCTTCTACTCGTCCCGAGCCTCGTTGAAATTGACGCACCATATCCAGCGTTTTTCGTATCGCACTTAGCATGCCCAGTGCCAAAATGTCGATTTTTAAAAGGCCAAGGGCTTCCAGATCATCTTTATCCCATTGAATAACGGTTCTGCCTGGCATGCTGGCATTTTCGATGGGCACAAGCTGGCTCATCTTACCTGCGGATATAACAAAGCCGCCGACATGTTGTGAGAGATGGCGAGGAAAACCTGTTAATTCATTGACCAGTGTAACGAATAGCAATGCCGTGTGCGGCGTGGCAACATTTTCCGGTTGAGCCGTTGCCAGAGCATGGGTGTTCATGTAGTGGCGAATCTGCTCTAGCCAATGCTGTTCTTTGTCACGCCAATCAATGTTACTGATCAGCAATTCCAGAAAAGAAGGGTCAATATCCAGCGCTTTGCCTACTTCCCGGATAGCGCTTTTCCCTCGGTAGGTAATAACGGTTGCCGCCAGTGCTGCCCGTGATCGGCCATAGGTTTGGTAGATATACTGAATAACTTCTTCACGCCGTTCATGTTCAAAATCAACATCTATGTCTGGTGGCTCATTACGTTCTTTGGATATAAAACGTTCAAACAGTAAGGTGATTTTGGCTGGATTAACCTCTGTGATCATAAGGCAATAGCAGACCACCGAGTTAGCCGCCGAGCCTCTTCCCTGGCATAAAATATTCTGGCTGCGAGCAAAGCGAACAATGTCATAAACCGTGAGAAAATAGTGCTCGTAAGCAAGTTCTGCAATAAGTGTCAGCTCTTTCTCAATGATTTGTCGGATATCATCGGGTAGTCCATCGGGATAGCGTATGGCAACCCCCGCAAATACCAGCTGTCGTAGATGTGAGGTCGCCGTCGTACCTTTTGGAACAAGCTCCTGGGGATATTCGTAGCGTAAGCTATCAAGCGAAAAGTGGCACTTTTCGGCAATAACTAAAGACTCTTGCAGCCATGCTTCAGGAAATAGACGTTGTAGCTTCTGGTAGGGCCGTAGATAGTTCTCGTGATTACTTTGCAGCAGATAACCACACCTGTGCAAAGCCGTGCCATGTTTAATAGCCGTTAACGTGTCTTGTAGCGGTTTGCGCCTGGCGGTATGCATGAGCGCGTGGCCAGTTGCAACGATGGGCACACCTGTATTGACAGAAAGTTGTCTGGCAATATTCTGTAAACGTGTTGTGTCGCCGGTTAAATTGTCAGCAACAGCAATCCATAGCCTGCCGTTCAAACCGGCTTTGAGTGTGCAACACAGGTCGGCAATAGATGCATACTGTTGAGGCTTGGGTAATCGCTGCTGGGTATCTGCAGGCTGATGGTGGTGCTGAAAAAAATCAATCGTATAAGGCAGGGACCACAGTACCAGGCAGCTTTTTAGCAAGCGAATAACATCTTGTAAATACAATGTATAAGAGCCTTTGCTGGCCCGCCTTCGTCCCAGCGTTATCAGGTCGCATAGTTCAGCATAAGCTTCGCGGCTGGGGGCCAGTAAAATCAGCTTTGCCGGTTGCTCGGTTAGCGTAATCTCACAACCCACTATCAGCTTGACTGGGTGTTCTCGCGTGGCAACATGCGCTCTGACGATGCCGGCAAGCGTACACTCATCCGTGATTGCCAGGCTGTGATAGCCAAGCTCAGCCGCACGCTTTACCAGTTCTTCCGGGTGTGAGGCACCTTTTAAGAAAGTAAAATTTGAAAGGCAGTGCAGTTCGGCATAGGGTGCCAAGGGGTGTTGAGGTTTCATGGTGACCGCCGCCCTAGCCAAACCATCCATGTAAAAACCAATTTCCTTCATTGCTGCGAAAAATCCAACCCAACGCGCCGTTGGGGAAACGTGCAATATAGTAGTCGCGGTTGATGCTTTGATCCCACCATCCTGCACTGATTCTCTCGGCGTCACTAATCAGGGTAACGGCTGTGCCATGTAAGGGGTAGGGTGCTTGTAATATCCATGTTGGACGGGTCAGCTTATTATTGTGGTCGCTGGGGTGTATCTGCTTTTTATCGCCAGGCCTATCCTTATTGGTCTGTGTTTCAATTTGGTAGGACTTCTCGGGCCGGTGATCTTCTTCAATACGCAACGTAACCACTTTCTCTTCGCTTAGTTTTGCGTAAAAACGATTGAGTAATTGTTGCTTCTCTGCAGGGTTGCCAGCTTTCTGGAAAAGATCTGTCTGTTGTTTTTGATATGGTTGCAAATGGTTAGCAATGAGCGTTATTGACGTTACCGGGGCCGGTAATTGGTAACTCTCCAGTTTTAGTGAGCACAGGGTCAGTATTTCTTTTGTTTGCGTGGTGCTGGCAGAAATACCGATATAAATTTCACTGAAGCAACTGTCTCGGTGGTGCAACTGAAGTGTCATGCTGTCGATACTTTGTTGACTGTGGCGAAGAAATATTTCCAGGTCGAGCAGTAGTCTGTTGAGGGGGAAAAGCAGCCCCGTGTTGTTATCTATTTCTGCCAGCAAATCGACGTTTCTTTCGAATCCGGTTGCCGGGGTGTAAAAGTCTTGCGGGTCGGGAGACTCTCCTGTTAACCGGCACAGGTAAGTGCAAAGTTCATGTCCTAACCTTTGTGCCAGCTCTACACGAGGAATGGCAAGTATCTGGTGAAGTGTGTTAAACCCCATTCTGTGTAGCTTTTCGGTAATGCTCGGAAGAAAGCCACAATGGGCCAGAGAGAGCTGCAGCAGCGCTTGTTTGATGGTCTGTTGGTTGTCCGTGCATAGTGCGCTGTTTGATTGTGACAGCGCCCGTGCCGACAGCGGCGAAAGACCAACAGAAAGCCGAGGATGAAAACCCTGCTCTGTCAGGCCCCGCTGCAGTTTATGATAAAGCGTACTGACATCACCGTGCATGCGCAGCATGCTTTCAATTTCGATAAGTAGTCCATCTGGCGGATATAGGGCGATGTTGGCGCAATATTGATAAACCCAGTGGGCAATATCTTGCAAACAGGAGTGCAGGTTAAGCTCGTTTTTGCGTTTAATCAGCAGTTTCTCATGCAGGCAACTGGCTGTGCTTATGGACTGTGACGGACGTATTCCTGCCGCCTGGGCAGTAGCGTTTGCCAGTATGATTTTTCCTGCTGTATTGGTAATCACTATAGCCTCGGTCGGGCCAGCAGAACGCTCGCAGAGATCGACAGGGAGCGTTGGCAAGTCAATGTATAGCCACAGCATGATGATCTCACTTTGCCGATGAAATAGCGGTTTGTGTGCTGGTTTGTGTGCTGGTTTGTGTAGTGGTTAGCTCTGCAAAAGTCGATAAGCGGGCTTTTGTGAAAATGGCTGGAATATTGAGTATGACGGGGTGGTTGTGTGGCCAGCGACCCCGGCACTTAATAATGCTTAACTGTAGTGTGCTTGTTGCAGATGCCTTTGCAACGGCGGATAGCCCTAATCGCAACGGAGCAGAGGAGTGCTCGTTTGCCGCACGCGCCTGGCGAAAGATAAAGCAATGTGCGCTGCTATCGACACAGGCTGTTTGCAGACGTCTCACTTGTGTGTTGGTGATGCGATCTGCCCAGAGCAATACGACGCTACATTGACCGCTGCGCAGTCCCTGTTCTGCTGCCCACAGCTTTTCTGGGGTGTTCAGGTTTCTTGCTAGCAGAACTTTCTGGTGGTTAATGCCCTGTGACTCAAGTCCTGAAGGATAAGGCAGAAAAGGGGGAGATACCCATAGCATCCATTTATCCTGCTTTGACAGTTCTTGTAGTAGTGGTGCCAGTAGGCGAATCTCACCAATCCCTGGCGTATCGCAAAGCATTTCTGTGACATTACCTAACGGCCAGCCACTGCCCGGTAGTAACTGGTTAAGTTCTTTTATACCGGTGTTTTGTGTTGGGCAGTGATAGTTTGTGTTCTCGGAAGCTCGCCAAAGCTGTGCTGAGTTTAAAAGGCCAGAAAGCAGGTCAGACATAAAATACACCAGAAAATAATACTGTATATATGTACAGTATATTAGTGTTGAAAAGTCCATTGGTCAACAGACCTTCTTATTTGGCTGATAAATCGCTCTAAGGAGTGAGTAAATTTTTATAAAGGGAAGGCAAAGAAGAGGAAAGAAAAAGCAGTGCCGATCCTTCGGCACTTTGCAAGTATGGGTATCTTCTCAGCAGAGAACAAAAATGAAAGACCTGTTAACTTGCTCTGCTTATTCAGTATAGCTAACCTTACCATGGTGTTTTAGAATGAATTGTCCTTAGCCGATAGACCGTTAATCCATCACAGCGAAAGTGTTTTTGTCTCCACGAGTTATTTCTTAAAGCTCAGGAGTGCATCAATTGGTTTAGGGAACTGTTTGAAAAATAGAAAGAAGTAGCACTGTATCACTTATTTTTTATATCAAAAAGGAATACCAAGATGGTTTATTTAGGTCGAATTGTTATTGCTATAGCTTTGCTTTTTAGTCTTTCAGCTTATGCAGAGAAGCCATTAACAGGCGCACAAATTGAAAAGTTCATGTCTTCGATGGAAGAGATTCAGAAATGGTCAGAGAAAAACGAGCATCGTTTTAAATCTGATGATGACAGTGACGATGGCTTTGATCTGAGTGTAGATAAAATCATGCGTGAAATGCGCGAAGCCAAAGCTTATGACGAAATCGAAGATATTGTCGAGAAGCATGGGTTTTCTTCACCCGAAGAGTGGGCGGGCATAATGGTAAGAGTTTCTAAAGCCATGATGGCAGAGGCGATGAGCGGCATGAAAGACTATCAGGCGCAAATGAATGCGCAAGTGGAGTCGATGATGAAAGACCCGAATATCCCCGAGGAGCAGAAGCAAGCCATGCAGCAGATGATGCAGCAGACCACATCCATTGCCGATGAAATCAAAGATGTTAACCCTGCAGATGTTGCTGCGGTGAAGCCTTATATGGAAAAGCTGCAAGCGCAAATGATGGAAGAAGGTGATTGATCGTCGACAGTTAATCACCTTGGGCAGGCAAAGATAAAACCTTCATCTGCCCAAATGGACACGGGGAGTAAATATGATATTGCAGCACGCTGAACTCGATAAACTGTTGACCTTATGGCGAGACAAAATTGGCTCGGACTGGCAGGCATATCGAAATCATACGTATCGTCTTCTTAATTATGTAAACGAAAAACTCCCCGGTTTATCACATGAAGACCTCGATCTGGTAGCTATTGCAGCCGCTTATCATGATGTCGGTATCTGGCTGGATAAAACATTTGACTATCTTGAGCCCTCATCAATTCGAGCACAGAGCTATCTTAAATCTGCGGCGAAGTACCCGGCTGATGTGCTCGAAGAAAAGCAGCAGTTGGTTAATGATATGGTGATGAATCACCATCGTGTCAGACCCGTTGCCGGAGGTAAGTTGTCGTTGGTGAACGTGTTTCGGCAGGCAGATTGGTGTGATGTAAGCTTTGGTCGCCTGCGCTATGGGCTGCCCAAAAAGAAAGTACAAGCCATCCAGAAAGCATTCCCGGATGCAGGCTTTCATTTGTTGCTGGTAAAACTGGCGGTGGTGAATGCGGCTCAACATCCTTTCAACCCATTGCCAATGATGCGTTGGTAAAGGCGATCTTAGCGTTCTATAGATAGAACACTAAACGAACAATGGGGGCGATGGCTATTTGGCGTCGCTGTATAGCGCGAAAGTTTCCCCGCTACAAATAGAAAACGCTACCTGCAGGAGGTAGCGTTTTTGGGTATGCATAGAATTGTAATTCTATGGATGGGTAAGTACTTAATTGGTTGTCGAAGTTAAGCCGCTTTAACCTGAATGATATCAGATCGACGACTCTGACCTAATGACCTCTCAAGAATCTCGGATTCTATTGATTTCATTATGTCTGGCAAACAGATTACCCCCTCATCCAGATAGCCCATTCGCAAGGCAAGTTCATTCAGTAAAAGAACTTCTTCGTCACTCATACTACCCAATGTTTCATGAGTGTTGGTTGTAGATCGAGTATGCATATTTCCTCCTTGTTATTATGTTTTGTCAATGCATCCGCACAGTTTCAGTGTGCTTAAATCTATAGTAAAAGTAAATGACTGTGGTCATAAATTGAGCAGATTGATTGGCGTGTTTTATGCGTGAGAGGACAATTTTTTTGATTTTAGCGGCAGAATAGCAGGGTAAAGCGAGTTCTTTGCTGGTGCCGAATCCGGTAGTTCAGTGATCCAGACTAACGATTCTGTCGTAAAGAATATGTAGGTAGTCGTTAGGCAACGCGGAGTATATGTCTAGCGTAAGGTTATTTATAGGAAAATTAGCAAATAAAGGTGCTGCTTCCTTGTGGTAATGGCGCTTATGAACTAAATAATTAAGTAATGGGTTGTCATGTTTGGTTTGTCTAATTCTGGAAACCGGTGTTTCAGCAAGGCAGACTGACTTCACTCAGTATGCAGTACATTGATAATAATAAAAACGATATGTTTACGGGAGGCTCATACATGTTGATTTTTAATCAAACAAGCATTTATTACCTGAAGCGTTTGGCTTCCAGGGCAAGAACTAAGTATTCCCAAAAGTTTCGGCTTACCAACGAGAAGGATGTCATCGAGCTACTGCTTTTTTCGTCCTCTTCCCATGATATTGAAACCAAAAGGGACTTTATGCTTTTCTATATAAACTGCTCTGATCACGTTCGGGATTATTTGAGCCGTGAGTTTAGCATCAGCGCACCCATGAAAAACATGGTGATGATGAAGCAGGCTGTATAGTTAAGCCACATGAGCCGACCAGCTTATTTCGATAAGCTGGTGTTGGTGTTTTTGTCTTTTTATTTTGTATTTATCCCTCCTTTATCCCTCCTTTATTCCCTTTGGTAGAAATCGGGTGGTGCCAGATATGGTCAACGCATATCATGTATCCAGCTAATTTTATTTATCGGGGGGAATATGACCAGTGAACTGCCCATGCCTGCGTCATCAACGATTGATGCCTATCCACGTAATAAGGATTATCAGAGAGTTGCCCAGGCAATTGAGTTTGTTCAACGCAACTGGAATCATCAGCCGGGTCTGGCTGAGGTTGCGGCCTCGGTCGGGATGAGCGAAACCCACATGCAGAGATTGTTCAAACGGTGGGCGGGTGTGACGCCAACGCAATACGTTGCTTTCTTGACGAAGGAATACCTTAAGAGTTGCCTCGATCAAAATGCTTCTGTTTTTGCCGCCAGTTTAGACGCGGGCCTGTCTGGTGCTGGTCGGGCACATGACCTGATGCTTCGCTGGGAGAGTATGACTCCGGGCGAATACAAAAAGAAAGGTAATGGTCAAATCCTAACGGTGGGGCTACTGGATACCGTTTTTGGGTTGGCCGTTGCTGCGTTTTCAAAAAAAGGGCTTTGTTACCTGGCGTTTTCACCGCAAGAAGATACGTCACGTTGTTTTGAAGAAATCGCTGAATGCTGGCCTGCGGCAGCCTTGCATCGTGATGATGCCTATATTGATCTTAACCTGGCACCGCATTTACAGCGTCTTGCTGATGCCTGTCCAGTACAGCCTGCAGCAACAAAAAAAGACTCTACAATCGTCAGGACAGAAACCGGAGCAGGGGTTCTGACAGTGCAGTTACAAGGTAGCCCTTTTCAGCTAAAGGTCTGGGAAGCACTACTGCGCATTCCGCAGGGGCACGTGGTTTCGTATGCAGATGTTGCTAAGGCAATAGGTGCCCCTAAAGCCTCAAGAGCGGTGGGTAGTGCGATTGGTGCCAATAAAGTAGCGTGGTTAATTCCTTGTCATCGGGTGTTGCAGAAGTCTGGAGATGCAGGCAATTATCGATGGGGACCCATGCGCAAGCAAGTGATGCTGGCGCATGAGTTGTGTCGGGTTTAAATAAGTAAGAATGCCGCTGCCCCGGCTACGGCAGCAATAATAACTATTGCAATAATAATAGCTTTCGAAGATTTAGCCGCAGCGCTTGGCGCCTCTGTTATCCAGGAGTCCTCTTTTTTGCCCGTGGCAGCCATAGGCCGGCTTTGCTTTCGCGCGCTTTCTTTAGGCGGTGCTTTCGGTGCAGGGGTTTTCGCCACCGGTGGTGCTTTAGCCGCTTCAGCTGATTTCTTCGCCTCCAACTCCGCTCTTTTACGCAGCTCTTCCTGTACTTCTTTTTTGAAGTCTACCGCCTGGCGAATGATTGTTTTGTTAGGGTCATGATCTGGCCCCTGCACGGTAAAGGTAATAACATCGAACTTTAGTTTGTCGCCAGGCTTCAGCGTCGCCTCTTCTACGCGCTCACCGTTTACGAAAGTGCCATTGGATGAGTCGAGGTCTTTAACGACGAGTCGTGCTCCTTGAACAGACAATTCAGCGTGCCTTCGGGAGAGGTGCTCTACCGGAATGGCTATGTCACAGGCACTATCTCGGCCCAACACCATTGAGCCGCGTACTTCAAAAGTCTGACCATTCATCCAACTGGCGGTTGCCAGAAGTTTCCATTCCGCTTCTTCTTCTGCAGGGGGTGCGCTGGCATGCTTGGGATCAACAATCTCCAGCTCAACATCTCCCAGCTTAATAATGTTGCCAGGACTGAGAGGGTGCTCGCCGATAACGCGAACACCGTTGATAAATATACCTTTTTCTGCACCCAGGTCTCGAATCAGCATCTTTCTGTTTTGCTGAACAATTTCTGCATGCTTATCACTGATAGATGGCGCATCGATGACAAGACTATTCGTTTTATTTTTACCAATAGTGAAGTTTTCATCGACCAGCCAGACCGGCTCCTGTCTACGATCCCTAAACTGTAATTTGTGCATGAATTTATCCTTTTTCACAAACCTGAGTGAACCCTGCTTAAAAGTATAGCGGCTGATGTAAAAGTTGAAGCTAAAATTCACTGGAAAGTCTTGTTTTTTGTGTAAATTCTCGGAAAAAGCGTTTCTTTGCCTATACTTAAATCAACGTAGTTGCGTATGCTTGCGGGTGACGCGAATCATGATTGGAAATGAATATGTTTGACAGGGCGAAGCGAGTGGGGGGTGAATATGATTGAGTTTGCCGCCACATCGGATATAGGTAAAGTGCGGAAAAAAAATGAGGACTCGTTCTTCGTTGATCCCGAACATGAGATTTGGATTGTGGCCGATGGTGTGGGTGGCAATCGTAATGGTGAAATCGCCAGTCAGTTAACTGCGCAGACCATTGATCGTCGCGTCAGGCAGGGGGCATCCATTCAGGAAGCTATTATGGATGCCCATAAAACAATTCTGAAGGCAGGTGAAGATAACCCGGATTTTCAGGGTATGGCAACAACGGTGGTAGTTTGTAAGATTCACCAAAATGCGTGGGAAGTTTCCTGGGTTGGAGATAGTCGGGCTTACCAATGGAACGGAGAGTATCTGCAGCGATTGACGCGAGATCACAACTACGCCCAGCAGTTGCTGGATGAAGATGCAATCAGCCCTGAGGACGCGAACAACCACCCTATGCGCCATGTGCTTATGCACGCATTGGGCAGCGGTGAAATAGAGCTGCTGCGTATTGAAACCGTTTCTGGCTCGCTCAATGATGGCGATCAACTGCTGTTATGTACTGATGGCCTGTGTGGTCTGGTACCCGACAGTACGCTCGAGGATGTTTTAGCGCAGAAGCTGTCATTGGAAAAATCCCTTGATGACATGATTCAGCTGGCGCTGGATGCTGGCGGTACGGACAACATCACAGCCATTCTGATGCGCTACAACAAAGATGAATAATGCAATCGTGACAAGATCGACGAAAGCGGTGCTGATGTATAGCCTGAGACCAGTATTGATAAAGCTGCAATCTGGTTTCAAGATCCGTAAGTTTATTGCAGGTTGTTACGAATGAAAGAAGGGCGTTACGAGTACCTGGAGAAAATCGGTGAAGGTGGCATGGCTACCGTTTATCGTGGTATTCAGAAATCACTCGATCGCCCCGTTGCCATTAAAGTTTTAAGCAAGCAGCTTTCTACACACCCCTCTGTGCGCAAGCGGTTTCAGCGTGAATCGTTAATTGTTGCCAGGCTCAATCACCCCAATATTATCCACGTCATCGACAAGGGAACGACCAGTAAAGGGCGCCCGGTGTTCGTGATGGAATATGTTGAGGGCAAAAACCTCGCCGACCTGATCAATGAAAACACGCTAACCTTTAATCGCAAAATAGACTTGATGGTGCAAATCTGCAAAGGCCTTGCGTATGCGCATAAGGCTGGCATTATTCATCGGGATATAAAGCCTGCTAACGTAATCATTGATGACGAAGGCAATGCGCGGTTACTTGACTTTGGTATCGCCACCTTTTTTGAAGATGAAAAAGGCCGTAGTTCTGAAACCAATCTTATTTTGGGGACAGAAGGGTATATGGCACCGGAACAGAAAATATCAGCCCATCATACGACCGAGCAAAGTGATATCTATAGCCTTGGTGTAATGATGTATAAGCTGTTCACCGGGCGTATGCCTGCCGTAGGTTGTCAGCCCCCGGCAAATTATGAGCCCAAGTTGGCCGGAACACTCAATGATCTGGTACTTGAGTGTCTAGCGGAGAATCCTTCCGATCGCCCGGCATCAGTCGAAGATGTTAAAAATCGACTGTTGTTGACACATCGTGGCAAGCATCTGGGGTCGGCACAAATGGCTCGTGCCGACGAAGGCTTATCCGATATTAAACAAAAATTCTCGTTACTGGATGTTATTAAAGAAACGAAACATGGCTCGGTGTTTCTCTTTGAAGATCGCCGTGGTCACAGCCTGCTGGTGATTAAAAAGAAAAACAATAGTTTTGCAGGTTACAAAGAAGCCAAAATTCTCAGCCAGTTGAAGCATAAGAATATTATTAATATTTATGGTGCTTCGAAAAAAGAGTCTGTATTTATCATTGTTATGGAGTATGTCAGTGGTGGTGCATTGCAAGATCGCATGCTCGACCGTTTTTCTGTTGAAGAGTTTGGCCTGTTGGCGAGACAAATGAGTGAGGGGCTGGCGTTTGCGCACCGTAATCGGGTTATACATGGCAATCTCCGTCCCAGTAATATTCTTCTTACTTCAAACCTGCAAGTAAAACTGACAGACTTTGCGCTGGATGAGCATTATGTCGATGGTGAAGCCAGGCATAACTGGTATCGCTTAAAAGGCGAAGAAGTGTCCGAAATGTCGGATATATTCTCACTAGGGGCAATATTTCACCATATGTTGATCGGTGTACCGCCGGAATATAAAGACGGCAGGCTTATTCGTGGCAAAACGTTTCTTGATCTGCCGCAGATCCTACAACAACTGATTACACGGATGCTTGAACCGATGGCAGATCGGAGACCTCAAAGTATGGATGCCGTTTTGTCAGAAATTATAGGGTTTACCGGCGATGCCCCGGCGAGAGTTGCTCTTAATGACGACGATGAGCGTACGCAGATACGTGACCGATCACATCAGCCCGCTGCAAAAGAGAAAGCCAGCGGTGTTACGTGGCTGCATTTACTACTTGGCTTTCTGATTGTCGCCTCTTTTGCCTTTAATATTTTGTTTGTCATGGGGGGGGATGAGCTGGTTAAAGCTACCTTGGCGAGCTGGCTGGATAAGCTGGGAATATTTCATTAACTTCTGCGTTAGCCAAGCAAAAGACTGTCGTCACTAATGGCTTCCCCTTGATTTTTCTCGAACAGACGAAGTAAATCAGGAACATCCAGATTCTGTCTTTCGTTGAAGCCAACATCAAAAGCAATACGGCCCGCATGCAACATGATGGTTCTGTCGCCAAAGTCCAAAGCCTGGCGCATGCTGTGTGTCACCATCAAGGCTGTGAGCTGTTGCTCGGCGATAATTTTTTCTGTGAGCTCCATAACAAACCTGGCTGTTTTAGGATCAAGGGCGGCGGTGTGCTCATCAAGCAGCAGCAGGTCGCAAGGTTTGTTGGTGGCCATCAATAAACTGATCGCTTGTCGCTGCCCACCGGAAAGGAGCCCCATTTTGTCGTTAAGGCGTGTTTCCAATCCTAAGCCAAGCGTGCGCAGGCGTGACTCGAAGATCTCGACCTGATTGCTGTTGGCAAAGTTACGCAGGCTTCTTTTTTCGCCCCGTTGTAATGACAGCGATAAATTTTCTAGTATGGTCAGGTTTTCGCAAGTACCAGCTTTCGGGTCTTGAAATACCCGGCCAATCCACTTTGCCCGCTGGTGCGTTTTTAGTTTTGTACAGTCGGTCTCACTAATCACAATGCTGCCTTGGTCGACAGAGACTTCGCCAGACAACGTATTAAGCAATGTTGACTTGCCTGCGCCATTGCTGCCAATAACTGTCACAAACTGTGATTTTGGTATGTCTAGATCAATCCCTTTTAACACGTGGTTTTCTAAAGGTGTGGCTTTACCAAAGGTGACATGGATATCACGAATACTAATCATATCAATTCTTCACCAGCAGTGACTTTAACGAACTTTTAGCACCCGGTAAAACAATGGCAAGGGCGACTAATACAGATGTAATCAGGTTGAGGTCCTGTGCTTCAATTCCCATCACATCCATATTCAATGCGGCGGCTATAACCAGGCGGTAGAGAAGGGCGCCAAGCAGGCAGGCTATCAAGCTTAACAGCATTGTTCGCGTGCTGAAGATAGCTTCGCCACCAATCACCGAGGCAAGGCCCACGACGATAATACCTACGCCCATTGTTACATCGGCAGAACCCTGGCTTTGAGCAAATAAAGCGCCGCCAAGTGCAACAAGACCGTTGGAAATTGCCATGCCGAGATAAATCATAAAACTTGTGGAAATGCCTTGAGCCCGTGCCATTTGCGGGTTGGCACCAGTGGCTCGCATGGCCAGTCCAACTTCAGTACGAAAAAACAGGCTAAGCAGGGCCAGAATGACAAGTACCACAACAAGAAAAGTCATCGGGCTGACCAGATAATAAGCAAGGCCCAGATTTTCAACGGGGGTTAGTAATGTTTCCTCACCTAATAAAGCAACATTAGGTTTGCCCATGATGCGCAGGTTAATCGAATAGAGCGCGATCATCGTTAATATCGATGCCAGCAGGTTGAGGATTTTCAGTCTGACATTCATCCAGGCTGTGATAAAGCCCGCTGCGCAACCTGCTGCGACTGCGCAAAGCGTTGCTATCCAGGGGTTAATATCATTAACAATCATTGTGGCAGAAACCGCCGCCCCCAGCGGGAAGCTACCATCGACGGTTAAATCCGGGAAGTCGAGAATTCTGAACGAAATAAAAATGCCAAAGGCTACCAAGGCAAAAATAAGGCCGATTTCTATGGCGCCAAAAAATGCAATATGACTCAAAATAACCTCGTTAACATACCGCTGTGTATTTTAAAAAAGGCTAGGGTATCTCTATTTTGCAGGCGGGACAAATGTAAAAATGAAAGAAAGAAAAAAGGGCGAACACATCAGTGGTCGCCCTTCTCCAATTAGGAGTAAATGTCTCATATGGCAAGCTCACTCTATAATAAGAGAGTGGGCTAACTATTGACTAAGGTCAGTTCGAGATAATTTTTTGCGCCGACTCCAAAAGAGCCGGCGCGAGATTAACGCCCATTCTTTGCGCTGCACCAGGGTTAAGGTGTAAATCCAGCTTACTGATACCTTTTACTGGCAGGTCGCCCGGTGCAACTCCTGACAATATTTGTACCACTAATGCACCGGTCTGACGGCCGACATCGTAATAGTCGAATCCCAGTGCGGCGATTGCCCCGCGCGTTACGGTATCGGTGTCGGCAGCGATAACTGGCAATTTGTTTTGTTCGCCCACTTTTATCACCGCTTCCACCGCAGAGATAACGGTGTTGTCAGTAACCAAATAAATAACGTCTACTTTCCCTACCAGTGACTTTGCTGCAGATAACACTTCTGATGTTTTATTGGCGGCAACAGCGGTCACTGTTAATCCGTGTGCATCGCCAGCTGATTTTACCATTTCAACCAAGGTGACAGAGTTTGCTTCGCCCGGGTTGTAGATGGTGCCCAGGCGAGTCGCCGTCGGCACGATTTTCTTAACAAGCTTTAAGTGCTCATCAATGGGTAACATGTCCGTTGTGCCGGTAATATTTTTTCCTGGCTTTTCCAAATTAGATACCAGCTTGGCGCCAACCGGATCGGTAACCGCCGAAAATACGATAGGGACAGTCTTTGACGCTGCCGCCATTGTTTGTGCAGAAGGTGTCGCGATGGCAACGACAACGTCAGGCTCTTCGCCGATAAATTTGCGGGCAATTTGCGAAGCGGTGGTCGGGTTTCCTTGTGCGCTCTCGTAGCTGATTTTAAGCGTATCAGGCTCTAAATAGCCTTTTGCTGCCAGCTCATCGATTACTCCTTTTCTTACCGAGTCCAGTGCCGGGTGTTCAACAATCTGGGTGATGGCGATGGTTTTAACGTCTGCAGCGAGGGTGATAGCCGAACAAAGAGGTAGTGCCGCTAAAAGTGCATGACTGATAAGTTTCTTAAATTGCATAGAAAGCTACCTTAGCTCTAAAGAGCCTTAAATGGTTAAGTGAATAGAGTCTTACGAAAACTTGTTTGGTGGTGTATTCGATGTTTTTTGCGAGATGATGGATAGCTGGCGAGTGTACAGCTTTCTCATACGAACACCTTTGTAGGCCCGATAAAATGTATACATGAAGCCAAAAAGCATCACCACCGCCAATAAAATAAGTAAAATGCTGGATGCCATGTTAAACATGGTGTTTAGCTGAAATGCCGCAAGCAGTTTATAGAGTTCCTGAACTAACAGGTACAATGAAAGCCCCCCGCCGGTGATGGCCGTTAACAGCTGGCTGGTAATAATGACAAAAGAATGAATAACTGCCGTGTGCCCGCAATTCGAACACTGGAAGTTTTCGGTGTATTCGGGCTCACCATCTTGAGAAACTGCATCCATGGTACCGATGCCACATTTGTGGCAGATCAGTGAAGGTTGCGCCGTAAGTTCTATATTTTTTGCCATGTAGTATTTTTAGAGCATCGATATTAATGGTGCAGCTTAAAGACGTCTTCTTTTAAGCAGGGTGTTATGAATTTTCTATTACCCATCAGATTAGCAGCTATTTAAGCGATCATATAGGCCCTTAAAAAGTAATGTCTCTAATCAATTGATTTAACCTTGTATCTGAGCCCTGACCATCTATCTTAGTATACCGGGCTGTGCGGCAGTTCACATGTTGTCGCGATAGTTTGATTGTCTGCGATTTATATTGGAATGGGTATTCAAAAAAAAATCTGCAGGATTTATCATCGTGGGTCTAAAAAAAACAAGCGAAAACTTTTCTGGCACTATAAAACGATAACGAGGCAAGGATACTCATAATGAATAGTCAAGCAAGCAAACTCGCACTGCCGCTCGAAAAGGCACTGCATTGGGAAAAGGCTAAAGCCGGTGAAATTTATTTTACACAACCTATGGGCAACGGCCAGGTAGCTGAATTCACATGGCAAAGAGCGGTCGGCGAAGCACGTCGTATGGCTTCTTATCTTAAGTCTCTGGATTTACCTCCAAAAAGTAATATCGGAATTCTTTCTAAAAACTGTGCACACTGGATCATGACAGACCTGGCTATTTGGATGGCTGGGCATGTGTCAGTTCCACTTTATCCTACGCTGAACGGCGAAACGGTTGCATATATACTCGAGCACAGCGAAGCTAAATTGTTGTTCGTCGGTAAGCTGGATGATTGGGAAACCATGAAGTCTGGTGTTCCTGCGGATCTTAAGTGTATATCTTACCCATTAAGTCCAAAAACTGATTATGAAACCTGGGATGATATCGTTGCTAAACACTCTCCACTGCAAGATGTGGCGGTACGTGTGCCTGAAGAGCTGGCAACTATCGTCTATACTTCAGGTAGCACCGGTAAGCCTAAGGGCGTAATGTTGTCATTCTTCAACATGGCGTACTCTGCAGAAGGCGTGGTTGATGCGTTGAATATCTCGACGGATGAGAGAATGCTGTCCTACTTGCCTTTGTCTCACGTATTTGAGCGCTTCGTTGTTGAAATGGGCTCACTGTATCGTGGCTTTCATTTGTTTTTTGCCGAATCGCTGGATACCTTCGTTCAAGATCTTAATCGCGCGCAGCCAACATTGTTCCTGGCTGTTCCGAGAATCTGGACTAAGTTTCAGTCCGGTATCTTCAAGAAAATGCCTAAAGAGAAAATGGATAAACTGATGCGTATTCCGCTGGTTAACCGTTTGATCAAGAAAAAGGTTATTAAAGGATTGGGCTTACAGAATGTTAAGTTTGCAGGCAGTGGCTCTGCACCGTTGTCTGATGAGATCATGGGTTGGTACCGCCAGCTAGGGCTTGAGCTGTTAGAAGGTTACGGCATGTCCGAAAACTTTGCCTACTCTCACATGACCAAGCCGGGTAGAAGCCGAATCGGTTACGTTGGTGAAGCATTGCCAGGTGTTGAAGTGCGCATCAGTGAAGAAGGTGAAGTTCAGGTTAAGAGCCCGGCTACAATGATGGGTTACTACAAAGAGCCAGAAAAAACTGCAGAAACTATGACTGAAGATGGCTTCCTGAAAACTGGCGATAAAGGCACCATCGATGAAATGGGCCGATTGAAGTTGACTGGTCGAATCAAGGAAATATTCAAAACCAGTAAGGGTAAGTATGTTGCACCTGCACCAATTGAAAACAGAATTACTGCGCACCCGCACATCGAAATGGTTTGTGTCGCTGGTTCTGAGTATCCACAGCCACACGCACTGATCATGTTGTCAGAAGATGCACAGGCTCGTAAGGTTGATGAAGCTTTCCGTAAAGAGCTGGAAGCAAGCTTTGTTAGCTTGTTGAAAGAAGTAAACGCGTCTTTGGATCCGCACGAGCACCTTCAGTTTTTCACTGTCGTTGAGCAGGAGTGGTCTATAGAGAACAACTTCCTCACGCCGACAATGAAGATGAAGCGTAATGTCATCGAAGATGCTTACAAAGCAATGTTGGATGACTGGTATGGCAGAAGACAGCCAGTAATTTGGCAGTAATTGTTACCAATAAGAGGGCCCGGATAATTCCGGGCTTTTTTATTTCTGTTAATTGTGAGTTCTTGCAGTGTCTGTTGGTTAATAGGTGTTGATGCGGCAGAAATGTCTCACCAACTTAATAGGCATCGCTACTTATTATCAATTGTTCGACTAAGTAGTATCACCGGAATAATCCCAACGGCAACAATGATGAGAGCGGCAAGGGCGCTTTGTTCAAGCAGTTCATCTGAGGCATATTGGTAGACGTAAGTCGCTAGTGTTTCGAAGTTAAAGGGGCGCAAAATCAGCGTTGCTGGCAACTCCTTCATGCAATCCACAAATACCACCAACACTGCTGTGAGTAACCCTTTGTTTATGATGGGTAAGTGCACCTTTAACAAGGTCTGTGATTGTGTATAGCCTAATGATCTTGCAACAAGATCCATGTTGGGTGTGACCTTTTCCAGACTGGATTCAACGGCACCAGAAGAAACCGCTAAAAATCTTATCGAATAGGCATAGATTAGCGCGAATATTGATCCACTTAGAATCAGCCCGGTTGAGAGCCCAAAGTAATCCCTAAAAATATCATCGATAAAGTTATCGGTGGCTGCAAGTGGGATGATGACGCCTATTGCTAATACTGCACCAGGAAGCGCATAGCCTAAGCTTGAGACACGCAGCATCACTATAGACAGTCGACTTTTATCGATACGTTTTGCATACGCGAGAACTACTCCAATTGCCAATGTTACCAGGGCTGCGGTAACGGATAATGAAAAGCTATTGAACACATGGGTTGCAAACTTTGGGGTCCAGCTGACAGCAAAATAATTAATTGCATAAATGGTTAAAAGGCTGGCAGGAATGATGAATCCAAGTGTCACCGGGATAAGGCATGCTGCAAAAGCGATAATACTTGCTTTGCGCTTTAATTTAATCCGCTCGCGCCCGTGTGAGCCCTGTCTGTTTTGATATGTTTTTTGCTTGCGCCGTGAATAGCGCTCAGCAGAAATGAGGGTGACAACAAAAATGAGCATCACCAATGCTATTTGCGCAGCCCCACCAATGTTGGAAAGGTTTAACCATGTATCGTAGAGGCCTGCGGTTAGTGTTCTTATAGCGAAGTAATCGACGGTACCGAAATCATTTAGTGTCTCCATGAGTACAAGGGACAGGCCGACAATAATCGCTGGTCTGGCAATAGGGAGTGCGACTAGAAAAAATGAAACCCAAGGTGAGCGGCCGAGGCTTCTGCTGGTAATAAATAAAGAGGGAGACTGCTCTAGAAATGCTGTTTTTGCCATCAAATATATATAAGGGTATAAAACGAGAGACATCATTGTGATAGCGCCGCCCATGCTGCGAATATTTGGAAACCAGTAGTCCTTCGGTGACGTCCAGTCCCCTAACTCTCGAATAAATTGTTGTACCGGGCCTGCATACTCGAGCAAATCGGTATAGACGTAGGCGATAACGTAGGCTGGTACCGCGAAGGGGAGGAGGAGTGCCCAGTTCATGATCTTGCGGCCAGCGAAATCACAAGAGGATATTAACCAGGCAGCACCAACGCCCAAGAGCGTAGAGGAAACCCCCACGCCTAACATAAGAATCAGGGTGTTGTTGATGTAAGCGGGCAGCACCGTGCTAAACAGGTGCGGCCAGATATTTTCTTCAGGAAATAGAGAAAGGTAGAAAACGGCAAGTATAGGTAGCAGCACCAAAATGCCGACAACGCAAGCAGTTGTTGGCCATAGAAGCTCCTTGCTGCCAGAGCGTAGCGAAAATGATGTCATTGATGTTGTTGCATGCAGTTTTAAGCAAAATCCAAAGTCTGAGCAGATGGCACAGCAGATAATGCTGTAATACACATTGTCTGCTTGTTTTTTTCATGCCGCTAACACTATTAATATTAGTTGAAATGCGCAAGTAAATCCCCAACCAAAGTTGCCACTATGGCCGGGGTTGCCACATTAGCCGTCGAAATTTACCTTGTCGACAAGTTTGACCGCCGCAGCTCGGTGCTTTTCTACTTCAGTCAGTGGTAAAGGGTCGGCTTTGAATTTGCCCCAGGATGAAACCAGTGCAGAAGCCGGGACGCCAGGCTTAACAGGGTATTCGTAGTTTTGCTCAGAATACATGCGTTGCGCCATATCATCCGTTAGAAATTCCATGAGCTTTATGGCATTTGCTTTGTTAGGTGAGCTTTTGGTTAGGGCGACACCACTGATATTTACATGGGCGCCACGGTCATTTTGGTTAGGAAATGTGATGCGAACCGCTGCTGCCCACTCTGATTGTTCCGGATCTGTTAGCATGTTGCCATAGTAGTAACTGTTGCCAAGGGACAAATCACACACGCCCTCTTTGATAGCTTTAACTTGTGCTCTATCGTTACCTTGTGGTTTTTGCGCCAAATTCGACTTTAATGCCACCAACCAGGACTCTGTTTTCTCTTCTCCGTGATGAGCGATCATGGAGGCTATTAGGGCAACATTGTAGGGGTGTTTACCACTACGGGTGCAGATTTTCCCTTTCCACTCTGGCTTTGCAAGGTCTTCGTATGTAGTAATTGCGCCTTCAGGTACTCTTTCTTTGGACGCGTAAATAGCTCTGACGCGGGTAGTCAGGGCATACCATTCGCCATTGGGGTCTCGATATTGGCTGGGAATGTTCGTGGTCAGCGTATCAGTCTTGATGCCTTGTGTAACACCCGACTCTTGAATCTCGGAAAGATTACCCAGATCGGTAGTTAACACCAGGTCTGCAGGGCTATTTTTACCTTCACGCTTTAGTCTTTCAGCCAGGCCGGACTTGGCAAATACGACATTAACGTTAATGTTAGTTTCTTTCGTGAAAGCATCGAACAGTGGTTGCATAAGAAAAGGTTGACGCAGCGAGTAGACGTTAACTTCTTCTGCTGCAGAAACAAATAAAGGTGCAGAGAGTAGTGCTAAGGCCCCTAAAGATTTCATTTTTGCCGAGATCATAATTAATCCTATATCGAGAGTTAAATGCTATTGCTAATAATTCTCATTTAAATTGTATTTGTAGTCAACCTTTTTTGGATGATTTAAAATGCCCGTCATTATTTTCCATAGCTTTTTTATATAAACTGCTATTATTAAAAGAAATAAAAATGTCTGGTGTATCAGTTGATGAATAAAGGGGGCGCTTTTGTCAGGCGATGTTGAATCGGATAGCGATAAGCGGAGACATAATCGTACGCCGTTTAACGCCAGAGTGAAAATTGTGCATACAGAGGAAGGGGAGTTTCTTTACTTAACTCGAGACATCTCTGATAGTGGTATTTTTGTCTGTGTGGAAGCAGATCAAGAGTTTCCTGCACTCGGCAGCTCGGTAAAGGTTCAAATGCAAGGTTTGCCGATAGCCGCGCCCGTGCTCGATATGGTTATTGTTCGCAAAGGCAAGGATGGTTATGGCCTTAATTTTTTACCAAGCGCTCTGAGAAGGGGGGAGGATGATAGCGATGAGTGACTCGCTTGGCGCAATAAATCATCCTCCATTCTTTTTGTTGTAGGCTCTCTGGCAGGGTACTGCTGTCGGCACATAGCGTTATTTCCTTTCTATTAGCTTTTGCCTCTTTAACTTTGTCTTTCATGACGTTTTATTTCTCACAGCGAAGTTAAATTCGTGGCAGAAATGTTATTATTTTTCGTTTAAATAAATGGAAATAAGAAGGTTGATCGAAGAATGATTTTGTTGAAAACGTTAAAGGTGGTGCTGGTTGCTGCATGCTTAATGCTGCTGCAAGGGTGTGCCAGCTACTATTCGCATTATGGGAGTTTTGATTCAATCAACTCAGCGGGAGAGCAACGAAAATTCGTGGTGTCTTGGCAGAGTGCCGAATACCCGGAATGGTATTGGGCGGATAACACAACGACAGCCATTGCATTAGAAACCCAGTGCAGCACGCGAAAGCTCTACTTCATTGATGCCAGTACGGCACAGAATGCAGCATCGTTTAACACTGGCTGCGTGGCAAATCAAAAAGGTATTGTCGTTTGCGGTGATCCGCAGCTCGATTTGGATGCCAATGGGCGAGCGTTTAATGGCTCTGAACAGGTTTGCGGGTCTATTAGTAATTCAAAAGAGGTTGACAGTATTACGGCGTTAGGTAATGAATTGTTGATAAAAATTGACTGCTGGCCTGCATCCACACAGTATGAGGTGGATGGTGAGAAAAAAAACCGTGACTATTTAAAGTACTCCATCGTCCCTTATACGATTGCTACGAAAAAGGTGCCTCGATATAGTCTTGATGACAAGGTGCCAGTGCTTAGCGAGAAAATTTGTAAAGAGAAAAAATAATTGCTCTGGATTTGTGGAGCAAAACCGTTATCAGTGCACGTTAGTTTTGTGAGCTTGTTATCAAACGTACATTATGCAAGAAAAAGAATGGGTTGCGTAACAATAACGCACAAATTTGTAATTGTAACTTTATCGCCGATTAGGAAAATGGATAGTAAGAGAAGTAGTTTTAGCTATCGCTAATTTCTGGTAGCAAGGAAGGGGCATTATGAGTGTAAAATCGACAAAAGTACCAGTGCATCAACTGCAAATTGGAATGTATGTGTCGGATTTGGATAGACCCTGGTGTCAGACCCCGTTTCCAATACAGGGATTTTATGTTCGCTCCAACGATGATATACGCTCACTTACGTCCTTCTGCAAACATGTATTCGTAGATCAGGCGCTTGATCGTAGCCAGTTTGATTACAATGAGCTGGGTGTGTCGACGCCTCTGCGATCTGGGACGTCGGGTGAAAAGACTGCCGAAAAACGGTTGTTAAAGTTACCACCGATTAAGATTAAAGATCCCCAGTATTATGACTCATCAATTCCTCTTAAAAAAGAAGTAGATGCGGCGGCCAAAGTGCTTTCTAAAATTCAGGCTGCCATTGAGGATGTTTTGTCAAAGGTAAAAGCCCGTGAAAAGGTTTCGTTTGCCGAATTGGATGCAGCGTCTGAGGGTATGGTAGATAGCGTTATCAGAAACCCCGACGCTTTAGTTTGGTTGCACCGGGTTAGACAGCAAGATGAACACAGCTATCATCACGCCATTAATGCTGCTGTCTGGGCGTTGGTATTTGGCAGGCATTTAGGGTTGACCACTGATGTGTTAAAAAACCTTTCGACCGGAGTCTTGCTCTCAGGTATCGGTAAAAGTAAATTAGATCCGGCTTTGCTGCACGGTGACGGATCTCTCTCTAGCGCTCAGTTCGAACAGTACAAGGCGTTTGTTGACTTGGGGGTGGAGATTCTTGAGTCTTGCGGCAGGGTGTCGCATCAAGTGATCACGATTGTCCAACATCACAAGGAACGTCACAATGGGACGGGCTATCCACAAGGGCTGACTGGGGATAAAATTCCTTTACTGGCAAAAATTGCCGGGATAGTTGATGCATACCAGTCGCTCATTGAGCCACGAATGGGTGCAGAGCCCATGACACCGTCGCAAGCCGTTAGCCATTTATACGAGGCGCGTAACATCGAGTTTCAGGAGGATCTGGTTGAGCGTTTTATTCAGGCAATTGGTGTCTACCCCACCGGAAGTATCGTGCAACTGACAACAGAAGAGGTAGGTATTGTCGTTTCGCATAACCCAAAACGTCGCTTATGGCCAAAGGTTATGGTCGTGCTTGATGAAAACAAGCGGCCTCTAAAAAGCGGAAAGGTTGTTGACTTGCTAACTTATAATGAGTCGCGTAAAGAGCAGGATACCGTGCATATTTCATCTGGTTTGCCTTTTGGGACCTATGATGTTGATCCCTCTCAGTATCAGGTGACTGGGGCTACAAGTCGATGGAGCGTGAAGCACCTGATGGGGTAACTGGTTGCGTGCAGCAGTTAAATAGAAGAGTCTGCGTCAAATGTGGTAGAGCAGCTGATAGCTGCTACTGCCACTTAATTGTTTCGTTAAACAATTGCTTTGTTCCCGTAGTCATCCTTCGGCACTCCGATGAAGTAAAAAAGCCTCTTGGTACCGCCCGTATTGCTAAGCTTAGTCTGACACACTGCCAGCTCATCGATGGTGTGGATTATAGTGATAGCCTTGAATTCCAATCCTTAATTAACCGGGCGGAGCCTGCAAGACTTGCTCTTTTATACCCAGGAATAAATGCAACTCCTTTGCAGCCGTTAAATTTGGACCAAATGAAAGCCCGTGTTGAGGGGGGGGATAATTGCGGGGACTTTACGCTAATTGTGGTGGATGGCACCTGGCGAAACACCAGAGAAATCCTGCTTGCAAACCCGATACTGCAGTCTATTCCAAAAGTGACCATGTCCTTTCCTGTTTCCAGATATACCGTCAGAAAAGGTCCTGCTGAAGAATGCGTTTCCACTATCGAGGCTTTAGCCTATTCACTTGATTATTTATATAGCGGGCAAGGGGCGTTTCTTCGCCTGCTTGATGCATTTGACTATATGGTTGACTATCAGATCAAGCGAATGGGGCAGGAAGTATTTGCCAGAAATTACCTGAAATAGTAGTGAATGTTGCTGCAGTGGTGCGGCATCACAAGCTGCAGGTCGCTTGCGATGCCTTTTATGGGGTAGGTTTAAACAAAATTACTCGATGATGACTCGGTAATTTTTTCTGTACCAACGGTAGTCATCGTTGACGCGAAGGTTGATTATGATGGTTGCTTCTTCACCAGCAACCCCAATTGGGGAGTAGCTAAAATTTTTACTTTCTTCACTAAAGCCATCTATGCGCACGATTCGATCGTTTTCACTTTCAACTTCCATGCCTGTAATTGAAAAGTCCCGCTGTTCTGAATAGATGTTTATTGTTCTTGTTTTATGATCACCTTCTTTAACGGTTTCGCCAAAATGATCGAAAAATAGGCGCTCACCGAGCTCTTTGTATATTAATGTAGATTCGTAACCAATTAACTGTTCGGTTTCATCACTACCTTTAAGGGTGGTCGATCTTCGACCTTCAATAATTTTCTTGCGCTTGTCCAGCAAGTCCTCTTTATAAAAGTCGATCAATTCTTCGTCATAGCCCTCAATCAGGCCTCCATCCTCATTATACATGGTTGGAGCGCAATCGATTTCTTGCTGAGTTGGAGGAGTTGCACATCTAAAGCTTGTCTCTGCAAAAAAACAGATGTTTTCGAGTAGGATATTTACTGGCGATTTTCCTTCAGTTACCTGTTCCTCAACTATGGTTGGGTCAACTCCGCCTGCAGGGCATTCACCCTCTATAAATTTCGGGGGCTTAACAGTTTTTTCAAACTCTTCTATTGAGACGTTGAAGTCAAGAGGTGGTGTAAGCGTGAGCAGTTCAGTGTTCAATTGCTCTATTGATCGCTCAGAAATAAAAATTCTTCGTCCTTCAATATTGTTTTCAGATAAAAAGCCATCCATCACTTGTAAAAAACGGGTCAGATTGTTTTGAAACTGATAGCCAGCAACTTCTTCCTCTGCCAGGGTATGCGTCGAGAGTCCATTAACGACATCCCCTGCCTCAAGTCTTGCGCGTCCATCGACTGAGAATTCTAACGGAGTCATATATTCTTTCGCCGGCACACTCTCGGTAAGCATTAAGTCACCAAGCCAAAAAGAAACAGTCTCGCCTTCATGGTATGAAAAAGTGCCATCTTCGCTGACTGCGCCAGATAGCGTGGCTGTTTGGTAAGTTAGTCCCTCAATGCCAGAAAAAAACAACTGGCCCGTGCGTAGGGTTGGATCACCTTTGTTGCCATCGTCACTGCAGCCTGCAAGTAATAACGTTAATATTAGGGCGGAGAGAGTATATTTCATGTATGAGGGCCTATACCTTTTGTAGTTGAACGCGCATGATCTTTCCTTGAACTTTTCATTATAGCGGCAGGTAACTGTGCGTTCTGCAAGAGAATTCGCAATTTTCCCAGAAATATGAAGAGACTATCAGACATTTATAAAGTTTTTATGTGTAGTGCTTTGCTTCGGTGGCTTGGCTTGGCTTGGCTTGGCCTGAGCCCAAGCACTCTTGGCAGGCAAATAACAAAATCTTATCAGAGCATTGAATTACTGGTATCTGCCACTACTTATAAAAGTCTGTGTTTTTTACTGTGGGTAGCGATTTTTAAAAGATGCGGTACTATTCATTGTTTAGTGTTGTGCTCCTCGTATTTAGGGATATATATGGCTTTTGCGCTACAAATTGACAATCTTAAGAAAGTATATGGTTCGCAAACTGAAGCCTTAAAAGGGATAAGCTTTAATGTTGCAGAGGGTGATTTCTTTGCCCTGTTAGGACCCAACGGTGCCGGTAAGTCGACCACACTTGGTATTGTGTCTTCTTTGGTTAACAAGTCGTCGGGCGGTGTTAAGATTTTTGGTTACGATCTGGACAGCCAGAATGCCATTGCTAAAAGTTTGCTTGGCGTGGTACCGCAGGAATTTAATTTCAATCAGTTTGAAAAAGTTTACGATATTGTTGTGACGCAAGCCGGGTATTATGGGATACCCGCAAAAGAAGCAGGTAAACGTGCAGAGTACTATCTAAAAAAACTTGGCTTATGGGATAAGAGAAGCACTCCATCCCGTATGCTTTCGGGAGGTATGAAGCGCCGGTTAATGATTGCCAGAGCGCTGGTGCATGATCCTCGATTATTAATTCTGGATGAGCCAACAGCGGGTGTTGATATCGAGTTACGCCGCTCTATGTGGGAGTTTCTTAAAGAGATCAATGCGCAGGGTACAACCATTATCCTAACGACTCATTATCTTGAGGAGGCCGAGGCGTTGTGCCGAAATATCGCGATTATCGATAAAGGAAGCATTCTCGAAAATACCACTAAAAAAGCATTGTTAGCAAAACTGAATATGGAGACGTTTGTACTGGAGAGCGCAGAGCCTTTGCTAGAACCTCCTGCACTGGATGGTTATGTTACCCGCCTGGGCGGCGATGGCAATCTGGAGGTGGATGTTGCCCGGGGGGCGATGCTAAACGGTGCGTTTGGTCAGTTGGATGCCGCTGGGATAAAAGTTACCAGCATGCGCACGAAGGCAAATCGTTTGGAGGAGCTCTTTGTAAAACTGGTAGAAAATAAGTCGTCCCGCTGAGCATCGTTAAGCCGCTGTCACTCAATTACACGAGAAATCATATGTCATTAGCCACAAACCCGGTGCATCGCAATATAATTTGGGTGTCTTTTACGACTATCGTCATTAGAGAAATACGTCGTTTTACGCGGATATGGGCGCAAACGCTGTTACCCCCGGCAATCACGATGAGCCTGTATTTTGTCATCTTTGGTAACCTTATTGGTTCCAGAATTGGTGAAATGGGGGGGTACGATTACATGAGCTTTATTGTGCCTGGGTTAATTATGATGTCGGTGATTACTAATTCCTACGCGAATGTCGTGTCTTCTTTTTTTGGTATGAAGTTTCAGCACAGCATAGAGGAACTGCTGGTTTCGCCCGTGCCAAACTGGGTGATTCTGGCGGGTTATGTCACAGGGGGAGTGGCCCGCGGTCTTGCGGTGGGTGTTATTGTTACCCTGCTGTCATTGGCATTTACGAGCCTTGAAATTCATAGTCTGCCGGTTACCATCGCCGTAGCCACCCTGACAGCAATCCTTTTTTCATTAGGCGGCTTTATTAATGCGGTTTATGCAACAAAGTTTGATGATATCGCCATCGTGCCTACCTTCATTCTAACGCCACTGACCTATCTTGGTGGTGTTTTCTACTCTATCTCTTTGCTTCCGGAGTTCTGGCAAACGGTGTCGCTTGCAAACCCGATTTTGTATATGGTGAATGCGTTTCGGTTTGGTATTTTGGGGGTGAGCGATATCAGTTTAAGTGTTGCACTGACGATGATAGTGGGTGTCGTCATGCTTTTAACATGGTACTCGTTACGGTTATTAAATAAAGGCGTGGGAATAAGGCAATGAGCAAGAAGAATCTAACCAGAGACTTTGCTGGTGCACCGCTGGGTAAAGAAAGCGAATACAAAACGGAGTACGATCCGGCATTATTATATCCCATTCCCCGTGCGCTTAACCGTGAAAAATTGCTGTTACCAGATGCTTCGATACTGCCATTCTCGGGGGAGGATATCTGGAATGCCTACGAGCTTTCCTGGTTGAATGCGAAGGGCAAGCCTGAGGTTGCACTGGCGACTTTCAATGTCTCTTGTGAGTCGTTGAATATTGTCGAATCCAAATCATTTAAGTTGTATCTCAACTCGTTTAATCAAACGTCTGTAGAATCCGCAGAAGTGTTGCGTTCTACCTTGCAGGAAGACCTCTCTGCCTCTTTTGGCGGTGAAGTGGGTGTCGAACTTTTGCCGCTATCAACGGCATTTAATGATGTTGCCCTGCCTGACCCGGATTTTGTTTGTCTGGATACACTGGACGTAAGTATTTCGCGTTACCAGCGATCGCCAGAATTACTGACTTGTAATGAGCAGCTGGTTAAGAAAAAGTGGAGCAGCCACTTGCTGAAGTCGAACTGCCCGGTCACGGGGCAGCCTGATTGGGCGTCTGTATATATTGCCTACGAAGGGCGGGAGATCGTGCCAGAGTCACTGCTGGCCTATATCGTGTCATATCGTGAGCAGCAGGATTTTCATGAGCATTGTGTCGAGACAATATTTACTGATTTGATGACGGCTTGTGCCCCAGAGCGACTTACCGTTTATGCACGCTACACGCGTCGTGGCGGGCTTGATATTAATCCGTTTAGAAGTAACTACGAGTCTGTCTATGGTAATTGGAGGGTTATTCGTCAGTAGCGGTAATCAAGGGATAAAAGAAAGCCGTCGATTATTCTGACTGCCTGAGCTTTTGCGCCGCGTTTTCCAGCGCTTTAACGATAACCTCTTTTTCTTCGGCGCGTATTTTCTCAGTGTCGAGGTACATCGCGAAACCTTCGTTCTCATGTTCGACGAAGCTTTGATTGCCGCCAATATCACGCCTGAAGTCGACAATTTGATAGATTGGCACAGGTTTGGCGAAGCCTTTAACTATAATCTCACCCTTGTCTCGGCACATTATCGTATCTTTAATGACCGAAAATGTTTCATAAGAAACAAGAATTTCTCCCGGCTCGGACAGCGCCTCCAGTCGGCTGGCAAGATTCACTTCCTTTCCTATGATGGTGTAGTCCATCCGGTTTTCAGCGCCAAAGTTACCAACGGTGCAGTAACCGGTACTAATACCCATGCGGATTTCCAGTGGCGTACGCACCCCCTGGCTTTTCCATTTTTGTCTTAAGATCTTCATATGCTTGCGCATCTCTATCCCCATGGCGACGCACGCCAGCGTATCTTGTTTGGAGCCGCGACTGGTAGGGTCACCAAAGAATATCATGATACTGTCGCCAACAAATTTATCGATCGTACCGCCATACTTCAGGGCGATTTGCGACATCTCGTTGAAATAATTATTAAGAATTTCGGTAAGGCTTTCAGCCTCCATCTCTTCAGCAAGGTCAGTAAAGCCTTTGATGTCCGAGAAGAAAACGGCGAGTTTTTTACGCTGCGTCTCGAGCCTGACATCCCGCTCTCCGGTGAAGATCGACTGCCATACTTGTGGAGACAGGTACTTTGCTAATTTGTGTGAGAGTGCAATAGATTGCTCGCGCTGCAGCTGAATCTGGTATTTTGCCTGTACCAGCGCTCGCGCCTGCTGGTGTGTATAGTAGGCCGTTACACAGACATAGGTCGCGGCACCGACGCCAGAAACGAGGCTAAGTAAAAATGGAGGGTCTTCCGCCAGTCTAATCCCTGTTAGAAAAGAAGTGATGATCACACCCGAAAGGCAGACCAGATTGCCAACCATCCAGGACTTCACGCCACCCACGATGATCAGACTAAACTGCAGCATCAGTAACATAAAAAGGCTGGGAGTTAAACTGAAACCAATGAGCACCAGTAAGGTGCCGCTGATAAATGCATCGGTGAGTAAAACCCGTTGTCTGAAATTCTGGTCATTTTGCTTGTTAAAATACCGGCTGGCAAAATAAAGCATGTGTGGCCAGAGCATTGAGGCCGGAATACACCAGATCAGATAAGCCGGGAAGTTTTTGGTTAATACGCCACATACAATAATGGCTGCCCCGGCCAAGTAGGCCAACACGCGGGCATTGTAGTCAGGCATTGGCAGGATGGCCCCAGGTTTTCTGGGAGTGCTTGATTTCGCTTTTGCGGTACTTGCAATTGCGGGCACTGCATTCATAAATGCCTCTCCAGTAGTCTTGTATAAACAACGGGATGTTTCATTCAATCATTACCGCAATGAAGTGTATGGTAGTGGCCATACGAGGCCAGATTAATCAATGCCCTGACGTTTGAATTATTTTAGCATTCGTTAAAAGCAGAGCTGTCGGCTATTAGTATAGATGTTTTTTCCGTTACTGATGCGCCTTTAAAAGTGAGCGTTAGATTATCAGTAATGGCTAATGCAAACAATCTTGACGCAAGTGCTCAGTTTTAAAAAGTATCATTTTTTTGCCGCTTAAAAGCAGGTTTTTCTTATGTGAGCACCATTGTCATTGGTGATGGCGCATAGATAATGCGGACCTCCTTGTTTTGCTTTATGATCCTGCGTGACGAACATAACGGCAATGAGGTGCGCATAAAATGAATACGGTTACCGAGTCTTTGCAAAAACGGGTATCTTTTCCACGCCTTACATCACCGGCGCCAGCGGGAGAAACACTGACGGCAATATTGAAATGTGCTTTGCGCGCCCCTGATCATGCACTTTTGCGGCCTTGGCGTTTTATGGTTTATCAGGAAAGCTCATTAAATCAGTTAACGGATATATTTGTTGCCGCAGGCGAAGCACAGGAAAATATGGATGAGCTGCAAATGAACAAGCTACGCTCAATGGCGCACCGGGCACCGATGGTTATTGTGTGTGTTGCCAGCTATCAGGATCATCCGAAGGTGCCCAGGCAAGAGCAGTTGTTGTCAGCCGGGTGTGCCGTTGCCTATATGTTGGCCGCTATTCAGGCGGAAGGTTTCGGTGCAATATGGCGCACCGGTCCGATGGCCACCGATCCGATTGTCTGCAGTGGTTTAGGGTTGTCTGAAAGCGAAGAGATAGTAGGCTTCTTATATGTAGGGACACCTTTGGGGGATCCTAAAACGATTCCAGAGATTCCCCTTGATCAGTTTTTTGTTTTTAAATAACGGTTTATTTAGCTTGTTAAGGCCGAAATGGCTACTAATGTTTGTCTGCTAATGTTTAGCTGCTAAGTAGTTGCGGTTGTCGGTTTTCATTTAACGCAACAGCCATCTTTAACAATACTATTGCTAGTCGTTTTCAATTCTTACCACTTTTGATCCCGTTCTGGTTTGGCCTATTTTAGTCTCGCGTATTTTTTAACCCCTGTTTTTTTAATTTTTAGCAAAGCGCTAGCCTCGCTGGGGTCAAGCTTTGCCGCTTTCCTCTTTTTACCAGGCATTGCCGCCTGCTACATCACCAAAGGTGTGGCTAACTATATGATATTAAATAGTTTGTATTTTTGGCATTGTCTTTGCTTTGTAGTAATCATAGTGATGCTGCTTGCCGCTTTAGGTGAAGGTAGTAATCAAATGGGTTTTCAGAGTTAAGAGGAGTGTTGCCATGTCGATTTCGTTCGAGAGAGCTCTCGGAATACATGAGCAAGCAGTAAATGTTCGTGTTAAGCGTGCTGAAGTGCTGGCAAACAATTTAGCCAATGCTGACACGCCCGGGTTTAAAGCAAGAGATATCGACTTTAGAGCGGCACTGCAGAATGCCATGAATCCTGAGCAAGGTCTGCCGATGAGCAAGACTAACGCCAATCATATAGGCCCTGGTAACAGTAACGATATGGATATGCTTTACCGTAACCCCTCGCAGCCTTCCATCGATGGCAACACCGTCGATACCCAGGTCGAAATGGCGAACTACTTGAAGAACTCAATGGATTACGAAGCCAGTTTTCAGTTTTTAAATTCAAAGTTTAAAGGCCTGACCAACGCCATCAGGGGAGAATAAGCATGTCACTGAATCAGATTTTTGATATTGCCGGGTCGGGCATGAGTGCACAGTCGATTCGCCTGAATACCACCGCAAGTAATCTTGCCAACGCGGAAACTGCCAGTAGCAGTGTTGATGAGACCTATCGCGCCAGAAAGCCGATTTTTGCCGCAGTTCAGGCGGGTGTTATGCAGGATATGAATAGGTTAAGTGTTTCACCAGAGCAGTCTAAAGGAGTGCAGGTGAAAGGAATTGTTGAAAGTCAGGCCGAGCTGCAAATGCGTTATCAGCCCGATCATCCGATGGCCAACGAAGAAGGTTATGTCATGTACCCAAACGTGAACATCGTTGAAGAAATGGCCGACATGATGTCCGCATCCCGTAGTTTCCAAACCAATGTTGACGTTATGAATACTGCGAAAGTCATGATGCAGCGCATCCTGACGCTCGGACAGTAAGGCAGCCAGGGGAGATAAGATATGAGCACTGTTAATTCAACTTCCGCCACTGATGCGCTGTCCCAATATGCTTTAGATTCCAAAAAAGCAACACCTAGCAATGAGTTAGGTAAGAATGAGTTTCTTGAGCTGATGCTGGCTCAGCTAAACAATCAAAGCCCGCTTGACCCACAAGATAATGGTGAGTTTATCGCACAGCTGGCGCAGTTTAGCTCGCTTGAAGAAATGCAGGGATTAAACTCAACCGTTGATAGTTTGGGTAGCCAATTCCGTTCGTCCCAGGCATTGCAGGCATCTGCCATGGTTGGCAGGTCAGTGCTGGTGAATGCGGCGTCGGGACCTATGTTAAATGATGGCACGATGGCGGGTGTGGTGGATTTACCCGGCAGTACATCCAGTTTAAAAATAAACATCATGAACAAGGCGGGCGAATTAGTCAGGCAGATTGACATGGGGCAACAGTATACCGGTCAGGTCGCCTTTAAGTGGGATGGATTGGATCAAAGTGGCAATCCTATGCCGTTTGGTAGTTATTCGATTAATGCGGAAGCAAAATACTCGTCAGGCAATGAGCAGCTTAATACGATGCTGAGCTCGAATGTGGACAGTGTTTCTTTGGGTCGGGATGGCTCTATTACGTTGAATTTGGCGGGTGTTGGTAAAGTCGCACTAGCCGATGTTCGTCAAATTAACTGATTATCAAAACTAATTAACAGTTTGTTAATTAAAAGAGAGGTGTGCTATGCCGTTTAATGTCGCACTGAGTGGTCTCAAAGCTTCTCAAGTTGACCTTGAAGTTACGGGTAATAACATTGCAAACGCCAGTACTGTCGGATTCAAAAGATCGCGAACTGAATTTGGTGATTTGTACTCCAATAGTTTTTTAAGCGCCGGCAATAATGCCATTGGTGATGGTGTCCAGGTTGCCAACGTGCGGCAGATATTTGCCCAGGGTAATCTCAGCTTTACCGATCAGGGGTTGGATATGGCGATTAACGGCAATGGCTTTTATGTTGTCGAAGATCGGGGCTTGCCTAAATATACTCGTGCCGGCCAGTTTGGTGTGGATAAAGATGGCTATGTCGTTAACAGCTCTGGTATGCGCCTGCAGGGCTTTCAGTCTGATGAAGATGGAAATATTGGCGGTGTCCGTGATGATATCAGGGTTGAGAATACCAATCTTGAGCCATCCAGAACCACCAACGTTCAGCCACTGCTAAATTTGGATTCATCTGAGTTGGTGTTAGAAGAGCGCGGCGTTCGTTTGACCGCTGATGGTCCGAGATCAGGAGAAATAGTAGCTGGCACAGGAAATGCCTTACCTGACGAAACCTGGACGATCACCTATGCGGATGGCACAACGCAAAGTATTGATACTTTCGCCCCGGCATCAGCAGGGGCGATTGCGGCCTCATTAAGTTCGGGCCTGGACGGCGTTGATGCCTCTGCCTCAACGCGTGCGACCATATCTGCCAGTGGGTTTACACCAGCCGCAGGGGATACTTTAACTATCGAGGGTATCTCTTTTGGTGCCACAACTCTTACCGATTTGGCTATTGCGATAAATGGATCGGCCCTGGGTGGTATTACTGCTGTTTTGTCGGGGGATCCGGCTGCCGGAGCTGGTGCTGGCAACGAGTTACGTTTAGATATCATTCATAACCAGGGTGGTGATTTAACTTTTCAGTTTAATGATGGCGGGGCGGGCACCGGGTCTGTGAGTTTGGGTACGGTAGATGATACAACCAATGTGGTCACCAATGCCTTTACGCTTAATACCGCTCAGCCAACCGGAACTGTGTCGGGTGTTGTGGATATCATTATCGAAGAGGGATCAACGCTGTCTACCGCTGGCACGGATATTATTCAGACTTTTAACGGCGTCGCTTTTAGAAATAACGTGTTTAATCCTGTCGATCCAGAAACTTATAATCATTCTACTTCTACAACGATTTACGATAGTCTGGGTAATGCCCATGTTATGACCATGTATTTCGTTAAGCAGGCGAACAACAGCACCATTCAGCCAAATACATGGCAGATGCATGCGTTGATTGATAATCAGGATGTCGGTGACCCGGTGACAGGTACGGATGCAACCCGGGCAACTTACACTTTAGTGTTTAATGATGATGGTTCTTTGAATGAAAATTTGTCGGATAAAATTTTGGTTTCAAACTGGAGCCCGTTGGATGCGGCTGGCAAACCTAATGGTGCGGATGGTCCGGTAAATGTTGCGGATGGTGGTACTTTGCCGATTCCTGATCCCCCAGAGAGTTCTAATTTCGAGGTGGATATCTCGGGTACAACCCAGTATGGCAGCCCTTTTACCGTCAGTAACATGGTACAGAATGGCTTTACCACAGGTCGTCCGGTTGGTTTGGATGTAGATGAGTCAGGAATACTCTTCGCACGATATACCAATGGTGAGTCCCGGATAATTTCGCAGATCGCGCTGGCATCATTTAATGATGTAGAGGGGTTATCACCTGCGGGTGACACGGCGTGGCTGCAAACATTCCAGTCCGGTGACCCTATTATTGGTGCGCCTGGAACTGGGGTGTTGGGAACTATTCAGTCAAGCTCGGTAGAAGACTCTAACGTTGATCTTTCGAACGAGCTGGTAAACCTGATTATCGCGCAGCGGAATTATCAGGCCAACTCGAAGACGATTGAAACCGCCAATGCGGTGACGCAGACGATTATCAATCTTCGTTAATGGTGAGCGCATTTAGTTTTCATCGGGTCTATTGATGCCAAGGTTGGTCGGATAAGTGCAGCGCTTATCCGACGTTTTCGAAAACGGATAGATATTTGAGTGTTTTTTTTGGGTTTGTCTTGTCGGATGGCGCTACGCTTATCCGACTTACGGTTCTATCGACCCACGGTTCTGTGTGTGGTTTTGCCGTGCGATATTTCTAATTAACACAGTGTGGCGTGTTTATTGCTTGAATAGGTAAATGGTTTTGCGTGGCGTCATTTAATTGTCCTGCGCATCTGTCCTTCACCTCATTCGGAGAACGAGAAATGGATAAGGCTCTATACATTTCGATGTCTGGTGCAAAGCAGAATATGCTTTCGCAGCAAGCGCACGCCAACAATCTTGCCAATGCTAATACCACCGGTTTTAAAGCAGATTATGCGCAGGCGCGCAGTATGCCGGTTTTTGGTGATTACTATCCCACCCGTGCTTATGCCATGAGTGAGCGCCCCTCGTCTGACTTTGAGCAAGGGTCGTTGATAGAAACCGGTCGTGAACTGGATATTGCTTTAAAAGGTGATGGCTGGATTACGGTGCAATCACCGGATGGCGGCGAAGCTTATAGCCGTGATGGTGGATTAAATATTGACGCAAATGGCGTTTTAAGAACGACCAGTGGATTGGCCATTATGGGTAATGGTGGTCCTATCGTGATACCGCCTGCGGATAAAATAGAAATTGGTGTTGATGGCACCATCTCTATCGTGCCTGCGGGGCAGGGGGGCGAAACCCTGGCGGAAATAGATCGAATCTTATTAGTTAATCCTGACCCCGATACGCTCGAAAAAGGGGTGGATGGATTGATACATCTTAAGCCTGACGCGGACCCTGCTGCCGCTGATGGTGCCATCCGGGTTGAGTCTGGTTTCCTGGAATCCAGTAATGTTAATCTGGTGGAGTCTCTCACCGAAATCATGTCGTTATCTCGTCAATACGAGCTGCAAGTAAAAGTAATGCGTACCGCGGATCAGAATTCTGAGTCTGCGGCACGCTTATTGCAGATATCCTGATAGAACCCTGCTTCGCGTCATTTTATCGACGCGGCTGGAAGATGTTCGCCGCATGGCAAGACGATGCGGCCAATATTTTCCCTGTGATTCATGGTTGGCAAACACACCGTTTCGTCACCAGCAGGTTTAAAGTTTATCGGGAGAATGAAAATGCATGCAGCACTCTGGGTTAGCAAAACGGGATTAAGTGCCCAAGACAAAGCACTGACGACCATTTCAAACAATCTGGCAAACGTGAATACAACCGGCTTTAAGCGAGATCGGGCGGTGTTTGAAGATTTGCTCTACCAGACCAAGCGACAACCTGGCGGCCAGACATCACAAAATACCGAGCTACCTTCGGGGCTGCAGCTGGGTACCGGGGTAAGAGTGGTTGGCACACAAAAGGAATTCACCCAAGGTAATCTGCAAGTCACGGAACAGCCTTTAGACGTTGCTGTTAATGGTCGTGGCTTTTTAAAGATTCTGTTGCCCGACGGCACCGTTGGTTATACCCGCGATGGACAACTGCAGCTCAACTCTGAGGGCGTTGTTGTTAATTCCAGCGGCTTCCCCTTAGAGCCGCAAATCCAGGTTCCAGATAACACCACCTCTGTCACGATTGCTAAAGATGGCACGGTAACCGCAACGGTGGCCGGTGATGTGGCGACCCAAACAGGCCTTGGTAACATCACCATCGCCGACTTCATTAACCCGGCTGGGCTTGAGGCCGTGGGGGGCAACCTGTTCAAGGAGACCAATGCCAGCGGCGCGCCCCTTGATGGTACGCCAGGGCTCGATGGCTTTGGAGCGTTAGAGCAAGGTATGGTCGAAGGCTCGAATGTTGAAGTCGTCGAAGAGCTGGTGAATATGATCACCACGCAGCGGGCTTATGAAATGAACTCGAAAGTGGTTTCGACCGCTGATGGCATGCTGCAGTACATCTCCAGCAATTTATAAGTATTGGTTTGATATGACGGTAAGAAAAATGAGGTGGATGATGAAACAACAAATCTCTGCAAAAAATACCAAGATGATTTGTGCGGCGAATTTTAGTGCCAGCATGCTGAAAAATACGGTGCTGCCGCTGATGCTTGTCGTTGTATCCGGGTGTTCTGCTGTCAGTCGCAATCATCCAGTAGTGGATGATCCTAATTTTGCACCCATACCGCCGCAGGCACTAATGGCACCACCAGCCGTGAATGGGGCGATCTTTCAAACCGGGCGGGGTTATGGGCTCTATACCGATCGCATCGCCCATCATATTGGCGATGTTTTGACGGTAACCCTGCAAGAGCGTACGCAAAGCTCTAAGTCGAGTGATACGTCGTATGTTAAAGACAATAAGATTGATTTTGCCGAAGGTAATATATTAGGTAGCGCTGTTTCTTACGGCAATCTGAGTATGGCAACAGACCTTGATTTTAAGCGAGATTTTTCTGGCAAAGCGGACAGTGATCTTAGCAATAGTCTCTCTGGCAGCATCACGGTCACCGTGTCTGATGTGTTACCAAACGGGTTGCTTAAAATTCGAGGCGAAAAATGGCTAACGCTTAATCAGGGTGATGAGTACATTCGCCTAAGCGGGTTAGTACGCTCGGAAGACATCTCTGACAATAACACGGTGCTGTCGAGCAAAATAGCCGATGCAAGAATCTCTTACGGCGCCACCGGCGATTTTGATAGTGCCAATAGAATGGGTTGGGGTAGCAAATTCTTTAATAGCGAATGGTGGCCATTCTAGGTGGTTAACATTTTTACCATGTTAAAGCCGATGACCAGTGTTTCGAGGGTAGTATGATGAAATCAAGTCCAACAGTCAGTGATCGCTATTCACGACAGGCAGGCACGTTGCTAGTGCTGACGCTGTTGTTGATATTTGTGTCGGTCAGCGCATTTGCCGATCGCTTAAAGGATATCTCGAACGTGCAGGGAGTACGCAGCAACCAGCTAATTGGCTATGGTTTGGTTGTCGGTCTTGATGGCACCGGCGATAAGGCGCCTTTTACCAACCAAACCTTTCGTAATTTGATGAATAAGTTTGGTATCACCATACCTGCCGGCTCAGACCCCAAGTTGAAGAACGTTGCAGCGGTAACAGTTCATGCAGACTTGCACGCCTTTGCCAAGCCGGGGCAGACCATTGATGTCACGGTGTCTTCTATCGGCAACGCGAAAAGTTTGCGTGGCGGCACCTTGTTAATGACGCCGCTGAAAGGCGCAGATGGCAATGTTTACGCGATTTCCCAAGGCAGTTTGATGGTTGGCGGATTCGGTGTGGAAGGCGCAGATGGCTCTAAGATAACCGTTAACGTGCCGGTTGTTGGGCGTATTCCTAATGGCGCGACTGTTGAACAGGCCGTTGCCTCCGGATTTCATCGTGGCGACACATTAACGTTTAATTTACACAATCCGGACTTTACCACCGCCAAACATGTGTCAGATAAGATCAACGATTTGCTTGGGCCGCATTCTGCCTCCGCCCTTGATGCGGCTTCGATATCCGTTAAGGCTCCGCGGGATGCTTCCCAGCGTGTCAGCTTTCTCTCTTTACTTGAAAACCTGGAAGTAGACCCGGGTGAAGAAAAGGCGAAAGTTATTGTTAACTCCCGTACCGGTACCATCGTCGTGGGCAGAAATGTCCGTGTTTTACCGGCGGCGGTGACCCATGGCAATTTAATCGTAACCATTTCAGAAAATAATGCGGTGAGCCAGCCAAATGCCTTCGGTGATGGCGAGACCGTTGTTGTACCTCAAACTGAGATTAACGTTAATCAGGAGCCGGCCCGAGCGTTCAAGTTTGGTGACGCCACCACGCTTAGTGAAATCGTTGAGGCGATTAATAAAATCGGCGCTGCGCCAGGAGATCTCATGGCCATTCTGGAAGCGTT
Organism: Hahellaceae bacterium; assembly: GCA_024234575.1. Lineage (GTDB taxonomy): Bacteria > Pseudomonadota > Gammaproteobacteria > Pseudomonadales > Oleiphilaceae > JACKOB01. The sequence goes on from JACKOB010000004.1 coordinate 217,070, forward strand.
AAAACAAGCCGGTGCCTTAAAAGCAGATCTGATTGTTATTTAAGCGCAGCATATCAGGAGCCCTAGGATGAATAATGTATCGCAAATGAATAGCAGTATGCTTGAACAGGCGCATACCTATACCGATTTTTCGGGGCTTAATGCACTGAAGGCACAAGCTCGTACCGACAAGAGTGCGGCCCTGAAAGAGGTTGCCAAACAGTTTGAGTCGTTGTTCATGTCGATGATGCTAAAAAGCATGCGGGATGCGAATAAGCCGTTTGCAGAGGGCAATTTTATGAACAGCTCTCAGTCAGAATTTTATCAGGAAATGTTTGATAGCCAGCTTACGTTGAGTATGAGTAAGGGTAAAGGAATGGGACTGGCCGATTCACTCTACCGGCAGTTGTCGCAAGAAACAGGCGTGGCAGAAGGACGTGAGCCAGGTGCACAAGGGCGCTACACCAGTATTCAGGACTATCCGCGAACGATGCTGCCGACAGTGCAACGATTTGTCGAGGCGGTTGTTGAAGTAGACGAGTTGATTGAGGCAGATATGGCTAAAACTCAGGCCGTAGTGGCGGGCGGTACTGCGACAGAATATAGCGTTGATTTGCCAGCGCTTGCTGAAAGCGAAAAACAATCCATGCCTACATCGTTTACCAGTGCAGATGAGTTTGTTAGCACCTTGTACCCGATGGCAAAAAGCGTTGAGCAAGAGACAGGTATTGATGCCAGGTTTCTGTTGGCACAGTCCGCGCTCGAGACTGGTTGGGGTAAGCATATGATTGCCAACACTGGCGAGAAACCAAGCTTCAATTTGTTCGGGATCAAAGCCGATGCCCGCTGGCCTGGTGCAAGTGTTGATATTACCACCACAGAGTATCGTGAAGGGCGGCCAATGAAAGAAAAGGCAGCGTTTCGGGCTTACCCTTCTTATGAAGAGAGTTTTCGCGATTATGTTGATTTTATTAAAACCAACAGTCGTTATTCCGAAGCAGTAGAAGTTATGCAAGATCCAGAACAGTTTATCGAACAATTGCATAAAGCAGGATACGCAACAGACCCCGCCTACAGCGAGAAAGTGCAGCGTATCTTCAACAGCGATTTGCTTCAGTCAGCGTTGACTAATTCTCAGGGCTGATAGGCGAGATAGGGAGATAATTCAATGGCCAGTTTGATCAATATCGGTTTGACCGGCGTTGTTGCACACCAGACGGCATTGGCAACAACGGGTAACAACGTTGTTAACACTAATACCGACGGTTATAGCCGACAAGAAGTGCAATTTGGCACTAATCCAAGCCAGAAGTTTGGTGGCGGTTATATTGGTGCGGGTGTCTCCATTGATAATGTGCGTCGATTGAATGATGAATTTCTAACCAATCAATTGCGCTCAGACACCACGGTTTATCATGGTGAAGATACGTTTCTAAGCCACATTGAACAGCTTGATAGTTTGCTGGCAGATTTAACCACCGGCCTCTCACCGGCAATGAGCAATTTTTTCAAAGCACTGCAAGGTGGTGCTGATGATCCGACGTCTATTCCTGAAAGACAGCTGATACTCAGTCAGTCGGACGGGTTGGTAACGCGATTTAACGCCTTGTATAGCCGTCTGCTTGATAAAGAGAACGTGATCAACCAGGAGCTATCGGCACAAGTCTCTGAAATCAACAGCTTGTCTTCTGGTATTGCCCAACTCAACAAAGCAATCACGATTGCTTCCGGGTCGGCGCAAAACAGCTTTCCTAACGAGTTGTTAGATCAACGGGAAGAAAGTATCAGAAAGCTTGCCGAGTTGGTGCAGGTAAATGTAATCAAGCGTGGCGATAATCAGATGGATATTCTCATCGGGAATGGTCAGGCATTGGTTGTGGGAGATCGAGCCAAACAGTTATCGGTTATTCAGAGCCCCGAAGATTCAACCCAGCAGGATATTGCTCTTGTCGAAAATGGCGTCAGCCAGATTATTTCACAATCGATCACCGGTGGTAAGGTAGGTGGCATTCTTGAGTTTCGGGACACCATTCTGTCTGATTCGTTTAATTCCCTAGGGCGCGTGGCAATAGTACTGGCCGATACGATTAATGATCAGCATCGCCTGGGTATGGATCTTGAGAATAATCTTGGAGGATTCTTTTTTCAGGACGTTAACTTTCGCCAAACATCGTTGCAGCGAGCCTCTTCTGATGCGGGCAATGCTTTGCCCAGTGATCGTGTGGTGTTGGTGGATATTCTGGATGCGAAGGCGTTAACTACGGATGACTATGTACTCGAGTTCAATGGCCCGTCTGACCTCGATTATGTTCTTTCCCGTAAATCCGATGATAGTGTTTTACGTAAAGGTCTTTTGCCAGGCACGTTTCCAGCTTCTATTGATATAGAAGGTTTTCGTATAACGCTTGAGTCTGGTGGCTTTCAAAATGGTGATCGCTTTTTGATTCAGCCTACACGGTTTGGCGCAAGGGATATTGATCTGCAAATTGAGCGGGTGGAGGAGGTTGCTTTGGCATCGCCAGTGCGTAACGAGGCCGATATCGGCAACGTTGGCAACGCGATCATTAGTCAGGGTGAGTTGCTGAATGTCACTAACCCGGTTTCTAATCAACCACTGACAACATTTTCTGTGCCTGGCAAGCTGACACCGCCAATGGTGGTAAAATTTATTACTGACACGGTTTATGACGTTCTTGATGCATCAGACCCGTCTAATCTGGTGCCGCTAAGCCCGCCATTAAATAATCAACATTATATTGCCGGCTTAAAGAATCAGCTATTTACTGCCGACTATGGTCAAACAACCACGCAAGCAACGGGCGCAAATGTTGCGCAAATTCCTGCACCTATTGCCTCTCCCGGGCCTTTTACCAACGGTTATGGCGCGCAAACCCTGACGGTAAGTAACCGTGATCCGCTTACCGGGTTGGTGACGACCTCAACGCTTAACCTGGCTGCCAATGCCTCGGCCAAAACTACCGCGAACGCGCTGAACCAGATAAATGGTTTGGATGCCAACGCCTACACCTTAGCCAAGGTCGGTAATTTTACTGGTACAACGCTGGGACTGACTGTCAATGGCGAAGCCATTACCTTAGATCCTGCGTTAAGCTACACCCCTAATAATGTTGCTGATGCAATTAACGCCAACCCCAACCTGCAAGACTTAAAAATTGTGGCTGTAAGCGATGGCAACACCATCACTATTCGCTCGACCATTGGTGATGACATCACGATAGAGGCAACTGGTGGTGTGGGGGATAGTGTAGACGTTACGACAGCCAATGCGGGCCCGGTAACGGTGTCCGCTGGCACAGGCACATCCGTAGGGGGATTTATCGATTTGGCTTTCGATAACGGTGTGTCAATGGTGGCTAACAACAGTAACGTGTTTGTTTCTTTCCCTGTTGTGCAGTCTTCTTACCGTGGTTTTTTAGTAGATATCAGCGGCAAGCCTGCCGAAGGCGATATATTTACGATTGATTACAACACTGATGGTATTTCAGATAATCGTAACGCGATTGGCTTGGTAGGCCTTGAGAGCAAAGGCACCATTGCTGGTGGGGTTAGTACCTACAACGAAGGTTATTCTCAGTTGGTGGAGAAAATCGGCACCATAACAAATCAACGAAAAATTGATACGGAATCAAGCAAAGCATTGTTGCAGCAGTCCGAGAATAACTGGATGGAAATCTCCGGCGTTAACCTTGATGAAGAGGCTGGCCGGCTAATTCAGTTTCAATCGGCTTACAACGCCTCAGCGAGAGTTCTTACTGTCGCTCAGGAAATATTCGACACCTTGTTAAGCAGCTTTTAGGGCGGGGTAAGAAAATGAGAGTCTCAACACAGCAACTATTTAACCGCGGGTTGTCCAATATACAGGACGTCAATGCCGAGTTGCAGAATACTCAGTTGCAACTTTCCAGCGGCAAGAAGGTGCAACGTCCCTCTGACGATCCGGTGGCCTCTACCCGGATTATGCAGATCAATCAGGATCTTGATCTTGTTTCCCAGTATCAGCGCAATATTGATCTTGTCGAAAACAGACTGCGTCAGGAAGATGACCTGCTTGGGGGCGTGAACGATATTATTATTCGTATCCGTGAGTTAACGATTCAGGCCGGTGACGGCTCGCAAAACAAAGACGACAAGCTTTATATCGCCGCCGAAGTAAAAGAAAGGATCGAGCAACTAGCCGGTATGATGAACTCCCAGGATCCCAGTGGCGAATTTATCTTCGCCGGCTTTCAGGGGGGCGAAAGTCCGTTTTCAAAAAATGACTCGGGCGTGTATGAGTACCACGGTGATGAAGGCCGCCGCTATCTGCAAATTGATACCAGTGTGAAAATTGCCGCTGGTGACAATGGTAAAGACATTTTTATGGATGTTGCTGCAGCTAATAAGACGTTTTATACCCGAGCAAATCCGAATAATACGGCAGAGCCCGCTTCGATAATTACTACCGGTCAGATTGTTGATCAGGCGGCTTACGATGCTTTTTACCCCAGAGATATGGTGATTAAATTTAATGTTGATCAGACGCTGGTGACACCTCCTGGTCCTAACTTTACTATAACGGAGCGTGACAGCGGCAAAGTTATCTTTAATCCACAACCATTTGCCCCTGGCCAACCTATTACCGCAAATGGTGTGCAATTCGAAATTATTGGTGATCCAGCGCCAAACGACTCATTTTTCGTGCAGTCCACTGCCAAGCAAGGAGTTCTGGCGACTATCGAAAAGCTGGCTTACGGGCTAGAAAACTACCAAGCCTCTACCGAAGGGCGCGCCGCACTTGATACGTTAATAGAAAACACGCTGCACAATCTCGATAACGCCCAAACCTCGGTGCTAGAAACACGGGGCAGGGTGGGAGCAAGGCTTAATACCGTCGAAACAACACGTGAGATGCATTACGACGTTGAAATACTCACGAAAGAAATACTGTCTAATTTGCAAGACGTTGATTTTGCGGAGGCAACCAGTGAGCTGGCCCTGGAAGAGTTTATTCTACAGGCCGCCTATTCAACTTTTACCAGAGTCACCAGCCTAAGTCTGTTTGATCAGATTTAGCACTAATGGCACCCGTTGGAGGTGCGCCTCAGGTTAGTCTTGTCGGTTAGGTTCGGCATTAGATTTTGCCCGATAAACGGCTAAATTTTCGGGCGATTGAATCAGCATGGCTGGTTTGTAACAATTTCTTTCCCCAATCTGACGTTTTTTAACCAAAAAAAGCGCTTTTCACGCTAGATTTGGTTGAAGAATGTCCATTTCGATATACACTTTGGGTTAACTTTCTGTTAACTCCTCTTTTATAGCACCGCATTGTCAGTGCGTTTAGGGCATCTATTACACCATAAGGCTTGGAATATTCTATGGGCATTACTTTATTTACCGATGGGGATCGTCGTTATTATCGCGTGACAAAAGCGTGGAACGGTAAAGAGCATCAGGTCTACGTACGTGTCGGAAAAAATGAAGATAAAGCGATGAAAGAGGCCAGGAAAGTAGAAGAAGACCTCGAAGTTCGCAGAAAAGCTTATATCCAAAAGAAAAAACTCTCTGGTGAAGACATCTTTCATGAAGATGGCCGCATCGTGGGCTTGCAATTGCAGGTGCGCCACCGAGAGGGCAGAAAGCCTTGTACCGAATTTAAGATTCGCGTCAAAGAGCCGGATAAAAAGGCTCTGTTCAAATCAGTTTCAGTGAATGCCCATGGTGTAGAAGATGCTTTTGAACGTGCCGTTGACAAAATATGCGAAATGCGCGATTTGTCTATTGGTGGTGATGTCCATAAAAAAATGCTGCTAGCGAAAAAGCACTACGTTGAAGACGCTAAATCACTTGCAGGCATCCTTGATGAAAATGTAAGCTCTCCCTCAGAAGAATCTGTGCAGAAAAAAGATAAGTCTTTCGGCATATTTGACCAGCTGAAGCACTCTATGCAGGATTTTCTCAAAAAACAGTCCGGGCAGACGAAAAAGAAATAGTTAAACCGGATAATATTGGTCAACAGCCACAGTCTGCCGAATAAAAACAGTTTAATTTATATAAATAGAGAGACTGTGCATCCTCCTTCATCGTTAAACCGTTTGTAGTGGTGCCCAGTCAAAAATGAAGAGGCATCAGCAAATGAGTAGTTCAGATTTAATTACCTTTCCCAAAATTGCCAAAAAAATACCTGGGTTACTAGCGGGTCTTGGCGGCACGATTAAAGGGATCAAGCTTGGTAAAATTACCGACCCAACACAGCCGGTCGGCTTGGGCTTGTGTGTAGAAGAGGCGGCAGAAAAGAACCCTCATGGCGTTGCCATTCTTTATAAAGATGTCAGCCTCACTTATCATCAGTTCAATGCGTGGGCCAACAGAATTGCTAATACACTGCAAAAGCAGGGTGTTAGAAAAGGTGATGCCGTTGCGATTTATGTTGAAAATCGCCCCGAATTATTTGCCTGTGTCACTGCTTGCGCCAAGATTGGTGCCGTCAACGCGATGATCAACACATCACAGCGGGGTAAAGTACTTATCCACAGTATAAACCTGGTTAGCCCTAAGGCCGCTATCGTAGGCGAGGAGTTGCTCGAGGCCTATCACGAGGTTGAGACTGATTTAGTGGTACCGCAAGAGCGTCGCTATTATCTGGCTGATCAGGACACCCTGAACAATGCGGGTGACACACCAAAAGGCTGGGCAAATCTGGCTGAAATCTCAAAGTCTGAAAGTGGTAGTAATCCACCGACCTCCAAGCATATTTTTATCGAAGATCCCTGTTTCTATATTTATACCTCTGGTACAACCGGTATGCCAAAGGCCGTTGTATTCAACCACGGGCGCTTTATGAAAGCTTACGGTGCGATGGGCTATGGTGCGGTGCGATTGCAACCCCATGACCGTATGTATGTGACGTTGCCGTTCTACCATGCCACCGCGATGGCCGTTTGTTGGGGGTCAATATTGGCGGGTAAGGCTGGGCTGGTGCTTTCACGCAAGTTTAGCGCTTCTGGTTTCTGGGATGATATTCGCAAATACGATGCTACGGCGTTTGGTTATGTCGGTGAACTCTGCCGTTACTTGATGGATAGACCCGCCCAGCCGAATGATCGGGATAACAAGATTAGAATCATGGTTGGCAATGGCTTACGTCCAAGCATCTGGAAAGGTTTCAAAGAGCGTTTTGGGGTAGAAACCGTCATGGAGCTCTACGCGTCCAGTGAGGGTAATATTGGCTTCACCAACGTCTTAAACTTTGATAATACTGTTGGTTTGTCGCCATTTCCCTATGCCATTGTTAAGTACGACAAAGAGCTGGAAGCACCCGTCAGAGATGCCAAGAATCACATGATCAAAGTGAAGAAGGGACAGACTGGTCTGCTAATTGGTGAGATCACACCAAAGTCACCATTTCATGGTTACACGGATGCTGCAAAAACCGAAGATTGTATTTTTCGTAATGTGTTCAAACAAGGTGACGCATGGTTTAACAGTGGTGATTTGATGCGGGACATCGGTTTTAAGCACGCCCAGTTTGTTGATCGATTAGGTGACACGTTCCGCTGGAAGGGAGAAAACGTCTCTACAACAGAAGTTGAACATATTCTGGATAGCTTTCCTCATGTCAGTGAGTCGGTTGTGTATGGGGTTGAAGTGCCCAATACCAACGGAAGGGCAGGCATGGCATCAATTCGTTTTGATGAAGACCACCAGATTTTCGACTTCAAGAAGTTTCTGGCTTATTTGAAGCATGAATTGCCGCCTTACGCGATACCTTTGTTTATCAGGGTCAGTGAAGGGATGGAAACCACTGGCACATTTAAGCATAAGAAAGCACCATTAAAAGATGCAGGTTTTGATTTAAGTAAGCAGGATAATGCGGTGTATGCGTGGTTGCCCGGTCAGGATACTTTCATATTATTAACTCCTGAAATCCAAAAGAAGATAGAGAACGGCGACTACCGTTACTAGCCCTATCTCTTAAGCCTTCGTAAACCGGAATAACAGGGTACTCGGCTTGGCTGAGCGCGCTGTAAACCCGCTGCCTGGTGCCTATCCGTTGTATCAACACAGCTGATAGGCACTAAATGTCCGTTAAAGCCTTTTATGTCACTTATTTCGGTTGTAGTCTGACAGCGCTGTCAATCCGGATCGTTTCACCGTTGATAATCGCGTTTTCAACAATGTGCTTTACCAGATCACCAAACTCAGAAGGCTTCCCGAGTCTCGATGGAAAGGGCAGGCCGGCGGCAAGAGAGTCTTGAATTTCCTGAGAAAACGATTCCATCATTGGTGTTTTGAATAACCCCGGTGCAATAGTGTTTACACGGATACCAAATCTGGCAAGTTCACGTGCGGCCGGCAGTGTCATTGCGACAACCCCGCCTTTCGAAGCCGAGTAAGCCGCTTGTCCGATTTGCCCTTCAAATGCTGCAATTGATGCAGTGTTGATAATGGCTCCCCGTTCGCCGTCAGCATTAGGCTCACGGTGTTGCATTTGGTCGGCAGCCAATCGCAGCATATTAAAGGTTCCTACCAGATTAACTGATATAGTTTTACTAAAAACATCCAGACTCATTGGCCCATCTTTGCCTAGAATTCTCCCGGCAGTGCCTATGCCTGCGCAGCTGACGGCAATTCCGCAGGGGCCGTGTGCTCTCATGGCTTCTGCCATTGCTTTTTCTGCGCTGGTCGCATCTGCCACATTACATTCAATGGCGATACCATTTATTTCTGCAGCAAGCTTTCTGGCTTTATCAATTTGCAGGTCGAGTAATGCCACTTTGGCACCCGCCGCCGCTAAAACACGAGCGGCCCCTTCTCCTAGTCCTGAGGCACCACCCGTAATTACTGCGCCAACACCTTTAACGTTCATAGTTATTTCCCTCCACCGAATGTTGTTCTTGCCATTTCTTGATCACGACGCCGCAAGGTCAGCCTGTTGGCATGCTGAGAAATGAATGATTTAAAGCGCAGTCTGGATAGAATCTATGTGATTTTCAATGGCTCATTCGATCGACGACACCGACAAAAACGCTCAGGGCTGCCTAATTCTGAAGAAGGTTGAATAGTAATAGTAAAAATATGGTTAATTTGAGGGATTAGCGCACATATGCGCCGCTTAAAATTGGCCCATGAGGTAACCCTAAACTAATCTCTATATAAATAGTGTTGAATGTGTGACCGAAGAGAGCTTGGCCGATGAATGAATCCCTGCGCAAAATACCTATTCGACTTCGTTTAAGCGGCATCCTGGTCGTTGCTGTCGCCCTGTTACTGCTTATGATGGCGGTGGCGCTAAACGATAGTTACCACAGTCTCTACGATGCGAAATCAGAAAAAACCCGTCATTTAGTTGAGTCAACGCTAAGCTCTATTTCCTATTACCATAGCCTTAGTCAAAGTGGTGCGGTTTCTGAAGAAGAAGCCAAAAGGCAATCCCTTAACTTAATCAAATCTCTTCGTTATGGTGGTACGGAGTACTTTTGGGTGCACGACCTCAATCACGTTATGATTATGCATCCTATCAAGCCCGCATTAGATGGCAAAAACCTCTTTGACTTAAAGGACCCGCAAGGAGTTTTTCTTTTTCAGGAGTTCAATAAGGTTGTTAAAAAATCGGGTGAGGGCTTTGTTGCCTATCTATGGCCTAAGCCTGGTTCTGAAAACCCGGTTGAAAAAGTAAGCTTTGTGAAAGCGTTCGCTCCTTGGGGATGGGTGCTTGGTTCTGGAATATACATGGATGACGTTGATGCTCAGTTTTGGCAAGAGCTGAAGGCCATGGGGCTGGTCGCGCTTTCATTAATAATCATTCTGGTGGTGATGCTTTACTTGCTGTCACGTAGTATTTTGTTGCCGCTGCGTAAAACTCTCTACGCCATGAAGGATCTGGCGGATGGAGAAGGCGATCTCACAAAACGCCTCGACGAACGTGGAAACGATGAAATCTCTCTCTTTGCACATGAGTTCAACCAGTTTCTGAATAAAATGCAAAAAGTGGTTGAAGGTGTCGGTGTTACCACTGACAGCCTCGTTGTGACCACTAATGCTCTGGCCCAAAGAAGTGGCCGCATCTCGTCCCTAACCGACGGTCAAAAAAATCTGACTGATCGTGCCATGGGGTTGCTCAGTCAAATGGTAAGTTCTGTGGAAGAGATGGAACGTAGTGCACTAGATGCCGCTGATGCGGCTGTCAATGCAGAAAGCCAGTCAGGAGAAGCGAAAAAAGTCATTGAAGGTGCGATCAGTATGGTAAGAAAACTGGCCGCAGATATGGCCGAAACCATGACGACGATCGGCGCCCTAAAAACAGATACACAAAACATCGGTTCCGTAGTGGATGTTATCCAAAGTATTGCTGAACAGACAAATTTACTGGCGCTTAACGCTGCGATTGAAGCCGCCAGGGCTGGCGAGCAGGGCAGAGGGTTCGCCGTTGTCGCCGATGAAGTACGTACTTTAGCCAGCAGAACCCAGGAGTCTACAGAAGAAATTAATCGTATGATTGAAGCTTTGCAGCAGGGCGCCTTAAAGGCAGTGAAGGTCATCGATGAAAGTGTTAAACAAACAAATTCATCATTAGAGCAATCCCAGCGAGCCGGTGAGGCGCTGGGGGCCATTACAGTTTCTGTGGACTCGATTCGCTTGTTAAATGCAGATATTTCATCGGTGGCCAGCCAACAGAGCGCCGTGGCAAGTGAATTTAACGAGTCTCTCGAGAATATATCCCTGTCTGCAGATGAAGCCGCACAAATTGTGTCGGAAAACGCTCAGGAGAGTGAGCGATTGCGTAACCTGGGCAAGGAGTTAGCCACCCAGGTTGGTCAGTTTAAAGTGTAGTTGTGCGAAGCAGGCTGGCGCTGAAGGGGCGTGACCGCAGCCTGTCCAGATCCTGCGGCTGGAGTTATTAGTAATGGAAATTCCTGGATATCAAATTCTTAAAGAGTTGGGTCGCGGCGGCATGGCTACTGTCTATTTAGCCTTGCAGACCTCTTTCGAAAGAAAGGTCGCCGTAAAGGTCCTCGACGCTAAAGCCGCTGCTGACAAAGACTTTGCAGGGCGATTTATTCGCGAAGCCAAAATTGTTGCACAGTTATCTCACCCGCATATTGTGTCGGTCTACGATGTTGGGCAACAAAATGGCCTGTACTTTATGAGCATGGACTACCTGGCGGGTGGGGCGCTGCCAGAAAGAATCAAGCGCGGGCTTGAGAAAACAGAAGTGATTCGGATTCTCTGCCAAATTGCCTCGGCGTTGAGTTGCCTGCATGAGCACGGTTATATCCATCGGGACATAAAGCCTGACAATATTATGTTCCGCGCAGATGGTTCTGCTGTTCTGACTGATTTTGGTGTGGCGAGATCGCAGAATGCCAAAGAAGGTTTGACTCAGGTTGGTACGATCATCGGGACGCCTGTTTACATGAGCCCGGAACAAATCAACGGTGGCGTGGTTGATGGTCGCGCTGATCTCTATGCATTAGGTATCGTGCTCTATGAAATGCTGATGGGTGAGCCACCTTATGTCTCAGAGGATTTTATCGCCGTTGCGGTAAAACACCTGCAAGACCCGTTGCCAGAACTCACGCTCATGTACGAAGAGTTTCAATACGTACTTGACCGGTGCTTGGCGAAAAATCCAGAGGACCGCTTTCAAACCGCGCAAGCCTTGGTTGCTGCCTTAACAGATTTAACAAAACCCCGAGATACGGAAAAGCCAGCCAAAAAGGCGCCCGCAAAACCAATTCCCCCTGCTAAAAAACTGCTTGATGTGGTGGCACACCCAGAGCATAAGCCAGTTGTGTCGGCACAGGTTAAAGCTGCCCCGCCAGCGAAAAACAGCAAACCCGAAGGTTTGCACTTTGATGAGACCATGCGGAAAAAATGGGGAGTGATGAAGCGTTATACGCTGGTTTGCGAGCTGTCAGTGCGGGACGCACAAACCTTTTCTATACTGTTTTCACGCATAACGACAAAGCTGGTTGATTGGCACGATGAAAGAGCTGACCAGTCAGAAGCTATAAATTTTGATTTTTATATACCCGAGTGGATGTTCAATAAAGCGCGCGGAGCGATTAAGCAAATTGTAAATAGTGGTGAAACCTACGCATTTTTGGAGTTTCTCAGCATAAATGTTGCACTACAGGATACTGAAAGTGACCAGCTTGATAGTTATGTGTGCAAGAAAGAGACGTCTTAACGTAGGGTGATCTTGCAAAGCCTTGGGTTGCTCACGGATTGCATGATTCATACGGGCTGGCAGGCGATGTTGGCAATTCGCAGGCAGTTACGGTGTCTGCCAGCGCCGAGCTGCCCAGAGCCCCAGCTGTTGCTGGTCGTGAAAAGTCCAGGCAATGAATCGACTAATTTTCACTCCTTGGGACATTTTAACGACGCGAATATCCGCCACGCCTTTTTTCTTGAGCTGATGCTTGATTTGATTCAGGTTCCCTGCTTTCGATACTAGCGTTGTAAACCAGCAAACCTGTTCTTTAAAGATCTGGCTTTCGTTAATCATGTTTTTAATGAAAGCAACCTCGCCACCTTCGCACCACAGTTCATTGCCTTGTCCGCCAAAATTCAATTTTACTGAACCATCCTCTTTTGCTTTAGCATTCAGGTTTTTCCACTTTCTAAGGCTTCCAGACGCCGCTTCTTTACTTGATGCGTGAAATGGCGGGTTGCAAAAAGTAATATCGAACAGATCCTGTGGTTGAATCACACCTTTAAAAATATTGCCTTTGTTGCCCTGCGCCACTAACGATATGCGTTTGGTAAGATTACTGTTGGCCTGCACTATGTTCTTTGCCGAGGCCAGTGATATCGGGTCGACTTCTGCACCGCGCATCTTCCAGCCATAACACTGAGAGGCCAGTATGGGATAAATACAGTTAGCACCTGTGCCAATGTCCAGTGCATGAATCTTTACCCCTTGCGGGATCGTCGGCTCGCCGCTACTGGTTAGCCCGTTGGTTTCTGCCAGAAGATCAGCCGCATAATGGATGTAATCGGCTCTGCCAGGAATCGGCGGGCAGAGGTAACCTGCTGGAATCCCCCAGTGCTTCACTTGATAGAATTTTGCAAGTAACGCCTGATTCAGAGCGATAACCGCTTGGTTGTTACTGAAGTCAATGGTGGTTCTGCCATTCGGCGATAGCTTGAAGTGCTTTTTCAAATCAGCGCAATGCGCTTCCAGCTCATCAAAGTTGTAGAAGCCTTGATGAAGGTTTCTTGGATGCAGTTTGCCTTGATTAGCGGGCTTCTCAGGTGTCTTCGGCATAGTAAATTGAACGTTAGATTCTTTCGTTAAGAAAAATGTTACGGCTGAAGATTATACCGGAAATCTCCTCTGGATTTTGTTGTTTTGCTGCAGGTTAGAATTTCTGTGCATTTAAAAAAAGTGGCAAAAACGTCAACAATAAACGCCATTTTTCATGCGTTGACTCTCAGATTTTGAGTGGCACATCCCATTTTATTAAGTCTAAAAAGGATAGTATCTGCCTAAACGTGACAACCTGTCATATTGTGTTCGTGTCTACTCAGTATTCAGGTAGGCGGATAGGAGTTAAAAGAGAGAAAATAGCAAATAGGTACATGCGTTCAGTAAATGAGATGCGAATCACAAACCTGCGGAAATAGTTATATTTGGCGCGAACTGTGACTCGAATGGCGTGATTGGTGAGCGCCTTTACACTGTAAGTCATTTAGTATAACGCAGCACTACAAAGAGCACGGAATATATCGTGCCGTCGATAAAGATAATAAAACCAACAACCAGAGAAAAATAAGGCGAGTTTTAGCATGAGCAATCAATCTAACCTTTCAGAGAAACTACTGCCTGAATATGCGAGCGGTGAAGCCATTGCAAGCAGTGATATAGGCCATGTCGGACTTGACCTTCATATCGGTGATGCACCGGCAAGCGACGTTTTTACCGAGTCAGAAAGAATCGCGTACCTGAAGAGACACGGCGGCCATGTTCTGTCTTTTTGCTCTATGCAGCCGAATATGCGTTATTTCGATATGCCTGGTATCGGCTACCTTAGTTTTATGACCAGTTTTACTGGTAAGCCGTTTTTGCTTGGCGACCCTGTTTGTGCCAAAGAACATATGCCCTTAATGATTGATGCATTTCTCCGCAGATATCCCAACGTGATATTTTGCCAGGTATCGAAGCCGGTCATGCATTATTTACATACTGCCCATAACTACTATGGTACGCAGATGGGGTCGCAATCCAATATTGATCTGACCAAGTGGGATCTGAAAGGTAAAAAGAAGCAGGTGATTCGCACTGCAATTAACCAGGCGAAAAACAAAGGTGTTACCGTTCACGAGTCTTTTTGTGCCAGTCAGACCAGAGAGATATCTGAAAACTGGATTAAGACACGAAAGGTGAAAAGCCAGGAAATCCGTTTTTTAATTCGCCCGCTAAGAATGAGCTATTCAGCCGGTGTGCGTAACTTCTATGCCTATGTCGATGATAAGCCAGTTGGTTTCGTATTTTTTGATCCTATTTATGAAAACAACGAAGTGGTGAGTTATGTGCCTAACATTTCACGCTCTAGCGTCGAGTTTAATCAGGGGTTGTTCTACACCATTATGAGCCACGCGATGGACGTGTTTAAAGCAGAGGGAATTAAGCGTCTGGATCTGGGGTTGATTCCTATGAGCATGGCTGACGATGATGAAAAGCAGGAAAGTAAGTGGGTGAAGGGCGCTATGCGCTTTTGTTACAAGCATGGCAATTTTTTATATAACTTCAAAGGCATCGAATTTACCAAGTCCCGTTTCCGCGGAGAGATTGAGCGCACATATATCTGTCACCGGGGCGCTATGCCTGTATTCGATTTTATTGGTATGTTCAAAATATTAAACGTAATTTAAAGGCTGTCACCCTTCTGTATTATTTGCGTCGCAGATATTCTTTATAACGAAATAACGACTCGTTGCTTTGTCGGCCGGGTCGTTTTTTTATTGTAATAAGGTGTTGGTTTCAATAGGCGCAAATCTGGTTATTTTGGTAGTATTCCAGTCTTTTTATTGATCATCTGAAGCGGGTAGCGCGCTACATGTCCTTTGAGCAAAAACTGTCGAAAGAAAATAAGAAACTATTAAATCGCCATCCCAGATTAAATCACGCCACCATGCAAAAAGTTACTTCTCATGTGCAGCGAAAGGAGGGTGACTGGATCATTAATACGCTTCTAATCGATGGGTACGATGTCCCTTTTCGCTACAAAAGAAAGGAGGCCTATCGATCGCTCAATGGGGCACGGGTCAATCTTACCTATTACGCCACTAAAGAGGCGGTGGCTGGCTTCGAAATGGAAGTAATGAGCGTGGTAAAGGTGGTGCGTTCCTAGCGGGTAGCGACTGTTGTTTCAGTCAATGAAATTGAATAAGCAGGTGCAGGAGTTTTTCAGGTCGTGAGCAAGTATTTGGGGGGGAACTTACGGTCAATCATCAGATGCGCAGTACCTTGTCAGATAACATGGTACCAGTGGGCGGACTCGAACCGCCACTCCCGCAAAGGAATCGGATTTTGAATCCGACGTGTCTACCAATTTCACCACACTGGCATCTTAGATTGTCTGTACGGGGTGTAAGACAGTACCCGTTACAGGCGAGGCATTATACGGGTTTGTTTGTTATCGTCAATACCTTTGCGTTTATATTGTCGCTCTTTTTTCATATGCCTTAAATGGTATGAGGCTGTTTGATTTTTATAGCCTCGGAGCCTTGTACATTGCTAATCAAAACTATCGTATAACCTGTTTAGTGAAGTTATTAAAGTGATCAGAATGGATTCAAAAAGCAGTTTGGGCTACCCTATGCGCCCTTGATTTCAGAGGTAAACGAATGCGTGTATCTGATTTTTGTTTCGAGCTTCCAGAAGACCTCATTGCTAAGTACCCACTTGCGCAACGGTCGGCTAGCAGGTTGCTGAGTATCGATCCGCTTGAACAAAGCATGCAAGACAATAAATTTACCGATCTTCCTTCGTTTTTAGAAGCGGGAGATTTGCTGGTATTCAATAACACCCGAGTCATTCCGGCGCGCGCATTTGGCGCGAAAGAAAGTGGTGGAAAGCTGGAGGTTCTGGTTGAAAGGATACTGGACGAGACGCATGCGCTTTGTCATATAAGGTGTAATAAGTCACCTAAGGCGGGGTCGCGCTTAATACTTGAAGGTAAATACTGGTTTACCGTTATTGGGCGCCAAGGGGATTTGTTCGAGTTACATTGTGATGCGGATGCCAGTATTTTGTCAGTGTTGACTGAGTGTGGGCATATGCCACTGCCTCCTTATATTGATCGCGCAGATGAAATGGCAGACCGCGAGCGCTATCAAACCGTTTATTCTAAGCGGGATGGTGCTGTTGCAGCGCCAACGGCAGGCTTGCATTTTGATGAGCCGTTACTGGCTCAGTTAAAAGCGAAAGGTGTTGAGTTTGCCTATGTCACCTTGCATGTGGGCGCTGGAACATTTCAACCGGTCAGGGTTGATGAAATACAAGACCACATCATGCATAAAGAGTGGCTGGAGGTATCACAGGAGACTGTTGATGCTGTTGTTGCCACCAAGGCAAAGGGTCGTAAAGTTATCGCAGTAGGTACGACGAGCGTGCGCTGTCTCGAGTCTGCGGCTCAGTCTGGAAGTTTAACGGTATATCGTGGTGATACAGACATCTTTATCTATCCCGGCTATGAGTTTAAAGTCGTCGATTCAATCATTACCAATTTTCACTTGCCTGAATCAACACTGCTAATGCTGGTGAGCGCTTTTGCTGGTCGAGAGTTTGTGCTTCAGGCCTATGCGCACGCAATTTCTGAGCGTTATCGCTTTTATAGCTATGGCGACGCCATGTTTCTGCGTCACCGTGCCAGGTAACAGGCCAGGTTTTGGGTTGTTTTGTTCTTAAACAGGTTTACGTAAAAGGAAAGAGTCGTGAGAAGCGAATGTGAAATGAAGTTTGATGTATCTGCGCAAGATGGTAAAGCTCGTCGAGGACAGATAACATTCAAGCGTGGCAGCATTCAGACGCCCGCCTTTATGCCTGTAGGTACCTATGGAACCGTAAAAGGGATGTTACCGCGAGACATTGAAGCCACGGGGGCAGAAATTGTTCTGGGGAACACGTTTCATTTAATGCTGCGACCAGGTACCGAAATCATTTCCGCCCATGGCGACTTGCATGATTTTATGAACTGGAACAAGCCTATCCTTACCGATTCGGGTGGGTTTCAGGTTTTCAGTCTTGGCGATATGCGAAAAATTTCTGAGAAGGGGGTAAAGTTTCGCTCCCCAATTGATGGCTCCCCTGTTGAGTTAACGCCTGAGCGGTCTATTGAAGTGCAGCGAGATCTTGGGTCAGATATCGTCATGATATTTGATGAGTGCACACCTTATCCTGCCACTCATGATGAGGCGCGCTCGTCTATGGAGCTTTCATTGCGTTGGGCGCTGCGCAGCAAAGTGACACACGGTGACAGCAGGTCTGCATTGTTCGGCATTGTGCAAGGCGGGATGTATGGTGACCTTCGAGAGCAGTCTCTGGAGAAGCTTGTTGATATTGGCTTTGACGGCTATGCCATTGGCGGGTTGTCGGTCGGCGAGCCCAAAGAAGACATGGTAAGGGTGCTTGATGAGGTGGCCTGCAAAATGCCTGCCGATAAACCACGCTATCTAATGGGGGTTGGTAAGCCAGAGGATATCGTCGAAGCGGTACGGCGGGGCATTGATATGTTTGACTGCGTAATGCCTACAAGAAACGCGCGCAATGGGCATCTGTTTACATCAACTGGTGTAGTGAAAATTCGCAATTCTGCCCATAAAACCGATACAGGGGCGCTCGATCCCGCTTGTAGTTGCTACACTTGCCAAAACTTTTCCCGATCCTATTTGCACCACTTGGATAAGTGCGGTGAAATTCTTGGGGCGCAATTGAACACCATTCATAATTTACATCATTATCAAGATGTTATGGCTGGATTGCGGCAAGCAATTGAGCAAGGTAGATTGAGCGAATTTGTTAATTCATTTTATAAGCAAAGAGGAATGGCGGTACCAGAGTAACCTTCAAATGGTTATGGCCCGATAAAGAATTAGTTTCTCTGGGCAAAGTAGAGCTTTAAATATAGCGAGATGTCCCCATATAAGAGCGATATTTATATTGAAGACTTTTTAGGGATGTCGCTTTAGCGCACTTAGGTGTTCTGACAGAACAAAATACTGATTACATTTTAATTTTTAAATCGTGGAGAAACAGGAATGAATAAAATACTTAGCACTAGCCTCACGGCAGCCTTGTCGATAATGCCTGCGGTGGCTTTAGCAGAAGCGCCAGCGCCGGAAGGTCCAGGAGCCATGTTTAATATCCTGTTTTTCGGTGGTTTCATTCTTATTTTCTATTTCCTGATGTGGCGGCCTCAGTCAAAGCGTGCTAAAGAGCACAAAGAGCTGATGGGTGGGCTTTCTAAGGGTGATGAAGTGATCATGAATGGTGGAATTGCAGGTCGTATCACCCGCGTTAAAGATGACTTCGTCGTGCTTGAAGTGGCAGATAATGTCGAGATTAAAGTACAAAAAGTAGCGGTTGCTGGTGCATTACCAAAAGGCACCCTGAAAGAAATTTAAATAAACAAAGGCGAGATAGTGTCTGCCAGCTATCTCGCTTACGAATAATAATTAGAGGCCGTAAGCTGGTCTCCTGAAGTCAAGGAATGGGTTCTCCCATGCTAAACAAGTATCCTCTCTGGAAAAATCTACTGATTGTTGTTGTGCTCGCAATCTCTGTGCTTTATGCGCTACCTAATTTATATCCCGATGAATATGCGCTGCAAGTAACCGGCAGCAAATCCTCGGCTGTTATCGATGATAGAGTTTTGGCGCAAGCTAAAAGCGCTTTGGATGGTGCCGGCATTGCTTATTCCTCGCCTGAGCTAACCGAACAGAATGCCATGTTACGCTTTGCTGATGGCGAAACACAGTTGGCGGCCAAACAAGTGGTTCAGCAGGCTTTGGGGCGAGATTACCTTGTGGCATTGAACCTCGCACCTACAACGCCCGATTGGTTGGGAGCCTTGGGAGCTGGTCCAATGAAGTTGGGGTTGGATCTTCGGGGTGGAGTTCATTTCCTATTAGAAGTGGATATGGATCAGGCGATTGCGCAGCGAATTGATATTTACTCGGCGGAGATTAAGCGTCGTTTGCGTGAAGAGAAGGTGCGCTATCGTGGCTTGTCCATTGATGGCGACCAGCAAATCAGTGTCAAATTTCTAAAAGCGGAAGAGCGGGATGAAGCCTTTTCGCTTATCCGCAGAGAGTACCTGGAGTTTGAATCAAGAACTGTAGACAAGGATGATGCCTTTTTTGTCAGTATGAAAATGACAGAGGCAAAAATTAAAGAGATCGCAGACTACGCGGTGAAACAGAACTTAACGACTCTGAGAAATCGAGTTAATGAGCTGGGTGTGGCAGAGCCGTTGGTGCAGCGCCAAGGCAGAAACCGGATCGTGGTTGAGTTGCCAGGTGTGCAAGATACCGCGCGTGCGAAGCGAATTATTGGTAAAACGGCCAACCTTGAGTTTCGCTTAGAAGCCAAACTTGATGAAGCGTTAACGGATGAGTTTGCATTTAGAGACACGCCCTCCCGTACCGCAAGGTTAGAGAAGGATGTTATTGTTACTGGCGAAAGCGTTTCCAATGCAAGTGCGAGCTTTGATGAGAATGGTCAGCCGCAGGTTAATATTACGTTGGATGGTCGTGGTGGCAAGATTATGACAACTGTTACCCGCGAGGCAATAAAGCGGCGCATGGCAGTTGTGTTCATAGAGCATAAGATGCATGACTATTCTGGCGAAGAGGGTGAAGGAAAGATTGGCTCTCGTGAAGTTCAGATTGATAAGCACATTATCAGTTTAGCCACTATTCAAAGTACTTTGGGTAGCAGTTTCCGGATAACGGGGCTTGATTCCGTTGGTGAATCTTCAGAACTGGCGCTGTTGTTGAGGGCGGGCGCCTTGGCAGCGCCTATTTATTTCGTCGAAGAGCGAACTGTTGGGCCTAGTCTTGGGCAGCAGAATATTGATGCGGGTTTAACGTCTGTGTTAATAGGTTTTGCCGCTGTCATTCTGTTCATGATTGCCTACTACAAGGTGTTTGGCATAATTGCCAATATTGCGCTTACCTTGAACCTGGTAATGCTTATCTCATGTATGTCTATTTTAACTGCCACGTTGACCCTTCCGGGTATCGCGGGGATAGTGCTTACCGTTGGTATGGCTGTTGACGCTAACGTTCTCATTTTCGAAAGGATTAAAGAAGAGCTTAAAAACGGCTTGCCGGTTCAGTCGGCGATTAACTCGGGCTATAGTCGGGCATTTGTTGCGATTTTTGATGCAAACATTACGACGCTGCTGGTTGCCTTAATTCTCTTTGCTGTAGGGACCGGACCTGTGAAAGGTTTCGCTGTAACGCTATCAATCGGGATTCTGACGTCGATGTTTACCGCCATTGTTGGCACAAGAGCCATCGTGAATGCGATATATGGTGGTAAAAGTATTCAGCGTATATCGATATAGGAGCAGCGCAGATGATTTCTAAAGAGACAAATTTTGATTTTATGGGTAAGAGAAAGATCGCTGCCGTTTTTTCGCTGTTGCTGGTCGTTATCTCCCTCGGCTCCCTTGCCGTAAAAGGACTAGTGTTGGGGTTGGATTTTACGGGTGGCACCTTGGTAGAAGTTGAGTACGCTCAGGCGCCAAAAATTGATGATGTAAGGCAACGGCTGTTCGACGCAGGCTACGATAAACTAACTGTGCAGAACTTTGGGGCCGAAACCAGTGTGTTAGTGCGTTTGTCTCAAGGTTTTAGCGACAAAGTTGGCGAAGAGGTTCTGACCGCGTTGCAAGCTGGCGGTGCAAACGTTTCACTTAAGCGGGCTGAGTATGTTGGTGCGCAGGTTGGTGAAGAATTGCGTGAGCAAGGTGGGCTGGGATTGTTGTTTGCCCTCGGTGTGGTTATGTTGTATGTGGCTATGCGATTCCAGTTAAAGTTTTCGGTGGGAGCTGTTATTGCACTGGCCCATGATGTGATTATAACGCTGGGTGTGTTCTCGTTATTCTCTCTGGATTTTGACTTAACCGTGCTCGCAGCTCTGTTGGCGGTTATCGGTTACTCGCTAAACGATACCATTATCGTTTTTGACCGGGTGCGAGAAAATTTCAGAAAAATGCGTAAAGGTAGTTCTGAAGAAATTATCAATGAGTCGCTAAATCAGACGTTATCTCGGACATTGATGACTTCTGCAACAACGATGTTGGTATTGGTCGCCTTGTTCATATTTGGCGGTGATATGATCCACGGGTTCGCAGTAGCATTACTACTTGGTATATTTGTTGGTACTTATTCGTCAATCTATGTTGCCAGTAACGGCTTGTTGTCTATGGGAATTGTTAAGGAGGATTTAATGGTTCCTGTTAAAGAAGATGAAGTAAACGATTTGCCATAACTGACAGTCGTAAAAAAAGCGCCAATTGGCGCTTTTTTTACGACTATCAGTTATGGTTGTAGTCTTGTACGGTAGGTATATAGTTTTTGCAAAATGGTTTTGAAAAGCTTGGGGTTGGCGCAAACAATAGATTTGCTGTCGTTACCTGCAGTGTTGCCAGAAAAATCACCGTAAAGTGCGCCAGATTCTTGTGCCATCAGTATGCCTGGCGCAAGGCTGTTCATGTCTGTGTCAAACAGTACTGCCCCGTCTAGCTTTCCGGCGCTTACATAGGCTAGATCCATAAGCGAGCAGCCGCTGGTATATATTGGCAGTTTTGTTGAGGATAGGTCTGTATAAAGGTCCAGGTAAACGTGACCATTTGATTTCTTTCTGCCGGTTTCGAGTACGTTCGAGCCAATTAATGCCGCATCAATGCTGTTGACGGAGCTTGCGCGAATTCGGCGTCCGTTTAAGGTTGCGCCTCGCCCTCGGCTGGCGGTGTACTCTTCTCCAGTTGATGGATTAAAAATCACGGCGTGCTCTGGCTTTCCTCTGTGAAAACAGGTGAGGGATACTGCATTTCCGGGAAGGCCGCGCACTAAATTAATTGGTTGGTGTATCGGAATGAGTTGCCAGGCAACTTCTTTGTCGGACAGGTGGGTTTCACCCAGCGCTGCAACATAGTGATCATTGTAGGCGCGCTTAAGATTTTGCAGGATAATTTTGTGCATGTTCTGTTCAATGACTGATATCCTGTTTCGCAGATTGTCAGCGTCTTCGAACTGGAAGTCCTGACGTTCGATGCTCTGCTGAAGAAACTCGAGCGCCTGTCTTAAAGTGCGTGTTGCAATGTTCATTACCGGTGACATGTCTGAAATCCTGTTGTTCATTCCAAAATTTGGCGGCATATCATAGCAAATAAAGTGAATTTTTGAGAGCAATATCTCATTTAAATTCTGTTACCATAGCGCGTCAGATTGCTGGTCTAAAAGTAAGCTCATAGAGGAAGGTGGAATGCTGGGTAAGATTAGGATCGTGTTAATGGAGACATCGCATCCTGGAAATATTGGTGCGGTAGCCCGGGCAATGAAAAATATGGATATATCTTCTTTATATCTGGTCTCTCCTAGAGCGATGCCTGATGATAGCTCTTTTGGCAGAGCGGCTGGTGCATCTGATATTCTTGACTCTCTGGTACTGGTTGATTCTCTGCAGAAAGCTGTGGAGGGGTGCGGGTTGGTTGTTGGGGCCAGTGCCAGAAATCGACGAATACCCTGGCCGGTTATGAATCCAAGAGATTGTGCCAAAGAAGTGCTGGCAAAGGCGGCGGTAACGGATGTAGCGCTGGTTTTTGGGCGCGAGGATAGAGGACTGAGTAATGATGAGTTGCAGCAATGTAATTTCCATGTTCATATCCCTGCTAATCCTGACTTTTCGTCCCTTAATTTGGCTATGGCGGTGCAAGTCATTTGTTACGAGGTCCGTATGGCTTTCTTGTCAATGCTGGATGGTGTCGATAATGGTTCCTCCATCGCCAGCATTCGTGGGGCTAAGGACCAAGGGTGGGATGAGCTGCCCGCGACGGCCGATGAGCTGGAGGGATTTTTCGATCATTTGGAGAGAACGGTAAAGTCAACGGGTTTTCTTGATCCTGAAAACCCGCGTCAGCTTATGTCACGACTTCGCCGTTTGTTTTTGAGAGCGGACATAGACAAAGTTGAGCTGAATATTTTGCGAGGCATACTCACTTCTGTTGATAAGTTGTTTAAGTGAGTCTTTTGTAAGCGAGTTTTACTAGCGGATTTGTTCTTCGTAGAAATTATATAAAATTTGTAGGGATTGCATAACTATTTTGGAATTGCATATGTTTGAAAGACTGAGAGAAGATGTTGCCAGTGTTTTTGATCGTGATCCGGCTGCTCGAAATACCTTCGAGGTGTTAACGAACTATCCGGGTTTGCATGCTTTACTGTTTCATCGTTTGTCACATAAGTTGTGGGGGTTGGGGTTAAAGTGGATTGCTAGAACAATTTCAACTATTAGTCGCTGGTTGACAGGCATTGAGATTCACCCTGGAGCGCAGATAGGTAGAAGGTTTTTTATTGATCACGGGATGGGGGTGGTGATTGGTGAGACTGCGATCATTGGTGATGATGTGACGCTTTATCAGGGGGTGACTCTGGGTGGAACGAGTTGGAATAAAGGAAAGCGGCATCCGACTTTAGGTAATGGTGTTGTGGTGGGGGCTGGAGCAAAGGTGCTTGGGCCTTTCACGGTTGGTGACTATGCCAAAATTGGTTCTAATGCAGTGGTAACCAAAGAGGTGCCCGCTGAAGCAACTGTTGTTGGTATTCCAGGGCGAATAATCGTTAAGCAGGATGTCTCCGAGGAAAAGCGGCGTTTGATGGAAGAGAAAATAGGGTTTGATGCTTATGGTTTAAGTGACGATATGCCTGACCCGATAGCGCGCTCCATTAGAAGTATGTTGGACCACATGCATGCGGTAGATCAGCGATTAGAGAATATGTGTAAGTCCATGCAAAAACTCGACAACTCTTATCGTTACACCCAAGTTCCGCCTCTTGATGATGCAGATTTCGATGCGGTCAAAGACGGGTGTTCGAAAATATCGGATTAATTCTCATTTACAGTAGAGAGGTTGACTGTTTTGGTAGGTTAATTCATAATTCCGACTAAATAACATGGGTATTTTGGGGGCGTGATGAGATTAACTACAAAAGGTCGGTATGCAGTTACGGCGATGCTTGATTTGGCCTTACATGCACACGAGGGGCCGGTTAGTTTGTCCGATGTGTCTCTGCGTCAGGGGATATCTCTATCATATCTCGAACAGCTATTTGCTAAATTACGAAAATTTGAACTGGTTAAAAGTGTTCGTGGGCCAGGGGGGGGCTATTTGCTCGGTCGCCTCGAAACTGAAATCTTTATTGCGCAGGTCGTTGATGCGGTAAACGAGTCAATGGATACGACGCGTTGTCAGCAGAAGGGGGATTGTCAGCAAGGCGAAAAATGTCTTACTCATCACCTTTGGAGCGACCTGAGTGATCAGATTCATAATTTTTTGAGCTCAATCAGTCTCGCTGAGCTAATGAGCAAGCGTGAGATTCAAGTGATTGCTGCCCGGCAAAACTCGAAAACAGACTCACTTAAATCGGGTCAAAGGATATCTGTAACCGAAGGTTAACATTGCATGGTCTGCGGGTTGTTTTTTCTGTTGTGTACTTGTCCTTACAAGAGGTTTCTGCCTCCCGTCTTCGTCACCTGTTAAGGTGAATTTCAATCGTAGACTCCGTTACAATGTTGCCTCATTGTTTGTAAATAGAGTGATTTAAACTTATGTCTGTTAAGCCCATTTATATGGATTACGCAGCGACAACCCCTGTTGCCCGAGAGGTTGCTGCATTGATGGCGGAGAGTCTGACTATCGATGGAAATTTTGGTAATCCAGCATCTCGTTCTCATGTTTATGGTTGGAAGGCGGAGCAGGCGGTCGAATTGGCGCGTAAACAAGTTGCTGGCTTGGTGGGTTGCGACTTCAGAGAGATCGTTTGGACATCCGGTGCCACTGAATCTGATAATTTAGCCATCAAAGGGGTTGCCTTACATTACGCTGAAAAAGGCCGTCACTTGATTACATCAAAGATAGAGCACAAAGCTGTGCTTGATTCGTGTGCCTATCTTGAGACTCTTGGTTTCGAAGTAACCTATTTAACGCCAGATTTCTCAGGCGTTATTTCTGTGGCTCAGGTGGAGGGTGCGTTGCGTGAAGACACCATTTTGGTAACTCTAATGCACGTTAATAACGAGTTGGGTGCTGTTAATGATATCGCTGCAATTGGAAGTTTGCTAAAAGAAAAAGATGTGTTGTTTCACGTGGATGCAGCTCAAAGTGCAGGTAAGCTGGATATTGATCTCCAGTCCATGCATGTTGATTTAATGTCTTTCTCTGCGCATAAAATATATGGTCCTAAGGGGGTTGGGGCGCTATACGTGAGTCGGGCGGCTGGCGTTAAGCTTGTTCCACAAATACATGGTGGTGGGCATGAGCGAGGTTTACGCTCGGGAACACTGGCGACACATCAGCTCGTTGGGATGGGGGCTGCCTTTGCTTTGGCCAAAGAGTCTCGCGAGGCTGACTTTTTGCATTTGAGTGCACTCTCTAGGGTTTTTCTTGAGAAAGTGCTCAGCTTGGAGGGTGTGTGCATTAATGGCTCTATTGATAATCGCTTTCCCGGTATCGTAAACATCGGTTTTTCGGAGATTGATGGTGAAACACTGTTGATGGGGTTGCCGGGTGTGGCTGTATCTTCAGGTTCAGCCTGTACGTCGGCCAGCATGACACCTTCGTATGTTTTGACTTCTATTGGTGTTGATGCGTCGATCGCACAGGCTTCGCTAAGGTTTTCGTTTGGGCGCTACACTACATTAGAAGAGGTTGAGTTAGTGTCGACGATGGTTATAGAGGTGGTTAATCGGTTGCGATAGTTTTAGTTGCGTTGATGGTTTTAATGGCAGTATTGGTGTTGGTGGCGCAAATAGGGGGCTAATGCAACACGCTAAACTATTTATTTGTCGCAAATCTAAGTATAATTCCGTCCCTATTTTTTTAGATATATAACGACACTTACTTCTTGGAGAAAATGCATGGCTGTTGAACGTACTCTTTCGATTATTAAACCTGATGCGGTTGCTAAAAATGTCATTGGTGAAATTTACTCACGCTTTGAAAAAGCGGGCCTAAAAATAGTTGCAGCAAAAATGGTTCACCTGACTCAGGAGCAGGCTGGTGGTTTTTATGCAGAGCATAAAGAAAGACCTTTCTTTGCCGATCTGGTGGCTTTTATGACTTCTGGTCCGGTTGTTGTACAGGTTCTCGAAGGTGAAGGTGCAGTTCTGAAAAACAGAGATTTAATGGGTGCTACCAATCCAAAAGATGCTGCTGCAGGCACTATTCGAGCTGATTTCGCTGCATCAATCGATGCGAACGCTGTGCATGGTTCAGATTCAACAACTTCTGCAGAGCGCGAAGTTGCTTATTTCTTTGCTGATAATGAAATCTGCCCACGTACCTGAAAAGCAGATTAATTGTTTGATATAAACAAAAGGGGCTTTGATGCCCCTTTTGCGGATATAGAGAAGATTTCAAAGTTGTATATTTGGGGGTTGTTCACCCCGGGAGTTACCGATGTTAGCAGGCGAAAACGGGTGTGAAAAACAGGAAAAGGTTAATCTTCTTGGTTTTTCCCGTGCGAAGATGGAGGAGTTTTTTCTATCATTAGGTGAAAAGCGTTTTAGAGCTACTCAGGTAATTCAGTGGATACATCAGCATGGTGTTGCTGATTTCGAGCAAATGACAAATATAAGCAAGCCTTTGCGCCTCAAACTGACGGAGGTGGCAGAAGTAAGATCGCCAGAGATTATTTATCACAATATCTCAAAAGATGGTACCAAGAAGTGGGTGATGCGTCTCGATGGTGGTAATAGTGTCGAAACGGTGCTTATTCCCGAAGGAAACCGCGGTACACTTTGTGTTTCTTCACAAGTTGGTTGTTCGCTAGACTGTAGTTTTTGCTCAACCGGCAAGCAGGGGTTTAACCGTAATCTCTCTGCCGCAGAAATTATTGGGCAAGTGTGGGTGGCTTTACGCTCGTTTGGCGAATATGACCCGTCCCGGGAGAAGCCCATCACAAACGTGGTAATGATGGGGATGGGGGAGCCATTGCTGAATTTTGACAACGTTGTCGATGCCATGAGCCTCATGATGGATGATTTCGGCTATGGGATTTCTAAACGTCGCCTCACGTTAAGCACAGCTGGTGTTGTACCTGCTATTGATAAGTTGGGAGATCTCACCGACGTATCTCTTGCAATTTCGTTGCATGCACCAGATGATGCACTGAGAAATATACTCGTGCCTATCAACAAAAAGTATCCCATCGCAGAGTTGTTGGCTGCCTGTCATCGCTATTTGGGTAAGTTGAGTGATAGGCGCAAAATCACTGTAGAGTATACCCTTATTAAAGGTGTTAATGATCAGCCTGAGCAGGCACGAGCATTAGCGCAGCTTTTGAAAGGTATTCCCTGCAAAATTAATCTGATACCTTTTAATCCATTTCCGTCGAGTGACTATCAGCGTCCATCAAAAGCTGCAATTGAACAATTTCAGCATATACTGGGATATGCTGGGCATGTGGCAACAGTGCGTACCACGCGTGGCGACGATATCGATGCGGCTTGTGGTCAGCTGGTTGGGCGAGTAGATGATAAAACCAGGAGAAGTCTTAAGTATATTCCCGTGACAAGTTTAGATACGGTGGGTATCAATGTGGTGGCTGACAAGGCATTATAACCGGGCAAAACTGTTCCCTAAATTAGAGCTAAGGCGATTGATGCATTTTTTAACTAGCGGGAGATTGATTTCTAGAGTAATGGTTCTGGTGTTTCTTACAGCCTTGCAAACGGCTTGTGTGACCACAACCGACAGTGTTTTTACTCAGAAAGAGAACAAGAGTGAGGCGGTTGATACCTACGTGCAGCTAGGTCTGGCGTATATCGAGCGTAATGACTATGATCGAGCTCGTAAGCATTTGGCTCGGGCGTTGGCAATTGACCCGAACAATGCCGGAGCCCTGGCAGCGCTTGGGCTTGTTTTTCAGAATGATGGTGAGCCTTCTCTTGCAGAAGAAAATTTTAAAAGAAGCATTGAGTTAGACCCGACGTTCACGAGAGGAAAAACCTATTACGCGGCCTATTTGTATTCTGAAGGTAGGTACCAGGAGGCGTATGATCAGTTTAAACAGGCATCAAATGACACAGAATTTGACGGAAGGGCTCAGATATTTAGAAATATGGCATTTTGCGCTAATAAGTTGAATGATCGAACGTTAACTTATCAAGCCTATGAGAAATCATTAATTCTTAATCGAAGCCAACCTTCTGTTATTCTTACCTTAGTTGGGATGTTAATTGAGGATAAGAATTATCAGAAAGCTCAACAGTATTTCAACAACTATGTCGGAATGGTTCGCTCATCATCGGTGACACATTCCTCCACAAGTTTGTACTATGGAATTCAGCTTGCTCGTTACTATCAGGACAATCAGCAGGAATCGGGCTATGCTATGCTATTGAAAACACTTTATGGCGATTCCATTGAATATAAAAAGTACAGGCAAATGATTGCAAATGAGTGAAGGGATGAACGCAACGGCTTTCCCGGATGTGGGAACAATACTAAAAAAAGCGCGTGAATCGCAGGGACTTTCCGTTCAAGAGGCCGCAGATGCTCTGCATCTTAGGCCCTCTATAGTTGTCGCTATAGAGTGTAATGAGTTTGGTGAGGTTCCTGGTACTACCTTTCTCAAAGGGTATGTGAAATCCTATGCCCGACTGTTGAAATTATCAGAGTCTGAAGTTCTGGAGCATTTACAACAAGCTCTGGATCTTGAAACGTCTACCGCAAATGCTGCTGCAGCTCCTGATAAGTCAAAGACAGGGCGTAGTTTCTTCAGCGTGTTATTAGTTGGTGCTGTTTTAATTTTTGCGGCCGGGTTTTACTCTTGGCAGGCGGGTTATCTGGTCGTCTCAACCGAGGGTGGGCTGCAGATTTTGTTTTCTTCAAATTCTGAAGCACCGGTGTCTATGGTTGCTCCTGATAAAGCCAACCAAAATCGGAGTGAGACTGATGGTCAGGCAGGCCAGGTAAAGGCTATGAGCCCTGAAGAACCTATTCTCACGAATGAGCCAGTTTTAGAGCAGAAGGTTTTGACTTCTCCCCCCGATACCCCTTTAAAGTCAACCTCAGAATTGTCGCAGAAGTTAAATGCAACAATATTGCCTTTAAGCACCGCTGAAACGGTTGTGGATCGCGAAGCAGAGTTTGGTGAGGTGCCGGCCGGCTCTTCTACTGAAATCGGCGGTGGAGTGAGTTTAGAAGAAGTTTCTGAGATTGCCCCCCCTTTACCGGCTGCCTCTGAAGATATGGGTAATGATGCAGCTTATGTTGCGGATTATGCGAATGTTGCTGACGATTCTACTATCTCTGCGGATGGTTCTGGGCAGCAAAGCGCGTTCAGCGTCACAGAGGTCGTGCCTGTGCTCACCATGCCAAGTAGCGCTGTCACTGAGCCTGTAATGAATGGGGTTGACGAGGTCGTGGAGAATGAAAAAGAAACTGAAGTATCAAATGACGCCATACCTTCCATTGAATCTATCACCGGCGATTTAGTGGCTACATTCAGTGGTGATTGCTGGTTTCAGGTAAAGAATGGCGATGGAAAAGTCGTATTGGCGGCACTGAAACACAGCGGTGATACTGTCTCCTACTCAGGTGTATTGCCTTTTCAAGTCGTGATTGGTGCTGTAAGTGAAGTACAGTTGACGTTTAACGGCGAACCAGTAGATTTCAACCGTTTCCGCGTTTGGAACAACCGCACTGATTTCATTTTAGAGTAACTGTTAATGAAATCAGTGGGTTGTCTACCGAGAAAGTATCTCTAATATTAATTCAAGTTAATCGGGTAAATTAAAATGCATATGGAATCACCCATAAAGCGGCGTCGATCACGTCAGATTATGGTTGGAAACGTGGCGGTTGGTGGCGATGCGCCAATATCTGTGCAAAGTATGACGAATACCGAAACCTGTGATGTTGCAGCGACAGTTGCGCAAATAGCGCAACTGCAAAAAGCAGGTGCGGATATGGTCAGGGTATCCGTACCCTCCATGGAGGCAGCAGAATCTTTTGCTCAAATCAAAAAGCTAGTAAGCCTCCCGCTGATCGCAGACATTCATTTTGATTATAAGATCGCCCTGAAAGTTGCCGAGTATGGGGTTGATTGTTTGCGCATAAACCCTGGCAATATTGGCCGTGAAGACCGGGTCAAGGCTGTTATTCAGGCGGCGAAAGATCACGGTATACCGATACGGATTGGGGTAAACGCTGGGTCGCTTGAAAAAGACTTGCAGAAAAAATATGGTGAACCGACCCCGGAAGCGTTAGTTGAATCAGCGATGCGCCACATAGATATTCTGGACAGGCACAATTTTCCAGACTTTAAGCTAAGTTTGAAGGCGTCTGATGTCTTCATGACAGTGGCGGCCTATCGCCAAATCGCCAGCCAAATTGAGCAGCCATTGCACTTGGGGATTACTGAGGCGGGTGGTTTGCGAGGTGGCACAGTGAAATCTGCCGTTGGGTTGGGAATTTTGCTCATGGATGGCATCGGCGATACGATTAGAATATCCCTTGCGGCCGACCCAGTTGAAGAAATTAAAGTAGGGTATGAGCTGTTAAAAAGCTTAAAGCTTCGTAGTAAAGGCATTAATTTTATAGCGTGCCCTAGTTGTTCTCGTCAAAACTTCGATGTTGTTAAGACCATGAATGCTCTGGAAGAGCGTCTTGATGACATAGACACCCCTTTAGATGTTGCCATCATTGGTTGTGTTGTGAATGGCCCTGGCGAAGCAAAGGAAGTTGACGTGGGTCTGGCTGGTGGCAGCCCAAACAACCTTGTTTACGTTCGCGGCGTTCCAGATCACAAGCTTTCCAACGAATCTCTGGTTGATCATTTAGAAAACCTGATTCGATCGCAGGCAAAGACTCGGCAAGCAGAAATTGTTGAGCGTGAAAAATCTTTGATCGCCAAAAGTTAATCAGAAAACCAACTAATTAAAATCTGCCTATCACTGGCCAATCCTTTAGCTGGTGCAGAAGCAGGTTGTTCTAAAGAGATAATAAGGAATAAAGAACTTGGCTAAGATACAAGCTATCCGAGGAATGAACGATATTCTGCCGGCAGATACGCCAGTATGGCAGTACCTTGAGGAAACCGTCAGGAAGCTAGTGTCCAGTTACGGATTCAGTGAAATTCGCATGCCCACAGTCGAAAAGACCGAGCTGTTCAAGCGGTCAATTGGGGAAGTCACTGATATTGTCGAAAAAGAAATGTACACCTTTGAAGATCGTAACGGTGATAGCCTGACACTGCGACCTGAAGGAACTGCAGGGTGTGTCAGGGCTGCTGAGGAGCATGGTCTGTTGTACAACCAGATTCAGCGGTTGTGGTATACCGGTCCCATGTTTAGGCACGAAAGGCCACAAAAAGGACGATACCGTCAATTCCATCAGATTGGTGTTGAAGCATTCGGTATGAATGGCCCTGATATTGACGCTGAGGTGATTTGTCTAACTGCTCGTCTTTGGGAAGCACTTGGCGTAGCAGACAGCGTGGAACTTCAGATTAACTCCCTCGGTTCTGCTGCGGCTAGGCAGACCTATCGTGAAGCATTGATCGCGTACTTGTCAGGCTATAAAGACCAGCTTGACGAGGATAGCCAGCGTCGCCTCGACAGCAACCCTTTACGGATTTTGGATAGCAAATCTGCGCAGACGCAGGAGATACTAAATTCAGCACCTGACTTTCAGGATTTTATTGACGCAGAGTCACGACAACACTTTAACGAGCTATTAAGCCTTCTTGATGCTGTCGGCATCAAATACAAGATTAATCCTCGCTTGGTAAGAGGGTTGGACTATTACGGGAAAACTGTCTTCGAGTGGGTGACAGAGAGTCTCGGTTCGCAAGGTACCGTGTGTGCGGGTGGCAGGTATGATGGCCTGGTTGAACAGTTGGGTGGAAAGCCCACCCCGGCAGTAGGTTTTGCCATGGGGGTTGAGCGACTGGTGTTGCTGATTACAACCCTTGCTAGAGTGCCTGACTATGTAAACGCGTTTTCCGATGTTTACGTGATTGTAGCTGGTGCCAATGCGGGGTTGCCCGCTTACAGCCTTTCTATAACAGAAGTATTGCGAAAAGCGCTTCCAGGTTGTCGTATTGTGCTTAATTGTGGCGGCGGTAGTCTTAAAAGCCAAATGAAGAAGGCCGATAAGGAGAACGCGGCCTATGCCGTGATTATTGGTGACGATGAGTACTCTGACAAAAATGTCTCTGTTAAGTCTATGCGCAAAGACAGACTGCTTCCGGGCGGCGATATGCAAATGAAAATAGAAAAAAGCGCATTGGCTGGCCTGTTACAGTCGTTATTGAAGTAATTGTTCTTGAGGATTGGTACAGACTAGATTCACGTGTAGGTGTTATCACGGTGTCTGTGTATAATTTGGTGCAAATTACCGGCTGATGTTCTTCTGTTTATCGGGCTCGCACGGTACAAAAATATAAATATGTGGAGGGATTTGAGTGGATTACGAACGTACAGAAGAGGAACAGATTGCGGCCCTAAAAAGGTGGTGGAGTGAAAATGGTAATTCGCTAATTATCGGCATCGCTTTGGCATTAGCTGCAATTTTTGGATGGCAGGCTTGGCAGCAGCAGGTTTTAAATACCAAATACGAAGCGTCATCCCTATATCAGCAAATTTTAGATGCTGCATCAGTGCAATCAATAGAGGCAAAAGAAAAGAACTTAGCTACGGTCCGACTGCTAGGAGAAAAGCTTAAAAGTGATTACTCCTCAAGTGAGTATGCTAAGTTTGCTGCGCTTTTTTTAGCTAAGGCTGCGATTGACGCCAAAGATTTAACTCTTGCTGAAGGCGAATTACGTTGGGTGTTGTCCCAAAACCCGGATGCACCAACACGCGCAATCGTTAATGCCCGTCTCGCCAGGCTGCTACTGGCGCAGGATAAAGTCGATGAGGCTGCCGCTATTGTTAGCAAGCCAGTCGACAAACCATTTTTGCCAATGTTTTTGGAAATTAGAGGTGATATCGCATTAGCGAAAGGTGATCGTGTTGCAGCCCGCAGCGCGTATGAAGAAGCCAAGAGTTTGTTAAAAAGTGATGACAGAGAACGAATTCTTTTAGAAATGAAACTATCTGATGTTGCGGACATAGAGGGAGTTTAGTGGGTATGACCCTCTTTAGTCGGCCAAACTCTGTCTTAGCGTATTGCTTGATTCTGCTAATTTCATATTTCCTGGCAGGGTGCAGCTCTGATGAGAAAAAAGAAGAGCCGGCAGAGCTTGAAGACTTTTCCGAAGAGTTGTCAATTAAGAGACTGTGGCGAAGTTCCGTAGGAAGTGGCTTTGATGATCACTATCTTTTTTTGCAACCGATTTATACCGCTGATTACATCTATGCGATTGATTTCAACGGTGAGTTAAGTCTCTTCAGTAAAGCCGATGGTGATGATATTTGGGAGTATGACCTGAATGAGTTGGTGTCGGCCGGGTTGGGTTTCGATGGGGAAAACCTCTACTACGCTACACTTAATGGTGAGTTGGTCGCATTGGGGCTTACGCCAGCGGCCGTTTTGGCAAATGACAAGTCGGCAGAGCCAGTAAAAGAGCTTTGGCGCGCACCATTATCCAGTGAAGCGGTAGCACCTCCGCAAAGTAATGGGCGTATTGTTGTTGTGCAGACGGTTGACGGCAGAGTGGCGGCCTTTGATAAAAACACTGGTGCATCAAATTGGGTCTATCAGAGTAATGAACCTGTACTCTCTCTTCGTGGAACCGCTACACCTTTTATCAATGAGGAGGTCACCGTTACAGGCTTCGCGAATGGCGAATTAGTGCAACTGGACAATACGACAGGTACTCCCTTCTGGCAGCACTCGGTAGCTTTGCCGCAAGGTAGAACGGAGCTGGAGCGTTTAGTCGATATTGATGGTAAGGTCGGTTTTCTCGATAGAACGCTGTACTCGGTGGCATACCAAGGTAACATGCAAGCGATTGATTTGTATTCGGGACAAGAACTTTGGTCGAAATCCGGTTCAAGTTATGTACAGGTCGAGCAGGATTTTGCATTGGTGTATATCGCCGCGAGTAATGGGGATGTAATCGCACTTGACAGAATTACTCGCTCAGAAGCTTGGGTACAACCTGCTTTGAAATATCGCCGATTAACCCCTGTGATTTCATTCGGTTCTGTGGTTGCAGTTGGTGATTTTGAAGGGTATTTGCATTTCTTGTCTAAATCTGATGGTAGATTTGTCGGCAGGGTTCGAGTGGATAGTGACGGTCTTCGTGTGCCTATGCATGTTGATGGGTCAACGTTGTACGTTTTTGGAAATGGCGGCACCCTTGCCGCTTATTCCATTGAATAGTTTTATAAGGCTAAATTGATGATCCCCGTAATTGCCCTGGTTGGTCGACCAAATGTAGGTAAGTCTACAATTTTCAACGTGTTGACTCGTTCTAGAGACGCGTTGGTAGCGGATTTGCCCGGTCTCACCAGAGATCGAAAATATGGCGAAGGTGAATGTTTAGGACAAAAATTCATTGTTATTGATACTGGCGGAATTTCTGGCGATGAAGAGGGAATTGATGGTGCAATGGCGGAGCAGTCGCTTCTTGCTATTCAAGAAGCAGATATAGTTTTTTTTGTTGTTGATGCTCGCGCTGGTCTGACTGCCGCAGATGAAATGATTGCCAAGCATTTACGTGTTAAGGACAAAACATCGGTTTTAGTGATCAATAAAATTGATGGTCTAAATGCTGATGTCGCTGCAGCAGATTTTTTTAAGCTCGGCTTCTCAGAGATTAAACACACGGCTGCGTCACATAATCGCGGTGTCAGAAGTTTGATCGAAGAAGTGCTTGGCAGTCGAATTGATGAAAATGCCAAAAGCCCCGTGGTTGGTACGCATAAAGGAATAAAAATAGGCATTGTAGGGCGGCCAAATGTTGGTAAATCAACACTGGTTAATAGAATGCTGGGCGAGGATCGCGTTGTTGTTTATGACCAGCCTGGTACGACGCGAGATAGCATCTATATCCCTTACGAGCGACATGGTAAAAACTATACCATTATCGATACGGCAGGTATTCGGCGTAGAAAAAACGTTAAAGAAGTCGTAGAAAAGTTTTCTATTATTAAAACACTGCAAGCCATTCAGGATGCCAATGTCGTCGTGCTGGTTTTGGATGCCCGTGAGGGTATCGTAGACCAGGATCTGCATCTGATCGGGTTCGTGCTGGATGCCGGCCGTGCGTTGGTGATTGCGGTTAACAAATGGGATGGCATGACGCAAGATGATCGCGATCGGGTTCGGCAGGAGCTTGGTCGTAGGTTAAATTTTTTGCCCGATGTCGAGATTAAAATGATTTCGGCTCTGCATGGCACTGCTGTTGGAGATCTTTATGGGTGTATTCATGAAGCCTATGACTCGGCGTTTGCCAAGTGGTCGACGAACAAGCTAACAACGATTCTGGAAGATGCACTGACTGAGCATCAGCCACCATTGGTACACGGTCGTCGAATTAAACTTCGCTATGCGCATCAGGGTGGATCAAACCCACCAGTGATAGTTGTGCATGGCAACCAGACAGCATCTTTACCCAACAGCTATAAACGTTTTCTTGAGAATACGTTCAGACGTGTACTGCGTATCAAAGGAACTCCCATTCGCTTTGAGTTTAAAACAGGTGAAAACCCCTTTGCGACAAAAGCTAAAAAGACGACCGTGCCACCAGAGCACAGAAAAGCCAGGTTAATGAAGCAAATCGCCAATAGTAAGAAAAAGCCAAAGCCTCGAAGAAAATAGTCGCGTTGGCTACACCGTTTTTAACGCCTTGGCTCACAGGTCAAGGCGCTCATCCTTTAATCACGCCGTCGTTCGTATCTGACTTACACCTAATTTTTAAACTTACGACCGTTAGAGGCGCGTACTATTCTTCTCCTGGCTGAGTGGCCTGTACGGCTGTTAGGGCGATGGTGTATACAATGTCATCGACTAGAGCGCCTCTCGAAAGGTCATTTACTGGCTTCTTGAGACCTTGCAACATTGGGCCAATGCTGATGACATTTGCGCTTCTTTGCACTGCTTTGTACGTGGTATTGCCGGTGTTGAGGTCGGGGAAAATAAATACCGTTGCTTTACCAGCGACAGGACTGTCCGGGGCTTTCTGTTTGGCGACAGTTTCAATCGCCGCGGCATCGTATTGCAGTGGGCCGTCTATGATGAGACCGGGTTTTTTCTCTTTCGCGATGCGAGTCGCTTCACGCACTTTTTCCACATCTATACCAGTACCTGACGTGCCGGTGCTATAACTAATCATTGCCACACGCGGCGTGATGCCAAATGTTTCGGCAGATTCAGCGGATTGTATTGCAATATCCGCTAACTCTTCCGCATTTGGGTCAGGGTTTACTGCACAGTCGCCATAGACCAGTACCTGCTCTGGTAAACACATGAAGAAAACAGACGACACAACTTTAGCGCCAGTTTTAGTTTTAATTAGCTGCAGAGCTGGTCGAATAGTGTTTGCGGTGGTATGGATTGCGCCTGAAACCAAACCATCCACTTCATTCAGCGCAACCATCATAGTTGCTAACACCACGTTATCTTCTAATTGTGCTTCTGCCATCTGAGGTGTCAGCCCTTTGCGCTTTCGCAACTCAACCATGGGTGGTATGTATTGATGGCGCACTTCTTCTGGGTCGATAATTTCAACACCTGGAGGGATTTTGAGGCCGTTGCTTTCGGCGATAGCGTTTATTTCTACTCTATTACCAATTAGCACGCAGGTAGCGATCTGCTTTTGCTGACATATAACGGCAGCTTCGATAGTTCTTGGTTCATTTCCTTCAGGCAGAACGATGCGTTTCTGGGCTTGCTTGGCTCTTTGCGTTAACAGGTAGCGGAAAGCAGAAGGAGATAATCTCGGCTCTTTCGAAATGGCCAGATGCTTTTTCAGCCACTGGGCATCTAACGTGCTGGCAACCATTCCCATCACTGTTTCTATTCTTTCCAAATCGTTAATGGGGACTTCAATATTCATTTCTGCCAGCTTTCTTGCAGTAAGAAACGTGTCCGTATGCGTAGACATCACCGGTAATCCGGTGAGAAAGGCGGGTTGACAGAGCTTAAGTGTTCTGGAATCTGGTTGCAGGTTGCCAGTGAGCAATAAGCCTGCGATAGGTACGCCACTTAAAGCTGCCATACATGTCACGATGAGAATATCCTCGCGGTCGCCGGGGGTGACTATTAGCGTGCCTGGTTTGAGTTGCTCAACCATATTAGGAACAGTACGGGAACATATCGAAATTTTGGTGACCCTGCGAGAGTCTATTTGACCTTTATTGATAATGATGGGGTCGAGCTCGCTTGCAACATCGATAGTTCTCGGTGCAACAAGATCCAGTCGCCAGGGAATACTGCCTATTAAGCGAAAGCGATCTTTGTCAAATATCTTGCAATTACTGCCGTAATCGATGTTTCGATAAGGGCAATAGGCTTTATCTTCGGTTTGGTAAAGACTTAATGCTGCATTAGGTGGGGCGTTTACTTTGTTTAATATGCAGCCGATGACTTCGGGGTCCATTGGTGCTGCAAACTGTCTTGCGGACATGTCAAGATGCGCATCAAGTTGCTCTGCGGTCATTTCTTTGGGAGATGCCACTAAAATAACATCTGCATCAAGATTGCGCGCGACCTCAATGTTGATAGCCTCGATATAGGGCTGGTCATGGTCTGGAGCTAGTCCTTCAATAACGACAACATCCGCACTTTCCGTGCACTCCGCGTATAGCGCTATCACTTTTTCCATTAAATCTGAATTTCGCCTTTTGCTCATCAGATTTTGTGCTTCGCGTAATGGAATAGGATAGGGTGGTTTTAATTGAGTTTTGGCTTTAATGAAGTGTATAGACCGGTCAACATAGGGTTTGTCTTCACTGTTTTGTGTGACAGGCTTAAAAAATGCGACTCTGACGCCGATGTTATCCAACGCTCTGACGAGCCCAAGGCATACCGATGTTAGTCCTGACTGCTGTGAGGTTGGGGCGATAAAGAGCGCTTTAGCCACATTGAATTCCTTTTTGGATATGTCGCAGACGTATAAAAGCGAGGCGGGTTTATGATCGAGAGTTAGCAGAACGAGCTAGCTATCTGATAAGGGATTGATTATAAATTCCCGAAGGTGACAATTGAAAGACCGTTATACACAAAGTTATGTGATTACCAATACTAAGCAGATTTACGTTGGTGTTCGATTAACCAGTTGCTAAAGTCATCCGCAGGAATGGGACGGCTAAAGAAATAACCTTGCGCATAATCGCAGTCATTATTCTCAAGAAATGTTAGCTGTTCGCGCTCTTCAACACCTTCAGCAATAACTTTTAACCCCAGGCTATGTGCCATGGTGATAATGGCTTTAACCAGTGCTGCATCTTCCGCCTCCTTCATGACATCCTGCACAAATGATTTATCGATTTTCAATGTGTCAAATGGATAACTCTTAAGATAACCCAATGCAGAATAACCGGTACCAAAGTCGTCAACTGATAGCCTAACACCTTCTTTATCAAGTGTCTTAAGGATATGAGATGTTTCGATAGAATCATCAAGAATGAGGCGTTCAGTTATTTCAAGCTCAAGATTTGGGGCGTCTAGTTTGTAGGTCTCCAACGCTTTCAATACGGTTTGTACGAAGTTTGAATCGCGGAATTGTCTTGGCGAAACGTTTACTGCAATTGTTAAGTCAATACCTGTTGTTTCACGCCACTTAGAGATATCACTGCAGGCAGTTTGCAAGACCCAGTCACCGATTGGAATAATAAGCCCCGTTTCTTCAGCGAGAGGAATGAATTTGTCTGGCGAGACCAGACCCATCGCAGGATTATTCCATCTGATTAGGGCTTCTGCTCCTAAAATTGAACCCGTCTTAACGTTCACAATTGGTTGATAGTAGAGTTGCAATTCTGAAAGCTCAAGGGCTCGGCGAAGCCTGGTTTCTATCTGCACTCTTTCATGTGAATGCTCGTTCATTTCTGGTGAAAAACGTTTGAAAGAGCTCTTACCTTTGTTTTTGGCCTGATACATCGCAGAATCGGCATGCTGTAACAAGGCGCTGCTGCTATCGCTGTCTGTGGGGTATATAGCGATACCTATGCTCGTGCTGATAAAAACTTCCTGACTGCCCAAAGCAAAAGGAGACGTAAATGTTTTGAGAATCCTCTCGGCGACAAGTTCTGTGTCCGCGGCGTCATCCAAAGAGGGGAGTATTACCAGGAACTCATCCCCGCCCAACCTGGCCACAGTGCTTGTGCCTCTAAGGCAGGACGATATTCTGCGGGATGCTTCAATCAGCAGCGTATCTCCTGAGTCATGCCCCATGGTGTCGTTAATATGTTTGAAATTGTCTAGATCAAGAAACATCAAGCCAACTAACTGGCTTTCACGTCGTGCCTGAGCCAGCGCTAGCTTTAAGCGGTCAAGCGCTAGCATTCTGTTAGGTAAGCCCGTGAGTATGTCGTAGTTGGCCTGGCGAAGTAGTTGTTGCTCGTAGCGCTTTCTAATGCTGATGTCTTCGCCAAGAATCAGGTAATGCGTTGGCTGACCTGCTTCATCTTTAATGGGAGTAACGATCACCTGTTCCCAAAATTTCTCGCCTGAGCTGCGGGTACTGTGCATTTCACCCTGCCAAACACCCACTCGCTGTACTTGTAGTTGGATGTTTTCCCACATGTGCTCATTTTCTTCGATGGAAATGCCGGTGTCAGAAACTTCTTTAGGATGCTTGCCTGAGATGGCGTCAATATTGTAACCCGTAAGCTGAATGAATTTGCTGTTTGCGTATTCGATCTTCCAGTTGCGATTACATATCAAGACGGACGAGGGGCTTTGCTCTATCGCCAGCGATAGTTTCTTTATTTCTTTTGCATCTTCTTCCTGGCGTGAAATGTCATCAATTAATTTGGTACGCATTTCGTTGATCGCGTCTATGACATCGGATAGCTCATCTCTATGTTTTGGGTGATCACTTCGATCAAGCTTTAATGCTACCTCTGGCCGTGACAGATCAAAACTTCTTGCGTAGGTTGCCATTTTCCCAAGGTGACGTGTTACCAGATACTGGAAAATCCATAGTATTAGTATTGATATGAAAAATGTTTTAAATGCCTGTGTCGTGAGAATGACGACTATTTTTTGTTGCAGCTGATGATATATCTCGTCGAGACTGGCGGTAATTGTCAGTTCACCCAGTTCATACATCTCCACACTTTCATGCTTTAGTTTAAACGTGTGCTCAATGGAAGCCGTCTCTTTATTGCGATCACCCATCTCGATGTCTGTATCAGGGTAAATTTTAAGTTTTAAGTGAACGATGTCGGGAAGATTCAATATTCCCTGCATCTGAACTTGCAGGAGCTTTTGATCCAACGACCATAAGCTGCGTGAAAGGCTCACCATGTAGCTGTTTTCAATGACTTCCATTCGTTGATCGACTAAAGAAATTTCCTGACGGTATTCTGAGTAAACTTGTAGGCCGGAAGCGAACAGAGTGAAGAGTGAGCTGCACAACAGAATATATGTCAGCATGCGGAAAGATAGTGGCGACTTCTTTCGAAAGTTTATTATTCGATCAAATATTCGAGGCATATTATGAACATTTTTACTGGGTTTGATGCTTTCTCGCAATGTAAAAAGCCGTTTCAGTGAGTAGCGCTTTTACCTGTTTTATCACCGCAATGTAACAGTAAAAGAATAGACCAGTATTTTTGATAATGCGCAGTTTTTCATAGAGATGGTTTTGACGGAGGTCAAAAAGAGAAATGTGTAATTGAGTAATATAAATACACGTAAAAATAATGAGGGTTAGGTTATGTACATGGACACTATAATAATTACCAGTCTGTTAACGGTTGGCTCGGTCGTTTTAGTGACGGCGGGTATCGTCTATGCGTTCGTCAAAGAGGGCGAAAAAAGCGAGCGGCGTCGTCAGGGCAAGTAACACTGCAGGATGACACCGAATCGTTCTGTTTACACCTGAAGATCCTGACTTTCAGACCAGCTAATGCTGTCCAGGTAGATTTTATTTAAGTCTGCCTGATGTATTGAAAAGCGCTCTAGCAGTTTCCAGTGTATGGCCTGCCATTTCGACTGTTCATAGTTTTTGACAGTATGCGCCGCCAGACCTAGCTTGCCTTTGTAATCGAGAAGTGCCGACTTTACGGTTTCATCTATAGGGATTTCTGCGAGAATATCTTTTAGTGGTGTGTCGAAAAATATATCCAGACTGGATAAAAGGCCTGTTGTGAAATAGATGTCTTTCTGCTCTGGGGCGATAAGTTCTGCTATTTTTTCGCACATCGCGGCCCGCAGTAACGCGATCTTATGCAGCGCTGCTGGCTTGTCATCTAGCTTGCTCAGGGCCAACAGAGATGCCCAGCTTTTGATCTTACTGATTCCCAGCAGCATTACTGCCATATGAATTGAATCTATCTGCTTGACGCGTCGATAAGAGGCAGAGTTGATGAGCTTGAGCAATTTATAGCTTAGCGTTGGGTCCCTGCTGATAATTGAGTTCAGACGGGGAATGTCCACTGCAGGGCTTTGCAGTTCTGCTAACAGTTGTAATACTGACAGTTTGTTGGCAGACAGTTTCCTTCCCTTGACTATCTCGGGTTTGCTTAAGTAGTACCCCTGAAAGTAGTCGCAACCATGCTGCAGGCATAGCCGAAACTCTCCTTGTGTTTCAACCTTTTCTGCCAGTAATTTGCAGGGTTTGTCTTTAAATGCCTGAATCGTTTCAAAGAGCTCGACAGGGTCCATGGCCGGTAACTCAAGCTTGATGATGTCAGCTAAATCAAGGAGCGGACGATACCTTTCCTCCATAACAAAGTCATCCAGGGCAATTTTATAGCCTTTTTGTTTTAGCTGTTTGATTTGCTGCACAAGCTCTGGTGATATTTCAACCGTTTCAAGTATTTCGATGACCAATCCTTCTGGGTTGAAGGGTGGGGGCGAAAAAATAAGTTCTTCAGTAAAGTTTACGAAGGCGGCTGTGTTGCCTGTGATAGTGCTGAGATCGGATTCGGTAAAGGCATTTAATAACACGCGCGATGTTGCTGCGTTGCCGTCAAAAGAAGTGATGGTTTCTCCCGTTTCAGGGCGAAAAAGCAATTCGTAGGCAAAAATGTTTTGTTGGCGGTCGTAGATTGGTTGTCTGGCGAGTAGAACGTTTTCATGATCCATAAATTTACGACTCAGTATTTATATCAACACTGTTGAGTCTAGTTTATGTTGGTTAAATTTAAAGCGTTTGTGTGCTTGAGCTGGTGAGGTGGGCAAAAAAAAAGCCTGATTAAAAAATCAGGCTTTTTAGATTGGCATCCCGTAGGGGAGTCGAACCCCTGTTACCGCCGTGAAAGGGCGGTGTCCTAGGCCACTAGACGAACGGGACATAAACCGTAATCTATTAGTACTTTTTAGCTATCACCTTTAGAAATTTCTTTCGTATTTTCTGATAGCTTGCACTTAGTGTTTCGGTCGCTAGGACTGACCGAATCAAGATGGCGCGTATTCTATGTAGATGGTTTGGGGTTGTCAACAAAAAAACCTGAACGAATGAAATTTAAATAATGTGTTGTTCTATTGATTCAAACAGCGCTTCAATTCCGTTGCTGAAAAATCAAAAGCACCCTCGATTTTGTTTTTCTCGACAATATCGTAGAGATAGAGTGCCAGGTCTCGCCTTCCTGCATGAACTTGCGGAATAATCTGTTCTTTTGTGCCGCCAAGATATATGGCTAAAATTATTTCGTATCTAA
Source organism: Hahellaceae bacterium (assembly GCA_024234575.1). GTDB lineage: Bacteria > Pseudomonadota > Gammaproteobacteria > Pseudomonadales > Oleiphilaceae > JACKOB01. Next base: position 260,070 of record JACKOB010000004.1, read on the forward strand.
GCTTGTTCTCACCAGCGCACATATAAAAAAGATAATCGATCGATGTTTTAGGTGGTTTGCCAAAACTGTCAAAGGCAGACTTAGAGCATTGTGAGTATTGCGCGTTTGCTTGTGAATACGTTTCTACCAGACCGCTTTTTTCAATGTTTGCGTAAAGCGATTTAAGGCGCAGCTTGGCCTTTTCACTGATGTCTGGCAATGTTTGATAAAGCGTTGTTAGGTCTATTCCTTTGCTATAGAGCTGGATTCCTGTAAATACTTCACTGGCAAGTACGCTACAGGACTGATACGTTTTTTTCTGCTTCGCTTCAGCTTGTAAGGTTGTGAGACAAAAGAGTAGAACTGTCAGGGCAGATTTAATACGCATCGGAATTGCTCTTGCGCTCTAGTCGAGCTCTGGGCCACTTGGGGGTTGATACTCACGAATAGCACCACTCTTTATGAGCGTGTCGTAAGAGGCATCTATGTCTTGAATGAGTTTGTCTGCGTAGGGTGTTTTTTTCGAAACAATGAAAGCACCTTTGCGCGTGTTTAACATCGAATAGACAAACTCATTTTTGGGAAACTGGGGCAATACGAGTTTGACCGGCTCAAGGTAATTAAGAAAGTAATCACCGCGATTTTTACTAAGCATGTTTAAGCCACTGACATGGTTGGGCGTAAACGCAACGTTAAACCCTGCATGAGGATCGGTGAGTTTATAAAGCAGTCCCCCATATGTGTATCCATTTACCAGAATAATTGGTCTGCCCTTAAGCTCGTCGACCGAATTGATTGAGGGTAAATTTTTAATATGCCAGGCACAGAGGGTTATGTGCATCGGTGTGGAGTTGCTTTCATACACGTGGCCCTGCAGAGAGGGTACCTGGGCGAGTCCTGGCCACAGGTCGATGTTGCCCTCCTGCAAGTATAAATAAACCCGTGATATAGGGAGGGCAACGAAAGTACTGCTGTAGCCAGCCTGAAGTAGTACTTTTCGGGTCATGTCAATAAAAAAGCCGTCAGCCTCTCCTTTCTCATTGGTAAATTCGAAGGGAGGGAACTCGACATAACCGACGGTGATATTAAACGGGGATGTGTGTGGCTCGGTGTGGTACAGGTTATCTTGAACGTGTTCTGCCACGACAGTACGGCCAAGACCTAACCAGCCAAATAAAAACAGTGCAATTATTGTCAGTTGTCTGGGCGCTAAGAGTTTTATGTCCATCTGGATCTGGTGATATATGAAACGAATGCCATTATAGTTTTAACGGTGGAAAGACAGTAGCAAGAGCCTAAGTTGTGCGTTTTCTCTGCCAGTAGGTAGTACCACAGCTGATGCTTTCTGTGGTTCAAACTCACTAAAACCATTAACTGACTGATAAGAAACGATATATCGACAATAGCCCTAAACGGCATTACTTTCCAGTTAAAACTTCTGTTAGTGCTGCAGACAGGTTCTCATATTGAAACTTAAAGCCGTTGTCGATTAGTTTTTGCGGCACCGCTTTTTGCCCGGTTGTTAGTAAACGCGCCATCTCGCCAAATATAAGTTGTAAAAGGCCTCCTGGTAAAGTAAGGAAGGTAGGGCGATGAAGCAGCGTTCCTAAGATTTTGGTAAATTGGGAATTAGTCACTGGGTTGGGGGCTGTGGCGTTTATAGGCCCAAAGAGTTTTTCGTCTTCGAGCAATCTAATAATAATTTCAATGATATCGTTGAGATGAATCCAGGGCATATATTGATTGCCAGCACCTAGCGAACCACCAAGACCGAGTTTAAATGCGGGAAGCATTTTCTTAAGGAAACCACCGTTGTCACCCAATACCAACCCCGTGCGAAGGAGCGCCACACGTACCTTTAGTGTTTTACACTCGTTTGCTTTGTTCTCCCATGCTTTGCAGAGTTGGTGTGTGAATTCATCATGTGCAGGAGTGTTTTCTTTGACTACTCTGCTGCCTTGATCGCCGTAGTATCCCACTGCCGACCCGTTTATTAAAACTTTTGGTTTGTTTGTTAGTCTTTTAACCAGTGCTACAACATCTGCGGTTGTATCAACCCGGCTGTTTATTAATAGCTGCTTGCGAAGTGTAGACCACCTCCTGTCTGCAATAGGTGCACCGGCAAGATTGATAATTGCGTCAATCGTTGTGTCCGCGCCGATATTCGACAGTGAGTGTGTAGATGTAATCGAAAACGGAAACAGTGTCTCAACTTCGTTCTTGGATTGTCTGGTTAGTAGTGTAAGTGAGTGCCCTGCATGGTGAAGACGTTGCGCTAATTTACGACCAATAAACCCGGTACCGCCGGTTAGAAGAATATGCATTTTGATATCATCCGGTAAGAAATTGTTTTAGTTATGCCGCTTACTTTGCCAGGGTTAGTGCGCTGCCAAGCACTCGCCTGGCTAAACGCCTTTCATTTTATTACGTGTCGTGTTGGCTTTTAGATTAGTTGACCAGGCCCTGCGACGGTATTTAATCTTCCTTGATGTTTTCAGCGGTAATAACCTTGATCGTTTCGGCCAGCAAATGATGGTGTCCGATAGGAGGTAACAGGTTGATTCTAATGTCGTACTTTTGTTGCAGTTCTTTTACTTGCGCGGGAATATCAATCTTAAGGTGCTTGCCGGTTGCTAAAAAAATTGGCAGCAAATCAATGGAAGAGATTGAATCCTGGCCTTTGTGAAGGATTATTTCCTCAAGTGAGGGAGAGCAAAGCTCCATATAGGCTGTTAGAACATTTTCCGATAGCCCTTTGGCCGATTTTGTCAGTGTCTCCATCTCTTCCTTCCAGCGAGGGTCTTTACTGCCGTGTGAGTAAAGTATGGTCAGTTTATTCTGCTTTGTTGGCATGTGATAAATTCCAGGGATATATGTTAATTGTGCAGGATTGGTAGTCAGTCGAGTTACTATTGCCGCTAGTTTGACCTCAATTTCCTGGTTTTACTTGGTTGATGGTGACAGCGTGGTAAATCAAATCAAGTTGCCATTCAAGTTAGATAATTAGGCTGCGCTTTTGTTTTTGGTACAAAACGAAATTCCCGCAGGCTAACTATATGTTTTAGTGGAAAAAGTGACCAATTGTTAAATGTGGACAATTTCTCATAATTAGCTGGTCAAAAAGTGGACTGGTTCGTTTATTGTTTGTACCAATTTGATAGAATGCCCGGACAATAAAAAACAAATAAGATTATTCTGCAAGGTCAAAAGGATTACAACATGATTCAGGCATCTGCGAAAGAGGTCGCTCAGGCGGCTGTTGGTGACTCGTTAAAGAACTCCATCCATTATCAGGGGCGCAAAGCCGCACGCGCAAAAAGTGAGCATCGTAGACGGCTGATACTGGAAGCAACGCTGCGTCTGGTGGCCAAAGAGGGGATTCGAGGCGTTAAGCACCGGTCAGTAGCCAAAGAGGCTGGCGTGCCTTTAGCTTCGACAACGTACTATTTTAAAGATATTGATGAGTTGATCAGCGATGCCTTTATGCTTTTCGCCGAAAATAGTCAGAAAAACCTCGAAAGTTTTTATGGGCAGCTTGCATCGCTAATCAGCGCTCATGACTATGATGAGCTAACCAAATCAAAAGAATTAAGAGATAAGCTATGTGATCAGGTGGTTAGTCTTGGCGTGCAATACATTAATGCACAAATAAGATTTCGTAAGAATGACATTTTAGCAGAGCAGGCTTTCTTGCTTGAGTCCATCAGAGATGAAATGCTGAAGCCAATCGCCAGAAAGTATCGAATAGTCTGGCAGAGCAGTCTTGCTAATTTGTTGCGTGATTTGGGTTCGAAATCACCTGATGAAAACGCAACCATCATTATCAGTACTGTTTATAGCTTGCAGTATGATGGTGTTATCAATGATGGAATATTAAATGATGGCACGGTGCGCAGGGTATGGAAGCGTTTGCTTGACGGTATTCTCGACCAAATCGCAAAGGATTAAGAATAAAGGTGGGCGTACACCTTTTAATAAATAGAAGTTGTACTGATTTTCTTGTCGAAAACAGTACAACTGACAGGTTTGCGAGGTCCATCACTAAAATTTTAAAAAATCGCTTGCATCAGTAAAAAGTCATAAATATAATACGCCCACATTGAAGCAAGGCAAACATTTTATTCATAACGTGTTGATTGCTAAGATAATTTAGAATTAAGCGGGAATAGCTCAGTTGGTAGAGCACAACCTTGCCAAGGTTGGGGTCGCGAGTTCGAATCTCGTTTCCCGCTCCAAATTCCAAATTCCAAATTCCAAATTCCAAATTCCAAATTCCAAATTCCAAATTCCAAATTCCAAATTCCAAATTCCAAATTCTTTTTTAGCAGAATAAGTTCTTGGATTTTTGTCCTGGCTAATATGTCAACAGGGGAGCTGCCGCATCATTACTAAACCCGTCAATTTCTTTGTTAATTGGTAAGATGAGCTACACTTGTCCTAAAGGTTTATTGTTGTAGTTAAAAGCTTGGAACGGGGGAAGCACGTATGGCGGGAGTCTTGGATACTGTTGATCAGCGTACGCAGCTGGTCGGCGAAAACCGTCTCGAATTGCTTATGTTCAGGTTGATAGGGCGGCAAGTGTTTGCCATTAACGTATTTAAGGTGCAGGAGGTTTTAAAACTTCCAAACCTGACGTTAATGCCGCATCGACATCCGGTTGTTTGTGGCGTTACTCACTTGCGAGGCAATACTGTGCCTGTTATTGACTTAAGTATGGCAATTAAAATGCCGGCAAATAAGGTTGATAAAGACTCCACGATTATTGTTACTGAGTATAATAGAAACGTTCAGGCATTTTTGGTTGGCTCGGTAGACCGAATTGTTAACATGAATTGGGAGGAGATACAGCCGCCTCCAAAAGGAGCGGGCCGCTCGCATTATCTGACGGCAATTACTCGTTATAAAGACCAGATCGTTGAAATTATCGATGTTGAAAAAGTGCTTTCGGAAATTGTTCCGTTTACGACCGATGTTTCTCCTGACATTGTTAATGAAGGGCTGATTGGCCGGGTTAAAGATAAAAAGATCATGATTGTTGATGATTCTCCTGTAGCGATTGCGCAGGCGAAAAGTACGCTTCACAAGCTTGGGTTGGAGGTTGTGACAGCCTCGAATGGGTTACAGGCCTTTAATTATCTTAAAAAATGGGCCGATGAGTGTGACAACATACATGATGAGTTGTTAATGCTGATTACTGACGCAGAAATGCCCGAGATGGATGGCTATCGCCTGACAACTGAAATTAGAAACAACGCTAAGTTAAAGGATATACATATTGTATTGCATACCTCGCTCAGTGGCAGTTTTAATCGGGCGATGGTTGAGAAAGTCGGCTGTGATGGGTTTCTATCAAAATTTCAGCCAGATGAGCTGGCGAAAGAAGTGCAGAATTATATTGAAAAAGTAACCGGATAGATTTATATCTTCGTCCTATGTTTGCTTTAGTGTGTAAAAGGCCAGAGAAATCTGGCTTTTTTGTTTTTAGCGCATCAATTGGTTAAGAAATAAAATATATCTTCGCTTCTTTAGAATAGGTGGCTCGGTGAAAGTAACTGCTCTCAATATTTATCCAGTAAAGTCTTTTAGAGGTATCGCTGTGTCGCGCAGCAGTATTGATGAATTTGGTCTTGAAAGAGATAGGCGGTGGATGCTGGTTGATGGTGAGGGTAAGTTTGTCAGTCAGCGCCGCCACCCTCGGATGGCGTTATTGCAGGCCTTTTTGAGTGATGCAGGAGAAGTTTGTATTGCTGTTGAAGGAAATATCTATAGCCTGATACCTGACCCAGGGTTGCAAGTAGAAGTGACAGTATGGTCAGACACCTGTTTGGCATGGCAGAACGCTGACCCGACAGTGGATGATCGGATTTCATCTTTTCTTGGGTTGCAGGTGAAGTTGGTCTACATGCCGGACGACACATTCAGGCAGGTAGATCGCCATTATTTCCCTGGTGATCAGAGAGTGGGTTTTACAGATGGTTACCCCATTTTGTTGCTGAATGAGGCGTCTTTACGAGATTTGAATCGTAGGTTGCCGCATGAAGTTGGGATGGATCGATTTAGAGGGAATATTGTTGTCGATACTGACTTGCCCTATGTCGAGGATGATTGGAAAAAAATTCAGATAGGTGAGGTGATGTTGGCAGTTGTAAAGCCATGCTCTCGGTGCGTAATGACCACGGTAGATTCTGCTACGGGAGTAAAGGGTTCTGAGCCACTGAAAACACTGTCTGGTTATCGCAAAACCGAGCTTGGCGTAATTTTTGGTCAGAATATGGTTCAACTAAATGCTGGGGTTATTTCTGTAGGTGATACCGTCAGGCTCGTAGAGTAGTTTATGTGTTTAATTGTTAGAACAACTCTATTTCGTCGTTCGTGCCATCATCCTGAGTTCGCTCTTTTTCGCTAAAGCGGTGTTTATAGATTTCGAGAGCTTGCTCGACGCTTGCGCCTTGCATGATATGTTCAAACATTAACCTTTCTTCTTCCATGGTGTAGTTTGATGCGATCTCAGCCTGTAGTGCACGCCAGGCATTTGGGTTGTAGAGTTGTGATGAGTCAGAGATTAATCCCCCTAAGCGTTCCAGGTCAGACTTAACGTGATGAATTCTTTGGGTCAGGCGATCGTAAAACTGGAAGGCAACGATTGCACCATTGACGCGTTGATGAATATCAGAGGCATTATTTTGAATATCATTGACCGCAGTTGAGCTTTCGCCTGATTCGAGTTTTTGGCCCGCCTCGATAAGATCATTTATTTTGGAAGCGATAAAAGTAAAAGATTCGCTCAGCTCTGATACAGAGCGGTCACCGTCAGTCATCGTCGCTTCTATTTGGGCAACTGACAGCATCAACATGTTTATTGTTTCTCTTACCTGAGACCAGTCAAGATCCGGTTTGTCTGCCCGGGATCCAATGATAGAATGAGCCAAAATATTTCCTCAAATGCATTGCTGGATATCAGCGCTTTTGCAGAATCAAACCAAATTTAGCGGCACCGTTTGCCTCTAAATGACATACCCTGATTTATATTAAGAATAGCTGAGTTCAGCTAATTCGCTAATTTTTTGGAGTTAAAATGGCACTGCTCAGATTCGATTCAGTCAACCTAGCTTATGGAGCGAAGCCTTTATTGGCGAATGTTTCTTTTTCGCTTGAAGCTAGAGAAAGGGTGTGTTTGGTGGGGCGCAACGGCGAAGGAAAGTCGTCGTTCCTGGGGGTCGCCATTGGCAAAATAATTCCCGATGATGGTGAGTGCTGGGTTGAGCCTGGTTTGCGGATTGGTGAATTGCAGCAAGAAGTGCCAAGAGACAGTGAGGGAGATGTCTACGATATTGTAGCGGGGGGGCTGAGCGAAGCTGGAGAGTTGCTTAAGGAGTACCATCACCTCGTCCAGTCTGACATGGATTCGGCGAGTCTTAAGCGTTTGGAGTCGGTGCAGCATCGACTCGAAGCCGTTGATGGCTGGCAGTTGAATACGAAGGTCGAGAACATCATCAGCAGATTAGAGCTTGATGCTTCCGCTACTATGGCTAGTCTGTCAGGGGGGTGGAAGCGGCGTGTACTTCTGGCGCGGGCACTTGTTTCGTCGCCTGATGTGTTAATACTTGATGAGCCTACTAACCATTTGGATATTCCGGCAATACAGTGGCTTGAAGAGCAGTTGCTTGGCTTCAACGGATCATTGATTTTCGTAAGTCACGACAGATCGTTCATAAAAAAAATGGCCACCCGTATTATTGAGCTTGATCGAGGTGCGATGACATCATGGCCAGGAGATTACCTGGGATACTTAGAAGGAAAGCAGAAATTATTGGAAGAAGAGGAGCGTCACAATGCGCTGTTCGATAAACGCCTGTCTGAAGAAGAAGTGTGGATTCGAAAAGGCATAAAAGCACGCAGAACGAGAAACGAAGGCAGGGTGAGATCCCTCATCAAGTTGCGAGACGAGCGACGACAGCGCCTTGATAAGCAAGGTAATGTGAGTATAAAGCTCGAAACTTCTGAAATATCCGGCAAATTGGTTGCTGAAGCAAAGAGTATTTCGTGGTCTTACGATAATGGCCAGCCTCTTATTAAAGAATTCTCCTGTTCGATCCTGCGGGGTGACCGGGTGGGGTTTATTGGTGAGAACGGTAGCGGCAAAACGACACTGCTAAAACTCTTGTTGGGCGAGCTGTCGCCTAAGTCGGGTTCGATAAAGATTGGTACCAACCTAAATGTTGCCTACTTTGATCAGCTGAGAACAGCGCTTGATCCTGAGAAGAGCGTTGCCGACAACGTCACTGAAAGCGGTGACTTTATCGAGCTGGCAGGTAAACGGCAGCACATTATGGGTTATCTAAACGACTTCCTGTTTACGTCCGAGCGCGCCAGAACACCAGTCAAAGCCCTGTCAGGCGGTGAGCGAAATCGTTTGTTGTTGGCGAAATTGTTTTCCAGGCCATCGAACATACTGGTTTTGGATGAACCAACGAATGATCTTGACATAGAAACCCTGGAGCTTTTAGAAGAAGCCCTGACCAATTATGATGGCACCATCTTGTTAATAAGTCATGACAGAGATTTTATCGACAGTATCTGTACCAGCACCTTTGCGTTTGAGGGGGGTGGCGTCATTAAAGAGTACGTTGGTGGCTACTCAGACTGGCGCAGACAGGGGAAAGGTTTTCCTGTTGAAGCCAAAGAGTCAAAGACTGTTGCCGTTGAACTCGATAAGCAAGGCTCAGCAAGTGACACGTCAACTTTGGGAGTGGTTAATAAGGCCAGTGCGCCAGCCAAGAATAAATTAAGTTACAAGTTGAAATTAGAGCTGGAGTCACTACCGAAAAAAATCGCAGACCTTGAGGCCAAGCAGGGCTTGCTTAGAGAGCAAACTGAGCTGCCCGATTTCTATAGCCGTCCCCACGAAGAAGTGAGCGAAGTATTAGCGAAGATTACTGCTATCGCCGATGATATCGAGTCCCATATGGAGCGGTGGATGGAATTGGAGGAAATGGCCACTGGATCGTAGTCGATAGAATTTCAAAAATACAACAGACAGATAGTTATCATCGTCTACAATGTTTGTAGGTTATTCTGTTTGTTGTTTCCTGAAATGTTGGTTTGAGAGAATTAGGCAGGTATGAAGGTAAAATACGACTTCGAATTTGATGGCGGGACTGCGTTGCAATATGAGGTGGATCTCGACCGAAGCGCGATCGATGAAGCAAAGTTAGATCGGGAAGCTGAGGAGTGGGTGTTGTTGGAGCACTGTCAGTGTACAAATTGCCCCTTAAAAAAATCCGGCACGAAATATTGTCCGGCGGCTTTTGATATTCAGAAGGTTGTCGAAGATTTTAAAAACCAGCCAGCATTCCAGAAAGTAAAGGTTAGTGTTACCACGCCTGAAAGAGTCTATAGCAAGCGCGCGGCACTTGAAGAAGGGTTGCGCTCACTGATGGGGTTGATCATGGCAACCAGCCATTGCCCTATACTGTCAGAACTCAAGCCAATGGCTAACCATCATATGCCTTTCGCGTCAAATGATGAGTTTATCTTGAGGTCGGTGTCTATTTACTTGTTGCAGCAGTATTTTGATTTCCGTAATGGCGTTAAGCCCGACTGGGAGTTGAAGGGGTTAGTCGATAGAAATAAAAGGTTGCAGTTGGTTAATCAGGCGTTGTGGCAACGAATTCACTCTGCGTGTGAAAGTGATTCGAATCTTAAGGCGTTACTCAGCTTTTTCTCGATGTCATCCAGTGTTAGCTTTTCTCTGGAGTCACAGTTGCAGAAGCTAAAAAACTCCCTTGGTAAGGTGTGAGGCAGCTTTAAAAAACAGGCTAAGGGGCGAGTTAGTATCCACGCCCCGAGCATTCCAAAACCTGTCGATGAGTGCTTTTAAGTCGGTTTCTGTAGAGGCTATTCGCGAAATTTGACTGCCAATACATCGCATTTTGCGCCATGCAATACACCGTTGGCCGTAGATCCCAAAAGTAAACCAAAACCATGCCTGCCGTGGCTGCCTACTACAATGAGGTCTGCTTTGGTTTCTTCGGCGATTCTGTGTACTTCTGTTTCTGGTCGACCAATACTGACATGGAGATTTTCGGTGCTGATGTTCGCACGAGCACCTAGTTCTGTCAGTCGTTCTCTTGCGTGCTGGTCAAGCTGTTTTTGTACTTCGGTCAAATCCATTGGAATGTCACCCCCATAGGCATAGCCGAGTGGTTCCAGTACGTGTACCAGTGATAGTTTCGCTTGGCACAATGAGCCGATTTCTGTGGCTTTTTCTAGTACCGTACCTGATTCCTCTGTAAGATCCACTGCCACAAGAATGTGATTATAGGTTGGCATTTTGACTCCTTAACCTTCCGCTTACCATTTCCATCGCGTTTCAGATGAGTATAGCTTTTTGGCTGTCTAAGTTGTAACCCTGTATGAGAATTTGTACTGAGTTCGAATTCCGTTAATTTATTGCTCATAGAAGAGGTTTGGTGTGATTGAAGTTATTATTTTTCTCATTGTTTTGAGTATGGCTGGTTCAATTCTCTGGGTGTTGCCATCTCCTTCCCAGAGAAGAAAGGCGGCGCTTAGATCCAAGGCGTTGACGTTGGGGTTTAGTGTCCGTTTTTGCGACAAGCAATTCACATCCATAGTGGATGGTGAAGAATATCTTGATCCGCTAATCTGCTACGCAAGCCGCCCAGTGCAGAGTAAAGGACAAGATTTCGAGATTACTTTGATGAAGGTGTGGAAGGATGGTGAGTATATCTGGCGTTTAGATAGTTTGCGTAACTTGTCGGAGCAAACAGAAGCGTTGGTCACCAAGCGAGTGCAGGATATAGGCTCGATTCAAGGGGTGTCCTTTTTTCAGTCTGGCTATCGATTCTACTGGCTGGAAGCCGCCTCGACAGATGAGTTAGAAAGAGTGGCCGCTACGCTGGATGAGTTGTGGGCTCTCATGAATGCTGACGGTGGTAAGGGTAAAAAATCGGTAGAGTAGAGGGGGTGTCGCCCTGGGGGCGCTCTCCCTATTCGACAATGGTTTATTTTTTAGCGTAAAGAACCGACACATCCAATATAGAATCTATGATTCTCTTGCTGTACAGATTCACAACGTAATTGACGTTCTTTTCGTTGTAATTAATAAAAGAGTTGCGAATAAACTGCCATTTGGTTTTTGTTGAGGCGAGCGTTCTCTTGATTTCCTGTGTATTCGCGGGGTCATCTATCAGCTCTGCAAGAGTCTTGTCGACTGAAAGGGCGATTGCATCAAGTGGTCTTTCTGTGTCGCTACCCTGGGCTGTTTGGACAACGCTGGAGGTGCTTCTCGCTGTGTAAGATGCCACCATCTTGGAGATCGTCACGGCTAGTTCTCGCGCTTTTTGGGCTGAGGGATTGGGTTTATAGCCTGTAGTCTGGGATAGTTTTTTCTTGAGATTCTCAATCTTCTGGCTGAGTTCACCATTTTTTCGAGACAGGTCATCTACCAGACGCAGGTCGGAGTAGCCATTCTCTTTGACGAATTCTATATTGTCAGTGAGTAGTCGCTTGAATTCTTTATACTCAGTAGTCACCAGGTCATTGTCAGCTTTTAACTCACTGGGGATGGTTTGTTGGATTTCTGCGCTCAGTGTGTCGGTTTTTTCAATTGACTCGACAACGTCGGCAAGTAATCCTTTATCTCCCGTGTTGGCGGTATAGTTGTAAAAACTATTTAACGCGGCGTGAGTTTTAATAGATGTAATATACAGGTTCGAAACAAGGGACTCGGTTTCGTCAGTAGTGATCGCCAGCAGGTTAGAAGATAGCAGCCCCAGGAACATCGTTAAAGCGGCTGAAAAACTACTCAGTTTACTAATGAGAACCCTCATTTAGTCTCTCCATCATTATTTTTATAGAAACAACCCAAAAGAATTGTTCAGGTTGAGTTAGCTCAATACTTCAGCATCGACAAAGTACGATTATATAGTCTATATTTCTGACTTCACATCTCAGAGGAGACGCCCTTTTACAGAACTCTTCTGGCATCATCAGATAAGTGTAGTATTTTCTGTATGATATACAAATGCTTAATAGCTGAGGCTAAAGTAGTCACTCATAAGTTTCAACTCTGAATTGTTATCATATGTAATTTTTTAGCTTGTGGTGCCTGAGTAATTTCCCCAAATCTACCAATTTGCGTCGTATTATCTGCAACTAAATGAAATATATAGATATATTTGCTTTAATTAAAAATTGAACTTGTAAAATAAGGGGAAATATTGACATAAAATATTGACAAATGGACGATTTTTTTCCATGGTTGGCACTCTCGATTCAAACAAGCGTATGAATTTTTTCGTCGCGGTGATTGTATCGGTTTTATTAACACATGCTAATTATGTTTTTTGTCCCTTAATAATTTGTTTTGACTGCAGGCAAATCGCCTACGGCCACGCGAAAATTAGAGAGGAGAATTGACAGATTAGTGCTCAATAACGCTTGGAGAACAGTGGATGATTTACGAAGGTAAAGCCATCACCGTCAAAGAAATCGAAGGTGGTATTGCGCAACTCAACTTCGACTTAAAAGGCGAATCTGTAAATAAATTTAACAGACTCACCATCGAAGAGTTACGCAGCGCGACAGACGCGCTTAAATCACAGAAGGGTGTCAAAGCTCTCGTGGTTACCAGTTCTAAAGATTGCTTTATTGTCGGTGCAGATATTACAGAATTCACCGCTTTATTTGCTGGCCCAGAAGAAGAGTTGGTTGCCAATAACTTAACGGCAAACAAAATTTTTAGCGACATCGAAGACTTACCATTCCCTACAGTGACCGCGATTAACGGTATTGCTTTAGGTGGCGGGTTTGAAATGTGCCTGTCAACAGACTTCAGAGTCATGTCGACCAAGGCTAAAGTTGGGTTGCCTGAAGTTAAATTAGGTATTTTTCCAGGCTTTGGCGGAACCGTTAGATTGCCTCGCCTTATTGGTGCAGACAACGCTATCGAGTGGATATGCATGGGCAAAGAATACCGCCCTGATGACGCATTGAAATTTGGAGCAGTCGATGCGGTTGTAGCGCCAGAGAAATTATTTGATGCCGCAATTGCTTTGCTTAAGCAATGCCTCGACGCAAAAATTGATTACAAAGCTCGTCGCGAAGAAAAGACTACTAAGCTGAAACTTAACGCGATGGAAAGCATGATGACTTTCGAAATCGCTAAGGGCTTTGTAGCTGCTCAGGCGGGTAAGAACTACCCTTCACCTGTTGAATCGATCAAAGTGATGCAGAAGCACGCTGGCATGGGTCGTGATAAGGCATTGGAAGTTGAGGCAAAAGGTTTTGCTAAAATGGCAAAAACCAGCGTTTCGGCAAGCCTTGTTGGTCTGTTCCTGAACGATCAGGAGCTGAAGCAAAAAGCTAAAGAACTGGAACCAGCTGCTGCCGAGGTTAAATTGGCTGCGGTATTGGGTGCAGGTATCATGGGTGGCGGTGTTGCTTATCAGTCTGCCCTGAAAGGCACGCCTATCATCATGAAGGATATTAATCCTGCCGGTATCACGCTTGGTCTGAATGAAGCTAAGAAGCTTTTGGTTAAGGGTGTTGAGAAAAAGAAAGTTACTCCCGAGAAAATGGCGGACATTCTTAACAGCATCACTCCAACATTGAACTACGGTGATTTCAAGAACGTTGATCTCGTCGTTGAAGCGGTTGTAGAGAACCCAAAAGTGAAGGATATGGTACTGCGTGAGTGTGAAGACCACGTTCGCGAAGACACTATCCTGACGACAAATACCTCAACTATTTCTGTAAATCTTTTGGCTAAAAACCTTAAGAGACCAGAAAACTTCTGTGGTATGCACTTTTTCAACCCTGTGCATATGATGCCTCTGGTTGAAGTTATTCGTGGCGAGAAATCAAGTGAAAAAGCAATTGCTACAACAGTTGCTTACGCGAAAGCTATGGGTAAAACACCTGTCGTTGTTAACGATTGCCCAGGATTTTTGGTTAATCGCATTTTGTTCCCTTATTTTGGTGGCTTTATTGGGTTGGTGCGTGATGGAGCGGACTTCCAGCAAGTTGACAAAATTATGGAGAGGTTCGGCTGGCCGATGGGGCCAGGGTACTTACTGGATGTGGTTGGTATGGATACCGCCAAGCACGCTGGTGAAGTGATGGCTGAAGGCTTCCCTGACCGTATGAAAAATGAAGGTCGCACTGCAATCGACGTAATGTTTGAAAGCAAGCGTTATGGTCAGAAAACAGACTCGGGCTTCTATCGTTACGAACTGGACAGAAAAGGTAAGCAGAAGAAGGTTGTTGATGAAACTACCTACGATCTGTTGAAGCCTGTTGTTCAGGGAAGTAAGGAATTCTCTGAAGAAGAAATCATCGAACGTATGATGGTGCCTTTGTGTATCGAAACTGTACGCTGCTTGGAAGATGGTATTGTAGATGCGCCAGCTGAGGCAGATATGGGTCTTATTTTCGGTATAGGTTTCCCTCCATTCCGCGGTGGTGCTCTGCGTTACATTGATTCTCTCGGCATGGCAGAATTCTGCAAAATTGCTGATAAATACGCGGATTTAGGTCCTCTCTACGCGCCTACTGCGGGTATGAGAGAAATGGCAAAAGCTGGCAAGAAGTTTTTTGGCTAATTGCTGAAACCTACAACCGAACGGAGATTTTTTTATGAGCCTTAATCCAAGAGATGTTGTCGTAATTGATTGCGTGCGCACTCCGATGGGGCGTGCGAAGAATGGTTGTTTTAAAAGTGTCAGAGCGGAAACGCTTTCTGCTGCTTTGATCGACGCCATGTTTGAACGTAACCCAAACTTAAACCCAAATGAAGTTGAAGACGTAATTTGGGGTTGTGTAAACCAAACTATGGAGCAGGGTTTCAACGTCGCAAGACAGATATCCTTGTTGACCAGAGTGCCACACACAGCGTCAGCGCAAACTGTAAACCGTTTGTGTGGATCTGCCATGTCGGCGATTCATACTGCAGCTCAGGCAATTATGACCGGTAACGGTGATATGTTTGTTGTTGGTGGTGTTGAGCACATGGGTCACGTACCTATGACTACCGGCTTTGACCACAATCCAGCGGCAAGTAAGTATTCAGCCAAAGCTTCTAATATGATGGGTTTGACTGCTGAAATGCTTGCGAAAATGCACGGTATTACTCGAAAGCAACAGGATGAGTTTGGTGCGCGATCACATCGCCTCGCACACGAAGCTACCCTGGAAGGTCGCTTCAAGAACGAAATCGTTCCTATCGAAGGTCACAATGATGATGGCTTTAAAGTTTTAATCGAGGACGATGAAACGATCCGCCCAGAAACAACGGCAGAGTCATTAGGCCTTTTGAAGCCAGCCTTTGATCCAAAGGGTGGCACGGTCACTGCAGGTACTTCTTCGCAATTGACCGATGGTGCAGCAGGCATGATTTTGATGTCCGCTGAGCGTGCAAAAGCTATGGGTTTAACTCCTATCGCCAAAATCCGCTCTATGGCAACAGCTGGTTGTGATCCGGCAATAATGGGTTATGGTCCAGTTCCTGCGACGAAGAAAGCTTTGAAGCGCGCTGGTTTGAAAGTTGAAGATATTGACTTCTGGGAGTTGAATGAGGCTTTCGCAGCTCAGTCATTGCCAGTGGTTAAAGATCTGAAGTTGATGGATGTTGTTGATCAAAAGATAAACCTTAATGGTGGTGCTATTGCGTTAGGTCACCCGCTAGGTTGTTCTGGCGCCCGTATTTCTACAACGCTGCTTAATATCATGCAGCAAAAAGGTGGAACGCTGGGTGTGTCAACTATGTGTATTGGTCTTGGGCAAGGTATTGCTACCGTTTGGGAGCGTATCTAAGTCTAATAGGTCGGTGTACAAACAGGGGGCGATTGTGGCTCCCTGCTAAAAACAACGCCCCAGCTTAACAGCCGGGGCTTTGTTTTTTATAGCTAAAATTTCTTTTTAAGTGGCTCTTCAGTTGGTTTTGGTGGGGCGGTTGGCGGCGGTGAATCGTGATCTATTACTGATCTCATAACCTGTTTTATTTGTTCGGTAAGGTCTCTGATTTGTTGTGTTTTTTCAGGAAATTCAATGGGGCTTGAGCGTAGCGCCTCTTTAGCTTGTTTTAAATGTGACTGTGCTAAGACTCTGTCGCCGTTGGTCAGGTATTTATTGCCTTGTGCGGTGTGGCTGGCAACCTCGATGTCGAGTTTGAGTTTTTGCAAATGGTGGATGAGCTCGGTGTATTTACTTTGCCCGATGCGTCCTTTTTTGTAAGCTGAGTTGAGAAATTTTGTTAGCGTATTGATATGAATATTAGTGCTTTCTATTTCGGTGTCGGAAGTGAGTGCTTGGGATGCAGGTTCGTCTCTCTCTTCGTTAGCTAGCTTTGTCTGCCTTAGTCTCTCTTCATCGCAATATTTCTGGTGTTGTTCATTAGATGGTTCAAGCGCACTCAGTTTGTCGCACAGTTTTATAATTTGTTGTTGAATGATCAGTGTAAGTTCAAGTGATGGGTCGGTTTTTAAAAGTGCGTTACGAATTTCAGAAAATTCTTCGATTTTTCGTTTTAGTTGCCGCGTTTGGCTTTTAAGGCGTCGAATTGCCTGTTGTCGTTTATAAGCAATTGTGCTGATAAAAATGGAGGCTGCGAAAATAATTCCAAGGCCACCAAAAAAAATCCAATACATCATAATTTATGGGTAACGAGTCGTGTTGATTGTTTGGTTGAAGTAAGTGTTTTCAGTGTTGGGTATAACATTACCTGTAGGTAGTTTTTTAATCAAAGGATAGCTAATAATTCACAAAAGTAATTGAAAAACTTAATTGATGTCGTGAATAAACGCGTCTTTGTATTTGATTTTTTTTAAGAAAATCTTGGTAATACCTTGACCGTTGAGCTACAACCTCTTATATATGTCCGCAACTACAGTTGTGAAAATTCTCTAGCCAAGTCGTTTTCGGGAACTAGCGAAAAATGGGTAAATCTTTAGTTATTGTGGAATCACCAGCCAAAGCCAAGACTATTAATAAGTATTTGGGGTCGGATTTTATTGTCAAATCAAGTGTTGGGCATATTAGAGACTTGCCTGTTGCAGGTGGAAAAAGTGCATCAGACCCGAAAGAAAGGGCTAAGCAGGCAGCGCTAACAAAAAAAATGTCTCCAGAAGAAAAGGCCATTTACAAACAGCGCAAGTCAAGGGATCAGTTGGTGGGGCGAATGGGTATAGATCCCGAAAATAACTGGGACGCCCGCTACGAGATTCTTCCTGGCAAAGAAAAAGTCGTTGCTGAGTTAAAAAAGATCGCCGAAAAGTCAGACACTATTTATCTGGCGACGGATTTGGATAGAGAAGGGGAAGCGATTGCCTGGCATCTTAAGGAAGCTATTGGTGGTAGCGATGATAAATACCAGAGAGTGGTATTTAATGAGATTACAAAAAACGCCATTAAGGAGGCTTTTTCACACCCAAGCCGATTGGATCAGAACAGGGTAGATGCGCAACAGGCTCGTCGCTTTCTTGATCGCGTAGTCGGCTATATGGTGTCGCCACTGCTGTGGTCAAAAGTCGCACGTGGCTTATCGGCCGGCAGGGTGCAATCTGTGGCAGTTCGACTAATTGTCGAGCGCGAAAGAGAGATTAGAGCTTTTATACCTGAAGAGTATTGGGAGCTGTTTGCTAATACTAATACACCAAAACAGCAAAAATTAAGGTTGCAAGTATCAAAATTTAAAGGGGCGGCATTTCGTCCTCAAGGTCAGCAGGAGACAGAGGGTCTTATGGCTGACCTTGAAAGGCAGTCATTTGTCGTTAGCGCGAGAGAGGATAAGCCTACAAGCTCGAAGCCGTCCGCACCTTTTATTACTTCCACTTTGCAGCAAGCGGCGAGCACAAGGTTAGGGTTTAGTGTTAAAAAGACGATGGGGTTGGCCCAGCGGCTCTACGAGGCTGGGTACATAACCTATATGAGAACTGACTCAACAAATTTAAGTATTGAGGCTGTCGAGTCCTGTCGTGATCATATCGTTAAAACCTATGGTGTGAAGTATTTACCTGATAATCCAAGGTACTATTCGAATAAGGAAGGGGCTCAGGAGGCGCATGAGGCTATTCGGCCAACTGAGGCCAAGCGTCTGGCAAAGGATATTGCGGGGCTTGAAAAAGATGCAGAGAGACTCTATGAGTTGATATGGGCACAATTTGTTGCCTGTCAAATGAATGATGCTCAATACTTAAGTTCATCGGTTGTTGTAACTGCTGGAGAGTTCGAGTTGCGTACGCGTGGCCGAATCATGAAGTTTGACGGCTATCTTAAAGCCTTACCGGCCTATTTTAAGAAGGATGATGATCTAATACTGCCAGATGTTGAAAAGGGCTCTCAGTTGCAGTTGGAGGCGTTAGATCCGAAGCAGCACTTTACCAAGCCGTCGCCTCGTTATTCTGAAGCTGCGTTAGTAAAAGAGTTAGAGAAGCAGGGAATAGGTCGCCCATCTACCTATGCTTCTATTATTTCTACGATTCAGGATCGTGGTTACGCGCGTCTTGAGAATCGCCGTTTCTATGCAGAGAAAATGGGTGATATCGTTACGGAAAGATTGGTCGAATCGTTTTCCGATTTAATGGACTACAGCTTTACTGCGAAAATGGAAGAAAAGCTGGATGAGGTGGCAACTGGACAGCAAAAATGGAAGTCGCTGCTGGATCAGTTTTATAAAGGTTTTGTCGGGCAGTTATCAAAAGCAGAGGCGGATGCGGACTCTGGGGGTATGCGTTCAAATCAGCCGGTTCCTACCAGTTTGTCTTGCTCTGATTGTGGCAGACCAATGCAGATCAGAACAGCCAGTACCGGCGTATTCCTTGGGTGTTCGGGGTATGCTTTGCCGCCGAAAGAACGGTGTAAAAATACAATTAACCTCGTGTCTGGGGACGAAGTGGTGCGTGCCGATGACGATGATGAGGGTGAGTCCCGCCTGTTAATGAAAAAACACCGTTGTGCCAAGTGTGGCACCGCGATGGATAGTTATTTGGTTGATGAAACCAGGAAGTTGCATATCTGCGGAAATAATCCCGAGTGTGATGGTCACGAGGTTGAGACCGGTGTTTTTAAGATCAAAGGTTATGATGGCCCGGTCCTGGAGTGCGATAAATGCGGTCAGGATATGCAGCTGAAAACCGGCAGATTTGGAAAATACTTCGATTGCACTAACAGTGAGTGTAAAAATACTCGTAAGTTGTTGAGAAGTGGTCAGCCTGCACCCCCAAAGATGGAGCCAGTCGTCATGCCTGACCTTAAATGTGAGAAGGTTGATGATAATTACGTACTAAGAGATGGTGCTTCAGGGTTGTTTTTGGCGGCAAGTAAGTTTCCGAAGAATCGCGAAACAAGGGCGCCGCTATTAACCGAGATTTTGCCTTTTAAGGATCAAATTGATCCTAAATATACCTTTCTTTTTAGTGGGCCCAAGAAAGACCCTGAAGGGAATCCTGCCGTGATCAGGTTTAGCAGAAAGCAGCAGGAGCAATATTTGATGAGTGAAGTTGAAGGCAAAGCAACTGGCTGGACTGCTTTTTATACCAATGGTAAATGGGTGCAGTCTGCAAAGGCTGCCAAAAAATAGCACTCGGGCAACTGAAGGTGTGCTTATTGGGCGGCGGTTAAGCCGCCTGGTAGAGTGGCGTTTACTTTGCCTTACTCTCTAGTCTGGCAAGCAGGCTGGAGGTGTCCCAGCGTCCCCCGCCCAAAGATTGAACTTCTCCGTAAAGTTGATCAACAATCGCCGTAATGGGTAGGGAGGCGCCGATTTGTCGCGCTTCGTTCAGGCATATGGCGAGGTCTTTACGCATGAGATCTACTGCGAAACCGTGATTATAATCGCCACTTATCATGGTTTTGTGCCTGTTTTCCATTTGCCAGCTTTGCGCGGCGCCTTTTGAAATTACGTCGATTACCCGTTGAGGGTCGAGTCCGGCTAGTTGTGCAAAATGAATGCTTTCGGAAAGCCCTTCAATCAGGCCGGCGATGGCAATCTGATTTACCATTTTTGTCAACTGCCCGCTACCGCTTGGGCCCATTAGCTGATAAAACCTCCCATAGCAATTCAGGATTCCCTTGCAGGCGTTAAAGGTTGCCTCTTCGCCGCCACACATGATCGTCAGCTGCCCGTTTATTGCCCCTTGCTCGCCACCAGAGACAGGTGCGTCCAAAAAGCACTGTCCATTAAGCCTGGCTGCTTCATTGATCTCTCTGGCAATGTTTGCTGATGCTGTCGTATGGTCAATGAAAATGGTTTTTTCGGGGCAGTTTTTCAGTAGTCCATTAGGGTCGAGGTAGACAGATCGCAAATCGTTGTCGTTGCCAATACAGGTTATGACATATTTGGCTGATTGGCAGGCTTTGATTAGATCGGTATGGTGCGAGCTTTGGTATTCACTCGCCCATTCGGTGGCTCTGGATGAGGTTCGATTATATGCGGTGACGGTGTGACCGTTTTTGCAAAGGTGTCCGGCCATTGGGTATCCCATAACGCCCAGGCCAATAAAGGTTATGCTGTGCTTATTGCTCATAAAAGCTCCAGTAGAAAAAAGGGCCTCGTTGAGGCCCTTGGTTCTTGCTATTTCTTAGGATAGTCTCTGGCGGTGTAGCCTTTGTAAAGTTGGCGTGGTCTGCCGATTCTGTAGCTGCCACCTATCATTTCATTCCAGTTGGCGAACCACCCAATGGTTCGCGACATGGCAAAAATAACTGTAAACATTGAAACAGGGATGCCAATAGCCTTGAGGATAATGCCTGAGTAAAAGTCAACGTTCGGGTACAGTTTGCGCTTAACAAAATATTCGTCTTCAAGGGCGATTTGCTCAAGCTTCTTAGCAATTTTCAGTAGTGGATCATCTTCCAAGCCAAGCTCTTCCAGAACTTCATTGCAGGTTTGGCGCATAACTTTTGCACGTGGGTCGAAGTTTCTGTAGACCCTGTGTCCAAAGCCCATCAGTCTAAACGGATCGTCTTTGTCTTTTGCTTTGGCAATGAACTCGGGGATGCGACTTTCGTCTCCTATTTCTTCAAGCATAGTCAGTACGGCTTCATTGGCGCCGCCGTGTGCAGGGCCCCAGAGTGCAGCGATGCCGGATGCGATGCAGGCAAATGGGTTTGCTCCGGTAGAGCCCGCCAGCCTTACTGTTGAGGTGGATGCGTTCTGTTCGTGGTCAGCATGGAGTAAAAATATTCTGTCCATTGCTTTCGCCAGTGTTTTGCTTACTTTGTATTCTTCGCAAGGTGTTCCGAACATCATGTGCAGGAAGTTTTCTGCATAGTTCAGGTCGTTGCGGGGGTACATGAACGGTTGGCCCATAGAGTACTTGTAACACATCGAAGCGATTGTTGGCATCTTTGCCATTAACCTGAAGGCTGCGATCTCTCGATGCTCTTGATCTGAAAAGTCCATGGTGTCGTGATAGAAGGCAGAAAGCGCTCCAACAACGCCACACATGATGGCCATGGGATGTGCATCTCTTCTGAAACCGTTAAAGAAATGTGTCATCTGGTCGTGAATCATTGTGTGATTCTTGACAGTGTCACGGAATTTCTTGCTTTCTTCCGGTGTAGGAAGCTCGCCATGTAACAACAAGAAACAGGTCTCGAGGTAATCTGAACTTTCTGCAAGCTGTTCAATTGGGTAGCCCCGGTGCAGCAGAATCCCTTTTTCACCGTCGATATAGGTGATCTGAGATTCGCAGGATGCTGTTGACATAAAGCCGGGATCGAAGGTTAAAACTCCTTCTGCAGATAAGCCTCTTACATCAATAACATCTGGGCCGTCAGTCCCAGAATACACTGGCAAATCAAAGGTTTTTCCATCGACCGTTAACTGTGCTTTTTTGTCAGACATGGTGTTCTCCTATCAAACAGATATTTCGCTGCAGTATCTTTCGGATTGCATTTTTGCAGATCGCCTAAATCTTTTCATTCTTCAATTGCTCTGGCAATTTTTGATGTAGTAGAGGGCATCCTTAATTACGCAGCTTACGATTGTTTTCCCGATATCTGTCTAGTTTAGTAGACAAATCCATGCATAGCTCTGCCTCGTAAGCACTTTAATGCACAAATTTCATCAGGATAAGTGGTTTGTTACCATCAAAGGTCGTCAACTATATTGAGTAAGCTGATTTTGTCAATGAAGACGGAGCAAAACGCTGAAATTAGTTGCTTTGCCGTATGTTTTTTGTGCAGGGTGTTGTGGCCTTAATGGTGCATGCAGGTATGTGTGTCGATTATATTAAGATATTTGTAATTTACCTTAGCTGACCCTATAATCCCGTACCCGGAATCGCCTGCAATCTCGCACGTTTGGCGGGGTTGTCTGTGAATGGCATTAGTGACTATGGCAGATGGTATATCTGTGGTGGTTGGGGTTGTGTTGCGATAACCGATTGCGAGAGCAGTACTATGCTTTTCGACCGTCAGCAAAGCCTTTTCTTTTTTGACTGCAGGGTAGTTGTGCACCTTGTTTAGAGAAGAAAGTCTGGACCGAGGCTTGTGGCTATTCTTTTCTTTGAGCACTTCCAATTAACTTGCCCGAGCCGGGCCTCAGTAGAGTGTGAAAGAGCTGTGAATAAAAAGAGACCAGTTAATTTAGATCTTACCCAATTCAGATTTCCCCTTCCGGCAATAACGTCGATTATCCATCGTGTAAGCGGTGTAATTCTGTTTGTTGCTGTCGCCTTTCTTATGTGGGCGTTGCAGGGATCTCTTGAAAGCCCGGAGTCTTTTGCTCAGGTAAAAGAATCCATGAGCGGTTTTTTTGCCAAGCTAATAACATGGGGAATTGTTTCCGCGCTCCTGTACCACCTTGTGGCGGGTTGCAAGCATCTCTTAATGGATATTGGTATTGGTGAGACCCTTGAAGGCGGCGTGTTAGGTGCGAAAGTCACACTAGCCGTTTCGGTTGTATTGATTCTTTTTGCAGGAGTAGCCGTATGGTAGCCAGCGTTACGAGTTTAGGTAGAAGTGGTGTTTATGACTGGTTGGTGCAAAGGGTTTCTGCGATTGTCCTAGCTGTCTATTTTGTTTTTTTGTTGGGTTTTTTTGCGTTCTCTTCTGAGATTACCTATGAGATCTGGAAAGGGTTGTTCAGTCAGGGCTGGATGAAGATCTTTTCTCTGATGGCTTTAGCAGCGCTGGGTGCTCATGCTTGGGTTGGTATGTGGACGGTCTCCACTGATTATCTTAAGAATGGTGTAACACGTTTTATTTTTCAGGCGGTCTGCGGGGGCACGATGTTTGTGTATTTCGTTTGGGGCGTGCAGATTCTTTGGGGGTTGTAATAGATGGCTAATTTAAGAACTTTGACGTATGACGCCATTGTTGTAGGTGGTGGTGGTGCTGGTATGAGAGCGGCACTTCAGCTAACGGAATCTGGTGTCAAAACGGCATGTGTTACCAAAGTGTTTCCCACTCGTTCACACACAGTATCTGCACAAGGCGGAATAACCTGCGCGATTGCCAGTGCTGATCCCAATGATGATTGGCGTTGGCACATGTATGATACTGTCAAAGGGTCGGACTATATCGGTGATCAGGACGCCATAGAATATATGTGCTCCGTTGGCCCTCAGGCTGTTTTCGAGTTAGAACATATGGGGTTGCCCTTTTCTAGAACTGAAACTGGTCGTATCTATCAGCGTCCATTTGGCGGTCAGTCAAAGGATTATGGTAAAGGTGGGCAGGCAGCGAGAACTTGTGCTGCGGCAGATCGTACAGGTCATGCTTTGTTGCACACTTTGTATCAAGCCAACCTGAAAGGCGGCACTACTTTTTTAAACGAATGGTATGCCGTTGATTTGGTTAAGAACAAGAAGAATGCTGTTGTTGGTGTTGTAGCGATCTGCATCGAGACTGGTGAGACTGTCTATATAAAATGTAAGGCAACGGTTATTGCGACTGGCGGTGCTGGAAGAATCTATGCATCAACCACTAATGCTCTGATTAATACTGGCGATGGTGTTGGCATGGCGTTACGTGCCGGTTTCCCTGCTCAGGATATGGAAATGTGGCAGTTTCACCCTACAGGAATCGCGGGCGCTGGCGTTCTCGTAACTGAAGGGTGTCGAGGTGAAGGCGGTTATTTAATTAACTGCGAGGGTGAGAGATTTATGGAGCGTTATGCTCCAAACGCAAAAGATCTTGCCGGTCGTGATGTGGTTGCTCGTTCGATGGTGTTGGAAATACTCGAAGGTCGTGGCTGCGGTCCAGAGAAAGATCATGTTCTGTTGAAGCTTGATCACCTTGGTGAAGAGACTCTGAATTTAAGATTGCCAGGTATTTGCGAGCTGTCTAAGACTTTTGCTCACGTAGACCCGGTTAAAGAGCCAGTGCCAGTGGTGCCGACTTGCCATTACATGATGGGTGGTATCCCTACTAATGTAGGTGGGCAGGCGATAACGCAAAATGAAGATGGCGTGGACTCAATAGTTGCGGGCTTGTATGCCTGTGGTGAAGCGGCTTGCGTTTCAGTACATGGCGCCAATCGACTGGGTGGAAACTCATTGCTTGATCTCGTGGTCTTTGGTCGCGCCGCAGGCTTGCATATTGAGCGTGCATTACGGGAAGGTTTCGAGACGGATGACGCAACAGAAGCTGATATTGATGCTGCTGTGGCACGCCTTGATAGACTGAACAAGTCTACCTCAGGTGAGAAAGTCGCTGATGTACGTAAAGATCTGCAAAATACCATGCAGCTTTATTTTGGTGTTTTCAGAGAAGGCGAAAGCATGCAAAAGGGTCTGAAGCTTCTTGATGAAATAGGAAAGCGTATCGGTAATCTCTATCTGGAAGATAAGAGTCAGGCGTTCAACACGGCACGAATTGAAGCCCTTGAGCTTGAGAATTTATTCGAAATCGCTTATGCAACGGCAGTGTCTGCGGAGGTTCGTAAGGAGTCTCGTGGCGCGCACGCCCGTAATGACTTTACCGAGCGAGATGACGAGAACTGGTTGAAACACTCATTGTATTTCCCTGCTGACAAGCGTGTTGGTAAGCGTGATGTAAATTTTGCGCCTAAAACCGTTGAAGCTTTCCCACCCAAAACCAGAACATACTAAGCGAGGTAGCCATGTTAGTCAGCGTATATCGTTATAATCCTGATAAGGACGAAGCGCCTTTCATGCAGGATATCGAAGTAAATATACCTGAAGGCAGAGACCTGATGGTGTTGGATGTTTTGGGCTTGATAAAGGAAATAGACCCATCTGTAGCCTATAGACGGGCTTGCAGGGAAGGTGTTTGTGGTTCTGATGGGCTGAACATGAATGGTCGTAATGGATTAGCCTGTATTACGCCTATGTCTGAGGTGGTCAAAAATAATAAACTGGTAATTCGGCCTCTGCCGGGGTTGCCGGTGATTCGTGACCTCGTTGTTGATATGGGTATGTTCTATAAGCAGTATGAGAAAATAAAACCGTACTTGCTGAATGATACTCCCCCGCCTGCAATTGAGCGTCTTCAGTCTCTTGAAGATAGGGATAAGCTGGATGGGTTGTACGAATGTATTTTATGTGCATGTTGCTCCACTGCCTGTCCATCGTTTTGGTGGAATCCAGACAAATTTGTTGGCCCTTCCGGCTTGCTGCAAGCGTATCGATTCTTAATTGATAGTCGTGACACAGCGACTGCAGAGCGTTTGGCTGAGCTTGATGATCCTTTTAGTGTATTCCGTTGCAGAGGCATAATGAACTGCGTAAGCGTTTGCCCTAAAGGTCTGAATCCAACAAAGGCAATAGGCCATATCAGAAATATGCTATTGCAAAGGGCAACCTAATAAACCATGCATTAGACTACCATTAAGTATAGGTCACAGTTTTTTAAAAAGGGTCTATACTTTTTTGATGAATCTGGTCGGTTCGCACTTTCTTTTATCCTGAGAGTGCGAACAGTTCAGCTGAGGGAACTACACCGGCCCAAAAAGCCATTGTGTAGTTTGCTGGTAAAAAAACCACAGGGAAGCGGGTAACACCCGTGCAATCGGTGGGGCAGCCGTCATCAAGAGATTTTTTTTTGCTACGACTCGCCACTCTAGTACCGAGTGCCCCTTTAATTTTATTAAGGCGAGTTTTACATGCAAGAAAGCTTAATGGAGCAGTTGTGGCAAACCTCCCATTTGGCGGGAGGGAATTTAGCCTACGTAGAGCAACTCTACGAAACCTTTCTCGTCAATCCCAACGCGATTCCAGAAGAATGGCGTAATTATTTCGAAAAACTTCCGCGTTCCACCGATGGAGCAATAACTGCAGATATCCCCCATGCAGCTATACGCGAGCAGTTTCTTCATATATCCAAAAATAAACACCGCCTAGGTGTGACCTCAACGAGTATTCCTGCCGGCGCTACCAGTGAGCACGAACGAAAACAAGTTAAGGTTCTGCAGCTGATTAATGCTTACCGTTTTCGTGGTCATCAGCATGCTCAACTTGACCCTTTGGGTTTGATGAAAAGAGAGCATGTAGAAGACTTAACGCTGGAATACCACGGTCTCAACAAAGCGGATCTGGATATCGTCTTTCAAACCGGATCTCTCAGTTTCGGCTTAGAGTCGATGACATTGCAGGATATCGTCGATGGTTTGGAGCGTACCTATTGCTCTGGCATCGGTGCAGAGTACATGCATATCGTTGACACGAAAATCAAGCGTTGGTTTCAGCAGCGTATGGAAACCGTGCGCGGACACCCCAAGTATTCTTCAGAAACGAAACGGCATTTACTAGAAAGACTTACCGCGGCTGAGGGGTTAGAAAAATACCTTGGTTCAAGATACCCCGGAACCAAACGATTTGGTTTGGAGGGTGGCGAAAGCTTAATCCCTATGGTTGACGAACTGATTCAGCGAGCTGGCAGCTACGGCACCAAAGAGATTGTTATCGGAATGGCCCATAGGGGGCGTTTAAATGTTCTAGTAAATACCCTGGGCAAAAATCCCAAAGACCTCTTTGATGAATTCGAGGGTAAGAAAACGATCAATATGGGTTCTGGTGATGTGAAGTACCACCAGGGCTTCTCGTCAAATGTAATGACCGCTGGTGGCGAAGTACATTTGGCGCTTGCCTTTAACCCTTCACATCTTGAGATAGTGTCTCCTGTTGTGGAAGGCTCGGTAAGAGCAAGACAAGACCGACGAAACGATCGTGTTGGCGAAACAGTGGTGCCTATTGTTATGCATGGTGATGCCGCGTTCGCTGGTCAGGGTGTGGTCATGGAAACTTTCCAGATGTCCGGTACACGCGGTTTTGGTACCGGCGGCACGTTGCATATCGTTATTAATAACCAGGTAGGTTTTACCACGAGCAAGCGGGAAGATGCGCGCTCAACTGAGTACTGTACCGATGTGGCGAAGATGGTGCATGCACCAATCCTGCATGTAAACGGAGATGACCCAGAAGCCGTGTTATTTGCGACGCAAATTGCGATGGACTATCGCCATGAGTTTAAGAAGGATGTAGTTCTTGACTTGATTTGCTACCGTCGGCGAGGGCATAACGAAGCGGATGAGCCATCTGGCACGCAGCCATTGATGTATGCTCAGATTAAGGTGCAAAAAACAGCCAGAGAAATTTACGCGAGTCGCTTGATTGAAGAAGGCGTTATCGATGCAGACAGTTCCAAAAAAATGGAAGATGAGTATCGCGAAGCGTTGGATGCGGGTCGACACGTTGTTAAGAGCTTAGTTAAAGAGCCAAATAAAAAGCTCTATGTCGATTGGGCGCCATACTTGGGGCACAAGTGGACCGCGAAGTTCAAAAGTAGTGTCAATTTAAAGACGCTGCAGAGAATTGGTAAGAAGCTCGACACGGTTCCCGAAGGATTTCCGGTTCAACGCCAGGTTCAAAAAATTCTGGAAGACCGTGCCAAAATGAACCAGGGGGCCATGCCAATTAACTGGGGCTATGGCGAGGTGATGGCTTATGCAACGTTATTGCACGAAGGACATGGAATCAGGCTGATTGGCCAGGATGTTGGGCGCGGAACGTTTTCGCACCGTCATGCAGTTCTGCACAATCAAAAAGATGGTTCTACATATATTCCTTTACAGCATGTTTCAGAAAACCAGCCTAGGTTTCAGTTGTACGATTCATTTCTGTCTGAAGAAGCTGTGATGGCCTTTGAGTATGGCTATTCAACAACTGACCCGTCCACGCTTGTTATATGGGAAGCTCAGTTTGGCGACTTTGCAAACGGCGCCCAGGTAGTCATCGATCAGTTCATTACCAGTGGTGAGCATAAGTGGGGAAGATTGTGCGGTTTAACATTACTTCTTCCACATGGTTATGAAGGGCAAGGCCCAGAACACTCTTCAGCCAGGATTGAGCGCTATTTGCAGTTGTGTGCCGAACACAATATACAGGTTTGTGTACCTACGACACCGGCTCAGGTTTATCACATGTTACGTCGCCAGGTTAAGCGTCCATTAAGAATTCCTTTGGTCGCGATTACCCCGAAGAGTTTACTGCGACATAAAGATGCGATTTCAACATTGGAAGATTTAACCGAAGGTGTTTTCCAGACAGTGATTCCGGATGTTGATAACCCCGATCCGAAGAAGGTTAAGCGGGTTATCATGTGTAGTGGGAAAGTGTACTACGAACTACTTGAGAAAAAACGAGCTGAGAATCGCACCGATACAGCGGTTATTAGAATTGAGCAGTTGTACCCATTCCCTTCAGATGATCTGGAGGAGGTGTTGGCACCTTTCACCAAAATCAGTGAAGTTGTTTGGTGTCAGGAAGAGCCGATGAACCAGGGTGCATGGTATTGTAGTCAGCATCACATGCGAGGTGCCGCACATACCGTCAATCCCAAGCTTTATTTGAAATATGCAGGAAGACCCGCATCTGCAGCACCTGCCTCAGGATACGGATCTGTACACGTCGAAGAACAAACATCACTTGTAAATGATGCATTTGAAATTTAATGAGCTATTGCTAAGGGTAGAAAATGACAATTGATATAAAAGCCCCTACGTTTCCAGAGTCTGTTGCAGATGGCACTATTGCGACTTGGCATAAAAAACCTGGTGAAGCTGTTGCCCGGGATGAGCTGATCGTTGATATCGAAACAGACAAGGTAGTACTTGAGGTTGTTGCGCCTAATGACGGTGTGATAGAAAAAATCATAAAGGGCGAGGGTGAGATCGTTCTGAGTGGTGAAGTGATTGGTATTTTTGTTGAGGGAGCTAAGGGGAGCGAACCTGTAGCGGTTGCAGCCGCACCTGCCGCTGCGCCGGCTGAGTCTTCCCGCGAAGTTCATGTTAGCCCTGCTGCACGTAAACTGATCGAAGAAAGCGGCGTTGATGTGAATGCAATTGCTTCTACCGGAAAAGGTGGACGCGTCACCAAAGAAGATGTGGTAAATCATTTAGGTGGAAGTGGCACTGCTGTGGCAGTAAAACCTCAGCCAAAATCTACCCAAGAGACTGCGCCAGTGTCATCCGTTGCGAACATGCCGAAAATTGAACTTTCAGGCCAGGGTCGTCCCGAAAAGCGTGTACCGATGACACGCTTGAGAGCAAGTATTGCTCGTCGTTTGGTTGAGGCACAGCAGACAGCAGCAATGTTGACGACTTTTAATGAAGTCAATATGAAGCCAGTGATGGACTTGCGCTCGCAGTACAAAGATATGTTTGAGAAAAAGCACAATGGTGTGCGACTTGGTTTTATGTCGTTTTTCGTAAAAGCAGCTGCTGAAGCGCTGAAACGATTCCCTGCAGTAAACGCGTCAATTGATGGCAATGATATGGTATACCATGGCTATCAGGATATCGGTGTGGCAGTGTCATCTGATCGAGGTTTGGTGGTTCCGATTTTGCGAGATGCAGATGAAATGAGTCTGGCCGAGATTGAAGGCGGCATCCGTGATTATGGAAATAAAGCTAAAGACGGTAAGTTATCCATTGAAGATATGACTGGCGGCACCTTTACTATTTCCAATGGTGGTGTATTCGGATCACTGATGTCTACCCCTATACTAAATCCACCACAGACTGCAATTTTGGGTATGCACAAAATTCAGGATCGACCAATGGCAGTGAATGGCCAGGTTGTGATTTTACCGATGATGTATCTGGCCTTGTCATACGATCACCGTATGATTGATGGCAAAGAAGCGGTTCAGTTTCTTGTCACAATCAAGGACTTATTAGAGGATCCAGCCAGGATTCTTCTGGATATTTAACTTAGTTAACGGAATTTTTGGAAAAAGATATGTCTGAGAAATATGACGTTATAGTAGTAGGCGGTGGTCCTGGTGGTTATGTTGCAGCAATCAAAGCAGCACAATTAGGTTTAAAAACCGCTTGTGTTGAAAAGTGGACGAATGACAGTGGCAAGCAAGTGCTTGGCGGGACATGTTTGAACGTGGGTTGTATCCCGTCCAAGGCTTTACTTGAGTCATCGCACAAGTACGAAGAGGCACGACATGGCTTCGAGGTTCATGGCATTAGTGCTGAGAACGTAGCGATGGATGTGCCGAAAATGATTGGCCGCAAAGATGGTATCGTGAAAAATCTCACTGGCGGTATAGCATCCCTGTTTAAAGCCAACGGTGTAACCTCGATACATGGCACCGGTAAAATTCTTGCAGGTAAACAAGTAGAGGTGACTTCACCAAAAGGTGATGTGTCGGTTTTTGAGGCCAGCAATATAATCATTGCCACGGGCTCGAAGCCAATCGAAATACCTCCAGCACCACTGACTGAAGAGGGTATTGTCGACTCTACAGGTGCATTGGATTTTACGGAAGTTCCTAAGAAATTAGGTGTAATTGGTGCCGGTGTTATCGGTCTCGAATTGGGCAGTGTTTGGGCTCGACTGGGAGCTGAGGTAACAGTGCTTGAAGCGCAGGATTCCTTTTTGGGTGCCGTTGATCAGCAGATCGCAAAAGACGCGTTGAAGCATTTCAAAAAGCAGGGCTTGGATATTCGTTTAAAAGCACGGGTAACAGGTACTGAAGTAAAACGTGGCGTCGTTAAGGTTGTATTTGAAGATGCTAAAGGCGAGCAAGAGCTGAAGTTTGACAAGCTTATCGTGGCCGTAGGACGCGCGCCTTACACTGAAGGCTTATTGGCGGCAGATAGCGGCGTCAATCTGGACGAGCGCGGCTTTATCTTTGTTGATGATTACTGTCAGACAGATGTCCCTGGTGTTTACGCAATTGGTGATGTTGTTCGTGGACCAATGCTGGCTCACAAAGCGTCAGAAGAAGGTATTGTTGTGGCAGAACGTATAGCTGGCCACAAAGCTGCTGTTAATTACGATTGCATTCCCGGAGTTATCTACACTGCACCAGAGATTGCTTGGGTCGGTAAGACTGAAGAGCAGTTAAAAGCACTTGGTGAGGAGTATAAAGTAGGTGTTTTCCCATTTGCGGCCAGTGGTCGTGCCATGGCTGCGAATGACACGGCGGGTATGGTTAAAATCATCGCCAGTGCGAAAACCGATAGAGTGTTGGGTGTTCACATTGTTGGCCCTCATGCATCAGAAATGATTGCACAAGGGGTTATTGCAATGGAGTTTGCATCCAGTGCGGAAGACCTTGCTCTGACAGTATTTGCTCATCCCACGCTGTCTGAAGCGTTGCACGAAGCAGCGTTGGCAGTTGACGGAAACGCAATACACATTGCAAACCGACGCAAGAAGTAACCCCAAAAACCGGCGACCATTTTGCCGGTTTTTATTGCTGATTTTGAAAGTTGGAGCGATAGACTATCTTTACAACTTAATCAGCGTAAAGGCGATGGTTGGTACTCAAAAGGTCCCCACCATCAATCGATAGAAGCAATCGAAAAACATAAAACGGATTACGACGGAATTAATCATGAATCTACACGAATATCAGGGTAAGCAGATTTTTGCTGAATATGGTCTTCCTGTATCCAAGGGATACGCTTGCGATACAGCAGAAGAGGCCGCAGCTGCCGCCGATAAAATTGGTGGTAATAAGTGGGTTGTTAAGGCTCAGGTACATGCTGGTGGCCGAGGCAAGGCTGGTGGGGTGAAACTGGTAAGCAGCAAAGCAGAAATTAAAGCTTTCGCAGAAAACTGGCTGGGTAAGAATCTGGTAACTTACCAGACTGATGAAAAGGGTCAGCCTGTTACGAAAATACTGGTTGAAGATTGCACTGATATCGCTCGTGAGCTTTACCTTGGCGCGGTCGTTGACCGTGGCACCCAACGTGTTGTTTTTATGGCTTCTACAGAAGGTGGTGTTGAGATCGAGAAAGTCGCTCACGAAACACCAGAGAAAATCCTTAAAGCGGTCATCGATCCCTTGACTGGTGCACAGCCTTATCAAGCCAGAGAGCTGGCATTTCAGTTAGGTCTCGAAGGAGATCAAATCAAGCAATTTACCCAACTGTTTTTAGGGTTGGCTAAATTGTTTGTTGATAAAGACCTGGCTTTGCTGGAAGTGAATCCATTGGTTATTACCTCTGAAGGTAAGCTGCACTGTCTGGATGCCAAATTAAACATTGATAGTAACGCTCTTTATCGCCAGCCTGGGTTAAAGGCAATGCGTGATAAATCACAAGAAGATGAGCGCGAAGCACATGCTGCAGAGTGGGAGCTTAACTATGTTGCCCTTGAAGGCAATATTGGCTGCATGGTAAACGGTGCTGGCTTGGCAATGGGTACGATGGATATCGTTAAACTCCATGGTGGCGCACCGGCAAACTTTCTTGATGTTGGTGGCGGCGCTACCAAAGAGCGTGTTACAGAAGCATTCAAAATTATTCTGTCAGATGATGCAGTGAAGGCTGTTTTGGTTAACATCTTCGGCGGTATCGTACGTTGCGATTTGATTGCAGACGGTATTATCGGTGCAGTTGAAGAAGTTGGCGTTAAAGTGCCGGTAGTTGTCAGATTAGAAGGTAACAATGCCGAGTTGGGCGCGAAAAAATTGGCGGACAGCGGTTTGAACATTATTGCGGCAACAAGTTTGACTGAAGCTGCGGATTCAGTAGTTAAAGCGGCGGAGGGAAATGCGTAATGAGTATCTTGATCAACAAAGACACCAAAGTAATCTGTCAGGGATTTACAGGTTCTCAAGGAACATTTCACTCTGAACAAGCACTTGCTTACGGTACCAAAATGGTTGGTGGCGTAACACCAGGCAAAGGCGGACAACAACACCTGGGCTTGCCAGTTTTCAATACGGTGAAAGAAGCAGTTGAAGCAACCGGCGCTGAGGCATCTGTTATATATGTGCCAGCACCGTTCTGCAAAGATTCAATTCTTGAAGCGGCACACTCTGGTTTGAAGCTTGTTGTTTGTATTACCGAGGGGATTCCTACATTAGATATGATGGAAGCCAAGATGAAGTGCGATGAATTGGGCGTCACTCTTATTGGTCCTAACTGTCCCGGTGTTATCACACCTGGAGAGTGCAAAATCGGTATTATGCCTGGGCATATCCATAAGCCTGGTAAAGTAGGTATTGTTTCACGCTCTGGCACCTTAACTTACGAAGCGGTCAAGCAAACAACCGATTATGGGTTTGGACAGTCTACTTGTGTTGGTATTGGTGGTGACCCAATTCCGGGTTCAAACTTTATCGACATTCTTAAATTGTTCCAGGAAGATCCTCAGACAGAAGCCATCGTTATGATTGGTGAAATCGGTGGAAGTGCGGAAGAAGAAGCCGCTGCATTTATCAAGGCGAACGTTACCAAGCCTGTTGTTTCTTATATCGCTGGTGTTACTGCACCTGCTGGCAAGAGAATGGGACATGCCGGAGCGATTATCGCAGGCGGTAAGGGAACTGCTGCCGAGAAATTTGCAGCCCTTGAAGATGCTGGCGTTAAAACCGTTCGCAGCCTGGCAGATATCGGCAAAGCCTTGTCTGAAATCACAGGCTGGAAATAAGTGACTGCCAGCTAAACGGCACTAACTTTGCAAAAGGAGACCAGATTGGTCTCCTTTTTTATTTGTCTAGAATTTGATTGCAATGCAAACTAAGGCTTCTTGGCGAGATAAGCCTGCTCAATTACTTTTAACGGCTACGGATTTACCCAAAATCTGTTTATAATGCAGGCCATTGCCGAGAATATAAAAGGAGAAAAGCTTGAGTTCGGTCGAATCACAAAGTCGTGTCCTGTCTGGAATGCGACCAACAGGAAAACTTCACCTTGGCCACTACCATGGTGTGCTTAAAAATTGGGTGCAGTTGCAGCACGAGTATGAGTGTCTATTTTTTGTGGCCGACTGGCATGCACTAACGACACACTATGAAGACCCCCAGATTATCGAAAAGAGTGTCTGGGATATGGTGATTGACTGGTTAGCTGCTGGTATTAATCCTGGCTCGGCAACATTGTTTTTGCAGTCGAAAGTGCCCGAGCACGCAGAGCTGCACCTGTTGCTTTCAATGATGACACCTCTGGGTTGGTTAGAGCGTGTGCCCACCTATAAAGACCAGCAAGAAAAGCTGAAGGAAAAAGACCTGGCTACCTACGGATTCCTTGGTTACCCCTTACTGCAAAGCGCCGATATTCTTGCTTATCGCGCCGGACATGTACCCGTTGGGGCAGATCAGGTAGCGCATGTTGAATTGACTCGTGAAGTGGCGCGTCGATTTAACCATTTGTACGGCAGAGAGCCCGGTTTTGAAGAAAACGCTGAAGCGGCAATTCAAAAAATGGGTAAGAAAAATGCGAAGCTTTACCGCTCATTGAAGAAGAAATATCTTG
This sequence comes from Hahellaceae bacterium, assembly GCA_024234575.1. Classification (GTDB taxonomy): domain Bacteria; phylum Pseudomonadota; class Gammaproteobacteria; order Pseudomonadales; family Oleiphilaceae; genus JACKOB01. Next base: position 294,754 of record JACKOB010000004.1, read on the forward strand.
AGCAAGGTGATCAGGATGCGTTAGAGGTTGCGCGCGCATTGCTGAAAGAACAGCAGAATATCACCATTGGTGATCGTGAACGCCTGTTTGGCTATATTGAAGGTGGTGGTAAGGTGATACTGCCTGAACCTCATCCGTTATTAACGCCTGCGGCAAAGATGCCCGGCCTGGATGGGCAGAAAATGTCCAAGTCCTATGGAAATACCATTGGACTGAGAGAGGAAGAAGACTCCGTCGTACAAAAAATCAAGACCATGCGTACGGACCCTCAACGGGTGCGACGAACAGATCCGGGCGACCCGGAGAAGTGCCCAGTTTGGCAGTTGCATGAAGTGTACTCGGCTGAAGATACCAAGTGCTGGGTGCAAGAAGGTTGTCGCAGTGCCGGTATCGGTTGTTTAGAGTGTAAAGCACCTATCATTGATGCGGTTTTAGCAGAGCAAAAGCCTATTCGCGAGCGCGCCAAGCAGTACGAGAGTGAGCCCGGAATGGTCCGCAGCATTGTCGTGGAAGGGTCAGAGCAAGCTCGCGACCTGGCCAAGCAAACTCTGGAAGAAGTCAGAAAAGTAATGGGGCTGTCCTACAGTTAACTGTGGCAGTAACAATTACCTCATGACGAGAAGTTATTGATGAATGTACCGGAAGAGCGCAAAGCAAGTGGTGTTGGCGAGCCGAAAGTCGATTTGACCGCCGACCCCGCACTTCCTGTGCAGCAAGAGCTGCCTTTTGCATTCGTCGACGGCAAACCCGTGACCACTTTGCCGCAGGATCTTTACATCCCGCCTGATGCTTTGGAAGTAATGCTGGAGGCTTTTGAAGGGCCCTTGGATTTACTGTTGTATCTGATACGCAAACAGAATATGGACATTCTCAATATTAATGTCAGTGCCATTAGCCGACAGTATATGGAATATATAGAGCTAATGCAGGTGGTTAAGTTTGAACTGGCGGCGGAGTATTTACTCATGGCCGCGACGCTTGCCGAGATAAAATCGCGGATGCTGTTGCCTCGGCAAGAAAGTATCAGCGATGAAGAAGATGACCCGCGTGCCGAACTTATTCGACGCCTGCAGCAATATGAGCGCTTCAAAAAGGCAGCTGAAGACCTTGATAATGTTCCAAGAATGGATCGGGATTTTTTCCCGGTACTGGTGTCACCGCCAAAGTTTGAAAAGCAACAAGTTCACCCGGATGTTACATTGCGCGAGTTACTCTCTGCCTTTGCCGATGTTTTAAAGCGCTCAGATATGTACGAAAGTCACCAGGTCGAGAGAGAGAAGCTATCGACGCGAGAGAGAATGTCACAGATATTGGCAATGTTACCTCGCAATGGCTTTATTACGTTTAACCACCTCTTTCATGGCAGTGAGGGAAGAATGGGAGTGGTTGTTACCTTTCTGGCGATGATGGAACTGATTAAAGAGCAGTTGGTCGATATTGTACAAACTGAAGTTTTTGGTGAAATTCATTTACGTGCTAAGTTTAGCGAAATCGCCAGTTGACATACATGCGCTTCGCCAGCATATCCGCGTTTGCCATAGGCAAACAGTATTTAAAATTTGTAAATTGATAGCATCATGCGATTAGAGAAAATAGCCAAAATAATTGAAGCGGTTTTATTGGCAAACGCCAAACCCATGTCTCTTGATCAACTCCTGGAAATATTTGATGAGCAGGATCGCCCGGCGCGCAGTGTTCTGAAAGAGGTGTTGGCTATGGTCGCGTCATCGTGTGAAGATAGAGGCTTTGAGTTGCAACACATTGCCAGCGGATATCGGTTTCAGGTTCGTCAGGAATATGCCCATTGGGTTGGCAAACTTTGGGACGAAAAGCCCTCTCGCTATAGCCGCGCTCTCCTCGAGACATTGGCACTAATAGCCTACAGACAGCCTATTACGCGAGGTGATATCGAAGACATCCGCGGCGTGGCAGTTAGTTCTAATATTATACGAACGCTGGTTGATCGAGAGTGGATAAGAGTAGTAGGGCATAAAGATGTACCGGGTCGACCAGCCATGTATGCTACGACCAGAGGCTTTCTTGATTATTTCAATATGGCGTCGTTGGATCAATTGCCTCCATTAAGTGATATACGTGATATTGAAGAGATAGGACGGGAAATAGAAGCCAAGTTTGTCGCAGGAATTGAGGCGGAGTTATCACCCGAGCCTGCCCAATCTGATACGGTTGCTAATAAGAATGCCACCCCTGCGAGTGATGTTGTCCCCAGTGAAGAAATACTGCATTAAAAGCTTTAACAAATGCAGAGACTAGATTGGTCGGCAGAGGATCGCCTTTGTCGAAATGCTATCGGAAGAATTATGAGTAGAAATAAAGAGTTTGACGGACAAAAAAGAAGCGGAAAGAACAGGCGTTATTCTGCACCAGTAGAAGCAAATGTAGAGACTCTGCCGGACGATACAGAAGGGGTGGAAGAGCCTGAAATTGTCCTGCATGGTGAGAAATTGCAGAAAGTGCTGGCACAGGCAGGTGTCGCCTCTCGTCGCGAAGTAGAATCCATGATCAGCCAGGGATTAATTACGGTTAATGGCGAAGTTGCAACGCTGGGAATTCGTATAACCTCTGATGATCGGGTGACGGTAGCGGGGCGCAAAGTATTTTTGAAGAGCCCTGAAGAACAGGTTTGCCGGGTTATCGTGTACAACAAACCCGAAGGCGAGGTGACCACCCGCAATGACCCTGAAGGCCGACCAACTGTGTTTGATCGACTGCCAAAGCTAAAAGGTGAGCGATGGATAGCGGTTGGGCGACTGGATATCAATACGTCTGGACTATTGCTGTTTACCACGGATGGAGAATTGGCGAATAAGCTGATGCATCCCTCCAGCGTAGTTGACCGTGAGTATGCAGTCAGGGTGCTGGGTGCCGTCGATGAGGATACACTTGCGCGCCTACGCGAAGGGGTGCTGCTTGAGGACGGTATTGCCAAGTTTACCGATATACATGACTCGGGTGGGGAAGGTGCTAACCACTGGTATCATGTTGTCTTGATGGAAGGCAAGAATCGCGAAGTACGCCGTCTGTGGGAATCTCAGAACGTGACTGTCAGCCGGTTAAAACGGGTTCGCTATGGCTGTATATTTATGCCCTCGAGACTTAAAGTGGGGCGTTGGGAAGAACTTAATCAGAAAGCGCTGAACGATTTATGCGATATGGTCGACATACCACGCAGAAAATGTGCGTTGGTGCCGAAAGATAAAGAAGACGCTTTGCGCGCCCAGCGTAAAAACCCAAGAGCAGTCCGGGTAAAGGATTCGCGCAAGGGGCGTTCTCTTGAGCTGGACGGTTTTGAGAAAGAGGCCAGGCCAAAAAGAAGTGCAACTAAGAGTTCTGCGGCGAAGAAAGGGGGCAAAAAAGTTAGCACGCGTAAACGCGGAGATAACTGATTTTTGCTTTAAGAACCAGAAGTTAAGCAATGCTATATAAGGGGGGAGAATTCTCCCCGATAATCACCGGTTTGGGCCAATGAGAGCACTATTAGAACGATTTGGAGTCCTGCTTGCGCATCGCTTCAAAGGTTGCTAACTCCCAGGGGCGCATGGCAACACACAGACTGGTACCAAACTTGGCCGTTAGCGGCTGCGACTGATCCTCATCTTTTAATTGATTAAATTCCTGGGAGAGTCGCTGTATTTTCCTGATCATTAACGCATTCGATTCCCTTGTTAGCATACCTGACACAAATAACCTAATTTCCCCTTTTCCTCTAAAACGAGAATTGAAAAAATCAGTTTGTACCTGTTGGCTAAAAAACTCCTCAATAGGACCATTTTTTATCCATTGGAAGTCTGCTGAAATTAATAATTTGACTCTGTTATGAGGCTGTAATTCGATAAGTTTTAGTCTGTCTAGCTTCGCCAGCGCTTGGATCACTTCGTGCTCATCAAGATTATAGGTGGCAAGAATTTCATCGTAAGACCAGCGGTTGGTAACGCATACGGCAACCAACAGCAGGCGTGTGTCACTGACTAATAGCGTCTCCTGATCTCTGCTTAACTGCCTTACGTAATGTTTTGCTTCCTCAACCATTCGAAACAGGTCAGAAAGCTCCAGGTCGATTATTTGGCAAATAAGGCCAAGTCGTTTGAGCGTGAAATCCCCACCAGAAAACAGTCGTTTTACGCTGGACTCGCTCATGTCGAGATGCATCGCAACTTTTTGATAGGTTACCCCCTGCTTTTTTAACGCTTTCTTTAACGTGTTCACAATCAGCTGTGTCTCTGCCATGTCAGGTTACCTTACTGTTTTTCTGTTGTGCGGAATAAAGTATTAAATAATAGTACAAAACGTCCTACGTATAGCGCTTATTGCTGTTTTCGTTTTATTCAGCGTGCCTTTTTCATATCGTAAGGCCATCCCTGAACAGCGACATAGGGTCGATCCGCAGGGCATAAATTAGCAACAGGAGATCGAAAAATGGTAATCGAAGAAGTGCAGAGCAATAGCCAGAGCTGGATGTTTTTTGTGAAGGCATCTTTTGTTATTTCATTACTGGCAATGGCCTCTGGAATTATCCTCATTCCAGGTGACTTGATGATAAAAGGCTACCTTTCCATATGTGCGATGTTTGTAGTGAGTTCAACCATCACGCTATCGAAAACTTTGCGAGATGATCATGAAAGTAGTCGTCTCATTAATAAAATCTCTGAGGCGAGAGCCCAACAGATTATTAAAGAATACGGTGCGGAATAATCGACCAAATAATTCTAATGAGTGTAGAGGGTGTAAAGCATGAATATTATCAGTAAATTGTCATCTGCATTGCGTGCTTCAGTGAGAGAAAGTGGTGAAGTGTTGGTGGATAAAAACGAAATCAGGATTTTCGAGCAAGAAATTCTTGATGCGGAAAAAGGAATCCAGCTATCCAAAGTGCATCTTTCACAGGTTATCGCCGAGCGCTATCAACTAGAAAGAGAAAAATCCCATGTTGAGAAACTGACGTTAACCAGAGAAAAGCAAGCGGGTGAGGCCATGGCTAAAGCTGAGGATAGTTTAGCCGAAGAGATTGCCGAAGATATTCTTCAAAAACAGGAGAATATTTTAGCTTTAAGCACCTCGATCGCATCCTTGATTGCCCGTGAAAAGAAAATCACGGCTAATATTCAGGCTGCCGTTATGCAAACCCAGAAATACAGAAGAGAATTGATTATGGCGCGTGCCGTTAGTAGCGCCGGTAAGGCGGCAACACTGGCCGGTGGCAACGCACAGGGTTTGAATGGCACTTTAGCTGATTTGAAAGATTCCGCTTCACGGATAAAATCACGGCAAACTAGGTTTGATGACTCCCTGCAGGCGATGCAGGAAATTGATAGTCAAATGGGAGAGGGTAGTCTGGATGCAAAGATTAAAGCGGCAGGAGTGAACGACCGCAAAGAAAAGGTGAGGGATTTATTATTGCAGTTGAAAGCGAAATCTACACCGGTTGTCTAGGGAGCCTCGGAACAAGTCGGAATAGCCTCTGGCCTCACAACAAAATCAGGATCAAGGCGTGGTTGTGCAGGAACGTCTACCTTTCAAACAACCACAACACCGAGCCTGATTTTGCTGTGAGGCCCCGTAGGGCTGGGTCTTAGCGCTACCATTGCTGCGTTAGAGCCCTCGGCAAGGTAGCCCTACAATGCCTTCGGTCTCCGCCTTGCACTGGTAGCGTTAAGATCCCAGCAGAGACCATTCTGACTTGTTCAGAGGCTCCATAGTGGTACTTTGTATATTTCTCACAGAGTATTTTCAGTCTCGATGCACCAGCATTAACACCATGTGCATCGAGACCGGTGGTTGGTGATTAAGTATTTAATCTGAAGTGTAAGCTTTGAACTTCTCGGAAACACGCCCGGACAGGGAGTGTTTGATCTTATTAGTCTTGAGTAACCACTGAATTGAATTTGCCAGCGCGTCCTTGGCGCTGCGTGGCTGTATCTGCAAGTCTTTAAGCGTTGCACTGGTGTCGTAGTAGGCGTAGCGTTCGGCCACTTCATAGACTAAGTCATAAGTGAACGGTGGCGTGATGCCAAAGAGTTTACAAATCTTCTCAACAATTTTTGCAGTCAGAAGCGTCGCTGAACGACCAAAGGGTAGGTAAAGTGGTTTGATGCCGGTCATCTCTTTGAGTAGTTCGCCAATTTGTTTAACATCGATATTTTCGCCACCCAGGATGTATCGTTGACAGCAGTTTCCTTTGTCCAGTGCTTCCACATGTGCTTGTGCCACATCACGTACATCGACCAGATTTAATCCGCCTTTGTAGGTTTGTCCGGTGCCATTTATCCAGTCCATTACCAGTTGATTAGACGGGGTGACACGGTAGTCATAAGCACCTAAAACAATTGCCGGGCAGATGACAACCAAATGAATGTCATGCTTTTTCGCCAGCTCTTGGGCTTTTTGTTCACTGCGTGTTTTGGCGATGTAGTAGGGGTTTTGTGGATCTTCATTCCAATCATCGCCAGAGCGCAGCGTTTGCGCATCGTATGAAAAGCCGACGCTGGCTACAGAGCTGGTGTATACCACGCGCTTTATGCCGGCTTTAGCGGCGGCGGCAAAAACATTTTCTGCGCCTTTAATAGCTGGCTCGACGATCTCTTCGGGGGTTTTGGCGATGGTTTTGTAAACTGCCGCCAGGTGAATGATCGCATCACACCCTTCTGCAGCTTGGGCAAGAGGAGAGGGATCCATTACATCACCGTGAAAGTATTCCACTTGCAGGCCCTCAAGCCCCCGAATATCCGCGTTATTTCTAACGAAAGCTCTGACTTTATGACCTTTAACGAGTAATGCGCGTACAACGTTTGCGCCAATGTGACCATTCGCCCCTGTAACCAGTACCAGCATTATGAATCCTCAATGTTAATGAAATATCATGGATAAAATATGCGTAAGCCGTAGGCATGACCGAGATTGTCTCGTATGATTGCCTGGCTGTGCAAAATTGTGTCTGCTTACGAGTTTATCTATTCCTTTAATAATGTGAAAGGGATTACTGAGCTACACTAAATTCAGAATGTTAGTAAATGGGCTTCCAGGTGATGGTGCTGGCAGAACTCACTGTCTGATCGCTAAAATAAAAATATCGATATCTGTGTTATGAAAATGACGACGAAAGACGACGACAACATACAATCGCAAGCGTTGTTCGAGGCATATTCCGATCAGCTGCGTCAGCATCGCGAGATATGGGAGTTATGCCACGCTCGTAATTGTCATCATGAAATTAAAGATATATTCACAACTTATGGTGAAGAAAAAGAGCTGATGGCAATTCTTGCCCAGATCGCATCCAGCAATCCATTGGCATGGTCTCATGCAACGGCTATTGCAGCTTTGTCTTACCTAACAGTACGTGAACAAAAGATTTCATTAATCGAAGCGCAAGAGGCTTTTTTAAGTGGGCTACTAAAAATGGCCGGGGTTGCAGGGGACACGCCCGTCATAAAACCCACCCATGCAGGCACGGAACTACCCCCCCAAGTCAAAACATTTGCCTACCCCGACGTGATGTACAGCAGCAGTGAAAAACTAGCTTATTGCGGATATGTGCGCGAAGTGCTTTACGATGTTCCAGGGCTATCCATCAACGTTTTTAGGCTGCTCGATCTTGCTGTTGATGCCAATATGATTAATGAGGACGAAGCCAAGGCAACCGGTTTAAGTGCTTCACAAAAAATTGTTATGGCCTGTAACGATCTGTTGACGACTTATTTATTGTTACCGAAAAAAATGCAAACAATGAACGCCTTAATAACAATAGGCAATGCACAAGGGCTTTTTCGGTTTGGCGCAACATATCAACACATCTATCGTCTAATCAAGGCGTTGCCTGCTCATAAAGAACGCTTTCCACCTGGGCCTGCTGATATAGAAATGCGGTTGGTGCTATTGGAAGATAATCGCGCCGAGTTGACACGAAACGTGCGTAAAATGCTGGCGATTGTTGCTGATTTAAAGGCGCTTATTAAAAATGGGCAGACACCGGCGATGAGTAAAATCCCTTATCGTCTTTGGTTGATTACCAACTCGTCTGGCGTACTATCTACTGCATCCGTCTCTCCTTTATGGGACAGTTATGACTTGTTAACCGGAAAGGTTCAGCAGCCAGATTTGGATAAGTCCTCACTTGCGTTTAAAGTGGGAGCATCACTCAATGAAATCGAGCTGCTGCAATGGCTTGTTCGTCAGCATTTGTCAGCGCATGCGTACGCGCTGCACACCTATATTGCGACAAAAAAAGTAGAAATACTTCGTCAATCAGAATCGCTGTTTACCCAAATAAATCAATATCTTGAAGTTTTTGATCTTGCGGTAAATGTTGATGACAAGCCCATGAAAAGAGCACCAACGCTGGTCGAAAGTGTCGATATCGCAGAAGTAACACAGCCTGTTGTAGAGGCTGACGAAGAGTTCACCTTGTTTTCGCTGCACAAAAAGTAGCCTGCCTATGTGTCCTCGTCAATTATGAGTTTTTAGTTACCCATGAAACTAAGGTATTGGTGCCTGCTCGGGCTACTTTATTTTTTACAAGGCTTTCCTGCCGGCTTGCTGGTGCATGCGTTACCGCCCATATTACGCTCCCAAGGAGCGCCACTAGAGGCCATTGGCTTTATTAAGCTGCTGGCACTCCCCTGGGTACTAAAGTTTCTTTGGGCACCCTATGTAGAGCGTTATTATGTCACTTCTGCTGGCAAGCACCGATTTTGGATTTTGCTTATGCAAATTCTTACAGTGTTTGCACTGACACTGATGGTTTTTGTTGATCTCTCATCGTTAGGTGTATGGAATATATCGCTGTTGTTTTTGTTGGTGTTTTTACTTAATACCTTTTGCGCAACGCAAGATATTGCCACTGATGGCTTAGCTGTAAAAATGTTGCCCGCCCCGCTGCGTGGGCTGGGTAATAGTGTTCAGGTCTCGGGTTATAAGGTCGGGTTATTGTTCGGGGGCGCTGCGATTCTCTTTGGCATGGACCAGATAGGCTGGGCTCCGACCTTATGGCTAATGGCCGTGCTGGTGGCTGTTTGCCTGCTACCCGTTTTTCTTTTTAAAGAAATTAGCGTGTCTGCAAACGTGCCAGTTGCAGCGGCTATACCAGAGCCAAACCCAGCACCAAAAAGTCACGGCCTGCAGTGGATTTTGCATCAGCTGATAAGCTTCACCAGGCGGCCGGGAATGACATACTGGCTGGTGGTGATGTGCCTGTACAAAGTTGGAGATTCACTTGGTTCTGCGATGATCAAACCCTTGTTAGTTGATAGCGGTGTATCGCTGACACAACTCGCTGAATTAACCGTGATAGCCAACCTGTGCGGCGTTGTCGCAGCGTTCGTAAGTGGTGCTATCTATCTACGTTTAGGCCCAAAGTTTTGTCTGCTTGCTTTTGGGCTAATGCAGGGGTTGTCGCTAGGAGCATATGCGTTGATTGATGGGCAAAGTGGCTGGATGTTTATTATGACAGTTTCGATTACCGAGCAAGTTGCCGATGCTATGGCGACCGTGGCGCTGTTTGCGCTGATGATGGCCCATTGCCGAGCCGGCAGCGAAGGTGCCGATTATACGCTGCAGGCGTGTCTGCAGGTGATGATTGCAGGCGTGGGAAGTTTGGTGTCAGGTACGATTGCAAGGCTACTGGGGTTTGAGTTTCTGTTCTTACTGGCGATGGGAGTGACCTGGGTTTGCCTGATACCACTGTACCGGCTATTCGTAAAAGACCAGTTTGCAAAGCTGGCGGACAAGCCGTTTCATCCAACTTCTGAAACGGCCTGACGGCTGTAGGTGCGGTTAGCTGTGCAAAGTCCTTATTTCATCAGTGCCTTTACCATTCTGGCAACCAGTGTTCTTGGCATGGTTCTGGGCAACATGGTTACTAATTTGTTAGAAGCACCATGCACAACAAAACTTTTGTTTTTAATCATTGCTGTGTAGATCTCGTCGGCGACGACATCAGCACTCATCATTTGGGCATATTTAAGATTATCCATTTTGTCCGTGCCTGCCAGCTCAAAAAACTCAGATTCGGTCGGACCTGGGCAGGAGGCTGTTACGCCAACACCACTAGCTCGCAGCTCTTCATGCAGTGCTTCCGAAAATGATAGTACAAAGGCTTTACTCGCGTTGTAGACAGCCATACCTGGGCCTGGAATAAAAGCCGCGATAGAGGCAATGTTAATGATGTGACCCTGATGACGGGAAGCCATTGCTTTACCAAACAGTTTCGACAGCGAAGTTAAAGCAGTAACGTTAAGGGCAATGGTCTCTTCTTCCATTTCGACGTCAAGGTCGATGCACTGACCATAGTGACCACGGCCTGCGTTGTTAACCAGAACATCGACGTTAATATTGAGTTCGCCCATTTTTGTATACAGTGTTCTTGCGGCATTGTGTGCACTGAGGTCATGGGAAATGGTTGTAACTGGCGTTGCGTATTTTTGTTTCAGCTCCTTGGCCACGGCATCGAGCTTTTCTTTGCGCCTGGCGACCAAGACAACGGCATAGCCTTCGCTGGCAAACCGTTTCGCAATCGCATAGCCAATTCCACTTGAGGCGCCCGTTATTAGAACAGTTTTCGTAGTCATCGCAATCTCCCTTTGGCATTACTTAGGTGACATTATTGGAAATAAATTGTATGGGATGCATCCTAAGTGGATTTCTTTAGATTGTAAATGACTTGCGGTCAATTGTGTTTTACAGTGATCGCAGATTGCAGAAAAAATATAATTAAAGAGGAAAAAGCAATGAGCAAGCAGCCCCTTAGAACCCCTGAACACCGCTTTATGGATCTACCTGATTATCCGTTTAAGCCCAATTACCATGAGGTGGACGGATTACGCATGCATTATGTTGATGAAGGTGACAAGCGAGGACAGGTGGTGTTAATGATGCACGGCGAGCCTTCCTGGTCATATCTTTATCGCCATATGATACCTTTGTGTGTTGCCGCAGGGCATCGCGTAATAGCCCCTGATCTTATTGGTTTTGGTAAGTCTGATAAGTTGCCTGCGATAGCCGACTATAGCTACCAAAGGCACGTTGATTGGGTGAAGTCGTTAATCACCGAATTACAGCTAACAAATATTACCCTGGTCTGTCAGGATTGGGGGTCGTTAATAGGGTTGCGCATTGCCGCAGAACTAGAGCCTCTTTTTTCCCGGATTGTGGTGGGTAATGGGTTTTTGCCTACGGGAGATCAGAATATTCCTATGGCATTTACAGTTTGGAAAACCTTTGCGGTCTATAGCCCCTGGTTTCCGATTAGTAAAATTGTCGACTTGGGAAGCCGTCGTAAATTAAGTGAGGCAGAGAAAAAAGCCTATGATGCGCCTTTTCCTAATGCAAAGTACAAAGCAGGGGCGAGAGCATTTCCCAAGTTAGTGCCGGTTTCTCCCGACAATGTGGAATCAGAAAAAAACCGTCAGGCCTGGCAGGTTTTTGGACGATGGAACAAGCCATTTCTTACAACGTTTAGTAGTGGTGACCCCATTATGCGGGGCGGTGACCGCTACTTTCAGGAGCGCATCCCGGGAACACAGGGCTTGCCCCACGTCACCCTGCGCGGTGGCCACTTCCTGCAGGAAGACTCACCAAAGGAATTCGCCGACGCCATTAATAGTTTGATCGCATCAACCTGACCCTCAGCCAGCAAAATACGGGACGTTGGTGTTAAAGCCAATTTAATAATGCGATAGTGTGAATTTTACGGTATAGATTCAGCAGCGTCCCGTTTATAATGGCCTTGGAAATTGGCGGGTTTAGGTTGCGAAAACCGCTGGAAGATTGAGTATTGCGGCCGTGGAATCATTGTTTTCTCAGAACTACGCCCAATATCCAGAATTGATAATGTTGTTGTGAAAGAAAACGCCTCAGAACAATAATAGATATTTTTAATAAATGGTTACTTTCAAAGTTTGTTTGCGACACCGGAAAATTAATGGTTAAGGATAGCAAGTCATCAGAAGGCACTGAGCCAAAAGCACTGAAAAGTGTCACTGAGCGTAAAAAAGTCATAGAGATCAATCTGCCTGTCCTTCGAGATAGAACCGGGAGTGTTTTGCGCGGTGCAGGTGATTTTGCTATGAGCACCGTAAAGCTGCCCAAAGCGTTCATGCCCCTCGCGCAAATATTGGTTAGCGACGAAGAAGTTACGCGCGAGCACCTTGCAGAAGAGTTAGATGCGTTGTTTGCTGCGTTGTATAGACATCCGTTGTCCGAACACTCAAAGGCGATTACGGTTTATTTACGCAAGGTTCGCATCCTACCCAACGAAGAATCTACCGAAAATCTCATTAAATTTGTTGTTCGTCAGGTCGTACTGCGAAGCCCGGTAGAAATCCCCGAGCAAATCGTCGATGAGTTTTGGGGGTTCTTCCATGAACTGATCAGTGCACCTGAACTGCGTGGGTTGGTAGAGCTAAATCTTGATATCGTGCGTTTGGTGTTGAGAACCTATGAACCGCTTCTGGTAGATTTAGTTAACCGTGTTAAGCAACTGCGCAAAGTTAACCAGCATGCGCTTGGTGATATGGTACAAAAAGTCCAGGTGTTGAAAGGCGACTTACGTATCTTAAGACGACAAATCAAGGCTATTCGTTACATCAAACCTTTTTTACAGACAGACCCTAAAGATTTTGCCGCCCAAGCCCAAATAGTGGCGCGCATGGTGCGGGAGTTTGGGCCGCTGTTTATCAAAATGGCCCAGGTAGCGGCTGCTAATTCTGACTTTTTACCTGAAGAAATAGCCCGCGAGCTTAAAGTATTCCAGGAAGACGTAGCCCCCATGACACCCGATGAGGTGCATGAAGCGTTTATGGATGTGCACGGCAAAATGCCGACGGAGCTTTATTTCAATTTCGATGTAAACAAACCCTTAAAATCAGGCTCAATTGGGTCGGTCTATTTGGCCAAGAAACCGGTCATTCAAAATGGGGTTGAGATTCTGATTCCTGTTGTAGTGAAGGTCGCGCGGCATAATCTTGAGCGCGAATTTCAGATGGGTGCACTGGCAATTGAGCTGATGCTGATCAGCAGTCAGTATTGGGCGCCGCATTCAAAGTTGTTCCCCTTCCTTGAGTCCATGTCCAAGCAAATCAAAGAGTTTACCAAGGGCTTTGAGCAAGAACTTAACTTCGAAGATGAAGCGGTGATTCAACGGCGTTTTGCCGAACGAAGCCGGAAGTCCTCGGTGTGGGACGTACCAGAGTTGTATGCCAGTTCGGGCCGGATACTGGAAATGGAGTTTCTTGAAGATGCGATGGCCGTTAATTACGCGATTGAAACCTTAACAGGCAAAGAAAAAGCAAGCTTCCAACGCAAGGTTGCTGAGAATTTTCTTTACACGATTCTCGAGCATTTAATAGTGCATCAGGAATTCCATGGTGATCTACATCCCGGCAATATCATGGTAGGGCAAAACGGACACCTGTATCTTATCGATTGGGGGAATGCCGTGGATATGCGTGGCAAGTGGAGTTTGGTTTGGGAATACGTCGCGGCGGTGGTGGTTGCTGATACTGAAAAAATTACAGAGGTGCTCATCAAAATGAGCACAGATCCTGTTGGCAATGGCAAGCGTGCTGCAGAAATCAAGCAGATGCTTGATGAAACTTTGCGCAAGAAAAATATTACCCCCATGCGAGGTCATGTCATTAGGACATTGTCAAAAGAGCGCATGCCGGGAATACATCGACGACTGCAGACGATTCTTCAGTTAATGTCGAATACCTATCAGCTTGGTGTTGTTATTCAAAGTGATTATTTGCACTTATCGCGATCTATCGTGGCGATGGCAGGTACTTATGGCAATCTTTACAAAGGATTATCCAAACTTACGATGGCCAGAGACTTCTTTACCCAGGTGACGTTGTTCCCGGTGAATTTGGCAATGGATCGTTTATCCATCAAGCGCACTGAACTGCAGCGTTTTCTCACCGTCGGTGAATAAATATATTAACAAAGCCTGTTAATAAACCCCGGCCAAGAAAGGCAGGCTGCGGTAATCATCATAGGGCAAAAACCGTTGTATAAGATTGTGTTTGATCACCCAGACTTTCTCCTTGTTAATAAAAGTCCTGGTGTGAGTGTGCATAAAGACTTAAGTGATAGGGGGTTGCTGGAGGTCATCAAACAAGACAGTCAGTTACCCTCGCTGTTTCTTACCCATCGCTTAGATAAGCCAACGTCCGGGTTATTGCTGCTTGCCAAAAATGAGCGCGCTAATTCACAGTTAAGCCAGAGCTTTCAAAACAGATCTATCGAGAAATACTACCTCGCGCTTTCGGCTGAGAGGCCGACCAAAAAACAGGGGCAAATCAAAGGTGATATGGCCAAGGCCCGCCGCGGCGCCTGGAAGTTAACGCGCACTTCTGAGAATCCGGCGATCACTCGATTCTTCAGTTACCCTGTGATCGGGCTGGGTAGATTGTTTTTAGTTAGACCTTATACCGGTAAAACCCACCAGATTAGAGTAGCGCTAAAGAGTATTGGCACCCCCATTTTAGGTGATCATCTCTATGGTGGTCAGTTATTAAATGGAGAGGAGCGATGCTACTTACATGCTTATGCGTTACGTTTTACACTTGATGGACAGCGCTATGAGTTTATCTGCGCCCCCAGCGAAGGGCAGGGGTTTATGCAGGCTGAGGTACAGCAATTGCTCGTCAGTATTGGTCCGCCATGGGAGCTGAAATGGCATTAATCAGAGGTTTCTTAATAAATATTTAAAGCTGTAGTTTATGTAAAAACTAATCTTCTTCACTTTCTTTCAGGCGTTCTTTACGAGCCGCTTCTTCCGCGAGAATCGCTTTAATTTCACCTAATACCGAATCAACGTCTGCCGCGTCAGTAGGCGCCTCAAAATAACCTGTTAGCTCACTGTCTGGGTGAAGATCGCCTTCTTCGTAGAGCTTCCACATTTCATTGGCATAGTCTGTATCGAGTAATGCAGGAGCAAATTCGCCGTAATAACGCGTCATATTGTCGATATCACGTTTCAACATGGCTTTGGCGTTGTTGTTTGCCGAGGCGTCTACCGCTTGCGGTAAATCGATTACCACAGGACCATCGCTGTTTACGAGAACATTAAACTCCGACAAGTCACCATGTATTAACCCGGCGCAGAGCATAAGCATGATATTGCGCATCATTAAGGCATGGTCTTCCAGGGCCTGTTCTTCCGACATCAAAACATCACCCAGGCGCGGTGCGACATCACCTTCGTCGTCGGTGATCAGTTCCATTAACAGTACGCCATCCAAACAGCCGTAGGGCTTTGGTACGCGAACACCCGCATCAGCCAACCGATAGAGTGCCTGAACTTCTGCGTTTTGCCAGGTTTCTTCCTGCTGTTGCCGTCCAAATTTGGAGCCCTTTTCCATTGCCCGGGCACGACGACTGTTACGAACTTTGCGGCCTTCCTGATAGAGCGCCGCTTTTTTAAAGCTGCGCTTGGTCGCTTCTTTGTAAACTTTGGCACAGCGTAAGGTCTCACCACAGCGCACGACAAAAACATCCGCTTCTTTACCACTCATTAGTCTGCTAATTACTTCGTCGACAAGTCCGTCATCAACTAATGGTTGTATACGAGCGGGAATTCTCATTGTTTGCGGGTACCTTACCTTGCAGATTTATAAAGTGAGCTAACGATAGTAAACACTGATTGTGAGCAATCTAGCTGCAGCATTCTAGCGTGATGAGCGCAGTAAAAACTATCAGTTTTGTAATAATTTAGAATCTGTTTTTGTTGCGCAACTTACTTAATGGCAAAGTCACCACGCTGCTGAGACTCTAGAATAGCATTGTACCGGCCACTAGTTTTTAGTTTCGCCAGGCCATCGTTAAACTGTTTCAGGAAATCACGGTTTTCAGGTCTTTTTTTCGAAAAGATGACACTATAGGGGGTGCGGTCGTAGGGCTTGGGGTGGTGTGTAACTCTATTTCTGTCGTGGGCGGACATCTCTTGGTTGAGCAAAGCGTAACCGGCGTACATATCTGATGGAAACAGTTGAATTCGTCCTGCCAAAAGCTTGGCAAAATTTTGCGTGTCTGTCGGAACGCGCTCTATTTTATTTCCTGGCCAGTCTTCGATTGAGTAGCGGTAGCCCAAGGTGCCACCAATAATATATTTTTCGAGGTCACTATTACTCGACCAGTCAAAGTGAGTTTCCTTTAGGTGAAATAGCACAGAGTCGCTAACGATAATCACATCTGAAAAAAGAAAAAATTCATCGCGCTCGGGGGTGTAACTCCATACCATGGAGGCATGCGCTGCTCCGGTGCGCGCTTCTTCGTAGGCCTCTTCCATGGGCGAAACCTGAAATCAACGTCAATTCCCTCCAAGGCAAACGCTTCTTCTACCATTAAACTGACAAAGCCATAATACTTGAGTTCTTCAGACTGATAGGGCGGCCAATGACCGTTGGTGATAATAATCGTCTCTGCACGAACCAATGTACTAAGCGTCATGAGTAAAGTGGTTAATACCAGCAAGGTTGTACTCTTGCGAGTTAGTGCTTGTCGCTTGCTGTAGGGTGGGTTGGTCACTTCGTAGACTTCAGTATCATGGCGCATGGCATGTCCTATTACGATGACGAACGTGCTGCCCATGCTTTTGGTGAGACATGTGCCAGCAAAATTACATACTCTGGTTAAAGTTTAGACTATCCGTTCGGGCGAGCAAACCATGTATGCCGATGGGCAATGCAAGGCTATTTAAGTTCTGTTTTTGTTTCTCCGCATCGTGCACAAATGGATAAAGTTACCAGCTTGCCTTGCTTCACATCGAATTGTTTTTTGCCGGAAATTTCCCACTTGTGAAAACCACTCTTACAAAGCGTGTGTCCTTTGTGTCTGTCTTTTGTACTTTTCTTTTTAAACTGAATCACGTCACCCACTTTAACACCTTAATATGTTCTCTTTTGAGAGCAAGGTTGAATCACTTATTTTCTTGCAGCGTTTGCATCTGTAAAGTATAGCTACAAATACTTAGCGGTAACTATACTTTTGGCACAGTTAAAAACGCGATTTTCAGTACTGATGGTAAAAAGTGATTGATTTAAACATAGACGTTAGCGAAATTGCGGATACGCCATCTTCTCGTAGCAGTAGCGTGAAGATCGTCGTGTTGGGTGTTGTGGTTAGCCTTTTGCTGCATTTTCTTTTGTTGGTTTGGTTTGCCGGTGCATACAGCACTTTCCGTTCCGCGACGAAAGATAGCGACAGTGTTACCTATGAAATCACCCTAAATACGACTGAAGAACAGAAACCCGAAGAGCCAGCTGAACCTATTGTGCAGGAAAGTCCTCAACCCGCACCGCCAGAGCCATCACAGCAAGCAGAAGTTGCAACACCGCCACCTGCCTCGCCTGTTGTTGAAGAAGTGCACAATCCCATACATAACGCTGATGAACCTGGCTCTAGAAACAATAGTGACAGGCATGACGGAACACTGGTAGCGGGCGAGCCACACACGGGAGAACCCAACCTTTCAAACCACCTCGAAAGTGCAAGTGAAGTTGATGAAAGTGAAGACAAGACCAGTGAAAACGAGGCCAGTAAAAACAAGGCCAGTGTGACCGAAGATGCGAGTGTCCCCACACCTGACGAAGTTGTCGCAGAGGTTGTACCTGTAGACGCTTCTGAGACTGACACGGTTATAAACGTTGAGCACGAAAGTTCGAAGCCCGTGCTTCAGCCAGCAGTAAAAGACGTAGTGAAAGCGGAAGCAAAGAGTAACGAAGTCTTGCCGGTAGCGAAAAAGGCCGAAAGCGCAGAACCGGTTGTAGAGGCCAAGCCCCCGGGAAAAAATGAAACGAAAAAAATACCAGCAACTTCCTCTGCCGGGGCAACGACAAAGATGGAGATTCCTAAAGAGTTTTTGGAAAAACTGGGAAATATTGATCTGATGGATGAGTCTGGCCTCTCATCGACAAGGATAGAAGAGCCATTCAGTGAAATTGAAGCACGAAGAATAAGGCTGATGAATGTTTACCTGGCAAAAATGCAGAAGCAGGTTGGTCAGTATTGGCGAAAACCGGCAAAAGAAATGCCCTTGGCAAAAGGCGTGATAAAGTTTGAGCTTGATTCACAAGGCTACCTTATCAATGCTTATATCTACCGTGGATCTGGGAATATAGATCTTGATGTATCTGCATTGGATGCGGTGCGAAGCGTGGCCCGTTACGCCGTACCCGAGAGTCGTGCAGTTGCAGCAAGGTACTATCGTCATTTGTCTTTTCATTATAGTTCGAGAGACTCAAACGTTGAGGAAGCTCCTTGGGAGGCACCTAAAAAGCAATAAACACTTCGTACAGACGGCTTAAATGTGTACCCCAGAATGCGGAAATTGCCCCAATAAACTGCTATATTGCAGCCCCCAGGCTAAGATGCCGGGGTAACGTCATAGCATGTCATTTTGGCGCAAGCCAAGACTACGTGCAGCGCCATTTATACTGATTGAAGGACTCCCATGCTGAATAATGCCAGCCAGCTTATCGAACGGAATATTAATAGATTTTTGGCAGTTAAAAGTTTGCTGGTAATGGGGCCTCCTGCGGATGACCTTATCAATATTCTGCCGGATGTTGGTATTGTTACAACCACCGATATCGTTGCTTATGAATACATGCGCTCTAAAAACAATCACCATGGCCGAGTGTTGTTTCAGGAAGCCGCAAAAGTTGCCGCTGGGGAAGAGTTGTATGAAGCAGTGCTGATATTTATGCCAAAATCGAAAGATGAGCTGCGCTACCGACTCTTAAACGCCCATGCGCTTTTACGTGAGAAAGGAAATATTTTTCTCGTAGGCGCTAAAAAAGAAGGTATCGCCAGTGCCGATAAAGTCATGGCCACGTTAGGGGGCAAGGTGCTTAAGGTTGATTCGGCTCGGCACTGTACCTTGTGGGTGACTCAGCCATTGAAAACCGCAAAGCCATTTTCTATCGCAGATTGGGAAAGTGTATACCGTGCGCATGTGAGTGATGTGACCTTTGATGTATGCAATATCCCCGGTGTTTTTGCCCATAAACACATCGATATCGGCACAGAGTTCCTTTTGCAGTCTATCGCCCCTAAAGTCGCTGACTTCAAAGGTGAGTGGCTGGATTTTGCCTGTGGTGCGGGTGTCATAGCCGCTTTCATGGTCAAAACCAACCCCAGGCTGTTAATGACTGGCGTCGATTCAAGTGCGCTGGCCGTTTATTGCGCGCGGCGCACTTTTGAGTTGATGGGGGCGAAAGGTAACTTTCTGGCCAGCGATGGATTTGACAACGTTAGCGAGCGCCGTTTCGATGGCATTGTCACCAATCCGCCGTTTCATACAGGTATAGATACCGATTACTCGATAACCGAAGCCTTTATCCAAAAATCTAAGAAGATGCTTAAGAAAAATGGCCAGTTGTTTATGGTGGCCAACAACTTTCTTGACTATGACGAACAACTGCGACAGGTTTTTGGGAATGTCGAAACGATAGCGGCAAACACCAAGTTTAATATATACATGTGCGTCAACAACTAAGCTTCTGTCAGTTGTTTGGCTGTCCCAAGTGACACCCGCTGATGTATGCAGTGTTAAAGAACATCAGCACAGAGAGTGCCCAAGAGTGTACTAATGAATACAACCGCACCCGCAAAGACAGACTGTGCCCCAAATACTATCAAGAAAGTTGAAGGTTGTTACCAGCTACCTGCAGAAATGCAGGCAGCATCAGCGATTGATTTTTTAGCGGATAAGTCTGGCCTGAGTAAAGCGCGCATTAAAGATGCTATGAATAAGGGGGCTGTGTGGATTGGCCCCGTTCCGGGCAAAAAGAATGTTGCCAATAAAAATAAACGGTTGCGCCGGGCAACACAATCGCTGTTGCCGGGGCAGAAGATTTGGCTCTATTATGATGCCGATATTCTTTCGGAAAAGCCTCCTCAAGCGTTGCTGTTAAAAGATTTCAGACAATATTCGGTTTGGCATAAGCCAGCCGGGCTTCTGTCGCAGGGGACGTTTTTCGGTGATCATGCATCCTTGTTGCGCTTTGCAGAAAAGCAGTTTGAGCGACGAGAATGCTATTTAGTGCACCGTCTTGATCGGGAAGCATCCGGCATTATGCTTATTGCCCATACGAAAAAAGCTGCCGCGAAGTTGTCACAATTATTTGCCGGCCGTGACTTAGAAAAAATTTATGAGGTGCAGGTGCTTGGTAATGCCTCCCATGTCGGTGAAGATAATCCTAAAGTTAAATTGATTAGTAGCGATCTTGGTAAAGATACGTCTGCATTACCGTCAGCGGTGGCGCAGCCAAAATACCTGATCGATAGCCCGCTTGAGGGCAAAGCATCATCGACTGTTTTTACGGTTGAGTCTTTTGATGCGAATACTAACACCAGTACGCTGCGAGTCGCGATACTGACAGGCCGAAAGCACCAGATACGCCGCCATTTAGCCCATATAGGATTCCCTATTATGGGCGACCCAAAGTATGGAAAAGGCAATAAAAATGAATCCGGCTTGGCGTTAAAAGCGGTGTCCCTGCGATTCGTTTGCCCGATTGCCAATGTCGAGCGACACTTTCAGTTAAGCCAGCTAATGCCTGCTGGATGCGACGGCTTTGTTGGGTAATCAGATGATGGAAGATAGAAATTTTGATGATTTGGCAGAGAAATTCGCCAGAAAAATCTATGCGGATAAAAAGGGGCAGATTCGCCTCGCTATTGTTTGGCGTGATTTAAACGAGTTTCTTCCCGAGCTGAATGCAGCTAAACCACTTAACATATTTGATGCCGGTGGTGGGATCGGGCAAGTGAGTGCTGAACTCGCCTCAAAAGGTCACCTGGTAGTGCTCTCAGACCCTTCAGAGAAGATGCTGGAAAAGGCCCGTACACATGCTGAATCATTGGGTTTGGCACCCTCACTGGTAGAGTATAGACACGAAAAAGTGCAGCAGCACCCCGCCACTAATCATCAAAAGTACGATGTGGTTTTGTTTCATGCAGTGCTGGAATGGCTGGCAGATCCTTTTAGTGTGTTGCAGCAGGTAATGCAGTTTGTAAAGCCGGGGGGGGCGCTGTCGTTGTTGTTTTATAACCGGCATTCAGTTGTGCTTACCAATTTATTAAAGGGTAACTTTCGGAAAGTGCAGTCAGGTGAGTTAAGTGGCTATAAAAACAGCCTCACGCCGATTAACCCCATTCTGCCGGAAGATGTGTTTAGCTTTTTAGAAGATGGTGGCTATCAGGTTGAAGTGGTCAGTGGCGTGAGGGTGTTCAACGATTATATGCCTCGTGCAGTCAGGGAAGAGCGCACTGTGGAAGATACGATTGTGCTCGAAACTCAATTAAGTCGTCAGGAGCCTTACAGGTCTATTGCACGATACATACATGTTATCGTTCGTGTGCCAGCGCTCGACACTTGATTGTCCGCGTTAATTCGGCGTGCGCTTCTGAGGTTTCAGTGTGGCGCACGCTTTTGCGTTTCAATAGTGAATAATTCCCTAGCTGGTCAGACCCAATGTGCGTGTGGTGCGGGCGCGGATTGTTTTCAGCAATTCGGCGTCATCAATTAATGATTGCCCATAGGAGGGAATCATCGTTTTCATTTTTGTTTGCCAGGCAGTTGAGGCCATCTTTTGAGGGAAGCAGGTTTCTACGACATTGATCATCGTTTGAACTGCTGTCGAAGCACCGGGAGATGCACCTAACAATGCCGATAGGGTGCCGTCTTTTGAGGCGATCACTTCGGTGCCAAATTCAAGTTTTCCCCCTTCGTTAGGGCAGTATTTGATAATTTGCACGCGCTGCCCCGCCATCGCTAAATGCCAGTCTTTCTCATTGGCTTCCGGGAAGAATTGCCTGAGAGCGCTGACCCTTTCTTTATGCGACTGGAATACTTCTTTAATCAGGTAGCGTGTTAAGTCCATATTGTCGAGACCGGCGGTCATCATGGGCTTAAAGTTGGCAGATTTAACTGAGCCTGGCAGATCAAAGACTGATCCTTCTTTCAAAAACTTGGTGGTAAACCCTGCGAAAGGGCCGAACAGCAGCGCCGACTGACCATTGATGATGCGGGTGTCGAGGTGTGGTACGGACATCGGAGGGGCACCTATAGGCGCTTTGCCGTAAACTTTGGCGTGATGCTGTTTAACGATCTCGGGTTTGGTGCAGACTAACCACTGGCCAGAGACCGGGAAGCCGCCATAGCCTTTGCTTTCGGGTATTTCGGATTTTTGCAGTAAGGGTAGAGCAGCACCCCCTGCGCCAAGGAAAACAAAGCCTGTATTAATTTTAACCTTCTCGCGGGTTTTACGGTTTTTAATCACTACCTTCCAGCGACCATCATCGTGCTGGCCCAGGTCTTTCACACTATGGTTCAACAACAAGGTAAATCCCGGCTGTTTAACCAGATAACTCACCATACTGCGTGTTAGTGAGCCAAAATCAACATCTGAGCCGTAACTTACTCTGGTTGCCGCAACGCGTTGCATGGGGTCGCGGGATTTCATTACCAACGGCATCCATTTTTTGATGACATCAGGGTCTTCACTGTATTCCATGTTATTAAACAGGTGGTGTGCGCTCATTGCCTGGTAGCGCTTTTTCAGAAACTGAACGTTTTCTTCGCCCCAGACAAAACTTTCATGTGGTGCCTGATTGATAAATGACTTTGCAGCAGGGAGCACGCCTGTTTCAACCAGGTATGACCAGAGTTGTAGCGTGACCTCAAATGATGCATTTATTGCTTGTGCGCGGGAGATATCGACATTGCCGTTTTTAAGCTGAGGGGTGTAGTTAAGCTCGCAATAGGCCGCATGACCTGTTCCTGCGTTATTCCAGCCATCGGTACTTTCATGAGCGACATGGTCAAGCCGTTCTACCATGACAATATTAAGCGAAGGATCTAGTTGTTTTAGCACCATACCTAGTGTGGCGCTCATTACTCCTGCACCCACCAGTACCACATCTGCTCTGTTCGTGTTCATTCAGAAAACTACCTTAAGAAGAGGACTTTAAAATCTGGAACGAGTCTTTCGAATGGCGTGCATTATAACGGATTTGAAATAAATGTCTTAGGTCAAGTTAGGGATAAAAGGCAGTAATTGCATTTTAGTGGTAAGTTTTTTAGTGACGGGGCTGACTGGGTGATCGCTTCAACGATGGCTTTTGGTTCGCAGTGCAGCTGGCGTGTAATTCTCGGCAGAGGGGATTTCGTTTTCGAAAATTCCGGGGGATTCAGCATGATTCTGAAAGCCTTTGGCGTTGTATTGATCGGTTTTTAAATCATGAATCACATCGGCAAAGGGCATCACACCTTTAGCCTCATAGACGTTACGGGTGTGTGATAGACCAACGCGCCAGAGATTACCTTGTTTATCGTAGTTTTCCGTCATCAGAATTCCCCAGCTGTCTTCATCAATATAAAAAACACGCTTTTCATAAATATGACTGGCGTCGTTTTTTAACGTACCTTCTACGACCCAAACCCGATGAATTTCGCTGCGTACAAAATCTGGATTAAGATGAAATGGCGTGAATATGGTGTCGTAAGAAAGCTCGGGCATGCCTACTGCATAACAGTTGTAAGGAACTATCAGCTCTTTTTTTCCTAATAGCCTCCAGTCGTATCGATCAGGAGAGCCATTGAACATGTCAGTATCATCGGTGGTGCGTACGCTTTCAGCCAGTAATGCCGGGCTATCGTAAAAATGTTGGGCAGGCGGCGCACACGACGTTGGCCAGCATTATAGCCCCATGATTGGCGAGGGCGGTTACGTTGGTTTAGGGTATCAATCAATAGTAAAGCCCCTCCCGCCAATTGGGGAGGGCTCTTCACAAACGAAATATAGTAGAACAACACATTGTCAAAATCGTTGGCTACTGTGCGAGGCTTATAATAGTTGAACGCAATTTCCTGAAATGAGAGGACAATTTTTTTGTTACCATCGGGGAAAACAACCGCTTCTGCGTCATCTCTTTTTAGCAGCAGGCCGCGCCATCGGGTCAGATGGTTCCAGATTACCTCAAGTCCACTACCTGGAATCGGGAATGGTACGCCGCCAAAGGCGTGCTCAATGCCGGCACCATCATCCGTTAACACTGTGTTGGTGGCGTTGATAAAGGTGTTGTCGTAAAGCCATTGCGGTGCAGAATGCGTCCGGTGGCTGGTAAATAAATTAATCTGATAAGTGCTGTATTTATTCAGCAAAGCCTTTTGGCCATCGCTTAATAGCGATGCAAACGCTGCTGCATTCTGAGACGTAATAACCGCCAGCGGCTTTTCATCCGCAAACATTGGTGGGTGAAAAGTTCCGGGGCCGCGGTAATCTGCGGGAGGTTCGGTAATACCGCCACTCCAGGCGGGAACATTACCTGATGCGGATGCACCACGTTCAGCGCCCACAGGGGTCAGGTCGTTATGTAATCGCTGGGCTTCGGGACTGCTAACCTTGGCCAATCCCATTGCAGGCAGTGCCAGTAATGCAGTTAAGATTAATGGTTTTACAACAAATAAAGAGCGCCGATTTACTTTGGCAGAATACGTTTCGTTCCGGTATTGATCGCTGGCTTCTCTGTTCATGTGAGCGATGCCTGGTGGTTGATCAGACAACGATTTCTACCGTTCTCTTTCGCTCGATACAGGGCTTCATCTGCATGACTGATTAACTCTACTACTGATCGTCGTGACTTGGGGATTGTGCTGGCAATGCCACAGCTAAGCGTCAGCGAGATAACTTGCCTGGCAAATGAAACGGGTGATGTCGCGACGGCTTTGCGGATTTCTTCTGCCAACAGCAATGCTTCGTCGCATTCAGTGTCTGGTAGAACAACGGCGAACTCTTCACCACCGTATCGAGCGATAACATCACTGGTTCGTTTGACATGTGCTCGAAGAATAGTAGCTACATGTCTTAGGCACTCATCACCTGCCAAATGCCCATAAGTGTCGTTCACTCTTTTAAAGTGATCAATGTCGATAATAATAAGTGCCACGGGATAATTACCGCGCGTTGCTTTATTGGTTTCTGCCTCCATAACCTCATCGAAATAACTGCGGTTTTTAAGTTGGGTTAGGCCATCGGTGATACTGAGCTCGTGCAAGCGAGTCTGCCGTACCTTAAGCTGCTCGCGCATGTTGTCAAGGGACTTGGCAAGTACCGATAACTCATCGTTGGTATTTGTCTTCATTCTTCTATCGAGGTCGCCTGCTGCCACAGCTTCCGCGGCAGCCGCTAACTGCTTAATAGTATTGCGCACTGAATAAAAGAAGCCGGTATATAACAACAGAATAAGCACGATAATAATGATAGCTAGCACGATAAACTGTGTTAGCTCTGTTCGTTTGCGGTTCTCCAGATGCAGCAGTTCATTTCTCGCGTGTTTAAGCAACAACATTTCAAATGCTTTGCCATTAGCAATTTCGCTTGAAATCTCCTGATAGTATTGTTGCCAGTGATAGGTGAGTTCACTGGCTTGGATAAGGTGTTCGTTTAACATAAACAGTACATTTTCTAACGGAATTTTATATGCAACGGGTGCGTTGTTGGTTTGGTTCAGGAGTGTGACTAATTGGGGAAGTTTTGCTGCCAGTTTTTCTTTTTCTTTTTCCAGGGAGGTGTAGGTCTTCTCAAGAATATACACGCCACTAGAATCTATAAACTGGTTAAACAAATAATAAGTGCCAAACGTTCTTGTCATGCCCTGTGCGAGAAAGAGGGAGTTGTTGTCATTGAGCAAGTCGTTTATTAACAGGTATAAGTTCGTGTCCCTCACCCCCAGCAAGCCAAAACGGTTGGCTAGTATTCGCTGCCAGTCATAGGCATCGTTGATGTAAACTTGAACATTATCGTAAATGATTTCAAGATTAATGCCTTCCACGCCTGGGGCGACTATTGGCTTTTCAATGTTCCTGTAAATACGCTGAAGAAATCCGACAGACGATACATCCAGGCTAAAGGCAGGGGTTCGCATCAATGACTCAATGGCTTCGCGAGTATTATTCACTGACAGGGTGCGCAGATTAGCCAGCTCCGGGTCAGACGACAGAAATCGTAACGCAGATAAATCACGCCACTCTTCCAGTTGCTGAATGAGTTGGTGAGAATGCTGCAGGGCCTCTATGCCCTGTCGTTGAATGCGCGCTTCTTCAAAGTTGTTAAAAGCGTTGTTTATCTGCTGTGTTGCCAGTATCCCTAAGGGAATCGCAAACAGCATTATCATGACCAGGAACTTTGATGAATAGTTCAACCGGTTCATAAACTTGAAAAAAGGCCTGATAATCCATCTAAGCATGCAGTGGCTTCATTCTTAAACAATTCGTGTACGTTTCTACAAGTTTAGTGCAAGAGTCATTTTCTGCATGGACACTTAGGTCATGTCTTCTCTTTTTTAGCCACCGCGTGTGGCCCGGTAATTTGCCATGGCTTCACGATTTTTCAAACGTTGTTGACGGCGAATGTCAGCTTCTTCATATCGGCGGGTTTCTTCTGCTGATACGGGTAGTATTTCGGGCACATCAATCGGTTTACCGAATTCATCCAAGGCAACAAAGGTGAAGTAGGCAGAAACGATATGCTTATGGTCGCCGGTGTAACTATTTTCGGCGAGAACTTTAACGCCAATCTCCATTGACGAACGCCAGGCGCGGTTGATGGCAGTTTTAAATATAAGGGTGTCGCCGTCTTTTGCGGGCGCTCTAAAATGCATAGAGTCTACTGAGGCGGTCACGCAGACTTTACCGCTGTGCCTTTCTGCAACGACCAACGATAGTCGGTCGCATTTTGCCATGATCATGCCGCCAAAGGCTGTGTGATGAGCGTTCAGATCGTTTGGGAAAACCTTGTACACTTGGCCATCGATGGCCGATGCAGAAACGGGTTTTGGTTTTAACACTGTCATGATTCGGTCTGCTCCTGTTTGATTTAGCTCATTTTGGCTTACCTGCCAGCCATAGGGAAGAATTAACGCATTTTCAGTATGATATGTATCAATCGTTTGCTAGATTTGTTGTAGTTAAGGCACGAAAACATGGTTAAGGAATGTGCCGAAGAAACTCTATTGTCATCCAACTAATAGCAACAAGGAGATTTGAAATGTGGAGGCTTTCCGGTTTGGATAAATCAAAGTCCGAGTTGCCTGATGCAGATAAGGCGCTGCCTGGGAGGGCTGAACCTATGCGTCACAAAGGGATTCACTCGGTTCTGAAAACGCCGACTGTGGCGCCATTTCCAGACAATTGTGAAGTGATAATGTTTGGGATGGGATGTTTTTGGGGGGCTGAGCGAAAATTCTGGAGTATTCCGGATATCTTTACCACTGCGGTGGGATATGCAGGTGGTTACACTCCTAACCCGACATATGAAGAGGTGTGTTCTGGCAAAACCGGACATAACGAAGTTGTGTTGGTTGTCTATGACCCCCAAAAAACAGCACTGTCGCAATTGATGAAAGTATTTTGGGAGTCGCATAATCCTACTCAGGGTATGCGGCAGGGAAATGATGTAGGCACACAATACCGTTCGGGTATTTATGTTGATTCCGAATCAGTTCAGACACAGGTATTGCAGAGCAAGCTTCAGTATCAGCAAGCCTTGCTAAAAAATGGTATGGGGGTGATTACAACCGAAATATTGCTAAATCAGCCTTTCTATTACGCAGAAGATTATCATCAGCAATACTTGGCAAAGAATCCCACTGGCTATTGCGGGCTAGGTGGGTGCGGTGTCGCAATGCCCTGATAGGTATGGTTGAAGTTAGCTGTCGTGTGCTTACTGATTTCCTGGTCTATATTTGACCTGTAAATGTGTTGCTCACCTCGCTTGTCGGTTCACTTTTTCTTCTTAAAACGGACGATAAAAATAACAATGTCAGCAAACTACCTGTTAAAAGCCATTGATAAGTCGAATCTGAAAATATTTGTTAACTTGCCTGAGTCTTTGGTTGGCAGAAGCCCAGATTGCGATATCGTAATAGATAATCACCACTTGTCTCGCGTCCATGCGCGTTTTTACTCAAAGTCCGGGCAGGTTTTTTTGGAAGACATGGAGTCGACGAATGGTACGTTTTTAAATAATCGTCAAATTCATGAAGCAGTTTTGGTAAGCCATGGTGACGTTGTAAAGTTTGGGTTTTCCGCTTTTTGTTTTATGGAAGAAGCAAATGCGAACGCAACTATTTTAATGGGGAAGATCTCTCCGGCAAACATTAACAATCAGGGATCGGCGATTGATGAAGGTGAGCTGGCAGGGGCGGGAACGGTCATTAGACAAGAATATCCTTTACCGGCACAGTGGCAGTCTAACGCTTATGGCGAGGATGAGGGATTTGGCAAAGGCAAATACTCGAAAGATTTTGTTCGCCAGAGCATTAAAATAAAAGTAAAACAAGACAAGTCCGTTCGTGCGGCAGTGATGATGGTGTCGGGTAGTCAGGAGGGCCGGGTCTTCGCGCTTTTCAATAATCGCACGCATTGGGAGATTGGTCGGGACTTTTCCTGTCAGATTCAGCTAAATGATGTTTGCATAAGCAATCATCATTGTCGTTTGTCTATTCTTGACGAGGGCTGGAGTATAGAGGACTTAGGTTCATCCAATGGCGTTTATTTAAACGGTAAGCGAATTCAGAGCGCGATGCTTGCTGATGGGGCACTGGTGCGACTGGGGGCTGTCGAGTTCGTATTTGGTCTGCCGCCGGCATAGCACAGCAACGACACAAATAAAAAAGGCCGGAAATTCCGGCCTTTTCTGGAGAGCAGAAGCTCTCCCAGTGCTGCATTATCTGATTTACGCTGACTCTTTGACCGAGTTAGCTGCATCAAGATAATTTTTCATCTTGTCGAAGCTGAGGTAACGGTAGATATCAGCAGACATGCTGTCGATATTCTTCGCGTATTCCATGTACTCGGCAACGCTTGGCAATTTGCCAAGAACCGCACCAACGGCTGCCAATTCGGCAGATGTCAGGTAAACGTTAGCACCATCACCCAGACGGTTGGGGAAGTTTCTGGTAGATGTTGATAGCACGGTAGATTTGGCGTTTACTCGTGCCTGGTTACCCATACATAAAGAGCACCCTGGCATCTCAGTGCGCACACCCGACTTACCGTAGGTGTTGTAGTAACCTTCTTCCATCAGCTGCGCCTGATCCATTTTTGTTGGAGGCGACATCCAGAAACGCGTTTTTAAAGGCTCTTTGTTCTGATCCAGCAGTTTACCTGCTGCACGGAAGTGACCGATGTTGGTCATGCAAGATCCAATGAAAACTTCATCAACATGAGCGCCTGCAACGTCAGACAGCAGCTTCGCATCGTCCGGGTCATTCGGGCAGCAAACGATTGGCTCTTTAATATCGGCCAAATCGATTTCGATCACGTGGGCATATTCTGCATC
The DNA here is from genome assembly GCA_024234575.1 of Hahellaceae bacterium. Taxonomy (GTDB): domain Bacteria; phylum Pseudomonadota; class Gammaproteobacteria; order Pseudomonadales; family Oleiphilaceae; genus JACKOB01. The sequence continues at coordinate 324,117 of JACKOB010000004.1, forward strand.
AGCGTCTGCGCGCATCAGGCTAGGAGCTGCCAGCCATTCTTCCATCGCAGCAGCACGTCGCTCAAGTGTACGGGCATCGCCGTAACCTTCAGCGATCATCCAGCGCAACATAACGATGTTTGACTTGAGGTATTCTGCAACGGACTCTTCACTCAGTGTAATGGTGCAGCCAGCCGCTGAACGCTCTGCAGAGGCATCAGACAACTCAAAAGCCTGCTCTACGGTAAGCGTATTCAGACCTTCAATTTCCAGAACGCGACCAGAGAACTCGTTGATCTTGCCTTTCTTCTCAACGGTCAGGATGCCTTGCTTGATGCCATAGTAAGGAATGGCGTGTACCAGGTCACGTAGCGTAATACCTGGCTGCATTTCACCCTTGAAACGCACCAGAATTGACTCTGGCATATCCAGAGGCATAACGCCCGTTGCTGCAGCAAATGCAACAAGACCAGAACCTGCAGGGAAAGAGATGCCCATTGGGAAACGAGTGTGCGAATCACCACCAGTACCGACTGTGTCTGGCAGGAGCATGCGGTTCAACCAGGAGTGGATAATACCGTCACCTGGACGCAGCGCAACACCACCACGAGTTCTGATAAAGTCAGGCAGGGTATGCTGCATTTCTACGTCTACAGGCTTTGGATACGCCGCCGTGTGACAAAATGACTGCATTACCAAGTCTGCAGAGAACCCAAGGCATGCCAGGTCTTTCAGCTCGTCACGGGTCATCGGGCCGGTAGTGTCCTGTGAACCAACAGTCGTCATTTTAGGTTCGCAGTACTGGCCTGGTCTAACACCTTCAACACCACAGGCCTTGCCAACCATTTTTTGAGCCAGGGTATAACCCTTGGTTGAACCTGCTGGATCCTGCGGACGACGGAATACGTCAGAAGCAGGCAAGCCTAAGGCTTCTCTCGCTTTGTCGGTCAGACCGCGACCGATGATCAGAGGGATACGTCCACCTGCCTGTACTTCATCAAGAATAACGTCTGACTTGAACGAGAACTCAGACAGTACTTCACCAGACTCAGACAAAATTTTGCCATCGTAAGGACGAATTTCAATGACATCGCCCATTTCGAGCTTGTCTACCGGTGCTTCAAAAACCAGTGCGCCGGCATCTTCCATTGTGTTGAAGAAAATAGGGGCAACTTTGTTACCAATACAAATACCGCCGGTGCGCTTGTTTGGTACGCCTGGCATATCTTCGCCAAAGAACCAGAGTACTGAGTTGGTAGCAGACTTACGTGAAGAGCCTGTACCTACCACATCGCCCACAAAAGCAACGGGTAAGCCTTTTGCTTTCAGTTCTTCAATTTGTGTCATTGGGCCGACAGATCCTGGCTCGTCAGGGGTGAGCCCTGGTCTGGCCATTTTGTAAGCAGCGCGTGCGTGCAGTGGAATATCGGGTCGTGACCAGGCATCCGGAGCAGGAGACAGGTCATCAGTGTTGGTCTCGCCGGTTACTTTAAATACGGCTACTTTAATGCTTTCTGCTACTTTCGCTTTTTTGGTAAACCACTCTGCATTGGCCCAAGAGTCAATAACTGCTTTGGCATTAGCGTTACCTGCGTCAGCTTTTAGCTTGATGTCATGGAATGCATCAAATACAAGCAGTGTTGACTTCAACTGTTCTGCTGCAAGCGCTGATAGCTCGGCGTTGTCGAGAAGGTCGACTAAAGTCGAGATGTTGTAGCCACCTTGCATCATACCCAGCAGCGTGGTCGCTTTCTCTTTGTTAACCAGTGGTGAAGAAGCTTCGCCTTTAACGATGGCAGATAAAAAACCTGCTTTAACGTAGGCCGCTTCGTCTACACCCGGAGGGCAACGATTTTCAAGAAGATCCACCAGAAATGCTTCTTCTCCAGCAGGTGGATTTTTTAACAATTCAACAAGGCCTGCCATTTGCTCTGCGTTAAGTGGCTTTGGAGGAACTCCCTCAGCGGCGCGTTCTGCGACATGTTGGCGGTATGCTTCTAGCACGATTATTACCCTCATTTTGTTGAAGGGAGCCTCGATTCTTTCGAGGAGCCCTGTTGAAAAAACCTGTAAATTAGCCGCCGTATTGTAGTGGAATCGGCCGCTAAAGTTAAGCCGATGTCTTGGGTGGGGAGAAATCTTTTTTCTTTTTAAAGGATGTTGGGGGTGTTTTCGATAGAAATTGGAATAGCTGCACCTTTTGGCTACATGCTTTAAAAAGCGAGCACAAACAAAAATTTTGCTACACTCTGCGCTCTTTTGATTTGAGGGCATTTTATGTCAATGGATGAAATTAAAGCGTTCCTGAAGTGTGAGACACCCGATGCCTGGGTTGTCAACGCGTTGGAAAATCAGGACACCCTGTTGATTGATCACGCTAATTGCGAGAAAAAGGCGGCGGCAACGGCGGTTAATCTTATGTATCGCTATGTCGACAGGCTAGAGCTGTTAAATAAAATGTCGCGGCTGGCGCGGGAAGAATTAAGGCATTTCGAGCAAGTGCTGGCATTGATGAAAAAACGTAAAATTACTTACGGGCATCTTACTCCTTCAAGATATGCCAATGGTTTGCGAGCCCATGCGAAAAATCATGAGCCAGATAAACTGATAGATATCCTCATTATTGGAGCGATCATCGAAGCGCGCTCATGTGAGCGTTTTTCGAAACTGGCACCATTTTTAGATGATGATTTACAAAAGTTCTATTTATCTTTACTCAAATCTGAGTCCAGGCATTTTCAAGACTACCTCGATCTGGCTAAAGACTATGCAGACTTTGATATTACAGAGAGAGTGGCGCTTTTTCTTGATAAAGAAAAAGCCTTAATACTCGAGCCTGATGAAGAATTTCGCTTCCATAGCGGGCCAATCTCGGTATCTTGAGGCGATGTAAGACTTAAGCAAGCGCTTTCGAGTGTAACTGCCAGTCGCCATTTTGTTGGGCCTCGAGGTACCAAATCGAGTGGTCCCAGTCGCCCAGCACAATACGCTCTGCTGTTGCGCCATTAGCCAGCGTTACTAAATGGCGTGCGGGTCGATGAGTGTGGCCATGGATCATTTTCGTCACCTGCTGGTCTTCCATTGCCTTGATTACTTCTTCCGGCGTGACATCCATTATTTCTTCTTTCTTACCCTTGTTTTTAGCCATGCTGATAGCGCGCAACTGCTGCGCTGTTGTTCTGCGATCTTGTAAGGGGCGAATGAGAAATAGGCGTTGCCACTCAGGGTTGCGCATATTTTTTCGAAAGTTCATGTAGCCGATATCTCGGGTACACAAACTGTCGCCATGTAGCAATATCACCCTGTCGCCATAAAGGTCGATGACGCATGGGTCGTGCAGCAAGGTGGCGCCAGTTTCGGCAGCAAACCCTTCGCCAATCAGGAAGTCACGATTGCCATGCATAAAGAAAAGCTGATGGCCAGCATCGGTGTATGATTTAAGTGCGCCAAGCACTTCGACCTGAAGAGGAGTGTGCTCATCATCGCCTATCCAGGATTCGAAAAAATCACCGAGAATATAAAGTGCCTCGGCTTCTCTTGCTTTCGATTGTAAAAATGCAAGAAAAGCGTCGGTGATGTCCCGACGCGACTCTTCCAGATGTAAATCGGAAATGAATAAAGTGGTCATCATTAAGCGTCAGCAATTACTTCGGCTGTTTCGATGATAACGGGTTCTGCAGGTACGTCCTGATGGCCCGCTTTCATAGTTGTTGGCACATCTTTGATTTTGTTAACAATGTCTTGACCTTCAACTACTTCACCGAATACTGCGTATCCCCACCCTTCCATTGTCTTGGCGCTGTGGTCCAGGAATCCATTGTCGGCGACATTGATAAAGAATTGTGCGCTGGCTGAGTGTGGGTCCATGGTGCGAGCCATAGCGACTGTGCCTTTTTTGTTGCTCAGGCCGTTGTTGGCTTCGTTTTGAATTGGCTCACGGGTTTTTCTGGGTGACATATCAGGCTCGAAACCACCACCTTGAATCATGAAATTGTTGATCACACGGTGGAAAATCAGCCCATTGTAGTAACCTTCTGTTACGTATTGCTCGAAATTTTTAGCGGTAACAGGGGCTTTTTCGTGGTCGAGTTTTAAAGTGATTTTACCGTGGTTAGTATTCAATACGATCATAAATAGTTCCGGTCTGATAATAAGTTGATGTTTTAGGTAATGCGTTGTTTGTCGTTGGCGGTGTTAATGCCTCATCGATAACTATTGCTTAATGTTTGTACTAACAAAAGTAACCGATGGCTAAATAAGCTGGCTAGTTTATTAAATTCAGCTTCGAATTTCATAATTTATCGTTAAAGTAACAAAAAAAATTGTTTCCCTCTATAATGCGCTGCTTGCGATTGACTATCTTGCGAAAGGTTTATGACTAAAGAAACTAGAACAGCTAATAATTTTATTAAAAACATTGTCGAAAAAGACGTTGCGGACGGGAAACATGCGGGTAAAGTGCATACGCGTTTTCCGCCAGAGCCCAACGGCTTTCTCCACGTAGGACACGCCAAGTCGATTTGTCTTAACTTTGGTTTGGCGCAGTCATACGCGCAAGGTGCTTGTAACCTTCGTTTTGATGACACCAACCCCGAAAAAGAAGAGCAAACCTATATTGACGCCATCAAAAAGGATGTCGAGTGGCTGGGTTTTTCCTGGGAAGGTGAGGTGCGTTACGCTTCCGAGTATTTTCCGCAGCTATTCGATTTTGCCTTGGAGTTAATTGGAAAAGGCAAAGCCTATGTCTGTAGTCTGACGGCGGATCAGGCATCCGAATACAGAGGCACATTAAAAGAAGCCGGCAAGAACAGCCCTTTTCGCGAGCGCTCGATCGAAGAAAACCTCGACCTGTTTCAGCGGATGCGAGCCGGGGAGTTTCCTGATGGGGCGCATGTACTAAGGGCGAAGATTGATATGTCATCGCCAAATATGAATATGCGCGATCCGATTCTTTATCGCATCCGGCATATTGAACATCATCAAACCGGCAAGGCCTGGTGTGTTTATCCGATGTACGATTTTACGCATCCTATTTCCGATGCGTTGGAAGGTATAACCCATTCATTGTGCACGCTCGAATTTGAAGGGCATCGACCACTTTATGATTGGGTGCTGGACAACATCACTATTCCATGCCATCCACAACAAATTGAATTTGCCCGACTGAATTTAAACTACACCGTCACCAGCAAGCGCAAGCTAAAGCGTTTAGTGGATGAAAAGCGTGTGGATGGGTGGGACGATCCGAGAATGCCAACCATCGCCGGGATGCGCCGACGGGGTTTTACCCCTGAATCTATCCGTAGTTTTTGCGAAGCCATAGGCGTCACGCGCAGCGAGGGTGTCGTGGATGTGTCGATGCTGGAATTTGCCATCAGAGAAGATCTTAATGAGCGCGCGCCGCGGGCAATGTGTGTATTAAGGCCGATTAAGCTGACGCTCAGTAATTATCCTGAAGACAAGGTTGAGGCGTTAAGTGTCCCGGTGCACCCTAACTTTCCGGAAATGGGAGAAAGGACAGTCTATTGGCGTAAAGATCTGTTAATAGATCAGGAAGACTTCGCTGAAGAGCCACCAAAGAAGTGGAAGCGATTAGCGCCGGGCGGGTCTGTTCGTATGCGCGGTGGTTATGTCATCACCTGTGAGGAAGTTGTTAAAGATGCAGCAGGTAATGTCACAGAAATTATCGCCAGTTATGATGACAAAACTTTGGGTGTCAATCCTGTTGGCTACAAAGCCAGCGGTGTTATCCACTGGATAAGTTCAGTTGAAAATGTCGATCTTACTGTTCGGTTGTACGATAGGTTGTTTACCGATGAAAGCCCGGACTCGGGGAAGGCTGCAGAAGATTTTGTGCAGTTGATCAATCCGGACTCATTGCAAGTGCTTGCAAATGCAAAGGGTGAAATGTCTTTAGCTAATATTGCCGCAACATTACCTTATCAGTTTGAACGTGAAGGCTATTTCTGTGTTGATAGCTCTTCCTCTGAAGGTAAACTGGTCTATAACCGCACAGTTACCTTAAGGGATACGTGGGAAAAACAGGGTAATTAATTACCCTGTCAACGCTCTGCTGTTTGTCATCATTGGTTTATTAAAAGAGAAAACTCGTGTTAGAAATTTATAATAGCCTGACCCAGGAAAAAGCCCCCTTCGTTCCACTGGAGCCCGGTAAAATTAAAATGTATGTCTGTGGCATGACGGTCTACGACTATTGCCACATCGGGCATGCCAGGGTCATGGTGACATTTGATGTGATCGTGCGTTACTTGCGCCATATCGGATATGACGTTAATTATGTGCGTAATATCACCGACGTAGACGATAAAATATTCAACCGGGCTGCCGAGAATAACGAGCCTTTTGATGCTTTAACCGCTCGCTTCATTGATGCCATGCATGAAGATGAGCGTCGGCTGGGGGTTATTGCTCCAACCAGCGAACCCCGTGCCACGCTGTGTATGCACCAGATAATTGACATGATAGAAACGCTGATTGCCAAAGATGTCGCTTATGCGGTCGAAAATGGCGATGTTTACTTTAGTATCGAGAAGTTTCCGGAGTACGGTCAGCTAAGTAAGAAGAAGCTTGACGAGTTGTTGGTGGGGGCGCGGGTTGAAGCCTCGCAAATTAAAAGAAACCCCATGGACTTTGTTTTATGGAAGTCAGCCAAAGCGGGGGAAGCATCCTGGCCCTCTCCTTGGGGGGAAGGTCGCCCGGGGTGGCATATCGAGTGCTCGGCAATGTCCACTCATTGCCTGGGTAACACCTTTGATATTCATGGTGGTGGTCCAGATTTAAAGTTTCCCCATCATGAAAACGAAATCGCACAATCAGAGGCGGCAACCGGGCAAAAATTTGTTAACTGCTGGATGCATGCAGGTGCGGTTCGCGTTAATAAAGAGAAAATGTCTAAGTCACTGGGTAACTTCTTCACTATCCGCGACGTTATGGAAAAATATGATCCCGAAGTAATTCGTTATTTCTTGATTAGCAGTCACTACCGCAGTCAGGTTGATTATTCGGAAGACAGTCTGCAAGAGGCTGTAGCGGCGCTCGGACGCCTCTACAACGCCATGCGGGGAGAAGTAATAGCCGAATGCGAAGTTGTTGAGAGCTATCAGCAGCGTTTTCAGCAGGCGATGAATGATGACTTTAATACGCCTTTAGCGTTGTCGGTGTTGTTCGAATTGGTAAAGGATATCAATAAAGCCAAGACCGAGGGTGCTGCAGAGTTGCCTCAACTGCTTGCGACACTAAAGCGTTTGGGGGGGATATTAGGGATTTTGCAGTGCTCTGCGGAAGACTTTTTTACGCGAAGTGCTGACGAAAGTGCCATTTCTGAGGCTGAAATTCTTGCCTTAATTGAGCGACGCAAACAAGCCCGTATTGAAAAAAACTGGGCGGAGTCAGACCGTGTTCGTGACGAGCTCAAAGATAAAGGGGTGATTCTGGATGATGGTCGAGAAGGCACAACCTGGCGCCGCCTATAGGTTTTGATGTATCACATTCGCAACCTTGTGCCTGTCTGCGCTTAACTTGATATCGCTAGATAAGGCACTGAGGTTGGGTGTTTATTGTGCTATCTTTTTTCTCTCAAGTGCTTCGGCTGAATAGACTTTATTGCGACCGTCCTGTTTTGCACGATAAAGAGCCTTGTCGGCACGTTCCATCAACTCAGCAATGGTTTCGTTTTCACGAAAGGTTGCCGTGCCCATGCTTATCGTGACCGGGATTTCTTTATCTGAATAATAGAAGCGAGTGTCTTCAATTCTTTTTCGGATACGTTCAGCAATGATTCTTGCGCCTGCCTGGTGGGTGCCGTTGAGCACCAAAGTAAATTCTTCACCACCTGCCCGGAAGCACATATCACATTTGCGGGCATTGTCGGCGATGCATTTGACCACAAGCTTCAATACTTCATCGCCAGCAGCATGGCCAAAGGTATCGTTGATGCGCTTGAATCGATCAAGATCGAAAACAATGACAGACAGTGGCGTTTCATGCCGGCGCGACAGCTCAGCTTCTCTGTGCAGCTGAGCGTCCAGAGCGCGTTTGTTGCCGGCATTGGTCAAGGCGTCAGTTAATGCTGCGTCCAGTGCCTGTTTGTAAAGTATGGCATTGCGTAGTGGATAAACGAGCGTGCCGAGCAGGTGCTCGATTATTGACAGCTCTTCCTCTTTAAATTTCTTGCTGCGGGTAAAGCAAATGTGGCCAAGTGACTCGGTTGCTAAAGTGAGGGCGTAGTCGCATGAGTGCACAGCTTTTTTGTCTGACCCTAACTGAATGCCATGAATTTTGGAATAAAATTCATAGTGATCGAATGAGACAAAACTAGACAGCTCTTCGCAGAAAATTCGGATAACCGTTGCGACATCCAGGCTGGTTTGTAGTCGGCGGGCGAGTCTGGAAACTTTGTCTTCGGGCGTCTGAATTTGTTTGCTCAGCTCATTGAAGGTCGATACCAATCGTGCCTTGGTAAAATCAATTGTTTCCGCTTTTGGATGGTTACCGCTCATCTCTTTATCTCCCGCTTTAAAAATACGGCAATGTTCTGCCTCTATTTGCGGTAATAAGCGATATTTGTGCCAGAACCATAATGTCTATGTATAACAATATGATAGATTGCGAGTTTGTTCGGTGGTTTAAGTGGCAAACAAAAATATGGCGCCATATTCATGTTCTAAAAGGTGTAAGCGGCGAAGAAATGACGGAAAACTGACGTTCTCTTAAGGGTGCATTCGCCGTCTAAATGTCACTCTCTTTTAGGGGGCAGTAGTCCGTTGCTGTCTAATGGTGACTATTTATATCGCTTTAGAATGCGTTACGTTTTTCTAATGTGGTAGAATTTCGCCCAATATTACGACGCTATATTGTGAGAGACACCAATGAATTTTCAAGCGCCAGATAGCCTCTCAGAGCAAATAGCCCAGCATCTTGGCAAAAAAATTATTTGCGGTGCCTTAAAGCCCAAAGAACGGATTCAAGAGTTAAAAATAGCTGGCGAGCTTGACGTTAGCCGAGGCTCAGTTAGAGAGGCGCTATTAATTCTTGAGCGTCGCCACCTTATCAATATCTACCCCCGCCGCGGTGCGGTGGTGTCCGGGTTGTCGGCAGAATTAATTAGCTCGCTTTATGATATGTATATCAACTTATTAATTATGTTGGGTAATAAGCTGGCAGATAAGTGGCAGGGGCATGATTTAAAACCCATGTTGGAGCAGTTAAGAGTAGTGAATAGAATGGCCGAGACGGCAGATGCCCCATTGGCTGAATTTATCGATGCGGGGTTTGAACTAATGAGCAAAGCTCATCAGGTGGTGGAAAACCCTTACCTTGAGGAGACGTTGGCTAATTTTCGTCCGGCAATCGCGCGAACCTATTACCTCTCTTTAAGTCGGCGCAGAGATGAAAAGCTGCAAACGGTTCGTTTTTATAATGATTTGGTCGTAAGCGTGCAGAGTCGTGAGTCGGTAAAGATCAACCGCGTTATTAAAGCCTATGGTGATCATCAGCGTGCTTTGGTGTTAGGTGTTTTGCAAGAGTTAACGGATGCTGCGGCAATGCTACGGTAGATAAGGGTGTTATGCGTTTAAAATCAATTAAGTTAGCCGGGTTTAAATCGTTTGTGGACCCCACAACGGTGCCGTTCCCTACAAATCTCACAGCGGTCGTTGGCCCTAATGGGTGTGGCAAATCAAATATCATTGACGCTGTTCGCTGGGTGATGGGGGAGAGTTCTGCCAAAAATCTGCGTGGCGAATCGATGACAGATGTTATATTCAACGGTGCGACAACGCGAAAGCCTGTTGGCCAGGCGTCAATTGAGCTTATTTTCGATAACACTGAAGGCAAGCTTGCCGGTGAGTATGCGCGTTTCTCCGAAATATCCATTCGCCGCAAAGTTACCCGTGATGCTACTTCGGATTACTATCTTAATGGTACCAAATGCCGTCGCCGTGATATTACCGATATCTTCCTCGGGACAGGGTTAGGCCCTCGAAGTTATGCCATTATTGAACAGGGAATGATCAGTAAACTTATCGAGTCAAAACCGGAAGAACTGCGTATCTTTATAGAAGAAGCGGCCGGTATATCCAAGTATAAAGAGCGCAGAAAAGAAACAGAAAGCCGCCTCAAGCGTACCCTCGAAAACCTTGAACGCCTAACAGATATTAGAGATGAACTTGAGCGCCAGCTGCAACATCTTTATCGTCAGGCTCAGTCAGCGGAGAAATATACTGAATTAAAAGCAGAAGAGCGGTTAAAGAAAGCACAGATTTCGGCCTTGCGCTGGCTTGAAATAGATGCGCTGGTGCAGGAAAAACAAGGCAATATTTCTGAAGCCGAGCTTGAGTTAGAGCGCTCTGTCACCGAGCGCGTATCCCATGAGTCTCGAATTGAAGAGCTAAGGTTGTCCCATACCGCCAAGAATGATGAGTTTAATCAGATTCAGGCCTCTTTTTATGCCGCAGGGGCAGAGATTGCGAAACTCGAGCAGAGTATTCGTCATCAAAAAGACCGATTGCTTCAGTTGCAAAAAGACAAGCACGAAACTAACGCACAGGTCGATGATCTTAATAGGGAGATTGCCGCTGAGGCGCATCGCTATGAAGAAGTTGCCACTGCATTGGAAGAGTTGTCTCCTGTGCTTGAAGAGCAAAGCGCTATTTCAGAAGAAGTTGCCATCGAGCTTTTATCTCAGGAAGAGTCGATGCACGGTTGGCAAAACCGGTGGGATGAATTTAATTTAAATTCGGCCGAATCCAGAAAGAAGGCAGAAGTAGAGCAGTCGAGAATTCAACAGTTCGAAGCAAATATTCGTAAAACTGAAGAACAAATGGCAAGGCTGTCTGATGAGCGGCAGTTGCTAGAGGCCCAGGTTTCGGTCGAAGAGGTTGAAGCAGGGCAGGAGCAGATTTTGATGCTCGATGCACAGGAAGAAACGCTGCTGATTGAGAAAGAGGAGGTGCTATCTGCAATTTTCGAAAAACGGGACCGTTTCGAAAAAGACGAACAGGAAGTAGCGTCACTTAGGGCAGAAAGCCAGACATTGCAGGGTACCATTGCTTCATTATCTGCTTTACAAATGTCTGCAATGGGCAATGAGCGTGCTGACTTTGACGCACTATTAAAAGCAAACGGGTTGGAATCTGCGGCTAGAGTGGTAGAACTTCTTTCTGTGAGCGAGGGTTGGGAACAGGCCGCGGAGAGTGCCCTAAGATTCTATCTGAAAGGGTTTTCCGTACCTTCGTTATCGTTGCATGCTGAGGGTCGGCAGGATAGCTCTTCAGGGTTGACGCTGGTTTCTGGCAGTGGTGCGCATACCCACTACCAACGGAAGACTCCGGCGATTTCACTGGCTGACGTAATATCACCTGCTTCTGGTCTGGCCGGTGTGGCAAGCCGAATTTTATTAGCAAGTACTTTGTCTGAGGCGCTGGCGATGCAGGCTGGGCTGGATGAAACCCAAAGTGTTGTTTGTAAAGACGGGACGTTGCTTGGGGATTGCTGGATAAGTTTTCCGGATACTGAAGATCCCGCTTCCGGCGCGTTGCATCGTCAGCGAGAGCTGGATCGCTATGCACAGCGTCTAGAAGATGTGATGCAGTGTTTAGAGCAATCTATGGCCGCGATGAATGCTTCTAAAACCGCCATAGCAGACTTGGAGCAGCAACGCGAAGCGGTGACTCATAGTCTCACATCCTTACAAAAAGATAAGTCGTCAATCAGTAATCGTTTGACCGCCATTGAGGCACGACAAGAGCAGATCACTTCAAGAATCAGAGATATTTCCGCCGCGCTTGAAGATGCCGATTTGCAGTTAGAACATGAGAAAAATCAGCTCACAGATAGTCGATTCGTATGGCAAGAAGCATTGGAAGAAGTAGAAGTATTTGCTGAGCAGAAAGAGCAAATGCTGCAAGAGCGCGATCATCTGAGGGAGCGGCTCGATAACCTGCGCCAAAAAGCCCGGCATGATAAGGATAAAGTGCACCAGTTGCAGTTGCAGTTACAAAGCCTTGAAGCCGAAAAGAATGCACTGGGGAAAAACGCAGAGAAATCGGATGTTCAGTTACAACGCCTGCAAGATAAATTAGAAGACCTGGCATTGGCGCAAGCTGAAGTTGACCATCCTTTAGAAGATATGCGTGTTGCTCTTGAAGAAGCCCTGGAAAAAAGAGTAAAAGAAGAAGAGTTGCTACTATTGGCGCGACAAGCACTTGAACAGGTTGATGCAGATTTACGAGCGGATGAAAATAACCGGCAGAATATTGAGCAGCGGGTTCAGACATTGCGAAACGTATTGCAGGACATCCGGATGGAGTCTCAAGCGTTGGAGATAAAAAGAAATGGCCTTAGAGATCAGCTAAAAGAAGAAAACTATGAACTTACCTCTGTTTTAGATGCGTTGCCTGCTGGTGCAACGCTTCCTGATTGGGAAGAAGAGGTTACAAAAATTGCCGCCAGGGTACAACGGTTAGGGGCAATCAACCTTGCCGCCATAGAAGAATACAAAATTCAGAAAGAACGTAAAGAATATCTGGATGAACAGAACAATGATTTAGTCGAAGCGATTGCCACGCTAGAAGGGGCTATTCGTAAAATCGACAAAGAAACACGCGCTAAGTTTAAAGAAACCTATGACAAGGTAAATGGCGGATTGCAAACGTTATTTCCCAAAGTGTTTGGTGGTGGTAGCGCGTATCTGGAGTTAACGGGGGATGATCTTCTCGAAACCGGGGTGGCGATAATGGCGCGTCCGCCGGGTAAGAAAAACAGTACAATACACTTGCTTTCGGGAGGTGAAAAAGCGCTTACCGCAATCGCCTTGGTGTTCTCAATTTTTCAGCTGAATCCTGCTCCATTTTGTATGCTGGATGAGGTTGATGCACCGCTGGATGACGCTAACGTTGGTCGTTATGCAAAGATGGTCAAAGAAATGTCAGAGCAGGTACAGTTTATCTTTATATCCCATAATAAAATTGCCATGGAAATGGCTGATCAGCTAATGGGGGTAACGATGCATGAACCAGGCGTGTCCCGATTAGTCTCGGTGGATGTTGAAGAAGCGGCCGCCTTGGCAGCGATGTAAAGGAAAGCCAACAATGAATAGGTTCTCTGAGGGCGTAAAGATTGCTATTTTCGCTTTCATTGAATACATTATTTGCCCTATAAATAAGACATTAACTCATTTATCCCCATCAGGTCTGACTCTATGGAAATGAATTTACGAGAATGGTTGATTATAGCAGGGCTTGTGATCATCCTCGGTATTTTGGTTGATGGCTACAGGCGAGTGCGCAGGGCCCGAAGGGACTCGATGGAAATGTCACTGGGAATGGGGGGAGGTATCGAAAACACTCCCCTCGATAATGGCTTCAGTTCTGAGCTCCCTAATGGCGGTGCTCGCGTTATCAGGCCGGCAAAGTCGCCAGATCTTGATAAGCCCGCAATCTATCCCTCTAAAAACAAGTCCAAAGAGGCAAGCGCGGCGATTAGTGACTCAGACGTGCCAGTGCTGGTTGATATTGAAACAACGCCAGAAGATGACTACAAGCAACATCTCCCGAATGACATTGAGCACGACGATATTGGTGGTGCCTACAGCGCATCAGCTTTAGATGATACCAGTGCCGACTGGCATGGTGAAGCTGAAGGGCCAGAGCCAGAAACAGCATGGGGGAGCAGTGCTGAACCCGATTGGGACGACACGTTTATTGAAACGGATGCAACCTCTGTCGAGACTGCCGGGGCTGGTGAAATAGCAACCTCTGCCTCTGTTAAAGAAGCTGGGCCGAAAAAATCAAATATTGCTGCCAATCAACAGCCAGTTTCATCCGAGCCGGCGACTAAAACCAAAAAATTCGGCAATATTTTTGGCAGTAAGGCTTTTGCAGGCTGGAACAAACCTGAAAAGGCCGCGCCAGAACCCGTTCGCAAAGGGCCTTCAGAAGTTATCGTTGTGCATGTGATGAGCAAGAGAGGTGAAGGGTTCAATGGTATGGCGTTGCGTAAGCTCCTGGAAGCCTGTGGCCTTGAACATGGTGAGATGTCGATATTTCACCGGCACGAGGATGTCAGCAATACCAGCCCCATACAATTTAGTGTTGCAAACTCGGTAGAACCTGGCTTCTTTGATCTTGATCTTATGGATACCATCACAACACCAGGGATTAGCTTTTTTATAAGTTTACCTGGCCCTGTAAATAGCATGCAGGCGTTTGATTATATGATTGAAACCGCACAGTGCGTAGTGCGTAATCTTGATGGTGAATTAAAAGACGAAAAGCGAAGTATCATGACGCCGCAAACCATCGAACATTTCCGCGAGAAAGTTCGTGAGTTCGAGCGCAAGCAATTGTCTTTTCGCCGTTAGATGTCGGTCAATGCAATGAATATTGGCTGAAGAAGCTGTTACCTCACACACCGCCGTTGTTCTTCAGGGGAAATGGCGGTGTCCCCCAATTAAAGTCTGTGCGCTTGCCTTTTTGTAGAGGGAGTCTTTAGGGATGTCAGCGTCTGTCCTTGACGAAATAGTTGAACTGCGAAACACAATCGAAAAGCATAACTATCAATATTATGTAATGGATGATCCCGTCGTTCCCGATAGTGAATATGATCGTTTAATGCAGCGTTTGGTTAAGCTCGAAAGTGAATACCCCCAATATCTTGTTCCTGAGTCCCCATCTCAGCGGGTGGGCGCTTCGCCCCTTGATGCTTTTATTCAGGTGTCCCATGAGATACCGATGCTTTCACTGGATAATGCGTTTTCTGAAGAAGACTTCACTGCCTTTGATAAACGGCTGCGAGAGATGGTTAACGTGCCCAGTATTGAGTATTGCTGCGAGCCAAAGTTAGATGGCATAGCGGTAAGTTTACTCTATCAAGAAGGGGTGTTGGTGAGGGCTGCAACGCGCGGAGATGGTCGGGTAGGAGAAGACATTACGCTTAATGTCAGAACGATAAAGTCGGTACCATTGAAGTTGATCGGTGAAGATGTGCCTGAAAAGCTAGAGGTACGTGGCGAAATCTATATGCCGAAAAAATCGTTCAAAGAATTAAATGCGCGAGCACTCGCACAAGATGAAAAACCTTTTGCAAACCCTCGAAATGCCGCGGCAGGTAGCTTGCGTCAACTTAACCCTAAAATTACCGCCACTAGAAACCTCGAAATGTGTGCTTATTCTGTGGGTGTGGTAGAAGGCGCGTTGCCTGATAATCAGCATGCTGCCATGCATTCATTGAATCGTTGGGGCTTTCGTATTAATGCCGAGATGCAAGTCTGTGACGGTGTCGCAGCCTGCATGGCTTATTTTAATAGTCTGCTATCTAAAAGAGATCAGCTTCCTTATGAAATTGATGGAATCGTATATAAAGCGAATAGTTTTACACTGCAGCGTCAGGCAGGTTTTGTATCCCGTGCACCCAGGTGGGCCATTGCTTTTAAGTTTCCAGCCCAGGAAGAAATTACAGAATTGCTAGGGGTCGATTTCCAGGTAGGCAGAACCGGGGCGATTACGCCTGTGGCAAGGTTAAAACCTGTGTTCGTGGGGGGCGTGACGGTTAGCAATGCAACGCTCCATAATATGGATGAAATTACCCGTATTGGTTTGATGAATGGTGACTCGGTTGTTGTGCGCAGAGCCGGCGACGTGATTCCTCAGGTAGTATCGGTGGTATTGGCACGCAGGCCTGATAACGCCAAAGCCATCACACCGCCGCTGACATGCCCCGTGTGTGACTCTGCAATTGAAAAGCAAGAAGGAGAGGCCGTGGCGCGTTGCTCTGGAGGGTTGTTTTGTCCAGCGCAGCGAAAGGAGGCAATACGTCACTTTGCGTCTCGTAAGGCGCTGGATATCGAAGGCCTTGGGGAGAAGCTTATATCGGTGCTCGTTGATGAAGGTTTAATTGGTGGGATTGGCGATCTTTTTTCACTGACGGTAAATCAGTTGGCATTACTTGAACGCATGGGTGAGAAATCTGCCCAAAATCTCGTTAATGCCATTCAGTCAGCTAAAAAAACAACGTTAGAAAAGTTTGTATACGCGCTTGGTATTAGAGAGGTTGGCGAAGCAACCGCCAGAGCATTAGTTGCGCATTTTGGCACTTTGGAGGCAATATCCAGTGCTAGCTATGAGGATCTTATTGAGGTGTCTGATGTAGGCCCAGTCGTAGCAGGGCACATTAAAATGTTTTTTGAGCAGCCACATAATTTGGAAACGGTAGCGGCCTTGCTGAAAAACGGCATTTATTGGCCAGATACAACTCGGCACGACACGGTAAAGTCACTGCAAGGTAACACGTACGTGTTAACCGGCACGCTTGTAACCATGACGAGAGACGAAGCTAAAGAGCGCTTGATTGGAAAAGGGGCCAAAGTCAGTGGCAGTGTGTCAACCAAAACTACTGCGGTCTTTGCCGGCGAGGCTGCGGGCTCTAAACTTGCCAAAGCAGAATCGTTGGGGGTGCCCATACTTGATGAAGAGGCCCTCATTAAAATACTGGCTTAAAGCGAGTTATCGGCGCTCTTTTTCGGCTAAAGTGCATGGGTGTGCTCTATTGGCTGGTAATTGTGTGAACCAGAATCCGTTTCTGGCAAGTTAAGCTAGCCGATGACCGCTTTATTTAATAAGCTTTTCGAGCGTTTAACTAGGTATATGGAATTATTAATGTTGCAAACGAATAGGATTGTTGTTGGCTTGACGTTATTGCTTTTAATCGGTGGCATATCTGCTTGCTCGAATGAAGCCAGTACAAAAAATGTTGAGATTTTGGGCGAGCCATCTACTGTTGCTTATCTCGGGGTAGAATATTCGTACAATTTTGGGTCTGCCGGAGGAGATAATCTTCACAATTATTCATTGTCTCTTCATCCTGATTGGCTATCACTCGAAGCAATAGAAAATACTGCGCGGTTTGGTGTCGTAGCGAGAGGTATACCCGGTATTACAGGGGGTAGAAGAGGTCTTGCTGATTTAGCGACCAGTAAAAATATAACGCTATCAGTGACAGATAATGGCCGGTTTGGCAGTTACAGCTGGCCTATAGAGGTAAAAGAAAATACCGTTGGCGTAACTGCGCCTGCCGTTGTTGAAGAAGGTAAGGCCACAGAGGTTGATGAGCAAAATCAAAGCACCGGTGGCGAATGTCAACTACCTGATATGTCTGTTAGGACTATTACCGTCGATAACGTCGACTATAAGCTTTATCCAATAATTCTGGATGTTAACCTTCTGCGTCCTTCTGTTGAAGTGGTGAAAGTTAGGTATAGCTTTAGTACCGCTTATAAAGATGACAATCCTGAAGGTGAGCAAAGTCGCCAGAATAGAGAGCACGCTCGTGCAAATCATGACTATATAATAGATTACGATAACGTTAATGCAGAAAATAGTAAGTTTTATAACGCTTTGCGTAATCCTGATGAATTATATGAGCCCGGTGTTGTGACTTTTGAGCCAGGAGTTACGAAGTGTTTCATTCGGGCCTACGTTAACGAAGATTTAGTCGCTGAGGCTACCGAAGTTTTCTCTGTAAATTTGGATGAGATAATTCAAGGGATTGCATCGATTGGGACGCAAGAGAATGACTTTGTGCAGATTAGAGATAACGAGCCAACCGTCTCCTTCGAGGAAACCGGGCCATTTTCTATGAGTGAAGGTTCTACACGGACATTTGTCGCCTCATTAGATAAAATCCCAGGGTTTAAGGAAAATATTGGCGGCTCGCCAACTCCAGTCAGCTTTGATGTAATAGTCAACTTCTTACGCTTAAAATCGAGTGAAAAAGCAAATGTGGGAGATTTTGTTTTTTATACTTGGGTTGAGGCGGATCGCGTTGTGGAAGACACCATTGATGAAGCAACAGGGTGTCTAAGATGGGGTGAAGAACCTATTCCGACCGCTAGTAGTGAACTGCTTAGTCTTAACTTTACCGGAGACCAAACAAAGAGGGAGTTCCGTGTTTGCCTCCTAAATGATGGTGACAATGACATTGGTAAAGATGATGAGCTTGTTTTCGGATTTCGTGATGATTTTGGTACCATCTCCGCTAGGCCAAGTTTAAATACTTTGAGTATTTTAATTAATGAATGGCTTAATGAGGTGGTAGTTGCCAGTGGCGATGAAGTAGTTTTGGACTCGATTATAGATGCAGATGGAAATCTTGTTTTATTAGGTAGTTCTGCATCCGAGGGTGGGATACCGTTTCTTAGGTTCTTTAATAGGTTTGGGATAAGTACCAAACCGGATATTACACTTTTACCGATGGCTGGGGTGTCTAGGCCAATAGGCCTTGCATATTTTGAAGCCGTAAATAGTGACAAAGAAGCGTTGGCCGATAATGATAAAACTAATGACAAAATTTATTCAGTTTCTGTTCTATTAGAAACAGATAAAGGAATTGGCGATGGCTTTTCCGGTAAAGATGCTTACTTAGCTACGTATTCCAGGGTTTCGAATGTGCAGGAGTACAGTTTGGAGTGGGATGTTCAAATTGGCTCATCCTCAGATGATATTCCTGCCTCTTTGGCGATAGCTGGAGGTAATTTCTATATTGCGGGCACAACTTTTGGTGACTGGTCGCGTGCCATCGTCGAGGGTGAGAATGATATTTGGCAGGATCAGGTTCACAAGGGAAATGGCGATCTCTTTGTTGCCAAAGTTTCTTATTCTGAAGGCTCAGTTCTAAACGATTGGACTAACGTAATTGGCACTGACAGTGCCGAAAAGGCAGTTTCGCTTATAGCAACAACAGGTCAGGTTAGTGTTGTGGGGCAAACAGAGGGTATTCTTGGAGATTTTTCTTTCGGTGGTGTGGATGGCGTGCTGGTAACTGCTGATGTGAGGAACTCTACTGTAGGTGTGATAAACCAATTTGGGTCCGCTCGTGATGACCAAGTCACTACACTATTAAGAAACGGTAGTCTTTGGGTTTCTGTGGCTAGTGATCAGGAAATATTTGATAGTATGGATAGCCTACAAGAAAAGCTTGATGCAGGTTCTGCTCCAGAGGATTTTGATTCAATAGTCACCAGCCATGTTCGGTTTGGGGTAGAAATGAATATTGTGTCAAAGAGTTTGAAGGTCGCATCGATAGATAACGGCCTTGACTTTGTAAACAGTGCAGTAGCTGGTGATGGTGCGAATTATTTAGCAGGCTCAACAACAGGAACTCTATTAAATGAGTCTGAGGACGAGTTAAATATTGGGCGCAGTAATCTCGGTGGCAGTGATGCCTTCGTAATGAAAACAAACTTTAAACGTCAGGAAGATACAGACGAAAGTATCGCTTGGATCTACCAATTTGGGTCATCTGCCGACGATTTTTCTGTTGATGTCGAGCTGGAAAATACAGCCAAGCTATCTATCGTGTGGAGAGAAGGCTTTGATTTCAAAGCATCGAAGCTTTCTACTGAAGGTGTTAAATTAGTGCGCTAGTGTAAATGTTGGGCTTAGTGAGTGGTTAAGTTAAGTTTTTTGTGGTCCAGGTGAATTTGTCGCGCGGTTTAGCCTCTCAGATCAAGGTTTTTTTCTTTTAATGCGATCATTTCTAAAAAGTTTGTCAAGGTGATGATTCCGATTGCATAATCGTTTTCCATCACCAAAACCGCATCTAGTTTTAGGCTTAGCATGAGTTTAGCTACCTCGTCTGCTGGTATAAGCGGCTGGGTTGAGTATATTTCGCTGTAATATTTCTGCTTTGTACTTCCATTCATATTTGAGTCCAATCTCTTTTTTAGAAGGTTTTCTTTCGTGAGAATGCCTTCGATATATCCTTCTTCACTTGTAATCACAATGTGATTTGTTTCATATCTATCCATTAATGATTCTACTTGATCAATTGGTAGAGACATGTCTGCACTGATGATTGGACTACTCATGATGTCAAAGGCAGTAATGCTGTCGTTTTTGTAAGCTTTTGTTTGATCTGGTTCATTCTTTCCTGTGGCTATACGAGGAGAGCTTGGATACGTTTCAGCTGTTGATGGTGAGTGGGTGGCAGTCGCCTCAATTGAAAATGGAGCGGGTGTTTTAGCTACAGGTTTGATCGTTTTACTTGGTTTGACCGGTGCTTTTATTCTGTTATTTATGTCATGAACAAAAAAAAACATTAGCTATTACTCCTTTTTTATTCTGTTTTTAATAAGCGCTCTAATTGTAAACCTCGTTGGATGTAATGCTTCGATGATACTTCTGTCAATTGAAAATGGGGCGTTGAAAATATAGTCCGATATAATTTCGGCCGAAATTGGACTTGTTGTCAAACCTTTTGAACCGTGACCGACATTGACATATAAGCCATCGTAATAGCTACCTAATGATGAAAACCGATAGTTGGAGTCTTTCGTCAAGTGAAAGAAGTCTTGCCTGATTTTTTCATCATCGGCCACAGGGCCAACTAGAGGCATGTAGTCGGGGGTGGTAGCTCTGACTGATACTCGATTAGCCATTTCGGTTGTTGGATGGCTTGTCACTCCTTTGTGTAGACTTGCGGATAGGTGTCTTAGCTTGCCTATGTTGTCGAGAGTTTCTGTTTCATTTATATCAGTGTTGGTTTCACCTAGTACGAAAGATGCTCCAAAGCATAGCTTTTGGTCGGAGGTCTTCGCGACATAACCATCTCCACATAGCACCGTGTTCAAACTGTTTGTTGGGTCACCTTCAGAAATAGTGACCTGACCACGAATCGGTTTTAAAGGAAGGTGTGAGGTTTGGTTAAGCTTTAGCGTGTCAATGGCTGCTGCGATGACCACGATTTGGGCCGATAAACTGCTCTTATCCGTACTTTG
Organism: Hahellaceae bacterium; assembly: GCA_024234575.1. Lineage (GTDB taxonomy): Bacteria > Pseudomonadota > Gammaproteobacteria > Pseudomonadales > Oleiphilaceae > JACKOB01. The sequence continues at coordinate 344,887 of JACKOB010000004.1, forward strand.
TAGGTACCAAAAATTATTCTCTGAGCTTTTAGCAAGGTTTTGTACTTCGAAGCCAAGTTGAACTTCAATTTTCGGATGCCGCAGCAACTCGGTGCAAAGTTGCCTTGGGAATACTCTTCCGCATTTGAGAAAGAGGAGGGCAGGTGCGTCGAGTGGCGTGTTGGCTAATGTGCTGGCTTCCTCTTTGGTGAGAAACTTAACGACATCGCCGGCAAAGTTGCTTTGTTTAACGAGCTTTTTGGCATACTGAAGATCGGCGTCTGTGTTTAGTAATTGCAGTACGCCACAATTATCATATATTTTCTCCACATTGCCTTTTAGTGCCATCATTCGGGCATTGGCATTGGTGCAGGCGATCATTGCTAGTTTTGTTGGCTTGGTATACTCGGTTCCCGGTTTGACATAAAGCACACCAACAGGATTACCCGAGGCGGCCGGCGCAACTTCATCAGCCTTGTCTACAACGACAACGTTCATTCCCCTTTCAGCAAGCGTCCTTGCAGTCCATGCGCCCGCCATTCCGGTACCGATGACAATAGCCTGATTCAGTTCTTCTGGATTAAATCGTGGTGGTGACGAGCGGTTGAACCAGGGGCGGTTAGCCGGAAACCTCGGGTAGCGGCTTCGCAGTAGGGAGCCATGGAACGGTGAGTTTGCTTTGTGTTGTCCGGCCGAGATGGTTTCGCTGCATTGTTCGTTCTTAATAGTGTTGTTATCAAATCCAATTGATTGTAATTGCTCGTTAAAATAATGGTTGTGGCCTTTACAAACGAATGTTGTTTGCTCGTAAAACGTGCTAATAAGTGATTTTACTGATGCATTGGGTAAATCTGAAAGAGTTGGTGATGAGTCCACAAAATTGAGAAACCAGCAGTCGGCAAGAAAATGATTTGTATTAAGGCTGTCTTTTATGTCCCCAAAAATCAAGGTAAGGGCGATTCTATGGGTGGGTAGCCATATTCTGTGGGTACCCATTTGGTTGGGGGGGTAGGAGTTGCTGATGTCTTTAATGATTTCCTGGTCTTTGTCGGCTAACTCACCGAGGGTGCGGAGTTGTTCACGGGTTAGTGCGCTGGAAGCGTATGCGACATAGTGCAGTGTTGTGTTGTGTTGGGATGAATAGACTTTCCATAATAGGGATGTGTCTAGAAATCGGATTCCTTTGCCAAAATTTAAATCGGCAATGACAAATATGCCTGGTTTACCGCTGTTAATCTCTTGCCATCTTGTTTCGAGACCGTTTAGCCTGAGAAAAGGTTCTTCGTCACCGAGTTGTAGCAAGGGGGGCTTTGCTGCAGTGGGGGCGCTGGATGCGCCCCCGCTTGAGGTAGTGGTCGATGACTTGGTGTCTTTTCTATTTGGCACTAGCTTCATCTTTAATAATGGTTGCTTTAATAATAGAAATATTCTTGATTGGAACGTCTCCCATTCCTGACTTTTGGCCCGTTTGTGTTTGGCTGATTTTATCAACGACGTCCATACCCTCTACAACTTTGCCAAATACCGCATAGCCGTAGCTTTGAGAGTTTTGGTCAAGAAAGTTATTGTCGACAACGTTGATGTAAAACTGTGAGGTGGCAGAATGAGGCGCATTGGTTCGGGCCATTGCAACAGTGCCGCGGGAATTGTGCAGCTTATTATCTGCTTCATTCCTTATCGCTTTTCTTGTGCCGGGCTTCTGGTTGAGTCTATCGTCAAAACCTCCCCCTTGAACCATGAAGTTCGGAATAACGCGGTGGAATATCGTGCCGTTATAGTACCCATCATTAACGTAGGTGAGGAAGTTTTCAACGCTGATTGGTGCTTTGGATGGGTTTAACTCCAAAATAACAACGCCTTCTGTTGTCTCAATTTTAACCCGGGGGCTGTTATCTGGTTCATTTGCCGTAACGCAGAATGATAAAAGAAGTGTAAAAAAAGAAACTAAAAGTTTGTTGCCAAGGTTTTTCATTATTATTTCCTGTTTAGCCTTTGATTTAGAGGGTTAGTTTACAGAATGCTTTTAGAGTATTAAATATCTAAAGCTTTTAGATAAGCGCAGCTTCTGGAGCTTGGGTTGCAGAATTGTGTATTTAGTGCCTAATCTTGAACCTGCTGCTATCTTTTACTTACCAATGCACCTTTTAACAAAAATTAACCAATTGAAAAGAATTTATCATATACAAACTTTCGTCAGAGTCGCATTATGATTTTGGGAGTACTGCTCGAATAATAAGGGGTCATCATGTTGTCATCTAAGAAACATATCGATAAGTCGCGTCTAGGGCGGCTGCTCGTCAATCGAGGTTATATCAGCGAAGATCAATTGCTATCAGCGCTGACCGTACAAAGAGAGATGGGGGTTAAACTTGGTGAAGTGCTCGTTCAGAGAGGGCTTATTTCTGAGAGAGATCTTTCCAGAACACTAAAGCATCAGGATAGATATCGTTTTGCCGCGGCATTTGTTGCAATGGTCGTGACGCCATTACAGCCAGCTGTTGCTTTCGCTTCGGGTGCTGCAGGAGCAACCATACCCAGGGCACCCGTATCTGCAAGTGAGCAAATTGCGCAGTCAAAGTTTGGAACAATGCGCGCTTTAGGTGACGATGAACTTGGTGGTGTATCTGCACAAGGGTTTGTTGAAGACTTTCAGAAGCTCAGCGATAGGATTACAGCAGTTAAAAGTGGTGAATACAATGATGCTGACTATCAAGAAGATATTACTCAGGTGGAGATGCTAACTCACTTTTTTTTGCCGATCACAAATTTCATAGAGTCTGACACTAAAATCGAGGGTGTTGTTTATGACTCTTCAAAGCCAATTATGAGTGTGAACGACGACGGCAGCGTAACCATGGGTTTTCCGACGCATATTGACAGAATTTCTATGGAAAATATAAATGTGGCTGGAGCGACATCTCCCTCATTTGGTAGTCTTTACATATCAGATATAAATTTCAATCCTGATATGAATATAACGATTAGAGTTCACTAATTTTTTATAAATACATGTGGTGATGGTCCGAGCTCTTGTAATTAGAACTCGGACCATCTGTTTATACTGGCGATATTTCGGCCGCAATAAGTGTGTTTTCCATTAAAGACGCAACGGTCATGGGGCCAACACCTCCAGGAACAGGTGTGATCCATCCGGCCCGCTCTGACGCCTTGGCAAAATCAACATCACCTTGCAGGGTGCCATCGTCCATTCTGTTTATGCCTACATCAATAACAATTGCGCCAGGCTTGATCCAGTCCCCTTTTACCAGCCCCGGCTTTCCAACGGCAACAACGAGAAGGTCTGCCTGCTTTACTTTTGCTTCAAGGTCTTTGGTGAATCTGTGTGTTACGGTAACTGTGCAGCCTGCAAGCAAAAGCTCTAAAGCCATGGGTCTGCCAACGATGTTCGATGCGCCAACAATGACAGCGTCCAGTCCGGTAAGCTCAATGTTTGTTGATTCCAGTAAGCTAATGATTCCTTTTGGTGTGCAGGGGCGCAGAGCCGGCATTCTTTGTGCGAGTCTCCCCACGTTGTAGGGGTGAAAGCCATCTACATCTTTCGCCGGGAGAATTCTCTCTAGTATAAGGTCTGATTTTAAGTGCTGAGGTAATGGGAGTTGCACTAGAATTCCGTCAATCTCATCGTCTGCATTTAATTCATCAATTAACGATATCAGCTGCTCCTGTGTAGTATTGCTGCTTAGCTCGATTTTCTTAGAGAAAAATCCCACATGGTTACATGCCGCCGTTTTGTTTTTAACGTAAACGCCGCTTGCAGGGTCGCTTCCTACTAGGACAACCGCCAGGCCGGGAGCTCTAAGGCCTTTGCTTATCCTTGTTTCAACGGCCGCTTTGACCTTTTCCTTCAGTGTGTGGGAGATTTGTTTTCCATCAATAATTTTTGCAGTCATATTGGCTATAAGTTTTTAGTAGATAGGGGGCGTAATTTTCTCACTTTATTTATTGAATAACAAAAAAAACTAAGTCCCATGGGGAGCTCGACATTAAATCGATTCACGCATTATGAAAAATGTCTAAAATGATGTTGACGGCAGTAGGATCGGCAAGTATCATTCGCGCCATCTTTGCTAAGGCACTTGATGTTCGGGGTATAGCGCAGTCTGGTAGCGCGCCTGCTTTGGGAGCAGGATGTCGGGAGTTCGAATCTCTCTACCCCGACCAATCTGTTAAAAGGTTGGCAAATGTCTGTACGTTAGTAAGGTGGCTAAAACCACTGGGATATGCAAGGTAGTGAGCGCTCGTAGCTCAGTCGGATAGAGCAACGGCCTTCTAAGCCGTGGGTCGTAGGTTCGAATCCTACCGAGCGCGCCATGTTGTGTGATAGCAGTGTAGTAAGTGTGTAATGGTGGACGTAGCTCAGTCGGTAGAGCTCAGGATTGTGATTCCTGCGGTCGAGGGTTCGATCCCCTTCGTCCACCCCATTTAGACTCTGCAAAGGGTTTAAAAGTAAGGCAAGATGTCAGTATTCACTGATGTCTCAAAAAACAAATGCGAAAGTGGCGGAATTGGTAGACGCGCTGGATTTAGGTTCCAGTGGGGCGACCCGTGAGAGTTCGAGTCTCTCCTTTCGCACCATGTTTCTATATGCGTACAGCAATTCTCCTATTTATAAACTTATAAACTTGCCAGATAGTCATTTGGTTTGTACCATTCGATGCAGGTTTTTATTTGAAGATTTTGAGGATACCCCATGCAAGTTTCGATTGAATCAACCTCCAATATAGAGCGACGTATGACCATTGGCGTGCCAGCGCCTGAAGTTGAAAAAGAGGTTGATGCGAGGTTGCAGCGCACAGCAAGATCAGTAAAGCTGAATGGTTTTCGTCCTGGCAAAGTGCCAATGCATGTTGTACGCAAGCGTTTTGGTGCAAGTGTTAAACAGGAAGTGGTTGGGGAATTAATGCGCAATGCTTATATAGAGGCGCTGGAGAAAGAAAGCATTAATCCTGCAGGCTACCCGCGTTTTGAGCCTAAAGAAATTGAAGATGGGAAGGATCTGGAATTTGTTGCTATTTTCGAAGTGTATCCGAAGATAGAGATTTGTGATTTGGCAAGTATCAGTGTTGAAAAAGAAGTCGCTGAAATTAAAGATAAAGATGTACAAAACATGCTCGAAGTTTTACGACGTCAGCATGCCACGTTTAAGCCGGTTAAAAGAAAGAGCAAGAAGAAAGACGTTTTGACGCTCGATTATGCGGGCACCATTGATGGCGAGGCGTTTGACGGGGGGTCTACCAAAGGTGCGAAGTTGACGCTTGGTTCAGGACAGATGATACCTGGCTTTGAAGATGCATTGGTTGGTGCTAAGGCCGGTGATGAGCTTCAGATTGATGTGACTTTTCCTGATGATTATCACGCTGAAAAACTGGCAGGAAAGGCTGCTAAGTTTGATGTTACAGTGCATGGTGTTGATGAGGTTGTGTTGCCTGAGCTGGATAAAGAGTTCTTCCAGAAGTATGGTGTAGAAGCCGAGACTGAAGAAGAGTTTGCAGTTGAGATTAGAAAGAACATGGAGCGTGAGCTCAAACAGGCTACGTCGAATAAAGTGAAACAACTGGTTGTTGATCAGTTGATCGAGAAAACAGCATTTGATGTTCCGGAGAGCTTGATCGCATCAGAAATCGGCAGGTTAAAGGAAGAGGCCTTTAAGCAGTTTGGTGGCATGGGTGGAAAAATGAAGTCCTCTGATCTGCCATCGGAAATTTTCCGTGATCAGGCAGATCGCCGCGTTCGAACTGGCTTATTGTTTAACGAGCTTATTGCCAGCAATGACCTTAAAGTTGACGCTGAAAAAGTTAAACAAAGAATAGAAGAAGTTGCCTCAACTTATGAGCAGCCAGAAGAAGTGGTAGCCTGGTATGAAAGCAACGCCGCGCAAAAGAGCCAGGTTGAGGCAGTGGTTTTAGAGGATATGGTAATTGATACTATTCTCGCGTCCGCCAAAGTAAAAGAGAAGAAGGTGAGTTATGAGGATGCGGTTAAGCCACCAGCTAAAAAAGAAACCAAATAAGCGCTTAAATTGAGCTAAACTAAAGCAGCAGTTGAATAAACTGCTGCTTTTTTGTTTTAAGGTGGTTAAAAATACGAATTGCATGTGATGTGGGGTTGAAAACTGTTGCTGTTAACCCCATAAACCAGAATTCGGTCTTTTGATTTAATAGGTTGTCTGGGGAGAATTAGAATAACATGGGAAATATTTTTAATGGTGCGCCTGGCTCATCACAAGAAATTATTAATGCTTTAGTGCCGATAGTTATCGAGCAGACTGCTAGGGGTGAAAGGTCTTTTGATATTTATTCACGCTTATTGAAAGAGCGTGTAATTTTTATGGTCGGGCAAGTTGAAGATCATATGGCAAACTTGATTGTGGCTCAGCTTTTATTTCTCGAGTCAGAAAACCCGGATAAAGATATTCACTTGTATATCAATTCACCAGGGGGATCGGTAACCGCAGGTATGTCAATTTATGACACCATGCAATTTATAAAGCCTGATGTCTCGACTATGTGTATCGGTCAGGCTGCGAGCATGGGGGCATTGTTGCTTACTGGCGGTGCGCCCGGCAAGAGATATTGTTTGCCGAACTCTCGCATGATGATTCACCAGCCTTTAGGTGGTTTCCAGGGGCAGGCTTCTGATATTGAGATTCACACCCGTGAAATCCTGGGTATCAGAGAAAAACTTAACAATATACTGGCTTTCCACACTGGACAGCCCGTTGATACCATTGCAAAAGACACCGATAGAGATAACTTTATGGACGGTAAAACTGCTGTTCAGTACGGATTAATTGATTCTGTGCTTGATAAACGAGCTAGTATTAAATAATACTTGTGAACAGTAAAAGAAATGCGTGCAGTTTTGTCGGCGATTAGTTTAAAGAGGTAATGTAATGTCTGATGGGAAAAGCAGTAAGGGTGATGACAACGGGAAGTTGCTCTACTGTTCGTTTTGTGGGAAGAGCCAGCATGAGGTCAGGAAGTTAATCGCCGGGCCATCCGTATTTATTTGCGACGAGTGTGTAGATCTTTGTAACGATATTATTCGTGAAGAAATACATGAAAGTACTACTGAAGAAAGCTCAGATAGGTTACCCGCGCCGAAAGAAATCAAGCTGACTTTGGATGAATATGTTATCGGACAAGACAGAGCCAAGATCGTTCTATCTGTTGCGGTTTATAATCATTATAAAAGATTGAAATATGATGGTAAGAAAACTGATATAGAGCTCGGTAAAAGTAATATTCTGTTAATCGGGCCAACCGGAAGCGGAAAAACTCTGTTAGCTGAAACTCTGGCTCGTATGTTAAATGTTCCTTTCACTATCGCTGATGCAACCACCCTTACTGAAGCAGGGTATGTAGGTGAAGATGTAGAGAACATTATTCAAAAACTGCTGCAGAAGTGTGACTACGATGTTGAAAAAGCTCAGAGAGGCATCGTGTACATTGATGAGATCGATAAAATATCGCGCAAGTCTGATAACCCTTCAATTACTCGCGATGTTTCGGGAGAGGGTGTTCAGCAGGCATTGTTGAAACTGATCGAAGGTACGGTTGCTTCCGTTCCCCCGCAGGGTGGAAGAAAGCATCCTCAGCAGGAGTTCTTGCAGGTCGATACGTCGAATATTTTGTTCATTTGTGGTGGTGCATTTGCCGGGCTTGATAAAGTAATTCGAGACCGCTCAGAGAAAAGCAGTATAGGTTTCTCTGCGTCAGTGAAAAGTAAGGCTGATGTGAAGTCGGTGGGAGATACACTAAAGACAGTCGAGACAGAAGATCTGGTTAAGTACGGACTAATACCAGAGTTTGTTGGCCGATTACCTGTAGTGGCAACTTTAGAAGAATTGGATGAACCGGCTCTGGTACAGATTTTAACTGAGCCTAAGAATTCGCTCACAAAGCAGTATCAGAAGCTATTTGAGATGGAAGGCGTTGAAATAGACTTTAGAGAAGACGCGCTAACAGCTGTCGCTAAAAAGGCTATGGATAGAAAGACAGGGGCTCGTGGTCTTCGTTCGATTTTAGAGAATGTTTTACTGCATACAATGTACCAAATTCCTTCAGAGGAAGGTGTTGCGAAAGTGGTTATTGATCATTCTGTTATTGAGGGTGAATCGGACCCGATAAAAATCTATCAAAACACTGAAAAACCTAAAGCAGTGCCTGAAGATTAATGTGCACAAATATAAAAAGGGGCCCACTGGAGAGTGTGTAAAAACAAACTCTAGGTGACTTTTCAAAGAACCCTGCTTTTTTTAGCGGGGTTCTTTTGTTTTGGGCGGACGAAAATACTCCGCTTATTCTCAGATCAGGCTGATTAGCTTTTGTGCTCCTATCTCATTGATCATACGATTTAGATTATAAGCCAGCACGCCAAGCCCCATTTCAGCTTTAGCTCCTTCTTTCCCCCAGCATTGAAAGCGTCGAAGCCCCATAATCTGTTTGAGATGGGCAAAGGGGCGCTCAACAACCGCTGAACGTCGACGCATTAAGTGCGGATTTTCTCGAACTCGGCCAGCTGTTCTCTCAAGAGCCTCTTCGTAAAAGTGGCGGCTTATCCAGCGCCTATCAGCTTTTGTGCATTGGCTTTGTAGCGGGCAATTCTGACAGCCTGTACGCGCATATAGCTTCATTTTGTTTTTGCTGTGATAGGTCTGATAATGGAGTTCTTTACCTGCAGGACAGATATAAAGATCACGGTCTTTATCGTATTGAAAGTCATGCTTTTGATAAAAGTCGCCTTTGTTGTTTACCGCCCGATTCGGCGGTACAACTGGCTCAATTCCAGCTTCTTCACAATCCGCTAGCTGTTCACCATTGGAATAACCTGCATCGGCCAGCACGATAAGCTCTTCCTTCTCTAATTCAGCCTGAACTGATTTTGCCATTGGCTCAAGCTGACGATTATCACTACCTTCATCGGTCACATCATGGTAAACAATTAAGCCTGTTTCATCCTCAACTGCTGTTTGGATATTGTAACCGACCACAATGCCATCGCGCCCTGAACGCATTCGCTTTGCTTCGGGTTCGGTCTCACAGCATTGAGTCGCATTCGTCTCATCCATCTCACGTGCTAATACATCGAGCTTTTTCTGGCGTGATTGTAATTTTCTTAATGCCTCCTGCACCGAACCTAGTTCGTCTTCGTTTTCATTTTTCTCTGACTTAGCAAGTTCATTCAGATAGCCATTGATCTTGCGGTTCAAACGTTTTTGCAGAACATCGAGCTGTTTTCGGTTGTAAGTCTTGCTCATGCTAGCGGCTGCTTTGAACTTGCTGCCGTCAATAGCGATCAAACGTCCATCCAGCAGCTTCGACTCACGGCAAAACTGAATAAACGCCCGGCAAGCTTGCTGTATTGCAGAGCTATTTTGTTGGCGAAAGTTCGCAATGGTTTTGAAATCGGGCGAGAGTCGTTTCATTAGCCAGAGTACTTCGACATTACGATGACATTCTTTCTCGAGTCGTCGCGTACTTCGTACCTGATTGAGGTAACCATAGGTGTAGAGCTTTAATAGATCTGCTGGGTGATAAGGCTTTCGACCTGTATCTTTCGTTGTGGCTAAGGTGAATCCAAGATCGGACATATCCAGTGATTCTATAAAAGCATCTATGACGCGAACCGGGTTGTCCTCAGAAACGAATTCATCAAGGCTTTCAGGAAAAAGTGTGCTCTGTTGGCGTGAATCGCCTTTTTTATGGCGCATAAAAAAATACCCGCATCGACTGATACGGGTATTTTGACTTATTAGGGAGTGTTTTTACACACTCTCACTGAGGCCCCTTTTTATATTACAGTTACTTGTAATTGTTCTAAATTGCCCCATTATTCAAATTATGTTGAATCGATTAGCCTTCTGACTTACGCGCTAAGTTGCCTGAAGGTGTTAGAGGTATAAAAATGTCTGTAAATACTGAAAATTCGAGCTCGTTACCTGTTGAGCTTCCTATGCTTCCGTTGCGAGATGTCGTTGTGTTTCCGCATATGGTAATACCTCTGTTTGTTGGCCGGGAGAAGTCAATCAAAGCTCTTGAGGCTGCGATGGACGGTAATAAGGAAATTGTTCTAGTGGCCCAGAAGGATGCCGCAGAAGAAGATCCGGGGGTTGGCGATATATTCTCTGTTGGCACACTTTCAAATATTCTGCAGATGTTGAAGTTGCCTGATGGCACTGTCAAAGTTTTGGTTGAAGGGGCTGCTAGAGTTAGTATCGAAAATATTCGAGATAACGCTTTTCTATCAGCTGAGGTGTCTCCCATTATTAGTGAGTCTGTTTCAGCGAGTGAGAATGAGGCGCTGGTAAGGACGCTTGGTTCAGAGTTTGAGAACTATGGGAAATTAAGTAAAAAAGTGCCTGCAGAAATATTAAAGACATTGTCAGGCATAAGTGACGTTGTGCGTCTTGTCGACACCATAGCTGCTCATTTGGAGTTAAAGGTTCCAGAAAAGCAGGAGTTGCTGGAAGCTGCCTCTGTGTCAGAAAGGGTCGATGCGTTGATGGGTAAAATCGACAATGAAATTGACCTGATACAAGTAGAACGACGAATTCGTGGTCGCGTAAAGAAGCAGATGGAGAAGAGTCAGCGCGAGTACTATCTCAATGAGCAAATGAAAGCCATTCAAAAAGAAATGGGGTCATTGGGCGAGGGTGGGAGTGAGTTCGATGAAATGGAGCGCAAGATAGCTTCATCGGGAATGACTGAAGAGGCAAGGAAAAAAGCCGAGTCAGAAGTAACCAAGTTAAAGATGATGTCTCCAATGTCGGCTGAGGCTACCGTAGTCAGAGGGTACATTGAGTGGATAACTTCATTGCCTTGGAAAAAACGCAGTAAAGTGCGTCACGACCTGGTAAAGGCAAAAGAAATACTTGAGGAGGATCATTTCGGGCTGGATGAAGTCAAGGAGCGGATTCTTGAATATCTCGCGGTGCAAAGTCGCGTTCGTAAGTTAAAGGGGCCTGTTCTGTGTCTGGTTGGGCCTCCGGGGGTTGGAAAAACATCATTGGGGCAGTCAATAGCAAGAGCCACTAATCGAAAATACACCAGAATGGCGCTTGGTGGGGTGCGGGATGAGGCCGAAATTAGAGGGCACAGACGCACTTATATTGGTTCTTTGCCTGGAAAACTTGTCCAAAAAATATCGAAAGTCGGTGTTAAGAATCCACTGTTCCTGTTAGACGAAATTGACAAGATGGGTATGGACCACCGTGGAGACCCTGCGTCTGCTTTGCTGGAAGTGCTGGATCCAGAGCAAAATCATACGTTCAATGATCATTATCTGGAAGTGGATTACGATCTGTCAGATGTCATGTTTGTGTGTACTTCGAACTCCATGAACATTCCGACCGCTTTGTTGGACCGGATGGAGATCATAAGGATTCCGGGCTACACAGAGGACGAAAAGTTAAAAATTGCCCAGAAGTATTTGTTGCCCAAGCAGAAAGAAAATAATGGATTAAAAGACGCTGAGCTAAACGTTTCTGAGGATGCACTTCGGTCGGTGGTGCGTTATTACACCAAAGAGGCTGGTGTAAGAGGGTTGGAACGCGAGATAGCTAAGGTGTGTCGTAAGGTTGTTAAGTTGCGGCTACTTAAAGATCCTGCCGCTCCAGAAGTGATTACTGAAGAGAATCTTGGTGATCTACTGGGAGTGCGGAAGTTTAGTTATGGCGTCGCCGAACAGGAGGACAGGGTAGGTCAGGTAACTGGTTTGGCCTGGACCCAGGTTGGGGGCGAGCTGTTAACGATAGAGTGCGCTGCACTAAAAGGTAAGGGTAAGGTAGTAAAAACCGGATCTTTAGGTGATGTTATGCAGGAGTCGATTCAGGCGGCATTGACCGTTGTGCGCAGTCGGAGCCAGGCATTAGGGCTGGATGAAGGCTTTTACGAAAAGAATGATGTGCACATTCACGTGCCGGAAGGTGCAACCCCTAAAGATGGCCCTAGTGCAGGTATCGCTATGTGCACGGCATTAGTCTCTTCTCTCACCGGAATTCCAGTAAGGTCGGATGTGGCCATGACTGGAGAGATCACGTTAAGAGGGCAGGTTCTTGCAATCGGTGGTTTGAAAGAGAAGTTATTGGCAGCCCATCGGGGTGGTATAAAGCGTGTCGTCATTCCTGAGGAAAACAGGAAGGATCTAAAAGAAATACCCGAAAATATATTGGAATCAATTGAAGTTTTCCCTGTCACGTGGATTGATGAGGTTTTTGAAATTGCTTTAACACAATTACCTGAGGCTCAGGTTTTGGGAGAGGTTGCTCAAAAAAGCACCGCTTCTGGTAGTGTTGAAGACCCGGTTGAAGGTTCGGACCGAATAAATAGGCATTAAGGGTATAAGTGGCTTGACAGGTGTTTCGTCATGTTGGTATAACTGACCTCGCTCGCAAGCCGCTTCCTTCAAGGGCTTTAGAGGTAAATTGTTCTGTTTTCTTCTGGAAGATCTGAAAATAAGAACTAAAATAATGGCTCTTTCCCGCAAAATGAATTTTAACAGTGAGTGTTTAATTTCTTTTGTTCTTCAATAAATAATCAAAGGGGTTTAGTGTGAACAAGTCTGAACTTATTGATGCAATTGCAGCTTCAGCAGATATTTCAAAGGCAGCAGCAGGACGTGCTTTGGATGCGATGGTATCTTCCATAACAGATGCGCTTAAGGGTGGCGATCAAGTAACATTGATCGGTTTTGGTACTTTTTCAGTCAAAGATCGTGCTGCTAGAACTGGCCGCAATCCGCAAACTGGGGCAGAAATTCAAATCGCTGCCGCTAAAGTACCAAGCTTTAAAGCGGGTAAAGCATTAAAAGATGCAGTAAACTAAGGTTGCTTGTGGAGTCGGGGGTGAGTCGCAGGCTCATTTATTCGACCCGCTCTAGGTAAAATCTTTAGATTGAAAGGGCGCATTCATCGAATGCGCCTTTTTCATTTAGTTTGCAATCGTCATTCACGAGGATGTCATGTTACAAAATATTAGGGACAATTCGCAGGGAACCATTGCGAAAGTTATTGTCGGGTTAATTGTTGTTACCTTTGCACTGTTTGGTGTTGAGTCGATTGTTGGAAATTGGGGGGGGGACCCTGAGTTAGCGGTAGTAAACGGCGAAGAGATTAGTCAGGTCGAGTTTGCTAAAGCTGTTGAATTGAAACGCCGTCAGGTTTTGAATCAGATGGGGGAGCGGGCTGACCCTGCGTTAATAAATGAGGAAAAACTCCAAAAACTGGTACGAGACGAACTTATTGATCAGAAAGTTATGTTAGTTGATGCTGATGCAAAAAATATGGCAGTCTCCGAGCAGATTATTAATCAGCAGATTCTTAGTATGCCCCAGTTTCAGTCTGGAGGTGTTTACAGTAACGAGGTGTTTCTCAATACAATTAGAAATCTGGGGATGACTACACAAGAGTTTAAAGCCTGGCTTAGTAAGCAATACTTGCTCTCGCAACAAAGGAATGCGTTGGTTGGCTCAGGTTTCGTGCTCGAGAGTGAGTTAGGTCGTTTAATTAAAATTGATCGACAAAGACGTACTGCGGATGTGGTTGAATTGTCGGCAAGCTCTTTTCGAGATCAGGTTGACCTTAGTGATGAAGCTGTAAAGCAGTTTTATGAAGCTCATAAGAATGAGTTTGTCTTTACTGAAAAGGTCGATGTTGAATATGTGCTGTTAGATAAGGCTGAAATTAGTAAAACCGTAAATGTTTCAAAAGAAGCTATTGAAAAGCTATATCAAGAGCGAAAAGCAGCATTTGTTGCAGAAGAAGAAAGGGATTCTTCGCATATTCTTATTGAGATATCCGATGTGGTTAGCGATGAGCAAGCTCTTGAGAAGTTAGAAATGCTTAGCGGAAAGCTTGCGTCAGGGGAAAGTTTTGAACAGCTGGCAAAAGAATACTCTGATGATATTGGGTCTAAGTCTGATGGTGGACGCCTGGGCTACGCGAAAAAGGGTGTATTTGATCCAAAGTTTGAAGAAGTACTGTTTTCTATGGAAGTTAATACAGTGTCTGAGCCCGTTAAAACCAGTTTTGGGTATCACTTGATTAAGCTCAATGGTGTTGACAAAAAACCATATGCAGATTTAGGTGAGGTGTATGCAAGCCTAGAAGCCGAGCTAAAAAGAGGCGATGTTTTAAAGGCTTACCTGGATTTATCTGAGCAATTGTCAGATATCAGTTATGCCTCGGCAGACCTTGCTGGGCCAGCAAAAGAGCTGGGCTTAGAAATAAAGAAAGGGGAGGTTTTAAAGGATGGTTCGGATGATTTGTTATCCAATCCGAAGGTTATCGCTGCCGCCTTTTCTGATGATGTTAAGTTGGAGGGTAACAACTCTGTACTCCTTGATATCGATGGGGATCGGTCGATAGTGTTGCGGGTTAGTAAATATCATCCAGAGCGCTTGTACAGTTTTGAGGAAGCAAGAGAGCTGGTGCAGCAACAGATTGTTGAGAAAAACCAGGCTGTTCTCGCTAAAGAAAAGGGCGATGCCACCGTTCGGGCGCTCTCTGCGGGTGAAACAATTGATTTAGCATGGCAAAATAAAGTAGCGATTACCCGCAATGATAATTCACTGCCTGTTGATGTCATGGATAAGTTATTTTCACTTAAGGAGCCAGTTGGCGGTCCGGTTTTCACTGGTGTTCAGTCGGAAATGGGTGATTATTTCATCATAAAGCTTAAGCAGATTGACTATGGAGATGTTGCTTCTTTAAATGCGCAAGAGCTTGCACAAGCTAGTGATGCAATTGGGTCGCAGTCAGGTCTGCAGGAGTTCAAAGATTTTAATTTGGCACTTAAGAGCGCTGCAGAAATCGAAATTAATTAAGATCGGTACAAGTTAAAAAGCCAGGCGTAAGTCTGGCTTTTTTGTTTTTTTAGTTTGTGCAATGTCTGTCTGTGGCACGCTTTTGACTAACCAGTTTAATATTATCGTCTAGTATTAGGTTGAGCATATTTGAATTATGTGACTGAATTCATGCAACAGTTGTAGGCTGGAACTCATGCTCAGCAATTTGTGTACTGGTTATCTTTTAATGAACTGTAATTAATGTATCTTTGTAATACAGATAGTTACAGGGACTTATGGGCGTTACAAGAATTAAAACAAATACGCATTGATTTACGGATTCACTTTTAGTCTGGGGATATATGGTTCTAATTCTTGCGGGCTCTTTAATTGCATTTACCATGGTTAAAGAAGCTACAGTTGTTGAGCCTCACCTACAAGGTGAGGTCATTATCGAAGAAACCCACCGTTTGGGCCAATATGAAGTAGCTCATATTACAACCGATGTGGTGGTTGAGCCTTTGGTGGAACAACGATTTCGAAATATTGTACGTCAAGCATACGACTATAGCTGTGGGTCAGCGGCTTTGACGACAGTATTAGAGCACTACCTGGGGCGTCGCTTTGAAGAGCGGCAGGTCATGGAAGGGCTTTTACATTACGGCGAGAGTGAGCGTATCGTCGAACGTCGTGGTTTTTCCATGCTAGACTTTAAACGCTTGGTAACGGCGCTTGGCTATCCAGCTGGTGGCTTTAAGGCAGAAATTGAAGATTTGATAGCGCTGGATCACCCCGCCATAGTTCCAATCCATTATGCCGGTTTTAAGCACTTTGTTGTGGTGCGCACTATAAAAGATGGTCGAGTTTTTCTGGCGGACCCATCAATGGGAAATATTTCTTTTACCCTCGAAGGGTTCAAAGAAAAGTGGGATCAAAATGTTCTCTTCGTCATATTCCCTGGTGAGTCAAAGCCAGTAGATGGTTTAGAGCTCCGCGAGGAAGATCTTCGTTATATCGATGACCAAACAATAAACTATATGGCCTTTCGCGAGTTTCCTCAGTTTAATGATGCGCTTCAAAACAGTATAAATAACGAACTTGAGCGAATGAAAAATAATCCCGACGGGACAGTCAACAACACGAATAAACAACTGCGATATCATCGTAAGTAGGATTTAACTAGAATTTGAATAAGGAATAAGGAATGAATCGTTGGGTGGTACCTTGTTTTGCCTTGTGTTCTTCAATGTTTGTCATTTCCGCGGTAAACGCAGAAGAGGCAGATAGTGTTGATAAGGCACGTGAAGCGTTGACTAAACAGGAAGGGGATTCAGATTCTGCTCAGCAGCTGGAAGAAGTTTTTCAGGCGGCGGAAAAGAACTACTCACTTATTAAGAAGGGAGGCATGTCTTTATCATATAGCTTTGACTATAGTTATTTTGGCGATCAGAGACTGGATATTGACATAGTCAATGGCTCATTTCGCAATGCTGATGTTGTCCCCAGCGCTTCCCATACGTTTACAAATACTTTTTCTATCGATTATGGTTTACTTAACAACGTAACTGTAAGTGCGAGATTTCCCTTTGTTGCTAAGTTTGACACTCAGGAAGAACGGTCGAATACTGATTTAGGCGATGCTTCGTTTAGTTTGAGGTGGCAGCCTACGGCTTATGTTCCTGGAAAAATGTCCACGACTGTTTTTGGATCTTTTGGAACGAAAACCGGAACCAGCCCATACGAAATTGACATAAACAAACAGCTCTCTACAGGCAGTGGAACTTACTCCCTGTCAGGCGGGGCTAGCATGTCAAAGGTTTTAGACCCTGTGGTTCTTTATGGCTCTTTGAGTGTTTCCTATAATATGCCTGTTGATGGCTTAAATCAGGTTCGAGGAGGAGCACTACTAACTGAGGTTAAACAAGGCATGGGGATATCTATGTCTTCAGGTTTTTCCTACTCACTCTCGTATGACATTTCTCTCAGTGGTTCTATACAGCTTTCATACTCAAACGAAACAGAGCTCACCTTGTTAGCTGGGCCTGTAAAATTTACATCTGTATCTCAGGATCAGATTAGTAGCATCATGAACTTTTCTATCGGTACTCGTGTTAGTGAAACGACCATAGTTAACACTAATGTGGGCTTTGGCTTAACCGAAGACTCTCCGGATGTATTAATTGGTATTTCAATGCCAATTAATATAGATGGATTGAAGAAACTTTAGAGTATTAGAAAAGGGATTTTTGTTTGAGAGATTATAAGATGAATGCCATTCAACGAGTTGCTACTGTTGTAATGCTGCTATTTTACTCGTCGTTTGTGAGTTCGCAGTTGACACAGAATTTAACCATAGATGCGAAAGCTTTAGCGCTTGGAAATGCTGTTACAGCTGATCCACCAGGGTTGAATTCTATCCATTATAATCCAGCTGGACTTGCTCTGCTAAAAGGGCGAAATTTCGAAGTTGGTTTAATCAATGCCTATATGGATATTGATGCCGAGTTTATTGCCCCACCAGATTATGGGATTTTTGGTATCGATGGTGTTGAGAATGATTGGGTTGCGAACCAGCATAGTCACGTCAATAGATTGGCCGCTTATATTCCTGGTTTTGGTCTTCAGAAGCTCCCTCCAGGCCCTGGTGTTGCGCCAAGTGCTGGATTTAGTGTTAATTCGCCAGGGTCTAAATTTACTTTTGGTAGCGCAATGTACGCACCAATGTTTGCAGGATTTTACCGAAAGTCATCGGATCCTGGTCGCTATCAGCCACAGGCTACGGCGTTAGAGAGAGTTACGTACTTGTCACCAACGGTTGGCTATGAGTTAAATGATGCTTGGTCGGTTGGTTTTGGTGTGCATTTTTCTTACTTTGCTCTAGCAGCAGAGCAGTATATGCGTGCTCCAAATATGCTATTAGGCGTAGCAGAAATACTTCAAGATGCTTTTAATTGCGAGTCAGGTAATGAGCCGTTAGCTCCTTTTATTACTTTGTGTGGCGGGAATATCGGCCCTTTTGATGATGTTGGTGCTATCTCCTTGGAGTTGGAAGAAACATTGTCTCCAACCTATGCTGTGGGTGTTTTATGGCATCCAAATGACTGGTTTTCTTGGGGGGCGAGTTATACCAGTGATGTAGACATGAAGCTTAAAGGAAAATTTGAGCTCAATTATACTGATGATTTCTCTGGATTTTGGCAACGGTTTAATAGCTCAATTATCGGCGCAATTACGGCTGCGATCCTTAGTTTACCATCTGGTACACCTCGTGAGGCCGGGAATGTATCAAGTAAGCTGACTTATCCGCAGCACTTTCAGACGGGTGTAAGTGTGAAAGTGCATCCAATGTTGACGCTTAATGCAGATGCGGGTTGGACTGATTTTAAAAAATGGCAAGCGTTTGTTTTTGAATTTGATCGGGGTCTTGAGTTTCTTGGCGCTGCACGAATTCTCTCTCCCGAAAATGCAACGCAGACTACTATGAGATTGCCGTTGGGCATGACTGCAGAGTGGAATGTGGGGTTCGGTGCAGAAATACACGCCTCATCACGCTTAGATTTGCGTATGGGCGTGGAGATACGTGATTCTGTTATCCCGGATAATCAGCGGTCAATTATGGCTCCTTTCGGTGGTGCGAATCTTTATAGTGTTGGTTTGGGATATCGCTGGTCGAAATCAACTCAGCTTGATGTCAACCTAAGTTATATACAATCGATTGAGTTTATTCCGGCTAACACGAGTAGTAACGTAAACGAGGATAGTATAACCAATATCATATATAACCCATATGCTGGATTGGATATTAAGACCTCCCTCCGTGCTGTGCTTGCGGGAATATCTTTCAGAAAGCAATTTTAATGAGCTGTAAATTTCCAAGAATAACTAAAAAAATATCAATCGCGACAATCATGATGACGTTGTCTCTTCAAGTCTGTGCCGAAAAGTACTTTACATGGGTTGATGAAAGTGGTCGAGTACAGCACACCGTAATTAAAGAAGAGCCTAACCCTCTCATTCAAACCGATTCAAATAATAATGCAGAGCTGCCGCCTAAGGACTCACCTGAATTAACTCACGGCATAGGGCAAAGCTCAAAAAAGTCAGATGCTTCTACTGAGGCTGTTTTAGAAGTGGACTCAAAGGCCAATATTGAAGCCTCTGATAAATCCCCCTTGAATGTGACGACACCTGCTGTGACAGAGAGGAAAACCGACCCAGAAGGAGGGCGCTCTGAATACGATATCACCGTTATTGACGAAGTTGATTATGTTGACGGCGACGAGTTAGAGAAAAACAATTTTACCCGCCCGGGGGAAATGCCTCGTTATTACACCTGGAGAGATGCAGAAGGGCGAATGGTGAATACGCCATATGATGGTAAAAGGAAAGAGTCTGAAGCAACCGGTGAAACTTCTCATAAAATTTTAGAACAGAGTGGCGTTGCCAAATTGTCTGTATTCGAGCAGATTCCATTGGTGCAAATAGCCGCTAGTCAAGCAGAAGATAAAGCCCTAGAAATAATGGGATTGTCCTCAGAGCAAGTTGAAGGCAGGTCTCAGCAGATATCCAATTTTATTGGAGAGGGCTGTTGTGCTGAATTAGATTTTGAGTTTGTATCAGAGTTACCGCAGAAAGATGAGTTTGTAGTCGAAATTAACCGGGTCTCTAGAGTTCATATATTTCAGTCGGGCAGAAGTGCTTATGAACTGGTGCGTCTGCCTGTTGTGGAAAAAGATTATTTGATAAGGTTTAGAACATTTATAAACGGGGAAGCGTTTATACCCACTTTTATCTATCTAGATGATCATTTTACCCCATTGAGAATTGTAACTAATATTTCAACTACCTTTACTCCAGAGAATTGGTACCGTTACGGATATTTGGAGGGGGTCATTAATGCGAAGGTTAACTCTAAAAGCGAGCGTTACATGCTCATAATTACTACAAGAGCGAGTCTGGAGTCTAATACTGTTTTCGTCTCAGAAAAGGGGAAGGATGATATAGTCTCGCATACTGGGCTGGGTATATTAGAGTTATTTACTATTCATTAAGTTGTTTAGAGACTAATTCATCATCTAAGCCAAAATCTAAGCCAAAATCTTGCCTTATAATTTACTCGGAAAATCCCGTTATCTGCACAGCTAGTACCAGAGCCTGTAACAGAATCTGTTGCAGGCTCGGCAAGTGCTTTGAATTAAATCGAAAATGACAGACTGTACCCCAAAGTCGACCAATTGTCAGATTAGGTCTGAGCTAGTACTAATAAAGCTCCTTTGCATTTAGACAGTCTGTTTCCTCTGGTTATCAAACTATTGAAGTTTAGTTGAAAAAGTTGTTATCCATTTGATTAGATTACCGGCTCAGTTCTCTCAATTTATTTTTCGATTGAACTGGGTTGAATTGAAAGCTCTCAAACTCTGTTTTGGTGCTTTTATTCAAGGGTACTTTTATATCATCGCCTTGTTTTACCGTTAGTAAATATCGCCCTTGTTGCAATGTTTGTTGCATTTGCTTAATTACAAATTCTTGGCTTATCTTTTCTATTGAGGCCACAAGCATCTGATTGGTATTAAAGTCATAGTTTTCTTCGTCTATTTCACGCCAGAAACGACCGCTGCGATCGGTTAACTTTTTATCTTTCTCATTTATTAATTTTATAAGTGCATTCCTATGCTGTTCAAAAGTTTCGTTGCTCATGTCTTTAAGATCATTGTTTATAAACCTATTTAGGAATTGTATGGTTTTATTATTGAGCTCTTGATAGCTCGCGACAGGCGATTGTACGATGAATGCAATTCCAGGAACTTCAAACATTGAAAAAGGCGTCGCAAAGACAATGTAACCAAGTTGTTTTTCAGTACGAATGTCATTGTAATAAGGGCTAGATAATATTTGCCCTATTAGGCTAAAGAATGCTCGATCTTTATAAGACTTGCTATTGCCCTGAATGAGGAGTGCGTAACCTGTGTCTGGGTGTTCGGAATTTAGTTCGTATAGATAACGATCACCGTCTTTCAGCAGGAGTATTTCTCCTCTATTTACTGATTTATGAGTGCTGTTTTTAATCAAGTAAGTATTAACCAGTTGATTTAACGCTAATGCGCTGGCGCGTGTTGTATTACCGTGCGTTAAAGTAACAACATCAATTTGAGACAATAGTTCGTTTCTGAACGCAGCAAGCGCTTTTCTATCAACTGTTTTAATTTGGGCTAGTTTTTCTTCGTCACTCCATAACGGTTCAATAAGTAACTCTCTGAGTTTTCCGGCCGTTTGTTCATATGGCTTTCTTTTTGCCGAGTTTTCCAATTCCCTTTTTAGATCTTCTTTAATTTGCTCTAGCCTCATAGAATTTATGGGCAAATTGGTTAGTGTGTTAAGTATCCTGCTTAGTAATGTGCTTTGCTTACTTGGGTAGCCGCTTACTTTTATCGATATACCGCGTATGTGGTTATATAGTGAAAAATCTAAACCTGCTAATGTCGCAGGGTAGGTGAATTCGTTTAGTTCATCTTGCACTACACGAGTTAAAAGCTCTGTAAACAAAGCATTTTTTGGGCTGTCATTAGCTTTTGGTGATCTGATATTTATAAAAAATGAAGCACTTGGATCCGAGAATTCATTGTCAAAGGCATACCAGGCATCAATATCTGTATTTGAAAGAATTCTAGTAGGGGTGGCCATTGTTTTACCCTCAAGAACGAAAGCCTCATCTGGAATGAAACTGTTTCTCTCAGGTAAGGTTAATTTGAAGCTTTTGGTGGAGGCCTGTTTTAAGGATTGTGGTTTGATTTTCTGGATTGAATATGGGGTTTGGTACCATTCCGTGGAGAGGTTGTGGGAGAGTCCTTTCGATACGACTGTGATTAGAACATTGTTAGGGCTTAAGTATTCCAAAAACTTTGTATATAAATCAGGTGAATAAGGGGTTAGCAGATAACCATATCTTATCGCTTGTTTGGCAGGAATTTCTTGTAAAGTGCCAGCAAGAGAGCTTACGTAGTGTATAGGTTGACTCTTTTGCTGAAACTGGAAAGCTAAATCCAGCATTTTGCTTTGTTCTTCATAATAGAAAGATTGTAGGCCGTCCTTTTTTATTAAATCAATGTAGTTAAATAAGGCGCTAGCGATATCCTGCCAATTTTGTACACCATTTTGAGTTAGGCTTAAACGGACTGAAAAGATGGCGGCATGCCCCGTATCCATGCTTGCTCCAGCACTTAAACTTTCTGCCAGCCCTGCAGCTTTAAGTGCCGATAAAAGGCTACCTTCACCTTCGTGTCCAATTAAGTTAGAAAGATAATAGGTGGGCTTTTCCTGGTAATAATTTTCAGAGCTAGGTATTGGAAATGAAAATTCAAGAATCCTGCTATCCATCTCTGGTTCAACCTCAAGCAGCGCTGGCAGCGTGCCGTCTTTAAAAAGAGGGGCAGTGTGCTCTTTTGCAATGAGGTGTCGATTTGCTATCTGACTAAAGTATTTTCTGGCGAAGCTTTCAAGAATTGGAATAGGTTCTTTACCATAGATTGCCGCTTTCATAAGGTTGGATGAGTAATTTGCCTTATAGAAATAAACAAGGTCTTTATGTAATGACTGTTGGTTGTCCGTCGCGAGGGTTGTAAGGTTCCCAACAGAAAAGTTTGAGTAAGCATGGTCGCTGTTCATAACTGATTGAAACGCAGAATAAGTTCGGCGGTTATCGTCTTTAATTTTAGCTGAATACTCTGAATGAACTGCGTTAGCTTCTCGCTCGACATATTCTGGGTTAAATAGTGGACTGATAAATTGTTGTGAGAACCGGTCTAGGGCGGGTTCGAAATGACTTGCGTCTATTTCAAAAAAATAATTTGTGTCTGAAAATGATGTGTAGGCGTTGTGGTTACCACCATATTGCTGAATAAACTCTTGGTACTCGCCAGCTTGCGGGTATTTTTCTGTCCCAAGGAATAGCATATGCTCCAAAAAGTGGGCAAGTCCGGGGCGTTCTTTAGGGTCATTACCACTTCCAACTTTAATATCGAGAGCGGCAGCTGCGCGGTCTGTTTCCGGGTCGGAGATGAGCATTATCTCGAGCTGATTTTCAAGGACGATAGATTTATACATCCTTTTGTCATTTGGGCTTTTTATTATGACATCCGCTATTGCAGAAGAGCATAAGAATAATACAAGAGTAATGAATTTCAGTGTTGAATAGGAGTGACGCAAGCTCATCTAAGAGGTATCCATTAATTGAATCGAGGTTGGACTTAAACTTTATTCACGGTGCATGCAAGATTCAACCAAACTGCCATAAATAAATCTTCTGTAATGTTGCCCATGAAAAGGACTAGTCTTTTTTCCATTAGGGCCTTAGGTAATTATGTTGACATAAGTCAGAGAGGTGGTGGTTGGGTATTGGTATAACTATATATAAGGGGCGTTCGGAAGGTTGTTGTCGGCGCTGTGCTTACGGATCAAACTACAATTAATAACTACAGGAGAATAGCATGGCAAAGCGTATAGCTTTAGTAACAGGTGGTACTGGTGGTATTGGTACCGCAATCTGTCAGAGATTGTGCCAGGAAGGGCACCAGGTGATTGCAACATACAGTTCAGCTGCAAAGAAAGATGTTGCTCTACAATGGCAAGCTGAGCAAAAAGAATTAGGCTTTGTGGTTGAAGTGGTTTGCATGAACGTAAGTTCTTTCGAGTCGTGCGCAGAAGCTGCTGAGTTGATTCGCTCCGAATATGGGAACGTTAGTATTTTGGTAAATAATGCTGGAATCACTCGCGACGGCGTAATGAAAAAGATGGGGCACGATAAATGGGATGCAGTGCTATCTACTAATTTGGATAGCGTATTCTATGTGACCAAGCAGTTTCTAGATCAGATGATCGATGCAAACTACGGACGTATTGTGAATGTGTCGTCTATCAATGCTCAGAAAGGTCAGTTCGGACAGGTAAATTATTCAGCTGCTAAGGCAGGTATTCACGGGTTCACCAAGGCGTTAGCTCAGGAAGTGGCGCGTAAGGGGATTACTGTGAATACGATCTCTCCGGGATATGTGGCAACGAGCATGGTGATGGCGATAGATCAATCGGTCAGGGATCAGATCATTGCGCAAATTCCTGTAGGCCGATTGGCTGAGCCAGCAGAAATTGCCCGAGCAATTGCCTTTTTGACTGCTGAAGAAGCTGGCTTTATGACTGGTTCTAACTTGGCCATAAACGGTGGTCAGCATATGTGCTAATAACTAACAGTCTCTGTTAGTTTTCGCAGCCCGCGTTTATCGCGGGCTTTTTATTGAAAAGCTTATAACGATAGATAGTCGCTATAATAGCGATTAATATTATTAATCAATAGTTAGTGTGATTCTGCTCTGGCTGTCTGTATGATTATGCGACCTTTTTCAGGTGCCCAACCCCTTGGATTAAGTGGAATCTTTCAATAGAGAATTTGATGTTGCGAAGATGATGGCATTTGACTATTTTGGTTATGTCTCAACTATAAATTAATGGAGAAATAAAAATGAGCGTACTCGTTGGCAAACCAGCACCGGATTTTACTGTTCCTGCAGTATTAGCAGATGGAAAAATTGTTGATGAATTTACACTGTCTGATGCAATAAAAGGAAAGTACGGTCTTATTTTCTTCTACCCCTTGGATTTCACATTCGTTTGCCCATCTGAGCTGATCGCACTGGATCATAGAATGGACGCGTTCAAAGAGCGTAATGTTGAGGTAATTGGCGTGTCAATCGATTCGCATTTTACTCACAATGCATGGAGAAACACACCAGTAAACGAAGGTGGTATAGGTGCAGTAAAGTACACATTAGCGGCTGATATTAGCCATAATATTTGCAAAGCCTATGATGTTGAATCTGAAGGTGGCGTTGCTTTCCGTGGTGCATTTTTAATCGACAAAGAAGGAAATGTTCGATCACAGATCGTGAATGATTTGCCTCTGGGTCGTAACATGGATGAACTAATTCGTCTGGTGGATGCATTACAATTTCATGAAGAGCATGGAGAGGTTTGCCCTGCTGGTTGGAAGAAAGGTGATAAGGGTATGGATGCATCTCCAAAGGGTGTTGCAGCGTATCTTTCAGCTAATGCAGACGGTTTATAATCGTCGAAGAATTAAAAAAGCCGGGGATTCCCCGGCTTTTTCATTTAGTTAGCGTTTATAGCCTCCCAGGTTTTTCCACTTATTCACGATATGACAAAATAGTTCAGCTGTTTTGATTGCATCATAAAGTGCTGAGTGTGCTTCATTGTTGTCAAAATCAATGTCAGCTTCCCGGCAAGCTTTTGCCAAAACCGTCTGACCAAATGCTAACCCTGCAAGAGTTGCTGTATCAAAAGTTGAAAATGGATGGAATGGGTTGCGCTTAACGTTGTTTCTCTCGCACGCGGCGAAAAGAAAGTTATGGTCAAAGGTCGCGTTGTGGCCCACTAATATTGCCCTGGTACAGCCCTGGTCTTTTAGCTCATGACGGATTGGTTTAAACACCTCGGCTATGGCTTCTTTTTCTGTTTGGGCGTTGCGCAAAGGGCAGTAAGGGTCGATACCTGTGAAGTCTAAGGCCGCCTTTTCTAAGTTGGCCCCCTCGAATGGTTCTATATGGCAGGAAATCTCTTCCCCCGGATAAAGTGTGCCGCTTTCATCCATTCGTATAATTACCGCCGCGAACTCTAATAACGCATCGGTTTTTGCATTGAATCCCGCTGTCTCGACATCAACGACAACGGGGAGAAACCCTCTGAAACGGTCAGCGATAGGGCTTTTAGAGTAATCTTGGTCGTCCACAATTTACCTTAACGGAATTTTATTCCGACAGTTATTCAGGTTTGAGTGTTGGTAGCGAGCTAGGCAAGCTTCCATGAAATAGTTTCGTTTGCTTTTACCGGGACAACCACGGTGTCTCCCAGAGGTAGACTTGCAGGTACAACCCAGGGCTCCTTTTTGAGTGTGATTGAGCTTGAATTACGCGGTAGCCCGTAAAAGTCAGGCCCGAAGTGGCTGGCAAATCCCTCAAGTTTATCCAGGCTGTCCATTTCTTCAAATACCGTCGCATAGAGTTCAATGGCCGCAAATGCTGAAAAACAGCCAGCACACCCGCAGGAAGTTTCCTTTTTGCTTAATGGGTGTGGGGCAGAATCTGTACCTAAAAAGAACTTTTTGTTTCCACTGGTTGCCGCTTCTCTAAGTGCCTGTTGGTGGGTGTTCCGTTTAAGAACTGGTAGGCAGTAGAAGTGTGGACGAATGCCGCCCACCAGCATGTGATTCCGATTGTACATCAAATGATGCGGAGTAATGGTCGCAGCGACATTCTCGTTGGATTGCAGCACAAAATCTACGGCATCTTTTGTTGTAATATGCTCGAGCACAACTTTTAATTGCGGAAAATCCTGAGTGATTTTGGCCAGGGTATTCTCAATAAACACTCTTTCACGATCAAAGATATCTGTTTCGGCGGTGGTGACTTCCCCATGTACAAGCAACTTTACGCCATATTTTTGCATCGCTTCCAGAACTGGGTAGAGCTTCTGGATATCTGTTACTCCGGAGTCTGAGTTTGTCGTAGCGCCGGCTGGGTAAAGTTTACATGCAACCACTGCGTCGCTATGAGACGCCCTCTCAATTTCTTCTACCGGAGTATTATCGGTGAGATAGAGAACCATTAACGGTAAAAAATCTGACTGATTATGCAGGGCATCTTCAATTCGCTGCTTGTAAGCGAGCGCTTCGTTAACGGTTGTAATGGGTGGAGTGAGGTTAGGCATTACTATTGCACGTCCAAAGCATCTTGCTGTTGCGGCAACAGTGTCTTTTAATGCTAAACCATCACGAAGATGGAGGTGCCAGTCATCGGGCTGGGTAATAGTGATTTCATTTTCGGCGCGCATCAGCGAATAAATCCTAGATCAGAAAAATGTTAACGTTGATTGTGAAAAAAAGTATACCAGAATACCTTGGTAAAATGTTTCTCTGTGATTTTTTGCATGATGCAATAGATTGTGATGCGGCTTTAGTGCGATCACTTTTTTAAGATCGCTGTTTGCAGGGTCTTTGTGGTTAAGTTCCTGGCATACTGGCTAAAGAAATCGTCCATGTGGCCGCTATTTTAGAAGATAGGGTAATGGCTTGAACAGAAAGCTAAAATGGATTTTATGGTTTTGCAAGTTTTGAAGAGTAATAGCTACGCAGTGGTTGTCGGGAGATGATTGTGAGGTTTTTCAAGTTGATGCTGATTAGACGTTTCCATGTGTATCTTTTATCGATGCTCTTTGTGTCGATAAGTGTTTCCGCTGTTACCTATCATGCTCCCATAGGAAAAAGCCAGTGGTATTTGTCTTCGTCTATATTCGAGTGCAGTTTAACCCACACAATTCCGGAGTTTGGCAGTGGTGTTTTTTTTCACGAAGCTGGTGAGCCATTGAAGTTTTACTTACAAGCCAAAAATAATCCGCTTAAGGAAGGAAGGGGAGCTTTCGTTATTGAGTCTCCTGATTGGCTTCCTGGCAAAGTGCCACAAGACTTAGGTTATGTGGATGTGGTTAAAAGTGATCGCCCGATAACAGTTACAGAGAGAAATGCCACAGCCATGATAGCCAGCCTGATGGAAGGCATGGCACCAACGTTTACACGCAAAGCCTGGTACTCTGACGATTCTGTTCGTGTGCGCTTAAACTCGGTTAATTTCCGTAATCACTTTGAAGATTACCAGGCATGTGTTTCGACGCTGCTCCCGGTTAATTTCAGGCAGGTCGAGCGGTCACTAGTTTTGTTTGAAGTGGATAAGGCGATTTTAACAAAAGAAGATTTTCAAGTTTTGGATAACGTTATTATCTACATAAAGGCCGATAAAACAGTATCGAGTATTTATGTAGATGGTCATACTGATACCAGTGGCAGGCGAATTTATAATCGCCGCTTATCGAAGGAGCGTGCTGAAACAGTGACGCAGTACCTGATCGATAATGGCATTAAGAATGATATGATTACGACGCGCTATCACGGCGAACGTTACCCGGCAGTAAGCAACTCAACCAAGGAGAGCCGGGCAAGGAACCGCCGCACCACTGTCAGGCTAGAGCGTGGTCCTCGGGTCCTTCGAAAACCAAAAGTTGAGGCAGAAGATTCTGAATCATTAGGGGACATGCGCAATGGCTGATTCTTGTTGCTAATGGATTGATTAATAGCGATAAATTGATATTCATGATGGCGTAGCCCTTTATTATCCTCGTGGTGGCAGAGTATGTGCCCCAGACTGTTAACAACCCTACGTATTGCCCCCCCCTATGTTTTAAAGCGCGCTAAGAGTACAATGTCGCCCTTTTATTTTAGTCGTTTATTCATATAAAACGTTGGAGTCTGTGTATGTCTAATGTGAAAAAAGTGGTCTTGGCCTACTCTGGTGGTTTAGATACTTCCATCATTCTTCGCTGGTTGCAGGATACTTACAATTGTGAAGTGGTGACCTTTACCGCTGACCTGGGCCAGGGAGAAGAGCTTGAACCCGCACGCGCCAAAGCTGAAGCAATGGGTGTGAAAGAGATATACATTGAAGACCTGAAAGAAGAATTTGTTCGGGATTATGTTTTCCCGATGTTTCGTGCGAATACTATTTACGAGGGTGAGTATTTGCTTGGTACTTCTATCGCCAGACCGTTGATAGCAAAACGGTTGGTTGAAATTGCGAATGAAACCGGTGGCGATGCTATTTCTCACGGAGCGACTGGCAAGGGCAACGATCAGGTTCGTTTTGAGTTGGGAGCTTACGCACTGAAACCAGGCGTTAAAGTGATAGCACCTTGGAGAGAGTGGGATTTGTTGTCCCGTGAGAAATTGATGGAGTATGCTAAGACGCATAACATTCCAGTCGATTTTGCCAAAGCGGGTAAGAAGTCACCATACTCTATGGATGCCAATTTGCTTCATATCTCTTACGAAGGCGATATTCTGGAAGATCCTTGGGCAGAGCCTGAAGAAGATATGTGGCGCTGGTCTGTTAGCCCTGAAAACGCCCCTGCAACCCCTACTTATATCGAGTTGACTTATGAGAAGGGTGACATTGTAGCGATTGACGGTGAGGCACTAAAGGCGCATGAAGTGCTTGCCAAATTAAATAAATTGGGTGGCGACAATGGTATCGGCCGCCTGGATATTGTTGAAAACCGCTATGTTGGTATGAAGTCCCGTGGCGCCTATGAAACGCCAGGCGGCACGATCATGATGAGGGCCCACCGAGCAATCGAATCGATCACGCTTGATCGCGAAGTGGCACATCTAAAAGACAGTTTAATGCCGAAATATGCCGAGCTTATTTACAACGGTTACTGGTGGAGTCCTGAGCGTAAAATGCTGCAGACTATGATTGATGAGTCGCAAGCGGTCGTAAATGGTGTTGTGCGAGTTAAGCTCTATAAAGGCAACGTAACCGTAGTTGGCAGAAAGTCGGATGATTCTTTGTTTGATGAGAAAATAGCGACTTTTGAAGATGACGCTGGTGCTTACAATCAGAAAGATGCGGAAGGGTTTATTAAACTGAATGCACTTAGATTAAGGATTGCTGCGCAGAAAGGGCGTTAGTATGTTTGTTGGTTAAAGGAAAAGCCGAACATTCCTAAATGTTCGGCTTTTTTGTGGACAAAAAAGGGGGGGTTTGTAACGGCTCCCCCTTTTTATTTAGCAAAGTTTTAATTTAGTTGTTTGTTTGGTCTGGCGTTGTATGTGGTCTCGTCAATGAGTATACCAGGGACAGAGGTTGTTCCTGACGTGCTAGTTGCACCCGCCATTTCACCATCCAGTAAAAAGAACGTAGCTGTTTGCATTAAACCTTCTTGAAAGGCAGCGCCGCGTAGTAATTCCTCTGCATCTTTTTGTTCATCGGTTAGGCCTTTATCTTCTTGTTCTTTTGCGGTAACTACTGGCAATACGAACATGCCGTGATTTCCAAAGGCCAATCGTGTTCTTATGATATCTGCTGTACCATCCGGAGTTGCCCCGATGACGTCAGTTGCACCAATCAACGTTGTTAGTTGCTCAATACCGGCAAACGCTGATTTGAAAGACGTTCCAAATTGAGTTGTTAACTGTGTCGTTTCCGCTTCAATCGGGTTGGTCTGATCTGACTTATAAACGGTCGCCCCATTTGCGTCGGCAGTACCAACGTTCTGGATAAACAACGCACCTTCAACATCTGCGTTTGTTTGGAAACTTCCAGTGGTTTTCCTGCCCAGGTTGTCTGCAAAATTTATAGGATCAACACTATCCAAGGCTGCTTGTAAAACATTCAAAAATGTTTCGAAACTGGTTGAGCCTTGGCCTATACCAAGAGCCGCCAATCCGCCGACAATGCGAGGAGCAAAGCTTCCTGAGTTTTCAACCATGCGAGATATGCCTGATGCGGGCTCCAAAAAGACAGAGGCATCAAAATTACCTACGGTCGGAACAGAGTTGGCAATGCTTACCATAGGAATTCCCGACAAAGTACCAAGAGAATGGCCTATAAAATAGACTTTACTTGTATCTACGTCTGCCGTTCCATCACCATTGAGATCAATGCTGGTGAGAGATTGGCGAAGATTTAACAGATCGATAACCCCTTGTCTGCTCTTATCACGGCTGTTGGTGAAGTTTTGCAGATTGATATACAAGCTCCCTGATGATCCAAACGCAGTATCGGCGTCAAAGTCCATTGGGGTTGGGCTTACAGAACTATCGGCAGTGAAGTTAAAATGACGCTCAAAGCTAGTATTGGCAATGCCGGGAATTATGCTGCCGGCGTTGGCAACGGTATTTTCAAATGATTCCAATGTCAGAATCGCCGTGTCTAAGGAAGCAGAGCCGGTGGTTCCTCCCGCGACAACGGTATTGATTACTCCTTGCGCGGTTGTCGCATCGATTGTTTGTTGCATATTTGCAGCAAATGCCGCTATCACAAAGCCGATATTGATAGTGCCATCGACAACTGCCTGATTATTGCTATCACTTGGTGCTAAAGATGCAGGAAGTCCACCTTGTTGACCTGCAGCTAATAGAGTTGCGGCCAGTCCAAGCTTCGTGCTCGTAGACGCAGGAGCAATACCGTGAACTGCCTGATCGATCGCGATAACCGTATATCCTTGCTGCGCTAAGACCGTGCCAACGGAGAGGGATGCACTTCGATCGGTGGTAATACCGTGCTGGAATATTACCGTTCCTTTCGAGGCAACCGTTGGGTAGGGGCGAACCGCTAACCAGGGAATATTCAGGTCGGTGGCATCCGTCTGTGGATCTCCGTCTAATTGGGCAGGGAATGGATAAATATAGTTTACCACGTTTGACTTATAGCCACCTGTGCCGCTAGCCACGCCTTGGGGAAGTTGCAGACCCAAGCCAGCAAAAGCGGTATTTATCGCTGATGCCAAGGTGTGATCAGCGGTCCAGCTTTCTGTATTTATAACGGCGCCTTCCGCCGCTGTGTTGCCGGTCGGAATGCCCAAATAATAAGGAATACTTATCGTGCCTTGTGAGACTAATGGCGGTTTGGTTGGGTCGGTAATTAATTTGGAGACCACTGACGAAACAAGCGACACCGGCTGATTTGCGGAAGTTGTTGTTACTGTGCGTGCTTTGGGAGTAGGGAGTAATTCTTTAAATCCACCTTTGGCAACCGGTGCGTTAGCTAATACAAGGCCAACACAGTCAATATAGGTCTGTCCGGAGGTGACGCCAGTACATCCAACCAGAGGGAAGCCTGCCGCCACTGGTGCTAAGGCATCTGAAATTGTGGTGTCGGTTGGGTTGGATGGATTAGTTGGGAAGTAGGCAATGCCTGCTCCGGCAGCAAGCTTCACATCGGTATAATCGACCTTGCCGTCGCCATTTGCATCCGTTTTATTAGAAACTACGGCTTTTGCCGCAGATACACGCACAAAATTGGAGATTTGATCGCTAAACCATTCTGCGGGGTTTGCGATATACTCCATTACTTTTTCATCGCCGGAGGTCATAAAAGAGTAACTGAGGGCAATATTTTTGTCAGTTAACGATGCCAAGCCAGCTTGCGCCCGACTGGAGTTGTTGAGCTGAAAGTAGTTGGAAGACACTGCTTCCCAAAGACCATTCATGAGGTCTCGTACCGCGAAGAGTGCGGAGTTACCTACTGATAATTCTTCATTGGTTTTGGTTAAGTCTTCATACAACAATGATGGAATGATGTTTGTGCCAGCGGCATCTTTTATTTCGTTGGTAAGAGTAACGATATAGCGAGTGCGCGGCTTTAACGGTGTTTCCGGATGTATACGAAGAACAGTGGTGCCTTGCATATCTAAAACTTCGGCACTATATGCGGGGTTTGCTGCAGCGGTGTTAATTGCCGTAATTGCAGCAACCTTTTCTTCAGGTGTCGCGCTGGCACTTGCCAATGTGGCATAGTGATTAGCAAATGGTACCGTTGGTGGCTCTGCGTTTGACAGCCCTTGCAACGGATCACCGCTGGCATAATCGAGCTCAATTAAGAAAACGTTCTGAGTCGGATTTGGGAGTGCGTAGCCAAAATCCGGATGGTAAACAACATTGCCGTTGCTGTCTTTCATAAATTGATCAGTGTTAATACTTGCACTATTCAATCCACCGCTAAAGGCAATATCAATTGGGGCAGTTGTCGACGCACCACTTAAATCATTGAGCGCTGTGGTCACTGGTGGTTTGATATCAGCGACATTAAAACTGCCATCACCAGCAGCTTTGTCCCAAATTAGGTCGTTCGGAATTGGCAGCTCGCTTGTAACAGGGTTAAAAATAGGTGACGTTTTGCCCTCTCTGATGTCAATGTCAGGATTATTTATCTCATAATTAATTTGTGAGTTATTGCCGGTCTCAGCATCATCCAAACAGCCGGTAAGAGCGATAGATGAAGCAACAGCCACACTTAATAAGGTTTTCTTAAGCATAAGATTGGACCTTCTATCCTTTTATTATTGGTAGGAAATAGTTTTTTGCCTGCAGGTTTGCAGGATACATAACACTTTGACAGCCCCTTATTCTAAGAGTTACTCATCGAGTTTTGAGGCGGTCAGCAGAAAACAGGTTGCGTCATGCAAATTTTCGCTTGTTTTAAAGCTAGTCGGGGACGGTTAATTCGTCCAGTTTTTAACGCTACTTTATGTATAGTTTTTGCGTCTGGTATTTTACCGTTAATCGAATTGGCTAAAATCCGGTTTGCGTTTGGCAAAGAAAGCATTAAAAGCCTCTTCGGCCTCGGGGCTTTTTAGCCGCTCTGAAAACACGTTGCCTTCTGTTTGCATTGTTTGCATGGTTTGTTCGGTTGACTGTTTTTTTAGCAGTTGCTTGGTTAGAGCCACAGCGCTGGTGGGTTGGGAATTAAGTATTTCAGCGGTCTTCAAGGCGGTGTCCAAGGTAGCCAGTGGATCGCAGACGTCATTAATTAACCCGCAGGCAAGTGCTTTCTCTGAGTCAAAGATTTGCGCAAGCAGCAAAAGTTCAGCGGCCCGGCAGTGCCCCATTATTGTCGGTAGTAAAAGGCTTGACGCACCTTCCGGAGAAAGACCCAGGCTGACAAATGGCATCTGAAAACGAGAGTTAGTGCCTGCATAAATAAAATCGCAATGTAATAGCATTGTTGTACCAATACCTATCGCCTCGCCATTAACGGCGGCGATAACAGGTTTGGTGGCGGTAGCCAGTGCGGTCAAGAACTTGCCTACCGGTGATGCGGTAAAGTCGCTGTTATCCCAGTTGGCAAATTCCACAAGGTCATTGCCGCTTGTAAAACAGTCTGTAGACCCATAGATTATAGTGGTTTTGATGTTGGGGTTTGACTCGGCTTCGATCAATGACTGCTGCATCTTCGAATACATTGCGTGAGTCAGTGCATTTTTTTTGCTCGGGCGATTAATTTGAATGATTTGTGTTTTTTCGGAGATAGAAACAAAAACATCTTCGGTCATAGTGTGTGCCATCTAGAAAAATTATCAAGAAATGGAGCGCAGCCCAGCGATGTGCGAGTGCTTTTTAGGCAATTAGGACGATGAGCAGTAGTTTGGGTTCATCGTCGTCATTAATGTGATGTACAATGCGGCATAATTTAGGTGAAATCCAGCGTTTTAGCAGTAAAAAGGTTGGCTAAATCGAGATGATTCCCCCTGATTGCAAAGGAAAAGCTGGCAAATAAAGTTGTTTCGAAGAAATCAAATAATATCTGCTTGCTTATTTTTCGTGTCATGCGTGAGCCTGGAATATATTACACAAGTACTTTCGTGATGTGTTCGTATAGAGAAGAGAGTGTATAAATGACTGTAATTCGACAAGACGACCTGATAGACAGTGTGGCGGATGCGCTGCAATTCATTTCTTACTATCACCCGGTAGATTTTATAAAAGCGGTGCATGAGGCATACGAGCGGGAAGAGAGCCCTGCAGCAAAGGATGCGATGGCGCAGATTCTCATAAACTCCCGTATGTGCGCGCAGGGGAAGCGTCCGATTTGTCAGGACACAGGAATTGTCACCGTATTTATCAAGGTAGGTATGGATGTGCAGTGGGACGCAAAGATGGGCGTCACTGATATGATAAATGAAGGGGTGAGAAGAGCTTATCTAAACCCTGACAATGTTTTGCGGGCCTCTATTCTTGCTGATCCTGCAGGTAAGCGCACGAACACTAAAGACAATACACCGGCTGTGATTCATTATGAAATCGTGCCAGGCAATACGGTTGATGTTCAGGTGGCGGCTAAGGGTGGCGGCTCGGAAAATAAATCGAAGATGGTGATGCTGAACCCGAGTGATAGTATTGTTGATTGGATTGTTAAAACCGTGCCAACCATGGGTGCAGGCTGGTGTCCACCGGGTATGCTTGGCATAGGTATCGGCGGCACTGCAGAGAAAGCTGCCGTGATGGCGAAAGAAGCGTTGATGGACCCGATCGATATCCATGAGCTGAGAAAGCGGGGCCCGAGTAACCGTGTAGAAGAGCTGCGTCTGGAGATTATGGATAAGGTCAATGCGCTGGGTATTGGTGCGCAAGGTCTGGGTGGATTAACTACCGTTTTAGATATCAAAATCAAAGATTATCCAACACATGCAGCTTCTTTGCCTGTGGCGATGATTCCAAACTGCGCTGCCACCCGACACGCACATTTTGTACTGGATGGTTCCGGACCTGCCTTGCAAACGCCGCCAAGTATTGATGAATGGCCAGATATTACCTGGGAAGTAGGCGATAGTGTTCGTCGTGTAAATCTCGATACCATAACCCCGGCGGATGTCCGTGAATGGCAACCAGGGGAGACGGTATTGCTGTCGGGCAAAATGTTGACCGGCCGTGATGCTGCGCACAAGAAAATGACAGAAATGCTGGCCAAAGGAGAGAGTTTGCCGGTTGATCTAAAAGGTCGCTTTATTTATTACGTTGGCCCGGTTGATCCGGTGCGCGATGAGGTGGTTGGTCCTGCTGGTCCGACTACCGCAACGAGAATGGATAAATTTACCCGGACAATGCTTGAGCAGACCGGCCTGTTGGGAATGATTGGCAAGTCTGAGCGTGGACCGGTAGCGATTGAGGCCATCAAAGAATTTGGCGCGGTTTATTTAATGGCTGTGGGTGGCGCTGCCTACTTAGTGTCCAAAGCCATTAAATCAGCGAAGGTTCTCGCATTTCCAGAAATGGGGATGGAGGCGATTTACGAGTTTGATGTTAAGGATATGCCGGTGACGGTTGCTGTTGATGTTAATGGCGTTTCTGTCCATGAAACCGGGCCGAAACTCTGGAAGCAAAATATTATTGATGCGAAGCAGGTGTAAAGCAGAATAGTGTCGATGCCTGTATGTGCCAGAGATGGTTGTTGAGGCGTCGGCGCTTGCCGGTCAGAGGTTTACGTTTATGCGTCTAGCAGATGAAGTGTGTGAGGTTTGCCGGCTGGGCGCACCTCAGGTAGAAAAAGAAGAGGCGGAAGTGTTGTTGGTAGAGATTCCTGATTGGTCTATTGTGGTGGATCAGGGTGTCAGTCAATTACAGCGGGTGTTTGGATTTTCCGATTTTCTAGCTGCGATGGCGTTTGCCAATCGTGTGGCGGAGCTTGCGGAATCGGTGGGGCATCACCCTGCGCTATTGGTTGAGTGGGGAAGCGTTAAGGTCTCCTGGTGGACTCACAAAATTAAAGGTCTGCATAAAACGGATTTCGTCATGGCGGCGCGAACCGATAATGTTTTTCGCGGGTAAGGTTAGTTGTCGATACAATTTTGTTTAATTAGAACACTTGGTTGCGTTGCTTTTTTAGCGTTGCCGGTGGGGTGTTAGGATAAAGTTTCTATGGAACGTACATTTCGGCTCGTGATTGCCTGCCCAGATGGAGTAGGTATTGTCGCTAAAGTGAGTAATTTTCTGGCGAATTACAATGGCTGGATCACGGAGGCGAGCCATCACGCAGACCCCAAGGTTGGTTGGTTTTTTATGCGAAACGAAATCAAGGCAAGCTCAATGCCTTTAGATGTCGAGGCGTTCAAGATTGCCTTTTCGCCAATTGCGAAAGAGTATGGCATGCATTGGAAAATCAGTGATTCCGGTCAGAAGAAACGTTTGGTGCTGATGGCTAGTAAAGAGTCACACTGCCTGGCAGATCTGTTGCACCGACATCACGATGATGAGTTAAATGCGGATATAGTCGCCGTTATTTCAAATCACAATGATTTGCGACGAATGGTCGAATGGCACGACATCCCTTTTCATCATGTGCCGGTAGACAAGGATAACAAGCAACAATCTTTTGATCAGGTATCAGAAATACTGACCGGACTCGATGTTGATTTGATCGTACTTGCTCGATATATGCAGATTCTTCCGGAGAATCTTTGTGAGACTTATGCTGGTCGCGTGATCAATATTCACCATAGTTTCCTTCCGTCTTTTGCGGGTGCGAGGCCGTATCATCAGGCATATGACCGCGGCGTCAAACTGATAGGTGCCACCTGCCATTATGTGACGGAAAAACTTGATGAGGGGCCAATAATTGATCAGGATGTTATTCGGGTGGGTCATAATCACACGATTGAGGATATGGTTCGATTAGGGCGGGATGTAGAAAAGAACGTACTGGCTCGCGGTGTTCGTTATCATGTTGAAGATCGTGTGATCATTCATGAAAACAAGACGGTAGTTTTTTCCTGATTATCACTAAGAGGTCTTGAATTGGGGGTGTTGGGGGGCAGGTCGATGCACTGTTACTTTAGGCCCCCGCATCCCAGCAAATCTGATTTCTGCCGTTGCTTTTGGCCTGATAGAGCAGTTGGTCCGCCTCCCGCATAAGCTCGTCAATTTGATTGCCATTGCTCTCGACCAGACCTGCGGAAATAGTAATTGATAAGTTGCATGTTTCCAGCATTACAATGCGATCTTCGACAACTTCTCTGAAATTCTCCAGCAGTGTTGCCGCCTTGTTCAGATTGAGGCCTTGCAGTAATACGCAAAACTCTTCTCCACCTGTGCGGGCAAAAAGAAACCTGCTAAATGATTGGGAGAGTATTTCGGCGAACACGATTAAAACGTGGTCTCCGATGTCGTGGCCGTGTAGGTCGTTAATTTTTTTAAAGTGATCAATGTCGATTAGTGTCAGGCAGACAGGCGTGCCATGCTCTTTCGAGCTTTCTAAAATGCTGTCGCAATGTTCATAAAAATATCGTCGATTGGGTAAATTGGTTAGATAGTCAGAGTAGGCCATCTGACGAATTTTGTTGTAGTTTTCAATGGATTCAATGTTGTGGATTATGCGACAGGTAAATTCTTCGTGACTAAATGGCTTGGTGAGGAAGTCATTGGCGCCATTCTTTATAAACTTGGCCGAAAGGCCTTTGTTGCCATGAGTCGAAACGCCGATGATTACCAGGTCGTTTCTCGCGGGGTCTTTGCGAATGTTTTTGGTTAATTCAATACCGTTCATAACAGGCATGTTGTAATCGGTAATTAGCAGCTTGATGTCACGATTAGTTTGAATGATCTCTAGCGCATCCTTACCGTCTTCAGCCTCCAAGACGTTAAGTAGTTGTGATGTCAGGAGTGTTTTCGTGAAGTGTCTCGATATTTTTGAATCATCTACAACTAATACTGTGATATCTCTGTTGCCGTTGAGTCGTTTCAGTAGTTTTATTGCGTACTCGTATGAAAAGCGGTTCTCTTTGACGATGTAATCAACAATTGGCTTTTCGAACATCCTGTCGCGAAGCGTGTCTTCCATACGGCCGGTCAGCACTATTGTTGGTAACTTGGCTTTTAAAGTGATGTCTACGACTTCTCCATCCGGTGCGTCCGGAAGGCTAAGGTCAACAACGGCAGCAAGATATTGTTCAGTCCCATTTTTCGCTAAAATGCTTTCAGCTTCTTGTCTCGACATGGCGACATCACAGTGCATGCCCGGTTCGTCTTTAATGAGGTGCTTGATTATTTTAACGACAATTTGACTGTCTTCGACCAGTAAAAACTTCTTCATTTCATTTATTTCCGAGAAACCCGTAATAAATAGTAGTTGCCCCGCTCAAATCAGCAAGTGGCTGTCTGCCTCTAGCCGCTGTTGCCGGTGCTTCCAAAAGAAAATATTTATTCTAAAACAGTGCGACATGGGTGTTTTATGTTATGATCGCTGGCTTACATTTGAGCGCCCTTCGGGCGTTTTAGAAGAAGAAAAACCAACAATAATCAATCTGGAAAAGATTAAATACCGATAGGAATTCCTTCAGTATGGGTGAGTTAGCCAAAGAAATCCTGCCAGTTAACATCGAAGATGAGTTAAAGCAGTCATATCTAGATTATGCCATGAGCGTTATCGTCGGGCGCGCACTGCCTGATGTCAGGGACGGCCTAAAACCAGTGCACCGGCGCGTTCTTTTTGCCATGAGTGTGTTGGGTAATGACTGGAACAAAGCCTACAAAAAGTCTGCACGTGTTGTTGGTGATGTAATCGGTAAATATCACCCCCATGGCGACTCCGCTGTTTACGACACAATTGTTCGTATGGCCCAGTCGTTCTCGTTGCGCTATCCATTGATAGATGGTCAAGGCAACTTCGGTTCGATCGATGGTGATAGCGCGGCAGCAATGCGTTATACCGAAATTCGAATGGATAAAATGGCCCATTCATTGTTGGCCGATCTCGAAAAAGAAACCGTAGATTTCGTGCCTAACTACGATGGTACCGAGACGATACCTTCCGTGATGCCCACTCGCATACCCAATCTTTTGGTAAATGGGTCATCAGGGATTGCCGTAGGGATGGCAACGAACATACCGCCGCACAACCTTAATGAAGTCATTAATGCCACGCTGGCGCTGCTAGATACGCCAGAGTTAAGTATTGATGAGTTAATGGAGTATATTCCTGGTCCGGATTTCCCGACAGCTGCATTTATCAATGGCCGGGCTGGCATACTGGAGGCCTATAGAACGGGTCGTGGGCGTATCTATATTCGTGCACGTCACGAAATAGAAACAGATGCGCGCGGTAAAGAAACCATTATTATTACGGAAATTCCTTATCAGGTTAACAAAGCTAAGCTGATTGAAAAAATAGCCGAGCTCGTGAAAGATAAGAAGCTTGAAGGAATCACCGAGCTGCGGGATGAGTCTAATAAAGAAGGCATTCGGGTCGTCATTGAACTTCGTCGTGGCGAAAATGCCGACGTGGTGCTCAACAACCTTTTTGCACAAACTCAATTAGAGAACGTTTTTGGTATCAATATTGTTGCTTTGGTTGACGGTGAGCCAAAGATACTTAACCTCAAGCAAATTCTGGAATGCTTTATCAAGCATCGGCGAGAGGTTGTTACACGCAGAACACTTTTCGAGTTGCGAAAAGCGAGAGAGCGGGGACATGTTCTGGAAGGTTTAGCTGTTGCGCTTGCCAATATCGACCCGGTAATCGAGCTCATCAAGAAGTCGGCCAACGCGGCTGAAGCGAAAGAGAAATTGTTAGCAGTCGGTTGGGATCCGGGTATGGTTGTTGCCATGCTCGAGAAGGCTGGCGAGGATGCTTGCAGACCTGATGAGTTGCCGGAGCAGTTTGGTTTAAGAGGTGGCTTGTATTACCTGTCGCCAGAGCAGGCGCAAGAAATTCTAAATATGCGTTTGCAGAAACTCACCGGGCTTGAGATAGAAAAGCTTCTGGCAGAGTACAAAGAAATAATTGAGCGAATCGGCGAGCTGTTAAAGATTCTCAGCGATCCGGCACGTTTGCTTGAGGTTATTCGCGAAGAACTGGTGGAAGTGCTTGAACAGTTTGGTGATCAGCGTCGTACAGAAATTACCAGCTCTCGTCGTGATCTATCCGTCGCGGATTTGATTGCCGAAGAAGATTTGGTGGTGACTATTTCCCATGGTGGGTATGCCAAGACTCAGCCTGTAGAGGCATACCAGGCTCAGCGCCGGGGTGGCAAAGGCAAGTCAGCCACAGGTATGAAAGATGAAGATTTTGTCGAAAAACTGTTGGTAGCAAACTCGCACGATACGATCTTGTGCTTTACCAATCGCGGCAAGGTCTATTGGTTACGAGTGTTTGAGATACCCCAGGCGAGCCGGGCAGCACGTGGCCGACCAATGGTTAATATTCTTCCGTTAGAGGAAGGAGAGCGAGTAACGTCATTTTTGCCCGTAAAAGAATACACAGAAGGCCATTTCGTATTTATGGCGACTGAGTTTGGAACGGTTAAAAAGACCCCTTTAGAAAATTTCTCCAGACCTCGCTCGAGTGGCCTGATAGCGCTGGCACTTGATGAAGGTGACACGCTTATCGGTACGGCGATAACTGAAGGTGATGCAGAAGTCATGCTGTTCAGCAGCGGTGGTAAAGCTGTGCGTTTCCCTGAAGAACAAGTGAGAGCGATGGGCAGAACGGCACGAGGCGTTCGTGGTATCAAGTTTCCCGAAGGTCAGCGCGTGGTTTCTTTGATAATTCCAACCAGCAAAGATGGCGTGATACTAACTGCCAGTGCTAATGGATATGGAAAGAAGACTCGCTTAGAAGAGTTTCCAGCCTATAGTCGTGGGTCTCAGGGTGTAATCGCGATGCAGTGTTCCGATCGTAATGGTGAGCTGGTTGCCGCGCTTGAAGTCTATGAAGGCGATGAGATGATGCTGATTTCTGATAAGGGCACGCTGGTTCGCACCAGGACGGAAGAAGTT
Source organism: Hahellaceae bacterium (assembly GCA_024234575.1). Lineage (GTDB taxonomy): Bacteria > Pseudomonadota > Gammaproteobacteria > Pseudomonadales > Oleiphilaceae > JACKOB01. Next base: position 385,829 of record JACKOB010000004.1, read on the forward strand.
TCCGTTTTGAGTCGAAATACACAGGGCGTTAGACTGATCAAACTTGGCATTGAAGACGAGCACCTGGTTGGTGTTGAGCGTGTTGATGAGCCTGCCGAATCAATATTAGATGAAGAAGACGTTGTCAGTGCTTCAGATGTTGAATCAGGAGATGCGCCTGTATCAGACGATTCCGCAAATCATGACGCAGAGTCGTAACAACTTGGAGCGTAACCCTCGACTGTTCAGCCTGTCACCGTGGCAGGCTGAGTAAAAGGCTAAATGTAAAGATATTGATGGAGAGAATGTCCGTATGAGCAGGGCATATAATTTTTGTGCGGGGCCTGCAGCGTTGCCGGCAGAGGTGTTGTTGCAAGCTCAACAGGAGCTGGTTGACTGGCGTGGAAAGGGGTTGTCCGTAATGGAAATGAGCCATCGAAGTGATGAGTTTGTTTCGATTGCGACAACTGCAGAAAAAGATTTCAGGGATTTGCTGTCAGTTAGTGATGATTATGAAGTTCTGTTTTTACAGGGGGGCGCTTCCGCACAGTTTTCAATGGTGCCGCTTAACCTGCTTCGCGGCAAAAAAAGCTCCGCTTATGTTAACACTGGCATCTGGTCTCAAAAAGCGATTGCTGAAGCGAAGAAATATTGCGATGTGGCGGTGGTTAGCAGTGCGGAGAGCACAAAGTTTTCCGAAGTGCCAACGCAGGAAACCTGGAGTTCTGTCAGTGGCGCGGCCTATGTTCATTACACGCCAAACGAAACTATCGGCGGCTTGGAGTTTGACTGGGTACCAGAGGTTGATGGTGTGCCACTGGTGGCAGACATGTCATCCTGTATATTGTCTCGCCCTTTGGACATATCACAATATGGTCTGATCTACGCTGGTGCGCAAAAGAATATTGGTCCGGCAGGTCTAACAATCGTTGTTGTGAAAAAAGATCTGTTAGGTGGTGCTCTCCCTCTTACGCCAGCGATGATGGATTATAAGATTGCGGCAGACAATGCGTCTATGTATAACACGCCACCGACATATGCATGGTATCTGTCGGGACTTGTTTTTCAATGGTTAAAGCGTCTGGGTGGGTTGGATGTTATTGGGGAGATAAATCGCCGCAAAGCTGAAAAGCTATACAATGCCATTGATAATAGTGAATTTTATGCCAACCCTATAAAGGTGGGTAGTCGCTCGAGAATGAATGTACCGTTCACATTAAGAGATGACGCCTTGAATGGCGTATTTCTTGCGGAGGCGGAACGAGCCGGGTTGCTAAATCTACAGGGACATCGCAGTGTGGGTGGTATGAGAGCGAGCATCTACAATGCCATGCCTGAAGAAGGGGTGGATAAGCTTCTCGAGTTTATGTCCGATTTTGAGCGCAAGCATGGTTGATAGGGTGGATGACAGTGTCTGAAGACATCTCTTTGACAGAGGTTCGTGATCGTATCGACGCCCTGGATCAACAAATTCAGGAGTTGATTAATCAGCGGGCCGCCTGTGCACAAAAAGTGGCTGAAATAAAAATGCGAAACTCTGAGGGCGATGCTGTGTTTTATCGCCCTGAGCGCGAAGCGCAGGTTTTGCGGACGGTTAAAGGGCGCAATAAAGGCCCGCTGGGTGGCGAAGAAATGGCGCGCCTGTTTCGTGAAATTATGTCGGCTTGCCTGGCTTTAGAGAAACCCATGCATATTGCGTTTCTGGGGCCGGAAGGAACATTTACGCAGGCTGCCGCATTAAAGCATTTTGGACACTCTGTTGTAAGCGTGCCTATGGGGGCCATTGATGAGGTGTTCAGAGAGGTTGAGTCTGGTGCGGCGCATTATGGTGTTGTTCCTGTAGAGAATTCTACAGAAGGAATGATCAACCATACGCTTGATATGTTCATGAATTCACAAGCCAAAATATGTGGTGAAGTGCAGTTGCGAATACATCATCATCTATTAGCACCAGAGGGCGTTGATGCTGAAAAAATAGAAAAAGTTTATTCGCATCAGCAGTCTCTGGCACAGTGCCGAAAGTGGCTGGACTCGCATTGGCGCAAGTTGGAAAGAGTAGCGGTTAGCAGTAATGCGGAGGCTGCACGAAGAGTGAAGTCTGAGCCTAACTCGGCTGCAATTGCAGGTGATATGGCCGCCGAACTGTACGGTCTGACAAAAATTGCCAAGAATATTGAAGACCGGCCAGACAACACGACACGATTTTTGATTATCGGGCGTGACACTGTTCCGCCAAGCGGGATAGATAAAACATCTATATTGGTTTCTATGCGAAATAAGCCCGGAGCTTTGTACCAGCTGTTAGAGCCTTTTCATCGGCATAATATTAGTTTAACCCGTATCGAGACCAGGCCGTCGAGTCGAGGCACTTGGGCATATGTGTTCTATATCGATTTTGAAGGCCATGCCACTGACCCGGGCATAAAGTTAGTCTTGGATGAAATTACTCAAGAGGCGATGGAACTTAAAATATTAGGCTCATATCCGGTCGGCGTGTTGTAGCCATTAAATTACACAATTTCAGAATATAAGAGGGTATTAACGTGTCATGTGATTTTTTTTCTCTGGCAACTTCCGGTGTAAGTGCCCTCAGTCCTTATGTACCCGGTAAACCTGAAGATGAGTTAAAACGAGAACTTGGCCTGGCGCAAATTACGAAGCTGGCGAGCAATGAAAACCCGTTGGGGCCAAGCAAAAAAGCACTTAACGCTATAGCCCATGCAAGTTCAGCGCTTTGTCGTTATCCTGATGGCAGCGGTTTTGTACTAAGATCGGCATTGGCAAAGCGCCTGGATGTTAGTGCTAATCAAATAACACTTGGAAATGGTTCGAATGATGTGCTCGAGCTTATTGTTCGGGCCTTTTGCGATGAGCGTTCTGAGGTGCTGTTTTCACAATACGCATTTGCTGTTTATCCACTGGTAACGCAGGCGGTGGGAGCCACCTCTGTTGTCGCACCTGCTGTCCAATGGGGACATGACCTTGAGGCCATGTCAGCATTGATCAGTGACAAAACCAAAGTGGTGTTTATCGCCAATCCAAACAACCCTACTGGAACATACGTTAATACCGATACGGTTGTTCGCTTTCTGGATTCAGTGCCAGCAAATGTGTTAGTGGTGCTTGATGAAGCTTATTGTGAATATATTGATTTAGCGGACTTCCCGGATGGCGTAGCCCTGTTGGCGAAGTATCCAAATCTCATCGTGACTCGCACCTTTTCTAAAGCATGGGGGCTTGCAGGGTTACGCGTTGGATACAGTGTGAGTCACCCTGATGTCGCCAATATCCTTAATCGTGTGCGTCAGCCGTTTAATGTCAATGCGCTAGCACTTGCCGCAGCCACAATCGTTCTTGAGGACGATGACTACCTTGAAGCTTCCGTAAAAACGAACAATAAGGGGATGCGACAGATTGTTGATGGCTTTGAGTCGTTGGGCTTGGAATATATCCCTTCGGTTGGAAATTTTATCTGCGTGAAAGTTGGGGATGCAGCTGGCGTATATCAGAAGCTCCTCAGGTCCGGGGTGATTGTGCGTCCGGTTGCAAACTATGGAATGCCAGAGCATCTGCGAGTGAGCATTGGTTTGAAAGAAGAAAACAGTCGTTTTCTTGATGCACTAAAAGCTATTCTCTGAAATGTGGTTCCTGGCTCACTTTTGGCGTGTTATCGGGTAATGTACTGATGAAGCGAATCAACAAGCTCTGCGTCATAGGTCTTGGTCTGATCGGTGGTTCCATGGCGAAAGCACTGCGGGCAGAGGGTTTTGCTGATGAAGTGGTGGGGTTCGATTTAAACCACGAGCAAGGCCTGCTGGGCGTTGAGCTAGGTGTCATTGATCGGGCAGCCGTAAGTATTATTGATGCGGTTGAAGGTGCTGAGTTAGTTGTTTTAGCCGTTCCGGTCAGAGCTACCGAGTCGGTTTTAGCGGCCCTTAAAGTTCATATTGATGACAGGTGTGTTATCACAGATGTGGGTAGTGTGAAAGGAAGCTTTGTTCGTGCCGTTGAAAATATCTGGGGTAAAGTGCCCGCTACTTTTATTCCCGGTCACCCAATAGCTGGTTCAGAGAAAAGTGGTGTCACTGCCGCGAGAGAGGATTTATTTGCAAATCATCGCACGATCCTAACACCCCTTGAAACAGCAGATCCGACGGCTGTGTTGCTGGTGACAAGAGCTTGGGAGGTATGTGGTGCAGAAGTCATTGTAATGGGGGTTGAGCGCCATGATGATGTTCTCGCTGCAACCAGCCATTTACCCCATTTAATCGCGTTCTCGCTTGTTGATACGTTGGCAGGCGAAGATGAGAATAAAGAGATATTCAGATACGCCGCAGGCGGGTTTCGTGACTTCACGCGCATAGCCTCTAGCGACCCAGTTATGTGGCGGGATATCTTTCTTTCTAATAAACGAGCGGTGCTTAATGTTTTAAGTCATTTCAGCTCGGATCTGGAAAAATTAAAAAAAGCAATCGAAGACGATGACAGTACGACTCTTATGGGGGTCTTTACTCGGGCAAAGGTTGCTCGTGATCACTTTACTAAACTTTTGGAAAAAAAATCCTATACCACTATGAATACTCAAGAAATTACATTTAAAGCCCTTCCCGGTGGCAGTGTTACTGGCGACATCAGAGTTCCCGGCGACAAGTCTATTTCACATCGATCAATTATGTTGGGTTCGCTGGCAAATGGCGTGACTGAAGTTGAAGGTTTTCTTGAAGGAGAGGATGCGCTTGCAACGTTGCAGGCGTTTCGTGATATGGGGGTGGTTATTGAGGGGCCGGAAGCGGGACGAGTAACAATACACGGGGTTGGAATTAACGGCCTCAAGCAGGCGCCTGGCCCTTTGTATCTGGGGAATTCTGGTACATCCATGCGCTTATTGTCGGGTTTGTTGGCGGCACAGCGTTTCACCTCAGAGTTAACCGGCGATGAGTCTCTGTCAAAAAGACCTATGGAGCGAGTAGCAGCGCCATTACGACGAATGGGAGCAGCCATCGCAACGGCTAAAGGTGGGTTGCCGCCAGTAAAAATTACCCCTGCTAAATCGTTGTCAGGCATTCGATACGACATGCCTGTTGCAAGTGCACAAGTTAAGTCCTGCCTGATGTTGGCGGGCTTATATGCAGAGGGTGTTACTGAGATTATCGAGCCTGCCCCGACTCGGGATCATACTGAAAGAATGTTGAAGGGCTTTGGCTATCCGGTTGAAACAGAAGGAAATATTATACGTGTGCGTGGTGGTGGCTCGCTAACCGCGACACATATTGATGTACCGTCGGATATCTCATCGGCTGCATTTTTCCTCGTTGCAGCATCAATAACTCCTGGTTCTGATTTGATTTTGCGGCACGTAGGGATCAATCCGACGCGGACGGGCATTATCAACATATTGAAGCTAATGGGCGCAGATATACAACTTCTGAATGAAAGCGAAGTGGGTGGTGAGCCGGTTGCCGATATTCGGGTTAAGTATGCGAAGCTGAAAGGTATCGCCATACCTGAAGATCAAGTACCTTTGGCAATTGATGAATTTCCGGTCCTCTTTATTGCGGCAACCGTGGCAGAAGGAAAAACAGTGCTGTCGGGAGCAGAAGAGCTAAGAGTAAAGGAAAGTGACCGAATTCAGGTGATGGCTGACGGGCTGCAAGCGTTGGGCGTTGTTACCAAGGTTAAGGGTGATGGCATCGAAATTGAGCCGCAACAAATTGGTGGTGGTATAGTAGATAGCCATGGCGATCATAGGATTGCCATGAGTTTTGCTGTGGCATCTTTGGTGGCAAATGCGCCGATCACTATCAGAAATTGCGCCAATGTCGCAACGTCTTTTCCTGGATTTATTGAATTGGCCAATTCGGTTGGTGTCAAAGTCAGCGCGGTGGGCCAATAACATCGCAGTAAAGGTGGAAGGAATGTCTTCAATAGAGAACAATGCGGTGCCGGTTATTACCATAGATGGTCCTGGTGGCGCAGGTAAGGGCACGATAACTCAGCTATTGGCAAAGCGCCTAGGTTGGCACTTATTGGATAGCGGGGCCCTCTATCGCTTAACAGCGCTTTGTGCTCAAAACAATGATGTCTTAACCAGCGATGAAGACCAGTTAAAAAAGCTAGCCAGGCATCTTGATGTAAGGTTTGTGCCGGGGAATACGGGTGAACCGACTCTAGTTCAGTTGGATGGTGTTGATGTCAGTGATGCAATAAGAACGGAAGCTTGTGGAGAGCGGGCATCGCAAGTTGCTGTTTTGACAGGTGTGCGAGAGGCTTTACTGCAACGGCAGTGGGATTTTCGTCAGGCTCCAGGGTTGGTAGCCGATGGCCGGGATATGGGTACTGTCGTTTTTCCTGATGCGCCCTTAAAGATTTTTCTCACCGCCAGCGCTGAAGAGCGTGCTGAGCGCAGATACAGACAGTTGAAAGAAAAGGGGGAGGATGTTAATATCTTGGCCCTTTTAAAAGAGATCAAAATTCGGGACGAGCGAGATATGAATCGCTCGGCCGCGCCACTTAAGCCTGCCGTCGATGCTGTCACGATCGATACCTCAGGTTTAAGTGTTAATGAAGTGATGGCTAGAGTGCATGAATTAGTAGAAGATCGTATCGAATTTCTATGACTTTTGTAATTTAACATCATAAATGACCGGTTTCGAAAGTGAGTTTTAAGCCAGGTGGCACTGCAGAAACCATAAATAAACAAACCCGTTGTACTGGCAGACGGAAGATTATATTGATCACATAGGAAGAGTAATGAGCGAGAGCTTTGCTGAACTTTTTGAAGAAAGTTTGAAAGAACTGGATATGCAACCTGGTTCTATTATCACAGGCGTGATTGTAGAGATTGATAATGACTGGGTAACTGTAAATGCTGGATTGAAATCTGAGGGTGTTATTCCCCTGGTTCAGTTCTTGAATGATGCTGGTGAGTTGAACATCAAGGTTGGTGATGAGGTTCAGGTTGCACTGGATGCAGTTGAAGATGGTTTCGGTGAGACCAGACTTTCTCGTGAAAAAGCTAAGCGTGCGGAAGCTTGGAAAGATCTCGAAAAAGCGCATTTGGCTGAAAAAGTCGTTATGGGCGTGATCAATGGCAAGGTTAAGGGTGGATTCACCGTTGACGTAGCCGGTATAAGAGCGTTCTTGCCAGGATCTTTGGTTGATGTTCGTCCAGTTCGTGACACGTTACACCTGGAAGGTAAAGAGCTTGAATTTAAAGTTATCAAGTTGGATCAGAAGCGCAACAACGTTGTAGTTTCGCGTCGATCAGTACTTGAGGCTGAAAACAGTGCAGAAAGAGAAGCGTTGTTGTCTGCATTGACAGAAGGTATGGAAGTTAAAGGTATCGTTAAGAACCTTACTGACTACGGTGCGTTCGTTGATTTGGGCGGCGTCGATGGTCTGTTGCATATCACTGATATGGCCTGGAAGAGAATCAAGCACCCAAGTGAAATCGTTAATGTTGGTGATGAAATCAACGTTAAGGTGTTGAAGTTTGATCGCGAGAGAAATCGTGTGTCTCTTGGCCTCAAGCAGTTGGGTGAAGATCCGTGGGTTCAAATCAAGGCTAGATACCCAGAGAATACTCGGGTAACAGCGAAAGTAACAAATCTTACCGATTATGGTTGCTTTGCAGAGCTTGAAGAAGGTGTTGAAGGTTTGGTTCACGTATCTGAAATGGATTGGACTAACAAAAACATTCATCCATCAAAAGTTGTTCAGCTTGGTGATGAAATTGAAGTTATGGTTCTTGATATTGATGAGGAGCGTCGTCGTATTTCCTTGGGTATCAAGCAGTGCCAGTCAAATCCATGGGAAGATTTCTCATCAAGATTTAACAAGAACGATAAGATCTCCGGAAAAATCAAGTCAATCACTGACTTCGGTATCTTCATCGGCTTGGATGGCGGTATAGATGGTTTGGTGCATTTGTCTGACATTTCTTGGAATGAGACTGGCGAAGAAGCTGTTCGCAAGTACAAGAAAGGCGACGAGATCGAAACTGTTATTCTTTCTGTAGACCCTGAAAGAGAGCGTATTTCTCTGGGTGTTAAGCAGCTGGATAGCGATCCGTTTGCAGAGTATGTACAAGTGAATGATAAAGGTGCCATTATTACTGGCGTTGTTAAGTCAGTAGATGCTAAGGCTGCTATTATTGCGTTGAATGATGACGTTGAAGCAATCTTGAAGGCATCAGAAATCAGTCGAGATAAAGTTGAAGATGCGCGTAATGCCTTGAACGAAGGTGATGAGGTTGAGGCCAAAATCATTAGTGTTGATCGCAAGAATCGTGTAATCAATCTTTCGGTTAAGTCGAAGGATGTTGACGATGAAAAGCAGGCCATTAAAGACGTTAAAGAGAAGCAAATGGAAACTGCTGGTCCTACTACCATTGGTGGTTTGATCAAAGAGCAAATGCAAAATAAGGATCAGTAAGATCGATTTTTAGTAGTTTTTGCTAAAGTAATAAAAAAAACGGGCTAAGAGCCCGTTTTTTTTTGTCTTTTATTTAAACCTTGACTAAACTCTTGATAATTCAATGATTAAGGGACTGTCTATGACTAAGTCAGAGTTGGTCGAGATTATCGCCGCCAAACAAACACAGTTAAACATTAAAGACGTAGAGCTTGCGGTGAAAACCGTCATAGAGCATATGTCTCAGGCTTTATCTCAAGGAAATAGAATAGAAATCAGGGGGTTTGGTAGTTTCTCCTTGCATTTTCGTGCGCCTCGAACCGGTAGAAATCCAAAAACTGGAGATTCTGTTAGTTTGGAAGCAAAATATGTCCCTCATTTTAAACCAGGAAAAGAACTGCGTGATCAGGTGAATGACAGTCTTAAGCAGGGATATTGATGCAAACTCTGTAGTGATATGTGGTTAAATTTGCCGAATGAAGCCCTCTATAGATTGAGGGCTTTTTTGTTTAGTTTGTATGATCGGCGTTCTGTGCTTCATTTTATTGCTGTAGGCAGGTATTATGCCTGCGAAACGGAGGGAAGATTTTGGCCATTATTAAACGTATATTTTTAGTCGCAATTGTCTTATTAATTTTGTTTGCAGGCACTGTGTTTTCACTAAAAAACTCAGCAATGGTTACAATCGACTTGGTTTTTTTGAGTGGTACACTTCAGCTATCGTTTGTAGTGGTTGCGGCATTCGTGTTGGGCGCGGTGCTCGGATTGGTTGTCGGGTTGGCGAGTGTGTTTAAGGTTCATGCTTCTAAGAAGCTTATAGAGCATCGTTTAAGAGCGCTCGAGAAGTCGGACCCAGGTAAGGTTAGCTAGCACGCACCTCCGGAGATTGAATGGACGGATTGGTTCAGTATTTTATTCTGCTTGGTTCAGTCGGTATAGGTTACGCCATCGCGTATCTGCAATTCAATTTCAAAAAATTTCACTATTCTTCGCAAGAAAAATTAAAAGAGAAGCTTAATCTGCTCTTTCATTTAGATGACGATCGTGAAATATCAAAGCTGTTAAAGTCCCTTGAAGTATCAAAAGATACCTTTGGTATCCACCTGGCGGTTGGTGGGCATTATCGTAAAAGTGGCGAGGTCGAGAAGGCGATAGGCTTGCATCAAAATTTGTTGGGGCATCCTGAAATTCCCAGTCATATATACGGAGAAGTTGCTTTAGAGTTGGCTAAGGACTACATGGCAGCTGGCTTGCTCGATCGTGCGGAAGCGTTGCTGCTAAAAATTATGGAGCAAAAGGAGTATCGAGCATTAGCCATTCCCAAGCTTATTGATATTTATCAGCAAGAAAAAGAGTGGGAGAAAGCACTTAAAATCGTTACGTCTCTCGATGCTAAGCTAGTAGGCTCATATCATTCCAGGTTGGCGCATTTTTGTTGTGAGCTTGCTCAATTTCTCATAGATCGTGGTGAGTATTACGAAGCACAACAGCGAATTCGGGCGTCATTAGATTTCGATAAAGGGTGTGTGCGCGCCGCTTTTTTGTTAAGTGATCTCAATGCTAAGTTAAAAGATTTCAATTCAGCATTAACTAACCTGAAAAAGGTAATGCATGCGGATGAAGCTTATGCATTTGATGTGGCAAATAATGTTTTGCAGTGTGTTTCATTTGGTCTTGAGCGAGATGTCGCCTTACGCTTTTTGCAAAAAATGTATAATGACCACCCTAAGCTAGGGCTGATTGTGGGTATCTCTGAGTTGTTGGGTGAGATGGGGAGAGAAAGGGAGGCAATAGATTTACTTGAAAATCACTTAAAGGCCTATCCCAGGCTATTCGGTTTGCTCCAGTTGGCAGGCTTTTTCCATTCCCATTTTCCCCTCACGACAAGTAAAGTTGGTGTTAATGAAAGAGTGCTGTCGGATATTGTAGAGGTGTGTGGCCAAATACGGTCTGAAATTTCCCTTTATAAATGTTTGTGTTGTGGGTTTGAGGCTAAAAGTTTGTACTGGCTGTGTCCCAGTTGCAGAGTATGGTCGTCGATTAAGCCCGTTGTTGATACGCCATTGTTGTCAAAAGTAGCGCTTTAGCTCGGACCGGTCTAAAAATTAGAATCTGTAATAGTGAGGAATATAAGTGCCAGTTAATGAAACTAAACCTGTTGTGATTGCTTTGGATTATGATAACCCCAAATCAGCGCTTGATTTTTTAACGAATATCGACCCAAAAAAGTGTCGCGTTAAAGTAGGGAAAGAGCTTTTCACAAGCGCTGGGCCTGGAGTTGTTTTAGATATTCAACGTTTGGGTTTTGATGTTTTTCTTGATCTTAAGTTTCACGATATACCAAACACTACGGCATCTGCGATTGAAGCGGCTGCAGAAATGGGAGTTTGGATGGTTAATGTTCATGCTTCTGGTGGCCCCGTGATGCTGAAGGAATGTGTAGCAAGGATGAGAGCGCGCAAAGCTGCAGGAAAGTCCGTACCACTGCTGATTGCTGTGACAGTTCTTACCAGTATGGATGCTGGGCAGTTGCAGTCAGTTGGTGTTGTTCGAGATATCGATTCACAAGTGCTAGCGTTAGCGACATTAGCAAAAGACTGTGGTTTCGATGGCGTTGTCTGTTCTGCCCGTGAAGTTAATCTGCTGCGCCGGGAGCTGGGGGAGGATTTTCTCTTAGTTACACCAGGTATCAGGCCTGCTTTTGCTGTCGCCGATGATCAGGTGCGCATTGTTACCCCATCAGATGCAGTTAGAATGGGTAGTGACTATCTGGTGATTGGTCGACCAATTACTAAAGCAGATTCGCCTCAGTGGGCGCTTGAAACAATTCTAAAGGAAATCTCCGGCTAACAAATTATGCACTGGGCTTGTCATTTAGTTGCGGTGCTGTTTGTATTGATGAGAAATGGTATAGGGGGTATGCTGAGTGGCTCCCCGACCTGGGCTCGAACCAGGGACAAACGGATTAACAGTCCGTTGCTCTACCAACTGAGCTATCGGGGATCAGCATCGATTGAGGGCGCTATCTTATATAGTGAGTGCTGGCTCGTCAACCCTGTTTTTTTCAAAATTGCATTTTATTAGTGGCAGAATTATTTCTGCCACTAATATCTGGTAACGCTTACTTACATAAGGCGTCGCGAATGCGACTCACTGCGTTTTCCAGGTTCTTGCTTGATGTTGCGAAGCTAAGTCTCATATGTCCTGGTGTTCCAAATGCTGAGCCAGGTACAACTGCTACCCCAGCCTTTTTCAGCAAGTATTCGGAGAATTCGACATCATTCTCAACACCATCCAATGCAGCTATGGCTCCCTCAACAGATGGGAAGGCGTAAAATGTACCATTGGCAGGTATACATTTTATACCTGGGATTGAGTTTAGCGCTTCTACAAGATAATCGTGACGTTTCTTGAATTCTTTTACCATCACATCAATACAGTCTTGCGAAGAGTCGAGAGCCACCTGTGCCGCTACCTGGGATATCGATGTCGGGTTTGAAGTGCTCTGGGACTGTATTTTTTTCATCGCGGCAATAACTTTTACCGGGCCTGCTGCGTATCCTATGCGCCAGCCTGTCATGGAATAAGCTTTGGATACGCCGTTTAGTACAAATGTTCTTTCGTATAATTCTGGGCAAACATTGAGTATGTTTGAAAATGCTTCATCACCCCAGACGATATGTTCGTACATGTCATCTGTTGCAACGAGAACGTGCGGATGACGAAGCAGAACTTCACTTAGCGCTTTTAGCTCATTTTTGGAGTAACTGATTCCGGAGGGGTTGGATGGGCTGTTGATTACGAAGAGCTTTGTTCTCTCAGTAATAGCAGATTCGAGCTGTGCCGGAGTAATTTTGTATTGCTGCGCTTGCGTAGTTTCGATGAAAACCGGTTTGCCTTCTGCAACAAGAACCATGTCTGGATAAGAAACCCAGTAAGGTGCAGGAATAATAACTTCATCACCAGGGTTTAGAAGGGCCAGGGCTAAATTAAAAAAGCTTTGTTTGCCGCCGCAGGAAACCAATATCTGATTTGGTTCGTAACTAAGCTGGTTGTCGCGTTTAAACTTGTTAATAATAGCTTTCTTCAGACTTGGGGTGCCATCAACGGCTGTATATTTGGTTTGCCCTTCGTTGATTGCTTTAATGGCGGCGTCTTTAATGTGCTGTGGCGTGTCGAAATCTGGTTCACCAGCACCGAGGCCGATAATGTCTTCGCCAGCAGCTTTTAGCTCGGCTGCCTTGTTGGTAACAGCAAGTGTAGGGGAGGGTTTGATTGATTGTACACGGTTTGAGAGTTGAACTTCCAAGCTCTTGATCCTCAATTGAAGTCTGAAAAATAGTGATTAATTCAAGCGGACAAAACGTGAAAATGATAACATTTTTCTATTTAAATCTGGAATACTAATGAGCGGTCATTTCGAGGTTTCAGCAAATTATTTGCCTGCTGGAGATCAGCCGGCAGCAATTTCTAAGTTGGTTGATGGTTTAAACAGTGGGTTGGCCCACCAAACACTTTTGGGTGTGACGGGTTCTGGTAAGACTTTTACTATTGCAAATGTCATTGCGGCTGTGCAGCGGCCGACGATTGTTTTGGCTCATAATAAAACGCTCGCGGCGCAATTGTATGGCGAATTTAAAGAGTTCTTTCCGGCAAACTCTGTTGAATATTTCGTTTCTTACTATGATTACTATCAGCCCGAAGCTTACGTCCCTTCCTCTGACACCTATATTGAAAAAGATGCATCTATCAACGAGCATATAGAGCAAATGCGGTTGTCGGCCACTAAAGCGCTGTTAGAACGTAATGATGCGATTATTGTGGCAACTGTGTCGTCTATTTACGGCCTGGGCGACCCGCAATTATATTTGAAAATGATGTTGCATCTTAATCGAGGGGATCGGGCGGATCAGCGCCAGATTATTCAACGGCTTGCTGAGCTTCAGTACACAAGAAATGATATTGAGTTACATAGGGCAACCTATCGTGTGCGTGGGGATGTTATTGATATTTTTCCTGCGGAGTCAGAAAAGGAGGCGATTCGCATTGAGCTCTTTGATGATGAGGTTGAGGCTTTAAGCTTTTTCGACCCTCTTACGGGGGAGGTGCTGCGAAAAGTACCGCGCGTCACTGTTTATCCGAAATCTCATTATGTCACTCCGCGGGAAACTATTCTCAATGCAGCTGAGCAAGTAAAGGAAGAGTTGAAGGGGCGACTGGAATATTTGCGTCAAGAAAACCGGTTGGTAGAGGCTCAGAGGCTTGAGGAGAGAACTCGTTATGACATCGAGATGATGCTTGAGTTAGGGTATTGCAATGGTATCGAAAATTACTCTCGTTATCTTTCGGGTAGAGCGCCTGGATCGCCACCGCCTACGTTGTTCGATTATCTGCCCAAAGATGCGTTATTGGTAATTGATGAGTCCCATGTGACTATTCCGCAGTTGGGGGCCATGTATAAAGGCGATCGCTCACGCAAAGAAAACCTGGTGAACTATGGGTTCAGGCTGCCCTCGGCGTTGGATAACCGGCCAATGAAGTTTGAAGAGTGGGAGAGTATCGCACCGCAGATGATATTTGTTTCGGCAACACCTTCACACTATGAGGCAAAATACTCTTCGCAAGTAGTCGAGCAGGTAGTCAGGCCTACCGGGTTGCTCGATCCGACGATTGAAATACGACCCGCATCAACTCAGGTTGATGACCTGCTTTCCGAGATTGGAGAACGGGTAGCGATGGGTGACCGTGTGTTAGTTACCGTGCTGACTAAGAGAATGGCCGAAGATTTGACTGATTTCTTGCTTGAACATGGTGTTCGAGTAAGTTATTTGCACTCGGATATCGATACAGTGGAACGTGTGGAAATAATCCGAAATCTTCGTATTGGTGAATTTGATGTTCTGGTTGGCATCAACTTGTTGCGGGAAGGTTTGGATATGCCCGAAGTTTCTTTGGTTACTATTTTAGATGCAGATAAGGAGGGGTTTTTACGTTCTGAACGGTCGTTGATTCAAACGATTGGGAGGGCTGCGCGAAACCTGAACGGAAAAGCTATTTTATATGCAGACAAGATAACCGGCTCAATGGAACGTGCGATGAGCGAAACCGCCCGGAGGCGAGAACGGCAACTCGCGTACAACCTCGAACATGGCATCACACCGAAAGGGCTTAACAAATCCGTCGCTGACATTATGGAAGGTGCGGTTGTTTATAAAAATAAGGCAGCTAAAGGTGGTAAGGGGGGGGCGTCTAAGACCGCTAAGCCTGACTCCTTGAGCCTTTTGGCACCTGAAGAGCTTGGCAAAGAAATTAAACGTATTGAAAATGAAATGTATCAGGCAGCCAGCGATTTAAATTTCGAGCTCGCAGCTAGCCTTCGAGATCAAATATCTGAGCTTAAACAGCATCTGCTAATAAGTTTGCAATAGATTTTGGCGGCTTTATTTTATTCTCTGACTGCTTCTTCTGAATACCAGACCTTGATTTGACCCAGCCAGTCAAGGTCTGAGCTGGCTGATACGAGCTTGTTGGTAAGCCAGCCTTTCTCTATGTCATCTGCTTTTTTTCCGTTCGCATTGATCATTAAGTCTATTTGCACGGAGTTGTTGAGGTAGTGGAGTTTCACGCTTACTTCACTAAAGTTTAGAAAGGGGCTCCATTTTTCTTTGAGTATTGGCATGACATCTTTTCGAAGTGGTAAGTTACGAGAGCCACTCTTTTTGTCGTGATAGTGGTCATCATCTTCTGCATCGATGTGATAAGTAATGTCTTTGATATGATCAAACTTCTCCCGTAGGTTTTTGCAGACCACCAAGCCAATCTGGTGCCCCTCTGAAACGCTGATAGCAGGTGCTACTTGCAGGTGTACATCTAGCAGTATCTCTTCGCCCATATGTCGACAGCGCAGGCTATGTACGTTTTTGACGCCATCAGTAGCCAAAATAACGTCGTGAAACATTTTGGTTTCTTCTGGTGATGGCGCTGTATCTACCAGCACTTTTATGCTGTCCCAGGCAAGCTCCCAACCTATTTTGGCGATTAGGAAGCCAACGATGCAGGCTGCAACTGCATCGAGCCAAGGAAGCCCCAACCCCGAACCTAGCAGGGCGATAAGTACGACGACAGATGATATGGCGTCACTTCTACTGTGCCATGCATTGGCTATCAGTAAATTAGATTTTATTTTATGGGCAATATTGAGCGTATACCTGAAAATCCACTCTTTACCGATAATGGATGTTACCGCAATGCCTATTGCCAATGCGCTGACTTCAACAATTGAGTTGCCGTTTACGAGTCTGATCATGCTATCCCAGGCCATTGCGCCCGCTATAGCAATCAGAGTGCTGCCTAAAAAAATCGTACCAAGAGTCTCGAAGCGCTCGTGCCCATAAGGATGCTCTTCATCTGGCTCCTGGCGAGAGTAGCGGGTGATAACCAACACCATTATGTCGGTGATGGCATCAGAAAAAGAATGTATGCCGTCAGCAACTAAGGCGACAGAGTGAACTAAAGTGCCGATGATGATCTTTGCCACACCCAATAGGATGTCCAATACCATTCCGATAAGCGTGACCCGTTGCGCAAGGCGCGTTTTTTCTTTAGCACTGTACTTACGTTCGGACATGACTGGGCTTCTTTTCAATAGTGTTCGTTGGGCGTTAGATGCATTGCCACGCTAATAGTAAGCGGTAGCACATTTTTTTCAACAAATTGTGTCCTCATACCTTTTCGAGCGAGAACTAGCCAACAGTAATAAGTAGTCATCTGCCTATAATTAAATGGTACGAGGGTGCATATAGTTGTTCGTTATGAGATCGGCTTATTTTACGCGTAGCGGGTTACCAGTTGGTAGTAGTTCACTTTTTATCAACCTTGTATTACTGTGTAAGCATAATTAAAACAAAAGGATAGGGGCAAGGAATGGACGTCAAAGGCTTACCTGAACGAAGAAATTTTCGTCGCATGCGGGTTAATTTCAATGTAGAGATTTTTCACCCGATGTACGGCGTCGCGAAGTTGAAAACCTGGGATATGTCTGACGGCGGTATTTTTATTCTGGTTGATCCTAAAAAGACATTACCGCCAGAGGGCACAATTGTTTCCGTAAAAGTAAAAGGGTTGTTGGGGAAAGAGGATCCTGTTCTTGATATGAAGGTTGTACGTGACACCAATGATGGTGTCGGCCTTAGGTTTCTTTAGCAGTTTTTTTGTTCTAAAAGCTTGAAGGGCGCTGGTTTTTCTGCCACCTAGCTTTGCTGTTAGCCCCTCATAAATACATTTTCTGCCATCTAACGCTTACTGTTTGCGGCATCTTTATGCACAATCTTACTAAAGGCTAAAAAACGAGTGGATTTTCCGGCGGAATCTCTAAAATAATGCTTGAAAAATGTAAGTGTATGAATATAAAGGTTATTTAGATTGATTAAAATATGATCAATTTAAGTTATTTATTCTAATTTAGCGGGCTTCAGAGGTTTTCTCAAGGCTTTTGCACAAAGTTATCCACAGAAATGGTGGATAAAGTAAGAGTTTGTCAAATAACTGTCACCTCTGAAGATATTTTTGTTAGCGTCAAATCTCTTGTGGTGTGATTGCAAAATTATTGTTTGCTGGGTGGTTCTTAAGCGCAGGCCTTATCGCTGAGGCTTTAATTTGATGAGGGCTTTTCACGCTATCTTAACTATTGATGCGAAAAATGTACTTAAGTGAATATTTTCGGTTATTGTTAAAGCTATTCTATGGCATCCCTGATCGCTTTCAGAAAAGAAGCAGCTCGCTTCATACGTTTTAACCGACGCTTTTGGTTAGAGACTGAGTTCGGCATGTTGTATACTCTTCCCCTTTAAATGTGGTGAAGGTGCCCTTAGGATGTCTTATTCGTTATTTCGCAATATTCTATTCATGTTTTCTCCTGAAACGGCGCATGAGCTTTCTTTGGATTTGCTTAGTGCTGCGCACAGGGTTGGGCTTCTACAAGGTTTGATTAAGCAGCCTTTATCGCAACCGACAAAGGTTATGGGAATCGAATTTCCTAATCCGGTGGGCTTGGCTGCTGGGTTGGATAAAAATGCAGAACATATAGATGCTTTCTCCGCATTAGGTTTCGGGTTTGTTGAGGTGGGTACAGTTACCCCGCTTGCTCAGCCAGGAAACCCATTACCAAGACTGTTTCGACTCAAAGAGCATGAAGCCATCATTAACCGAATGGGATTTAATAATAAAGGCCTGGATTATGTGGTAGAGAAAGTTCGAAACCGTAAAAGCCAGGTGCCATTAGGGATTAATGTCGGTAAAAATTTTTCAACGCCTGTTGAAAATGCTGCTTCGGATTATATAAAAGGGATTGTCGCTGCATATCCTTTGGCTGACTATATTACGATCAACGTATCATCTCCAAACACCCCCGGTTTACGATCTTTGCAGTTTGGGGATTCTATGAAGCAATTGCTCTCAGCGGTTAAGGAAGAGCAGATCCGGCAGACTGCAATTTGTGATCGCTATGTGCCGATTGCTGTAAAAATCGCACCAGACCTGACAGACGATGAGATTGACCTGGTAACGGCACAATTACTAGAGTTTGAAATGGATGGTGTTATAGCGACCAACACTACTGTATCGAGAGAGCTTGTTAAAAAGCACCCTTTAAGTCAGGAGGCTGGCGGGCTGAGTGGCGCACCTTTGCGTAAAGCGTCCACAGCAGTTGTCAGGGCGCTTCATGATCGACTTGGGGAAAATATACCTATTATTGCCGTTGGCGGTATTTATGATGGTGAATCTGCAATAGAAAAAATGGAGGCAGGCGCAAAGCTTGTGCAAATTTATACCGGTTTTATTTATAAGGGGCCTAAATTAATAAAGCAGGTTGCAGATGCAGTATTCGAGTATAAGGTACGAAATACTAACCGTTTATAGTACAGATGAAGTTGTATCGCTATGAATTAGGTGCTGTAGATGATTAAGAAAACGGCCTGTTAAAACAGGCCGTTATGATAGAGGGCTATAAGCCTCTAATATCCAGATCAATTTGAGGGTGAATACTTATCCGCTAACGGCGGCAACTTTATGAATTCCTGAGACTCCTTTGAGCCCATCCCAATTATCTACTCTGCCATCCCGCCATCCGCTTATCCACTCTTGACGCAGGGCTTCACTACCAGTTGGACATATATCTTTAGAACGACCGCTTACTCCTGCCTGATAGCCTCTTTTGTATGCTCTTTGGGACAGATCACGTTTTTGTCTTCTCATTCTTATATAACCTCACTAAGTGCTCTTGGGCTCTTTCTTTTAACGACATTTGATACCGGCAGCGTGTTTAAGACCTCCATACGAAGTTAATATGACAATAGACGAACTCTGCTGATACCATGTTGCAGAAAGAGCGAGGATCGCAATGATGTTGGGAAAGCCACTAACGGCATTCATTACCTCATTGAAAAGTTATTTCAGATTCGGTGGTTCTTTTCAAAACCACGCTTTGAAGGTAAACCATAAAATGAAGTGATGTATACAAATTATTTCTTCTAAAAAACATATTTTATATACGAATATGAGATATATGCTGCTAAGCGCCTGTTTTATGCTGTTCCTTTTTTAGTCAATCAGGCCGGATTGTTGAAAATTTCGCTTATACTTTTTTTTTATAATGACTGTGGATTTCAAATATGAAGTTATTTTGCACCTGCCCTAAAGGGTTGGAAACGTTACTGGAAGAAGAGCTGAAAGACTTAGGTGCCGAACAGGTCAAAGTAACTAACTATGGAGTGTATTGTGATGTCACACAGGAGAAAATATACGAAATTTGCTTGTGGTCAAGATTGGCAAACCGGGTGCTTCTGCCTTTGGTGGAGTTTGATTGTTTGAGTGCCGCTGATCTTTATGCAGGAACACAACAAATTGATTGGTTGCTGCATATGGAGCCAGAGCTATCAATGGCTGTAGATTTCTCTGGCACAAACGAAGGTATTACCAATACTGTCTTTGGTGCACAAAAGGTAAAAGACGCGGTGGTTGATCAAATACGCGAAAAAACCGGAGTCAGGCCAACTGTGCAGGCACTGAGGCCGGACCTGAGGGTGAATGCTCATTTGCGCAAAGGCAAGGCGACTATTTCGTTGGATCTGTCTGGCGAGAGTCTGCATATGCGCGGTTACCGCACCGAAGCAGGTGTTGCACCACTAAAAGAAAATCTGGCCTGCGCAATTTTATTAAGGGCTGGTGTGGGCCAGCTGCGAGGCGCTAACCATCAAACTTGTGCCGTAATTGATCCTATGTGTGGCTCCGGGACGTTACTTATTGAAGCTGCGATGATTCTGGCTGATCGAGCGCCCGGTCTTTCTCGGGACTACTTCGGTTTCTTTGGATGGAAAAGCTTTGATCCGTCGCTGTGGGGAGATTTAAAAGACGTCGCTTTTGATCGATTTGAAAAAGGAATGTCCTCATTAAATACTAAGTTTTTTGGTTACGACTGGTCGGCAAACACCTTGGACACCGCTAGAAGAAATGCCGATAGAGCAGGGCTTGGAGATGTGATTTCATTTATCAAACAACCCTTGCGCGCATTGCAAAAACCAAGCGGTGTGCAAGGTGGGTTAATTGTCTGCAACCCACCCTATGGTGCTCGTATCGGCGAAGTGTCAGAGTTAAAAGAACTGTATCGTGAGCTTGGTGAGGCCGTAAAATTGTTTGCTACCGAAGCGGACTCCGATATTGACACCGATACCAAAGAAGAGCCGCAAGGTCGATCAGCATGGGAGTTTGCGGTGTTTACCGGCAATACTGATTTGTTTGCCCATACGCGGTGGAGATATCTTAAAAAGTATAAGTTGTCTAATGGAACCATTCCCTGTGAGCTCTTTTTGGTCGACCTAAAGGCAACCTCTTTTAAAGATGATGCTGCGCTGATGGGCGGGCGGGGTAAGGGGTGGCAGGTAGTGCACCCGGAGAGAGCAGCCATGTTTGCTAACCGCTTGAAGAAAAATGTTAAGTCCTTAAGTAAGTGGTTGGCGAAGAGTGGCGTATCCTGTTACCGACTTTATGATGCGGATATGCCCGAGTATGCTATGGCCATTGATGTGTATCAGGATTGGTATCATATCCAAGAATACGTTGCACCGAAGTCGATTGATCCGGAATCCGCACAGGAGCGATTCCTTGAAGCCTTAGCTGTCATTCGCGACGAGCTGAATGTTAATCCAGGAAAGATGATTTATAAGCGCAGGCAACGGCAAAGTGGTGATTCCCAATACGAAAAAGTCGCAGGCGTATCGCAAAAGTTTGAAGTTAATGAGTATGGTGTGAGAGTCCTCGTTAACTTAACAGATTACCTTGATACCGGATTGTTTCTTGATCATCGGCCGGTGCGAAAGTGGATTCAGGACAACGCAGCCGGGAAGCGGTTTTTGAATCTGTTCTGCTATACCGGGGTTGCCACCTTGCATGCTGTAAAAGGTGGCGCTGCCTCATCGGTAAGTGTCGATATGTCGAATACGTACCTGGGGTGGGCAAAGGAGAACCTGGCAATTAATGGTTTTTCTGGCACTAAGCATCTTTTCGAGCGGGCAGACTGTATGGAGTGGGTGAAAGGTGCAAAAGGGACGTTTGATCTTATCTTTTTAGATCCGCCGACATTTTCCAACTCGAAAAAAATGCAGGGTATTTTTGATGTACAGCGAGATCATGGCATTTTGATTGACGAGTGCATGAGACTTTTGGCTGGCAACGGGGTTTTGGTGTTTTCGAATAACCTGAGAAAGTTCAGTCTTGATGATGCGGTTTTTTCTAAATTTAATGTTCAGGAAATCACCGATAAAACAATTGATCAGGATTTTAAACGTAACGCGGGGATTCATCATTGCTGGATTATTAAAGAAAAGATCAACATCAATGGTAATTGAGTTAACTAAAGACCATTGCGCCGGCTGTCATTAAGGATGGCCGGCGTGCTCAATAGGGTAGTTAGAACTGATATTTGATGCCCAGACCTGAGTGTAGGGTTTTAATGTCAGTTGTCGTGTCGCTATGCAGGCGCCCAACTTCTGCAGACAAATACCAGGATTCGGTTAATTTGAAATCACCACCCAGAGCCCAGCTCACACTAAAGGTGCTGGAAAGAAAATCTTCTGGGATATCTTCATATTTTTTCCCTTCCTGTTTATCAGCTTGACCTTTTACGAAGGAAAAGCCGTATTTACCGTAGACTTCGAGAAATTCAGTTAGCGGGTAGTGAAGCCCCATATACCAACTAAACCAATACTTTAGGCCAACATTAAAATTTGGTTTAATTTCATCTTCTTGCCATCCCCAGCCGCCGCGCGTTTCAACAGTGACATAATCAGTAAGATATGTGCCAGCAACTACTTCAGATGCCCAAAGCTTCGCTGTTTGGTCTTCCCCTATTGAGCGAAAGTCCATCAGCATGACGTTGAAAGCAAAATAATCGATGCCTTCTTTATGAACCTCTTCTTCTGGATCCTCTGCTGCTGAGGTGTAGCCTGTGAAAAGTGGAGAGCACACTAATAATATTGGTAGTAGTTTTTTCATTCCATGACTTTCTTTAGAGTGTGTGGATACTTCTTATCGGTATGATTATGCAGGAACCATGCTTGGCATACTCAGAGTTACTTCACAAATTGTTGTATTTATTAGCAAACTCGTCGTTGTCATAACGTACCCATGATTTGTGAGTATTTTGGCTGCTTGGTTTGTTGGCTAAATCAATCCCATTTCTCTGGCGATATAAAGCATCGCTAAGACATTCGATTCTGATTCGTGTGGAGAGTCCAGAGCATAATCTAGTTTGATTTGATTGATCTGCCCGGGAACATCCTCCTGGTCAATGTTTAGCAGCTCGGCCAAGGGGAGCGGCTCGAATGAAGGGTCAATGTTGTAAGCGGCAAACAGCTTTTCGAGCCACTCATTTTCAAAGTAGTGGCCAGGCATGTAAACAGTTTTGCCATCCAGGTCTTCGTTCATTTCTCTGATGATGTCGAGTACTGGCACGCCATGGTTGTATAGTTCACGCATGTTAACGTGAGGCTCTATGTTTTCTTCGTCTTCGAGCCATTCGTCTTCGGGAATAATTAATACTGACTTTATTTCCCCGTTCGCCAATGACCAGCAGATTGCTGTAGGAAAGCCGGATGCGTCATTCATGCTGGCTTCTATATCAGCGAATATGGGAGTGCTCATTATATATATCCTGTGTTAACGGTTGGCTGATTATAAAGGGCTCTCTGTGGATTTCTAGCAGTAATTATGGCTTACTGCTTTTAACTTTTGTAGACGAGGATTTTACCTGTAATGAATGTTTTTAATCAGGGGCTTATGAGTTTTATCAAGTCCAGTCCAACGGCGTTTCATGCGGTATCAACAGCATCTGCGGCACTGGTGAAGGCTGGCTTCGCGCGTTTGGAGGAATGTGATCGCTGGGATTTAAAACCCCTTAGTCGATACTATGTTGTGCGCAATGACTCATCGCTGGTGGCGTTTGTCACCGGTAACAAGCTGGATAGTTGTGTTCCTTTCCGAATAGCGGGTGCGCACACTGACAGTCCTTGCCTGAAGATAAAGCCTGAACCCGAAATTAATCGGCATGGCTACTTTCAGTTAGGTGTTGAGGTTTATGGTGGTGCGCTGTTAAATCCCTGGTTTGACAGAGACTTGTCTCTCGCCGGGCGAGTGAGCTATCTTGAGGTGAAAGGGGGGTTGGCCTCGACATTAGTGGATTTTGAAAAGCCAATTGCCACAATCCCTAGTCTGGCGATTCACCTTGATCGTGATGTCAACACGAATAAAAGCGTCAATGCACAAAAGGAATTGCCGGCTATTTTGATGCGGGTGTCTTCAGAAGAAAAGATTACCTTTAAAGACTTGCTGAAGCAGAGATTGTTGGAAGAGAACCCCAACTCTGATATTGACAGAGTGCTCGACTATGAGTTGTCGTTCTACGATTGCCAGGCTCCCGCTTTGGTGGGCCTGCAGGAAGATTTCATCAGTTCAGCGAGACTCGATAACTTATTAAGCTGCTATGTGCTCCTGCAATCTATAATAGATGCCAGGCCGGGGCAGCCTTCGGTTATCGTATTGAATGACCACGAAGAAGTGGGAAGTATGTCTGCGGAGGGTGCACAGGGGCCATTCTTGATTTCCGTGCTCGAACGTATATGTTCCACGCAAGAGAATTTACGCCGTGCTCTGTCTGGTTCGTTGCTGATTTCCGCCGATAATGCTCATGGTGTACACCCCAATTATGCGGACAAGCATGATGCCAATCATGGTCCGATATTAAACAAAGGGCCGGTCATCAAAATTAACAGTAATCAGCGATACGCAACCAATAGCGAAACAGGTGCGTTTTTTCGTCATGTTTGCGAGCGTGAAAAAGTCCCATATCAAACTTTTGTGGTGCGCTCTGATATGGCTTGCGGGAGTACAATTGGTCCTATTACTGCTAGTTCATTAGGTATTAAAACCGTTGATGTTGGTGTGCCGCAGTTTGCCATGCATTCGATACGGGAGCTGGCGGGTGCGCAAGATGCGTTTGCACTATATCGAGTAGTAAAAGAAGTGTTCCAGACGCAAGTATTGTTTGGTTGAGCACACTGTATTGATGCAATTTGCTCACCTTTGCTACTAAGGGTGGGCGAGTTGTAGTATTTGTTTTTTATGTAGAGATTAGACGCAGATAAGCGATTGTACGTGAAGGTGTTAAAAGTAGATTTGGGTAGTATTGATTGGTCGGGGTAGAGAGATTCGAACTCCCGACATCCTGCTCCCAAAGCAGGCGCGCTACCAGACTGCGCTATACCCCGATTTACTGGAAATACGTCGATCTTTACTGAAGGTTTCTGACTAACATTCTCTAAGAGAGCATCAGCAGTGCAGATGTGTCAATTTAGGGAGTTAGATCAGAAATTTGATTTATCAAAGTGGCTCCCCGACCTGGGCTCGAACCAGGGACAAACGGATTAACAGTCCGTTGCTCTACCAACTGAGCTATCGGGGATCAGCAAACTTGATGGCGCGCATATTAATGACAATCGAAGTGCTCGTCAACAATTTTTTGTAACTCGTTGTTAAAACTCTAGTAATTGGTCGCAAATTAAACAGGTGGGAGTTTTTTAAGGGCTATGCCCACTGTTTTATCGTCTTGCTAAGCTAAGTGTTTAGGCCAAACTTTGATGGAACGTCATGAAAGATTTTAGGAGAGTATCAGAATGCAGATAAAAAAAATGTTGGTTGTACTGGATAGCCGCTTTAATACTCAGCCCGTGGTAGCGAAAGCCATGTTTTTGGCAAAGCAGTATAACGCGGAAGTTGAGCTAGCGGTGTTTGATCATTGTAATGCACTGGTGTCTTCCTATCTGTTTGACAAGGTTGGGCTGGAAGAGGCGAAAGCAGGGTATATGCGGGGTAAAGAGAAGTGGGCCGCCGATTTCGCCGCATTGATGATAAAAAACGGCCTGAACGTGACGGTCTATACCGAATGGAGCAAGCATTCAGGTAAAAGCATTGTCGAGAGAGCGGTTACGACCAATGTTGATTTAATAGTAAAGGGTACGCACCAGCACTCTCTAATAGAGCGTGCGTTTATGACTCATACAGATTGGCAATTAATGCGTGAAACTCCGGTACCCCTTCTATTTATTCGCGAGCGAGAGTGGGGTAGTGCCATTAGCGTCTCGGCAGCGGTTGACCCCCTGGCCAATGATGATGAGCTGGCGATTGAAAAAAATAGTGCAACTTCGGTAACCCTTGATCATCAAATACTGGCGGTAGCCCATGATCTAGCTTGCAAGCTGCCTGCCGAGTTAAGTGCCATTCATGCGTATGAACCCTTAACAACCGGTATGGTGGCAGAATTTGACACACTCATCGCCAATTATGCCGACTATCGCGAGGCGGTGATGAAGAAGCATCGGCAAGCTTTGGATGGACTGTTAAAAAGCGATGTTGAACGTGGATGCATTGTTTACTTTGAGGAAGGGGCCGCTGAAAAGGTGGTTCCTGAAGTTATCGAGCGCGAAGCGATAGATATCATTGTGCTTGGTGCTGTTGCAAGGTCTGGGGTTGATAGAATAGTTATTGGCAGTACTGCTGAGCGGTTGCTTGATAATATTCTCTGCGATTTGCTGGTTGTGCGAGGTCAGGCTGCCGAGCACCAGTGAGCGGCAAAGATATGTCTCAATTAGACAAACTAGCTACGGGTATTATGGATGACTTATAAATCGCCATTACTGCTTAGAAATGCGCACTTACAGACGATCTATCCTTCGCTTTTTAGAAAGCTGGATGATTCTTTTTTGACTCGTGAGGTAATAGACACCAACGATGGTGATTTTATTTCTCTTGATCGGGCCTCTGCGATAAACCCTGGCAATCGAGTGATTATTCTTTCCCATGGTTTAGAGGGGCATAGCCGTCGTCCCTATATTTTGGGGATGGCAGAGGCATTGCGGCGAGAGGGGTGGGATATTATTGCGTGGAATTTCCGTTCGTGCGGTGGCGTAATGAACAAAAAGCTGCGTTTCTACCATAGTGGCGCAACGGAAGACCTGGAGGCAGTGATTAACTATGCGAAGGCGCAAGGCTATGAAAAAATAGGGCTTGTTGGCTTTAGCATGGGGGGGAATTTATCTCTGGTTTATCTTGGTGAGCAAAAAGAGAGTGCGCGGTCATCCATTTGTGGTGCCATTGTTTTTTCTGTGCCTTGTGATCTTGCCGCGAGTGCAGAAGCCTTGGCAAGGCCTGGTAATTCAATTTATATGAAACGATTTTTAAGAGATTTACGTAAGAAAATTTCTGAGAAAAAACAGCTTTTCCCCGAAATGCTGGATGACTCCAATTTGCATAAGATTAAAAACTTTAGGGAGTTTGACGACCGTTTTACAGCGCCGATACATGGGTTTATTGATGCAGAAGATTATTGGCAGCGATGCAGCAGCAAACATTTTATTAAGAAAATTCGCGTGCCGACTGTAATCGTAAACGCTTCCAATGATCCATTCCTGGCGCCAGCCTGCTACCCCCACAAGGAGGTTGATGAGAACCCGCTGGTAAAACTGGAAACGCCGGCCAGCGGTGGGCACGTAGGTTTTGTGTCATTTAATCGTAAAAACTTCTACTGGTCAGAGCAGCGCGCAGCCATGTTTTTTAAGTCTTACTTATAGCATTGGTTCAAGCAAAGGCCAGACGTTTTCCAGTATTATTGGTTGGCCTTTGGCGTTAGGGTGCAGCCCATCTGCTTGCATGTAATCGTTATTGGTGGCAATTCCGTCCAGAAAAAAAGGCACGAGAGAGATATTGTTTTCGCTGGCCGCCTCGCCAAATAGCGCATGAAATTTACTTGTATACAGCACACCGTAATTTGGTGGAATATGTATCCCTAATAATAAGACCCTGGCGCCAGTCTTCAGGCTCATTTTAACCAATTCGTTTAGATTGTTTTTAATGACAGGCAGCGGAAATCCACGTAGGCCATCGTTAGCCCCTAGCTCCAGAATAATAATGTCGGGCTGGGTGCGCTGCAGGATTGATGGAAACCTCCGCAACCCACCATCAGTGGTCTCACCACTAATACTTTCGTTGATCACATCGTACTGGTAATCAGCATTGGCTATTTTTTGCTGCAACAGTGCCACCCAACCCTCTTCGGTCTGAATGCCGTAGCCTGCACTCAGACTGTCTCCCATGACCAAAATCGATTTGGCATTTGCCAGTGTACAGAGTACCGTCAGAAAAAACGCAATAGAAAAACGTATACAAAATTTCATATGTTGGATGTGATTCTCATAAAGTGAAACGGGTAATCAGCAGTGGCGAAAAGAGATCTTTCGAGTATGTTTAGTCGAGTGAGCAGCTTTGTAGCCAGGGTGCAAAAAAGATACTACCAACAGATAGCACTGAAGTGTAGGTGAAATATCTGTAATACTTACCCGGTAAGCCGCTTAAAAAGATCTGAAAGCGCCAGGCATGCGTATTGTAATTGTATGATGTCGTCCGCATAGTTAATCGAGGACGTCACGTATTGTCGATAACAACCGTATTTTAACATCAAATACCTTACCCTTTATTTAAATGGAGATAATGGTTTGGATAATGTCAGCAACGAACATGGGCAAAAAGCTATCATTTCGGCAGAGCGATTAAGCATGACAATTGCCTATGGTGCAGAGAACCTCACCATTCTTAATGATATTAACCTGAGCATCTTTCCGGGAGAGTCCGTCGCCATAGTCGGTAGTTCGGGATCGGGAAAAACAACTTTATTGGGGCTGCTTGCCGGAATGGATGTACCTTCCCAGGGCAAGGTGTGGTTGGCCGACGAAGAATTAACCGCCTTGGATGAAGATGGCAGGGCCAGGGTGCGAGCGCGAAAGGTTGGGTTTGTCTTTCAGTCATTTCAATTGCTGCCTTCTCTGTCTGCCTTAGAGAATGTGATGTTACCGTTAGAATTAAAGCAATCTGCGAATGCGCGTGAAAAGGCGTTGGAACTATTAGATAAGACCGGTTTGTCGCATCGCATCAACCATCGGCCGATGCAACTCTCTGGCGGCGAGCAGCAGCGAGTTGCGATTGCCAGGGCGTTCGCCTGCGAACCTCGGGTATTATTTGCAGATGAGCCCACTGGCAACCTTGATACGCACACGGGGGAGATGATAATCGACCTGTTGTTTGCGTTGAACAAAGAACAAAAAGCGACGCTTGTCTTAGTGACCCACGATATAGAACTAGCCGCGAGATGTGATCGTTATATTGAGTTAAGTGCCGGTGAAATCGTTCCGGAAGCTCAGCGGCACCACGCGCAACAAGTTGCCAGCCGTAAAACTATTTTACAGGCTGAGCCATTGCCTGCCACAGGAGACTAATGGTGCTTGCTTCGAAAATTGCACTGCGGACCTTTGTTCAGTCCGTGCGTAAGAAAGAACTTAAAGTGATGTTGCTGGCGTTGATTTTAGCGGTGGCAACGATGACGGGTATCGGACTGTTTATCAATGTGCTTAACACGTCGCTATTGGCAGGGTCTGCTGACTTGCTTGGTGGAGATCGACAGCTAACCAGTTCGCGGCCTGTTGATGAAAACTGGATAATTCAGGCTGAAAGTCGGGGGTTACAAACAGCCTATGGATTGTCGTTTCCTACTATGTTGATTAGTGGTGAGAAGATGGCGTTGGTTTCAGCACGGGCAGTGAACGAAAGCTTTCCCTTGAAAGGCGTCATTGATGTGCGTGCGTCGTTGTTTTCTGCCGAGGTCGAGAAAGACGGTAGTGGCAACGCTTCAGAGCTTGCCAGTGATATAAACCAACCTGTCAGCAAAACCAAAGGGCCTTCTGCGGGTAAGATCTGGCTGTCTGAACGATTATTTGGCCTGCTCGATATCGTACCAGGCGCAGTAGTGACTTTGGGCAATACCAGCTTAATTGCCGAAAAGGTGTTAGTCAGCGAGCCCGATGTCAGGTTTGGTATGTCTGCGTTGTCTCCCCGAGTGCTGATGAATATCGCAGATATTGAAAGCACTGGTGTCGTTCAGGCTGGCAGTCGTGTTGCATACACCTGGTATTTTGCTGGTGAAGATGCCCAGCTTGATGCCTACTTTCAATACATCGAACCCGATATGCAAAGCTGGCATCGATGGCAGAGTGTCAAAGAAGGGCGGCCCTCAGTTGCCACGGCGCTTGATAAAGCCGAGTCATATCTTTATTTAGCGGGCGGGCTGACAATGCTGCTGGCAATAACAGCAATCATGTTGTCTGCGCGTCAGTTTGGGCAATCGCAAATTCGTCATGTTGGCTTGTTACGGGCGCTTGGCTTGTCCAGTAAGAGTCTGATTGGTATTTATACTCAGTTATTAGCGGTAATTGGTATCGTTGGCGCATTGCTTGGAGGGGGGATTGGTGTCGCTTTGTTTTTTGCGGGACATTACCTTCTGGCGGAAGTCTTCGCCTTTGCATCGGTTGCGCAGATTCCATTCGCAGAGGTCTGGACTGCCTTAGCCAAAGGCGTTGTTGTTGCATTGGTGTGTGTCTACGCGGCGTCCGTTCCATTGTGGTTGAGCATGCGAGCGGTGTCTCCGATGGTGATTTTGCGAGCGCAAACTGGCGAGCCTTCCACGGTATCTTTGTGGGCAATGTTGCCAGGTATGTTAGTGGTAATTGCGATTGTTGCCTGGTTTAACCAAAGTATTCCTCTCACCATTGGATTATTTGGCACTTTACTCATTTTATTTATGGTGATTGCCGGAATGGTATTTATTGGATTGAAATGGCTGCGACGCTGGCTAAAGGTGGCAAATGTGACAAGCGAAGCGGCCACAGCAATGAGAATGGCTGCCAGTAATCTTGAAAAATATCGCTGGCAATCGGCATTTCAGATTTTTTCTTTTAGCGTCACCTTAACGGTGCTTATTTCGATGGTGCTGGTGAGAACGGGATTGGTTGAAGAGTGGCGGGCACAATTACCAGAAAATGCACCTAACCATTTTCTTATCAACATTTCTCAGCGTGATATAGAAGATCTCTCTGGGTTTTTCATTGCCAATGATATCAACTTCGAAGCGATTTACCCCATGGTTCGGGGGCGCCTGACGCATATTAATGGGCGCGAAGTGAAAGAGGCGGTAACCAAAGAAGAGGACGTAGGGGCGCTAAATCGAGAACTAAATCTTTCTTGGACAAACCAGTTGCCGGAGGGTAATCAGGTCGAGCTTGGTAAGTGGTGGGGCAACGCCGAAGACGACTGTGCCGATTGTGTTTCTGTTGAATCGCGCCTGGCGGAGCGTTTGAATCTAAAGCTGGGGGATGTGCTTACCTTTACCATCGGCAGTGAGCCTGTGACGGCAAAAGTAAGCAGTTTAAGAAGCGTGCAGTGGGACTCGATGCGGCCAAATTTTTATATGTTGTTTCCACCGGGGCTGTTAAACGGATTTCCCGAAACCTATATCTCTAGTTTCTATTTGCCTGTCGAATCCAAATTGTTACTTAACGAACTGGGTAAACGGTTTCCGACAATTTCTATTCTTGAAATTGATGAAATAATTGCCCGCATTGAAATTATTATGCAAAGGGTGACAACAGCCATAGAAATGCTGCTTGTGCTGGTGATTCTAGCCAGCCTGTTAGTGATGGTCGCACTGGTAAACACCACGATGTCGGCCAGGGGGCAGCAAGTGGCAATCGTTCGCGCTTTAGGTGGAAGCCGGTCGATGGTACTAAAAACACAGTGGAGTGAATTTATTCTGCTGGGTGGCTCGGCTGCAGTTACCGCCTATCTTGGTGCAGAGGCTATCGTAAATGGAGCGATGTATGTGTTGTTTTCCTCGCCTTTATCACTGCACCTGTTTGCCGGGCTTTCGCTCGCCTCTGTGGGCGCCATTGTGATTACATTTGTGGGGGTAGGCCAGGTAAGGGCCGTCTTAAAGGTTCCTCCGGGAAGAGTGCTGAGAGAGGTATAACGAACGTTCAAGGCTGTTGCAAAAAACGCGAAAGATGCAGGATGGACGCCGGATTCAGGCGTCCATCCTATAAAACCAGATTATTTGGATGCTTAGATTGTGATTGAACTCATCCATGTATCATGCAGGTTGCACACGCTTAGCGCATAGAAGGTTCCCTTCTTGTCACCCAGATTAAAGGATGATATCGGTGCATTGTCTTTTTCAGGGTTGAAAAAATGTTCGGCAACAAATTGATAATTTGCGTCTAAAATCATGTGTTTAATGATGTAATGTTCGTAACCTTTCATTTCGTGGCCGGTGACAACTTGCAGCGTTGTGCTGCCACCATCAGATTTGGCCTCTATAACCGGTGCATGACCTGCGGCTTTTTTCGCCCATCGGCCTGGGTTTTGAGCGGTATAATATACGCCGCCAGCCATCGTTGGTGCGGTGGATGCCGTTGCATTCTTGCTAACCAATACTGCCGCGACAGATGCCGCGCCGCCAATGAGAAGAGATCTTCGGTTCATGGTTTTTCTCCATTGTTGTAGTGTTTACTGTCCTTCGGTGCGTTAGCTTAGCTCGCTATCGTCAGAGGGATCATCAATAAAAACTGAATGCTTAGCAAGTATAATGTCGATTAAACCGCGAGTGTGGCACGCTCCGGTTGATGAGCAATGTGAATGAATAACACTTATCCATAGCGTTATCCGCAATGAAGCATGGCAAAGGTAAAAAAATGATTACTGATAAAGCATCCAGGGTTATTGCGAAATATCTTGCGGATTACGCCGAACCGGAAGCCAGTGCTACCACATTTATCCTGAAAGAATCTTCGTTTGATATTGCTTTAATATTGCCTTGTTATGATGAAGCCGTAGCTAAGGTAAAGAGCATCCTTGCTCATAACGCGTCATATCGCGTGTTGTTCATTGTTGTCGTAAACGCACCGGACAACGCGACACCATCAGCGATAAAAACGACTCAGGAATTATATAGGGCGTTGGCGTCATACCCGCCTTTGCCTGGTGCTACTTTGCAGTTAGCAGATGCGCAACAAGTTAAAACGGATAAGTCGCAGGTCGGTAAGGTTTCTTTGCATACAGTACCCAATAGTTGCCATGGCTTGATGTTGGTTGATAGGGTGAATGTCGCCCGTATACCTGCAAAGCAGGGTGTCGGGCTAGCAAGAAAAATAGGGGCTGATTTGGCCCTTAAGCTATTTGATCAAGGATTTTTAATTAATGGCTGGCTGGGTAGCACAGATGCCGATGCAAAATTACCGGCTGATTACTTCGATACGCTAAAATCATTGGATCAAAAGGTTCCGCCATTTGCTGGTGCAGTGTTTGGGTTCAATCACGTTTGCATCGACAATCGACTGCACGACGCGGCTAATCTGTATGATCTTTCGCTTCGGTATTACGTTGATGCGCTGGCATGGTGTGGCTCACCCTATGCGTTCGCCACCATTGGCAGTTGTCTGGCATTCCACCTTGTCGCCTACGCCCAGGTCCGCGGGTTTCCGAAGCGGGCAGGTGGTGAGGATTTTTACCTGTTGAATAAGCTGTGCAAGTTAAAACTAACGACCAGCATGGAGCCTTCCAGAACCGCTACGGCTTTTCCAGCTAGCAAGATTACATCTGGTATTTTACCATTGGATAAGTGTGTGATAGCGCTTGAAGCCCGAGAGAGTCACCGTGTGCCCTTTGGTACCGGGCCTGCGATTACGAAAATTCTTATGCAGACTCACCCGGTTGATGATTACCTCTTTTACCATCCGAGAATATTTGTGCTGTTGCGAGTATGGCTATTAACAATGCATCGTGCCTGGCCTGGTGTTGCAAAGGGCAGCGCGGTCGATGCCAACTGGTGGCGCTGTTTGGATGATGTTGTAACGATTATTGCAGAGGACTCGCCTGGGGGAGACTTCACAAAGTTAACCGCGAAAGAGCAGCAAGTGTTGAGAGGCTGGGGTGAAGAAAGTGGCTGGTATGAAGCCCTTCGGCATTGCCTGCGTCAGTCTGGCGGAAGTGAGGCGTTTATCTCGCAACTGCATACGTGGTTCGATGGTTTTCGAACGCTTAAGTTCGTTCATTATATCCGCCAGCATTTATACCCGTCATTACCGGCTAAAGAATTGCTGCATTTGACTGAAATGTTACCCGATGACTTTAGAAACACTGTTTTGGCAGAATTCAGGAAAAGATTGTATGCTTCAACCAAGCATGATGAAAACTAATTCGTCCTGGTTTCTCTCCTCGCGGTGACGAGCCTTGTGGACTCTGTTAAAGGCAGCCGGTTGCTGTCTGGAAATTGACATATGTTTGATATTGAAGAGCTAATTCCTTGGGAAAAGAAAGTGGGCAACACGGTTTTACGTGGTCATCATTCTGTACCCAGTGGCAAACCAGTGATTCACTTTCTTCATGGCAACGGCTTCTCAGGTTTGTCTTATTGGCCATTTCTGAAGCTGTTTGCAGAACATTTTGATTTGTTTATTAGTTGTGTTCAAGGGCAAGGTGATAGCGAGACAACAGAGCCATTCTGGGGCTGGAATCGCCATGCGTTGCACACAGCAGAAGTGTGGAACAGCTTTCAGCACCTTTGGCAAGACGTAACCAAAATTGCCATGGGGCACAGTTTTGGTGGTGTTGTTTCATCATTGATGCTGGCTGATGAAAATTTATGTAAAAAAGAGAATATTGATTTTCAGAAGCTGATTTTATTAGACCCGGTATTTTTTACGCCACCTATGCTAGGCGTCATGTCGCTCTCAGAGTTTTTTGGTTTGGGAAGCATTTCGTCCCTGTCGAAAATAACGTTAAAGCGAACACGTACCTGGACAGACAGAGAAACCGCGTTCGCCAGTCTTTGCGGTAAAGGCTTGTTTAAAACCTGGCATCCTGATGCAATGGAAGCTTATGTCGAGTTTGCGTTAAAAGATACCCCGGAAGGTGTAGGGCTAAAATGCGCACCAGAAATGGAAGCGGCAATATTTGCGTCTTTTCCACGCAAGCTTTGGTCGAGTCTTAAACGCTTACCGTTGCCGGCGGTGATGCTCTACGGTGCAGATACCTATCCCTTTGTGCGTACGGCAGCTAAAAAAATCGTCAACCACAATAAACGCGTACGCACAGAGCAAGTGGCAGGTGGGCATTGTTTTATGCAAGAGTACCCTAAAGATAGTTACAACAAAGTAAAGCCCTATCTTAATGCGTTTATATTGCCAGAAGAAGGTGTGACGTTGCCTACGCAAGAGCTGCTTTTGTCAGAGTAGCCATTATTGGTTAGAAAATGGGAAGTAAGATTAATCTTCCCATTCGTTGGTTTGCATCTGTGTTGATAACCGCGCTCTCTAAAAACTATTTAGCTCGCGCCTTGATCACCTGGCCGCGCACATTAAAGCCTGCCTCCAAAGGGTTTGCTATGGGGTCTTTTAACGGTGTGCTTTGTTTACCTGCTGCGGTTGGCACTTCTGACAGCCATCGCTTTCTTTCTACGATTTCTCCGGCCGGGTTAAAAACGATTGTTTCAACTTCTATGGCGATCGCGTCGATCGGCGCTCTGTTTTCGATAATCGCCACGACGACACCATCACGATTTAATGCGTGTTTTACGGTGAGATATTTTTGTGGGTTGTCAGGGAGTTCTATCCGGGCAAGCTGATCTCTTGCTTGTTTTCCGTAATTGCCCCCTGATGGCGCTGCCTGTGAAAAATACATGCTCGCCTGTTTCTTATTGCCGGATGTCAGAGCCAGTTCACCCAGACCTACGGTTGCCATCGATGTAGGGAGAAGGGCGTTACTTTTGGCGAAGTCTGCCTGCGCCTGTTTGACGTTGCCTAGCAGCTGGTTTGTTTCGCCCCGTTTTAAATAACTAGAGAAAAGCTCAGGGTAGAGTGCAACAGCCTTGTCATACTCGGCAAGGGCGAGGCGCTCATTGCCCTGTTTTTTAAAGATATCACCGCGTAAGGCGTAAAACATCGCTTCGTTTGGCTCGATCTTAATGCTGGCGTTTAGCTTTGCCAGCGCGCCGGCCATGTCTTTTTTTGTTGCTAACTGCATGGCCGCATCATAAGACTCATAGGCAGGCATTTTTGATCGCAGGTAACGCATGGCCTGATCAAATTCCTTACGTCCGCGAAAGGTTCCGGATTTAAATTTTTGGCCGGTTTGAATGTTTTTCTCTACCCGCTCTGGGGATGGCGGGTGGGATGCAAATAGCCCTTGCACCCAACCGGAATCTTGCCCTTCTGACATTTTCACGAAAAGTTGCTGTAGCTCTACCGCCCCGTTAAGATCGTAGCCCAGCTTGGACATGTACTTCATGCCAAAGTGATCAGATTCCAGCTCATCATCACGTCCGTATTTGGCAACCGCTAAATTAGCTCCCAGGGCTGCACCGCCCAGTATCAATTCATTATATTCCTGACCGTGCAGAGCGATACCCAGTCCGGCAATGGCAGCACTGGTCAACATGCCTTGCTGCATGCGTTGGGCGCTGTGTCGGGCGGCTGCATGGACAATTTCATGCCCTAGCACGGCTGCCAGTTGTGATTCGTCTTGCAACTGTACTAAAAGGCCGCGGTTAATGGCGATTTTACCTGAAGGTAACGCCCAGGCATTGGGCACAGAATTATTGAGGACGACGAATTCGTAGGGAAGGTCAGGGCGATCACTGACCTTCGCCAGTTTTTGTCCAACTTGGCGCACATACAATGTAAGTTCAGGATCGAGGTAGTATTGACCACCCTGCGATTGTTGTGCGGGCACATATTGCTCGCGGCCAATCTGAAATTCTTCGCTTTCAGAAACGATCATCAGCTGTTTTTCGCCGGTGACCGGGTTTACTGAGCAGCCGCTAAGCCAGATCATACTTAAAAGCTGAATGAAAATGAGAATCTTAAGTTTTGCCTTGAGCATGTTTTTACCTGTTTCTTCGTTATACTTGAACCCGCGGGCTAAAATGTACTTTAGCCGGGCCGTAATTAAAACCTTCTTGTGCCACACATTGTTAATATTAGGGAAATCGCGCGACTCATGATGCAGTCTTTTATTTGGGATTATATCGCCTTCGTTATTTTTGTAATGAGTTGGAAAGGCTACGGATTTTATGCTGCCAGAGCAGCGAAGACGAAGCCCTGTATTTCTAATACGCTGGATTTATACCGTGAAGATTGGATGCGGCGTCTGCTAAAACGAGAGAACCGAATATCTGACACATCCGTCATTGGTAACCTGGAGCGTAATGGCGCTTTTTTCGCGTCCAGCAGCCTGTTAATAATGGCTGGTATCCTCACCGCGCTGGGGTATACCGATCGTGCTATTGAGTTATTCAACGATGTGCCTTTTGCCGTACATAATGATCGCATGATGTGGGAAATCAAGTTTGGCCTATTGTTGGTCGTTTTTGTGTACGCGTTTTTCAAGTTTACCTGGGCGATGCGTCAATACAATTTTTGTGCGGTGCTTATTGGTAGTGCACCCTTGGTAGATGAGCCAAAAGTTAGCCCGGCAGCAAGAGAGGCCTTTGCCTGTAGCGCTGCCAGAGTTGCCAATCTGGCGGGTGATGCCTTTAACCTTGGCTTGAGGTCGTATTATTTTGCATTAGCGGTACTGGCGTGGTTTGTACACCCGATACTTTTTATCATTGTGTCAATTGCCGTCGTGATGATTTTATATCATCGGGAGTTCTCCTCACGGGCGCTTAAAGGGTTGCGATCTGGAAAAGTGTTTGAAGACAGATAACAAGCAAATAGGGGAGGAATACTGTATTTCTTCCCTGGTCAGGTTCATTAAAATCAGGAAACGTATATGACAAAGTTGAACGACGGTGTTTTTCAGGCAAGTGAGTTGGATGGTGAAGCCATCGATAATCGTTTGCTGGGAATGTCGCAACGCTTTATTGGCTCGTTGGCGCAATGCGGCGAGCTAGGAATTCATCCAATCTTTGCTACAAAAAACAGATTGGTACTTGAGCTTCCCTACAGCCAAAAGATCGTAGGTAATCCTGAAACGGGTGTGATCCATGGCGGCGGTATAACCACGCTTATGGATACTGCTTCGGGCACCGTCATACTCTGTGCCTTGCCCGATTTTGAACTTTGTCCAACGCTTGATTTGCGCGTGGACTACATGCGGCCCGCTGAACCAGGTCATTCAGTCTACGCCAGAGCCTACGCATACCGGGTCACAGAAAATATTATTTTTACGCGATGCGAAGCCTACCAGCAGTTGACCAACCAAGACGGCAAAATTGAAGAAAAAAACATTGCACACTGCGTTGCTACCTTTATGCGGATCGGCAGAGAGAGCATGCCTGATGATTTTTACCATTTGGTGAGTAATGAACCTGACGCCGCATCATCTGCTAGTCAATCGGTAGGGCATGTTTCACCAGCCCCTGTACAACGCGGCGATCTGCATCTGCGAGAAATCGTCACCAATGCCCACCAGACTGGTGACTACTCGGACTTTATCGGGTTAATCCCTTACGCCCAAACTATCGGCGTGCAATGTGAAAGGTTTGGCGACGATGTGATTTTTAAGTTGCCGAAAAAAGCGAGCAATATTGGTAACCCTATATTACCGGCGATACATGGCGGTGTTATCGGTGGGTTTATGGAAATATCTGCTGCATTGTATTTGGCGATGTTTCAGCCAACCCCTAAACTTCCCCGAATTGTTGACTTTTCTATCGACTATTTACGCGCAGGCAAACTGAAAGATTCATACGTTGAATGCAAGCTCACCAGACAGGGAAATCGGGTTGCCAACGTTATCATTAACGCGTGGCAGCAATCGCGAGAGAAACCAATCGCTACCGCAAGGGCGCATTTCATTTTTGATTAATCGGGGCTCTTTGACAATACTTGATTAAACAGTGTTCTGTAAGTCGACCATGACAGGCGACCAAGGTGATCTAAATTTAAATCGGTGGGTGGTTAGTGAGCAACAGTCTTTTTTCCAAGTCTTTAAATACCGTCAAAGATGCGGTAACTGTCGCCAGAGTTCAGAAAGAGCCTTGGAAGATTGCGGTTATTGATGATGACGAAGATGTTCTCACGATTAGCGAAATGGTGCTGAAGGATTTAAAAGTAGATGGCCGTGGTGTCACGTTTCTGAAAGCCATCTCCGGTGCAGAAGGGCGAGCGCTTTTCGAGGCTCATGACGATATTGCTATCGCCTTCGTCGATGTCGTGATGGAGAGCGACAATGCCGGT
The DNA here is from genome assembly GCA_024234575.1 of Hahellaceae bacterium. Classification (GTDB taxonomy): domain Bacteria; phylum Pseudomonadota; class Gammaproteobacteria; order Pseudomonadales; family Oleiphilaceae; genus JACKOB01. The sequence continues at coordinate 423,880 of JACKOB010000004.1, forward strand.
CTTGATTTAATTCGCTGGATACGGGAAGAAAAAAAGAACCAATGTACGAGGTTAATACTGCGCACGGGGCAGCCTGGTCAGGCGCCGGAAGAAAGCGTGATTCGTGATTACGACATCAATGACTATAAAAACAAAACAGAACTTACCTCTACCCGATTAAAAACTACCACCTACGCTGCGATTCGCTCTTATAGAGACATTCAAACCATTGAGTTTAGTAAAGTCAGCCTGGAAAAAGTGGTGAAATCCACCGCTGAGGTGCTTAAGAGTAAAACTCTCTACAAGTTTGGTTCTGCGGTGCTGGAAGAAATTACCACCTTGTTGCAATTGGATAGTTCTGCGATTTATGTGGCGTTTTCGAATGAGAATATTCTTCATGATACAGAGTTAAATGTACTGGCAGCTACCGGTGATTTCGTGCAGCTGTCATCTAATCTAGAATGTGATTTTGTCCCCGAGAATATTTGTAATCAAATGCGCTCGGTGCTAATGAGCAAAAAAAGTATTCATTCAGACGATACGTATATTTCTTACGTGACAACGGGGTCCAATACCGCCAATGTGCTTTACGTTTCTTTTGATGAGCCTTTAGACAGCTTTAAAAAGAATATGCTGGATATTTTTTCGACGAATGTTGCGCTGACGTTCGAAAATCTTGCAGTAAAAGAAGACATCGAAGAAACCCAAAAAGAGCTCATGTATGTATTAGGCGATGCAATTGAACAGCGCAGTAAAGAAACAGGCTCGCACGTACGCCGGGTGGCGTTGATCTGTGAATTGCTCGCACGTGAGCTACACCTTGAAGAGCCGTTTGTGCAGGCGATTAAATATGCGGCACCTTTACATGATATCGGCAAAATTGGTATTCCTGAGCATATTTTGCATAAGCCCGGCAAACTCGACAGCAACGAATGGAGCACCATGCAAACTCATGCCGAGCTGGGTTATGAGTTATTGCGCAGTTCTAAGCGGGTGTTAGCACGGGTTGGTGCCAATATAGCGTTTTATCATCACGAGAAGTGGGATGGTTCGGGTTACCCTAACAAGTTGCGGGGTGAAGCCATTCCGATAGAAGGCAGAATTATGGCCGTGGCAGACGTAATTGATGCTTTAGGGTCGAAACGTTCTTACAAAGAAAAATGGGCAGGCGATGACATTAAGGCATTTATGCAAAGTCAGCGCGGCACGCATTTTGACCCCGAAATTTGTGATCTGGCAATAGAACACTTCGACAAGATTATGCAGTTGCGGGCCAAATACCCGGATTAAGCCATACCGCCCACTGGAGCACACGTCTATGCAGGCCAATTTAGAGTATATTTTGCTCGCGGTTTCTAAGTCTTCCTTTATTGACGAAGGAAATCTCGATCGTGCGGCCCGCTTAATTCTAAGCTCAGTCATTGAGGGATTAGGCGTGCAAAGGGCGGGAATCTGGTTGTTTGATGATGAGCGAAAATCCATTCGTTGCCAGTTGCTGTTTGACTTTGGCACCAAGACAGAAATTGATGATATTGTGCTCACGCGCAAAGACTTCCCAAAATATTTTAAAGCCCTCGACGGCGAAAGAAACATTAGGGCTGATAACGCCTTAACTGACCCTTCTACTGGTGAGTTTGTCGATGTTTATCTAAATCCATTAGGAATTACGTCCATGCTGGATACCCCCATCAGGCACAGAGGGGAAATGATCGGCATCATCTGCTCTGAACACACAGGTTTAGCGCGAGAGTGGACAGACGATGAAGTGACATTTGCCGGTTCTTTGTCTGATCTGTATGGGCGGGCAGTGAGTGCCGCAGAGTGCCGGGAATTTGAAATTGCACTGCAGCACGCCAACAGCCAGTTGGAAGAGAAAATTCAGGCCCGGACGGCGGAACTGCAAAAAGCGTTGTCTGATTTGCAAAAAGCCCAGAAGCATTTGGTTGAGTCTGAAAAAATGGCGGCTCTTGGGTCATTAGTGGCCGGTGTGGCACATGAAGTGAACACCCCTCTGGGGGTGGCAATTACCTCTGTTTCACACATTGATGAGTTGGTGCAACAACTTGAAAAGCAGTACCACGCAGGGTTGCTGGATGAGGATGTATTTCTGGCATTTCTGCGCAACTACCGGGGCGCGTCAATATTATTACACACGAATATGGATCGGGCCGCACGCCTGGTGAGTGATTTTAAACAAACAGCGGTCGATCAAGGGTCGGATGTATTAGAGGGGTTTTCACCCGCTGCACACCTAAAACGTTTAGTGTCCAGTTTGCATCCGATATATAAACAAAAAAACGCCCGGGTATCGCTGAACATTCCTGATGATGCCCGGCTGCAATCTTATCCTGGTGCGTTGTCGCAAATCATCACCAACCTGGTTGCCAACAGTTGTATGCACGCATTCGATGAAACTGGGCAGAACGAAATATCAGTGCATGGTTGTCTGGAAGGCGACTACTTTATTCTGCATTACCAGGATAACGGCAAAGGTATGAGTGCGGCGATTCGGCAGCGAGTGTTCGAGCCATTCTTCACGACCAATCGGGCTGGCGGCGGATCGGGGCTGGGTATGTCGATCGTCTATAACCTGGTAGTGCAAAAGCTATTGGGGGAAATTGATTTTCAAGGTGCAGAGGGTGAGGGGGTGCGAGTGACGATAAAAATACCTGCCCAACACCCCTATCAGCCTTAACCAACCACACTTCTTTTTTCTCGCCCATAAAAAAAGGCAACTGAACCTTATCGTTTTTAGGGATAGTGTTCTCGTTGCCAATAGTTAGTCAGGGACAAACAAAATTTCAAAGGAGAGTCATTTAAATACAAACGGCCTGTGTTTGAATTCTTAACTCGATGGATTCATAGTACGGGCAAGGGGGGCGTAGTCTCATCAGCCAAAAGGCGTAATTGGTACAAACTTACATAATGTTAATTAAGTTTTTCAGGTTTTAAGATAGTTATGGTTATTTTAGCGTTATTGCTGATCGTCTTGGTTGTGCTTGTTATCTATGGTCCACATTGGTGGATACGACATGTGTCGAAAAAATATGCAGTTACCCTGCAAAGTTTGCCAGGAACCGGCGCCGAGCTTGCCCGTCACTTTATTGATCGGTTTCAGCTGACCGGTGTCGGGGTTGAAAAAGGAGAAGAAAACGGCGACCACTTTGATCCTGGTGCGAAGATGGTTCGCTTAAGCCCAACAAATTATGATGGCAGGTCGCTTACCGCTGTCGCCGTTGCTGCCCATGAGGTTGGGCACGCCATCCAACATCATCGACAAGAGCCGTTAATGCTTTGGCGTAATCAATACTATCCATTACTGGCACAAATAGAGCGGGTTGGCTCATGGATACTTATGCTGGTGCCTGTAATAGCGATGCTGGCTCGTGTGCCTCAGATCATGTTGTTTGTGGCGGTCGTTGCCATAGGTGTACTGTCTATCCGGCTGCTGTTTCATCTAACCACTTTGCCCGTGGAGTGGGATGCCAGCTTTGGCAAGGCACTGCCAATACTTGAGCAGGGAGACTATTTGGCTGAACGAGACCTTCCCGCTGTACGTCAAGTTTTAAAAGCAGCGGCCCTCACTTATGTGGCAGGTGCGCTGCTGGATATGTTACGTTTTTGGCGCTGGATCAGATTTTTACGTTAGACATGGTTTACTATCCCGCACATTAAGTAATGATCTTCACACAAGAAAAAGGTTAAACAGTATGGGTATATTTGAGCGTTACCTGTCCGTATGGGTTGGCATTTGCATAGTTTTGGGTGTTTCACTGGGAAGTGCGATGCCGGGTGTTTTTGCGTACATTGCCGGTCTTGAGTGGGCGCATGTCAATCTGGTGGTAGCCGTGCTTATATGGATAATGATTTACCCGATGATGGTACAGATCGATTTTGCCTCAATTAAAGATGTGGGTAAAAAACCGAAAGGTATCGTGCTTACGCTGGTCATTAACTGGTTGATTAAGCCGTTTACCATGGCGGCTTTGGGGTGGTTGTTTTTTAAAGTTTTTTTTGCGGGCTGGGTAGACCCCCAGAGTGCTAATGAGTATATCGCCGGAATGATTTTGCTGGGCGTCGCCCCTTGTACGGCGATGGTGTTTGTCTGGAGTCAGCTAACCAAAGGTGATGCCAACTATACGCTTGTGCAGGTGTCGGTAAACGATATCATTATGGTGTTTGCATTTGCGCCTATCACCGCCTTGTTGCTGGGCATGAGCGATATTCAGGTGCCTTGGGAAACACTGGTGTTATCGGTGATTCTTTATGTTGTCTTGCCGCTGATGGCTGGTGTTATTACCCGTAAAGTTATTGATGTCAATGATGTGACCCATAAGCGTTTAAACTCGTTGGTGAGGTCTCTCAAACCGTGGTCTGTGGTCGGATTGTTAGGTACGGTTCTACTGCTTTTTGGTTTTCAGGCTGAAACAATTCTGGCGCAGCCGCAAACAATCGTGCTCATTGCGATACCCCTGTTGTTACAAACCTATGGTATTTTCGCGATTGCCTATGGTGCGGCGAAAGCATTGAAATTACCGCATAACATCGCGGCCCCCGCATGTATGATAGGCACTTCTAACTTTTTTGAGTTAGCCGTTGCCGTAGCAATATCGCTTTTTGGGTTACACTCTGGTGCAGCCTTGGCAACAGTAGTTGGTGTGCTGGTGGAAGTACCGGTCATGTTGTCATTGGTGTATTTTGCCAATCGCACCCGGCATTGGTTTGCCTAACATTTAATAACACTATTTTGAGTAACCTCTTTTGATTAAAAAAGCTGCTTTCCCGCGACGACTGATTTTTATCTTTGCTGCACTAAGTTTGTCTCTGTCCGCATTTGCTGTGGAGCTTGCCAACGAGGGCTATGTTGGCGCTGAAGTTTGCCGGGGTTGCCACATAAAACAGTACAGCGACTGGCAAGGGTCGCACCACGACAAAGCCATGCAAGAAGCGAACGATAAAACGGTCCTGGGTGACTTTGCCGACACCAGCCTGTCGCATTTTGGGGTAACAAGTTTTTTCTTCAAAGCCGATGGTAAGTACTTCGTTAAAACAGAGGGGGAGACCGGAGCGCTGGAAACTTTCGAGATCAAGTATACGTTTGGCGTATATCCATTACAGCAGTATTTGATTGAGTTTCCCGGAGGTCGAATGCAGGCGCTCAGTGTAGCCTGGGATGCCAGGCCGCACTCGGATGGCGGCCAACGCTGGTTTCATCTGTACCCGGATGAAAAAATAGCGGCAGATGATGAGTTGCATTGGACCAGGCTCAGTCAGAACTGGAACAATATGTGCGCTGATTGTCACTCGACGAATCTGCAAAAGAACTACAACGCCAGCACAAAAACGTTTGCCAGTACCTGGTCGGAAATCAATGTTTCCTGCGAGGCTTGCCATGGACCCGGAGCAGGACATCTTAACTGGGTCAACAAAGCCGCTGGTTGGGAAGCGCATAGCGAAAACGCAGGTTTGGTGATTTCATTGGATGACCGCAAACATAGCAAATGGTCATTGGATGCGGCGACAGGAAAAGTTCAACGCAGCGGCACAGCCAGTGCAAACAAAGAGATCGATATGTGTGCTCGGTGTCATTCAAGACGCAGCGCGATCAGCAAACAGTATATCCATGGCGAGCCGCTGCTTGACCATTATTTACCTAGTCTCTTAGAGTCGCCGTTATATCATCCTGATGGTCAAATAAATGATGAGGTGTACGTTTACGGCTCTTTTGTGCAGAGTAAAATGTTTCAGGCTGGCGTGACTTGCAGCGATTGCCATGAGCCTCATTCAATGTCTCTGCGCGCAGAAGGCAATGGCGTTTGTCTGCAGTGCCACCAGGCAAAAAAGTATGACGCTCCGTCGCATCACTTCCATGCGTCCGGATCAGCGGGAGCGAGTTGCGCAGAATGTCATATGCCACCCAAAAACTATATGGTCGTCGATCCTCGTCATGACCATAGTATTCGTATTCCCCGGCCAGATTTGACGGAAAAAATCGGCACGCCTAATGCGTGTAACAATTGCCATCAGGATAAATCTGCCGTGTGGGCCTCTTCGGCTCTATCAAAGTGGCTGGGCAAACAACCTGCAGGCTTTCAGAATTATGCGGAAGTATTGCAGGCAGGCCGCAAACAAAGTGCTGGGGCAGGTAAAACACTGGCTGATTTTATTCGTCTTACAGACACTGCCAACATAGCTAAAGCCACCGCGCTGACAGAGATTGGCCCTTACTTGAATGCGAGTTCGATTGATGTTGTTGCCGCAGGGTTGCAGGCGGACGACCCTGCAGTTCGCGTAGCGTCCGTGCAGGCATTAGCGCTTGTACCGCTTAATTATAGTGCGCAGTTTATTTTTCCAATGCTGACTGACCCTATTCGTGCAGTGCGTATTGAATCGGCTCGGGTGTTGTCTCCCATACCGCCGGGCCAACTGCCGGCGACGCAGCAGAAGGTGCTGGATGATGCGATGCAAGCGTTCGTTGTTTCGCAACTGGCCAATGCCGAGCGCCCGGAAGCACAAACCAATCTTGGTAACTTTTATACGGCGCGCGGACAAATTATAGAAGCTGAGGCTGCTTATAAAACTGCAATTGAGCTTAGCCCAGTTTATATACCCGCCTATATTAATCTGGCGGACTTCTACCGTGCTTTGGCTAGGGAAAAGGAATCAGAAGCAATCTTGCGACAGGCTATCGTTGTTGTGCCCAACAGTGCGGCGGCACATCATGCGCTAGGATTATTACTGGTAAGAAAATCCAAGCTGGACTCTGCGTTAACGCATCTAAAGTTTGCAGCTGAAAATGCCGTGGATGACCCGCAATTTATCTATGTTTACGCTGTCGCGTTAAACTCAACTGGGCAGACGAAACAAGCCATTCTGATATTACAAGGGGCCCATAATAGATTTTCGGGCAACGTGGATATTCTGGCAGCTTTAGCGGCCTTTAACCGAGATGAGGGAAACCTTAGTGGCGCGCAAATGTATGCGGAGAAATTAAGAAAGTTACAAGAGTGATTTTACAGCGTGTTCGTCTTTGGTGACGGGCACGCTTATTCAATTGAGTATCATCAAGCTATGAGTTTGATTTGCAGCTGAAAAAATATCCTTGAAAAAAAAATCATTGCCCCCACCTTGATAGACAACGGCCACGTTGTGTCCAAAACGGATTCCAATAGTCATGTGATAAAACCCGTACGGTGATTTGCCGTGCAGGGCTGAGCTAATTCCAACAGGAGAAATAGTAAATATGTCAGTTGAAGCAAAAAAAGAAACGTTAGGGTTCCAGACTGAAGTAAAACAGCTTTTACATCTGATGATTCACTCTTTGTACAGTAACAAAGAGATTTTTATGCGGGAGCTGATTTCCAACGCCTCCGACGCGGAAGATAAGCTGCGTTTTGCGGCACTGGCTGATGACACTGTTTACGAAGGCGATTCTGATTTAAAAATTAAAATCGATTTTGATAAAGAGAAAGGCACGATAACTATTTCTGATAACGGCATTGGCATGACGCGCGATGAAGTTATCGAGAACCTGGGTACCATCGCAAAATCCGGAACAGCAGATTTCCTTAAAAACTTAACCGGTGATCAGAAAAAAGACTCCAAGCTGATTGGCCAGTTTGGAGTTGGATTCTATTCTGGATTTATCGTAGCCGATGAAGTTTCTGTTGTTACCCGTAAAGCTGGTGCGCCAACGTCCGAAGGTGTGCGTTGGGTGTCTAAGGGCGATGGCGAATTCACTATCGAAACCCTTGAGAAAACTGACCGCGGTACAGCGATTACCTTGCATCTGAAAGCAGAGGATAAAGAGTTTGCTGACAGCTGGAGATTACGCAGCCTGATCAAAAAATACTCTGATCATATTTCGTTCCCGGTTGTAATGAAGGCTGAGCCGATGCCAGCTGAAGAAGGCGAAGAAAAAGCCGAGCCAGCCGAACCAGAATACGAAGCTGTTAACGAAGCAACTGCTTTGTGGACTGTGCCACGCAATGAATTGAAAGATGAAGATTACAAAGAGTTCTATAAGCATATTGCTCATGATTTCCAAGACCCGCTGTCCTGGTCACATAACAAGGTGGAAGGTAAGTTAGAGTACACCAGCTTGTTGTATGTACCGTCAAAACCCCCGTTTGATCTGTACAATCGTGAAGCACCACGCGGCTTAAAGCTATACGTACAGCGTGTATTCATCATGGATGAAGCCGAGCAGTTCTTGCCATTGTACTTGCGCTTTATAAAAGGTGTGGTCGATTCAAACGATCTCTCGCTGAACGTTTCCCGCGAGATTTTACAGAACGACAAGAGCGTAGAAAGCATGCGCGGTGCATTGTCTAAGCGCGTACTAGATATGCTTTCGAAGCTGTCGAAGAGCGAAGGTGATGACTACAGCAAGTTTTGGGCAAACTTTGGTCAGGTGTTAAAAGAAGGTCCGGCTGAAGATTATGCCAACAAAGATAAGATTGCCAAGCTGTTCCGTTTTGCCACAACACATACTGGAAAGTCAGATCAAAACCAGTCGTTGGAAGACTACGTCTCACGCATGAAAGAGGGCCAGGACAAGATCTATTACATCACTGCCGAAAGCTATACCGCTGGTGCAAGCAGCCCACATATGGAAGTGTTCCGTAAGAAAGGCATCGAAGTTATCGTGATGTATGATCGCGTTGACGAGTGGTTAATGAGCCATCTGACCGAGTTCGACGGCAAGCAGTTCGTGAACGTTGCTAAAGGCGAGCTTGACCTTGGTAAGGTTGAAGATGAAGCAGACAAGAAAGAAGTAGAAGAAGCCAGCAAAAAATACGAGAGCCTGTTGAAGCAATTGAAAGAATTGCTTTCCGAGAAGGTTGAAGATGTGCGTATTACTAATCGCTTGACGGATTCTCCGGCTTGTTTGGTGGTTGGCCAGTTCGATATGGGCATTCAAATGCGCCAGATTATGGAAGCTGCTGGACAAAAACTGCCAGATGCGAAGCCAACTTTTGAGCTTAATCCATCACACCCGCTGGTGCAGCGCTTGAATGACGAGCAAAATGATGAGCGTTTCAACGATCTGGCTTTGGTGCTGTTCGACCAGGCAAGTCTGGCTGGCGGTGAGCACCTGAAAGATCCAGGAAGTTATGTCAGCCGTTTGAATAAACTGTTGCTGGAATTAACAAAATAAAGCAAAGCCAAGGTTAGCAATGCAACGTAAAAGAAGCCCCTCGCGGGCTTCTTTTTTTTAGCCCCAATGAGGTCGTTATGGATATTATTTGATCAATAGAAGTTGCTTTAAGTAATTGCCATTCCAACACGACACCTTTATTGCGAAAAACGATACAAGCCTTTTACTGACAGTCGACACCTGAGATAATCACACGACTTGTGGCTCGATAACTATAAAGAAATCCTATCCATGTTTTTTACACAAGACAGACCTCATTTTTTCAGACCGTTAACCAGTAAATATCGGGAAATTATTGTCGAGTGTTTACGCCTGCTCTATCTGCGAATGTTCAGCAGCATGGCAGATTATGGTCACGCTCTGAAGCGCGAGCAGATGCTCGAAATATTATTAGAGGCACTCACCCGTGCACCAGAGCTTGAAGCCTTAGAGCCGACAGCTGAGGGGGAGGGCCGAATTAAAACAGATCGCGAACGCGGCAACTGGATACTTAACCTATTAATAGAGCATGCGTGGCTTGAGGTGCAGGTCGATGATGTTGCCTTGCAGTCTAACTATCAATTTACGCGGCTGGGGAGACTGTTTACACAGCCATTTGTTGAATTAAGTGGCGGCTCGGTAAGAACCCGTCATAGGAACACCCGAAATACCAAAAACGCATTGCGCGCCTTTTTAAGTGATGGAGAAGTGCATGATTTACTGGATGCATACGAGTTTTCTGAACGAATCGTCAGTGACTTCACCGATATCATCACGGAGCTGGAAGACCGCAAACGGCAGTTAGTGCAAGAGGTCGAGGTTCAGGCGCTGATTCAACGGGCGAGTGACGAGTTTTTTGATTTTATGGATAAACGTTTTCAACCTGATTTATCCGTCAGGCTATCGGCTGATTCGGTTGAACGTCATCGTGAAGATATTCATGGGTTAATCGAAAAAATACGTCATTGGCCGAAAGATAAAAAGGCAGAAAGTGAGCGCAAATTGCGTCTGTTACTTCCTGATCAGGTGCGTGCTGGACAATCTTTACTCTGGATGATTCTCGATCACATTGATACGCGATTAACCAACGCTTGCGAAGTAATGATCCCGGCATTGCGCTCGGCTCTACGAAACTTTACCCGCCGGGCCGATATTATTATTCGTCAGATGTCTTATCTGGCTAGCCAGAAACATAATGATGTTGTTCAGGTGTGTCAGGAGCTTAATCAGCTGCCAGAAGATATACAGCAAAGTCGCCTAAACCGGGCGGGGGATATTTTAGCCAATCTGCATCTCGGGTTAATTGATCCGGCAGCCACTACCTTAAGAGAAGGGCGCGCGCATCGCCATGTTGAAACCGAAGTTATGGATGACATACACGTTGATGAAAGCGCCCGCCGGGAGTTATACGTGCAGCAGGCGCTTGATACAGCGTTCGTTATTAATGATGAAAATACTCGCCAGTATTTGATCAAAGCGTTGGGGAGCGGCAACAAAATTAATACCAAAGACTTGCCTATAGCGGTCGCAACAGACTTACTGGCCGCCTCACATGCCATAGAGTTGGGGGCTGTTTCAAACCTCTCCAGTGAGTTTTCATTTAGTGTCGAGCCACTACAGGAAAGGGTTGAAGGTGAGTATATGCAGTCTGATGGTTTTATTATCGAGCTAAAAACGTAAAAAGCCTTTGCTCTCGCAAATGTCTGCAGGGCATTTGGCCAATACAAAAATGATTGATATCTGTACCGCGTGTTACAGGGTTTAGGAACTTAGATGATTGTCGCACAAGCATTAGAAAATGAATTAACCCGAGAAGGGCTGAGTTTGGCCGAGTTTGGTGAGGTTGTCCTGCGTTTGCTCGATTTTACGATTATTTGTCGAGATGAAAGCCAGGTCGAGCAAGCGCTCTATGATCGATTTATACGTGTCGAAGCATTAATAAGAGACTATTTAAGCGTGATCGGTATTCGTTTGTCGCACGATCAACAGTTTCAGTACGTCAGAGCTTACCCGCCGGGGGCTGAAATACCGGGCGAGCAAGATGAAGTTGATCAACCTTTTAATAGTGGACTGCGGGCCAGACTATCCCAGCAGGAAGTCGCGGTTATTCTGGTGTTAAGAGCGCAATACGATAAGGCGCTACGGGAAGGAAAAATAGATGACAGCGGCTGCGTTACCATTGGTATGGAGGCCTTGGGCATCGCTATGAAAAACATGCTGCAAAGAGCCCTGCCAGAGATCGTTACCGACCGCCGGCAATTGTTTCGTCGTTTAAAGCAACTGCGCCTTATTATCCTTGCCCGTGAAGATGAATTGGATGCCTCGGATAACTGGCTGCGAATTAGGCCGCAAATAATGAGCTTTGTTAGTGATGCCGCATTGGCGGCGCTGCGTGGTGACGCCCAGGTGGACGTCGATGGCCAGCCAACAAGTGATTCGCTGCCAGACGAAAAGGAGCCGCGCTATGTTTCTTAAGAAATGCATTTATATTAACTGGGGTAATATTCCAAACTCGGAGTTTGAGTTTGGACCGATTAACTTGTTGTCTGGTGGCAATGGTTCGGGTAAAACAACCGCGGCGGATGCCATCCAAACCATTATGACCGCTGCCCATGACTACTTATTTACCTACAATCCTGGCCAGGATGAAACCACCCAAAGGGGAAGAGGTGGGAAGTTAGTCCGCACGCTCTCGTCCTATGCTTTAGGGTGTGATGATGGCAGCTACGCCCGGGTAAATACCAGCGATAGCTATATTGCTGCTTGTTTTCATCCAACAACGGGGGAAACCGCCTTACCTTTTACGGCCATTATTTGCACAAGGGCACATCTGGATCGAGCGGGTGCGGTGCCCGTTGCCAGGCAAGATGAGTTGTTTTTTCTTATTTTGCCGCAAGCTGAACTTTGCCTCACCGATCTGCAAAAAGAGACCCCCGAGAAACGTCGGCATGTTGTGCCATTAGAGATGATTGTTGGCCAACTTCGTAAAGATTATGAAGTCGAAAAGTATGACACGAAAAAAGCCTATCTAAAGCGGCTTTATGGCATCTTACGGGGGAAAGACCTGGAAGTGCCCGAACGGGAAGCGATGAATGCTGCCCGGGCGTTTTCTCGGTTTATGGCCTACAAGCCAGTCAAAAGCATTAATGATTTTGTCGCCAGTGAAGTGCTGGAAAAACGTGATCTCGGTGATGCTATCCGTTCGGTGTCGGATTTGCTAAAAACCATTCATGGCATGGAAAGCGATGCACGACGGCTGAAGGGAGCCATTGACGTATTACATAAGTCTGCCGCTTATGGTGAAAGTTATATTTCATGCTGGATTGAACTGAATATCTGGCAATATATTGCTGCAAGACATGCCTTTTTGCGAGACCAGTCCGAGTATCTTGGCGTTAAAAAAACTCAAAAAGCTCTGCAAGATGAACAAGTGCTCAATCAGCAGGAGCGGGAAACCCTCGAAGCACGTTTGGCACAAGTAGAAACATCATTGCTCGAACTGACAGCAAAGCGCATGGGGCACCAGCCATTACAGCAAAAAGATCAGCTGGAAAAACTTGTCGTGTCTCATGGCCGCCTGTTGCAAGAGCAAGCACCTCAGTTGTTGCAGCAAAACCATTCGTTGGAGCGCAGCCTGCAGGCAACCTCTGAACTGCTCTCGTTAATGAAAGATCCTTCATTGGGTGCAGAGTTGTCGTCATTACTCCCGGCAGACTTACTTCGCGTTGGCAGAGCTTTTGAAAAAGTCAAAGAGAAAGCTAACGTCAGTTTATCGTCATTGCTGGGGCGAGACTGGGTAGATATTAGCCCGCTGGAAAGCCAGCTGGACGACGCTTTTAGTATTCAGAAACAAGCGAGTCGTTGGTACGCGCTATTGCATGATGCGGAGTTAAGTGCGGAAGGGATAAGCCTGCGGGACCAATTAGCAAGGCACCTACATAAACGCGAAAGCCATAATACACGCCTGGCCCAGCAAAAGGCGCTGAAACAAGCAGAGATAGAAAGCCTTGAAACGCGTCAGGTGGCTTATCCTGTGGCGGTTCGCATTGCGCTTGAGGCAATTAAAAAAGAGTACCCCGAAGCGGCGCCGCAAGTGCTCTGTGACTATGTTGAAATAATCGACACACAGTGGCAGAACGCCATTGAGGGTTACATTGGTGGTGCTCGTTTTTCGCTAATCGTCGAGCCTGAATACGAGGCCAGAGCTATTCGGTTGTTACGGGATATCAAAGGCGGTTCATCGGCGCGAGTAATTCAGGGGGCCAAAGCGCAAAAAGATAGCGCACGTATCACATTGCCTGCTAATTCTATTATTCACGGGATGAAATTTACTCATGCAACGGCTCGCCACTATTTAACCGCAAGCTACGGTAATGTTGAGCGAGTGGATTCTGAAGAAGAACTTCGTTTCACCCGGCGAGGAATTACTCGTCATGGTTTAGGCTCTGGCGCTTATAGTCTATGGCGATGCGACACGGCAGATGCTGACTTGGTCTTCGGTCTGCAGGCGCGTGAGAAAGCCTTATCCGCCAAGCAGCAGGAGTTGCTGGCATTGCAGGTTGAGCATCAAAGTGCCCACGATATCTGGCAGCAGATTAAGCACGTATTACAATGGATTGATCAGGTTAAATTATCAACTTATGCCGACCGCTTAAAAGCGATGCTTGACGTGCATCGAGAACTACGGGACGCCGAGCAAAAACTGGCACAACTTGATCTTAAAGACTTTACACAACTTGAATCTGAACTCGATGCGCTGCGCCTTAAAGATAAAGCGATACGGGGACAAGTGCATACACTGATAGAGCGTAAAGGACGATTAGCTACCGAGCTTGAGCAGGTCGTCCAGCGTTGCCTGTTACTAAGTAAGCAAAAAGATCTTTCTGAGGCGCATCAGACAGAGAATGAGGAAAATATTCGCTCAATTGTTTCTGTTTGGCCGGAATTCGATCCATCAGCGCGGTTAGCAGATGCCGATGAACGGGCGAAAGATATTCGCGCGGAGCAGCTCAGTATGGCGATGCAGGAAGTGAGCGCTGATATTGACTCGTTGGCGCATCAGTTTGAGAGCGCGCTGCTTGAGCATAATCAACATTCTCCAACGGCTGACCAGATTGCTTATCTGCCGGATTATACGGAAAAGCACAAACCGATATTCTTTAGCCGTATCTGCGCTGTTTGTCGGGATATTGACCTGGTTCACAACCGCCTTAAGAACAACATTCTTGTTGAAAAGCAGGAAAAGCTAAACCAGTTAAAAGACACATTTAACAATACCTTCGTGACTCATCTTTGCCACTCAATTTATCAGTCGATCAATGATGGTAAACGTATCCTGGATGAATTGAATGCCGAGCTGCAACATCACCGTTTTGGGGCCGACCGGGAGTCATTCCGTTTTGCCTATACCTGGGTGCCAGAGTTTAAAGAATACTGGTCTTTCTTTAAAGAAGTAATCGCTCTGCCAAATCTTGGTGATGGCGCCACTTTGTTCGACGCGGAGTTGTCAGCCAAAGGGCAAAAGGTACGAGACCGGCTAATTGCCATGCTGCTTTCTGATGACGAAGTAAAGGCAGTGAGAGAATTGGACCGCATTTCAGATTTTCGTAACTATCGCCATTACGAAATTTTCAAAGAGCCGGAAGGAAAGCAGCCCATTGCGCTATCGCAGTATGGTACGGGTAGCGGTGGGCAGCTAGAAACACCTGCTTATATTATCCGTGCTGCAGCGATAACCTCGGCCTTCCGTTTTAATGAAGGGGATAGCCATTTGCGGATGGTGCTGGTGGATGAGGCTTTTTCCAAAATGGATGAAACCCGTTCCAGAGAAGTCATTAGTTATTTGACTGAGACACTGGGATTGCAAATACTGTTTATCATGCCCACCAGTAAGTCTGGGCCGTTTATGGACCTTATCAGCAACCAGTTTGTTTTCACCAAGTGCCCAACAACGGCACCGGTGGGCGAACTAAATACCCGGGTGCTGGTAGATCGACAAACCTGCAATCGCGATAAAATAAAAGAACTGTGGGCAAACCATCGACGACAGGTAAGGCATCAGTTTGCACTCGATTTTATGGAAGAGTTTGTTTAGGTTCTTTAGCTAAGGTGGGCCGTCTGGTCACCTAATAAACGCTTTTCTAAACTGAAATATAACGACAGTAACACAGGGCGAAGTAGTGACAGCATCCACCGGAAAACGGCTTAATAAGTTTATTAGCGATTCGGGCTATTGCTCGCGGCGAGAGGCCGACAAACTTATTGAAAGCAAAAAAGTGCGAGTGAATGGAAAGCCTGCAGAATTGGGCACCCGCGTCTTGGAAAATGACGAGGTTATTGTCAATGGGCGAAAAATAAGTTCCCAGGCTTCGAATAAAACCAACCGTGTGTATATTGCCTACCATAAGCCCGTCGGCATAACCTGTACCACAGAACTCGAAGTGCAGGGTAATATCATTGATGCAATAGGGCATCGAGAGCGCATATTCCCCATTGGACGACTAGATAAACCATCGGAAGGATTGATTCTGTTAACAAGCGATGGTGACATCGTTAATAAAATTCTCAGGGCTGAAAACTCTCACGATAAAGAGTATGTTGTCACCGTGGATACGCCTCTGAGCGAGCGATTTGTCGAGCGAATGTCGAGGGGGGTACCCATACTGAATACGGTCACCAAGCCCTGTAAAGTGACGGTGCAAAGTAAATATGTGTTTACTATCGTGTTAACCCAAGGGTTAAACCGCCAGATTAGAAGAATGTGCGAGTTTCTTGGTTACAATGTAACCCGGTTAAAACGAGAGCGGGTGATGAATATTACGTTGGGAGATCTAAAGCCCGGTGAGTGGCGTGACCTGACTGCCGAAGAAATGGATGAAATTAATAAGTCTGTTGCCCACTCACGAAAAACTGCAGTAGAAAAACCGTTAACAGTGGCGAAGACTGTCTATCCTGCCGATAGAGAGAAGCCTCAAAAGGCCCGCACTTCTGCGCATAAAAAAGCTGACGGGCATCGCAACCAGGTCAAAATAGATGGTTCCCCATACGGACAATTGAGCAAAAACCGTAGCAAGGTTAAAAACGATGGTCAGGACCCTTGGGGTAAAGCACGTAAGAAATTTGATGATTAGTTCGGTAGTTGTAGCGCCTTTATTGGGTGCTGTTACTGCGAAAAGAATAACTGCGCCTTTATCTGCGCAGTTATTCCCGTTTTTATATTACAGATCAGAAGCTTTTTTGTTCTCTTTCTTGGATTGCTTTGCGGCCTTCTTTTCTTTAGCAGTAAGAACCGGCTTCTTTTTAGCTTCTTTATTTGATTTTTGCTCTTTGCTCATGATGGTAGTTCCTGGTAATTAACGATTAATCTTCAGGTCAATTTGGGTAGGCCTGCTGATTTAAATGCATAGCGAGTTTGGGTAATAAACTTGATGACTAAGGTTGTCTGATTCTCCCCTGGTGGGGTGGAGGGCCGCGACTCAGTTAACTGAGCTAACGGGGAATTTATCTACAGATACTCTAGCACAGAATGCTGAATTTAGAATATATAGGACAGATGCCGGAGAAATAATTTTTTTATCGTGCCCGCTACAGGTTCTTATTTATCGGTTGGAGGCACTCGTGGTATGGGCATCCCTTGCTTGTATCATTGAAGCGTGCGTTGACCAAAAAACACTTTCCCTAAACTAAAAAAGCAGCCAATAAAGCTGCTTTTTTAGTGATTGTGACATTCTTTGTCGGCTTACATGCTGGCAAATTGCCGGTTGAGCTGCGCCAGTCTGGCCTGTTGCAGTCTTAATGCATACTCAAGCTCTTTAAATCGGCTTGCGATCGTCGAAGACTCAAAGCGTACCCTCAGGTTGTCTCGTGTCTTATTAATCTGCTCTCGCTGTTTTGTCATCCATTCGCCGCGTAACACCGTCCACTCATCAAGAGTTTGTTTAAACTCGTTATACTCTTTCTCGATGATTTCCCGCCAGGTTTCCTGATTATTGCTGGTGCTTTCGATTTTGCTCTGTGCCTGTGCGAACTGCATTTTTATTATCGCTTCGCGAATTTTAAAGTCTGGTACGCGGCGCAGATTTTTAGCGAGCTTTATGCGTGATAGCCCGTTGATAATCCATTTGGTTGGGTCAAACTGCCACCAACGAACACCGTTGCGATAATCATTTTGAAAGTAATGGTGGAAGTTGTGATAACCTTCGCCATAGGTAAACACTGCTAACACACCATTGTCTCTGGCGGTGTTGGTGTCGGTATAAGGCCGCTTACCCCACATGTGACAAAGGCTGTTTATAAAAAACGTGAAGTGGTGATTAAGCACCAGGCGTAATACACCGGCCAATAAGAACGTGCCCAAAATATCGCCATTTAACCAGCCCAGAAATAGAGGGAAAACCACCGTCGAGATAAACACAAACATCGCATAGCGATTGTGTTGCAGCATCACAACTTTATCTTTCTGCAAGTCGCGAACATTGCTGAAATCTATGTCACTGCTGGGGTAGTGTCTTACCATCCAACCCATATGAGCAAACCAGAAACCGCGATTAATGGAGTAAGGATCTTTTTCTTTGTCATCAACAAAACGATGGTGACGTCGATGACCCGACGACCAGATAAGAATGCTGTTCTGAATAGATGCGGCACCCCAGAACGCAAACCATAATTTAACGGCAGGGTGAGCTTCGTAGGTATTGTGTGACCAAAGTCTGTGGTAGCCAGCCGTAATAGCCGTGCCGGAGAAGTATAAAAACAGGAAAAACATGACCCATTCATAAGCTCCGTAGCCGACATAATAACCATAAAGCGGAACGGCGGTTATTGCTGTTACAAAGGTACCAATAAATATAACGGTGCTCAGCCAATTGATGGGGGCTGAGTCTTTTTCGTTAATCGGCGCTTCACTTCTATTTATATCTGTCACGTTTGTTGTCTCAGTTAAGCAGTTAGTATTTTATGAACATCTGTACGCAACTGATTGTGGCACCAATTAATGACAGAAGTATTAAGCCTAGTTTACTCTAAATTTCGCCTAACAACCATCATTCTATGCTGCCGCTAAGGGCTATCGGTAGACGACGGCACCAATGATTTGGGCCTGATTTTTCATGTTATAAAGCATCAACGCAACGCTATTTCTTTGGATAGAACGAAGGTATAACCTCTGCTTCAGAGGACGTATGTATACTTTTTGCCACCGAGTCCGCCGCTTCACGGAAGCAGATTTCCAGGGAATTCAGTGTTGAATCATCAAGACTGATTCTGTCTTTTGCATACAGTGACGCCTCTATATCCCGCAAGGCAGCGAGCATTTTCCCGTTATCGGCAAAGAAGTTTTTAGTATCTTGATAGTTACTGATCTGTTTGCCATCCGGGTCATGTTGGCTTTGCAGTTGAGCGGCCCAATGCGAGATTAGCCCCAGCGTATCTGGGCGTTTGTTTTTAATTGCCGTCACTATATCGGCAATGGTTATACGCTTTAGACGCTCATTATTTTTTTGATGCAATGTTGAAGATAAACTTACACCTGTTAGTGCAGATTTAAGTCGGGATATTTTTGTAAAACAATAGACGACAGTTATTAGCCACCCTGTTAACGTGAGCCAAAAAAGCCATTGCCAGGTCTGTGCTACACCGCTGTGGCCGTCTGAAAGCGAGGTATTTGTCGTCGAAGAATCGCTATCTGCGGGCAAACTATTGGCGATGCTCTTCTGGTCTAGCTGATTATTTGCACTCACCGACTGATTAGTGGCCGCAATGACCGTTATTTCTTTAGTCGGTAGCACTGCAACACGCTCAACGTTGTTCACGGTATCCCACCAGGGGATGCGTATTTCAGGCAGTGTGACTTTCCCTGGCGCTATCGCCACCATCGCGAAAGACTGGCTTAATTGCGAATTCGCGCCTGCCTTGTGTGGTTCTGAGCTTCGCTTCTCCTGGTCGGGATAAAGCTTCAGGCCGCGGGGTTCGCTTACCTCAAATGGTGGTAGCGCCGAGCCAAGCATCCCTAACGCCTGAAGGTTTAACGTTCGCGTTACCGAATCACCTACCTGAATCGTATCGACGGGTTTACTCCAGCTTTCTGTCAGATAAATGCTCATCGCTGGCAGCCATTGTTGGCCGGTAAAGCTGGTCGGGGGGGATTTCACATCAATTGTTTTCGCATCTGAAAACTCACGGGCATATTTCCTTTGGCGAGAGCGGGGGTCAATAAGGGTGCCGGTAAATGTTTGCGGGAAAATAGTCAGCGTTCCACTTTTTTGGGGAAATACCAGATAGTTTCGCTCAATGACTTCATAGCGCCGGTTGTTATGCATACGGCTATACTTGGTTTGTTCTCCAAGCTGCTCGATGATGGCGTTTTCTGGCTCTGGTTTAGTTAACTCACCACTTGCCAGATTACCTTGATGATACAGACGCATCGTCACAATTATCTGCTCTTGCACGTAGGCAGCAGTTTTATCGACACTTACTTCCAAAAAAATTGGCGGTGCTTCTGTGCTTAATATTTTGGGTTTGCCCGCAAGTACGGTTATGTCGATAGGGGCTGATTCGGCGTCTTTAAATTTGATGGCGGGGATAGCCAGATTACCGGCACTTTTGGGGGCAAGGGTATATAGCCAGGTAATTTCCGCCCGATTGTCACCATTAACTGACTGCACATTATATTGCTGCTTCCGGTCGAGTACATCGAAATCTTTTTCGAGACCATTGATCTCTGGCTCGGGCAGGTTCAAATTATTGAGGCTTAGCAGCGAGCCAAAATTAAATTCGAATTTTATGTTACCAACCACGCGTAACTCGATGGTTTCGGTTTCATAGAGTTGTGTTTTATCTACGCTGACGTCAAGTTTGTCCTGCGCGTTGACCGGTTGAAAAGGTAAAGAAAGCAGCAGGAGCCAACACAACGTCCTCAGCTGTGTCAGCACTCGTCGTTTTATCCAACTTGCAGGTGATGTAACAATAGGTCGCATCAGGACATTCACACAATGGAGTCTCATCATAATCTGCTTCATTTTTAATTTAGGTTTACGTCTTGTTTCATTACAAATTAAGCTTTCGTCTGGCCAGAACCCGTAAATGGCTACCAAAGAGGTCGACCCGGCGGCTTTTTATTGTTGTCACCTTGTTGGTATTGTTGTGCAAATTTCCGTCGTAACAGGCCGGAAGGATCATCTGGTACGCGTCTCATCCATTGCTCGAATGCCTGCTGTTCTTCATTATTGAGCGGTTCGGCAGACCCTTGCGCCATTGCACCTTCGGCTGGGGTGTCGCCTGGGCCTGTTGGCTTGTCTTCCTCGTTAACGCCAGTTGATGACTGCTGTTCAGGTTGCTCTCCCTCAGGTCCCTTGTTTGCCTCTGCGGGGGGCTGGTTAGTCGCTTCATTGTTTTGTTCTGATGATTGTGTGCTCTTATCAGAACCATCCTGAGCATCAGAGTCTTTTTTATCTTGCTCGCTTTGGTTGTTACCGTTTTCGTTATTATCGTTGTTCTGGTCACCTTGGCCGCCTTCAGAGTTATCCTGACCATCGCCGTTGTTATTCTGGCTGTCGCCGCTTTCACCTTCTTGCTTGTCCTCTCCATTTTCAGAAGACTCTTTGTCGTCTTTGGATTGTTCTTGCTTTTGCTGTTCTTCTTTCTGTTGCTGCAGAATTTTCTCAACAATTTGCTTGTTGGTGATGGCCGCTTCGTGTTCGGGGTTGAGTTCTAAAGCCTTGTTCAGTGCTTCTAGGGACGCCTCGAACTCTTGCCCTTTGGCGTAAGAAGTGCCGGCGTTATAGTAGGCTTCAGCTTTATCTTTGTCTGACCACTTTTTGCCGCTCACATCAGAAAAAATTTTCGCGGCATCCAAAGATTGGTTTGCCTTCTGCTTGGCATAGGCTTTCCATTCTTCATTTTCGAAAAGCTTTGCCGCCGTCTCGGCATCACCTTTTTCTAGCGCATTGGCGGCCTGCTGGTCTTTGGTTGTCCACAAATCATCCCATGCAGCTGCTTCAGTATTGTCAATTGGTGTCATTGTTAGTAGCGGAATCAGCGCGATCATCATGATCCCCCGTCGGTAAAAAATGAGCGCCAGCAGGATTAAGGGAAGTGTTAGCAGGTAGCCCCTGTCTTGCCAGGAGGCAGAGGTAAGTGATTGCTCGCTGGTTTCAGAGGCGCTGGTGTTGGTCCGATCCGGGGTCAAATCGAGAGATTTTAAATCAGCGTCAGTCAGTGTCATTGCCTGGATTTTCGCACCGGTGTCTTTGGCTAGCTGCTTTAGCGTGTCGAAGTTGTTGCCGGCTACAATTACGGTATCACCGTCTTTCAGGTACCCTCGCTCAGGAAGATCAATTGGGGCACCCGCCCGTGTGCCAACAGATAGTATCTGCAAAGACCGGTCACTTAAGGCTGATGTGACTTCGCTGATCTGAAAATCCTCAATGCCATCAGTGATAAGCAGTACGCGTCCGTTCGCCGAACCTGATTGCTTCAGTAGTTCATTTGCTAATTTAATACCGGCGGCAGGCTCACTGCCTGCGGCTGGCATAATAAAAGGGTCGAGCGCTGGCAGCATTGCCTGAATGGTTCTCATGTCGTCAGTTAATGGCACCACCACATGAGCATCGGCAGAATAGACGATGAGCCCCGTATCACCCTCGCGTCGATTGTCGAGTATATCCTGTATCTTTTGTCTGACACGGGTAATACGGTTGGGCGAAAGGTCGGTGGCATACATGGAAAGTGACAGATCCAGCACAATTACTAAGTCATCTTTTAGTTTTTGTACTGGCTGCTCTGACTTGCTCCAGCTAGGACCTGCCAGGGACAGTGAGAGGGTGATCAGTATGATGCTGGCGATTCCGCTGGCGTACTGCGTCTTTTTTGCAGGTGTCGCCGCTTGCAAAAACGGGAGTAATGTTGCTGAAATCGCCTGTTCCCAGTCTGAACTTTGTCGATCTTTAATGGTGAAAATAAAGGGCAGCGCGGCAGCGGGCAAAAGCAGCAGTAACCAAAGCGGCCTTATAAAATGCAGGTCAGCAATACTTCCTGATAAATTTGCCTGCGTGAACTCGGAAATTAACTGCAGTAATGTTTCCATCATCGCGGAGCCACCTCTTTGGTCAGGTGGGTTGGATTGTGTTGGCGACGGGGGCGTAATCTCGGTAATACCGCAAACATAAAAAACATCAAAGAGAAACCTAGTGGCCAATAATACAGTTCTGATATCGGGCGGTAAGTTTTACCTTCTTGCTCAACGGGTTCGAGTAAATTGAGGGATTCGTATATTAATCCCAGTTCAGGCGTATTACGGGCACGGAAATAGCGTCCACCGGTGAGGTTTGCAATATTGGTTAATGATTCTTCGTCCAGATCGGCTGAAGGATTGACGCGCTGAGTGGTAAAAAAGCCTCTTTTCACCATTTCATCTGCGCCAATACCGATGGTGTATATTTTTATTTTTTCTTTCGCCGCCAGTTGTGCCGCCTTTTCGGGCGGAATTTCCCCTGCGGTATTGGCGCCATCTGTTAGCAACACCAACACTCTGCTTTGTTCGGGTTTGTCACGCAGACGCTTAACGGCGAGGCCAATGGCATCGCCAATGGCGGTGGCCTGACCCGCCATGCCAAGGGTGGCCTCCCGCAGCAGGGTGTTAACGGTTGTCAGATCAAAGGTGAGTGGTGACTGAATGTATGGTTGTGAGCCAAAAAGAATGAGGCCAACTCTGTCCCCCTTTCGTTGCTCGACGAAATCGCTGACCACGTTTTTGACTGCATCAAGGCGAGTGGCCTGAAACCCTTTTACAATCATGTCGGTCTCTTTCATCGAAGGAGAGATATCCACTGCCAGCATGAGGTCACGTCCGGCGGCGGGTAATGTAATCGCGTCTCCTATCCATTGCGGGCGAGCGGCCGCACAAACTAAAAGTACCCAGGCCATGCCAAGCAAAATTTTGGTGATTGCGGGGGCAGAGTGGGTTGCTTGCTGTGTTGACTCGTTGATTCGGGTGAGCGTGCCGTAAAAAGGCACGCGTACGCCATTTCCCGAGCTCTGTCCGGCAGGTTGCCTTGTACCAATAATGAAAGGTAGTGGTAAGAGTAATAACAAGATCGGCCATGCCAGTGACATAGATTCTAACAGCATCTTTTTATCCAGATTCTAAGGTCGTGCAGCAATGTGGTAACGTCGAGATCCGGTGTACATTGGTACCCCGCGTCGGCCAGCGGGGTCAGGTTAATAGCCTCGGGTGCATCTCCGTACTTTAGCTCCAAAAGTTGAACCCACTGCTTGCCGTGTAAATTGTTGGTCTGCAGATCAGGAAACTTTAGCCGCATGAGTCGTTTTAATAACCTGTTTGCATTGTTGACCACCGTTGCCGGATCACGGCTTTCGGCAATCAATGCAAGCTCTGATGAGATGGCCTGATTCCAACGTTGTCGCTGTTTGAATTTCTTAGTTAAATAAAATGTCAGAGCAGCAAGGGCTACCGCAACACCTAGAACAAGCCACCAACCAATAGCAGGTGGCCACCAGTTGATCGGCGGAGGAGGGGTGATGTCCCTTAGCTGAGATAGCAAGGCTGCAATTTCTGGGGAGGTCTGGTTCATAGAATGCCGCCCCCGCGCAAATGTTTTTGGATAAATGGCAATGTTGCTTCTTCGGTGCTGAGAGGCAGTAACGGGATTTTAAGCCCGGTCAGTGTTTCGCTGAGTTCTGCCTGACGTTGTGCTACTAACTCTCTAAACTTGTTACGTACTGAGTGAGAGCGCGTCGATAGCCTAAGCTCATGGGTGCCATCGGAAACGGCATAGTCGCCGGGAGGTGGTAACTCACGCTCGAGTGGATCGTAAGTTTGTATGGCAATAACGTCTCCGTGCTGGCGAATAATATGTAACAGCCTTGCGCATGCAGGGGTAAAGTCCTGAAAATCGCTGATCAAAAATACCAGGGCACCAGGTTTGCTAAGCCGGCGGCACTCTTGTAATGCATTCTCGAGCGCTGGCAGAGGTTTCGTTCCTGTTGGCGATGGTTCGTTGTCCACTGTAGTTATTTCTTTAGTGAAACGATGAACGAGCGCAAAATTAAAGTCCGAAATCCCCTTGAGTAAACGTGTGACGGCTTTGTGGTTTCGGGCTGGCTTGATTTCACAGTGGCCTTTTTCACTAAAAATTAACCCGCCAACACGGTCACCATGATTGAGTGTTGCCCATGACAGCAAGGCGGCGGCTTCTGCTGCTTTGACACATTTGAATGTGTCTTTACTGCCAAAAAACTGGGATGAAGACTGATCGCAGAGAATTAGTACCGGCCGCTCACGTTCTTCGTGAAAAACTTTTGTGTGAGGTGACTGCCGTCTGGCGGTAACACGCCAATCTATGCTTCTGATATCATCACCGGGTTGATAAAGCCGTACTTCGGCAAACTCCATGCCCCGGCCTTTAAAGCGAGACAGATGGCCGCCACTTTGTTGGCGTAGCCCTCGTTTTGCACTTGGCATCACCAATGCCTGAGCGGAAAAACGAAGTTTTAACAGATGCTCCAGCGGGCAATAAACGCCCTCAGGTACGTGGTGCCCCTCGTTTTGATGGCGAGCAGCAAACGTAACCCCAGCCGAGCTTTTTTTTACTTGTGGCGGAGTTGCTGTCCGTTTGGTGAAAAGGCTTGCCCAATGTTTACGAAAGTTTGCCATCATAAGTTTACTTTGGTCGCTCGTTTAACAGATTCTTCTAAAGACGTGTCTGGTATTGTTACTAAGCAACAGGAACCCGTTTGATGAGTTCGTCAATAATATGATCCGAATTTAACCCTTCAGCTTCGGCTTCAAATGTCAGTAAGATGCGATGTCGTAACGTATCGTGGATAACCGCCTGCACATCATCCGGGCTCACGAAGTCTTTTCCTTGCAGCCAGGCCTGGGCGCGGGCGCATTTGTCCAACGCGATGGTACCTCTGGGGCTGGCGCCAAATCCTATCCACCTGGCCAAATCATCACCATACTGTTGTGGTTCTCGTGTTGCCATGACCAATTGAATGATGTACTCCTCGACGCTATCTGCCATGTGCAAGGCCGACACTGACTGGCGCGCTTCAAATATGGCTTGCTGTGTCAGCACGTTTGCTTCTTTAGGCGCTTCGCCACTTTGATTGCTCTCTGCTCTGGCAAGTTTGAGAATAGCTCTTTCTGCGACTGCATCCGGATAGCTGATGCGCACATGCATTAAAAATCGATCCAATTGGGCTTCTGGTAAAGGATAAGTACCTTCCTGTTCAATAGGGTTTTGTGTAGCCATAACCAGGAACAAACGATCCAGCTTCATGGTTTTTTTACCAACACTGATCTGACGCTCGGCCATGGCTTCTAACAGCGCCGACTGCACTTTCGCCGGCGCACGGTTAATTTCATCTGCCAGAATAAGGTTGTGAAATATCGGACCAGGCTGGAAATTAAATGAGCCGTCTTCCGGTCGGTAGATTTCTGTGCCGGTAATATCAGACGGTAACAAGTCGGGGGTGAACTGAATTCTTTGGAAGTTGCCTTCGACCTTTCGTGATAAATCTTTAATCGCTTTGGTCTTGGCTAACCCTGGCGCGCCCTCGACCAGCAAGTGACCATCCGCCAAAAGTGCAATCAGTAAACGATCAACAAGATGTTCCTGCCCAATGATGTTTGCAGACAGATAGTTTTTTAGCTGTTTGAAGTCGTCCTGATAATTCATTTGCGGGTGAGCCTCCTGTACATAATCAAGTTTGCAGTATCTTGAGGGATACACAGCAAAATTCAAGGGATGTTCTATCATTATAAGTGTCTAAAAGAATTACGATTTGTTAACGCTGCACGAACTGAAACACTCCGCTAGAGAAGGTTTGCCAAATATGAAACGTAACATCTACGAAAATAAGAAAGAGTTTCTTGCCAGTTTGTCTGAAGTATTCAACGAAAAACTTAGCCCGGAACAGGCAGGAAAAGTCGTTGAGTTTGCGCATCAGTATTTTGAAAACCTTCCGATAGAAGAGGCGATAGGTCGTCGCTTTGAGGATGTGTATGGCGCGGTTTTGTCGTGTTGGGCGTTTTTAAATCACCATGATTCAGGCCACCCGAAAGTGCATGTATTTAACCCGGATCTTGAAGAAAATGGCTGGCAGACCACCCACACTATTCTTGCTGTGCTGCATGACAATATACCTTTTTTGGTTGACTCGGTACGCATGGCGATCGCACAGCGCGAGTTGACGATCCATTCGATACATCACTCGGTTTTATACACTTCCCGCACTAAAACTGGTGATCTTAAGAAGTTAATCCCCCGGTCAGAAGTGGATAAAAAGGCTGCCGGTGAGGCGTTGATGTACATCGAGGTGGATCGCTTAAGCGATAACAAGGCCCTGGAGCAGTTACATCAGGCTATTGAGAATGTTCTGCTGGAAGTGCGTGTGGCGGTCAACGATTACCAGCAAATGCGTACTAATGTGCTGGAGTGTGAAAAAGAGTTTAAGCAGAAGAGAAAGTTTGTGTCTCCTGATGAAAGTGCTGAAGCATTGGCCTTTATCGACTGGCTGGCGGCTGACCACTTCACGTTTCTTGGCTATGATGAGTACGAGTTTAATAAAGCGGGTGATGATGTTGAAATTGTTCGGGTCAAAAACTCTGAGTTAGGCATATTAAGAAGCCATAACGAGCGGCCAACCAAAGCGAAACTTAGCCAGTTACCCCAAAAAACCCGAGAGCATCTGCTAAAACCGGACTTATTTGCCTTTGCCAAATCTGCCCAGCGCTCCCGGGTGCACCGGCCGGCCTACCCAGACTATATATCGATTAAGAAGTTTAATGCCAAAGGGGAAGTTATTGGTGAACGCCGATTTCTTGGATTGTATACCGCGCTCGTTTATCACCAGCGTCACGATCAAATTCCCTTATTACGGAAAAAAACCGCTGAAGTCATTGCCCGATCCGGGTTAGATAAGCGGGATCATGCCGGCAAAGAACTTGACCAGATATTGGCAGTGTATCCAAGAGATGAGCTGTTTCAGATTTCTCAAGACGAGCTGTTTAATGTTGCCCTTGGCATTTTGTACATTCAAGAGCGGCGTAAAATAAGGTTGTTTATAAGAGAAGATGCCTACGCACAATTTGTGAGTGCGTTAGTGTTTGTACCCCGAGATATTTATAGCACCGACCTACGCCTTAAAATTGAAGCCATCTTGCGGGAAGAGTTAGACGCGCTTGATATTGAGTTCACGACCCATTTCTCCGAATCTTCGTTAGCCAGAACCCAGTTTAATATCCGTGTAAAGCCGGTGGATGATCGCGTTATCGATGTTGATGACCTGCAGGCAAGAGTGATTGCCGCAGCGCAATCCTGGAAAGATGGTCTGGTGGCTGCATTATACGAGGCCAACGGTGAAGAGACCGCGAATAACTACATTCAGCTCTATGAAAATGCCTTTGCTGCGAGCTATCGGGAAGAGTTCTCACCACGGCGCGCAGTGATTGATATTGAGCACATCGCTTCTTTGGCAAAGGGCCGTAAAGTTGCAATGAGTTTTTATCGCTCGCTGGAAGAGGATGAGCATCAGTTGCACTTCAAGCTATTTCATCCTGAAGTACAACTGCCCCTTTCCGATGTGCTTCCCATCTTCGAAAATCTTGGGTTAAAGGTTATTGGAGAGCATCCTTATGAAGTGGAGGACCGTAAAGGTCGAGTCACCTGGATCCACGACTTTTCGTTGATTTCTTACTCCCGTAAGGTCATTGATATTCATAAGGTGCGCAAGATCTTTGAAGAGCTGTTCCAAAAAGTTCTGGCGGGTGAGGCAGAGAACGACAACTTTAACTTACTGGCCCTGGGTGGGTATTTTGACTGGCGACAGGTGGCCGTTTTCCGAGCCTATTCCAGGTATATGCGGCAAGTCAGGTTTAGTAATAGCCAGGAGTTTATCGCTCAGACCCTGGCTGGCCACATTGATATTTGCCGGATTCTATTAAGCTTTTTCGAAGCGCGATTTAATCCTGAACAAGCGAAAAGCAAGAATAAGGCAGAGGCAGTGCAGCAAAAGCTGGAGCTTGAATTTAATGCGGCGCTCGATAACGTGGCCAATTTAAGTGAAGATAAAGTGCTGCGTATGTTTCTTGATTTGATCAAAGCAACCTTGCGAACCAACTTTTATCAACCTGACGCAGCAGGCATGCCGAAGAGTTATTTCTCTTTCAAGTTTAAGCCTTCGCTTATTCCTGATATGCCTTTGCCAATGCCGATGTTTGAAATATTTGTTTATTCACCAAAAGTAGAGGGTGTGCATCTGCGGGGCGGAAAGGTAGCAAGAGGCGGCTTGCGCTGGTCTGACCGTTTTGAAGACTACCGTACTGAAGTACTTGGATTGGTAAAAGCCCAGCAAGTGAAAAATGCGGTGATTGTGCCGGTTGGAGCAAAAGGTGGTTTTGTCGCCAAACAGCTGCCGGAAGGTGACCGCGATGCGTTTATGAAAGAAGGCATTGCCTGTTATCAGACATTTATTCGCGGACTGCTGGATATTACTGACAACTTCAGGGATGGCAATGTGGTGCCGCCTGAAAATGTTATCCGGCAAGACCCGGATGACTATTACCTTGTTGTCGCGGCAGATAAAGGTACCGCTACATTTTCTGACATTGCCAATGGCATTGCCCGGGATTACAACTTTTGGCTAGGCGATGCGTTTGCGTCTGGCGGCAGCAATGGTTACGACCATAAGAAAATGGGAATTACTGCCCGTGGTGCCTGGGTGTCGGTCGAGCGTCATTTTCGCGAAATTGGCCTGAATCCCGAAACCACAGACTTTACGGCTATTGGTATCGGCGACATGGCTGGAGATGTGTTTGGCAATGGCTTGCTGATGTCAAAGCACACGAAGTTGGTGGCAGCCTTTAATCATATGCATATTTTTATTGATCCTAATCCGGATGCAGCCAAATCCTTCAAAGAGCGGAAGCGGATGTTTGAGTTGCCGCGATCAACGTGGGAAGACTATGATGCCAAATTGATTTCTGCTGGCGGTGGAATTTTCTCGCGTGCCTCGAAATCCATCGCTTTGTCCCCAGAGATTAAGCAGTTATTGGGTATCAAGGCAGATAAAGTGCCGCCAAACATGCTTATTTCTTACATATTAAAAGCTGAGGTTGACCTTTTGTGGGTGGGGGGTATAGGCACATACTGTCGGGCGACCACAGAAACTGACGCGGATGTTGGTGACAAAGCCAATGATGGCGTACGCGTGACCGGTAAAGATTTACGCTGCAAAGTTGTAGGCGAGGGCGGTAACCTTGGCTTTACCCAGCGAGGACGTATTGAATATGCCCTGAATGGCGGGCGTCTAAATACTGACTTTATCGACAATGCTGGCGGGGTTGATTGCTCGGATCACGAAGTTAACATCAAGATTTTGCTTAATGAAGTTGTCGCCAATGGTGACTTAACTGAAAAGCAGCGTAATGAACTCTTAGCTGGCATGACAGGCTCTGTGGCAGAACTGGTGTTATTGAACAATTATCGGCAAACCCAGGCCATCAGTATTGCCAGTGCTGACGCTGCCTCGAGAATGGAAGAGTATCGTCGACTGATTAATAGTCTTGAGACTTCTGGTAAGCTAAATCGGGCGCTGGAGTTTATTCCTGATGACGAAGCGATACTTGAGCGTAAGTCACGTTCTTTAGGTCTTACGCGGCCTGAATTGTCGGTATTGATTTCGTATGTGAAAGGCGAACTAAAAGAGCAGTTAATAAAGAGCAAGCTGTCGGCAGATGATTGTCTGGTACAAGAAACCTATAAGGTCTTTCCGCCAAAGGTTGTTGAAATGTACCAAGCGCAATTGCACCGTCACCGTCTGCGCCGCGAGATCGTCGCCACACAAGTGGCAAATGATATGGTCAATCACATGGGCATTACCTTTGTGGACCGGTTGCGGATGTCCACGGGGGCCAATGTGTCGGCGGTCTCTTTGGCCTACATCATTGCCCGCGATGTATTTAATCTCGATCATTGGTGGAACATGATCGAAGATCTGGATTTTAAAGTTTCCAGCGAAATACAGATGGAAATGATGACAGAATTAATGCGATTGATTCGTCGGGCCAGCAGATGGTTATTGAGAAACAGACGCAGTGAATTGAATGTTTCCTCTCATCAAGAGGACTTCTCTGCAGGCATTACTCATATATCCAACCATTTAAGTGAGTATCTGATAGGTGATCAAAAAACTGCCTGGCAACAGAAGTATGATAGCTATGTGGAGGCTGGCGTACCTGCTGACCTGGCATCAGTGTCTGCCGGGGCCATTCATATGTACTCTGCTTTGGGGATTATCGAGGCGCAGGAACTATCCGGATCAACCCTTGATCAGGTTGCCCATGCTTATTATGCACTAGGTGATCACCTGGATCTTGGCTGGTTTGCTGTGCAATTGAATACCCTTAAACCTGCGACACATTGGCAGGCCTTAGCACGGGAAACCTTTAGAGAAGACCTGGATTGGCAGCAAAGAGCCCTCACTGTTGGTGTGTTGCGCTTGAAGTCTGCTCCAGAGGCACTTGAAGAACGCCTGGCTGTTTGGCTGGAGCAACACAAAGAGCTGGTAGGCAGGTGGAAGATGATGTGCACTGAGCTTAAAGCGGCGAAAGCACCTGAGTTTGCTGTCTATTCGGTTGCGCTGCGCGAGCTGTTGGATTTAGCACAAAGTACAACCCATGCGACGCCTGGAGGTGAGTTATAGTGGCGCAAGAAGTTAACTGGCGGAGCTGTTGCTTGTAAAAGCCATGAAGTCTGTCGTTTTTGATCTAAATATCCCCCGGGAAGAGTGGTTGAAAATATACCGGGGGGAAGCAAAAGATGTTTTCACTATTAGCCGGGACGGGAAGCGGGTGCGCTTCCCTGCGGCTATTCTGCACAAATATGTCACTCACTTTGGTGTAACCGGTGTATACGAAATAACCTTTGATGATTTTGGTAAGTTTCAAACGATCGTAAAGCTGGATTAGGTGGCGGCTTGATTCGTTAAAGATGGCGAGGGGGATTTCACTGTATGAAGCCCAGCAAGCCGGTTATTGCTGTTTAACAAACCAGTATTTCTCCCAGGCATTGAGCACTTTTTCTGGGTACCAGGTCTTGCCCAGACTGCCATTGTAGCGGGCCAGCGCCCGGGTCAGGTTGCCTTTCTCTTTGTCGATGTAATGCTTCAGTATGGTACAGCCATAGCGCAGGTTTGTTGATACCTTTGTCAGGTTGTCTTCCGGGCGGCCGATTTCATTTTTCCAGAATGGCATCACCTGCATTAATCCTTGTGCCCCGGCGCTGCTGACGGCATAAGAATCAAATCGGCTTTCGATGTAAATAACTGAGAGTACCAGCTCCGGAACCAGCTCGGCGCGGGCGGCTTCCTGATGAATTTGCCTTAACCAGTCAAGGCGTTGTTGTGGGTCACTCACGTATCGTTCCAGTCGACGCGACATATCCACCAGCCATACCTCGGCATCAAACTTGTCATCAAAGCTTGAGGCGTCATTGACGGTTTTTTTGAGCAAATCGACGATTTCTGTATCGATTACCATGCTGCTGTTTGCTGTGGCAGCGATGCAAATGTTGGACAGAAATGCCAGCCATAGCCAAAGCAATCCGGGCACGATGATCGCACCCGGGTGTTTGTTTCTGTTTCGTTTAAGCAGCAAGTGCAATCTTATGAGCCCGACCGGTCTCAAACAGACCCGAGTTTGTCTTTCAGGAAGTCGATAATCTGTTCTACTGGGACCAGTTGATTATCTTCATCTGTGCGGCCTTTATACTCGACGGTGCCTTCACCCAGGCCTCTGTCACTTATAACCAGGCGATGTGGGATACCGATGAGTTCCATGTCGGCAAACTTCACGCCGGGACGCTCGTTTCTGTCATCGAGCAGCGTATCGATGCCCATTGCCTGCAATTCGTTGTACAGACTTTCGGCTTTAGCGGCGACCAGCTCTGACTTGTGCATGTTTAACGGCATAAGTACCAGCTGAAATGGGGCAATAGACTGTGGCCAGATAATACCTCTGTCGTCATAGTTTTGTTCTACTGAAGAAGCAACGACTCTCGAAACACCGATACCGTAGCAGCCCATCTCCATAATGATGGCCTTTCCATTTTCGTCCAGTACATTTGCGTTCATTGCCGAGCTATATTTATTGCCCAGCTTGAAAATATGCCCGACCTCAATACCACGCTTGATGACAATAGTGCCTTTACCACACGGGCTCGCATCACCTTCTTCGACGTTGCGAATGTCTTCGACACGCCCGAGTTGTACATCCCGGTTCCAGTTGACGCCCTGGTAGTGCTTGCCTGCCTGATTGGCTCCGCAAACAAAGTCTGCCAGCACGGCCGCTGCGCGATCCACAATAACCGGTATGGTTAATGCAACCGGCCCGATAAAGCCTGGCTCGCAGCCAATTGCTGCTTTTACTTCCTCTTCCGTGGCAAGCGCTAGGGGTGAGGCAACACCAGAGAGTTTCTCGGCTTTAATTTCGTTAAGAGTATGATCTCCTCGCAACACCAGAGCTACCGGGCTGGCTGGCGTGTCTGGAGTCTCGCTTTCGCCTTTGACGATAAGTGTCTTGATGGTGGTGTTGGCCGCGACCCCAAGCAGTGAGCAGACTTCTTCAATAGTTTTTTGTGTTGGTGTATCAACTAATGCCATCGCCATACTTGGCGCGGGCGAATCGCCAGCTGCCACGGCTTCTGCCATTTCGATGTTGGCGGCGTAGTCGCTTTCTGTACTGAAGGCGATAGCGTCTTCACCAGAATCCGCGAGAACATGAAATTCGTGCGAAGAGTTGCCACCAATGCTGCCAGAATCTGCCTGCACGGCACGAAACTCGAGACCCAAGCGGGTAAAGATCCGTGTGTAAGTGGCGTGCATCAGGTCGTAAGTATCATCCAATGATTGCGTGTTTGCATGGAAAGAGTAAGCATCCTTCATAAGAAACTCTCGCGCCCGCATGATGCCAAAACGAGGGCGACGTTCATCACGGAATTTCGTCTGAATTTGATAAAAATTCATGGGCAGTTGCTTGTAGCTCTTTAACTCGTTTCTGGCGAGGTCGGTAATGACTTCTTCATGGGTTGGTCCAACACAGAAGTCTCTCTCATGGCGATCTTTCACGCGCAGCAGTTCACTTCCGTATTGAAACCAGCGCCCAGATTCTTCCCAAAGTTCAGCTGGCTGTACCGCAGGCATCAGCACTTCCTGAGCATTGGCGCGGTCCATTTCTTCACGCACGATGCGCTCAACCTTTCTCAGTACGCGAAGTCCCATCGGCATCCAGGTATATAGTCCGGATGCAAGCTTTCGGATCATACCTGCCCGAAGCATTAATTTGTGGCTGATTACTTCCGCATCTGCAGGAGTTTCTTTCAGAGTGGCAATAAGGAAATTGCTGGCGCGCATAGATTTTGATCCGAAGTCAGGTAAGTTCAGTTGAAGTGACTAAGCTGATTTTGCTCGACTCAGTCATGCCTTCTGCTGATGCAAGATAAAGTTGAGGCGCTTTTCCCAAAATAATCTGTTGGTACGTTCATCGCCAAAAAATAAGTCGCTTATTCTACGCAAGGTTAAACACGCAGTGAAGCAGAAGCGTGTTTTTACTGCAAAAGATCGAAAAAAACTGCCTGTGAATATTCATATTTAATGCATAGAGTAAATACTCAATTTTGTGGTGTGTTTACTCGAAGCTGGCTGGACGCGTTGTGAAATCTGCGTATAATGCCGCCAGGTGATCAAAATATAACCTCTTTGAGGCAGCATAAAACAATTGATTCCATGTGCTAATGCGTCATAGATCTAAAATAATAAGAGTTAATAGATGCTAAGAGAAAAACCTTTTTGCGCCATCGTTATCGCTGCAACGATCGCTTTGTGGTTGTCCGGATGCGCTTCTGAGCCAATTTCCAACAACAATGCCTCGCACGTACTACCCCAAACCGTTGATTTGTCTGCGGCTTTAGAAGGGGTGACTTATCATTACCAGCCAGTTAAGACCGACTCTACTGTCCCGTTTCTTATTGTTTATGAAGAAAATAGTGCTTTTCATGTCCCATGGTTTATCGGTGACTATGCCAGTAGCGCAGGCCTCATGCGAGAAAATAGCGAGATTCTTTATGTTGATCCAGTACAAAAGACGGTCTCTCTGGCATTTGATAACACCCGACAACAGGTTCGTGAATGTGCCGAAGGCAGCGAACTTCGGGACAGCGCCGTAGTCGGTTACTCTTTGTGCACCAGTCGCCTGGTCTCTTTAACGCCCCCAAAGGTTAAGGCCGACACTGCAGTACAGGGGTCATTGTATGAATTGCTTTTTTCTTCCCCAAAAACCGTAAACAAATCCCCTCCGATGTTGCAAGCAGATATCGATGCCTCTGGTCTGGCAACAGTCGTCAGACAGCTCAATTTGCTGTCCCGGGCAGAAGATGTTTTAACTGCTGAGGTGACAACCACTTTATCGTCTACCGACATAGGAGATTTTGTTAAGCGACTGCAGCTAAAACAGAAGACCTACGAGAGAAAGTTGTTAGAAATTCAGCAGCAATACCTGGGCTATTATCGGAAGCAAGCCTTAAAACCCTTAGCGATAAACCGAAGCGTCAGTGACCGCTCTGGTTATTTTGGCTATGAAATCGAGTGGATGGACGCGGTGTCCAAGGTGCCCCGGTCTTATGCGATACAACATTTTGATTACAGTGCATTGCTAAAGCCACTAGAGGGGCAAGAGATGAATGATGCGGTGGCATCGTTAGCGAATGTTGTCAGTCGTCGTTTGGAGCAACAGTTTGAGGAAGATGAAAGGTTGCTGAAGAGCGCATTGGCGCAACAGTTGTCTCACTACAAAGTTGTGTGTGAACAGCCCGATTTTATGGGGCAATATCAGATTAGTCTAAAATGCCCGGCCAGCATCGGCGCACACGAATCCGAAATCAAAGTTCATTATGAAATTCTCACCCGGCAGTTTGGGGTCACTCTGCCTGGCTATGGCATGCATAACGCAGACATTTCGGTGCAGTCTAATAGTCAGCGAGTTGGCATTACCAATAATTCCCGCAAAAATATATGGATAAAACAACTGGAATTGTTGGGGAACTCTCATGCTCAGGTTTTGTATGGACAAACCGGCGTCGAGAGTGGCTACTTATTAAAGCCGGCACAGACGCTGGAATTGGATATTCGTAGCAAATTAAGTGAAAGCATGCAGGCAGCGCTTTTCGTTGCGCATATTAACAGGCGTGAGGCTGCCCGGAAAAAAATGATGTACGGTTATCGCCTCAATTACCAGGTTGAAGGTGCATCGCAAGCTCAACAGATATCGGAAGTCCGTGACTACCGGTTGGATCACGTATTATTAAGTCGCTATTAAATGAAATCTATGGTCTGGTTTCAGGTCAAACATTGGCCACAATAAGTGTGATGAAATCGATATTTTAAAACGTGACAGGTTGTCATGTTGGTGTTCTTTTTATACTATTTTGTCAGGAGATAAGGGTTTGTCTGATATTGCCAATGAGTTAGAGCCGCGCAGAAGGCCGCAACAGGCCCGCAGCCGGGAGCGCATCGAGTCGATATTGCGCTGCAGTGCCGAGTTAATCTGCGAAGCCGGTGTTGAGGCAGTCACAACCTCAGAAATTGCTCGCCGGGCCGAAATCAGCCTGGCATCGCTTTATCGTTACTATCCAAATAAAGCGGCGATCGTAAAAGCATTGGCAGAAGAGCATATCCGTCGGCTAGATAGCTATTTGAAAGACGTATTAGAGAATTTTGATCTGGAAACCGGGTTCGATCGCCTGGTGGATGGTTACGCGCAGTTTTACCGGGAAGAACCTGGTTACAAACAGATATGGTCGGGGGTCGAGTCGATGCCCGAATTACAGCAGCTTGACGTAAAAGAGCTGTATGACAACGCAACGGTTATTTCTGAGAAAGCCGCAGTGCTTTTTCCTAATGTAGAAAGAGACCGTATGTGGTTAATTTGCGTGATGTTGCCTCGCGTGTGTGGCTCTATATTAAGGCTTACCATGAATATGGACGAGTCCGAGTCCGAGGCAATGTTAAAAGAGCTGAAGCTCATGGTAAAAACATACTTGCAGTTTGCAGTGTTGCATCCGGCCGCTGCGCAATAGGGAAGCATCGTCGATACGGCGTATTCCCTTTATGATAATTCTAAAAGGGAGACTAGCGGTGCCGTCGACGAAAATGCAAACGCAAACTGATAGGGGATCGGAGGTCGTTGCCAACCGCGACTTTAGCGATGCGGACAGCGTCGGTGCAAATCAGCAATACCGTCAGCTCGTGTCCACGTTAAACAATCAAACCATGCCGTTTGCGTGGTTAGATTTAGATGCCATTAACGAGAATTGCCGCCATATCTCTGCGCTTACGTCGGGCAAGAAGGTGCGTATTGTCACTAAATCGATTCGCAGTCCTAATGTCTTACGTTTTTTGTTCGAGCGTGGTTATAATT
The DNA here is from genome assembly GCA_024234575.1 of Hahellaceae bacterium. GTDB lineage: Bacteria > Pseudomonadota > Gammaproteobacteria > Pseudomonadales > Oleiphilaceae > JACKOB01. The sequence continues at coordinate 460,488 of JACKOB010000004.1, forward strand.
TTCATGGGCTAATGGCCTACCAGGCATCTGAAGCCGTGTTTCTGTCTAAACAGGGCTTTGATGATATTCTGGTTGCCTATCCAAGTTGCCAGCAGGTAGTGATTGATGCTGTTGCCGAGCAATTATCGGCCGGTAAGTCCATCACCTGCATGGCAGATAGCATCGAGCATCTGCACAGATTAAACAACGCGGGCAAAGCGTTACGAGTGGTTATGCGATGCTGTATTGATGTTGATATGTCGTTGTCATTGCCCGGTTTACATTTCGGTGTCAGGCGTTCCCCCCTTAATGATTCTCACAAAGTTGCATCGTTATTACTGGCCGCGAAGAAATTCCCTTTCGTAAACATTGTCGGCTACATGGGCTACGAAGCCCAAATCGCTGGAGTCGGCGATAAAATACCCGGAAAGCATTTACAAAACTCCGTCCTGCCACTGTTAAAAAAGCAGGCGATGCGAGCGGTGTTGAAGCGGCGCAAATCAATCAATGAATTATTTGCAACCATGGATCTACCGTTGCAGATCGCTAACGGAGGCGGTACCGGATCGATGCTGTTTTCATCCCAGGACCCTTCGTTAAATGAGGTTGCGGTCGGTTCTGGTTTTTTTGCACCACGTTTGTTCGATTTCTATCACGACCTTTCTTTATCACCCGCAGCAGGATTCGCCATGGAGGTGGTGCGCAAGCCTTCACCCGGCTATGTCACCTGCGCTGGTGGGGGATTTGTTGCCTCGGGCTCGGCAGGTGCAGAAAAACTGCCACAAGCATGGTTACCCAAAGGTCTGTATTTGGATGAGCAAGAAGGCGCCGGAGAAGTACAAACCCCTCTGCAAGGCAATACCGAACTGCTATCTCCGGGGGCACCTGTGTTCTTTCGACATGCGAAATCCGGTGAGCTTTGTGAGCATTTCAACGAGCTGGTGGTCATGGCTTCTGGCAAAGTAATTGACCGTTGGCCAACCTATCGGGGGTTGGGGCAGGCTTTCCTATGACAACAATCAGTACACAACCTTTAAAAGGTGGGGGAAATAGCGCCATGTCTAAAATTTATGACTTCGTTATTATCGGGTCCGGCCCTGCCGGCAGCGTTATTGCCAAACGGCTATGCGAGGCAGGTGCATCTTGCCTGTTGCTTGAAGCTGGCCAGGATTTTAAGGCAGAGGAATACCCGGAAAACGAGTTAAATGCTAATTCACGGTTACTCTGGAATGGTGGTATGGATGCCAATCGCAACGCGGATATGCTTTTTTTGCGTGGCAAAGCTGTCGGTGGTGGCAGCGTGGTCAACCAGTGCCTGTTAGACCGCTTTGATGATATTGCCTGGGACAGCTGGCAGCAGGCCACTGGTATTGACTGGTTTAATCAGCAAAGCATGGCGAATTATTATCAGCAGGTTGAGTCTGATCTAAGCCTTCATGAAATGCAGCGTCAGGATTGGAATCGCAACGCTGAACTTTATGTAGAAAGCTTTGAAAAGTGCGGCTATCAATGGGCCCCGCTGCGCAGAGGTCAGGCAGACTGCGGCAAAGGCAATGACTGCATGCGTTGTCTGGGCGGCTGCCCGAGAGAGTCAAAACAAAGTATGCCGGTCACTTATTTACGCAGAGCCATTGCGGCAGGATTGGATGTGCAGGCGGGGTTCGAGGTGAATTCAGTTATCGAGGGCCAGCATTTTGTTAGCATCTGCGGTCAGCAGCAGGTAGCAGGAACCGTTAAGAAAACTTTCAAAAGTGCGGTTGTTTACGCTAGGCATTGTGTGCTGGCTGCAGGGGCTCTGGGTACTACCAAGCTATTATTAAACAGTGGTTACGGCGATGCTGTGGCAGGGTTAGGTAAAAATTTTTACTGCCACCCGCAGTTTATGACTTTGGCGCGTATGGCTGAGGTGGTTGATGCCCATAAAGGTGCTTTTCAGGCAGTAAAGTCAAATGACCCTCGCTTTCGCGAACAAGGATTCAAGCTGGAAAATGTTTTCGCCGGACCAATAGCGGTAGCCATGCTTAAGCCTGGTTCCGGTAAACAACATCAGCGCTTTATGCAGAATTATCGACACCTCGCCTGTATGGAAGTTGCGATTCGCGATGTTAATCCAGGAACGATCTCAACGGGCAAAGATGGACGCCTTAAAATAGAAAAGGTCTTAGGTGAGGAAGATAGACAACGAGCCCGAGCTGGAAACGATGTTGTCAGGACATTATTCGAAAGTGTTGGCGCGTTAGAGATTCTGCAATCTCCGTTAAAAATTGGCCTGCATTTAATGGGCGGCTGTGCAATCGGGAAAAAGGACGCGGTAGTTGACGAGCAGTTTCAATTACAGGGAAGCTCGCGGTTACGTGTGGTCGACTCTTCTATTTTTCCGAATGCGCCAGGAATAAACCCCTCTTTAACTATTATGGCCCTAGCGCATCGGGCGGCTGATGAAATTCTACAGCATGCGGGTTCTTCATTGTCCACCGCAAGGGCAAGCAATCGGGTACAGTCGGCAAGCGCAAAGCCATCGAACGTCGAGGTAAGCGTATGAAATCTACTTTTTTAAGCTTGCGACAGTTGGATACGTTGCAGCGCATAGGCGATTTTATGTTGCCAGGAGCCAGCAATATGCCGTCTTTTTCTGAAACAGACAGCCTGTCTTTTGTTGACGAGATACTCAGTGAAACCCCAGAGCCTGACGTAAAAGATCTCGCCATGTTGTTGAGCGTTCTTGCCTTTCTGCCTGGAAGCGTTATTGCCTGGTTAGTTAAGCTGGCACAACGGGCCGATAAATTTCCTGGGTTGTTAGGAGGGCAGCTCCGTTTGCTCGATCTCGGCCTGCGAGGCGTGATCTTTAGCCTGTATTACTCAGGTAAAACAGGGGGGCAGGCAAAGTCTGCGTCACCTTTGCAAGCGATTGGGTTTGAGCTGGTGTGCCTCGCCGAACCCTCGCCAAAAAATACATTGCATGAGAACAACCTATGAACTCCGTCGCCATGAACGCCTCAACCAAAGTAAACAGATCGAACAAGTGCTCACAAAGTGAGTTCGACGAATTGCAAGAGGACGCAGCCTATGAGCTGTTGGTCGCCTCTCGCAAAATCGCCCGCCAGTTGCGAGAAAGCAATGTCGCGGAACGCATTGTTGAGATTAAGAAAATAAGGCAAAGAATCTATCAGCAGCGCGAGCAAATTATCGGCGCGGTGGTCACCGCAACAGGTAAGTCGAGAACCGATGCGCTTGTGTCAGAAGTGATGGGTGTGTTGGACTATATTGACTGGTTAGTCAGTCATGGTGCGAAGGCAATCAAAGATGAGCGGGTGTCGACGCCCTTGGCGTTGCTGGGGAAATCTTCAAAGGTGTATTACGAGCCACTGGGTGTGGTGTTTATCATTGCTCCATGGAACTATCCCTTCCACATTACTATGACAACCATGTTAGCGGCTTTGCTGGCGGGAAATGCAGTGATCATCAAATCCTCCGAGGTGACGCCATTGCAAAACGTTTTTGAAAAAATCCTGGCTGCTTCCCCATGGTTGAGCCAGTGTGTCAGCGTTGTCTATGGCTCTGGGGAAACTGCCCGTCGCGTCATTGCCCAGCGGCCTGATAAAATTATTTTTACCGGCAGTGCCCGTACTGGAAAGAAAATTTTAGCCCAGGCTGCAGAGCTGCTTATACCGGTAGACCTTGAGTTAGGCGGTAAGGATGCGGCCATCATTTTTGATGATGTCAACATCAAGCGCACGGCTGCGGGTGTTCTCTGGGGTGGTATGACAAACGCTGGTCAATCGTGCACATCCGTTGAGATTGCCTATATTCAGCGTACCATTTGGGATGAGTTTGTCGGCGAATTGGTCAGTCAGTGCCAGTCGTTGGTGGTCAATTCAGGTGACCTGGGTGATGCAGACGTTGGGGCCATGACCGCGGACTTCCAGTTAGCTATTGTAAAAAAGCAAATTGATGATGCCGTTGCCAAAGGCGCTGAAGTTTTAGTGGGTGGAACAACATTGGCGACAGAGCATGACGCCTGCCCAGGTTATGTTTGCCCGACTTTGATCACAAACGTTACACAAGATATGAGCGTAATACGCGAAGAAACCTTTGGGCCTGTGATTGCGTTAGTGCCGTTCGATAATCAAAACGATGTCGTCGCAAAAATTAATGTCAGCGAATTTGGGTTAAGTGCCAGTGTGTGGAGCAAAGACCTTTCGCGGGCGGATAATGTTGCTCGCGCCTTGGAGGTGGGGGCCGTGTCCATCAATAACGTCATGTTAACCGAGGGTAATCCCGCCTTACCTTTTGGCGGCTGCAAGCAGAGTGGGTTTGGCCGCGTCAAAGGTGTCGAAGGGTTGCGTGCATTAGTCCGGTCTAAGGCAATTATCGTCGATAAACAAACCAGCAAAATTGAAGCCAACTGGTACCCCTATACACGGCTTAAATACAGAATCTTTGACCAGTTTATAAAAGCGTTATCATCCCGGGGCTGGCGAAAGTGGTTCGGATTCGCCCGTCATGGTCTGCAGCTAGAGTCTGTAGCGCAAAAGCGCAGAGATGAAATCTGACCGTTTTTAGAAGGTAACTTTGATAAGTTTGAAAATTGTACGTTCTTGGCTAAGCTTATTAATAACTGGCTGCAGGGCAGACAGCAGGCGCGTTTGCGGGTTGCCGTGCTCAGCAGTTCCACCGCAAAAGTTCGTGAAAAAGCTTCATGGAAAGGGCCGAGTCAAGGATGAACCTTATTCAGGGGGAAGTCTGCAGTCCCCTGTTTTTACCTCACTTTTTTCCCGACATATCTCTTACAGAAAACGCCTTAAATTTACCGAATCAAACCATTTTTTTAGACAAAAATAAGGCGTCGAATTCTGCTCTAATTGTGAACACACATTTCACAAATATATTTTCATAAACCACTGTGCAATTGGTAGCCAACTGTATAGAATGCGCGCGTTTGTGGCTGATCTATCCCTTAGATTGTTTCATGCCATATCCCCCAATTTATATTGACCCCAATATAATTTCGCTTAAAGCCTTACCTAAGTGAGTGATGGATTTATATGTCGTTTCATTCGTTGCAGCATAATGAGAAAAAACCGCGCCTTTGCAAAGGGGCCGACAGTTTGTATTTTCCTTTGTTGGTTGCCGTAACCCTAACCATTTTCGTTATTGTCTACCGGCAACTAACTTCGTCGGGGTTTCCCACCGATATATCAGTTGCCGAGCAATGGGTGCGTCGAAACGGATTTGCGATAGCGATGCTGGGCTTTGCCTCTTTTTTGCTGGCTTGGCAGGTAAGCTTTGCGTTGCGCTATAAATCGTTCAAGCGCTTGCCTGAAGCACAATTGCCAACGGTAACCGTGGTGATCCCCGCTTATAATGAAGGTGCTCAGATTCTTGAAACGGTACGCACTGTGATGGCCAGTGAATATCCACATGATCGTGTGCAAATAATCTGTGTTGATGATGGCTCTAAAGATGATACCTGGAAGTGGATGTGCCAGGCACACCAGGAATTTTCAGATAATGTCATAATTGCCAGGCAGCCATTTAACCAGGGAAAACGCGAGGCTTTAATGTCCGGTTTTGCGAAAGCAACAGGAGAGGTTGTTGTCACGTTGGACTCGGACTCTGAAGTATTACCTAATACTCTGGCTGAGCTGGTCAGCCCTTTTGTTGCCGATGCACGTATTGGCTCTGTGGCAGGTAATGTCAGGGTGCTAAATCTTGCCGCAGGGATGATCCCCAAGATGCTTGAGGTTTCTTTTACCAGCGCGTTCGATTTTATCCGTGCGGGTCAGAGTGTGTATGGTGGCGTGTTTTGCACACCGGGTGCCTTGTCTGCTTATCGCACATCGGTATTACTGTCTTTAATTGGCGAATGGTCTAAACAGACTTTTATGGGCAAGCCCGCCACTATTGGGGAAGATCGCGCACTGACGAATCTGGTGTTGGCCTCTGGCCACCGTGTTGTTTACCAGCGTCATGCGGTGGTAATGACAAAAGTACCTACCACCTATACGTCTTTGCGTAAGATGTTAACCCGCTGGGCAAGAAGTAATGTTCGCGAAAGTCTGGTGATGTTTAATTTCGTTTTCAGTGACTTCAGAGCTAAGGGCGAAGGGGCTAACTGGGTGCGCTTTTTCAGTGTGACGCAGATCATTCGTCTTACTGTGTTTGAGGCATTGAAGTGTGCCTTGCTGGTGGCGCTTATCATGAATGCTAATCATGCATTGATGGCGATTGCATTAGGTTGTGTGACGGCGGCTATTATACCTGGCACGATTTATTTACTGCGCCATCGCACTACTTTTGGCTTTCGCTGGGCGTTGCCTTTCAATCTGTTTTGGTTGTTTAGTCTGGCATGGATTCTTCTTTGGGGCGTTTATACCGCCAGCAATTCGGGCTGGCTGACTCGAACCTTGCCTGCCAACACTAATGCGCCGGTAGCGCCATCATTAATTGATTCTACGGCGGGGATGCCGGGAGCTTTCGCTCAGGTAGCGGAATAAGCTACTTAAAACAGTTGGCTTTTGTGCTGTCTGGCTACATGCGTAAGGTAGTCAGATGGCGCACAATCAAACCATCGCTTAAATGCACGATTAAAACTGCTCTGTTCTAAAAATCCACAAAACCCCGCAACGTCTCCCATGCTGCAGGCTGGCTGTAACAGTAAATGTCGCGCAACTTCCTTTCTAACATCGTCCACGATTTGTCTGTAGCTAAGATTCCTCGCGCTTAAAAGTGCCCGCATTTTTCGCGTTGATACTGCAAACAGTTTGGCTATGTCGCACAAATCCGGAGGCTCATGCGGCAAATGCTGAAATAGTATTGCGCGCAGTTCATTTTCCAGATTTAACGTTTGCCTGTAGTCTTCTATGAGCGCGTCGGCTTGGCCAATGACCATTTCTGCTAAGGCATCATCTCCGTCAATCAGTTTTTCGTCTAACCAGCGGCTTGGAAACTCAATGCAGTTAACTTTAGCGTTAAACTGCACCGGGCAGCCGAACAGCTTTTGATACTGGTTCCATGCTCGCGGTCGGTCATGCGTAAACGAGACGCTATCCGGGTTTTTTTCAGTAGGAAACAGTTGCTGGCCAATGCTTACCCAGCCCGCGATCGCCATCTCAATAGCGGTAGATGAAATGTCTGTATGTGGCGTCCAGATAAGTCGAGTATTTTCCCCAGACTGTTCCTGATGAATGTGGCCAACATCCCACACCACGGGCTCCAGACGAATCAGCCGCTCCAGGGCGGTGCGCAGTGTGGGGCTAGAGGCTACCGCGTAGCCAATCAAAGGAAAGCTTTTTACTCGCAAAGAAAAAACTGCGTTTATATGGGCGGTTGGCTCGGGGAGGCTATCGTCTGGTAAATCCAAAAACCGAGACAACTTGTAAAAAGGAACGCGATAAAAGCGATCGTTGTTTAACCGCTCTGTATCTATCATACATTCTTTCAAGCGTGTATCGAGAATTGGCGGTGATAGCTTCAGTTGTAAAAAAAGCTGCTTCAAATACACGGCAGTCAGGCCGTATGGTTGTTTCATTGCCGGTGGTAATTCAATTAAATTCATCGGGATTATTTACCTTGCACTCTCTCAACCTGGTTTGCCCTTAGTGACATCTTTAATGGTATTTAGAGGCAATACAGCCGCTGTCTATAAATTTATGATGAGTAAAGTGATTCACAAAGGCAACCAGCTTTTGCATTGGGGTTGACGGCAATTAACAGAAAAAGGGGAGCATGATGATTGGTATACCATTAGGGTTAATAACAGCCAACGCCACCGAGTGGGTGATGCATAAATATGTGCTGCATGGCATGGGGAAGAATAAGCGCAGCTTTTGGCGTTTTCATTTGTCAGAACACCATAAAAATGCGCGTAAGTACGATTACATCGACCCAAGCTATAGCCGTTTTCCTCTGGGTAATCATGCGCAAGGTAAGGAGGCGTGGGCATTACTGGGGGGCTGTGCGATTGTTACACCGCTGTTGCCGCTCGCGCCCTTTTTTGTGGGTACGCTTTATTATTCTGCCTGGAATTATTACAGCAAGCACAAAAAGTCGCATCAGGATGCCGAGTGGGCGAAGCAACATATCCCGTGGCACTACGACCACCATATGGGGCCAAACCCCAATGCAAACTGGTGTATCACGAAACCATGGTTTGACGAGCTGATGGGTACTCGGGAAGTTTTTTATCAGCAAGACCATGATTCCACTCTTTCTGCCGATAAGGTGGACACAGGTTCTGTGTAGCGACAGTATCAGGTTGTGGCTGTGTTTTACTGCTTCTCGCTCGTATCCACTGAGAGCACTTTTAAGCTTGCTTCACCGCCGCGCATCATTGCGTTAATAGTCTGCTCTGGTTCAAGTTGCTTTGCTTGGGTGATAACCGCGCCATCCTTGCTGCGCAAGATGCTATAGCCCCTGGCAATGGTGTTTAGTGGGCTTAGTGTGTGTAATTGGCGGGCGAGAAAGGCAAACTTTTGCTGGGAGAAATCCAGCTGGCGTACTACCGCTTTATCAAGACGGCCGTTTATCGCGTCCAGACTTTCCTGTATGAGGCGAAGTTGACGTTTGGGCTCTTGGGCCTTTAAGCGACTGGCAACGGAGCTTAATTGATTTGCTCTGGTATCTAGCAGTAATCGCATTTCACGATGCAGTCGCGATTGGATGTCATTAAGGCGTTTTTCTTGCTCTTGCAGCAGTTTTGCAGGTGTTTTGAGGCGGCTGACAAGTGCCAGAACACTTTCGTTTTGGCGTTGCAGCTGCTTTCGCATCAGCCGTTGTAATCTTAAATCAAGATCGTCCAGCCGTTGTGTCAGTTCCATTTGGTCTGGTGTCAATCGCTCAGCGGCAGCAGAAGGGGTAGGTGCGCGGTAATCCGCAACGAAATCAGCAATGGTAAAGTCTGTTTCATGGCCGACAGCGCTCACGATGGGGATTTTGCTGGCGAAAATTGCGCGGGCAACACGCTCTTCATTAAATGCCCATAAATCTTCCAGTGAGCCGCCACCACGACCCACGATTAATACGTCACATAAATGGTGTCGGTTGGCAAGTTCAATTGCCGCACAAATTTCTTTGCCCGCTATGCTTCCTTGTACTTGCACAGGGATAATGTAAATGCGGGTTGCTGGAAAGCGTCGTTTAGTTACCGATAATATATCGTGCACGGCAGCACCTGTTGGCGAGGTAATCACACCAATTACCTTTGGCGATGCCGGTAGAGGCTTTTTGTGCTCTGCTGCAAACAGGCCTTCGGCTTGCAGCAAGGCTTTAAGCTTTTCAAACTCTCGCTGCAGAGCGCCTTCACCGGCCGCCTGTATGGACTCTCCGATAAGCTGGTATTCGCCACGCCCTTCATACAAGCTGGCTTTGGCTTCCAGTAAAACCAGGTCACCATTCTTAGGCTGGAAACGAACTCCCATGGTGCGGTTTTTAAACATCGCACATCTCACCTGTGCCTTGTCATCTTTGAGCGTAAAGTACCAGTGCCCTGAGCCTGGGCGGGCAAAATTAGAAATTTCACCCATCACCCATAATCTGGAAAAGCTTACCTCTAGCAGGTGTTTGGTTTGACGATTCAACTCACTAACGGTCATTGCCGCGGGGCTTACGGAATTTTGCATGTTATTTGGCTTTTAATCTGCTTTGGTGGCTTTATTGTGGCGGCTTGGCGATGCAGTAAAAAGAAAACGAGACTAATGATTCGGTTCGGTTTACTGCAACGCTTCGGATCACTATAATAGGCCGATTAAACTTGATTATAAAGGCGACTCATATGCTGCGTATCGCTCAAGAAGCGCTTACCTTTGACGATGTATTACTTATCCCCGGTTATTCTGAGGTGCTTCCGAAAGAAGTCAGCCTCAAAACAAGAATTACCCGAGACATAGAACTAAATATGCCTCTGGTGTCTGCCGCTATGGATACAGTAACCGAAGCTGGTCTTGCTATTTCGATGGCCCAGGAAGGTGGGATCGGTATTATTCACAAGAATATGACCATTGAAAAACAAGCAGCAGAAGTTCGGGCTGTTAAAAAGTTCGAGAGTGGTGTCGTTAAAGATCCTATTACAGTCACTCCCGGCACGACTGTCAGAGAATTGCTGGATATTACCTTCGCCAACAAAATCTCGGGCTTGCCGGTAGTGGATGGCAAAGACCTGGTCGGTATTGTCACCGGACGCGATATTCGCTTCGAAAGCCGTCTGGATACGCCTGTATCTGAAATTATGACGGGCAAAGATAAGCTCGTCACGGTCAAAGAAGGTACTGACCTCGAAACGGTTAAGAATCTTTTGCATAAATATCGAATTGAGAAAGTTCTGGTCGTTAACGATAATTTTGAGCTCAAAGGTCTAATGACCGTTAAGGATATCCAGAAATCACAGGATTACCCTTTTGCATCAAAAGATGACCAGGGCCGTTTACGTGTTGGTGCCGCGGTGGGTACCGGCAGTGAAACGGCAGAGCGGGTTGCTGCGCTGGTCAATGCAGGTGTTGATGTGATCGTTGTTGATACCGCTCATGGCCATTCTAAAGGAGTCATCGACCGTGTTCGCTGGGTTAAAGAGAACTTCCCCGAAGTACAAGTAATCGGCGGTAATATCGCTACTGCTGAAGCGGCAATAGCTTTGGCCGAAGCAGGCGCCGACGCCGTGAAAGTTGGTATTGGCCCAGGCTCTATTTGTACGACACGTATCGTTGCAGGTATTGGTGTGCCGCAGATTACTGCGGTTGCAAATGTTGCGGCGGCACTGAAGCGTTATGATATCCCGTTAATTGCGGATGGTGGCATTCGTTATTCGGGTGATATTGCCAAGGCGGTAGCGGCTGGTGCGTATTGTGTCATGGTAGGTAGTTTGCTGGCAGGTACCGATGAAGCGCCAGGTGAGGTCGAACTTTATCAAGGTCGTACCTACAAATCGTATCGTGGCATGGGCTCTCTAGGCGCTATGGCGGGAACACAGGGGTCAAGCGACCGCTACTTCCAGGATTCCACGGCAGGTGTTGATAAACTGGTACCCGAAGGTATCGAAGGCCGGGTAGCCTGTAAGGGGCCAATGTCCAATGTAGTACATCAGCTGTTAGGTGGTTTGCGTGCCAGCATGGGGTATACCGGCAGTCAGGATATGGATGAAATGCGTACCAAACCTCAGTTTACGCGGATCACTTCTGCAGGTATGCAAGAGAGTCATGTACATGACGTCACCATCACTAAAGAAGCGCCTAACTATCGCGTAGGCTAATTGATGGCAGGTATTAAAGGCTGTTAACAGGCCGCAACAAGAAAGCACCATGTTGGGTGCTTTCTTGTTTATAAGGGCGCAGATTTATATGTTGTTTTTAAAATCACCTTACTGCACAAGGCCATAAAGAGTTGCCAGGCTGCGCCATAATATGCGAGCTGTGGACACTTATCGTTCGCGCTCATCGTGAATTTACAATGCTTAGACCATCCCATTTGAGGAGCTTCCAGCACAATGACTCAGAATATCCACTCTCATAAAATTCTTATTCTGGACTTTGGTTCGCAATATACCCAGTTAATCGCAAGACGAGTTCGTGAAATAGGTGTCTACTGCGAGATCAGAGCGTTTGATATAACAGAGGAAGAAATACGAGAATTCGGGCCAAAAGGCATTGTACTTGCTGGCGGTCCAGAGTCCGTTACCGAGCTAGACTCACCTCGCGCGCCGAGCTGCGTCTTCGATATGGATATCCCCTTGTTGGGTATCTGTTATGGCATGCAGACCATGGCAGAGCAGCTCGGTGGTAAGGTTAGCTCGTCCGACAAGCGTGAGTTTGGTTACGCACGGGTGACGGTGACCCAGTCAAACAAGCTGTTCGAAGGTATTGCCGATCACATCAGCGATACCGGGTTATCGCAAATGGATGTCTGGATGAGCCACGGTGACAAAGTGACCGTGTTGCCAGAGTCGTTTGAAATCATCGCCGCCACTGACAGCGCTCCTATTGCAGCCATGGCCCACGTGAGCAAGCCGTTTTACGGAGTGCAGTTTCACCCTGAAGTCACCCACACCTTGCAGGGCAAGCGGATTCTCGAACATTTTATTCAAGGCATTTGCGGGTGTGATGCTTTGTGGACGGCAGCGCATATTGTCGAAGACGCCGTGCAGACTATTCGTGCTCAGGTTGGCAGCGATAAAGTGTTGTTGGGGCTTTCCGGTGGTGTCGACTCATCGGTCACAGCGGCCTTGCTGCATAAAGCCATTGGCGATCAGCTTACCTGTGTGTTCGTGGATAATGGCTTGTTGCGCTTGCACGAGGGCGACCAGGTAATGGACATGTTCGCCAAAAATATGGGTCTGAAGGTGATTCGTGCAGATGCTGAAGATCTCTTTCTTGGCCGCCTTAAGGGGGTGTCAGAGCCAGAGGCCAAACGTAAAATAATAGGTAACACTTTCATCGAAGTTTTTGATGAGGAAGCAGCAAAGATTAAAGATGTTCACTGGCTTGCGCAGGGAACCATCTACCCTGACGTAATCGAGTCCGCCGCATCGAAAACCGGTAAAGCCCATGTCATCAAGTCGCATCATAACGTTGGCGGCTTGCCTGAAGACATGAAGATGAAGCTGGTAGAACCATTGCGAGAACTTTTTAAAGATGAAGTCAGGCGCATCGGCCTGGAATTAGGTCTGCCGTTTGATATGGTTTATCGCCATCCGTTTCCTGGTCCAGGGCTGGGTGTGCGTATACTCGGTGAAGTTAAAAAGGAATATGCGGATATTCTTCGGGAAGCCGACGCGATTTTTATTGAAGAGCTGCATAAAGCGGATTTCTACCACAAAACAAGTCAGGCCTTTGCCGTATTTTTACCTGTTAAATCTGTAGGTGTGGTAGGCGATGCACGGCGGTACGAATATGTTATTGCTGTCCGGGCGGTAGAAACGGTCGACTTTATGACAGCCCGCTGGGCACACCTGCCATATGAATTGCTGGAAACGGTATCAAACAGAATTATTAACGAAATCGCAGGTGTATCCCGCGTGACTTACGATATCTCCTCCAAGCCACCAGCGACAATTGAGTGGGAATAAAAGGGAATTGTTAGAAAACGAGAGCGATGAACAGTGGATGCGCAGAGCGATCGTCATGGCGCAAAACGCCTATGCCGCTGGTGAAGTGCCGATAGGCGCAGTGATCGTTCGGGATGAGCAAGTGCTAGGGGAGGGCTTCAACTTTCCCATAGGCGCTTGTGACCCGACTGCACATGCAGAAATACAGGCTCTTAGAATGGCGGCAAAGGCGGCGGGCAACTACCGGCTGCCGGGCTGTACGCTTTATGTCACGGTTGAGCCATGCACTATGTGCGCTGGGGCTCTTGTTCATGCGCGAATTTCCAGGTTGGTTTTTGGTGCCAGAGAAGGTAAGGCTGGTGCTGTGGTCAGTAAAGTTAACGTGATCAACCATGAAGCGATGAATCACAAGCTGGAAGTGACGGGAGGTATATTGGAGCATGACTGCGCAGCATTAATGTCCAGTTTTTTTGCCGAGCGCCGTAATAAAAAGAAACAGGCAGGCGTTGATTTTAACGCGGGCTCAACTGATCACTGAGCTATACTTTGATGGGGCTGCCACCGAATTGTCACAAGTTCGGTATATTTTTAAAAATCATTAAAATCACCTAAAAAAGGGATATTGCGGATGAAAGTGCTGGTAACGGGCGGAGCCGGGTATATAGGTAGTCATGTTGTTAAACAATTAGGTGCGGCCGGGCATGACATCGTCGTGTATGACAACCTGTCTACTGGTTACAAGTGGGCTGTTACCTGTGGCACGTTGATTGTTGGCGACCTTAAAGATCTCGCTGATTTGGAAAAGGTGTTTAGCACACATCAATTCGATGCCGTATTGCACTTTGCTGCCAACATCGTCGTGCCAGAGTCGGTGACGAATCCGTTGAAATATTATGGCAACAATACTCGTAATACCCTGAATCTGTTAACAATGATCGAGAAGTACAAAACTCCTTATCTGGTATTTTCATCAACGGCTGCCGTTTATGGGATGCCGGACGAAAAAGTAATGCTAGAAGACATGCCACTGCTGCCGATTAACCCTTATGGTGCATCAAAAATGATGAGCGAAAGGATGATCACCGATTTAGGTTACGCAACAGATTTAAATTATACGATTTTACGTTATTTCAATGTGGCCGGTGCCGATCTTCAAAGCAGAATAGGTCAGGCAACACCAGAGGCAACCCATTTAATCAAGGTTGCTTGTGAGTGTGCCAATGGCAAGCGTGATGGCATGAAGGTTTTTGGTACCGATTACGACACGCGTGATGGCACCTGTATTCGTGACTACATTCATGTGGATGATTTGGCCAAAGCGCATGTTATGGCACTGGAGCATATGAAGTCCAAAAATGAATCCAACATTCTAAATTGTGGATATGGCCGTGGTTTTACGGTTAAAGAAGTGATTGATGTTGTCAAAGAGTTGTCGGGCGTTGATTTCAAGGTGGAGGAGGTTTCCCGCCGTGAGGGAGACCCTGATGCGCTGATGGCGAACAACTCGAAAATTCGCGCGGTTCTCGGTTGGGAGCCAGATTACGATGATCTCCGTGTGATCGTAAAATCAGCTTTAGATTGGGAAAAAAAGTGGCAGGCTGAGCAAGCGTCTCATTAATTTTCTTGGCACGCCAAAACTTTTAAGAAACCCTTGAGGTGGGACCTTAACTTGACAAACGAACAGTTTGAACTGGATTCTCGATTAAAGAAAGACACGTTACATTTAGCTTCCTGGCCCCTGTGTGAAGTGCTTCTGATGAATGACAGTCAGTATCCTTGGGTGATTCTCGTGCCGAGGCGAACCGGGCTGCGTGAATTGTTCGAGCTTACAGAAAAAGATCAGCAAATATATTGGGCCGAATCGATGGCCCTGAGCAAGTTGTTAATGACCGTGTTTACCGGCCACAAGCTTAATGTTGCCGCGCTGGGAAACGTTGTGTCTCAACTGCATATTCATCATGTTGTTCGATTCGAAGGTGATGCGGCGTGGCCTGGGCCTGTGTGGGGTAAAGTTCCGGCGAAACCTTATGCTTCTGACGCACTGAGCGTGATGCAATCGAAACTGGCGGGTTTGCGGGCAATATTCTAGCGGAGGGCTTGAACAATTCAGGCTGGTGTCTGCTGGGTTGTTCAAGCCCGCCAAGCTTAATGCTGTGTTATTCGGCTGGCTTATTTTTTTCTGCCAGCTCTGCCCCCAGTAGCAGCATGCGTAGCTGTATTCTAAGGTTTTCTTTCAGTTCAAGTTTTTCTTTGGGCGAGCAGTCCAGGGCGTCTGCACCTTGGTTAAATACTATGGTAACCATGGCTTCTGCGACTAATCTGGCATTGCTGATGGGGCGAGATTTTTCGTCACCTAGTCTTTTCAAGTCTTCCGCAAGTTCGGCGCTAAAATGATCTATCTCAGCACGTATGGCTGTTCTGAATTGCTGAGACACCCCGGTTTTTTCCCGCAGTAACAAGCGGAATAAGTTTTCGTTGTCCTGCAGATATTCCATGAAGGTTTCAACGGAGGTATTCACCGCACTGCCATTTTTGGCGATGCGTTTGCGAGCCTGTCGCATGAGCTGTCGAAGGGTAACTCCCGCTTCATCAACGAGTGCTAAGCCAAGCTCTTCTAGTTCATGGAAGTGTCGATAAAAAGATGTAGGGGCGATACCCGCTTCTCTGGCGACTTCTCGAAGGCTTAAACTTGCGAAACCGCGATCTGCACTTAGTTGGCTAAGTGCGGCGTCCATTAATGCACGTCGTGTTTTCTGCTTTTGTTCTGCGCGGGTTGTCAAAATGAATAGTTCCGTGTTCTAAGTAAATAAATATGATTGTAAGCAAGGTGATTAGTTTACGTTACTGGCCTGTATTTTTCGATCCTAATACGGTGACGGGGTATGAATTAGTGCCTTCACCGGGCGGCAACAGGCCCAAAAAGACTGGGTTTTGTCTATTGTGGTAGTCGCAATCATACGAGCTTTAGCTGATGCAGCTTTTTCACAATGACGTTAAAAATCTCAATCCACTTGGGTGAAAACTGTGCGCCTGACTGGCTATTTATTTCCAGTACCGCTCTGATAAATGGCCGCTTCACTTTCGTGGTGTGAGCCCGTTCGTGAGTGATAGCATCGTAAGCGTCGATTATGCTTAGTATTTTGGCCCCATCACAAATCTCATCTTCTTTCAGCCCCGCTGGATAACCTTCACCGTCAGATCGTTCATGGTGTTCTTGCACCATTCTTGCCGCCAGATCCCATTGCTGCATGCGAAGCAGCAACTCATTGCTTGAATGTGCATGTTGTTGAATGATCATTCTTTCATCCTGCGTAAGAGGGCCTTTCTTATGCAAAATTTCTGTCGGCAGGAAAGCCATGCTTATATCGTGCATGAGCACGGCTGCCGCTAACTGGCGAGCATCAACCGAATTTCCGGCGGCCCTGTTCATGCCCAGTGCCAGCATCAGCAAACGCAAGCTACGACCTGCCCAATAGCTGGAGCGGTGTTCCAGAGGGTGCATGAGCTTGATGAAAAACAGCAGATCTTCATCAATGGTGACATTGTAATTGGTGAGCGCCTTTAATATTCGGGAGTCGGTAAACTCGGATTCTGGTGGTTCGGCAACGGCTTCCTCCGGTTTGGCCAACCTGTGTACCATTGTGGTAGGGTCCAGCTCGATAATAGCCGCCTGAATAAAAGCGTCTCGTTCCCTCTCGGAAGCTGATGCAATGCGACTGATCAGCTGGCTGATATGAGCAATTATTTCTACTGTCAGCCCTGAGTCGCCATGACCACCAAGCTCATCAATCATTGCTTTGGTTTTGTCCAGGCTCAGCAACACAACATCACTGATGCTGCTGGTGAACGGGAAGTCGTTGCTGCGAATACCTGTTAGAACATCCTCAACGGATTGCAAAAGCGGTATTGCTGATTCAAAAGCAATAAATGTCAGATTGCCTTTAACTGTATGTACCGACCGGAACAGCTGATTGATCATGTCCTGGTCACCGGGGGACTTTTCCAGCTCTACCAGCTTGTTCTCGCAAAATACGTAAGCTTCTTCAAACTCTAGAATAAAATCATCGAGTAATCCGGGGTCTACGTTTTGTGGCACTGGTAAGGCCATAGCATCTTCTTGTTATGGTTGGGTGATTGCGGTTTTTTATCTCGCGTTAACAGTAAAAGACCAGGTGTATTTAGTGATAGTTTCGGCCGTAGATAGTAAATCTTTACTCCCCGCTGTCTGTACGCGTTGCGATGTCATAAGTCATCCTTCATCAACAACTACTCATAAGCATAGCAAAAGTGATAATTTATGCCTGACATATCTGTCATAGTATATAAGGAGTGCTAATCAGCTTGATCGCGGAAGTTAACCTGCTGTAGATGAACGGTCGTGCGCGCGCTTTGGTAATCTTTAACAAGCCTATTCACGCACGAGATTTGTGAGTTTGTAACGACTGTGGGGACTGATTTTCTTGATAAACCTGTATATAATGCGTGCCTTTTTTAGCAGATGGTATATTTCAGAGCGGTGGTATTTATCGTTCTCTGTATTTTGTTCATATCGATTACTTTCGCAAGTGTTCACAAGATGAGTTAAGAGGTTGTTTCTGAATGCCTATTTACGAATATATGTGCAAATCATGTGGTTTTGAAAAGGATGTATTGCAAAAGCTAAGCGATCAACCGCTCACCGACTGCCCTGAATGTTTGCAACCCGAGTTTACGAAACAAATTTCTGCTGCTGGTTTTCGGTTAAAAGGAAGTGGTTGGTATGAAACCGATTTCAAAACCGGTAAAAAGAAAAATTTAGCAGGAAGTGAGTCAAGTGCTGCAGCGAAGAGTTGAGCACTGAGAGGCAGAATAATTTAACAAAGATAATGGCATAAAAAGCGGTAAGACTCATATTAAATTTAGGAGCCACTGCCTTTTTTACCCAAGCAAACATTAGAAATTGTGACTAAAAAAGCGATGGCAGGCAGTTTCTTGCCGTCAACCAACACATTACTCAAGTAGCTAATAAATATAGGAAATAACAATGCGCAGTCATTATTGCGGTGGAATCAGCGAGTCGAACATAGATCAGGAAATAACGCTTTGTGGCTGGGTTCACAAGCGCCGAGACCATGGTGGGGTTATCTTTCTTGATCTGAGAGATCGTGACGGTGTTGCGCAGATCGTCATCGATCCAGATACGCCAGAGGCATTCAAGCTTGCCGAAAGCGTACGTAGCGAATTTGTTCTACAAATAAAAGGGCGTGTTCGTCGTCGTCCTGAAGGTACCGAGAATAAAGACAAAGCGACAGGCTTTGTGGAAGTGTTGGGTACAGAAATAGTTATTTTAAACTCGGCCGCAACGCCACCCTTCCCATTGGATGAATATGTCGATGTAGGCGAAGAAGTTAGGCTGCGCTACCGTTTCATGGATTTACGTCGGCCAGAAATGCTTAATAAATTGCGTTTCCGCTCGAAAGTAACTAGCTACATCCGTAATTTTCTTGATGGTCAAGGCTTTATGGATGTTGAAACACCCATCCTTACCCGTGCTACACCAGAAGGTGCGCGAGATTACCTGGTGCCAAGCCGAACGCATCCCGGTAGCTTCTTTGCGTTGCCACAATCACCGCAGCTGTTTAAGCAACTTCTGATGGTGTCCGGTGTTGACCGTTACTACCAGGTGGCGAAGTGTTTTCGTGATGAAGACTTGCGTGCCGATCGGCAGCCAGAATTTACCCAAATCGACGTCGAGTGCTCTTTTGTAGACGAAAATACGCTGATGCTGATCATGGAGCAGATGGTCCGTGAAATGTTCCATGACTTGCTAAATATTGACTTCCCGGTTTTTCCCCGCATGCCATATTCCGAAGCAATGAAAAGGTTTGGTAGCGATAAGCCAGATTTGCGGATTCCACTTGAATTTGTTGATGTGGATGACCTCGTTGCAGATACAGAGTTTAAAGTATTTGCTGGTGCCGCGAATGATCCTAAAGGTCGGGTTGTTGCGTTAAAAGTAGATGGTGCAGCAGAGAAGCTGTCTCGTAAGCAAATTGACGACTACACAAAGTTTGTCGGAATTTATGGCGCGAAAGGCTTGGCGTGGATAAAGGTTAATAACCTGGAGCAGGGAGCTGAAGGGCTGCAATCACCGATTGTTAAATTCCTGGGTGGTGACGTTTGTCTGTCGATTATGTCTCGACTGGGGGCTAAAAACGGCGACATCGTGTTTTTTGGAGCCGATAAAGCAACAATCGTCAACGAGGCCCTTGGTGCACTGCGAATTAAGCTTGGACATGATCTCGACTTGTTTACATGCGAGTGGGCACCGATGTGGGTTGTCGATTTCCCCATGTTTGAAGAAACTTCAGATGGCGGCTTAACGGCTATTCACCATCCGTTCACATCACCATCCTGTACGCCAGAAGAATTGGCAGCGAATCCTTCCGAGGCTTTGTCGATTGCCTACGATATGGTGTTGAATGGCACGGAGTTGGGTGGTGGTTCTATCCGTATTCATGATCCAGAAATGCAGAAGACGGTGTTCCGTATTCTCGGAATCAATGATGAAGAAGCGCAGAATAAATTTGGGTTCTTACTTGATGCGCTGAAATTTGGCTGCCCTCCACATGGCGGGTTAGCATTTGGTCTTGATCGTTTGATTATGCTGATGACTGGCGCGAAATCTATTCGCGAAGTTATTGCTTTCCCGAAAACCCAAAGTGCAATGTGCGTTTTGACACAGGCACCGGGAGCGGTAGATGAAAAGCAGCTTAAAGAACTACATATCCGCACGAGAAAGAGCCAGTCTGCTGATTAAATGGTAAATTAATCGTGCAATCGACTTTAAAACGCCATGATTTAATGGCGTTTTTTTTGGTTCCCGGTTTTATTAAGGCGGTTTTTCACGCTTAAAAAGGTATTCGCTATGATTGGCAGGTTACGTGGCTCCTATATTGCCAAGAAAAATAATGTCGTGCTTATCGATGTTTCAGGAGTTGGCTATGAAGTTGAAATGCCATTGACGGATGTTTGTGAAATACATCGTGTTGGGGATACTTACACCCTACATACTCACTTTGTAGTGAGAGAGGACGCGCAACTGATATTCGGTTTCGTCAAAGAAGAAACACGGGATATGTTCAGGCTGTTAATTAAAGTAAATGGCGTAGGCGGAAAGGTCGCGCTGGCGATACTTTCTGGAATGAGTGTCCAAGACCTGGTTTTTTGTTTTCAACACGAAGATATTGCTCGTCTAACGAAGATTCCAGGGATTGGTAAGAAAACAGCTGAGCGGTTAATGATCGAAATGCGAGACAAGTTAGCAGCCTGGATTAGCGGCGATGGAGTAAGCTTCAACAGTGACTTGTTGTCGTCAGGTAGCAGTATCGTTTCTCCTGCAGCGGAAGCACAAAGCGCCTTGGTTGCACTTGGCTATAAAGCAATTGAGGCCGAGAAAGCAGTTAAGCGTGTTGGCGGATCAGACTTGACGGTTGAGCAAATTATACGGGAGGCTTTGCGAGGGATGGTAAAAAACTAGAGCACACTATATCATGTGTGCATTGCAAATTGGCATCGCAGTGAATGGCCCTGCGATGCCAATAACATTCCTTTCCATACTATAAAAAGAACGATCAAAACCAATGATCGATACAGAACGTCTAATCTCACCTAAACAATCTCAATCTGACGACAGACTTGACCGTACTGTCAGACCTCTGTGTCTGTCTGACTATGTCGGTCAGCCAGCCGTCAAGCAGCAGATGGAGATTTTTGTAGAAGCTGCCAGGCGCCGCAATGAGTCTCTCGATCACACGCTTATTTTCGGTCCACCAGGTTTGGGTAAAACAACACTGGCTAATATTATCGCCAATGAAATGGGAGTTACCGTCAAATCGACATCGGGGCCCGTTTTAGAAAGAGCAGGGGATCTCGCAGCATTGTTAGCCAATCTTGATGATGGTGACGTGTTGTTTATCGATGAAATCCATCGCATGAACGCAGCGGTAGAAGAAATATTGTATCCGGCGATGGAGGATTTTCAGTTGGACATAATGATCGGTGAGGGGCCGACGGCGCGATCCATAAAAATAGATCTGCCACAGTTTACACTGGTTGGGGCAACGACTCGTGCCGGCCTTTTAACCTCTCCTCTGCGCGATCGGTTTGGTATTGTGCAACGATTAGAGTTTTACAGTGAAAAAGATCTTACCTATATAGTCGAACGCTCGGCGAGGTTGCTGGGGATGAGTGTTGATTGCGACGGCGCCGTTGAGATAGCCAAGCGTTCTCGTGGCACACCAAGGATAGCGAATAGGCTTTTGAGGCGCGTCCGCGACTATGCTGAGGTGAAAGCAAATGGCGATATCACGAAGCAAACGGCTGATGACGCGCTAAACATGTTAAAAGTAGATCATCGGGGTTTTGATCTAATGGATAGGCGCTTGCTGTCGACAATTATTGAACGATTTGCAGGTGGGCCTGTGGGTGTTGAGAATCTTGCTTCGGCGATTGGCGAAGAAAGAGGAACTATCGAAGATGTTATTGAGCCGTATTTGATTCAGCAAGGGTATATCATTCGCACTCCTCGTGGCAGGTTGGCAACGGAATTTGCCTATGAGCACTTCGGCTATGCCTATCCCATCGCGAACTTGACCGAAGGTTCACCTTCAGATCTGGTATAAGTGATAGTGGTTTTATAATGAATTTTTCATTAATCAAGTAAGTACTCATAAATTACGCAAGTTTAATAAAAATGGTGTTAGAAAGGGCAATTAATAGCGATACTATGTGCCGCTTTTATCGGGTGACAGGCGCAAAAGCGGAACGCAAAAGTGATTTATCGTGAAAATAGTTTTATAGATGGTGTCTTTTGCCTTCCTGTTCGCGTCTATATCGAAGACACAGATGCGGGTGGGATTGTGTTTTACGGTAACTATTTGAAGTACTTCGAGCGAGCAAGAACAGAATATGTACGTTCGCTGGGACTTTCTTTGCGTGCTGGGCTGGTAGATAACCTGAGTTTTGTCGTTAGTAATATTTCTGTCGACTATTTGAAACCCGCAAAGCTTGATGATGTGTTATTAGTGACGACCCTGGTAACGAGCACGGGACCGGCGTCAATGAAATTTTCACAAAAAGTGCTCCGGTCTTTGCAGACCCAGTGGAATGTGTGTAGCACCTTTCCAAAAGCGTTTGATGAAAGTGATCTTGAGGTTTTGAGTGCGGCAGATGTAAAAGTCGCTGCGTTGGCTTTAGATACCATGAAGCCGTGCCGGTTGCCATCGGCGTTGAAGACGGCGTTGATGACGTGACATTGGTAGTTTTAGATTTCAGGGCCTAAATACAGCCGCTTGCTGCAGGCAGGTTCGAACCTTGTGGCTGTGAGCAGCCTAACAATATGGAAGAGTGGATAGGAGAATTTTCGGGTGGAAGGCGAACTGTCAATTATAAGCTTAGTTTGGGGTGCAAGTTTCATTGTTCAGTTGGTGATGCTTATACTTTTACTGGCATCGGTGATGTCGTGGGTATTGATTTTTCAACGTACATCCGTTTTCCTCGAAGCACAAAAAGCACGACTGATCTTTGAGGAGCGCTTTTGGTCAGGCATGGATTTAGGTCAGCTCTATAGAGAACTCACTAACAACCCCAACCCGCAAAGTGGCCTGGAAATTATTTTTAGAGCAGGTTTTAAAGAGTTTAACAGGCTGCGCCAGCAACAGGGTGCAGATGCAGACGCGGTTATGGAGGGGACTCAGAGAGCCATGCGGGTCGTTCTTTCCCGGGAAATGGATAAACTGGATATGCATTTACCATTTTTGGCAACTGTTGGCTCAACCAGCCCTTATGTCGGGCTCTTTGGCACCGTCTGGGGCATCATGAATTCGTTTCGTGGACTGGCACAAATGCAGCAGGCGACACTTGCTACGGTTGCCCCCGGTATATCTGAGGCGCTGGTGGCTACCGCAATGGGGTTGTTTGCGGCTATTCCGGCTGTTGTCGCCTATAACCGTTTCTCTGCCAAAGCAGACGCGTTAATTAAAAGCTATGAAACTTTTGCAGAGGAGTTCTCCAGTATCCTGCATCGCAAAGCACACTCAGCAGGCGCGCCTATAGCAGCGAGTAACTCATCTCAATCAGCGAGATCAGAGCCATCCGCCAGTGATTTCAGCTAAGGAGTTGTAAGTGAGCAATCGACGAAAGCCCATGTCGGATATCAATGTCGTGCCTTATATCGACGTCATGTTGGTGCTGCTGATTATATTTATGGTTACGGCACCAATGCTAACGCAGGGTGTAAAAGTTGATTTGCCCGAAGTGACGTCAGATCCTGTGCATACGAATGATAACGTTGATCCATTGGTCGTTAGTATCGACTCTAATGGCGCGTATTATCTGGAGGTGGGTGCAGATACTTCAAAGCCGATGCCGTTAGAAGATGTGAAAGGTAAGGTCGCAAAGATATTAGCGCAAACGCCCGCTACGCCAGTATTGGTTAGAGGAGATAAGCATGTTGAGTATGGTTCGATCGTCAGTTTAATGGCTGCTCTGCAAGATGCAGGTGCAAAAAGCGTCGGTCTGGTTACAGAGAACCCCTAGCGTAACGGGGTGTCTAAATTTTATTTAGACGACTGCAAAGATTGTAAAAAGGTGAGTAGAGGATATGGTGGTTGGTAGGGATGTGGTAACGCCTAAGTTGGACAAGACTTATCGCAAACCAATCGCTTTTTCTGTGATATTACATCTTCTGATTGTGGTAGCCATGCTGTTAGGGTGGGAAACCACAGCAGATAAAACACCTATATCTGCGCCAAGGCATATAAACGCGGTGGTAGTCGAGGCGTCTTCATTACCATCCGAAAAGCGAAAAGTTGAAGAGAAAAAGTTAAAAGAGAAAGAAGCCGCTGAAAAGCAGGCCGCCGAGAAGAAGGCGGAGGCAGAAAGGCGACAAAGAGAAAAAGAGCAACGAGCGATCGAAAAAGCCGCTGCGGAAAAGAAAAAGGAATTACAGCGAAAAGAAGAGGCGCGACAAAAGGCTGAGTCGGAAAGGCTATTGAAAATTAAAAAGGACAAAGAAGAAAAGCAACGACAAGCCGATATAGCGAAAAAGAAAGAGCTGGAGCAAAAAGAAAGTCAGCGAAAAGAACAACTGGAAAAAGAGAAAAAGGCTCGCGAAGCTGAAAAAATAGCAGAACAACAGAAGAAAAAGAAGCTTGAGCAAGAACGTCAGTTAGAAGAGGCAATGCGGGTGGCAGAGCAGGAGCGCCTCGTTCGTGCTGCCGAGCAAGAGGAAGCTCGGCGACGGGAGCAGCTTGAACGACAACAAGCGCTTTCAGCCCAGCGTCAGGCAGATGCGTCAGAAGTTGATCGTTTTATGGGACTGATTAAACAGCGAATCGAACAAAAATGGCACAAACCTCCTAACCTTGACACTGGTATACAGGTGGTCATAAGGCTAAGCTTGGCACCAACGGGAGAGCTGGTCCGTGCTGAAATTGCAAAAAAAAGCGGGAATTCCGCTTTTGATCAGTCTGCGCTAAGTGCGGTGTATGCTGTAGGAAGATTCCCCGTTCCGGAAAGTTCGAGGGTCTTTGAAGAAAAATTTAGAAACTTCAACTTATCATTTAACCCTAAGGATTGAGAAATTCTCAAATTATGGATTTTATAAGCTTTTGCAATAGACGATTAATGGTGCTTTTAATTGCGGCACTGTTTGGCATGCCTGTTCATGCAGAAGAGTTAACAATTGAAATAACACAAGGATCAGATAAAGCGATTGCAATTGCTGTTGTTCCTTTTAAAAACAACAGTGTATCAGCAATACCTGAAGATGTTTCGAGGATTGTAAAGGATGATTTACAGCGTAGCGGTGAATTTGACTCTCTAGCTGTTGAGCGGATGTTAAGTCTGCCCACACAGGCAACAGAAGTGTACTTTAGAGACTGGAAACTACTCGGGCAAAGTTATCTTGTGGTTGGCGAAATAGAATATTCGACTCTCGATAAGAAGTATAAAGTTCGCTATGAGGTGTTTGATGTTAATACAGAGCGCCGACTGATTGGTGAGGTGCTGTCCGGAAGTGAATCCAGCCTGCGAGATCTGGCTCACCGCATAAGCGATACTGTGTATAAGAAAATTACCGGTGTCCGGGGGATTTTCTCGACCCGAATAGCCTACGTAACACTGCAAAGAGGAAGCAAAGGCGAAACGGATTACAGACTGCAGATTGCCGATGCTGACGGACGTCGATCGAGAGTATTGTTAAAAACTACTGAGCCGGTACTTTCTCCTGCCTGGTCACCAAAGGCAGATAAAATAGCTTATGTTTCGTTTGAAACAGGCAGGCCTGCAGTATATGTGCAGACGATAGCCACAGGGGCAAGACAAAAGGTTTCTTCTTTTAAAGGTTTAAATGGTGCGCCGGCATGGTCTCCAGATGGGTCTTCATTGGCGCTTACCCTGTCTAAAGACGGAAATGCAGAAATATACCTGATGGACATGCAAACATCTGTACTGAAGAAATTAACGAACCATTTTGCTATTGATACAGAACCGAGCTGGTCACCAAACGGCAAAGACATTGTGTTTACTTCTGACAGAAGCGGATCTCCGCAGGTATATAGAATGTCCTTGTCTGATCTGCGCCCAACGCGCTTGACCTTTGATGGAAGGTATAATGCCCGGCCTCGTTTTAGTGATGATGGTAAACGTATATTCTATGTTCATCAGAAAGGCGGCGTGTACAATATTGCAGCACTGGACCTGAAAGATGGTTCGCAAAGAATTCTAACCGAAACACCCTTGGATGAGTCACCGAGCATTGCTCCGAATGGAAGAATGTTGATTTATGGTACTCAAAGAGGTAAGAATGGCGTTCTCGCTGTTGTATCGGTAGATGGGCAGGCAAAATACTTTCTGCCCTCCAAATTCGGAGACGTTCGAGAGCCTGCATGGTCGCCTTTTCTTAATTAAAAGGCTACCATCAGCCCTTTCGGGCGTGTAGAAAAAGTATTTAAGACTGGTTAATTTATATAAAGGATAAACTATGAAAATGATCGCAAAAAAGAATACGTTAGCTTTGGCATTGTCGTTGACTGTATTGGCTGGTTGTAGCTCAACCGATACTCAGCCTGTTGATGACATGGCTGGTATGGACCAGGGTGCAGAAACTACAGCGCTGGATAATGCCGGTGATGTTAGTGCTACTGAGTTAAGCGAAGCAGAAAAAGCTGAAATGGAAAAGCAGGCAAAAATGAAAGAAGAGGCGGCACTGCGTGAGATTCGCACGTTCTACTTTGATTTCGATAAGTCTGATATTAAAGCCGAATCTCGCTTACCTTTAATGGCGCATTCTAAGTTTTTGGCTGCTAACCCAAATGTTAAAGTAGTTGTTGAAGGCCACGGTGATGAGCGCGGCACCAAAGAATACAACATGGCGCTGGGTGAAAGACGTGCTAAGTCAGTTGAGCGTTTCCTGGTGGTTAATGGTGCAAGCCGTGACCAGTTGGAGGTGGTAAGTTTTGGTGAAGAGCGTCCAGCTGATATGGGCCATGACGAAGCTGCATGGGCGAAAAACCGTCGTGCAGTTGTTGAGTATAAATAAATAAAAGAGAACATCGAGTGAAGATTCTTCCCAAAATGTTCGCTACGACAGCGCTGGCAGTTTTTACTGTCGGCGTTGCCGCGCAGAATGCAGCCGTCTCGTCACCAAGTTTGCAGGTGGCAGCACCTTCGTCTGGATCTGCATATGGCAGTAGCGCTAACGCAGAATTGTTTTTTATGGTGGAGCAGCTCCAGCAAGAAGTGCAAAATTTGCGCGGAATTGTAGAAGTGCTTCAGCATGAAGTTACCACACTGAAGAAGCAAGGTAGAGAACGATACTTAGACCTTGATCAGCGTATATTGGATTTGAGCAAGGCGACGCCTGCAGCTTCTGGAAATTCATCTGCTGCACCTCTGGCGCAGTCTTGGAATGATGATAAAAGCCCGGCCACAACACCGTCTGGCAACAAGCTCTCTTCGGGTACTCTGCCTTCGAAAGAGCAGGAGCTTGCGTATCAGCAAGCTTATGATTTGATTAAGCTAAAAAAGTTTGATGAAGCGGCAGATGCTTTACATGCATTTATTGGCAAGTACCCTGAAAACGATCTCACCGTTAATGCTTATTATTGGTTAGGTGAAGTCTACTTGGTGATGCCGAAATTTGAACAAGCCAAACAGGCCTTTACCGTTGTTGTTGGTAAGTATCCTGATCACCGCAAAGCATCAGATGCGATGTACAAGCTGGGCGTGGTATACGACAAGCTTGATGATAAGAAAAATGCCAAATACTATTTAAGTGAAACGCAAAAGCGCTATGCGGGCTCGTCAGCGGCTAAGCTGGCTAACGATTACAAGCTGTAGCCTTCTACTTTAGGATGGCCTCATCCTATTTTAAGTACTGAATTTAATAAGTTGTAAAAAAGTTAAAATTTGGGGTTGTCATTTAGATCAAAATCAGTAGTATATGCGCCTTCTCGGGGTCGTTAGCTCAGTTGGTAGAGCAGTTGGCTTTTAACCAATTGGTCGATGGTTCGAATCCATCACGACCCACCATATTAGAAAAAGCCTGATTCGGAAGTGTCAGGTGATACGACTTAGGGTCGTTAGCTCAGTTGGTAGAGCAGTTGGCTTTTAACCAATTGGTCGATGGTTCGAATCCATCACGACCCACCATCCTAAAAGGGAAGCTGAAAAGCTTCCCTTTTTTATTTCTCACAGATTTGTTTTACGGCTAGGTGATTAGTGTTTACTGCCTTGGCATTTATGTGGACAATAACGCGCGAAAAATTGCTTTTACTAATGTCTTCGTTCCTCTGGTGGCGATGGTTGCTCTTGTTTGTTAGGTGATGCGGCGTATATATGAATCAGTACTCAGATCGAATTTTAGCGAAAGAGCATCTAGCTCACGGGCACGAACTCTCACAGCTTAGTGAAGAGGAAGTCGCATCGCTGTTCACCCAAATTAAGTCCGAGTTAGTAAGAAATAATGCTGTTTTGGTATCCCATTACTACGCAGACCCTTTGCTACAAAAGCTTGCTGAGGAAACTGGAGGCTGCGTTGCAGACTCATTGGAGATGGCTAGGTTTGGAGCGGCCTCAAAGGCGCAAACCTTGGTTGTTGCCGGGGTAAAGTTCATGGGGGAGACTGCAAAAATTTTAAACCCGGAAAAGCGTGTGATTATGCCAACGTTAGAAGCCACTTGCTCGTTGGATATTGGTTGCCCTGTTGATGACTTCTCCGCATTTTGCGATGCGCATCCTGATCGCGTCGTGGTTGTTTACGCAAATACTTCTGCGGCTGTTAAGGCTCGGGCTGATTGGGTGGTGACCTCAAGTATTGCACTTGATGTGGTTTCTCATTTATCTGCGCAAGGTAAGAAAGTACTCTGGGCTCCGGACAAGCATCTAGGTGGATATGTGCAAAAGCAGACCGGTGCAGATATGTTGCTGTGGGATGGTTCTTGCATAGTTCATGAAGAGTTTAAAGCTAAAGGTGTCCAAGATCTTAAGAAAGTGTACCCTGATGCCGCGCTTTTGGTTCATCCCGAGTCTCCAGAGTCTATCGTTGAAATCGCTGATGTCGTTGGCTCAACGTCGCAGCTATTAAAAGCTTCGCAAAATCTACCCAATAAACACTTTATTGTGGCTACTGATCGCGGTATTTTTTATAAGATGCAGCAGGCGTCTCCAGATAAAGTTTTTATAGAGGCACCTACGGCCGGAAATGGAGCAACTTGTCGTAGTTGCGCAAACTGCCCTTGGATGGCTTTAAATGGTTTGGAGAATCTTTTGGAAGTTCTTCGGCAAGGTGACCAAGAGATTTTCGTGGATAGTGATATCCAAAAGAAGGCTTTAGTGCCTCTGACCAGAATGTTGGAATTTAGTCGTCGTTAATCTTTACATCGGTTCTTCGTTGCTTATTTTGGCCTTGAAGATAAATTTACTTTAGAAGCGATTGTTCCGTTTGTGTGTGCGAATGTCGTCCATTCGTTGCTGTATTATCGCACTCACTGGGTATTTGCCAGCACTCTTTCTCAATGCTTGCTCCAGTTGTGATATTGCGTCGTCATAGCTGCCTAATAAGTAAAAATATTCGGCACGGGCTTGGTGCAGCTCAACGATACTTCCGGCAAGGCCGTTTGCTTCTGCCAGGTTGTACCAAATATTTGGGTCGTTGGGGTATAGTCGGCTTAATCGGTTGTAAAGCGACTCGGCTCCCTTGTAATCACGTGTTTCAAACTTTAATTGTGCCAATGTCATCATGATTGGTTTGTTATCTGTAGATATTTTCGCCTCATTCTCAAGGAAGGTAATTGCTTCTTCAGTTCTGCTGTTTGCTTTTAGGGCTTCGGCCCGTGTAACGGTGAAGCTTATTCTGTGCCGATCTTTAATCATTAATTGATCTAGTATTTCCAGCGCTTCTTTTTCTTCGAAGTTGGCAAGTTTGGCTAGAGCGAAGCCATACTTTTCTGGTGTGAGGTCTATGCCGCTATTGGTTTCAATGAAATGTTTGTATCTGAGCACGGCTTGTTTTGCAGTGCTGGAATAGTGAACAATGACTCTTTGCTTCATTAGATAAAATTCGAGACTCTCTTTGTAATTGACTTGAGGGTAAAGCTCCGAGCGGTTTCTAGTGTCAGCTACTCTTGTTTCTGTAAGCGGGTGAGTTGACAGATATTCTGGGGGTTTTCCAGAGTATCGGCTGTTTAACAGCATCCGTTCAAACATTTTTGGCATCGATTTAGGGTCCATTCCAGACTGATATAATGTTTGAATGCCAACGCGGTCAGCTTCCTGTTCGTTTTGACGAGAGTAACTTAGCGCTGCTTGAGCGCTGAGCGCCTGTGTACCTGCCAGTGCGACAAGCCCAGCGTCTGAACCTGTCGTCGCCGCTATGACGATACTCGCGAGTAAGCCTGCAAGTGTAAGTGCCGTGTTCTGGTTAGATTGCTCCAACGACCTCGCGTAATGGCGCTGGCTAAGGTGTGCGATCTCGTGAGCGATAACTGAAGCAAATTCTTGTTCGGTTTCGGAGTGCAGAAATAATCCGGCATTAATGCCCAATATACCACCGGGTACGGCAAATGCGTTGAGAGCAGAGCTGTCGATGATGATTAGTTGTAATGATCGATCGCTCAGGTAGCTGTTGGGTACAAGTTTATATACGAGAGTCTTGAGGTAATCATTTACAAGGGGGTCGTTAAAAATTGGAGCTTGTCGACGTAACGATTTAAGCCACCCAGACCCCAGTTCTTTTTCTTTTTGCATAGACACGATGCCAGAAGTCGCGTCACCCAGAGAAGGTAGGTTATCTTCTGCATGTGCGGGGCAAACAAAAAAATACAAAAAAGTCAGAACAAAATATATGATTCGCATACAATACTTTTAATGTCGCTGAGAGGTTGCACCTTTTTAATGAGGGCGCTTAGTAATATAGCATCAAGCAGTTAATTGTAATTAACAAGCTTCTTTGGGTTTTGATGCTTCCATAGCTATCTGTGAAATTCAACTTAATGTTTATGCAACAATCTTTAACGGAATTATGAATGACTGCCGATAACGAACTGGATGTATCAGGTTTAACTTGTCCTATGCCGCTGCTTAAAGCTAAGCAGGCCCTGAACAAGTTGGCAGAAGGTGAGGTACTTAAGGTTATTGCCACTGATCCGGGTACCCTGCGAGATTTCTCAACTTTTATGGCTTTATCTTGTCATCAAATGCTTGAGTCGCGTGAGGTCGATGGTGTTTATTTTTATATGATCAAAAAAGGTTCTGTTAAATAGCGCGTTATTAAGGGGCTCCATGCTAAGGTTTGTTACATCCTGGTTCCACAAATACTTTTCAGATGAAGAAGCGGTAGTTTTATTTTTTATTCTTATCGCGGGCCTTTTGGTCATCATGTTTTTTGGCCAGATGCTGGCACCTGTATTAGCCAGTATCGTCATTGCTTATATACTGCAGGGGTTAGTATATAAACTGATGCGTCTCAAAGTCCCGGAAAGTGTCGCCATAGGGTTAACGTTTGTTTTTTTTATGGGGCTTTTGGTTGTTAGTATTCTGGGGCTTTTTCCGCTAATTTGGGGGCAGGTAAGTGCTCTGGTCAAAGAGTTTCCTCGTATGTTTGAAGGGTTACAAGCATCGGTATTGTCTTTGCATGACAGATATCCGCAAATTGTTTCCGAAACCATCGTCAATCAGTTGTTAGATCAGATTTCTGCGGAAGTTGGTAAATACGGCCAGACGGTTCTGTCTTTTTCTTTGAAGAGTATTCCCAACGTTATTGCAGTTTTGATTTATGCCGTATTGCTACCTATTTTAGTGTTCTTTTTTTTGAAAGATCGGAAGTTGATTGTTTCTGGCTTAACTGCATTGTTGCCATCAGATCGTAAATTAATGAAGGTGATTTGGGTCGAAATGAATGCCCAGTTCGCTAACTACATTCGTGGTAAATCGCTTGAGATTCTTATCGTTGGTGGTGCAACCTACATTGCCTTTGTGATATTTGGTTTAAATTATGCAGCCTTGCTGGCACTTTTGGTTGGGTTAAGTGTGGTTATTCCATACATTGGAGCTGCCGTGGTGACGATTCCTGTGGCCATGATTGCCTATTTTCAGTGGGGATGGGAATCAGAATTTGTTTATTTGATGCTTGTTTATGGTGTAATCCAAGCGCTGGATGGCAATGTGCTCGTTCCTCTGCTTTTCTCTGAGGTTGTTGATTTGCACCCTGTTTTAATAATCGTTGCAGTATTGTTTTTTGGTGGTGTTTGGGGGTTTTGGGGGGTGTTTTTCGCCATTCCTCTAGCGACTTTACTGAAGGCTGTATTGATGGCCTGGCCGAGGGGTGGAGCTGTTGCAACTTGATTGCTGGTAGGGAAAGTGCCATCCACTGGCAATTAAAATCCTTAGCAAGAACTTAATTAACGCCCAAAATGTCGTTTTTAAAGTTCTCGCTCACCGGTTGCTTACCTAGCCAAACGGATAGCAAAGCATCAGAAAACTCTTTTCCAGGGATTGTTCCCTTGTCTTCACCAGCGATGGTGACCTTCGTTCCTACACCCGGGATGTAATCTATATTTACTTCATCATTCTTGTGGAGCTTACCTTCAAACATACTTATAAACTGATTAATATGTGGCTCCAGGCGTTCTTGCTCTTCGCTATTTATATTAACGACAAGAGCTTCTTTAAGTGACCGGGCAACTTTGCGAGCCGTTACTTTGTTGAGTAGTACATGGAATAACATGCGTTTGTGCTCATCACTTCGAATAATTTCTTCATCACTTTGACTGGGGTGTTCCAGATATAAACCACCGACATATGTTTTCACGATCATGTAGGTTCTTCTTAGTGAGGCGCCATTGAGGCTTAAGACAGGGCTTTCATCGTTGATTTGTAATTCTTCGGCGAGGTTAACGTCGCTAAGTGTTCTAGCTTGGGCGCTGAAGGGAAGAAAAGCCAACACTAATATTATCAATCGTGCTGTACTCATATAAAACTCCCGTTATTGTTGTGAACGTTTGTGTGTGCGTGTTTTATTAGGTTTGTTTTTATATAAAAATGTAACCAGACTTATTTTAGGGGCTTTTTGTACCAAAACGCCGATCCAGTTCTCAAATTCGCAATTATTTGTCTGTTTTGTGAACAGTTGCAGCTTGAGTTGATACATTCAAATTCATTGAGCTTATTGATTACTAAAAAAGGGGTTAACCAGCGCGAGCGTTGGATAGCTCTTGCTGGTTTATGAGGCGAGGGTGGGGGACGTTATAATAAAATATGCGAAAAATTCAGGTCAAAGTGTTCACTGTTGCCAAAACTTCTTCAGCATGGCCTTTTACTTTCACTTTTCGCCACGCTTTAATCAGTTCGCCGGTGTGGTTGATGAGAAAAGTACTTCTCTCAATCCCTTCGTATTCACGACCATACATTTTCTTAAGTTTAATAACATCGAAATGTCTACACACTATTTCGTCTTTGTCGCTGATGAGGTGAAACCGAAACTGGAACTTGGCGCGAAAGTTTTCATGAGTTTTTAATGAGTCTTTCGACACACCATAAATAACAGTGTTTCTTTCCTGAAACGTGTCATAAAGAGAGCTAAAGTCATTGCCTTCCGTTGTGCAGCCAGGCGTGTTGTCTTTGGGGTAAAAGTAAATCACAATGTTTTTGCCTTTATGATCTGCCAAAGAGAAAGCGCCATCTGTTGCTACAGCGGTAAAGTTAGCCACAGGTAGCCCTTCTTTTATGTTAGTTTCCATTTCTGTACCTGCCTTATAATTCGGTTTTTTCTATCCTGATAGCTATTGGGCATCAGCGGCAATCAAATGAGATGTCAGGATATTTTAGCCGTTCCTTGTAGGTTCAATAATTGCGTCAAGGTTTCGGTCGTCGCAAAACAACATAAACTCTTCACGTAGGCTGGGAAGATGTGTTCCCGCTGGAACATTAATGATCATGTTTAAATTAAACATCTGTGTGCCGGTATGAGGTGCGCAGTAAGTGCCGGTTTGCATGTCATCGATGTTAATTTGTTGACTGGAGAAAAATTTGGCTATTTCATGAACGATGCCGGGGTTGTCTAAGGCAACAACGTTTATCGTGTAGGATATGGTTTGTTTAAGTGCTCGTGGCTGTGTCTGTTTAATAACAATTTTTAATCCAAGCTTGTCTGCTAACTGAAGCAGCGTGTTTTCAAGCTTTGCTATCGCATCCCAGTTGCCTGCAACCATCATGATAACTGCAAATTCGCCACCTAGAACTGTCATTCTGCTATCAATTATATTGCAATGGTATTCTGCACTCGCTTTTGCGAGGTCGTTTACAATGCCGGGTCTGTCGGAGCCGATGGCTGATATGACCAGGTAGTTTTCTCTAGGCTTTGATGAAGACATAATTTGCTGATTGTCCTGTGTAGCTTATTGGTTAGGCGTTTATAGTGGTTTCTGCTTTTTAACATGTCAAGCACCCTGATAGTGCTCACGTCAACAAAGCGGTTGTTTCCCTTAAAGCGCATCTGATTACAAAGTGAAAATCATGCTCCTCGCTATAAATGAAGCTTGTCTCCGGTGCGCCGCGCAAGTACCATATCCGTTTTAAAATCCATGGAGTTTTTTATGATTTCTGGCAGTTTGGTAGCTTTAGTGACGCCAATGCATGGTGATGGTTCACTTGATTGGGCTGGACTTGAAAAACTGGTGAAATTTCATCTGGCAAATGGTACCAATGGTATTGTTGCGGTTGGAACTACCGGAGAGTCAGCAACCCTTGATACGGATGAGCACTGCGCAGTTATCAAAAAAGTGGTAGAGCTGGTTGGTGGCAAGATACCTGTTATCGCTGGCACCGGGGCAAACTCTACTAAAGAAGCCATCGAATTAACAGCCGCCGCTCAAAAATATGGCGCTGACGCCTGTCTATTGGTTGTACCTTATTACAATCGCCCTACTCAAGAAGGATTGTATTTGCATTACAAGGCAATTGCTGAAGCGGTTGATATCGATCAGATACTCTACAATGTGCCGGGCAGAACGGCTTGCGACATGTCAAATGAAACGGTTGCCAGGCTGGCCGATATTCCGAATATTATCGGGATTAAAGATGCGACCGGAGACTTGGCGAGAGGGCGGGAGCTAATCGAAATGGTTTCGGATAGACTAGTAGTCTATTCAGGGGATGATGCTACCGCGGTTGAGTTGATTTTATCTGGGGCAAAAGGAAATATATCTGTGACGGCCAATATTGCGCCCTCGGAAATGTCTGCTTTATGCCGACGAGCACTTGCCGGGGCAGATGTTGAAGCAAGAGAGATCAACGATAGATTGATGCCCTTGCATCGGAACCTGTTTGTTGAAGCTAACCCTATTCCAGTTAAGTGGGCGCTGCAGCAAATGGGAATGATAGAGGAGGGAATACGCTTACCATTAACGCCTTTAAGTGATAAGTTTCACTCGGTTGTTACTGAAGCACTGAAAGGAACTGGTATCCTCTGAATATGACATTATCAAAAAGGTTCTTGTCCTTTCTTTTCTTAGGTTTCGCGATCATACCAATGTTGATGGTAAGCGGTTGCGGGGTTGTTCGGGATCGAAGTGGAGACTATACAAAGGCGGAAAGTGGCAGTGGTATTGTCGTGCCTCCCTGGTATAGGCAGGATGTTATAAATGAATCATACCCAATACCAGACATAACGAACAACCAGGTTCTTTCGCAAGACTTTAAGGTTCCTGCTCCTCCAGATGCAGTTCTGAGGATATTGAAAGAGCAGTTTTCCGTAGAGGTTAATGAAGATCAGGTGTGGTTGTTAGTTAATGAGCCTCCCTCAAGAGTTTGGCCGAGTATTGAGCGCTTTTTGAGCAGTCAGGGTATTTCGTTTTCAAATTCCAATCCGCAGTTGGGGCTTGCCCAAGCCAGTTTACCATCTAACAGTGCGCTAATTCGCACATTTACCAATAGCATTGGCCTTGATGAAAGTAAAAGCCATGTTCTTCAGATTTTAGTTTCTCAGGGATTGAAACGAAATACCGCGGAAGTGCAAATGCGGCTCCTTGAAGATGATGGTGCGAACGATTTCAAAGCCTGGCAGGGTGAATCCAGTGGTTTAAATGTCGAAAAGGCCGTTTTAGAAAAAACCAAAGATTACATGATTGCCAATAAAGACGATAAGTCATTTTCTCTTCTTGCCTCTGATATTGGGGGGCCGTCAAAAGTTGCCCTCGTGGCAGATAGCGATTTGGATAGCTATTTGAAACTCGACCTTGATTACGATCGCTCCTGGTCTGTTGTGTTGCGAGCCATTAGGGATGCAAAACTTCCTGTGGCAGATATAGATCGCAGCGAGGGGGTAGTTTACCTTGATGTTGAGGATAACGATGATAAGTGTGGCTTCTTTTCCTGGTTTTGCTCGTCAGAAAAAAGTGCGCCAGAGTATGACTTTAAGGTTAACCTTAAGACTGAAAAAGATTACGTAAAAGTATATGTAGCCAATATGGTTGATCCTGAGGACACCGATAGCCAGTCCAGAATTCTGGCTTTGCTTTTAGAGAATGCATCTTAATTAGATTAATGGCTCGAATAACGTTCCAGGGTAGGTAAGCTAAACCAATTGAAATAGGTATCATTTACCAATTAATAGAAAAATTAATACATAGGAAGTTGATATGAATGTTCGGAAGTTTCCACTTGCGGTAGTTCAATTTGGTTTGATTGCCTTTGCAGGGCAGGTTAATGCAGACGTTCTTGGTGTAACAGCAGGTGTTAGTGGTTGGTATGCACAAAGCAGCGGAAATTTGCAATCAGGTGGTGACCCTGTTGATTTAGAGGATAATTTGAACTTTAGCGAAGAAACTCTTTTAATGGTTTATGCGTCATTAGAGCATCCCATACCAATTTTACCGAATGGCAAGTTCAAATACTTCAGTGCTGACCAGGTTGGATATGGAAATATTGATACGAACTTCCAAGGTGTCAACTTTAATGGTGACGTTCAAACGAATCTGGA
Source organism: Hahellaceae bacterium (assembly GCA_024234575.1). Lineage (GTDB taxonomy): Bacteria > Pseudomonadota > Gammaproteobacteria > Pseudomonadales > Oleiphilaceae > JACKOB01. Next base: position 497,018 of record JACKOB010000004.1, read on the forward strand.
TTTATCTAACTACGACTTTATTATGTATTACGAAGTCTTAGATAATTATGCCTCTATTGATCTTGGACTGAATGCAAAGGTGTTTAATGGCACATTAGCATTGCGCCAACAAAATGATGCAAAAAAAATTGTTAATGAAGATATCAACGAAGTAATTCCCATGCTTTATGGTAATGCTGAGTTAACTTTACCTTTCCTTCAGTCCTTGGCAGTTGGCTTGGAGGGGAGTGCTATGTCGCTGGGAGACAACACCGTAATGGATGTATCGGCAAAAATGAAGTTCCGGCTCGTCTTTTTGGGAATGGAGCTAGGCTACAGGCAGTTGTCTGCCCAGCTGGAGGATGTTGAAGGAATTGAAGTTGATGTTGATATGTCGGGTCCTTATTTCTCATTAGGCGCTGTCTTTTAGTCCGATAGTTCAGCTTAAGCCGTTTGGCTCGTTTACAGGAGTATTAAGTGAAGATTTTAGTAACAGGCACTGCAGGATTTATCGGTTCAACATTGGCTATAAGGTTGCTTGAGCGTGGTGATGAAGTTATTGGTGTCGACAATGTAAACGACTATTATGACGTGAGCTTAAAGTATGCTCGGTTAAAACGACTTGAGAAATATGAAAAGTTTAAAGATGTGCGTTTGGATATTGCTGATAGCGCGCACATGGCAAAACTTTTTGCTGATGAGAAACCTGACAAAGTGGTAAATCTTGCGGCTCAGGCGGGTGTCAGGTACTCGTTAGAGAACCCTCAGGCGTATATTGACGCGAACATCACAGGATTTACTAATATTCTTGAAGGGTGCAGACATAACAATGTAAAGCACCTGGTTTATGCTTCGTCCAGCTCTGTGTATGGCGCTAACGAAGCGATGCCGTTCTCGGTGCACGATAATGTTGATCACCCTGTTAGCCTTTACGCTGCATCGAAAAAAGCAAATGAACTAATGGCCCACACCTACAGCCATCTCTTTGCACTGCCAACAACCGGGCTGAGATTCTTCACTGTTTATGGCCCATGGGGCAGGCCTGATATGGCATTGTTTATTTTTACGAAAAAGATCTTGAGTGGTGAGCCTATCGACGTCTTTAATTATGGTAATCATAAACGGGACTTTACCTATATTGATGATATTGTAGAAGGTGTTATCAGAACGCTGGACAATGTTGCGCAACCGAACGCGAATTGGAGCGGTATGGAGCCAGATCCTGGAACCAGTAAAGCTCCCTATCGGATATACAATATCGGAAGTAATAGGCCGGTCGAGTTGATGCGATATATTGAAATTCTCGAAGAGTGCCTGGGTAAAAAAGCCGAAAAAAATCTGCTGCCACTGCAACCTGGCGATGTGCCGGATACCTATGCGAACGTTGATGCGCTGGTCAATGATGTTGGTTACGCGCCAGCTACGCAAATCGAAGACGGTGTAAAGAAGTTCGCTGAATGGTATCTTGATTTTTACGGACATTAAGCAGTAAATTCATGGACGTTATCTTAGCCGACTACGTCCATAAAGCGTTCTTTGAAGTGTACTCCCATTTTTTCTGCTAATTGTTTGCATTTAGGAATATCAACGCCTTCCAATCCATTTATTGCCGATACGGATACTTCATCAATCCACTTGGTTGCTTCTTGCGAGAACGCTAGCATCGCTTCCCATGAGCCTTTCAGTCCAGGTTTGCAGTGTAAATTGTAAGTCTCTTCATCTTGTGCGTTCAAAGAAATCGAGAGGGCGTCGACACATTTAGACAGCTCGGGCAAAATATTGCGTTTGTTGGCAAGGTTGCCGAGGCCATCCGTATTAACTCTTACACGACCACCTTTGGCTTTGACCCACGTGGCAATTTCCAGCAGTGGTTTAAGGCGTAATGTTGGTTCTCCATAGCCACAAAATACAATTTCATTGTATTGTTTAGGATCATTGATGGCATCAATAACCATGGTGGCAGTAGGCGGTTTTTCAAGGCTCATATCATAGTCGTGAACCATCCAGGTGCCATTGTGCTTTGGACAAAAATCACAAGTTAGCGTGCAGTTGTTTCCCAGGTTTATGTAGAGGCTGTCGCGTATCGTATAGACGTAGGTATCATGGTCTGTGAGGGTTTCGGTTTTTGTCATAGTGCTGCTTTAATTTGGTGAATTGTGCTCGAATTGTAGCGGCAATACGGGCAGGCTAACTTAGCATCGATCAACTATTTCAACGAAATTTGTTGCAGAGGAAAAATAACTTTGTTAAATTACGCGCCTCTTCGAGACAGGACCATAGCTCAGTTGGTTAGAGCGCTACCTTGACATGGTAGAGGTCGGCGGTTCGAATCCGCCTGGTCCTACCAACCATATCAATTTCTTATATTGTCTACCAAATTACTCGCACCAAGCACACGTCTCCTATTATAAAAGCACAATCAAAATTTGTACATTTAGGCAATTACTTACGGTAGAACTGTCGTTATCACCAATGCCGAATTACCCGGCAGCGTATATGCTATGGGTGTGGCAAGGTCATAGTCAATCGTTTCTGTGGGAAGGGGTAGACTGCTGTTAGAGAGCTTATATATACCTTCGCTATAAAGATAATGGCTGAATTGTCTTGTGTTGCTTTCTGGTAATTGTAGGCTGAACCGAATAGGAGCAGTTGATCTGTTAACTGCGGCGATTGTCCAGCCACTTTCTGGCAATTGAGCTGCTGTTAAGCGAAATAGCGGCTCTGTGCTGGTAACATTGAAGATATAACTCCCTTTAGGAACGCTCCGCGAGAGAGTGGCCCAAAGGTAGTACCAGGGCCTCACGGTGAGCCCTTGATTGGAATTTCTCCACATGCCATTGTTAAAACCGGGATACGAATTGTCATCAAGCATCCAGGCGCTGATGCCTGAAATGCCTGCGTTCATGGCTTGAATCGCAAAGTCTGCCATTTTTACGCCATAATCAAATTCATCCATTAAGGTTAGCGGTGTTACGCCAGCCTCAGTTAGTACAACTGGCTTGCTGGCACCCGCAGGATCATTCGTTAGCACATATTGGTTTTTGGCTAAAACCAAGTCCTCCACCGCACCTTCTCTAACCAAGGTGTCGTCTGGATAGCCGTGATAGTCGTAGGCTCCTAAGGTATCATGTAGATAATCAACCGCACCTTCGTGCCATCGAGGATCGCCAGACTCATCACTGCCCATCAGTGTTAAATCAGTGCTTTGCATGAGACTGTCAAGCGCGATTTTTGTTTGCAGAAGCGCCTCTTTCCAGCTATTCCAGTCGACTACTTCGAGGTTTGGCTCGTTACCCATAACAAAATAACGAATCGTGTTGTAGCCCTTAGGGTGGATAAGGTAATTAAGTGAAGCCGAGATAGCGGAGGCGTAATTTGGGTCGGTAATAGACTCAATTCCAGGTGTTTTTAGCCAGTCTCTCTCTGGTTGTCCCGGTGTACCGACTCCCCAGTCCGTAAGGATTACCGTGATATTTTGGCTTTGACAATAGTCCAGAACACGATAGAGCTGCTGCATAGCAGGACTATCCCAGTTATAGTGACCGTTATTGTAATACCATTGCGTTAAAATCATGATGCGAACTAAGCCCGGACGCATCCAGCTGACTCTGGCCTTAATAGTGTTGAAGTCATCCTCGCTGGGACTGTTATTGGTATAGCTATAGGTATCCCATTCGCCGCCGATACCTAAGAAAGGTTGCTGATATAGAGTTTTATAAGTGATGGGTATAACGCTATTCTCTTTTGATTCTGGGGCTATAAGGGGAGGCGAGGTAACTGCACTTTCCGTGCTGGTATTGTCAGATTCTGATGAGCACCCCTGCATAACCATGAGTAATGCACCGAACACAAAGAAATGAATATGCCTTAGTATTGTTGCAGCCATTTTTCATGCCTTAACCTCTTTGAATGAGCTTCAAAACTAGCAGCACTGGCGCAATAAATTAAGTTTTAAATGGTTGTATTCGACTAAAGGTTTAGGGTTCATGCTCGAAACAGTTGGCCTCATTATTAATTTCCAGCATTTTCTTTTGATATCTGCTTGCCTTGAGTTATTCTTAAAACTCAACTTATCGGTATTGAAAACCGGTAAACAGAGATAAGCGCAACCTCTTAGTTCAAGGTATCTATGAAGTATCTGGAGAGTTTCTATAAGAAGCTGGGAATCTATCGGCAGAAGCACAATCTTTCTTTGGAAGATATTGCGACCTTATGTTTTGTAGATGACAAAACGGTGGCAAGTTGGGAGTCCGATCAAACAAAATTACGCACATATCCTACCTTGCCACAATTAATAGATTTGTGTGTAGGCTTAAAGGTTGCGATGGATACTTTTCTGGATGTTCAAAATAACGACGATGGCCAACTGGAACTTCCCGGATTGCGTTTTATTGAAGAAAGCGACCTGTCCAGTTCGTTGGATGCATTAGGAAAAGAAATCGAAAAAGTGCTGCCATCAGAGCAGGAGCTTGAATTACTAAAGCGTTTTCGCAAAAGCGATGACGAAAATCGAAAGCTTATTATTCAGCTAATGAGTGCCTAGTGGGGTAGTTCTTAAAAAGCCTTTCAATTACTACTCCCTTTACTCCAGCTTATCGTTGACTACTCCAATCCAAACTTGTCTTGCCTATCGTGGCTTTCTTGCGCTTTTTCAAACTCTTGAATGGCCTTCACGAGCTTTGCATGTTCTGTGCCGCCGCTACCTGAATGAAGGTAAACTTTTAGTATGTCGATGACATGAACGGCTTTTTCGAATCGATAATTTAAGCTTAACAACGACTTCGCAACAAAATTTTTATCGTCACCCGACTCACGCATTTTTACTGCGGTATCAAGCGCCTGTAAAAGCTGTTCTCTGGTTGGGATGCCCATAGCAGACCTCTTGAAGAGATAAATGTATGTTTATTGCTTAAAGAATAGATCAATTTTTAGGAAGGAACAGCAGTTAGAGCTCACTGACGCCAATTTTAAGCGCCAGTGACAAGCAGAGTAGTTATTGAAGCGCAGGCAGTGTCAGTTGTGATGCGGAACCGATAAATTCTGTCGTCGCAGTGCTGGACTGAATGGTGTATTTGTCAATGGCAGTGAGGCTCATCAGTGAGTTGTTACCAATATAAAACCCGCCGGACACCATTATGCTAACGTTTTTAATAATGACCTGGCCTGTGTAAGTGGCGCTCTCATCGTTAACGTCGTATTTTAAGATGGTTATTTTATTTCCGCCCAGGTTATTAATTTGCCCCAGTACCAAAGATTCTAAATAGCTTTTTCTATCAATATCTGTCTGTAATGTCTGCTCCTGACAATCAGCCCTTAAGAAAGAATCTTTTAGCGAAAGTTGCGCAGAGTAGGTGCTGTCGTTGTTTTTTAGTAGCCCAATTTTTTGCGGATACTTGGGGAATACCACTTGATGTTCACAGTTTGGGGGGTCGAAGACAAACAGCGATGCATAATGCATGGGCTCTTTGAAATCGTAGAAAGCCATGAGTAGCGGAGAAACAAGTGCTGAAAGTGATAGTGACATAACTTCCCCCTGCGGTTTTACGCGCGCCAGAGATTGAGTCAGGCATTAAAGGTGTTGCCAACGCAACCAAGCTTTAATAAGTCAATCTCAGTATAGGTGGGTATTCGAATGGTTGAGAGGGGCTTTGACAATACTTAACAATTACACAACTTTAGGTTGCAGTGGATACATATTGTTACATAAGGGGATACAGCCAGGGCGTAGCTTCTGGCTGTGATTTATAGGCGATTTAAGTATCTTAGCTAAAACAGAAATTAAGATTTATAGATGTTGTTATAAACAAAGTTGGTTGCCTCCACAAAGCCATCGATACTACCGCAATCGAAGCGTTTGCCTTTGAACTTGTAGCCTAGGACGCAACCATTTTGTGCTTGTGTAAGTAATGCATCAGTAATTTGAACTTCGCCATTTTTACCGGGAGGCGTATTTTCGATGATATCGAATATATCTGGCGTGAGTATGTACCGACCGATTATTGCAAGGTTGCTTGGTGCTTCTTCAGGCTTAGGTTTCTCTACCATATCGGTGATGTGATAGAGACCATCTTTGATAGCTTCGCCCGAAATAACACCATATTTATCGGTTTGGTCAGCGGGTACTTCTTGAATGGCAACGATGCTGCATCGGAACTGCGCGTAAAGTTTTGCCATTTGCTCGAGAACGCCTGGGCCTCCAGCTTCACCAAAACAAAGATCATCCGCCAGTACCACGGCAAAAGGGTTGTCCCCAATGAGGTTTCGGCCTGAGAGAATGGCATGACCAAGGCCTTTCATTTGATTTTGACGCGTAAAAGCGAAACGGTTTTTTTCAATTAATTTTCTGATAGAGCCCAGAAGTTCTTCTTTGCCTGTGCCGATAATCTGATGTTCCAGTTCGTAGCTCGTATCGAAATGATCAGCTATCGCTCTTTTGCCGCGACCGGTAACAAATCCAAAATCGTTCATACCTGCTTCCACGGCTTCTTCAACACCGTATTGAACGAGCGGTTTATTAACGATAGGAAGCATTTCTTTTGGCATTGCTTTGGTCGCAGGTAAAAAGCGTGTTCCGTAACCGGCAACAGGGAAAAGACATTTTTTAATCATTTGGCAGAGTCCAGGACTAATGTGACAGAAATGGGTGTCTTCTGACCGCGACAGGAATCAATCAACAAGCATGTGAGTTGGTGCTAAACCAAAGCTGGCAGCGTTAATTGCCATTGAGTCTGTTGAGGTGAGGCCTGTTCGGGTTGATTTAATCGGTAGTTTAAAGGAGATAAGGGTGTTCTTAAAGCATAATGCGGGTATTTCTGCTTCAATTAGGTTTAAGAGCAACCGCGAGGGATTTGTTTATGATTTCGATTTGTAGAACCCCATTTGTTTTAGTGATATTTGGTGGGGTGGGCGATCTGTCTGAAAGAAAGCTATTTCCCAGTTTGTACAATATGTTTTTGGATGGCTTGCTTTGTGTCGATAGTCGAATCCTGCTGGCTTCCAGGTCACCTCTGGGTGAAGTAGAACTTGATCAGTGGGTTGCCAATGCGCTGGCGAAAACGACTCGCTCAGGCAGTGAGCATGATATCAATGTGAAGTCGTTTCGACAGATGGTCAGTTATGTTCGCCTGGATGCGAACAACCCCGAGCATTTTTTAGAGCTGGCCTCTCGGATCGGTGATCGGCAGGTGCCGGTTATCTTTTATCTGGCGACGCGATCTGACTTATATTCAAATATTTGCCAATTCCTGGCGCAAAGTCATTTGAACACAGCTTCTAGCAGAATCGTTCTTGAAAAGCCGATTGGCATGGATTTACAAAGCTCTCAGTGTCTCGCCGAAACGGTAGATCAGTATTTTGATGAAAAACAAATTTATCGAATCGATCATTACTTAGGTAAAGAGACCGTACAAAATTTACTCGTTCTTCGGTTTGCGAACTCGATATTCGAAACCCAGTGGAATCAAAAATATATCGATCATATTCAAATTACTATTTCTGAAACCATTGGCGTGGAGGGAAGGGCTGGATTTTACGAAAAAGTCGGTGCATTACGGGACATGGTGCAAAATCACCTGCTGCAGCTTCTTTGCATCACCGCCATGGAACCACCCTCCAGGCTTCATCCTAATGCTGTCCGTGATGAAAAGGTGAAAGTTTTGCAAGCGTTACGACCGATTGTTGGCAATGATATACATGCCAAGGTGGTGCGTGGTCAGTATCGTGATGGCGTCAGTCATGGACAAGCGGTTGTAGGGTACTTAAAAGAAGATGGTGTTGTGAATGACAGCAACACTGAAACTTTCGTTGCGCTTAAAGTTGAAATTGATAACTGGCGTTGGGCTGGCGTTCCGTTTTACTTGCGTACCGGCAAGCGGCTGACTAATCGTGCTTGTGAGATCGCGGTGCATTTTAAAGAGGTGCCGCATAGTATTTTCGATATAGAGAATAAAAACACGATGGCGAATAAGCTCATTTTTAGGCTGCAGCCTGATGAGGGGGTTCGTTTAAGTGTGTGTGAAAAACGTGCAGGGCCAGGGATGAGTGTTAGCTCAACTAATCTGAGTTTAAATCCGGACAGAGCAAGAAAAAATAGAGTCCCCGATGCCTATGAGCGGCTTTTGGGGGATGTCATTATTGGAAACCAAACTCTATTTGTCAGAGAAGATGAGCTGATGGCCGCATGGGAGTGGCTAGACCCAATAATCTCGCAATGGCAAAAAACTGAACAACCCCCAGAGCCATATACTTCAGGAACCTGGGGGCCTGCGGCGGCAACACTGCTTTTAGCTAAGGACGGAAGACTTTGGGATGAAGTTGGTTTATAGAAGTATCCGAGAATAATGGCAAATAACTCAATGACATATGCTTGGCCAAGGGGTAAAATTGCCGCGCTTTATCAGCCTGTTGTCAAGGTTCTGATAAGCCGCAAAAGAGGCCCTGCTGCGCGATCGAGCAGTTAATTAAGGCCAAAGCAATCGCTCTGCGTTGGATTGGCGCACAGCCGAAAACAGTGGTTCAAAGAAGAAGCACTGACATTAGGGATAATTAAAAAGGACATGATCATGATAAGCAAAGGTAAAAAACTACCTCTGGTAGAAGTAAATAAAAAAGGCGAATTGACAATTGATGGCGCCTCATTAGCGTATAAGCCTTGGTCAACCGAACAACTAACCGGCAAGGTTAGGGTGATCAATCACTTCGCAGGCCGAAGTGCTGCGAAAGAGTTAAATGAGCCGCTAATTACAGCGCTGAAGGCCGCAGAGTTTCCTAAAGATGCCTATCAAACGACCACTATCATCAACCTAAAAGATTCCATGTGGGGAACGGGCGCATTAGTTGTTGCTAAAGCTGAAGCTGGCAAAAAAGCCTTCCCGTGGTCGAGCGTTGTTATCGATGAAGCTGGAGCATGTCTGGCGGCCTGGGGGTTAGCGAAAGAAAACTCGGCAGTGAGCGTGGTTGATGAGAACGGTGATGTGCTGTTTTTCAAAGATGGTGCACTAACGAGTACGGAAATTGCCGCAGTACTTGAGTTAATAGAAACTGCGTTACAGGCCGAATCTGCTTAAAGGCTCGTAGTTGCTTTTGGCACTTGTTATGTGCAAGTGCCATTGCCCGGCTTTAAATCGGAAGCATAAAAAAAAGGAGGCATACTGCCTCCATAAAGGGCTTGCGAGGGTAGTCAGGTTTTGCAGAAAGAGAAGAAAACCTAACTACCAACACTCTTTTGGGGTTATTTTTCCCCGTTACTTTTCGATCGTTCTATCATCTGCGTTAGTCTATCCACATTTGCTGTCGCCGCAGTTCAGGCAGGTTTGGCAGCCGTCCATAATAATGACAGCCTTCGTCGTACATTTTTTGCAGAGCGTAGCGTTGGCCGGGAATGCCTTGTCGTCGTCATTGGCGCTTGCGTTATTCTTTGCATCGTAAGCCGCGCGTTTTTCCGCTAGAATTCGCTTCGTCAGATCGCTCATTTCTTCGCTTTCGATAAGACCGATTGCTTTCATGTGTTTTTCAATGACGCAGCCAATTTCGGCGACCAGAGAAGGCATAAAAACACCCCCTTTTTTGTAATAGCCGCCGTTCGGGTCATAAACAGAACTTAATTCTTCCACCAAAAAAGTAACGTCACCGCCTTTTCTAAATACCGCTGACACGACGCGTGTCAGGGCGATAACCCATTGAAAGTGCTCCATCGACTTGGAGTTAATGAACACTTCATAAGGGCGTCTAACCTCATGGTCTGTATCTTCATTAAGAATAATATCGTTAATGGTGATGTACATTGCATGTTCAGACACAGGGGGCTTTATTTTATAGGTTGTACCCAGCAGAAAATCCGGACGCTCAATCGTCTCGTTCATTTCAATAGGGCGATTTAATGCTTCCTTCGCGCTTGCGGCATTCGTGTCTTCGGCTTTTTTTACGGTGTAGCCGACAATTTTTTTATCAATTTTTATGGCCATAACTTGTAACCTTATGCTTAAGTTGGTTCGATGCTTTATCCGTGTTTAAGGTATTAATACTTTCCGTAGGTACCTTCTTTCAAAGCATCAAACAAATTTGCTGCTGTGTGCGTTTCGCCATCGTATTCAATCTCTTCATTACCTTTGACATTGATTTTACTGCCATCATCAAGGGTAAATTCGTAAGTTGTATTTTCCAGGTCTTTTTCTTTTACTAACACGCCTTGAAAGGCGGCTGGGTTAAAGCGGAAAGTTGTACAACCTTTTAAGCCTTTGTCGTACGCGTACATATAGATATCTTTAAACTCGGCGTAATCAAAGTCTGTGGGTACGTTGGCGGTTTTTGATATCGAAGAGTCTACCCATATCTGTGCCGCTGCCTGAATATCAACATGTTGCGAAGGAGTCACTTCGTCTGCCGAGATAAAATAGTTTGGCAGTTGCATGGCGGGGTCTTCGCTGAATGGCATCGCCTGGGGGTTGATCAGGTGTCTATAGGCCAGCAGTTCGTAAGAGAATACATCCAGCTTCTCTTTCGTCTTTTTGCCTTCTCTAATCACGTTGCGCGAATAATGATGGGCAAAGCTTGGTTCTATACCGTTACTCGCATTGTTGGCCAGAGAAAGAGAAATCGTGCCAGTAGGGGCGATGGAAGTGTGGTGTGTAAATCTGGCGCCTTTTTCTGCCAGAGCAGCAACTAAGGCTGGCTCTACTTTGGCAATTCTCTGCATATAGCGGGAGTACTTGGCGTGTAACACCTTACCTTTAATTTTATCACCGACTTTAATGCCATCCTTTGCCATCTCTGGTCTTTTGGCAAGCATCTCGCCCGTTACGGTAAAGTCCTGATCCATGATAGGAGCAGGGCCTTTTTCTTCAGCAAGCTTAAGGGCTTCTCTCCAACCTTCCAGCGCCATTTCTTTGTTTACCTGATCGGTAAAAGAAACAGACTCTGCACTGCCATATGGCATTCTCAGCATGGTAAGGGTCGAGCCCAGGCCGAGTATACCCATGCCATGACGACGTTTTGTCTCGATTTCTTTGCGTTGTTGCGGTAAAGGCAGGCCATTAATTTCAACAACGTTATCCAGCATGCGTGTAAAAATTGACACGACTTTACGATACTTATCCCAATTAAAACGGGCGTTGTCCGTAAACGGGTTCTCAACAAAAAACGTCAGGTTTACCGAACCGAGCAGACAGCTTCCGTAAGGGGGTAAAGGCTGCTCACCGCAAGGGTTTGTTGCCCGTACATTCTCACAGAACCAGTTGTTATTCATTTCATTGACTTTGTCGATCAGGATAAAGCCAGGCTCAGCAAAATCGTATGTGGAAGTCATGATGGCATCCCAAATCATACGTGCTTTGACGACATTATAGATACGACAGGCAACTTGCCCTTTGGCGTTAGCCACATAACCGTCTTGTACCGGATATTCGCGATAGACGTATTTACTTGTATCGGAAAGGTCAGGTGCGTCCGCTTCAACTTCTTTTAAAGTGACCGGGAAGGAAAGCTTCCAGTCACCGTCATCTTTCACTGCTTTAATAAAGTCTTCGGTAATCAGCAATGAGAGGTTAAATTGACGCAATCGTCCGTCTTCTCTTTTGGCGCGGATAAAATCAAGAACATCCGGGTGATGCACGTCAAAGGTAGCCATCTGAGCACCGCGACGACCACCAGCTGAAGATACGGTGAAGCACATCTTGTCAAATATATCCATGAAAGACAGAGGGCCAGATGTCGTTGCACCAGCACCCGCAACATACGCTCCCTTAGGACGTAAGGTAGAGAATTCATAGCCGATGCCACAACCCGCCTTTAGCGTTAGGCCAGCCTCATGGTTTTTAAGCAGAATATCATCCATCGAATCAAACACTGTGCCGGAAACAGTACAGTTGATGGTGGATGTTGCTGGTTTGTGATCACCTGCGCCAGCATTCGATATGATGCGTCCGGCTGGAATAGCACCGTTCTCTAGTGCCCAGATAAAGTCTTTATAAACGCTTTCTTTAATTTTGCTATCTGACTCGACATCGGCAAGTGCGCGGGCCACGCGCTGGTAGGTTTCTACAATAGACTTATCTACAGGTTCGCCGTTTTTAGTCTTCAGCTGATACTTGGTGCTCCAGATATCTGTAGAGGCTGCCTGCATGGGAATAGGTGTTGAAATCTGTTTTACCTTAGCGTTCATCTTTGCCCTCAAAATTTAAAAGTAATATCCCTGATGCTCCGCTTATGCTTGCGGGTCATCCAGACTTCCCCCTTTTCTATATCCCTATATATAGTGTCGTGACTTCGTTATTCCTGTGTCACAGGGAAACGCATTGTGCTACACCACTGAGTGGTTTTGTTATTGATGCTTTCCTTTGGCTATCCGGTAGTCTGGCCATTTTCAGGCAAAAGAATACTTCGTGAACAATTTGATCAGCTACTAGACAGCTGCCACTGTTACGGATAGATGTTTATCTTGGGTTTAGGCTTATAAACACAACTTGTAGTGTTTGTATTGTTGTTTTAGCCCTATATATCGCTATCGGGAGAAAGTATAAACACAATCCGAAAGTTTGTGAAGGAAGAAATACGTCTGAATAGCCAGATTTTTATGCGTTCGCAGAGTTAACGAAAACAAAAACATTTCAAATCAGATATCTGCGTAACATCAGGTCTGTTTTAAGTGGGAAAAGTTTCCATTCCACGACTAAGAGAGCAATCGGTCAAACACTACATATAGTGTTTGACCGATTGCTCTCCAAGGTCAAATTGAGCAAATTAAATACCTGATATCGTCTATTCATTGCCGCTGAGATGCTTTTAGACGCGATGGGACAGGATTTCGGACCTCAGGCTATTTGTCGGACAATTCTTGATTCATGCTTTTAATAAATATGACGCCGTGCACAAACATGTAAATATGTACCACTTTATGTCACCAAATGTGTACAAATGTTTTGTAATGATGTCGGGGACTGAATAATATCTGGCTGAAACTTGATCAGCTGCATTTTTTTGCTGAGAAGATCCCCTTAAAGCACCAAAAATATAACTATAAATTTATCTGGAGAGGAATAGGAAAATGTTTAAAAAGTCAGCCATCGCTTTTAGTACCACCGCGTTATTGACCTTCGCATCAATGGATGCGGCAGCATGGTCGCAAGAAACGCACAAGCGGATAGTAATTGATGCTGTTCGTTATATGGAGGCAAACCCTGGTACAACGCAATACAACAAGCTGAAAGCTGTTGCCAATTCAGCGGGCTATTCCATGGCGCAGTTTGCAGATGCTTTGGGGCAGGGTGCTTACGATGTTGATGATTTTGAAGACACCTTTATATGTGGTGCTGTAAGCGGTGATTGTCAGTATGCGCCGGTATGGAGTTTAGGAGCATCCATCGTTAAATATACCTCTTACTGGCACTTCCAGAATCATACGCAAGGTGGTGATGAGCATGGTAACGATTTGGGCGGCTATAACTACGACAAGCTGACAGTTTGGGGGGCAATCGACAATATGGCGGCATCCTGGTTGTATGGTGATCACCTGGATGATGGTCGCGGCGGCATGACTGGTTGGTGGAGAAGTGAAAGCAGCAAGTACAACAGTTATGGTATTACCGAAGCGAACTATCGCCAGGGTAGTACATCTTCCAAAAACATGTATAAAGATTTTGAAAAGGCGCCTTTTCAGCCCATCGATAACCTTGGTCAATACTGGTATCAACAGTTTATGTCTCGCCCAACGGTACAAACTTTAGGGTTTGTCTTGCACACGACTGACTTATTACAACCGCATCATACCTGGACGACATCTGACTTAAACCATGCTGGCTGGGAGTCCTGGGTAAATGACTATTACTACACAGAAAATTTGAATGATCTGTCTAAAGTTGATGCTGCCATGAATGGCTTCACCCCATTAAGTCAGAATGCGACGGATATTCGTCCATTGTTAACGGAAGGTGGCGCGTTTTCTTACTCGAATGGCGGGATCGTATTAAGCAGTACGGGTCATTACGATCGTTTACAGGTGGCCAATCAAACAATTCCTCATGCGATTGCCATGGTCGTTCATATTCTGAACCATGCGGCGAACCGATTTTAAATCAGAGAGCGCACATGGATGTGCGTATCACCCGATTTAAAAAAGCAAAGATTAAAAGGTTTTCCATCTGTCTAATGGTTACCTCAAATGAGCCACAGATTTAGTGAGCAGAAGTCCACCCCGTTTTCTAAACTGAGAGTTACCGTATTCGTTGCTACTAATCTTGTTGTTCATGCAATCAATATGAGCATGACCCAAAATTAGTGCGCCCCGTGATATTACTGCGGGATTACTGAAGGAGATGGCTGTGACATCGATTGTTTTCAGGCTTCCAGTTACCATACTACTGTTAATGTTTTTATCGATTAGCGTTCATGCGAGAGAGGCCGAAGCCTTGGAGAGCGACACGCTTCTAGCTGAGGTTAACGGGACGTTTATTCCTCACGAAAGTTTTAAATTGCTGTATTCCGTGGTGTCCGGCGGTAAAGGCGCTATGACGCGGCAACAGCTACTCGAAAGCAGTATTGAAAGCCGAATTCTCGCTCTTTATGGAGAAAGCACATTGGGTAGTGCGGCCTTAAAAGAGACAACGGCAGTTGGATACCCAGTAGATGTACTATTGAACGATGAGCTGGTCGGTATTCTGCGGTTAAATTTTCAAGATGAAATTAATGCTCATATAGACACCAAATTTCATGGCAAACTTGAGAATTTGGTCAGTGTGAATCCATCTCTTTCTGATTCGCTTGTACCAGCGCAACAGGGGTTGTTGTTAGATCACCGCTTGGATGACGAATTAAAAGCCAAATACCAGGACATCTCTGTCGCTACTGTATCCCTTGTGAATGGCGGATCTCGCTCGCTAACCTTGTATGAGCTATTTGAGGCTCAAAACGTACAAGGGAAGATTAGTATTCGCAACGCGGATATTCACTTTATTCAGACCCAGGCTGTAATTGCACTGTCTAAAGTCTACTTTACGGATTGGCTGCTAAGCACAGGTAAAATCAACGAGGAGTCGTTGAATGGTTTAAATCGGCTTGTCTGGGATAAGCATGTGAAAGGCAAGGTGTTGTTGGCGCACGGCTTAAACAATGATATTCATGACGACAACCAGGTGCTTTCTGAGGCTTATAAAAAAATTACACAGGCTGAGATAGATGATTTCTATGGAAAGAATAAAGAACAATTCTCGAGAATTGTCTCGGTCGATGCCAGGCATATTCGTCTTGCTAACGAAAGTGACGCTCGCAGCGTGCAAAAAGCGCTGGGGCAGGGTATGGATTTTTCTGAGGCAGTAAAGAAATACTCTATCGCAGACGACAAGCATTTAAATCCTCCGGGAAGTCTCGGCCGTATTAGTGGGGATGCAGAAAAAGACTGGCTGCATACAGTCGTATTTGCGCTTAATGCTGGTATACCGTCGCGACCGTTTCGTTCTCCGCAAGCAGAGGGGCGTGAAGTGTTTTGGGAAATATTTTTAGTAGATAAAATGGAAATGGGCTTTTACCCCGCCGACTCCGAAACCGTGCGCTATGTCGCTGGCAAGGACATTGCCATGCAGAAGCTAAAAGAGAGTTTTCGCAACCTCAGGCAAAGGCTTTTTGATGCAGCCACTATAAAATTGAATTTTCGCCTGATGAAGTTGTCATCCCAGTCATGAAAAAAGTGATGCTAGCACTGGCGCCGGTTGTTTTGGTTGTCTTTACGGCAGGCTATTTTGTTGCTAAAAATTTTGACTCACAGCCCAGTAAAAGCGAGCCGCAAACACGCAGTGACGTAAATCCAAAGGTGTTACCGCCGTCAGAGCCGACAGTGCTTAACCCTGCGAAAGTCCGAAGTCAAACAGTCGATGAAACAAACGAGATTCATGCTGACGAAGAGCCTGTGGTAGAAAATTATAGGCTCGACTCCTATGCCATTCAGTCAATGAGTCAGGCGCGACAAGCTGGCGATCCAAGAGCGCCAGTGCTTAGCCCATCATTAGATAGGGTATTGCCCACAGCAGATGAATTAGCCGATTATGATGCCTATGCCAGCTACGAGCAGCGACAGTCGCAGGCTGTTTATAGGGAATATATTAAGGCCGCGGGCCTGAAAGCAGATTTTTTGCGAGATATGATTGCGAAGGCTAAGCAAGACGGTCTTTCGGAAGAGCAAATCGCTGAAGGGGAGGAAAAGCTTCGCCGAATTGAAAGTATGCGTGAAACGTTGCTTAGGGATAATCCGGATTTGGCGAGAGAGCTTGCAGCAGCCGATGCTTCTGGTGGCTAACAAGCTGGTATATATACGGATTGATTATTGGCAAAGGATTTTTGCGCCACCTGCCGCAGGGCGCGGCAGTTAAACGTTTTTTCTGTAGATCGGTTTAGGCTGAGGCTATACGATACGCGCATGAGGCACTGCTTTGTTTTCCCGTCGCGGTATAAAGGCCGGCTTGTGTGTTTTGACCGCGCACAATTTGCATCATTTTATTGACTCTAATCTGTGAATGACTAACGACTTTGCCGTTAATGGAGTTAAGAGTTTTACAATCTTGTAGTTTTTGGCGCAGATAAGCCCAGACCCGTTTTAGTGGATCGTTATTAAGTTGCGAGAGGAAGATGTCAAGCGTCATGCGCTGGGGCTGGTAACCAAGAGCGATCAATATGTCGGTTTTGTGTTTGGCGCGTTGCTCGATGGCTGACAGGAGGGATGTTTTAATTTTTAAAACATCCTCCATCACTTTGAGGTCTCTGGTGCGAAGCGCTTCATTCTCTTTTTTAAGAACGGCTTCTAATTGTTTGAGGTCTTTATCATCTTGTTGCAGGCATTCAATTAATGTTCGTACGGTGATAGTCATTACCCTGGCCTTTGTCAGAAAACACTTTAGTTAAACTCAAGCATTTTCTGGGCCACTTTCTCACTATTTACCGAATACGAGCCATCAGCGATTGCTGCTTTGATGCGCTCAACCTTTTCTTTATCCACATCAGGTTGCGATTTAATAGACGCTTCAAGCTCTTTAAGGTTTTTGGCCTTATCGCTCAAGCTGACATTATCGCCCTGTGGTGGCACTTGTTGGCTGTCTGTCTGGGCCTTTTTTACCCCTGACTTACCCGTCGCACCAACGCCATCTTTTGCACGCTGACTGCTGTTGGGGCCAGAACCTATATTGTTGAAGTCAATTACCATGACGGCATTCCTAATGAAATACTTTTGAATCTATTCTTGTTATCGGCATCGCTTTAGATAACTTTAGGGGAAATTAGAAATTATTTTGCTGATTCTATAATGGTACTTCTACCATGCCTCGATCTTTAACATAGGCTTTAACCATGCGGTTTGAGGAGTGGTTCTTAATCACTATCTGCTGGCCAAATTTACCATTAGACATCGCTGTCCCCGTCATTTTAACTGTAAGTATATCTGACGACGCTAGAATCACCACATTATCCCCGCGCATTACCAGCTCAGCTCCTTCTACGTTAAACGGGGTGATGATGTCATCCGTGCTGATATGCCTTTTGGCAACTAAATTGTCCAGCTCTTCGACCGATCTATAATACCCGTAGCGTAACTCTGATATCGGCACTTCGCTTAGGTTTAATTGATCCGGCATTAGCAAGTAGTTGCGGTTGATGTTCTCGGTGGCAACGACAACTCTCTGAAATATATCGATTTTAGTGGTAAGAATGATATTCCATGCATCCTCACATGATACTTTTAGAGTATTGCGAGAGGTCTTGGTGGGGTCGCTGATTAATTTATACGTTAGTGCAGTGGGTTCGCAGGTAGATAAGTTTAAACGCGGGTCAAGATTGCCGAGTTCATAGGTAAAGCGGCTAAAGTTTGCCGTATCCACAATTTTCTGCAGCTCAACTTCAAGATATTCTTTTGCACCGTCTTCAATTTGTGTCCTGGTTTCGGAGGCCAGGAGAGAGGCTGAAAACAAAAAGAGAAGAAATTTGATCACCACACTGCGAAATTTCATTTTATGTCCTATTCTTTCTGTGAAGCACAGTTTAAATAGCAAAGCACCACTACTGTGCGTAACGTAAATTTGACGCTTATTTTGTTAATCCTGGACTTTGCAAGTTTTATGCCGTTGATTGATGGCGAGGTAAACAAGTGGCGTTGTTATGAGTTTTAAAGCGGAATCCCTTTGAGGTTAAGTTTATGGCTGGTGTTTTAGATAGTGTCAATCAGCGCACACAACTGGTTGGTCAAAACCGCCTAGAGCTATTGTTGTTTCGGCTTGTCGGAAAACAAATATATGGCATCAACGTTTTTAAGGTTAAAGAGGTGCTTCAGTGCCCAAAGTTAACCATGATTCCGCAGCGCCATCCTGTTGTTCGCGGCGTCGCTCATATCCGTGGCGGCACGATCCCCATCCTTGATATGGGGATGGCAACCGGCCAGGCAGCGATTCCGGAAAACGAAATTTCTAATTGTTTCGTGATTATCACCGAATATAACCGAAAGACTCAGGGATTCTTGGTTAAGGGGGTTGAGAGAATTGTTAACCTCAATTGGGAGGCGATGCATCCACCACCAAAAGGGGCCGGCAAAGATAATTATCTGACAGCGGTGACCCAGCTTGAAGGACATTTGGTTGAAATAATTGACGTTGAAAAGATCTTGGCAGAAGTTGCACCATCGAACGATGCGGTAAGCGCGACAGTTCTTGATAAACAAACCACGATGCAAAAAGGTCCGAAAGAGCAGAAAGTACTTATTGTTGATGATTCCGTGGTGGCGCGTAAACAAATAGAAAACTGTATGAACGCGGTTGGCTTGGAAACGGTTACTAAAAACGATGGTAAGCAGGCGTGGAATTATTTGAAAGAGATGGTCGCCAGTGGTGAAAAGATCACTGATCATATTGTGTTAATGATTTCTGATGTCGAAATGCCCGAAATGGATGGCTATACATTAACCACCCTTTGTAAGAATGACGCTGAAATCAAAGACCTGTATATCATGTTGCACACCTCGCTCAGTGGTGTGTTTAATAAGGCCATGGTCGCTAAAGTGGGGGCAAATGACTTTATGGCGAAATTTAGTCCTGACGAGCTTGCCGATCGGGTTATGGAAGTAATTGATACTCTGACTAAACAGAGAAACGAAGGATAGGCATTACATAATGCGACATGATTTGTCTGAAAATGAGTATCTAGCCTTCAAAGACTTTTTGGAGAGCGCTTGTGGAATACTGTTGGGGGACAATAAACAGTATCTGGTAAAAAGCCGTCTTCGAAAAATAATGGAAGAGAATAACATAGAAGGGTTATCCGCTTTAATCGAAAAGCTTCGCCGCGCTGGCCGGGGTGGTGGGCTGCAAGAAAGCGTGATCGATGCCATGACTACGAATGAGACTCTATGGTTTCGGGATACCCATCCTTTTCGAATACTAGAAGAAAAAATCATCCCAGAATTAGCGCCTAAGCTGGGTGCTCAGTCATTAAGAATATGGTCTGCAGCCTGCTCGACAGGGCAAGAACCCTATTCCATCACGATGGTGGCAGATGAGTACAGACGGAATAAGCCAGGGGTTCTTAAGTCCAATGTGTCGTTAGTTGCCACTGATATCTCTAAGCGGGTCTTGGAAGCGGCCAAATCAGGTACCTATGAAATGCTGGCAATCGGCCGTGGCTTGTCGCGTGAAAGGCAGGAGCGCTATTTTCAGAAAACAGCCGATGGTTCCTGGAAAATAAACGCAGACTTGCAACGGCAAATCGATTTTAAAGAACTAAATCTTCTTGATCGCTACACGCAGCTTGGTCGATTTGATGTGATATTTTGTCGTAACGTGTTGATTTATTTTTCGGCAGAGTTAAAGCGCGACATTATATCCAGAATGCATCAGGTGCTTAAGCCGGGTGGCTATCTGGTGTTGGGGGCTTCAGAGTCTCTTAATAATTTACCAGATAAGTACGATATGGTGCATTGTAATCCGGGTATTATCTATCAGGCGAAATAATAAGTGGGTGGGCAAATATATCGGCCCACCACTCCTCTCTGGAGAGTAGGGGCTAGGCCCAGCTGTCTCGTTTTTTGTTCGGTTTCATTACCGGTACGATCATCGCTATAAACACGCCAAGAGCGACCAGGCCAGCACCAAGCAAAATAAAGTCACTTTCTTTGTTGTCTTTTAGCCTTTGGTTGTCGGCCTGTACCAGGTCTAATTCATTCTGTAGGTGCTGGTTTTCTTCCTGCAGTTCTCTGTTACGGTTATCCAGATGGATCGAATTTTTAGAAATTTCAGTGATTTCTTCAAGCTTGGAGCTTAAAGTTCCGTTTTCTCGAAAGTAGCGTTCGTTTTCTGTCTTTAATGCGGTGCTCTCTTTCTTTAGGTCTGCCAATTCTGTTTTTAGCAGTTTGTTCTGTTCTTCAACTTTCTCAAGCTTTTGTTCTGCGGCGGCCAGTCGGTCCCGGGCAATCGGTTCGCTGACTAAATATCTGGTTGGTAACCAACCCTCAACACCACTCGGTTCACGAACTTTCGAATAGCCGCTGTTGGTATTGGTTTCAAGGACCTCAACTGATAGTCCACTTTTTACACCTTTATGGACAATGCGAAAGCCAAGGCCTTCGCCCGACCGGAGCGGAACCAGTAATGTATCATCAATATACATCCGTTGAGCAAAAGCTGAAGCGGAAAAGAGTAGCAGCGAAAAAATTAGAGTAAGCGTTTTCACATGTAGTTCCTGGTTGTCTGGAATCCTTGTTGACCCTTGTTGGATGGGGTTTTGGCTCGATAGTCTAGCACGCAGTAAATGGCTTAAAAAGCGTGATGTTGCCTCATTTAAACGAGGCGGTAAAACATCGCAATATGTTGCTAAACGACCTGAAAATGTACGGTTTGACTATGGCAGCACGTATTTGAAAGGTTTAACCGTTACCTGTTGATAGACGCCTGCGACCTGGTAAGGGTCTTGGCTTGCCCATTCTTCGGCCTCTGCAAGGCTGGAGAATTCTGCTACAACCAGGCTGCCGGAAAACCCGCTTGGTCCTGGGTCGTCACTGTCAATGCTTGGGTGAGGTCCAGCGAGTTTGAGTCGGCCTTGGCTTTTTAGTGCCTCAAGTCGCTTAAGGTGAGCTGGACGATTAGCTTTTCGGAGTGCGAGGCTATCCTTCACATCATCGCTAATTATAGCGTATAGCATAATTAAATCCTTTAATAAAAAACTTTATCTTATTGATTATTATTGGTTTCTTTTTCGGCTGTTTCTGGCTCGCTAATGTACTTTGACAGTAATAAGCCTTGAATAATAACAAAGGCAAATGTTAGTCCTAGTAAACCAAATACTTTAAAGTTAACCCAGGTTTCCTGGTCGAAGGTAAAGGCAACATAAAGGTTCAGCGCGCCGGAAAAGACAAAAAAACCTACCCAGGCGAAATTAAGGTTGCGCCAGATATGTAGGGGTAGATCCATGTTGGTGTCGAGCATTCTCTGCAATACGTTTTTTTGACCGAAAAACTGGCTGCCTAAAAATACCACTGCAAAAAGCCAGTTAATGACTGTTGGTTTCCATTTTATAAACATGTCGTCTTTTAGCAGCACTGTCAGGCCACCAAAAACTACCACTAAGGCGAGAGTGATCAGGTGCATCTTCTCGACACGGCGATACTTCACCCAAAGAAAAGCAACCTGCAGCGTTGTTGCGACAATGAGGGTGCCTGTCGCTAGAATGATGTCTTTCGAGTATTGGTATGCAGCGAAAAACACTATTAATGGGAAAAAGTCAGTAAATGCTTTCATGTGGTTTTGGCCATTTTATTTGCGAGCATAATAGATAAAGGCGTTATTATAACTACATTGTCAAAGTGTTATCAGATTAATAAACAGTAAGGTTGCCAATTGAATCAAAAAATAGATCTACATTCCCACTCAAATTGTTCTGATGGAGCGCTTAGCCCTGTTGATCTGGTTCGACGAGCCTTAGATAAAGGCGTGCAGGCGCTCGCACTGACGGATCACGATACGACTGTAGGGCTTGCCGAGGCGACAATCGAGGCAACCCAGGCGGGGCTGACGCTTGTGCCCGGTATAGAACTATCCTGTCAGTGGGGTGGTGCTACTGTACATGTCTTAGGCTTGGGCATTGATGCGAGAAGCCCTGTGATGGTGTCGGCTGTTGCGCATCAGAATTCAGTGCGGGCGGGGCGAGCGGAAATAATCGCCGAAAAGCTTGCGAAAAAGCACAATATGCCAGGATTGTTAGAAGGGATTGATGAGTTTTCTGGCCAGGCAATTCCCGCTCGACCACATTTCGCCAAAAAAATGGTGGCAATGGGCTATGTTGGTAGTGTCAGGGAAGCTTTTAACGGTTATCTGGGGTCCGGAAAAACTGGTGATGTAAAGGCAGGCTGGCCTGAAGTCTCAGAGCTTTGTGAGTGGATTAATGGCAGTGGGGGGGTGGCAGTCATTGCTCATCCGCGTAAATATAATTTTACGTTGACTAAACTTCGTCGCCTGTTTGATGAGTTTAAGTCTGTGGGTGGCAGAGGTATAGAGGTAAGTGTCGGTGGGCAAAAGCAGGGCGAAACCGGATTGCTTGCCGATCTTTGCAGGCGGTACGGGTTTTTAGCTTCCGCAGGTAGTGATTTTCATTCACCCGGGTTGCCTTGGTGTGAGTTGGGAAACTTTCCAAGGCTGCCTGACAACATGCAGACGGTGGCGTCTTGCCTGGAATTAAATGAGGTGTGGTAGGCAAGAATCAGCGGGGTAACCACACCTAAGGCGCATTATTGCTTAATGCGGGCGAACTTATTGACGTTCAAATAAATAGTGGTTTGCTGCATCTTCGTGTGGAAAAGTGCAAGGGCGTGGCTACACTTAAGGATGAGTATTCATTGAATAGATAAAATAGTTAGCTTTTTTAAAGGCAGGTAGCCTGACTTATTAGCGATATTCTCTCGAAATAAAATTTCTTTTCTTCATAGTGGTATATTAATGAAGCCAACCAGATTTCAGATTGTAATCCCTCAAATCGTCTTCTCC
The DNA here is from genome assembly GCA_024234575.1 of Hahellaceae bacterium. Lineage (GTDB taxonomy): Bacteria > Pseudomonadota > Gammaproteobacteria > Pseudomonadales > Oleiphilaceae > JACKOB01. Next base: position 519,988 of record JACKOB010000004.1, read on the forward strand.
ATTGTTGTGATGGTATGTCTATTTTTAGAGATTCCAGAGCAAGTAAAGTATTTTTTAGTGGCGCTTGGCTTTGTGGCTTGGGGGTTGGTGGCCGTTAAATTGATAAAAAATGCTGAGCGGTTGCAAATCATAGAGCAAGACAATGCGGCGTTGAGCAGTAGTATTAAACAGCTGCGGGCCGAACTCAAAACGACGATTTCTCGTCAAAGTGACATGGTGACTGAGCCTGTTATTAAAATAAAATCATTAATATCTAATAATATCAGCAAGCTAAGCGCTAGTTTCACCGGTCTGTCTGATAAATCCAGTCATCAGCGAGATTTATTGATGGCGGTGATTGGCAGAATTCAGGGCAGTTCAAAAGGCAGTGGAGAAAACGGTGCCTTAACGGTTAAGGAATTCGCCGGTGAACTCGGGGATATTATTGATCGTTATGTTGACTTGTTGATAAGTGTTAGCGAAAAAAGTATCGAAGCTGTTCATCAGATACAGGATATGGTTAAGCACTTTGACCAGATGTTTTCGCTGTTAAGTGAAATCAGAACTATTGCCGATCAGACAAACCTTTTGGCGCTCAATGCCGCGATTGAGGCTGCTAGAGCGGGGGAGAGCGGGCGAGGCTTTGCCGTTGTTGCCGATGAAGTTCGTAAATTGTCGCAAAATTCTAATGACCTGAACGATCAGATTATTGAAAAAGCGCAGAACGCTAAAAACGCTATCGCGGGTGTAAAGAATATCGTTGGAGAGATGGCTTCCCTCGATATGAATATGGCGATCAATGCGAAGGGGCATGTCGATAATATGCTGGGTGAGCTGGAAGAGGTGAACGGCCACATTCAAGATGCGGTAGAGCAACTATCAGGGATCACAGAAAAAGTTAACTACGATGTCTCTAATGCCGTTATTTCATTGCAGTTTGCCGATATTGTTGAGCAGTCTGCAAATGAGATTCTGGGCAAGCTCAAGCTGCTCAGTTTTTCAGACAAAGAAACGACAACCGTGCCAAGCATTGCGCTGGCCAATGTTGTCAATCAACTGGCTGCATTGAATGCAGAGATGTTGTCATCAAATTCTGTTAAACCGAAAGCTAACCAGCATGAAGATGCGGGTGATATTTCGCTGTTCTAAAGGGTATTAGTATGGGTATTGAGTTTAAGGAAGCGTCAGATACAAAAGAGTTGCACGTCAGCATTAGTGGAACATTTGATTTTAACAGTGTGCAGGACTTTCGCCAGACCTATGACGGTGGCAAGACTTTTAAGAAATATATCTTAGACATGTCTCGGGTTGATCATATTGACAGTTCGGCATTAGGAATGTTGTTAAATATGAAAAAAACGGTGGGCGAGGGTGTGGATATTCATATCCGAAACTGTAAGCCAGGAATCAAGAAAATCTTTATGATTAGCAGATTCGATAAGAAATTTTTGTTTGACTAGCTGAGAAACTGATGAAAATTCTGGTTGTTGATGATCAGCGAAGTAACCGTGAGCTGCTTAAGTGGATACTAGAAGATAGTGGGCATCAGTGTGTCGAGGCAGAAAATGGCAAGGTCGCTGTTGATAAGTTTCCTGATGTTAAGCCAGACCTGGTGCTGATGGATGTCATGATGCCGGTGATGGACGGTTATGAGTCGACCAGGCAAATCAAGAAACTCACGGGGGAAATGTACATCCCGGTCATCTTTTTAACGGCGATGACAGATGATCAGGCGCTTATTAAGTGCCTTGAGGCTGGTGGAGATGACTTTTTATCAAAGCCCATTGACGAAGTTATTTTACAAGCAAAGATCAAGGCTCATACGCGCACGCAAGAGTTAAATGAGCAGGTACGGAAAAAGAACGATGAACTCACGTACTTGCACAATCGTTTGCAGCAAGAACACGAGATGGGCGAGCACGTTTTAAGTAACGCGATGAAAGAAAGCTTTTTTGATGCCCCAAACATCAAACACTTCTTGTCGCCAATGTCGATGTTTAATGGCGACATTCTGCTTGTTACCCCCAAAACATCTGGTGGTTTGTACATTCTTTTAGGGGATTTTACCGGGCATGGGCTGGCTGCATCGATAGGTGCGATCCCTGTGTCTCAAGTGTTTTTTGCGATGACGCAAAAGAATTTTCCCGTTAGCGATATAGTTGCCTCCTTAAATAAAACCCTCAACCGCTTTCTCCCAAATCACATGTTTTGTGCGCTAACTCTTTTAGAAATAAATCAAAGTGGCACATATTGTTCTGTCTGGTCTGGTGGTTTACCCGATGCATATATTGTCGGACCAGGGGCTGGTATCAAGCAGAAAATTCAATCCCAGAATATGCCGCTTGGCGTGCTGGAAGAAGATGAGTTCGAAAGTGATGTTGAATTAATCAAGCTTGATCCAGGAGATAAAATCTTACTTTATACGGATGGCATTATTGAAAGCTGCAATGCTGCTGGTGACATGTTTGGCGCTGAGCGGCTCGAAGCGATCCTTAGTAATGCCAGTAAGGACGTAATACAGACAGTTCTGGACAGATTTCACCTTTTTAAAGGGGAAACAGAGCAGGACGATGACGTATCGATCGTCGAGATAACAGCTGAGCCTACCCCCGATTACTCGTCGCAGGACGAGAGAATGGATAGGGTGCCTATACCTTGGAAAACAAAAGTAACTTTCGGCCCAAGGGAGTTTAGGGAGATTAGTGATCCTGTCCGTCAGGTTGTTGCGATGTTTCCAAAAGACTCTGCTTTTGGAGAGCACAAAGACGTTATACATACATTGCTGAAAGAGTTTTATTCAAATGCATTAGAGCATGGGTTGATGTGTCTGGACTCAAAAATGAAGGCAGAGCTGGATGGTTTCGAAAAGTACTATCAACTAAGAGCCGAGAAGCTGGCGAGTGTCACTGGCACTATAGATATAATTCTGGCCTATGAGCCATCGGTTGATCCAGGTGCATTGCGTATTATCGTTAAAGATTCGGGAGATGGGTTTGACCCACAAAGCAGGGAAATTATCGAAAACGATGATATGAGCTTCGGAAGAGGAATGAACCTTATATCATCTCTTTGCGAGCGTGTTGACTACTATGACAACGGCACTCGCATCGAAGCACTTTATCGGATGAGTTGACTCGCTATTTTTCGTTACTGTGATAGAACAAATACAAGTCTGTAACAACTTCTGGGATTTGTTCTATCAGTTGTACCATTAAATTCGCATCCTTGTGCAAATCTTGCATTTCCAGTTCATCATAAAAATCAGACATGGATATAATTGGAAGCAGGAGTTCGGCAACGGTCTCGTCATCCTTCTCAAACCAGCGATCTTCATCCACCAGGTGACCTTCTATAAAACCGGTACACCAGTTAGCAATGGTGTCGTCATCATCCTCATCGGCAAAAGGTAGTGTGATCGTCTCTTCATCTTCCAGAGCGATTTTAATGGCCTTCTTTAGCTTCTGAATCAGCGCGGCCATATTGCCTGGGCAACTGGTTTTATGCTCTGGGTCGGCGCCAACGGCAATTGACCAGAGTGTGTCGTTGTCAATTTCATAAGGGGCTACGACACTGGCTGTGACAAGGCCGTGAAACCCATAATAATCCAGCGCAGTTTCTGCATGTTCATCAGAAAAAAGTACGGATTCAATGGCGTTGATATCTTTTTCATTAAGCATGAGGGGGTACTCGGGCTGAATAACGGATGATCACATTGTGTGATCATCCGTAGTTTGGTTATGGCTGTATCTTCGGTGCCTCGGCTGCTCCCTCATTGTGAGTTGCAGGTTTGTCGCTGGGCTTTTTCGGCTCAACGGCTGGAGCTGCACTTTCAACGACAGTAGAGCGTGCTTCAGGTTTTTTTTCCTCAGTGGCGGGTTTATCAGCCGCTACCTTTTCTACCGTTGCAACTGGCGGCTCAGTTTTATTTGGGGTCGCTGTCTTCGCTTCAATGATCTCGGCAGGCATAGACTTAGGAACCACGGCGTCAGTTGTTTTAACTTCGGCGGGGGCGGCCTTTGCCTGTGCTTCTTTCTTCTCAAGTTCTGCCTTTTTTCTGGCTAATCGAGGGTCATTAGCGGCTCTTCGAGGCTTGCGAGTGGGGCGTGTATTTCTCTCAGGCTTTGGCGCTTCCTCTTTTGCTTCTTCCGAAGCAGCATGTTCTTTCTTGTCTGAATCGCCTGTTACTCCTTCTTGACGTGAAGTCTTGGAGTGGTGAGGTTTTTCCTGTGGTTTTGTTTCTGATACGGGCGTTTGTGTATCCGCTGTATCAGTAATTACTTTCTTATAGAGTGATTCGCCAGTTGTTGTTTCTGGTGACGTTTTTGTTGTGACTTGTTCCTCTGTTACCTTTGACGGCACTTGCTTGGTCGCTTTCGGACTAGCTTCCTGGGGTGTATCAGGTGTCGCACTGGCAGTCGCAGCTATCTCTTTAGCTGGCGTCACACTTGATGGTGTGATGGTTTCAGCTGTTGGGTGGTTTGCAGAGTCACTGAGTGGCTTTTCCACAGCGCCCTTCAGTACATCCGTACTGTCAGTGTTCTGGCTCGCGTCGTTTTGCTGCTCTTGACGTTCGTTACGCTGACGTGGTGGGCGACGGTTGCGATTCTGTGGTCTGCCATCACTTTTTCTCTCAGTGCTATTATCATCCTGCCCGGTGGCTTCAGTGTTTTTCACTTGCGGTCGGCTTCGATCTCTTTTAGGTCGTTTAGAGTCCGCATTAAAATCCGCTGGAGCCAGATCTTTTTGGTTAGGGTTTTTTCCACCACGATTCGTCGGCTTGTTGTCGCGTCTGTTGCGGTTCTCGGAACGAGATTCATCACGACCGTTATTATCACTTCTGCTATCTTTGGCATCAGTGTTAGTGTTTCTGTTGGGTTGTGATGTTTGGCCGCCGGATGCTTTTCGCTCTGCTCCCCGGTTATTGCGGCTATCATTACGCCCCTCGTTACGGCTTTCGCTTCTGTTTTCGTTGTTACGGGGGCGCTGGTTGCTTGCCCGTTCGGGACGACGACTACGGCTTTCTGGTCGGCTTTCCTGGTTTCGGCTCGTTGCTGGTTTTGTGGCTGAAGATTCTTTATTTTCTTTGCTGGATTCAGAAAACAGCGCCTTAACCTTGTCAGCAATACGCTTCAAGAGACCCTTCTTTTCGGCATCCGTTGTTGTTTGCTGAGCGACAGGCGCGGGTACGTTAGGGGCAAGCGTCTTAACCGCCGCTTCTTCTCTGACCACTTCCTTGGTCAGTATAATCTCATGATCAGCAACCTTTACGTCAGTCGGCTCGATCTCATAGCTGGAACCATCACTAACATTATCGTCTTCACGAAGCCTGATAACTTCGTATTGAGGTGTTTCAAGTGCAGGCGAAGGAATGATAAGGATGCGTACCTTGTTTTCTTTTTCAATTTCTGCAACCTGTGCTCTTTTTTCATTAAGCAGGAACGTCGCGACCGGGACTGGAACTATGGCGCGAACTTCACCAGTTTTGTCTTTAGAAGCTTCTTCGTACATTAATCGCATTATTGACAGCGCTAAAGATTCAATGGTTCGAATACTGCCTTGGCCGCTGCAACGAGGACAGATCTCTGTTCTCGTTTCTTCTAATGACGGGCGCAGGCGCTGGCGTGACATCTCAAGCAGACCGAATTTAGAAATTTTGCCCACTTGAATGCGTGCACGATCCAGTTCCAAAGCCTGCTTGACCCGATTCTCCACGTCACGCTGGTTTTTCTGGGGGGTCATATCAATAAAATCGATAACAATCAGGCCGCCGATGTCTCGCAGACGTAGCTGTCTGGCAATTTCATCTGCCGCTTCGAGGTTGGTTTGCAGTGCCGTTTCTTCTATGTCACTGCCCTTCGTGGCGCGTGCGGAGTTGATGTCGATAGAGACAAGTGCTTCTGTTGGGTCGATAACAATAGAGCCACCGGAAGGGAGCTTCACTTCACGTTGAAAAGCGGTCTCAATCTGCGCTTCAATTTGATAGCGACTAAATAACGGAATCTCATCGTCGTATAGTTTTATCTTATTCTCATAAGATGGCATCACGCTTTGTACAAAGTTCAGCACGTCTTCGTGAATTAACGGAGAGTCAACGAGAACTTCGCCGATATCCTGGCGTAAGTAATCCCGCACTGCACGGATAATAACGTTACTTTCTTGATAGATCAGAAAAGGAGCTGATCTGCTTTGTGAGGCGTGGTCGATAGACTCCCAGAATTGCACGAGGTAATCCAAATCCCATTGCAGTTCTTCTGCTGTTCTGCCAACCCCCGCCGTTCTGACAATAACCCCCATATTCTTAGGGGACTTAAGGCCAGACATCGCATCTTTAAGCTGGTTTCTTTCGTCACCCTCAATGCGGCGTGATATGCCGCCAGCTCTAGGGTTGTTAGGCATCAGGACGAGATATCTGCCTGCCAGACTAATAAATGTCGTCAGCGCTGCCCCCTTATTGCCGCGCTCTTCTTTGTCAACCTGAACGATGACTTCGCGGCCTTCTTTCAGTACTTCTTTAATATTGATCTTGCCGCTGATTTGCGAGGGGGATGTGTTGAAATATTCTTTACTGATTTCTTTGAGGGGTAAAAATCCGTGCCTTTCAGCGCCGTAGTCGACGAAGGCTGCTTCAAGGCTGGGTTCTATACGCGTAATTTTGCCTTTATAAATGTTTGCCTTTTTTTGTTGGTTGGTGCCTGATTCGATGTCAAGATCGTATAGTTTCTGACCATCAACTAATGCGACTCGCAACTCCTCTGCATGGGTTGCGTTAATCAACATTCTCTTCATTTAATATCCATTTCCGATACAAGCGAAGAACCATCGATTGGACGTTGGGCAGGGTGAACACTAACGAATGGCGTGTTTAATTGATATAAAAACAGCGGGACAGGAACCCTGATACAGAGTTTCCTGTAGTTTAAAGCTACCTAATTGCGTAACTTAATTGCCATATAAAACTAATTAGTTATTGTTTACCAATGCTCGGCAGGACTTACTCGGTCTTAGGTCAAAAGTGCTGACTGCCGAAGTGAATGCTGCCTAAAATATCCTAATCAAACTTGTTCTTCGCGGATTTTATTTATCTTCCCTACTGGGAAGGCCTCGTATTTGTCGAGTTATCGATAGCGTCTAAAACAGGCTTCCGAAACCGACGTAAAATAAACCGCTGGTGTGCCAAATATCTGCTGTCCCCTTCGCACTTGTAACTAGTGCATGGATTACCATGTTTCCCGTCTTTTTTCCTGTTAGAATTGGGCAAATTGGCACACCTTTGGAATATAACAGCATTTCTATGGTGCGGCAAATCACAAATTTAATATTTAGCTGGCTAATGTAGTCTAGGAGATTTTTGTTAGTGAAAATTCATTCAGCTGTCCAGATGGTAAGTATTTCTGAAGATCAGGCTGGGCAACGAATAGATAACTTTCTATTGGCTCTGTTAAAAGGTGTTCCCAAAACACGCATTTATAAAATGGTGCGAAAAGGAGAGGTGCGGATTAATAAAGGTCGCTGCAAACCCGAATATAAACTGCAGGAAGGGGATGAGGTTCGTGTACCACCGGTGCACACCGATGTCAGTGGGCAGGAAAAGATACAGCCAGGAACACGGCAGCAAGACATGCTGGATAGCGCAATCTTATTTGAAGATGAGAACTTGATTGTGCTAAATAAACCGGCTGGGTTTGCCGTTCATGGCGGCAGCGGGCTCAGTTTCGGTGTGATTGAAATACTTCGCTCTATGCGCAAGGAGCATGACTTTTTAGAATTGGTGCACCGTTTAGATCGAGACACTTCGGGGTGTCTGCTTATCGCTAAGAATCGTAAGACGCTGCGCTGGCTGCATGCGTGCTTGCGCGATGACAGAATGAACAAAGTCTATCATGCAGCTGTTTTCGGGCGCTGGCCAAATCATAAAAAAATGATTGATGCACCACTTAAGAAGAATGAACTTAAATCTGGTGAGCGAGTGGTCAAGGTTGATCAGGAGGGTAAAGAGTCTCAGACCAAGATTCGGGTGTTGGGGGTGGCAAAGGGATTTTCACTGATAGAAGCCAAACCAATTACCGGGCGAACCCACCAGATACGTGTGCATTGCATGCATGGTGGGCATGCGATTATCGGTGATGAGAAATACGCGACAAGTGATGAGTTGGAGTGTTTTAAAGCAAGCTACGGGAAGCCTCGGTTAATGTTGCACGCCGCAAAAATAGAGTTTCCAATGATGAATAGTGAAAAGAAAGTTAGTTTTAGTGCAGAATATGATGGTCAGTTCAGTGCCGTGCTGAGCTCTCTGGGTCTTGCTGATGAAAAGGGCAGAGCAATTGATGTGTAATCTGTCAGAGGCCCGGCTCGTAATATTTGATTGGGACGGTACTCTTGTAGATTCAGAAGAGCATATTGTGAAAAGCCTTGAGATAACATCTCGGGTGATGGGGCTGCACGCTTTGTCACGACATCAATATCGCGATGTAATTGGGCTTGGTATGCCAGAAGTTGTCGCTCGTTTGTATCCTGATAAGAGTATTGATGTGGCCGTTTTTCGAAGACATTATTCAGACGCTTTTTCGAAGCATGCACATTTAGGAAATCGGTTTTTTGAGGGGGCTCTAGAATTAGTCGAGTTGTTGTCATCCATGGGGGTGCTGGTGGCGGTGGCTACTGGTAAAAGTCGAAAGGGGCTTGCTCAAGCGCTGCAGCGTCATGGTTTAATTGGAAAGTTTCATTACACCAGGTGTGCGGATGAGTCGAAATCCAAACCCGATCCGATGATGTTGTTCGAGATATTGGATCATCTCAAAGTTAAGGCTCGAGATGCGGTGATGGTCGGAGATACGCGATATGATATGGAGATGGCCAAGAATGCAGGTGTGGCATCGATAGGGGTTTCTTTCGGGGTGCACTCTAAGGATGATCTGGGGTGTTATAGTCCGTTGTTGGTGGTTGACTCTTTTGCAGAGTTGTCTAAACAGTTTGTCGGTTAAATTAAGTTCATGAGGATGCATTTTGAGTAACTGGGAAGAAGTACCAGAGAGCAGGGCAGAGCAGAGGGCAGGCTCGGGCACGAAAGAATGGAAACTGATCGAAAAAATGGTCTCGACACTTGGAGCGGAGCAGAGGCGATCCAGGCGTTGGGGTATATTCTTTAAACTGTTGACCTTTGTATATTTGTTTGTGCTGGCCGTATTGTTTTCTGGGCGGTGGCAAACAGGCAGCGGAGCGGCAGATTATGGCGTGCATACCGCCGCTGTCGATGTCTATGGAGTCATTGCAGATAAAGAGGACGCCTCTGCCGAGGTTATTTTAGAATCTTTGCAAGACGCATTTCAGGACGAAGGTAGTGTTGCTGTAATGTTGCGTATTAATAGTCCGGGGGGTTCGCCAGTGCAGGCGGGCTATGTTTATGACGAAATTAAGCGCTTAAGAGGACTTTATCCAGAAAAGAAAGTATATGCCGTTATTTCGGATATTGGCGCATCCGGGGCTTACTATATCGCTGCAGCTGCCGATGAAATATACGCAGATAAGGCCAGCTTGGTTGGCTCTATCGGTGTGACTGCATCCGGCTTTGGCTTTGTGGATACTTTGGAGAAGCTGGGTATAGAAAGGAGGGTGTACACTGCGGGTGAGCATAAATCTTTCCTTGATCCATTCTCTCCTGAAAAACCGAAAGAAGTCGAGTTTTGGCGCTCGGTCCTAGACAACACGCATCAGCAATTTATAAATCAGGTGCGGATGGGGCGTGGTGACAGGCTTAAAGAGGATGATCGCATGTACTCTGGTTTGATTTGGAGTGGAGAGCAGGCGCTTGATCTTGGTCTAATAGATGGTCTTGGGGCGCCGGAGTTTGTTGCGAGAGAGATTGTTGGGGCAGAAAAAATCGTGAATTACACTATACAAGAAGACCCATTCCAGCGTTTTGCTAAAAGTTTGGGTGCTAGTATGGGGGCTTCTTTGCATTCGTTGTTAATGACTAATCAGGTGAGTCTTCAGTAGTTAGTGGGGAAGTCTCAAGCAGGTATTGATCTACCATGTTAATGGGTCAATACCTTCGACTGCGAGCATTTCGGTGAGGGCTATAAGCGGAAGTCCAATTAGGGCGTTGGGGTCACGACCCTCAATTGCTTTAAACAGGCTAATGCCTAAAGATTCACATTTAAAGCTTCCAGCACAGTCGAGCGGGTTATCTTTGGTGATATAGGACTGTATTTGTTCTGCTGAAAGCTCTCTAAAAGCAACGGTCGTTGTTTCTGTAATGGTTTGGATGTTGTTGGTTTTAGAGTTGTAAAGCGTAAGGCCTGTGTAAAACATGGCGGTCTTGCCACTTAAACTGCTTAGCTGTGTATTCGCGGCTTCAATGGTGTGTGGCTTGGTAAGTAAGTCCCCAGCGCTATTGGTTGCTGCTTGGTCAGAGCCAATGATAAGGTGGTCGTTATATTTCCGGCCAACGGTTAATGCTTTTTCGATTGATAACCGTTGTACATAGTCGGTCAGGGGTTCGCCCGGTTTTCTTTTTTCATCAATGTCCGGGCTGGCATATTCAAAGGGGATGCCTAGCTTGGCTAAGAGAGTGCGGCGATAGAATGAACCTGACGCCAGGATCAAGTTGTTTTTTTTGTCCATAGCTTCTTTTTATACCTTTTATAAGAGTTGGCTGGATGTTGGTGTAATGGTGTGTTTTAAATGCATGATTCCGGGAGTAAAGCTCTAAGTAAGTTAGTTGCTGAAAATATTGCTTATGCGGTTGGTTGTTTCTGCCCTGTAAGCCATACTGTGTCTGCAGTGTAATAAAGATTTAAAGTCTTTGACAAACTTAAGAATCCTCCCTAGAATTGCGCGCTTATGTCGAATGTTGCGTTGCCTGTTTCAGTTGATGCTATCAAACTGGCTGATCAAAACATTGAATTAAAAGGTGTTTTTGATATCTGTCGGCTTGAAAGGCTTGCGAGTCTCTTGCTTGATAAAAGCGGGACGGCCTCTGTTGATTTGCGTTTTTTTCGTGATGAAATGGGGCTTCGGGTTATAAAAGGCACTATTTCTGCACAAGTTCTTCTTGAATGCCAGAGATGTCTTGAGCCCGTTGAAGTTAATCTGAATTCAGAGATGAGTCTGTCGCTTGTTTTTACTGATGAGCAAGCGAAAGCATTATCCAAAAGCTATGATGCCCTGATGGTTTCCGCCAATGAGGATTTATCGCTACTGGATCTGGTAGATGAAGAGTTGCTCTTGTGTCTTCCAGACTATGCTTATCATGAGACCGATGATTGTCAGATTAATTATAAGAAACAGGACGATGATTTTCAGGCCGCTGAGGCAAAGAAAAAGAATGCATTTAGTGTTCTTTCGGATTTAAAGTTAAAAACATAGGTAGGCAGGAGTTATAGCATGGCTGTTCAACAGAATCGTAAAACAAGATCCAGAAGAGGAATGAGACGGTCACATGACGCGTTAACTGCGTCAGCACTGTCAACTGATCCAACAACAGGTGAAACGCACAGAAGACATCACGTTACCCCTGATGGGTTTTATCGTGGTAACAAAGTTATTGACAAAGCAGAAGATTAATAACTCATATTGAATGACATAACTTCTATCGCCATAGATGTTATGAGTGGTGATCTCGGTCCCGAGGTCGCCACTGAGTCCTCTTTGCGCTTCGCTTTAGCGCACCCCTCAGTTAAGCTTACCCTGGTCGGCAAGCAGGCGATGATAAAGTCAATCATTGCGCAGTCTCCCACCGTTTCTAACATCCCCTCAAATATCAACATTGTTCATGCTGATGAAGTTATTAGTATGACGGATAAACCTTCTAAGGTGCTTCGGCAGAAACAGCGTTCTTCAATGGCTGTCGCAATTACTTTGGTGAAGGATGGTTTAGCCGATGCGTGTGTCAGTGCTGGAAATACAGGGGCTCTGATGATACTTAGTCGCTCAATACTTCGAATGTTGCCTGGAATTGATAGGCCAGCTATTGCGAAAGAATTGGTAACCCCTCAGGGGAAATGTTTATTTTTGGATTTGGGGGCGAATGTAGATAGCTCTGCAGAGCACCTTTATCAGTTTGCGGTGATGGGCGCGATCTATGCAGAGACTGTCGGCGGTATAAGCTTTCCGAAAGTATCGTTACTAAATGTTGGGGAAGAAGACATAAAAGGCAATGAACAGGTGAAACTTGCCTCGCGTTTGCTCTCTGAATCCGCGTACGTTAACTATGCTGGTTTCATCGAAGGTCACCGGATATTTCAGTGTGATGTGGATGTCGTTGTCTGTGATGGATTTGTTGGTAATATTGCGCTCAAATGTGGAGAGGGAGTGGCCAAATTGGTTATAGACGTTATGCGTCGCTCCTTGAAAAAATCACTGTTTGGTCGGTTTCTTGGGTGGATACTGTCACTCTATTTGCGGCGTGTGTTTGAAGCGATTGATCCGGAAAGGCAGAATGGTGCAAGCTTTTTAGGGCTGCAAGGAGTGGTTGTGAAAAGTCATGGCAGTGCTGACTCTCAGTCTTTTGGCTGTGCATTGGAGCAGGCGTTGAAGGAAGTACAAAACAAGGTGCCAGAGCGAATAAATAAAAAGCTTGATGAGTGGCTTGTTTAATTGGCGTTCAGTTGACTTGAGCTTCAGCGTGCTTATTCGTTGAAGTCTGCCAGCCAGTTTTAAGTGTTATAAATTTAATAAAGAGTACCAGTTTTATGTCTACAGCGTTTGTATTCCCGGGTCAGGGCTCTCAGTTTGTCGGAATGATGAAAGAATACTTAGAGGTATACCCCTCGATTGAAGCGGTTTATCAAGTCGCGAACGATGCGCTTGGGTATGACCTGAGAGGTATATGCCTGAATGGTCCGATTGAAGATTTAAACAAGACAGCAATCACCCAGCCGGCTTTGCTCGCTTCTAGTTACGCTATTTGGAAGGTTTGGTGTGAGAATCGGGCGGAAAGGCCGACTTTGTTAGCGGGGCATAGTTTGGGCGAATATTCTGCTATGGTGGCCGCATCGGTTCTTAAGTTCGAAGATGCTATCCGTTTGGTGGCTTATCGGGGCGAATTGATGCAGCAGGCTGTTCCCGAAGGGGTTGGCGCCATGGCAGCGGTTTTAGGGTTAGATGACCAAAGTGTCGTGGATATTTGTGCTGCCGTTGCAAAGCGTACTAATACAGTAGTTTCCGCAGTTAATTTTAACTCGCCAGGACAAGTGGTTATTGCAGGTGTCACCGAGTCTGTGGCTCTCGCCGGCCAGGAGCTAAAGGCTGCTGGCGCGAAAAAAGTAATGCCTTTGCCGATTAGTGTTCCATGTCACTGTGATTTGATGAAGGGCGCTGGGGATAAGTTGGCGCAGTTTATAGATGGCCTTGAAGTGAATGCACCGCAGATTCCTGTCATTCAAAACTATACCGCAGATTTTTGTAACGACCCTGAAATAATAAAAAAGAACTTGGTCGCGCAATTATATTCGCCAGTGTTGTGGACTCAGTCTGTACTCAAAATGCAAGATATGTGCATTACCAAGGTGATCGAGTGTGGCGTGGGTAAGGTATTGACGGGGCTGACGAAGCGCGTTTCCAAATCATTCGAATGTGATGGCCTGGCAACTCCCGAGAGCATAGGTGCTCTAGTTATTGATGTATAGGTTGTTTAGTTGCGTTTCACGACGGTTTTAAGCTAAAAATATTATTGAAGTAATAATTACGAACAGGAGTCTCTGATGTCTTACGAAGGAAAAGTAGCTCTAATCACTGGTGCCAGCAGGGGCATCGGTAGAGCAATTGCCAAGGTTTTGGCGAGCAAGGGAGCTACAGTAGTTGGTACCTCGACCACAGAAGAAGGTGCGTCTTCAATTTCTCATTACTTTGCCAAGTGGGGATTACCTGGTGACGGTATTGTTATGGATGTTGCTGATTCGTTGTCAGTCGAAGAGGGTATTAAACAAATTCAAACAGCATACGGAACGCCATTAATACTTATCAACAATGCTGGCATGACGTCTGATAATTTGTTGATGCGAATGAAAGAAGAAGAGTGGCTGGATGTCGTTAACACTAACCTTAATTCTGTCTACAGAACAACGAAGGCCGTGCTGAGGGGGATGACCAAGGCTAAGTGGGGGCGGGTGGTCAATATTAGCTCCGTCGTTGCTTCAATGGGGAATGCCGGCCAGGTAAATTATGCTGCATCGAAGGCCGGGCTTGAAGGCTTTACTCGTTCAATTGCCAAAGAAGTAGCAAGCCGCGGTATTACCTTAAATTGCGTAGCACCGGGTTTTATTGACACAGATATGACGAAAAAGCTCACCGAAGAGCAGCGAACTGCCATGTTGAAAGGAATTCCTGCACAGCGGCTTGGTGAGCCTGAAGAGGTTGCGGCGCTTGTTAGTTTTTTGCTGAGTGATGAGGCGGGTTACATTAATGGTGAAACCATCCACATTAATGGTGGTATGTACATGGGGTAGGTGACCCAGCAAGGCTAATTTTCGCCTTGTGTCGCTGCGGCGATTCTACTAGACTAGCACGCAAATATAGCTTGGGTATCAATAAGTGAGGAAAATATGAGCACAGTTGAAGAGCGCGTTAAAAAGATCGTATGCGAGCAGCTCGGTGTTAAAGAGTCTGAAGTTCAGAATACTTCATCGTTTGTAGAAGATCTTGGTGCAGATTCTCTGGATACGGTAGAGCTTGTTATGGCGTTGGAGGAGGAGTTTGAAACCGAAATTCCTGATGAAGAAGCAGAAAAGTTATCTAATGTTCAAGATGCGATTGATTACATCATAGCGCACCAATAACACGACTAGACCAAGCCAAGCATACCGAAAAGCCGCTCTTATGATAAATTCGAGCGGCTTTTTACTTTCTTTGATAGTGTAAAATGGATAAGCATATTCTGTAATTTGGCTGACCACGGTAGGAATATACTTTAGAGGGAGTTATATATGGAAAAGCGACGTGTTGTTGTCACTGGGTTGGGGATGGTAACACCCATTGGAAACGATGTCATGACATCTTGGCGTTCTGCGTTATCAGGAATGTCCGGTATCGCCCCTATAACCATATTTGATGCAGCGCCATTTAATGTACATTTTGGCGGTGAAATAAAAAATTTGGACGTCGCTCAGTATATTTCTCCTAAAGAGTCCAGGAAAACAGACCGCTTTATTCAATATGGTTTAATCGCTGCCGAGCAGGCCATAATAGACGCAAATTTGGTTGATGTTAACGACTGTGTTAAACAACGAACGGGCGTCATTATTGGCTCAGGAATTGGTGGGCTGGAAACCATTGAGGCAAATCATAAAATTCTATGTGAGTCAGGTCCGAGAAAAATGTCGCCTTTTTTTGTTCCAGGTAGCGTTATCAATATGTTGTCTGGGAACGTAGCGATAAAATATGGGTTTTCAGGGCCTAACTTTGCGATCTCAAGTGCTTGTAGCTCTGGTTCTCACTCCATAGGTTACGGCGCAAGAACAATAGCTTATGGCGATGCTGATGTGATGGTGGTCGGCGGATCAGAAGTAGCATTAACACCAATGGGAGTTGCTGCATTTTCAGCCGCTCGCGCATTGTCGACAAGAAATGACGACCCGGCTGCTGCAAGCCGCCCATGGGATGTTGATCGTGACGGCTTTGTTCTGGGTGACGGAGCCGGTGTTCTCATCCTCGAAGAGTGGGAGCATGCTAAAAAACGCGGTGCAAATATTTATGGTGAAGTGGCAGGGTTTGGGATGAGTGATGATGCTTTTCATATTACATCGCCCCCAGAGGATGGTTCTGGCGCGCTCGCTGCTATGAACAACGCTTTAAATGATGCAGGTTTAAAACCTGCTGACATTGATTATATTAATGCACATGGAACTTCTACGATCGCTGGTGATAAAGCTGAGTGTCGAGCGATTAAAACCCTATGTGGTGATCACGCCTATAAGCTTGCGGTGAGTTCGACTAAGTCGATGACAGGGCATTTAATTGGTGCCGCTGGAGCGATAGAGGCAATTTTTAGCCTGCTGGCCCTACGAGACCAGGTATTGCCGCCAACAATTAACTTACATACGCCAGACGAGGGGTGTGATTTAAACTTCGTATCCAATGTTAAGCAGGCCAGGTCTGTCGATGTAACAGTTTCAAACTCATTCGGTTTTGGCGGTACTAATGCGTCACTCGTTTTTACACAAGTAAAAGGCTAATGATGCTGGTATTAGTGAATGGCGAGATGCAAAGTCAGGTCAGTGTTTTAGATCGTGGCTTACAGTATGGGGATGGTGTATTCGAGACCGTACTGTTCAAAAGCAATCAGCCTGTATTGATGACTTTTCATCTGCAACGCCTGGCTTTGGGGGCGCAGCGGCTCAGTATACCCATACCAAAAGACTTTGATGCACAGCTTGAAAGAGCCATTGCTCTGAGAAAGGAGCAAGTAGCATCAGGAGACAGCGACTCGTTTATCTGTAAGATTATTTTAACCAGAGGGACAGGGGGGCGAGGGTACCGTCCTGTGGAGTTATCATCCCCCACACTTATTATTTCTTTTCATGGTGTGCCAGAATATCCAATCACCTTTAAGAGTCAGGGCATAGAGACAAAAATTTGCAGCCATCGACTTAGTGAGAATCCGGTCACTGCTGGAATAAAGCATCTGAACCGGTTGGACCAAATAATCGCCTCAGCAGAGCTTGGGGAATTACCTGAAGGCGTAATGTGCGACCAAAAGGGTAATGTTGTTGAAGGCACTCGATCGAATATACTGGTTTTTAGTGAAAGTAAAATATATACACCTTTACTTAACAACAGCGGTGTTGATGGCTGTTTAAGGCGTTTTTTGATTGAGAAAAGCGAGATTGGTGCCCTGGGAGTTGAAATTATCGAGAGCATTATACCTATAGATAAACTCCGCCAAGCAGATGGTATAGCCTATATAAATAGCGTCTTCGGTTTATGGCCTGTGGTTAATATAGCAGATCGCACCTTTACTATAACCCCTGAGAGCAAGTTGATATCACGCTACCTATATCAAGAACTGGGTATGTAATCTGGCTATTCTGGTGCTTGTCTCGAATCCAATAAGAATACAAATACTTTGAAAAAATTAATACTTTTATGCGTTTCTTTGCTTTCGTTGTCAGCAATTGGCATTACGGCTATGGCTTCATTCAAAATAAGTCAAATGCAATCTGAAACGCTGCCTCTAAGCCTGCCTTTGTATATTGATATTGAAAAAGGCGAATCGGTGAACTCCCTTGCGTCGAGACTAGAGGCTATGGGTATCGTAGACAGTGCGTTCTGGATAAAGCTGCTGGTGCGCTTTGATTATATTAGCCCTGCGATTAAAGCGGGCGAATATGTGGTTGATTCACCGGTGACGCTCATAGATTTATTTAGTGTATTTGCGACAGGCGATGTTGTTCATTACCAGATTACGTTTCCTGAAGGGTGGACACTGCAGCAGGTAGTCCAAGAGCTATCAAGACACCCGAAGCTCGAGCAGACAATTACTGATGAAAACGTCAAAGACATTCCAGAAAAGCTTGGAGTCACAGGCTCTGCGGAAGGATGGATATTTCCAGACACCTACCGCTATATAAAAGGTGATCAGGATATATCAATATTGCGTCGCGCCCGAGAGGTAATGCAAAAGACGCTGACGGTTGCCTGGGAGGGGCGCTCCTTAAGCAACTTAAGTAGTGCGATAGAAACCCCTTATGATGCGTTAATACTAGCGTCATTAATTGAACGTGAAACGAGTGTGGGTGCTGAACGAGGCACGATATCCAGTGTTTTTCATAACAGACTGAATGTGGGTATGAAATTGCAAACTGACCCGACTGTTATCTATGCACTGGGTGAGGCTTATGATGGAAATATTCGTCGATCTGACCTTAGAGTTGACTCACCGTACAATACTTACAGGTATCGTGGTCTTCCACCAACGCCAATTGCCATGCCGGGGAAAGACTCTATCTTGGCCGCACTCAATCCAGCGCAAACGAAGTATATTTTCTTTGTAGCTAAAGGTGATGGCCACCATCAGTTCTCTGAAACGCTTCAGGAGCACAATCGAGCTGTACAGAATTACCAAATAAAGAAAAGAAAAGAAAACTACAAATCAACACCAGGTAAATGACTTCAATCCTGAAAAGAAGGTTGAATGCGAAACTGGTTTTAAGAAAAGGCTGATCATGACAAAGGGTAAATTCATTACGGTTGAAGGCATCGAAGGTGTTGGTAAAACAACCAATATCGACTTTATTCGCAAAAAAATCGATGCGGCCGGTTTCGGTTGTGAAGTTACTCGCGAGCCTGGTGGCACGCCAATGGCTGAAGAAATCAGGAATACGCTGCTAAACAATCGAACCGAGTTTGTTTGTGAAGAAACTGAGTTGTTACTGATGTTTGCGTCACGGGCGCAACATCTAAAGCAGTTTATCTTACCAAAGCTATCCCATGGGGACTGGATTGTATGTGATCGCTTTACAGATGCGACCTATGCGTACCAGGGTTATGGCAGGGGGCAGAGCTTGGCAAATATCGCGCTACTGGAAAACATGGTGCAATCTACGTTTCGTCCTGACTGTACTATTTTACTCGATGCACCAGTTGAAATAGGGTTGCAACGGGCTAAAAAACGCGGTGAGTTGGATCGATTTGAGAAAGAAAACATCGCGTTCTTCTCTCGAGTGCGTGATGGCTATCTGGAGCTGGCTGCGAAAAATCCACACCGATATAGAATCGTTGATGCAACCGGAGCCATTGAGGAGGTTCAGCAGCAGTTATCACTTGTTATCGACGCTTTAATTGGCACCCCATAGAATGCCATCTATTTAACCTGTTGATAATGTCACCCACTCTCCAGCGCCGGAGATTAAGAACCGCAACTCTTTTGACAATAGCTGTAAGTCGGCGCTATCCATCAAGTTTTTGATTTCCAGGCCCAGCTCAGTGTCTCCTTCAATCATTAACCTTCTTTGAAAAAACAGCGTGTCAGGATCTTCGCGTTGTGCCGCGAGGAGAATAAATTCATTGAGATTGCCTGTAATAGACACATCTGCAAAAGCATTTTTACTCATTATAATTCGGTTTTGCGGATCAAGGGAGAAGTACCAGGTGGCCCCCAGATCAGAAATCTTTATTTGCAGCCAGCGTTGCCGCATAAAATTGCATGTTCCATCTTCGATTTGCGCTCGAAATACTTTAGACAGCACACTTTCAAATAAAAAAGCATGAAGTCTAAATGGCAGTAGCATCAATGGTTTGGTGGCAAGCAGGGGGAGTTCTTTATACATAAAAGTCCTTTATTATTCGGCCCAACGCGAGTGGTAGTTTTAGCCACATATATTGCCCGCAATGATGCCAAATAAACTTTTTCATCGCTTGATAATTATCAACTTGCCCGTATCGATGTTTGATAATCTCCGTCTTTTTCCAATCTTGCAGATACCAATTTGGTTATTCATAGCCTCGTAAATCGTCTGCATTACAGGAGGTTACTATGGAGCTGGTTTGTCCGGCAGGTAGTTTGTCGGCGTTAAAGATTGCGGTTGATAATGGCGCTGATGCGGTTTATATCGGGTTTAAAGACGACACAAATGCAAGGCATTTTGCTGGTTTAAATTTTACAGATGCAAACGTCGTGAAAGCGATTGATTACGCGAAACAGCGTCAGGTTAAAGTCTTTGTTGCGATAAATACCTATGCGCAATCCAGAGGGTGGGAGCGGTGGCAGAAAGCTGTCGATGTATCAGCAAATTACGGGATCGATGCGGTAATTTGTGCTGATATTTCGGTGATGGAGTATGCGGCAACCAAACACCCAGAACTGAATTTGCATCTTTCTGTTCAAGGTTCAGCAACTAATCGCGAAACCCTCAGCTTTTTTGCAAACAACTTTAATGTTAAACGAGCAGTATTACCCCGCGTTCTTTCTTTGAAACAAGTAGAAACACTGGCCAGCCAGTCTCCAGTTGATCTTGAGGTCTTTGCTTTTGGCAGCCTATGTATTATGGCTGAAGGGCGCTGTTATTTATCCTCATATTTAACTGATGAATCTCCAAACAATTGCGGTGCCTGTTCGCCAGCCAAGGCAGTTCGATGGGAGCAAAAGGGCAACCAGCTCTATTCACGACTTAACGGCTTATTGATCGATAAGTATGAAGAGGGTGAAAAGGCCGGCTACCCAACGCTCTGCAAGGGGCGCTTTAATGTCAATGGCCGTATATTTAACGCCATTGAGGAGCCTACAAGTTTAAATACAATTGAGTTAATACCTGCTCTGGCGTCAGCGGGGATAAAGGCTGTAAAGATAGAAGGGCGCCAGCGTAGTCCTGCTTACGTTGAAAACGTTGTGAAAACATGGCGCAGAGCCTTGGACGCTTATCGTCATGATCCAGCAAGATTCGCCGTTAAACCGATGTGGAATGATGCTTTATCGAAGGTGTCGGAAGGAACGCAGACAACACTGGGTGCCTACACCCGGTCCTGGCAATAGTTATCAAGGAGCCACAATGAAATTATCTTTAGGGCCGATTCTGTATTTTTGGGAAAAGCAGCGCGTACTCGATTTTTATCAGCAAGCCATGGCATCACCAGTAGATGTTATCTATTTGGGGGAGACTGTTTGCTCCAAAAGGCGTGAACTTTCGCTGTCAGATTGGGTCGATATCGCCTGTCAAGTGAAAGCGTATGGTAAAGAGGCAGTATTGTCTACACTAACACTTCTTGCTGCAGAATCAGAAATCAAGACACTTAAAAAATATTGCGACAACGGTGAATTTAGTGTGGAGGCAAATGATTTAGCCGCGGTCCAACTGCTGTCGGAAAAAGGTATACCGTTTATAGCCGGCCCAGCAATTAATGTTTACAACTTTAAAACGCTTCAGTTTCTTATCAAAAAGGGTCTGCAGCGATGGGTGATGCCCGTTGAGTTGTCGAAAGGTAATTTAGTGGACATTCTTGGCGATGCTGAAGAAGACAAAAGCCGCTCTTCATTTGAAGTAGAGGTTTTTAGTTTTGGTAAAATTCCTTTAGCGTATTCTGCCAGATGCTTCACTGCTCGTTACTACGATCTGCCTAAAGATAATTGTCAGTTAAAGTGTATTCATCATGAAGGAGGGCTTGAAGTTTTAAGTCAGGAAGATGAAGATTTATTTACACTAAATGGTATCCAAACAATGTCAGGTCGGCTTTATAACTTGGAGTCCGAACTGGCAGCAATGCAAGATATTGGTGTAGATATCATACGTATTAGCCCAGAGCCTACGGGTATTTTTGAGCAAATTAGTACTTTTGAGCAAGCCATGGCAAACGGTAGTAAAAATATTAGTTTGTCGGATGCGGATTGCAATGGCTATTGGTTTGGAAAGCCTGGCAGGAATATAAGTCGAGAAGAATTGAGCTAAAAAAAAGGCCCCGGGGAGGGGCCGAAAAAACTTCGCTCTTTAAGAGAGAAGTGAGGGGTAACTAGTTAAGAATCTTCGCTTTTAATTGGTTAGCAGACTCTTTCAGCGTCTGCAATTTTTTCTCTGCAGCTGCGACATATGACTCGATTGCAGGTTTAACATCCCGATCAATGGACTTCTCAGCCTGTAACTTTGCGTACGCGGTCATCATGCTTGCATTCCATTTCAAGCTCTCACGCGCATCGTAGGTTGCTGCGTCAACATTTAACAGCAGCTGTCTAAATGTTGGATTATTCTCTCTAATCTTGGTTACGACGTCAGAAAGCTTGGTTTCGGGCTGAATTTCTGACCCTGCAATTTTTTCTAAAAGTTTGCGCCCTTCGGTTTCTGCCTGCTTTACTTTTTCAGAAACTTCTGCCTGAATTTTTTTACCGGCATTTTGGATGTTTTCCAATTGAGCTTTAACGTTTTCTTGAATCATTTCTACTCTCTTTTTCTGCCGGTCAGCACTGCCTAATGGGAGGTTATGCTTGATTTGGCACTTAGATTAATTGGGTTTTTAAGGACTATGGGCCAATACTAGGAAAAAAAATTAGAATGTTCATCCTAATTTATGACGGCGTGGTTACAGAGTTTTGATAAGAGGGGATTAGGGAAGTGGGACGGTTTCGACCAAACCGTCCCTTAATAGCGAAATTTACTTAATCATTGTCAGAATGGTTGATACTAGTTTCTCAATACCGGCTGCTGCTTCTGATATTCTGTTTGCAAGCATATAAGCGGGAGTCGTAACGACTTTATGAGTCTCATCAATAACGACATCATCTACCGCGCACTCTACGTGTTTGCCTCCCATTGCGTCTATTGCGGAGGCCGTTGCAACGTCTTTACCAATCGTGCATTTTAACGCACCGCCATAGATTGAAGCGGCAAGCGCTGGTGCGATACAGATATAACCAGCAGGTTTACCGGCATCTGCAAAGGCTTTGGCGACTTTCGCGACAGACTCTGTAACAGACATGTTTGTGCCTTCAATTGCAAAATTGCTTAAGTTTTTTGCGGCACCAAATCCACCGGGGAAAATTATCGCATCGAACTCATTAACATCAAGCGTATTGATGTCTGCTATATCGCCCCTCGCTATCCGTGAAGCTTCTATCAAAACGTTGCGATCTGACGGCATTACCTCTCCGGTAATGTGATTAATTGTATGCATTTGGGGGATATCCGGAGCGAAGCAACGATATTTGGCATCATTACTATCGAGTGCCAGCAGCGTAATCACGGACTCGTATATTTCGGATCCGTCAAGATATCCACAACCTGATAGGATGACAGCGACTTTCTTCATTTTCACGCCTCTTTTTTAGTTATTTAACTTTAAGCCCAACCGCTCAATTGTGTCGACTATAGTTTGGGTTTGGGTGTCTATTTCAATGTTAACTGTGTCTCCCGCTTTTGCTGTGCCAAACGTGGTGACAGAAAGAGTTTCGGGTATGAGGTGTACCGAGAACCGATCGTTTGTTACATCAGAGCCAACGGTGAGGCTCGCGCCGTTAACGGTAATGAACCCTTTGGGAATGATATACTTAGCCCATTTTTGTTCAAGCTGAAAAAGCAACGTGCAGTTGTTCTCTGTGTCATTTCGAGAAATAATTTTTGCTTTAGTGTGGATATGCCCAGAAACTAAATGGCCACCTATTTCGTCGCCTATTCGAGCTGCTCTTTCAAAGTTGACTTTATCTCCTTCGTTCACAGCGGCTAAGTTTGTTGTGCGTAAAGTTTCAGACATAACATCAAAAGACACCTGTTGGTCGTTATAGTCTGTGACAGTGAGGCATACCCCATTTAGGGCGATGCTCGCGCCTCGTTGCAGAGATGTTAGGGCGTGTTGGGGAAATTTGCAGGTAAGCTTTGTTAGTCCGGGCAGCCTCTGGGCAGACTCAATGACCGCAAGACCTTGAATTATTCCAGTAAACATAGTTTGTTAATCCAATTGTTTGGTTTTAATGACTCACAATGATATCTGACGTTAGATGGATGAAGAAATAGCAATAACGATGCAAAAGCTTTGGTGACCGGAGGGAATGTTAGCTTTTTAAGGGGGGGGTGATGGCGGCTAAACCCGAATTTTACTTGCCACCATCAAACCGGCTTATTTAACGCCGCAGCTGTTAACTCGCGCCAAACTCAGTGCTTTCAACACATCAGATCTGGTGATAATACCTATGACTTTTTCACCTTCTACGACGGGATAAAGTTTTGGCATTGGTTTAGTCATTTTTTCTGCCAACGCCATGATGTCTTCGTCAGGACTCACTGAGAGCGGATTGGCTCGCATTATATCACTAGCTACCTGATGATCTTCACAATAGTAGCTATCGTTCAGCATTTGTCTTAAGCAATCACGCTCAGTTACGAATCCGATAAGTTTTTTATTTTCGTCAAGTACAGGAGCACCAACAACTTTATTCTTGATCAGAGCTTTAACTATTTCTTCCACACCTGTGTTGGCAGCGAAAGAAAGGCTGAGTGACTTCATATAGTCTCTGACAAGTATTTTGGGAGCTGACATGATTAACCTACCTCTTTTTTGCACGCGGTATCCAATTAAGTATGGAAGTGTACGGCTATTTTGCTGTTAATTAAAATGATAAGGGAAACTCGTACGTTTAAATATAGTCGATGTAAATTTGGATGCTCATTGATTAATATCATTAGAGCAATTATTAAGGACTCTCTGATTAATTCCTAAAATGTTATACGATTAGATCCGAATCCACCAACCCGGTACGGCCATGAAACAGCAAAGTTTAGAAGCCAGCGGCTTTGAGGTTTATCGAAAGAAAACGCGTAAGGAAATGTTTCTGGATGAAATGAGCCAGATTATTCCCTGGGAAGAGTTATGCGAGGCCATCAAACCCTTCTACCCAGAACCACCTAAAGGTGCAGGACGTAAACCGGTCGGGTTAGCGCGAATGTTACGCATCCATTTTCTGCAACATTGGTTTGAATTATCGGATCCCGGAGCGGAGGAAGCCCTCTATGATTCCAGGGCTATGCGTATGTTTGTTGGGATTGATTTGGGTAAAGAACCTGTTCCTGACGAAACGACAATTTGTAAATTTCGCCACCTGATGGAGAAAAACAATTTGGGTGGTGAGCTATTTCGCCTCGTGAATGTGTATTTGGAAGAAAATGGTTTAAAGGTTTCTCGAGGTACGATTGTTGATGCCACGATTATTAACGCACCGAGTTCAACCAAAAACAAAGACAAGCGGCGTGATCCCGAAATGCACCAGACTAGAAAAGGCAATCAGTGGTACTTTGGCATGAAGACACACATCGGAGTGGACAGCAAAACGAAGTTAATTCACTCGATCGCAGTGACGCCTGCTAACACACACGACTCACAGGTGTTAGAAGATTTGCTTCATGGTGAAGAAACGCGAATATGGGGTGATTCAGCTTATGCAGGTCAAAAAGAAGTCATCAAATTGCATGCGCCAAATGCCAAAGATTTTACGCAAAGAAAAGCCTATCGCAATAGACGGTTGAGTGAAAAAGAGCAGTCGGCTAACCGACAGAAGTCGAAAATCAGGTCACGCGTAGAACACATCTTCGGGATAATGAAAAACCAATTTGGCTACAAAAAGGTTCGTTATCGTGGGATAGATAAAAATGCCAATGCAGTGTTTACCAAGTGCGCCTTGGTGAATATGGTATTGGCCAGAAGGCATTTTCAACCTGCTTAGCAGGAAAGTTGCGCCTGAATGGCGCCAAACGGCCGCTTGAAGTGGCCAAGTAGAACAAAAAAGGCTTCGGCCTTTTAGAAATAGACATATTCAAGAAGTAAATAGTATGCCAGGTCTGGAAAAAGAGTCATTGATCAGACCTTCCTTAAGTTAGTTGTTGCCTAAATCGAGTGCTGCCTCCTGCACGAATTTAAGCGCTGGTGGGCGAGAGTTAAGCAAATACCAAGCTTTTTGGTACTTAGCGGATCAGCACTAATACTCACTCAAGAAAGTGCTTGGTTACAGAAATTGATTTTACGGCCGCTATACACTGAAGGAGTAATTCCAGAACTAAGTCCCTGTGCGAATACGTGTGGATGAAATTGTATTTTTAAGTGTCTTGCGTGGAAAAAGGAATGGCTGAGCAAAAATATAAAGTAATGCCCGGGGCGGTTGCCGGGGAAAGCACTTTTGGCAGTAAAGTAACTGGTAAAGATGCAAGTGCACAGCCATTGATGCTCACTAAAGGGAAGAAGAGTGCTTCAGCTCAACTGGAGGATAAGGTTTCAGCAAAGCAGAAGTCTGGTATCCATATAAAAGAATCTGACACGGGTGCTGAGACGAATGAAGGTATCCCGACAGCTGGAGTTGAATCACCATCTAATCCTGCCTCGGATACTGTTTTAAATGATATTGGAGAAAAAAAGAAGCAACAGGCAAGAAAATTAAGACTGATGAAAGAGTGTGAAGGGGTTTTACTTGTAAATTATGACTGGTTAGACATGCCAGATTACCCGTCTAACGATCTATTGGCAGTTGCCAGAAAGACTCGGGAATACACTATACTTTTAAATACTTGTCTTGGCATTCTATGTGTCCTGGCTTTCTCGGGGGTGTTGCCCGCTTGGGTTGGGGGAAGCGCTTTAGGCTTGTTGTTTATTTCTTTTTGCGTCAGTTTCACTTCTTTGCGAAAAGTTCTGATTAAAGAGCCTTCTTACAAGGAAATAATGAAAGAGAGACAAGTATGCGAATTTAAGGCACTAGGACATATAAGGTTGCTTGAGGGGAAAAGTGGTTTGGCATGGAAGTTAGAAAATTTGGCGCCCTATAACAGCGCATTAAAAAAAGATCTGTTTCAGTCAATCGTCGTTTACTCTCGTGCACAGAAACTGTTAAAGATTCTTCGAAGAAAGGAGCATATTCGCCTTTATCTAATCTACTTGCTTGAGGCTGAAAAGGCGTTCAAAAGGTTAAAAGAAGACTATTTTTCAACCCACCGCGAGCTTCAGTCGCGCGGTATCGATGATACCTTGTAGCACTATTACTGCCATTTAATTATTTGCCAGGTCTGATTTGCACAATAATGGGCGTATTGCACTTTGTTGGCATTAATTATGCATTATGTTGGTGCGGTTTTGAAGTGCGTGCAGAATTTGCTGATGGAATATTCCTTGAAAAACGTTATTTATTAGCGAGTTATTGTATTTAATCGCACAAAGGCTAATTTTCGCTCATGCTGATATGTGCACATGTGTGGTGCGCATAATTTGTTCGTGATCGAATATGGTGCAAGGTGTCGTGGTTGTAATCGTCATCGCGATGCTTGGCAAAATTTACAACAAGTTAAAAACGTAAACTAATTTTAGGAACCACTAATGATACTTAATACATTAGCGAGGAAGGTCTTCGCGACATCACTCTTAGCACTCGCTTCCGCTGCGGCTGTAGCCGGAGATGTTGAGATTAGTCCAGCGAACACTGCATGGATACTGACTGCGACAGCATTGGTTTTATTTATGACTTTACCTGGGTTGGCGCTGTTTTATGGCGGTTTGGTTCGGTCTAAAAACGTACTGTCAGTGTTGATGCAATGCTTTGCTATAGCAGGTATCTCTTCGTTGTTGTGGTTGATGCTAGGTTACTCGTTAGCGTTTTCAGAAGGCAACGGATTTATCGGTGGCCTGGATAAGGTAATGTTTGCTGGTATATCTCGGGAGTCTTTGTCAGGAGATATACCTGAATCTTTATTTGCAATGTTTCAGATGACGTTTGCAGTAATAACTCCTGCTTTAATCGTAGGTGGCTTTGCTGAGAGAATGCGGTTCAGCGCTATGGCACTGTTTAGTTCGGTATGGTTGTTGGCAGTTTATGTGCCCGTAACACATTGGGTTTGGGGTGGTGGTTGGTTAGCCGAGCTGGGCGTTTACGATTTTGCCGGAGGTATTGTCGTTCATATTACGGCGGGTGTTGCAGCGCTGGTTGCCGCACTGGTGCTTGGTCCAAGAAAAGGCTTTCCGACAACGGCGATGCCGCCTCACAACATGACGATGACGGTCACTGGTGCTGGCATGCTGTGGGTTGGTTGGTTCGGATTTAATGGCGGTAGCGCTTTGGCTGCTGATGGCAATGCGGCAATGGCTGTTGTGGTAACGCATGTTTCTGCTGCCGCTGGTGTATTGATTTGGTCATGCATTGAATGGATAAAGTTTGGTAAACCCAGCGCGTTAGGTGCGGTTACGGGCATGGTTGCTGGATTGGGCACCATTACACCAGCGTCTGGATTTGTTGGGCCTGGGGGGGCTTTAATTATTGGTATTTCTGCCGGTGCCATTTGCTTTTTTGCAACCCAATTTGTTAAGCGTACACTTAAGATTGATGATTCCCTGGACGTTTTTCCTGTGCATGGTGTCGGTGGGATATTAGGTTCGTTATTGGTAGCATTTTTCGCCTCTACAGAGCTGGGTGTGTTCAGTGGATATGGATTTGCCGAGGGTATAGATTCAGTTGGCGGGCAGTTAAAAGTGCAAATGATAGGGATTGTGGCAACGTTTGTTTATACGGCGGTGGTCAGTTATGCGTTGCTGAAATTGATCGCCTTAGTGACGCCATTACGTGTTACTGAAGAAAATGAAGTGCAAGGATTGGATGTAGCTGAACACGAAGAAACGGGCTACAACCTCTAAGCTTGAGTCAACAAAATACGAGCAATACTTGTTTCTGTGTTGCTCGTTAGTTATTTCAGGGGCCAGTTTGGCCCTCTTTTTAATTTAATCTGACGCGGTAGACTTCGGCTAAAGATGTCAATTTTTGGCGGGCGACGTTTAGTGCCTGTTCCGTCAGCAATTGTGTACCTGCCCGAACCGCCTCCATTTCAATGTCTTGCGCCTGAACACCTGGAGCAATTAGCTTTCTTACGTCGTCGTTTATAACGATGAGTTCATATACTGCCATCCGCCCGCTGTAGCCAGTGTAATGACATTTCTCGCAACCAGTTCCTCGGTAAAACAGTTCTTGTGCGCCTAATTGCAACGATTCCCGTATGTTTTCGCTATAAGCTTCTTCGGCCAAGCAATGCGGGCAGTTTTTCTTTACCAGGCGTTGGGCAAGAATACCTAGCAATGTTGAGCTGACGAGATATGACGGCACGCCGATTTCTAATAGCCGGGTAATTGCTGTAGCTGCACTGTTTGTGTGCAAAGTTGATAAAACTAAATGCCCAGTCAGAGAGCTCTCTATCGCCATTTTTGCTGTTTCAGCGTCGCGAATCTCTCCTATCATGATGGCGTCGGGGTCATGCCGTAAAATGTTTCGTAAAGCACGAGCGAAGTTGTACCCAGTTGCATTATTGACCTGTATTTGAGTAACGCTATCAATCTGGTATTCGACAGGGTCTTCAACGGTAATAATGTTAATGTTGGACGAAACGATCTCTTGTAAAGCTGCATAGAGCGTCGTTGACTTCCCCGAGCCAGTAGGTCCAGTGACGAGAATTAAACCTGCACTTTTTTCTACCAGGGTACGAAAAGCAATTTCATCTTTTTTACTGAATCCAATCTCACTTAGCTTTTTCATACCAGCGGAAGTATCAAGGATTCTTATAACAACGCTTTCACCGCGAATACTGGGCATTACGGATATGCGTAAATCAATCGTTTTGTCATGAGTTTTAATTTTTGTTCGGCCATCCTGTGGAACTCTTCGCTCAGCGATGTTCATGCCGCCTACAATTTTTATTCGACTGACGATCGCTGGCAATACTGATTTGGAGACAGTGCGAATAGGGATAAGTGAGCCATCTATACGGAATATAATATCTACGTCCCGCTCTTTAGGCCGGATATGAATATCTGATGCTTTTCTGTTTATCGCATCCAGGATCAGGTTTTGTACCAGTCGAACCGTTGGTTTATCTTCGGCGAGTTGTTTGGCTTGATACTCTGCCAGTTCTTCTTTTTCTTCGTAGGCGGGAAGCTCCTTCAGTACTTCTTCATCATCAGCTGGTCCGAAAACTTTGCTGATTGCTAATTCGATGTCTTCGGGGGTCGCAAGGACCGGCTCGATCATGTTGCCGGTCATAAAATGTAGCATCCGCAGAGTATCGTTGTCGGTGGGTTCCTCCATAGCCACGATTAACTTATCTTTATGCTTTAAAATAGGTACCAGGCTGTGTGTGCGCGCGAAGTTAGCAGGGATATATTCCGTCACATTGGTTTCCACGTGAAACTGCTGTAAATCAACGCAAGGAATATTCAGGTTTAAACTGATTGCTTTGGTAATATCGCTTTGTGTTGCAAACCCGAGTTTATGGATTATTTTACCGAGTTTACTGCCATTGCCGGCAACTGATTTAGCTTTAAGTGCTTCCGTTAGTTGATTCGAGCTAATGATTCCGGCTGTTAATAAAATCTCGCCTATTGGGATATTTGCATTGGCGCGAGGATGCTCAAGGACTTCAATTAGCTCTTCTGGGGTTGTTACAGTTGTCGACATACGTTTCTCATGAAATTAGAAAGTAGCAAAGCAGGTAGTTGATTGTCTGTTGCGCGTGTTTGGCTATAACCACAAACTATTGCCGAATTATGAGTTTTGTTTTTATGATTTGATCAGGTTGTAAATCAAAGATTCCATTGATTTCACAAAAATTTACCGCGATTCTCCGATACGGCAGGTGATGAAGGCATCCACGCTTGACAGATTGCCCGATCAAACGTATGTTTCAAACAAACGTTTGGTTTATGGGGTAGAAATGGCGCAGTCAGACACGGTTGATAGAATCCTCGATGCGGCAGAAGAATTGTTTGCACATCGTGGTTTTTCTGAAACATCGCTTCGAATGATAACCAGCAAGGCAGATGTTAACCTTGCGGCGGTTAATTATCACTTTGGCTCGAAGAACGCATTGATTCAAGCTGTCTTCGCCAGGTTTCTAAGCCCATTCAGCCAAATTATAGACGTAGAATTGAATAAGCGTGAAAATGATGAAATGCCGCCTGATGTTGATGAGTTATTGAAAATCATCACTACATCAATCGTGAGGATTCCAACTCGCAGTAAAAACAGCTTGCCTATATTTATGCGTTTACTTGGACTGGCGTATACTCAGTCTCAAGGCCACCTTAGGCGCTATCTTGAATCTCATTATAATAAAGTCTTTCGCAGATTCATGCGTCACTTCCGCGAGGCTACCCCCGAACTCACGAATGTTGACAGATTTTGGCGCATTCAGTTTATGTTAGGCGCCACAGCTTTTACCATGTCAAGCAACCAGGCATTGGGGGATATTCTCGAGAATGAGCTGGGCGTACGCACAACTACCATAGATATCGTAAATCGCCTTGTTCCCTTTCTTACTGCCGGGATGACGGCCCCTGTACCTGAACAGCCCTTGTTGACGGATGTTACTGCTCAGTAATCCCTCTTTTCCCAAAGTGGGTAGCGCATACGATGTGAGTAATTATCAAGGTCATTGGTTGTCACCGTTTTAGTACTCGAATAGGCGGTAATTGCAGCATTCAATGACTACAATGCAGAGTGTGACTTCACTTCTATTTCCCATCTCCCTAGAATGTATCTCTTCTAACGGAGGTCGCTGTGCATAGCATCACTATTGATACATCCAAGCAGGCATTGACGCTGGTTGACGGTAAGGAGCTGCTAAAGCGCTACCCGATCTCAACCGCGCTAAATGGATTGGGTGAAAAAAAAGGAAGTGGGTGCACACCCACTGGTTTGCACTTTATTCGTGCCAAAATCGGTGCACGTTGTGAGTCCGGTTCTGTTTTCGTCGGGCGTCGTTTTACCGGCGAAATTTATACCCAACAACTGGCGGATCGCTATCCTGACCGGGACTGGATTCTTTCGAGAATACTCTGGCTTTGCGGCCGAGAGGTTGGGAAAAATCGTCTGGCAGATGTTGATACCATGCAACGCTATATATACATCCATGGTACGCCGGATACAGAGCCAATGGGGGTGCCCTTATCCCACGGATGTATCAGGATGAGAAATGAGGATGTTATCGAGTTGTTTGACTTCGTTTCTATCGGAACTGAAGTCATCATTTGCTAATAAGCTGCTGACGATTTGCGCTACTATATAGTGATTGTGCCAATCGGCTAGTTGACTGTAGCAGTCAGTAATTCAGAGCCCCATAGTTTCCTCTCCCATGAAGGTAAGGTAGATTTTTGATGATGGATAAAAAACCTGGCGGACCAGTCAATTTAATTCGCGGTAGTTTGATGTTAGATCTGGCAGGGTATGAGGTTACAGCTGATGAGCAGCGGTTGTTGGCGAGCCGTGTTACCGGTGGGGTAATTCTCTTTTCGCGTAACTACCAGTCAATTTCTCAGTTAAAAGCGCTGGTTGCGCAGATTCGCCGGGTTAAGCCAGATATTTTGATTGCTGTCGATCATGAAGGTGGTCGAGTTCAGCGTTTTAGAGAGGGGTTTACCCGCCTGCCGCCAATGCAGTCTTTTGGCAATCTTTACCAACAACAACCCGCACTGGCATGCAAGTTAGCCCATGAAACAGGCTGGTTAATGGCCTCTGAGTTAAGAGCCATCGATATAGATTTTACCTTTGCACCTGTACTGGACGTTGATGTGGGGGTTTCAAGCGTCATTGGAGATCGTTCGTTTGCAGCCAGTGGTGATGTTGTCGCGGAGCTTGCGCAAGCTTTGGTTGCGGGGATGAAAGAAGCCGGTATGGCGGCAACAGGTAAGCACTTTCCTGGTCATGGGGCCATTCACGCAGACTCCCATGTAAGCCTCCCTGTTGATAGCAGGCCTCTCCTTGAGATCGAACGCCAGGATATACCGCCATTTGCACACCTAATCCAATCTGGTTTAGATGCGGTGATGCCCGCGCATGTTATCTACGATCAGGTGGATAAGCTTCCTGCAGGTTTTTCGCCTTTTTGGTTGCAGGATTATTTGCGCGCTAAATTGCGTTTTAATGGTGTAATTTTTAGTGACGATCTCAGCATGGAAGGTGCTTCTGTAGCAGGAGGAGTGGTTGAAAGAGTACAGGCAGCGTTAGTTGCCGGGTGTGATATGGTCCTGGTGTGCAACAAGCCTGCAGAAGCATGTAAAGTTGTTGAGTGGATGGAAAACCACAACATTTTAGCCAGTGAGCGCATCGCTTCGATGCGAGCAAAGGGCAGGGCACCGTCTTTGCCTGAGTTGCAGGCAAGTGTTCGTTGGCGACAAGCGTCAGAAAGCATTGGTAAACTCGCTTAAAAAGCTTATTGGTCGGGGAGGAAATGCATCGTGACATCCCTCTAATCGTCACTGTTCTGCAATAAAATTGTACTTAAAAAGATTTTACAGGGGTTAAGACAAACGTTATGGAAATGTCCGTTCTGGATCAGCTTTTTGATGCGATTGGTTTGTCGCAAGAGTCTTACAGCGCCGTACTAAAAATTTTTACCGTAGTTTTTATTGCCGGTGCTCTTAGTTATTTTTCTGGCAAGGTACTCGATAAACTCGGAAAGCAGTTGGCGAAAACCCACAATTTATGGGATGACACCTTAGTTGAAGCTGCCCGCCCACCGCTAAAGCTGATGATATGGGTGGTAGGTGTGTCACTGGCTGCTGAAATAGCGCAAAGCTATTCAGGTGCAGGCGTTTTCGAATATATCGATAGTGGTCGTAAAGTTTTTGTGATCTATTGTCTGATATGGTTTCTCATTCGTTTTATCAGTGGCGCCGAGAAAATTCTGGTGTCCGACAGCAAAATGAAGGAGCCGATGGACGAAACAACCGTTGCCGCAATTGGTAAGCTTACCAGGGTATCCGTCATCATCACCGGTGTATTGGTAGTATTACAAACGTTGGGGTTCAGTATATCCGGCGTACTTGCCTTTGGAGGAATTGGGGGGATAGCCGTTGGCTTTGCAGCTAAAGACCTACTAGCCAATTTTTTTGGCGGGTTGATGGTCTATCTTGACAGGCCATTTTCGGTGGGAGACTGGATTAGATCCCCAGATAAAAACATAGAGGGGACGGTTGAAAATATCGGGTGGCGTACGACCCGTATTCGAACATTTGAAAAGCGCCCGATTTACGTTCCTAATTCGACTTTTATGAGTTTAACTGTTGAAAACCCTTCAAGGATGACGCACCGGCGAATAAATGAAAATATAGGTGTCAGGTACTGTGATGCCGGGAAAATTGAAAATATTTTGCGAGAAGTGAAACAGATGCTGATTGATCATGACGATTTAGACACAGATCAAACACTAATTGTTAACTTTAATATGTTCGGGCCAAGCTCTTTAGATTTTTTTATTTATACCTTCACCAAAACAACTAACTGGATCGAGTTTCATCAAGTTAAGCAAAATGTACTCCTTGAAGTCATGCGAATAATTGAAGCCAACGGCGCCGAAATTGCGTTTCCTACACGAACACTCTATATGGCCGAAGCACCTGGACCATCTGAAAACGACCCAACTGCTGTGCTAGAGGCGAAGGAGTAGAGGTCGCTTGTTTTATTCAGTCTGTCACCAGTAAAGCGGCCTTCATTGGCTGCTTTATCTTTTCCATAGCCTAATCTGAATCGTAAATGAATGTGAACTTTTCTTAACAAGCAAGGATATGCGTTTACTTGTGCGCTGTTTTACCGTAATTTCTGAATACACGTGTAAGCTGAAATGCTGCAATACTAATGGGTGTTTCCCAAGGATTTTACTGTGATCACAAATGCTTCAAGGTTAGCTAGACAATTGCACATAGAGGAGGTTATTAACAGTCTAACGCACGGGATAGGTGCTGTGTTAAGTGTCGTAGGCTTGATTGTACTGCTGCTGGTCTCTGCGGATGCGGGTGATCCCTGGCGGATAGTAAGTTTTTCTGTTTATGGCATTAGTATGGTGGCGCTTTACCTGTCGTCTACGCTTTACCACGGTTTTCGTGACGAGAAAAAACGCGAGCTGTTTAAGTTGTTTGATCATTGTGCGATTTATCTTCTGATTGCCGGCAGTTATACCCCGTTTCTTTTAGTTAGCATTCGCGGCCCCGTAGGGTGGTTGTTATTTGCGTTGGTATGGGGCTTGGCGGTATTTGGTATTACGCTAAAGATAAAATATCGCCATCGTTTCTCTGTTTTGCGTGTGGCCACTTATGTTGTCATGGGCTGGCTGGCACTTTTTGCCGGCAATGAGCTGACCGAGTCAATGGCGTCCGGTGGGTTTATGCTGCTGTTAGTTGGTGGTTTGGTCTACACGGTGGGCGTGATTTTCTACGTATTTCATCAAATTCCTTACAATCATGCGATTTGGCATCTGTTTGTCCTGGGTGGTAGTACCTGTCATTATTTCGCTATTTACTATTATGTCTTGCCCCAGCAGGCATTAGCGTAGCGTTACCCTGTTTAAATGGTATTTTTCGGTTGCCAGCGTGCCAGTCACAATAGAAAATAGCCCGCTTCTAACATTTTGACTAAGGCGTAAGAGATGGCAGAGATTATTGGTGTAATCGGAGGCACAGGCCTGACAGAGCTTGAGGGGCTGCAGATACTAGAGTACCAAGAGGTAGAAACACCTTTTGGCGCACCTTCATCTTCTATAACCTGGGGTAATCTACACGGCTGTCGACTGGCATTTATTTCAAGGCATGGCAATCCACATCGTATTCCCCCTCATGAGGTTAACTATCGTGCAAACATCTGGGCGCTTAAGCATGTTGGTGTCAGCAAAATAATTGGTGTCAATGCAGTGGGTGGCATACATGGTTCTATGGGACCAGCCCACGTTGTTATCCCTGATCAGCTAATTGATTACACTTGGGGGCGCCCTTCTACGTTCTTTGAAGGTGACCTCGAGCATGTGACGCATATAGACTTTAGCTTTCCGTATGATAAGGATTTAAGACAGGTACTTTGTGACTGTGCTGGTAAAGTGCGAGCGCCTTACAGCGACTTTGGTGTCTATGGCGCGACGCAGGGACCAAGGTTGGAGACAGCGGCCGAAATTAAAAGGCTTGAGCGTGATGGTTGCGATATTGTTGGTATGACGGGTATGCCAGAGGCAGTCTTAGCGGCCGAATTAGAGATTCCCTATGCTTGCTTGTCGTTGGTCGTAAACTGGGCAGCTGGCAAAACCACCGAAATTATTACTATGGCGGATATCGAAAACGCCATAGCTGATGGAATGGGTCATGTGCGGGCGATACTCGCAGAAGCGCTACCTGTTCTGCAGTAAGCTTATTACCTGCTCTGTGGTATCGCCGTATTAGATTGTGTCGTTGGATCACTATCTGGTTGGGGTTCGAGCGAAGTCTCTTGCAAAGGCGCCGGAGTCTCTTTAACCGGCGCAGACGTTCCGTTAATTCTAATCAGCACGCCGAAAGACGGGTGGTCGAGATAGTGTAATTCGCCACTTCGCATTCGTCGAGATTCTTTCAAATGTTGATGGTTTTTCGCAACATAGGGCGATACTTGTTGCGTGCTGAAGTCATAGTCTGTTGTGAAGCTGTCGTAGCCATTGGTTGTGCCAGTTGGCAGTGACGAATGCTCAACAGACACGGATTGTGATTGTGTGTTTAGGGAGGGTTGCTGGTTTTGAAATAGATGATTGATGGAACTATCTGGATTCATGATTGTGTCCATGATGTTGGTTTCATCGATCTTCTCGGCTATTTCGTAGCTGATTAAGGCAAGATCTGCTTCTAAATGCAGGTACCGGTTCCGCTTGACGGTTACAAAACCTTCCAACTCGTGACGTCCCTCAAATTCTTCGCCACCTTCAATTCTTATGGGGACTTCTTCTTGCTCACCGGGCAAGTACATTTTCCATCCGGCGGTGAAAATGGGTGAATATTTCCTGCTTATTGTCAGCGCTCTAGCAGAAGAGTGGATGGATAGCCGTTTCGCGTCGATGAGAGGCAGTTGTAGCGGACTCAGTGCCGTTCCTTGAACGAGTGAGTAGTGACGCTGGTAGGTTGTTCTAGGCTCACCGGCGATCGGCAGGTCGATTAAATAATCGTAAGCATTATTGTTTTTGAAGACGAGTAGCTCGATCTGATACCAGTTTTCATCGATTACGGTCTCGGTGGTCTGCGCTTCGGCGAGGAACCATGGGTTGATAACCATTAATAGTGCAATCAAAATTTTTTTCATAGGTACCATAGTCTTAGTTATCGTTGAAACGGGAAGGCGACTTTACGTATAAGCCTGTAGTATTAGTCAGCAGCTTCGCAGCCTTATTGGAGCTGATCATTTGTCGCCAACGCCCAGTAAGTTGAGTATGTCATTAATTTCCTGAAGTTTATCATTTGGATTCACGGTTTTCAGTTGAAAACTGAGTTCATTGCCAGAGCTTAACCCAAAACGTGTCGCGTTTTTCTGTACCAATTGCACGATAACAAAAGGATCGACGGAGGTTTCTTTCGCAAAGGTAATTTTCCCTTTTACATCGCCCGCGTCAATTTTGCTTATTCCGGCTTTTTCTGCCCGTAATTTTAATCGAGTTTGTTTAATCAGCAGTTTTACCTGTTCTGGCAGGATGCCGAAGCGGTCAATGATTTCAGATTGGATGTCAGATAAGGCGGTTTTATTTTTAGCGTTGGCGATTCTTTTATAAAGAATGAGTCTTGTGTGTACATCAGGAAGATACTCTTCCGGAATGATCGCTGGTAATCGCAAGTTAACTTCGGTGCCATGTTTGAATGGCGTTGCAAGATCAGGGCTTTTACCCGACTGCAGGGCTTCAACGGTTTGCTCGAGCAACTCCATATATAACGAAAAGCCAACACTTTGAATTTGGCCGCTTTGTTCTTCCCCAAGCAGTTCTCCTGCGCCACGAATTTCCAGGTCGTGCGTTGCTAAGGCAAATCCAGCGCCTAAATCTTGAGATAGCGTGATAGCTTCAAGGCGTTTCACCGCATCTGCTGTCATGGTTTTTTGCGGAGGCGTTAACAAAAACGCGTATGCCTGGTGGTGGGATCTGCCGACCCGTCCTCTAAGCTGGTGTAGTTGGGCGAGGCCGAACTTATCCGCGCGCGCAATGATAATCGTGTTGGCACTAGGGATATCGATACCTGTTTCTATGATAGTGGTACACACTAATACATTAAAACGCTTGTGATAAAAGTCAGACATTACTTGCTCTAGCCTGCTTTCGCGCATTTGCCCATGGGCAACTGTTACCCTTGCCTCGGGGGTTAGCGTGCTGATTTCATCAGCGATTTTCTCAATGGTTTTCACGTCATTGTGCAAAAAGAAAACTTGCCCTCCCCGAAGAATTTCACGGAGGATGGCCTCTTTTATCAGGCTGTCTTCGTGTTGGCGAACAAAGGTTTTAACTGATAATCGCTTCGCCGGAGGCGTTGCGATAATGGATAGGTCGCGTATTCCGCCCATTGCCATGTTTAATGTGCGAGGTATGGGGGTGGCTGTTAGTGCCAGTATATCGACCTCAGTTCGGAGCGCTTTCATTCTTTCTTTTTGCTGGACACCAAAGCGATGCTCTTCGTCTATGATCAATAGTCCGAGGTTTTTGAATTTCACGCCTGGTTGCAGCAGTTTGTGGGTGCCGATGATGATATCGGTTTTACCTTGGGCCATGCTTTCCAGTGCTGTGTTTTGTTCGCTGGCATTTTTGAATCTGGATATGACATCAACCTTCACTGGCGTGTCAGAGAATCTGTCAGAAAATGATTGAAAGTGTTGCTGCGCCAACAGTGTCGTGGGTGCCAGCACGGCAACCTGTTTACCGGAGTATGCCGCCAGGAAAGCTGCCCGCATGGCCACTTCTGTTTTACCAAAGCCGACATCTCCACAAACTAGGCGATCCATGCATTTCGTGGACAGCATATCTTTCTCGACAGCCTCTATCGCTGCCATCTGGTCCGGTGTCTCTTCAAAAGGGAAGTTTTGGCAAAATGCGAAATAGGCATCCTTGGGGTGAGAAAATGCAAAACCCTTTTGTGCATCCCGCTTAGCGTAGATTTCAAGCAATTCGGCCGCAGTATCTCGTATTTTTTCTAAGGCTTTTTCTTTGGCCGCAGACCACTTATCTGTACCAAGCTTGTGTAACGGGGCAAGGTTGTTATCTGTGCCGCTATATCGAGAGATGAGATGAAGGGATGTTACGGGTACGTAGAGCTTTGCTTCATCTGCATAGACCAAAGTAAGAAATTCGTTGGTTTGACCGTCGATGTCCAGGCATTGCAACCCTTGGTATCGACCTACCCCGTGATCGATATGTACGACAGGAGAGCCAATAGTAAGTTCCGTCAGGCTTTTAAAGATAGACTCGGTATTATCTTGCGTTTTTCTGCGCCGGCTTTGCGCAACGCGATGGCCATAAAGAGACGCCTCTGACAATACAGTAAGTTTGGCGTGAGGTGATTTAAAGCTGTTAACAATAAATCCGGTGCAAATATGGATATCTGACGTTGAACGGCTATCAAGAAACTCTTGCCAGTTCGCAACAGGCGCTACCTGGATGGCGTGGTCTTTCAAAAGGTCGCTGATGACTTCGCGCCGGCCGGTTGACTCGGCACAAATCAATATCTTTGCGTTTTTGGCTTCTGCGTGTGTTGACTCGATAAGTGTCTTTAGACGTATTAGGGGGTCTTTCAGACGGGAGTCTATGGTAATATCGGTAATCGTTTTGATGGCCGGATTTTCGATGCGGTCTTCAGAAGCCGTCGAGGTTTGCTTTATCTGTGGGAAAGCCTTTAATCGAGCAAAAAACTCATCAACACTAAAGAAAAGAGAGGCGGGCGGCAAAAGTGGGCGCATACGATCATGTCTGCGCTCTTCAAATCGTTCACCTGCTTCTAGCCAGAAATGTTGGGCGGCTTCGTAAACGCCTTCTTGAATGACTGCGGTTGTAGTCTTTGGCAAATAGTCAAACAGGGTGGCCATATTGTCGAAAAATAATGGCAGATAGTATTCTATCCCCGGAGGGCGGATACCTGAACTGACGTCCTGAAAAATAGAAGATTCTTTTGGCGCATTTGGAAAATGACTGATCCATTGCGTTTTAAATTTCGAGCGCGCAGTAGCCTCCCAGGGGAATTCTGTTGCCGGGAGTAGCTTGATCTCTTCAACTTTCTCGATAGAGCGCTGGGTTTCAGGGTCAAAGGTGCGTAGCGTCTCAATTTCGTCATCAAAAAGTTCGATGCGAAAAGGCAGGTCGCTACCCATAGGAAAAATATCAAGAATGGAGCCTCGTTGCGCATACTCTCCATGCTCGAATACTGTTTCCGTATGTCGGTATCCCGCTGTCTCAAGCTGTTGCTTATAGGGTTCCAGTCGTAGTTTCTCTCCTACCTTTAATAGTAGGGAAAAGCCATGCAAGTGTTCTTGGGGCGGTAACAGGTGTAGGGCGGTAGAAATAGGGATAATGAGCAACCCGCTGTCGGTATTAGTGATTGTCGAAAGCGTATGAATTCGTTGCGAAATGATATCCTGATGCGGTGAAAACAAATCATAAGGAAGCGTTTCCCAATCAGGTAGTGCAAGTATTTCCAGGCCTGGAGAGGCGAAAAAGCGTATTTCATTTTCAAGCTGCAAAGCGCTTTCAGTATCTTTCGTAAAAACCACCACAAACTGGTTGTGTTTGCTTAGCGTCTCTGCAAGCGCGGCGGCAAATGCAGTGCCTGTCACATCCGGCCAAATAACTTTATCTGCGGCCTTTGTCGTAAATGGTAATGAAAAAAGAGGTCCGTTGTTCATTGGCTTTGGGTGTCACAATAAGTAGATGAGTCAGGGCACCGATAGCTTTTTTCGATTTGCTGAGCAAATACATTCTCGCCTATCTGCTAAGTAGTCAGTGCATCTAAAATTGTGGGCTATGGTAATGCTTAATCATTAACAAGTCACACCAGAGTCGCTTACGGATCGTGTCTCATGCGCAGAATAAGCAGGGGGCGGGCATGGCCTAACCCGTAATTATGGGTTTCTTAGTGTCGAAACTGTGGTGAAGTGTGGGTTTTTTGCAATATATTGCACTGCGGGTTTGCCAATAGGCTTAGAGAAAAGGATAATGTGCGCCTTTTTTAATCGTAGCTGAGAGGTGCCGAACGTGAGCAAGGATATCAAAGATACATGCTTTGCAGAGTGGAAAGATCGTGAAACTATTGCTGAAGCGATGATTCCTTTAATCGGTAGGTTGTATCGCCGTAATAATATCGTTACATCTGTCTACGGACGGGCAATCATTAATCAATCTGTGATTGGCATTCTTAAAGCCCACCGATTTGTGCGCCAGGTAGAAGTTACAGAGATGTCTGTGCGTGACACGTTCCCTGTGCTGCAGATATTAGATAGTTTGAACCTTGGTCATGCGCACATCGACATCGGCAAGCTGGCGGTAAAATATAAGAAGCAAGGTGGTTCTGGTTCTTTAGAAGACTTTGTTAAAGCCGAGGTTGCGCCAGTCGTTGATAAGTTTGATGCCGAAGATGCACACAACAAAGGCGAAGAGACCAAAGATATCGTGTTGTATGGTTTTGGTCGTATCGGTCGTTTGTTGACCAGGATTCTGGTAGAGAAAGCGGGCGGCGGTAATAATCTTCGCTTACGCGCTATAGTTGTGCGAGATGGCGGTGCAGACAACGATCTCGAAAAGCGCGCAAGCTTGTTGCGTCGAGATTCTGTCCATGGACCATTTAACGGTACTATTTCCGTTGACTCAGAAAACAAAGCATTGATAGTGAACGGTAACTATATCCAGGTGATTTATTCCGATGGTCCGGACAAAGTCGATTATACGAAATATGGTATTTCCCGTGCGATCGTCATTGATAACACCGGAAAGTGGCGTGACGAGAAAGGGTTAGGGTTGCACCTTCAGTCGAAGGGTGTTTCGCGAGTGCTGTTAACTGCTCCGGGCAAAGGTGATATCAAGAATATCGTTTACGGTATCAATAATGACCTGATTACCGATGCAGACAAAATCGTTTCTGCAGCATCATGTACCACGAATGCAATCACGCCTGTGTTGAAAGTAGTCCATGACAAATTTGGTGTGGTCAGTGGTCATGTCGAAACTGTTCATGCCTACACCAACGACCAAAACCTGATTGACAACTACCATAAAGGCACTCGACGTGGCCGAAGTGCCGCGTTGAACATGGTGTTGACTGAAACCGGTGCAGCAAGTGCAGTGGCAAAAGCATTGCCAGAAATGGCTGGCCGGCTGACTGGTAATGCGATCAGGGTACCTACGCCAAACGTATCAATGGCTATTCTTAACCTGAATCTGGCGAAAGAAACCAGTCGTGAAGCCCTGAATGATTTTCTTAGAGATGTTTCTTTGCACTCTGATTTGCGGCGTCAGATCGATTTCACGAACTCACCA
Source organism: Hahellaceae bacterium (assembly GCA_024234575.1). GTDB lineage: Bacteria > Pseudomonadota > Gammaproteobacteria > Pseudomonadales > Oleiphilaceae > JACKOB01. The sequence continues at coordinate 561,666 of JACKOB010000004.1, forward strand.
GAAGTCGTTTCATCTGACTTTGTTGGCTCGCGGCATGCCGGTATCGTAGATGCCCAGGCAACTATCGTAAGTGGTAATCGAGCAGTGTTGTATGTGTGGTACGACAATGAGGCAGGTTACAGTGCTCAGGTGGTTCGGGTGGTAAACCAGATGGCGGGTGTTAATTATCCTTCGTTTCCGCAGTCAATGTAGTAATTAGATCCGTTTTCCGTGCCAGAGTTGCATTTACTTTGGCACGGAGCCTTCTCTTAAAAGTGCGTATTATCGTAAGTTTTTCTTCTTCTTATTAAAAAACACACTATTCTTTCATGAGTTTCCCGTTAGATTGTCCAGATAGCCTAACTATTTAAGGTCCTTGTCTGGAAAATTGGGATATGCGTCTTTATAATTGTCACGATTTTTTGGTACGTCAGTTGAGTGACTTGGTGTGTCGGGAGCCGCTAAGTTTGCGCCACTAGATTAGGATCAAGCATCCTAGCAGTCAGCTAACGTAAAATTCACTTTTTTTACTATTTAGGCGAGGCTAATGATCAAAATTCAGAAAGGCCTGGATCTGCCCATAACGGGTGCGCCTGAACAAAACATATCCGAAGGTAAAACTGTTAGTCGAGTCGCTGTGATAGGGTTCGACTTTAATGGTATGAAACCAACGATGTCTGTTCAGGTGGGAGACAAAGTCAAGCGCGGTCAGCTACTGTTCGAAGATAAAAGAACACCGGGTGTTCGTCACACTTCGCCAGCGGCCGGAACCGTTATCGAAATCAATCGTGGCGAACGTCGTGTTTTTCAGTCTATCGTTATAGAGATTGACGGTGATGATGCTGTTCAGTTTGATAAATACGCAGAAGCAGATCTGATTAAGTTAGATCGCGAGCAAGTTGTTAAAAATCTATTAGAATCTGGTCTATGGACAGCAATCAGAACTCGCCCATATAGCAGAACACCAGCCGTTGACGCGGTGCCAAACTCAATTTTCATTTCGCTAATGGACACCAACCCATTAGCCGCTGACCCAGAAGTTATTGTTAAAGCCTCCATCAAGGACTTTAACAACGGCTTAGAGGTGGTAAAAAAGCTAACAAACGGTAAAGTGTTTGTTTGCGGCAAAGGCAACGCAGTGGGTATCGCGACGGACTCTGTCGTCGAACAAAAGCAGTTCGGTGGTGTGCATCCGGCTGGCAACGTTGGCACCCACATCCATTTTATTGACCCTGTATCAGCAACCAAGTCGGTATGGCACATTGGGTACCAGGATGTCATCGCAATTGGCCGCCTGTTTACAACCGGTGAATTGTCGGTGGAGCGCGTTGTTGCGCTGGCTGGTCCAAAGGTGAACAAACCTCGCCTTGTTCGTACTCGATTGGGTGCGTCGTTAACAGAGCTATGTGACGGTGAATTAAATGCATCCACGGGGAATCGTATTATCTCAGGGTCAATTTTCGGTGGCAGAAGCGCCAGAGGTGTTGCGGCTTACCTTGGTCGTTATGCTAATCAGGTAAGTGTGCTTGAGGAAGGGGATAAACGTGAATTTCTGGGGTGGTTGTCACCTGGCGCAAATAAATTCTCTAAACTGAATATTTACCTCTCCAGTTTAACCAAAGGTAAGTTGTTTAACTTTACCACCACTACTAACGGTAGTGAGCGTGCAATGGTGCCTGTCGGCACTTATGAAGAAGTTATGCCTTTAGATATTCTTCCGACGCAGCTACTACGCTCTTTGATAGTTGGCGATACCGATATGTCCCAAAAGCTTGGTTGCCTTGAGCTTGATGAGGAAGATTTGGCGTTATGCACATTCGTATGCCCTGGCAAATACGAGTATGGTCCAATTCTTCGGGATAACCTGAGCCGCATCGAGAAAGAGGGTTAATTATGTCATTAAGACAAATCTTAGATAAAATCGAACCCCACTTTGAAAAGGGTGGCAAGTATGAGAAGTGGTACGCCCTTTATGAAGCGGCGGACACTATTTTCTACACGCCTAAATCTGTTACGTCATCAACGTCGCATGTTCGTGATGGTGTAGATCTTAAGCGCATAATGATTACTGTTTGGTTTTGTGCGTTTCCAGCGATGTTTTTCGGGATGTATAACGTTGGCTTGCAAGCCAATTCCTATTTGGCGGCAAACTCTCTGGCGATGAGTGCCGATTGGCACAGCACAATTATCGCGCTGTTGGCAGGAAATGATCCTGGCAGCATTTGGGATAACATGATTTACGGTGCCGTTTATTTCTTGCCTATATACCTCGTTACCTTTGTGGTTGGTGGGTTTTGGGAAGTATTGTTTGCGATGGTGCGTGGTCATGAAGTTAATGAAGGCTTCTTCGTGACATCAATACTTTTTGCGCTGATCTGTCCTCCCACAATTCCATTGTGGCAGGTGGCTCTGGGTATTTCCTTTGGTGTAGTGATTGGTAAAGAAGTGTTTGGCGGAACTGGCAAAAACTTCCTCAACCCGGCTTTAACCGGAAGGGCATTTTTGTTCTTCGCTTATCCTGCCGAAATTTCTGGAGATACTGTCTGGACAGCTGTTGATGGCTTCAGCGGTGCGACGGCATTGAGCTTGGGCGCTTCAGGTGGCGTAGAAGCCATTAGCCAGAGCATATCCTGGTTTGATGCTTTCATCGGAACAATGCAAGGGTCGGTGGGTGAAACCTCCACTTTAGCTATTCTGATTGGAGGCGCCGTGCTGCTGGTTTCAAAAATAGCATCTTGGCGAATAGTTTCTGGCGTAATGTTAGGAATGATCGCAACTGCATTTTTGTTTAACGCGATTGGTTCTGAGTCTAATCCGATGTTCGGTGTCCCCCCTCATTGGCATTTCGTTATAGGTGGTTTCGCTTTCGGGATGATCTTTATGGCAACGGATCCGGTTTCAGCTTCCATGACTAACACTGGGAAGTGGGTATTCGGTGCGCTAATTGGTGTAATGGTGGTGCTAATAAGGGTTGTAAATCCGGCATTCCCAGAGGGCATGATGTTGGCAATACTGTTTGCCAATCTATTTGCACCTTATATCGACTACGTGGTTATTCAAGCCAACATCAAACGGAGGTTAGCACGTGTCTAATAAAGAATCTGTTCAAAAAACCATAACCGTTGCTCTGTTGCTATGTATTGTATGCGCGATTGTTGTTGCCGCATCAGTTGTACTGCTTCGACCTATCCAGGAAAAGAATAAAACGCTTAACCTGAAAATGAATATCCTGGCCGCTGCTGGTATTTTAAAAGAGGGTGCTTCAAGCGCTGAGATTGAAAAGACTTTTGAGCGGGTAACGCCAAAGTTAATTGATCTTGATAGCGGTGAATATATTGAGCCTGCTGTAGTCGGCAAACCTTCAGCCATTGCATATGACCAGAAAAGAGGTGCTAAAGATCCTTCGATGTCCTCACTGCTTGATGCCTCAAAGGATATTGCGAGTATTAAGCGTCGTGAAAAATATGCGAAGGTCTATCTATTAATTGAAAATGGTGTTGTCGAAACAATAGTTCTTCCTGTCCATGGATACGGCTTGTGGTCCACCCTGTATGGCTTTATTGCCTTGAAGGGGGACGCAAACACAGTTGCAGGTTTAGGGTTTTATCAGCATGCTGAAACACCAGGACTGGGTGGTGAAGTTGATAATCCAAAGTGGAAGGCTATGTGGCCAGGCAAGCGCGTTTATGACCTGGATGACAGTGGTGAGCCTAAGATTCACCTGGTTAAGGGGGGCGTTGATAACAGCAAGCCGGAAGCGGTTTACGGCGTAGATGCGTTATCAGGAGCAAGTCTTACCAGCCGCGGTGTGACGAACCTACTTCACTTCTGGTTAGGCGAGATGGGATTCCAAAAATATCTGGATCGTGTTCGAAAGGGGGCGTAAGAAATGTCTAGTGAAATTAGTATAAAGAAAGTTCTTTTCGAGCCGGTAGTCAGTAACAACCCTATTGCATTACAAATACTAGGTATTTGTTCTGCATTAGCGGTGACAACCAGTTTGCAGTTGTCGTTGGTTATGGGGCTGGCCGTTAGTTTAGTAACAGCTTTCTCCAGTGCATCTATTGCGATGATTCGTAAACAAATCCCGACGAGTATTCGAATTATTGTTCAAATGACGATAATCGCGTCGTTGGTAATTGTTGTTGACCAAATATTACGTGCTTATGCCTATGAGTTGAGTAAGCAGCTGTCAGTATTTGTTGGCTTAATCATTACTAACTGCATTGTAATGGGGCGTGCAGAAGCGTTCGCCATGCAAAACGGACCAGTTGTCAGTTTTATGGACGGCATTGGTAATGGTTTAGGTTATACCGCTATGTTAGTTGCTGTTGCCGTTGTACGAGAATTGCTTGGCTCAGGGACTTTGTTTGGTATAAACATCATGACAACTATCAACAATGGGGGCTGGTATCAGCCAAACGGTCTATTGCTGTTACCTCCAAGTGCTTTCTTCTTAATAGGTTTAATCATTTGGGGACTAAGAACCTGGAAGGCTGAACAAAAAGAAGCTCCAGACTATAAGGCGTCAGCACATGTTGTTAAGGAGGCGTTCTAATGTTCGAACATTATATCAGTCTGTTTGTTAAGGCCGTATTTGTAGAGAATATGGCATTGGCGTTCTTTTTGGGTATGTGCACTTTCCTGGCTCTTTCTAAAAAAATGGAAGCTGCTGTGGGGCTTGGTATAGCCGTTGTTGTAGTTCTTGGTATTACGGTACCGGTTAATAATCTTATCTATACATCTCTGCTAAAAGAAGGTGCATTAGCTTGGGCTGGATATCCAGAAGTAGATTTAAGCTTCCTAGGGTTGTTGACCTACATTGGTGTTATTGCGGCAATCGTTCAGATTCTGGAAATGGTTTTAGATAAGTATTTTCCAGATCTATATAACGCACTGGGTGTTTTTCTTCCGCTTATAACAGTTAACTGCGCGATAATGGGAGCATCTTTATTTATGGTTGAGCGTGACTATAACTTTGGAGAGAGTCTTGTTTATGGTGTTGGAGCTGGTACAGGCTGGGCATTAGCAATTATTGCTCTGGCGGGGATTAGAGAGAAACTAAAGTATAGCGATGTGCCAGAAGGCTTGCGGGGGTTGGGTATTACCTTTATCACTGTTGGTTTAATGTCATTAGGGTTCATGTCTTTCTCAGGTATATCGCTGTAAAGACCGAAGCTTGCGAAATTAATTAATAACAGGGTTAAAACATGAATGCAGAAATAATATTAGGCGTTGTCATGTTTACCGTCATCGTATTGTCTTTGGTGGCAATCATATTGGCGGCCCGGGCGAAGCTCGTTAGTACCGGGGATGTGACAATCGAAGTAAATGAAGAGCCTGATCATACGATCAAGACTCCTGCAGGCGGAAAACTCCTGCAAACATTGGCCAATGAAGGCGTGTTCTTATCGTCTGCTTGTGGTGGTGGCGGTAGCTGTGCGCAATGTAAATGTAAGGTTTTTGAGGGCGGTGGATCAATGCTTCCCACAGAACAGGCTCATTTTACTAAGCGTGAAGAACGTGAAGGTTGGCGGTTAGCCTGTCAGGTTCCTGTAAAACAGGATATGAAAGTTGAAGTGCCAGAAGAAGTTTTTGGCGTTAAGAAATGGGAATGTACTGTACGTTCAAATTATAACGTTGCAACTTTTATTAAAGAACTCGTTCTTGAGTTGCCAGAAGGTGAAGAAGTAAACTTCCGTGCCGGTGGTTACGTACAGCTGGAAACGCCTGTTCATGAAGTAGACTACAAAGACTTTGATATTCAGGAAGAATATCGTGGCGATTGGGATAAGTTTGACCTGTGGCGGTACAAGTCCGTGGTGAAAGAGCCAATTATTCGTGCTTACTCGATGGCAAACTATCCAGATGAGCGCGGCCTGGTTAAATTCAATATACGAATTGCTACACCACCTCCAGGAACTAATTATCCACCTGGGCAAATGTCATCGTATGTATTTAGTTTGAAGCCTGGTGATAAAATTACGGTTTATGGGCCATTTGGTGAGTTCTTCGCCAAGGATACCGATAACGAAATGGTATTTGTTGGTGGTGGTGCAGGTATGGCTCCAATGCGGTCGCATATCTTTGATCAGCTTAAGCGCATTCACACGAAACGAAAAATGTCTTTTTGGTACGGTGCGAGAAGCCTCAGGGAGATGTTCTATCAGGATGAGTATGATGCCTTGGCTGCTGACAACGATAATTTTGTATGGCACGTAGCATTATCAGATCCGCAGCCAGAAGATAATTGGTCTGGCTACACAGGCTTTATTCACAACGTTCTGTATGAGCACTATTTACGTGATCACCCAGCACCAGAAGATTGTGAGTTTTACATGTGTGGACCTCCAATGATGAACGCCGCAGTTATTAAGATGCTTAAAGACTTGGGCGTTGAAGATGAAAACATCTTATTGGATGATTTTGGAGGGTAGTTTTCGCTCTAATGAAAGTTAAGTGCGGATATACCTTTACGGCCACAGCACTGATGTTGATCGTGCTGTGGCTCTCCGGCTGTCAAAGGGGCACGCCACCATTAACAGAGTTGTCGGGCCCTATCATGGGCACGACCTATCACATAAAGTTTTATCACTCGTCAAACCATTCTGAAGAACAAAAAGTCCAAGCAGCCGTTGTTGGTGCTATGCAGTTAGTAGATAGCCTAATGTCTACTTATAAAAATTCATCAGAAGTCACACAATTCAATCACTCTGAGCCCGGTAAGTGGGTAAGTTTAAGTCCTGAAACGTTTGAAGTGGTTGCAAAATCAATGGAAATCGCGAAATTGTCTTCCGGTGCTTTTGATGTGACGGTTGGGCCGCTGGTAAGATCCTGGGGGTTCGGGCCAGACGCAAGGCCTGTTCGAATTCCTTCAAATGATGCGGTTACTAAGATGTTGCAGAAAACTGGATATCTTAAATTGTCTTTGGACAAGGAACGCACATCTTTAAAAAAGGAAGATTACGTCGAATTAGATTTGTCGGCGATTGCTAAAGGTTATGCTGTCGACAAGGTTGCGGAAGCGTTAGAGAAGTTTGGCATCTCTAGTTATCTCGTTGAAATTGGTGGCGAAATAAGAGCATCTGGGAAGAAAGCAAATAATGCAGATTGGATCCTGGCTATTGAATCACCTGTGGATGATATGCGGCAGGTTTGGAAAAAAATAAGCATTGGTAACAACGCATTAGCGACATCCGGTGATTATAGAAATTACTTTGAAGAAAACGGGGTTAGATATTCTCATACCATCGATCCTAAAACAGGCTTTCCGGTACAGCATAAATTAACATCGGTGACTGTTTTAAGGCCTGCCTCTGCAGAAGCAGATGCGATGGCAACCATGTTTATGGTGCTGGGTGAACAAAAAGGATATGAATTGGCTGTGAAAAATAATATCGCAGCATATTTTATCTATAGGAACGGTAATACGTTTGGTGTTAAGTTAACGAAAGAGTTTGAGCCCTACCTGTTGAATTGAGGGGAAGTAGTATGACTTTATTTCTAGTGATTTTTGCAGTGATGTTTTTAGTGGTTGCCATCATGTCCGTAGGCGTGTTGATGGGAAGAAAACCCATATCCGGTTCCTGCGGGGGGATGAGCGCATTGGGGATGGAGGTTGCCTGCGATATCTGCGGTGGTGACACATCTAAATGCGAAAAAGAAAACTCTGAAGATGGTAAGGCCAGCGAAAAATCAGAGAGTCTTTCATATGATGCAACCAAAAATTAAAGAAATAAGACTTTGAAAACGGAGTATTAAGTCGAATGACCGATTATCACTATGACGTTGTTGTAATAGGGGCGGGACCCGCAGGTGAAGGTGCTGCCATGAACGCGACTAAGCATGGCAAACGTGTTGCAATTATCGAAGACAAATTACAGGTGGGTGGCAATTGCACTCATTTGGGCACTATTCCTTCTAAAGCTTTACGTCATTCAGTTAAACAAATCATTACTTTTAATACCAATGCCATGTTTCGGGATATCGGCGAGCCTCGCTGGTTCTCTTTTCCCCGCGTTTTGCAGAATGCGGAGAAGGTTATCGGCAAACAAGTAAAGCTAAGAACCCAGTTTTATGCGCGGAATAAAGTTGACCTATTCAGCGGTAAAGCGTGCTTTTTAGACGGAAATCGTGTCGAAGTGAAAGGAAGCGGGCAGACCCAAGAAATTTTACACGCCAAGACATTTGTTATCGCTACAGGCTCTCGCCCGTATCTCCCTGATAATGTAAATTTTAGACATCGTCGAATTTATAATAGTGACACCATTCTTAAGTTGGAGCATACGCCCAGAACACTCGTGATTTATGGCGCTGGCGTTATCGGTTGTGAGTACGCGTCAATATTTGCAGGACTTGGGGTAAAAGTAGATCTTGTTAACCCCGGTAGCCGCTTATTGTCATTTTTGGATGATGAAATTTCGGATGCGCTGAGTTATCACCTGCGAAACAACGGTGTTCTTGTTCGCCACAATGAAGAGTATGAAGCGGTTGAGGGAGAAGAACACGGCGTGGTGGTGAGCCTAAGGTCAGGTAAACGCATTCGTGCAGATGCATTTTTATGGTGCAATGGTCGAACGGGTAATTCTGACAATTTAGGTCTTGAAAATATTGGTGTAACACCTAATTCGCGCGGACAGATTCAGGTTGACGAGCACTACTGCACTGAGGTCCCTAATGTCTATGCTGCGGGTGATGTCATCGGTTGGCCAAGTCTGGCAAGTGCGGCGTATGACCAGGGCAGAGCTGCGTCTTCTGATATTGTTCACGACAACTATTTTCATTTTATTAATGAAGTACCCACCGGGATTTATACTATTCCTGAAATCAGTTCGGTGGGCAAGACAGAGCGTGAATTAACAGAAGCGAAAGTACCCTACGAAGTTGGTCAGGCATTCTTTAAAGATCTGGCCAGAGCGCAGATTACCGGTGAAGCGGTAGGTATGCTGAAACTTCTTTTCCATAGAGAAACAAAGGAGATTCTGGGAATCCACTGCTTTGGTGACCAGGCAGCTGAGATTGTGCACATCGGGCAGGCAATAATGAAGCAGCCAGGTGAAGCTAACTCCCTAGACTATTTTATTAATACTACGTTTAACTATCCTACGATGGCGGAAGCTTATCGCGTAGCGGCACTTAATGGTATGAACCGGATTTTCTAGTGTTCTCCGAAGTACGATTAAAACGGCTTAACTTGATTAGTTAGGCCGTTTTTTATTTCAATTTCAATTTTAGTTTTGGATACTTCTGATTAATTTCCCTGCGCAGGGCTATGATTAGAACTGCATCAGATAAGGCTTACTCTTTGGCCTCACGTGTTTCAAAGTACTGCAGGGTGCTGTTGGGAAAGTCGGTGATAACACTGTCTACGCCAAGTTTTTCAAGCTCCAGTACGTCATGGATACGGTTCACCGTCCAGGTTGAAACAATTAAGCCACTAGCGTGTGCCGCTTTAACTAATTCTGCTGTTGCTAACTTCCAGTTTAAACACAGGTAGGAACAGTCCAGTTTGGTGGCTGTCGTCACAGGGTTGGGAAGCCTGTGTTCAGCGACTAGCCCTGTTTTAACAGAGCTATCCAATTGCTTAATTTCTTTTAGCAGCCAGGTATTGGATGATGTGACTGCAATGCGGTCTTTTATATTTCTCTCATAGATCAGGTTAAGTAATTCTTTGGCTAATATGGAAAGGCGTTCTTTTTTGTCTGACTTTACTTCAAACTGGAAATGCTCAAAATCATTACAACTATCCAGAATTGCTTCGAGTGTCGGAATGGCTTGTTTGCTGGGCCAGGGTTTTACGTTTCTTCGCGCGTCCATGGCGACAAGTTCAGCCTGGGTAAACGCCGACACTTTACCTTTAAAATCAGTCGTTCTATCAACAGTCGTATCATGAATGACGATGAGTTTTTTATCTTTGGTTAGCTGAATATCTAACTCGAAATTTCTAATGCCATTTTGATAGGCCAGTTGAAAGCCGCTAAGGGTATTTTCCGGTGCTTCTCCTGCTGCACCTCTGTGCCCGTAGATAATCACTTTGCCACCTGCGATTTTGCTTGGTTATAGATTTCCTTTCGTTTCTTATAGATTTCGTGGCACAGTTGTATATCTTCAAGAAATGGCTCAAGTTCACTCATTAGGAGTGCTTGCGGGCCATCTACCAGGGCTTCGGTTGGAGCTGGATGAAAGTCTACGAGAACCATATTGGCGCCGGCCACCACACCTTGAGCAGTCACGTTCATAACATCCAAAATACCGCTTGGGTCAGCTTCTCTGCTGCCAACAGAATGCGATGGGTCAATACACACAGGCATGCGCGTAAGCCTTTTCACAACAGGAACATGAGCAAAATCTACCATGTTACGATGCGGGTTACCTGCTTCGGTTTTCATTCCCCGCAGGCAGAAAATAACATTAGAATTACCCTCACTGGCCAGATACTCTGCAGCATTCAGCGATTCGTTTAACGTAATCCCGAATCCGCGCTTGAGTAAAGATGGATAGGTCTTTTGTCGGCCAATTGCTTTTAGCAACTCAAAATTTTGCGTATTTCTTGTGCCAATTTGTAATAGCACGCCCGTGGGGTTACCGGTTTTTTGCAAGCATTCATGTATTTCATCAATATGGCTTTCATGGGTAATTTCCATCGCGATTACTTTTATGCCGTATTTCCCTGCGAGTTCAAATACCCATGGTAGACATCCCTTGCCATGACCCTGAAATGAGTAAGGGTTAGTTCTGGGTTTATAGGCGCCCATGCGTGTGCACTGCAAGTGGTTTTTATGCAGTGCCTGCATCATGGTTTCGACGTTTTTGGTGTTGTCTACGGCACACAGACCAGCGAAAACATTGAAGTTATCCTGACTAAACTGAACCCCGTTGTAGCTAAACCCGGTCACACGCTTTTCGTCTTTATGACGCCCAAGTATGCGGTATTCTTCAGATATTCTAATGGCTCTCTCAACGCCAGGAAGCGCTGCAATTTCTTCTTTATTGATGGCTTTGGTATCACCAAGAAGATAAATTTCGGTCAATGTTTGCTGTTGACCCTGAACCTGGTGCTCTCGATGTGTCACTCCGGGTAATTTATCAATGTATTGAATGAGATTTTTGTAGGCTTCAGATTGAGCAGACGTTTCTGGGCTTAATATCAATAGCATAGGTAACCCTCCATAATGAATATATGGGCATAGCATAGTCCAAGAGTGGGGGCATTTCTCTATTTGAGCGGGATATATTTATCCATGAGAAACTTCTATAACTCTTGAGTGATCTCGTGTTTGGCCTTTGTGAAAAGCGCGTGTGGCAGGTGCAACAAGTCTGCAATACGGCGAATTAAGTGCTCTTCATACTTACACTGCACGCCATCGGCATTAGCTAACGACCACAGTGCTTTTACCAAAGTGTATTTTTGCTCTTCATCCCAGTGTGAATTGATAACGGCTGTAAACTCGTAATAAGAGGTAGACTTTTGAGACATGTCCTGAGATTGGGACAAAAAGTCGTGCACTGTGTTATCGGATAGGTTAAACAGGTTTTTCGCCGCTTCCTGAATATTTGTAAGTTCTTCGTCGGATACGTTCATATCTACCCTGGCGACTTCAAATAACAGGGCGGTGGCAGCCAACGCCGCATCTAATGCGGGTTGGTTGGCTGCTGCGGCTTCACTTTTGGTGCTGTTTGTGATCAGGTTAATAAGTTTAGATAACACGAAATGATCCTGCTTTAGCATGGTCTAGGCGCATTAAGAGCCTTAAATCAGGCGAATTCCCGTAGTCGTTTTTCGAGAGAAACCTGGTCTTCAGCAAAGCGACGTATGCCATCAGCCAGTTTTTCTGTTGCCATGGCATCCTGGTTTAAGCCCCACCTAAATTCAGATTGGTCTAATGGTAGTGGCGAAAGTTCTGACTTTTCTGCCGGTATTAGCTTTCTCGTGAGCTGGCCATGATCCTGATTTAGCTGCTCAAGCAGGTCCGGACTAATCGTGAGTCGGTCACATCCGGCAAGCGCCTCGATTTCTTCTGTATTTCTGAAGCTTGCACCCATCACAATGGTTTTATAACCATGGGATTTATAATGATTGTAGATTTCTGTTACAGACAACACACCAGGGTCTTCGTGCCCGGCATAATGTGCTTTGCCGGTTTTAGCCTTGTGCCAATCGAGAATTCTTCCGACAAACGGTGAGATAAGATAAACACCTGCCTCAGCACAGGCAACGGCCTGGGCAAAGCTAAATAACAAGGTCAGATTGCATTGAATTCCGTCTCTTTCAAGCTCTTGTGCAGCGCGAATACCTTCCCAGGTTGATGCAATTTTTATAAGGACACGTTCTTTATTAACACCACTTTTCTCATATAGTCGGATAAGCTTGTGTGCTTTTTCAACGGTCGCACGGGTGTCGAAAGACAACCTGGCATCCACTTCGGTAGATACGCGTCCAGGGATGATCTCGAGAATTCTTCTGCCAATTTCGACTGCCACATAATCAGCAGCGTTGGCAACGATATCTTTTTCGCTGCCTCCGCGCTTCGCTGCCCAGCCCATAGCGGTGCTGAAAAGTGGGCGATATATCTCTGACTCTGTAGCCTTTAACAGGAGAGAGGGATTGGTGGTCGCATCTTCCGGAGCCCATTTCTTTATGGCGTCAATATCGCCGGTATCGGCAACGACAGTGGTCATCGCTTTAAGCTGTTCTAGTTTGCTTGTCATTAAATTAACCGCGTGTCAGTAAGAAAATTAAAATATCTTAGGGGATGCCCGGGTAAAGTACAACAGGGTAGGAATGTCCACCTCTCATCTTGGCACCAGCGCGAGTGCATCTTCGATAACCGAAACACCTGCACCGGCTTTATGGGCATTTTCACTGAGGTGTCGTCTAAATCGCTTACCACCTTTTTCACCGTGAAATATACCAAGTATATGTCGGGTGATGTGCCCTAAATAAGTCCCCTTAGCAAGTTCCTGCTCAACATAGGGCAGAAAAGCTTCAACGACATCATGACGCGTTAGCTGAGTACGCTTGTTGCTGCCATAGACTAAGCTATCTACCTTATCGAGTATCCACGGGTTATGGTAAGCCTCGCGACCCACCATCACGCCATCAACCTCTGCTAAATGCGTTAGGCAGTCATCAATTGTTTTAATACCACCATTAATGAGAATTTCCAGGTCTGGGAATTGCTTCTTTAACTCATAAACATAGGGATAAATAAGAGGGGGAATGTCGCGGTTTTGTTTGGGGCTTAGGCCTTGAAGAATGGCTTTTCTCGCGTGGACAATAAAGGTTTTGCAGCCGGTTTGTTTGACGATATCGACAAAGTCAGACATGTGCTCGTATGAGTCACGATCATCAATACCGATCCGATGTTTAACGGTTACCGGTAAGCGGGTAGCTTTTTGCATCTCGTCAACGCATTGCGCGACAAGCTCTGGGTGCCCCATAAGACAGGCACCAATCATATTGTTCTGTACGCGATCGGAAGGGCAGCCAACATTTAGATTGACTTCATCGTAGCCCCAGTCTTCTGCCATTTTTGCACAAAGCGCCAGCTCAGCGGGGTTACTGCCACCTAGTTGCAGTGCGAGCGGATGCTCGGATGCATGGTAAGTAAGAAATCGTTGCGTATCACCGTGTATCAATGCGCCCGTGGTCACCATTTCAGTGTATAGCACGGCCTCTTTGCTAATTAGCCTGGCGAAGTAACGGAAGTGTCTGTCGGTCCAGTCCATCATGGGGGCAATACAAAAGCGCCGCTTCACTTGCTTTTCTGGCACTAACTTGTTGTCGGTAATTAGTGTTTCTTGTGTTCTTAATTCCACAAATAGTACTCACTTAATCTATTCGGTTTTGACCATACATTACTACGATCATATGATTGCTGAGGTGCCTGCGATTAAACACTTCGCCGACTATGTCTGAATGTTACCGGAATGACATGCTTATTACATCCAAGACAAGCGGTAACCTTTCGTTTGTAAGGCGATACGTGGTGTTTTGAGATGCCTGATTCGGCTTAGTGGTGATTGAAATATGACCAATATATCTCGACTTTAGACTCGCTGGTCTATAGAATTGCGCCCCTTCTCATCGCCTGCCAATCAAGGGCTGAGCGAAATGAGTACCGTCTTTAAATAGTCCCCAACACATTCCAGGAATTTTCTTTTGATATCTACCGCAAATATCACCATGCAGTTTGGCGCTGAGCCTTTGTTTGAAAATATCTCAGCGAAATTTGGTAATGGCAATCGTTATGGTTTAATCGGAGCGAATGGCTGCGGTAAATCTACTTTTATGAAGATTTTAAGCGGTGCTCTTGCCCCAACCGCCGGTAACGTATTTATCACCCCAGGTAACAAAGTAGGGGTCTTGAGTCAGGATCAGTTTGCTTTTGAAGAGTATAGCGTTGTCGATGCCGTTATTATGGGTGATGCTGAACTATGGAAAATTAAGCAAGAGCGAGATCGGATATATTCACTACCAGAAATGTCTGAAGAAGAGGGCATGCTGGTTGCCAATTTAGAGGTTGAGTTTGCCGAGCTGGATGGTTATAGCGCAGAGAGTCGCGCTGGGGAGATTTTACTGCAGGCTGGTATCGCCGAAGAATTCCATTTTGGTTTGATGAAACAAGTGGCACCCGGTTGGAAACTAAGGGTGCTACTGGCCCAGGCACTTTTTGCCAACCCGGATATATTGTTGTTAGACGAGCCAACGAACAACCTGGATATACACACGATCCATTGGTTAGAAACTGTTTTGAAAGAGCGAAAGTCGACCATGATTATCATTTCCCATGATCGTCACTTTCTAAACTCTGTCTGCACACATATGGCTGATATCGACTTTGGTGAACTTCGCATTTATCCAGGAAATTACGAAGCTTTTGTCGCGGCCTCGACGCTGATTCGAGAGCAGCTTTTGACTGAAAACGCCAAAAAAACCGCTGAACTGGATGATTTGCAGGCGTTCGTTAATCGATTCTCGGCGAATGCATCGAAAGCGAAGCAGGCAAGTTCTCGGGCGAAGAAAATGGAAAAAATCAAACTGGATGAGGTGAAAGCATCCAGTCGAATTTCTCCTTCCATCAGTCTTAAGCAAACTAAAAAGCTGCATCGTCAGGCATTGATACTAGAAAATATTGGTCATGGCTACGATGATGAGATGCTGTTTGATAAGGGCGATCTGATTCTCGAGGCCGGTGCAAGGCTTGCTGTTATTGGTGAAAATGGCGTTGGCAAGACAACTTTTTTACGTTGTTTGATGGGAGAGTTAGAGGCCAAGGCTGGCGTAGTGAAGTGGTCAGAGAATGCCGCGATTGGATACTGCCCACAGGACAGCACTGCCGACTTTGATTGTGATCTGACTATCTTTGACTGGATGTCGCAATGGCGTAGACCAAAGCATGATGATTTGATGGTTCGAGGAATGCTTGGTCGCCTGCTATTCACCGCTGATGACGCCAATAAAAAGGTTGTTGTTTGCTCTGGCGGAGAAAAAAACAGATTGTTGTTTGGTAAATTAATGATGATGGAAACAAATGTTCTCATTATGGATGAGCCAACCAACCACTTGGATATGGAAGCGATAGAGGCACTTAACTCGGCGTTAGAAGAATACGATGGTACGTTGATTTTTGTCAGTCATGACAGAGAGTTTGTGTCATCACTGGCCACCCGTGTGATCGAAATTAAAGACGGCAAGCTCGTTAATTTTCAAGGCACCTATGATGAATACCTGGCCAGTCAGGAACAATCTTTAAGGGTTGCCTGACTAAAACGGGGTAACAACTAATAGGGGGTCGTAATTGATCCCTTTGGGCTTATTTTTTTCCCTTTGCGCATGCCACATTACTCGGCGTGCCATGCCATGCTCTCTTTTTTATTGAGTACCATTATAATAGACAAATGGTCAGAATATCGCTATATATACTATATAAATGGTATCTATGGCGTGAGGGTATTATGAATTTTTTACCTAAACTAGGTGAAAATCTACGAGCGGCTCGTAAGGATAAATTCCCGCAAGACGATATGCGAAGCTTTGCGCTGCGGTTGGGAATCAGCCGGGCGACATTACAAAAAATGGAAAAAGGTGATTGTAGTGTAGGGTTGAATAACTACCTTAGCGCGGCGGAATTATTAGGCTGTGCCAACCAGTTCGAAAACCTGTTCATGTTAGAAAAGAGCTTGTTTGATGACTGAGCCAATAAAAGCCCGATATGATATTTACGTAAATACCATCTCGTTAGGCGTAATGAAAGCAGCGGAAGCGATTTTGTTAGAAGAGGGCGGGTTGCTGACCCGGTTTGGATTTCGATATACAGAAAATTATATAGATCAACCTTTAGCATTTGCGTTAGACCCGGTGCAGCTGCCTTTAACTCGCTCGGAGTTTCTGTTTGCCTGTCGTAATGGTATTCCCGGAATCCTTGATGACTACTTGCCAGATGACTGGGGCAGGAAAGTTTTAGCCAGGCTGGCATTGTATCGCCACCAAAAAAAGATAAACCGCCATAGCTGTGTCGACACTTTGTCGGAACTAGGCAATAGCAGAATTGGTGCCTTGCAATGGGTATCTGACGGGAAAGCGCCACAGTACGAATCAGGGGCAGCCTTGTCTCACCTGTCCGAAGCAGAACTAGCAGCCCAATTGATTGATAAACCAGAAAATTACCCTGAACAGCTAGACGAGTTAAGTCTATTATATTTGGCTAATGCTGGCACAGGCGTTGGTGGTGCAAGGCCCAAAGCTTTGTTGTATGAAGGCGCAGAACATTATTTGGCAAAATTTAATCGCCTATCTCAGGACCCCTATAACAACGCTCGTGTGGAATTAGCTTGCCTAAAGTTAGCAGAGCTTGCAGGCTTGGAAGTTTTTTCTGGCCGGGTGCGAGAGGGGGTAAACGGCAGAGAGGTTTTATTGCTGAATCGGTTTGACATCATCACGAAGGGGCGGTGCCATTATCGTAAACACCTGATAACCGCAAATGCAATGCTGAAAGAACCATCCAGTCAAAGAGATCATAGCGGTGTGTTTCGGTACGATGATATTGTCACCCTCATCCGCCGATACTCGTTTGATGTCGAGAAAGATCTAACGCAGCTACTTAGGATGATGCTCTTCAACCGAGCAATTAACAACACCGATAACCACGAGCGTAACTTCAGTTTTATGCATACGGAAAATGGATATCGGCTAGCACCCGCTTACGATATGGTACCCACGCTCAGTACAGGAGAATATCCTGCGGCAGGCTATCATTACAGCCCGCAGCCTCCCTTACCTTCTGAGGCAAAAACAATGGGGAAGGTCTTTGGGCTGCCCAAAACACAGGTAAGGAAAATTGCAGAAGAAGTAGAAAACGCGGTACAACAATGGTCAGTGATTGCGGCACAAACAGGTGTGGAGTGTAGTGATATCGCAGCGGTTGCGAAGGTTATCAAGTGGTGACTTTAAAGAATTAAATACGACCTCTTTTTTGTTAAATATTCTCTATAACTCGATGAATCTGCTAGATTATAGAAAACAAAATAATAAAGGTTAATCCACTATGAAGTTATTACTACTCGCTATTGGTTTGCTGCCGTCGTTATGTCATGGCGATATCATTCAATGGCAGGATGAAGAAAATGGTCTGTATGTAGAACAGGTTGATAACCTGCCCATCAATGAAAGCAACGTTAAAAAACATGTTGATATTACCGTCAGTGGTGACAGGCAAGACCTTTATCTGGACACTTTACGCCGTCTTGAGCAAATCGATGCGATTAATAGACTACCGCCGACGGCAGCTGGTGAACCGGCGGACTATACGCGCTCTTGCAGTTATGCCAGAAATGTTCTGCTGGAGTACAACCTAGAACTTCAACATGCGGAATCCGCTGGTAAAACGAATTCCAGGCAAAGGGATATTAACGGCAAAATCGCAGATTGGGAGTCACATGTGAAAAAACACTGCCGATAGCCGGCAGTGAGGTTCACAAACGTCAATGCGCTTTGTTTTTTATTTCCACTGTTTCGATCGGGCTTTTGCAAACTCTGTCGTCATATCGTCAACCAGTGTGCTAACAGAAGGGATGTCGTGGATTGCTGCGACACCTTGCCCGGCTGACCAGACTGTTTTCCATGCTTTTGATTCGTCATTATCCGGTGTCAGTTTGTTGCCGTAATCAATGCTGGCAGGATTAACTAATTTTTCCATATCGTAACCGGCCTCTATCAGGCTGGGCTTCATGAAGCTAGCCTTAACGCCAGATACGGCAGGTGTATAAATGATGTCATCAGCACCACAGTTATTTATCATATTTTTGTAGGGGTCAATCGCAGGGCTTTCCTGCGTATTAATAAATCTTGTGCCCATGTAGGCAAGATCTGCCCCCATAGTAATGGCGGCGGCTACATCCGATCCTGATGAGATGCAACCGGAAAGCAGCAGCGTTTTATCGAAGAACTGACGAATTTCAGCCACCAGCGCAAAGGGGTTAATTGTACCCGCGTGGCCACCAGCGCCTGCACAGACTGCGATAATGCCATCGACTCCGGCTTCGGCAGCTTTTTCTGCGTGGCGCCGATTGATGACATCGTGAAACACCAGCCCACCATAGCTATGTACTGCATCCACAACCTCTTTCGCAGCACCCAGAGAGGTGATAACCAGCGGTACTTTATGCTTTACACAGATTTCCAGGTCGGCCATCGCTCTTGGGTTGGTTTTGTGAACAATAAGATTTACGCCGAAAGGTGCCGGCTTCCCACCTTCAGCTTTAAACTGTTCAAGTGACTGATTGATTTGTATGACCCATGCTTCAAACTCAGCTGTTGTTCGCTGATTAAGTGATGGAAAGGTACCGACGATTCCCTTTTTACAACAGGCGACTACCAGATCCGGATTGGATATGAGAAACATGGGGGCGACGACCACCGGAAGCGATAGGTGCTGGCCAAAATTTGACGGTAGTGGCATAGAAACTCCTGATTGAATTGGATTGTGGTAAACGAATAAGTACTAAACTAGCGGTCATTTATGTTGCTGTAAAACAGAATTTTATCTTTGTATAAAATAAAAACCAACCAAGCACTTGCTTGGTTTTTTTAATATGGGCATAATCCCTTTTAGCCGTAGCGCTCGTGATATCGAAATAACAAATTAGTTTGTTTCATTATTTGCATGCTAATACCACTGCGAACTTTACGCAGACTTGTAGAGCATTTAACGATATGGCGGTGAGATACATACAATTTTTGGGGAAAACCTATGACTGAAAAAGCAATTGTGACTTGTGCCGTTACTGGCGTCTTAACCAACCCGGAGCAGCACCCAGTGCCAGTGACCGTTGAGCAGATGGCGGCGTCCTGTAAAGAAGCATTTGATGCCGGGGCATCGATTATGCACGTACACTTCAGGCAGCAAACACCAGGAAAAGGTCATTTGCCATGTTGGGATCCTGATGTAGCTGAGGCTATCGTTAAAGAGATCAGGGCACGTTGTCCAGGTGTTATTATCAATATGTCTACTGGTGCCATAGGGCCGGATATATCGGGCCCACTGGCATGTATGGAGCGAATCAAACCCGAAATATCCGCTTGTAACGCAGGTACCTTAAACTACCTGAAGACGAAGAAAGATGGCAGTTGGGCATGGCCACCAATGATTTTCGATAATGGCGTTGATAAAATCAGTAAGTTTTTGAAGGCGATGGAAAGTAACGGCTCTATGCCAGAGTTTGAGTGCTTTGATGTTGGTATTGTGCGCCAGGTAGGGCTCTATGTGCACAACGGCATGTATAAACTAAACAGGCCAGATTATAACTTCGTGATGGGTGTAGCATCGGGGATGCCTACCGATCCGGCACTGCTAGAGTTGCTAGTAAAATACCGCTTACCTGATTCTACCTGGCAGGTGACTGCCATTGGCAGAGAAGAGGTGTGGCCATTGCATCAAAAAACAGCTGACCTGGGCGGTATGCTGCGTACAGGCGTTGAAGATACCTTCTACTTGCCTAACGGAGACAAGGCACGTGGCAATGGCGATTTGATAGAAACGATCGTTGGCTGCGCAAGAGCGGCTGGCCGAGAGATCGCATCCCCAGCAGAAGCGCGGGCAATGCTGCATCTCGCCAAATAGTTGGGTCATCAGCAACGCTTAGCGGCTAGCCGATTGCCGATCCCGATGGCGCCTTTGGTGCACAACCAGCACCCTTAGCGTACAAATTGATAATGTTAGTCCGTCGAGTCTGGCTTAGAGTAATCAGCTCGACGGATATTCCTGTTTATTTCGTGATTCAGTGGAAGTGTCGTTTATACTTGTCGCTTTACCACAGCGATCACTTTTATGACCCCGACTGAGTTTGAAGCATTTTTCCTATCCCACCAAAAAAGCAGTCAAACCCGCCGTCATCGCCTTGTCGTTCTGTTACAGGGGGGGCGAGAAGATTTACTGGGTTTCGTTGAATACCTCACTGCAAAAACAAGGTTCACGAAAATCGTTTATCGCAGCGAAAGGCAAGGCGACAAAACTGATGTGCCACTGGGTAGTGAGCTAAACCTGTCCTGGGAAGTTATTTCAGGTCGGAATGTGCAAAAGGTATTAGGAACTGAAACCGATGTGGTTATCTATGATGGGTTTTGTGGTATCGATCCAGATATGTTTGGGGCCCTCACTGGCTCGGTGGTCGCCGGTGGCGTCTTGTTTCTCTTACTTCCGGAAGTTGTTCCTGAACAGGTTGCGAAAGATTACTTAACGCGTTATTGGCCGCACCTGTACCCTGTAACCTCCAGGCAGCTTTTTTTAACTCGCTTATATGGTCTGTTCTGTGAGCACGATGATGTTATCAAATACAGCCTTAATGCTGGGGATATGGACGAGTTACCCAGACAGGTTAATCAAAAACTAAAAGTGCTCAATCCGGCACCTTCATCGTTGATATCAGATGTTAGTCAACACCCGGATACGCTAACGGATGATCAGTTAATAGCGTTAGGTAAAATAAATAGTGTCGTTAGTGGCCATGGGAGAAGACCACTGATTATCACCGCTGATCGGGGCAGGGGTAAAAGCTTCCTTTTAGGTTATGCGGCGGCAGAATGCCAAAAAAAGCAGGCGCGAAAAGTTTGCATTACTGCATCTTTAAAGAGTAGTGCGGCAGTGGCATTGGCCGCTGCTGAAGCACATGGGCAGGCCCTGTTAGATTTAGCCGTTTCAAGCGCCACATCTTTAAAGTTTCAGAATGGTGGTTCAGTCAGCTTTGTGGCAGTCGATGATTTGGTAGAAAGTTACCATGATTGTGATGTTTTGTTTGTCGATGAAGCCGCGTCAATTCCCACTTTTATATTGGAAAAGCTTTTACGCCGCTACAACCGGATTGTTTTTTCCAGCACGGTGCACGGCTACGAAGGCCACGGCAGAGGTTTTTCGATTTCGTTTCGCAAGTTATTACCGCTGCATGTAAAGCAGTGGTCTGAAGCTGTGTTGGTTGAGCCCATTCGCTGGGCACAAAACGACCCTTTAGAAGCCGTCACCAATGCTGGATTGCTCTTAGATTCTGATTACCGAGAAGGTTGCAATTTATCCCCCGAAGTTTCCGAGTCAAAAGTGTTGCATTACGAATGGGTTGGTAAAGAGGCTCTTATTGCAGAGGATGCTCTGTTACAAGCCGTGTTCGGGTTGTTGGTATCGGCTCACTATCAAACTTCTCCCAGTGATTTATTAATATTGTTGGATGCACCCAATACTTACTTGTTGATTGCTTGCGAGCCGTCTGAAAACCCTTCGCTAAAGCCTGTTGTCGGGGTGTGCCTTGTATGTGTGGAGGGCGGTTTCTCGGAAGCTTTAGATCAGGCTATAGCTGAGGGGCGCAGGCGTGTTCGGGGGCATCTGGCACCTCAGTCTCTCGCATTTCATGGGGGTTGCCGGGGTGGGGCGATGCTGCGTTGTTTGCGGGTAATGCGAATAGCAATCGCCTCAAGCCATCAGCGTCGTGGCATTGCCACAGCTTTGTTGAATAATGCGCAACAGTTCTGCGCAGCACTGCACCTGGATTACTTTGTTACGTCATTTAGTGCAACACCGGAGGTTTGCGAATTTTGGGCGCACAGTGGCCTTTCTCTTCTGCGGGTGGGTGTGAGCAAAGACAGTAGCAGCGGCAGTTACTCGATATTGATGGGGAAATCTATGACAGAAGCAGCGCATGGCTTGTTTACAGAGTTGCGCAAAAAACTAGGATACGCCTTAAAGTACCAATTTATCACGCACTATCAAACAATGCTGGCAGAGACGGCTTTTTTTGTTTTTAGTCACACCGAACCTGCAGCCCAATCACATATAGCCACGCCAAATATAGCCGCGATAAATATAGACAGTGCGATAGATTCAGATGTCGAATCATTTTGTCAGGGGCAGCGTCACTATGACTTATGTGCGGGGGCAATTTTTGAGTGGCTTTGGCGTGTTGAACGCCATAAATTGCTTAATTGCGATAACTTATCCCGTGAAATACTGGTGCGGCGGGTGCTGCAGGGGCTTTCTGTGGCTGCCGTCTGTAAAGAGTTGAATATATCGGGTGAAAAAGAACTCGTTACCATGTTAAGAAAAGCGTTAGCGGCTTTAAAGCAGCAAGCGCCAGCTGGTGTGGTTAAAAACTGAATTTGTTTTTGCCCGCTCGTAGACAACCATTCAGCCTTGGTTAAAAATCTGCCGATGGTTGTCACTAGCGAAATAATTATACCGCCTGGTGTAAGTGGCGCTATTTAAGTAAGTGTTTAAGGGGGGTCATTTCGGCAAATTTTTTGCCCAGTATTTTTAATTGTAATTTGGTTTCGAGATTGAGCGCTTCTTTCTCACTGGCCACCCAGGTTTCATTAAAAAGTCTTTTTGCACTGTTAACGGCAGGTGCAGATTTTTCACATAGCAGCTTGGCAAATGAAATGGCTTCATCGAAAGGTTGTTCACATACTTTCGTGACAATGCCGAGTTCTTTTGCTTCGGGCGCTTCGAATATACGGGCAGTCATGGTCAACTCTTTCGCTACGTCAATAGACACCAGCTCTCGCAGGGTCACGGAGCCGCTCATATCAGGAATAAGTCCGTGCTTTCCTTCCATAATCGAGAACTGGCAATCTTTACTGGTATAACGAAAATCTGCCCCCAGCACGATCTGGAAGGCTCCGCCAAAACACACGCCGTGGGTGACGGCGATAACCGGAACCGGCAACTGGCGCCAGACCAGCGCGACATCCTGGGCCAGATTAGAAATCTTAACGCCGGGTTTAACCAACAACTTGGTAATGGCAACCGGGCTCGACATAATACTTTTTACATCCAGACCACTACTAAAGACATCTCCTTCACCGCGCAGTATGACGGCGCGAATTTTTTTATTCTTACGGATTTTTTTAGCCGCACCGACAATGCCTTCGAACATCGCGAGATCCAGCCCGTTGTATTTATCAGGGCGGTTAAGGGAAACGATTGCAATAGCGTCGTCGACGATATCAAGAGTAACTCGCTGGTTCATGGGCTTTGCCTTGTAGAAATGGTTGAAAAGAAGGTAAATTGCAAAATTGCTGATCAGAGGTACACTGAATACAGTTGCCCGAAATCATAACTATCCACGCCACAAATATCTAGGGCGTGTTAACGACTCCTCTTGGCTAATGTGCGAGAAAAAAGCATCTAATGACCCTTAGGTTTGGCATGATTAGAAATTACCGACCGCAAGTTTCTGACGAAAGAGCACGTTGATGTCAGGCCAGATATACAAGGCAATCAAAATACGCCACTCGATTTCAACCAAGTTGTTGAAAATCGTCTTGTCGATTTATTTTGCAGTCACCTTATTAGTTACCATGATGCACGTATTAATAGAATACGATGCCGCTAAAACTGATGTTTCTGCCGAACTTAAAACAATTCAACGAACGTTTGAAGATTCTTTAGCGCAGGCACTTTGGCACCTGGACAAAGAGCAGCTGTCGGTAACTGTCGCGGGTATTACCGAGTTGCCTGTCATTACGGCGGTAAAGGTTTTTGATTTAAGTGGTAATTTATTAGAGTCCCATGGCGAGATACAAGATGACAACGACCGGCCCCGGCTGATCAATGATGCATTTTGGCATGAGTTTAGTCTGCGCTTTAAGTTTGGGCAGGAGTTACAAGAGATAGGCAAGGCCAGAATCTACTCCAGTGACCGTATAGTATTTGACCGAATCAAGCTTGGCATTGTGATATTGATTATCAATGCGGTCATTAAAACTATCGTACTATTTTTTCTTATTATTATTGTGTTTGATCGTCTACTAACCAAACCTCTTGGCAAGCTCGCCTACGAAGCTGAGCAAATCAACCCTGACAAGGTTCAGGGGAGCCGTATAGTTATCAACACTGACGAAGGCAATGAGCTGAAAGTACTTGAAGCGGCCCTTAACGCAATGATGGATAAAATTGTCGCATCACTGAGTGAGCTGGACGCACTCAATAAAAACCTTGAGCTAAAGGTTAATCAGCGTACTGAGTCTTTAAACAAAGTCATCTCTGAACTGGATAAAAAGCAAAAAGATTTAAAGAGCGAAATAGTTCGCCGCGAAGAAAAAGAAAAAGCGCTGTTAGAGTCGAGAATAGAAGTCCAGGCGTCACTTGATAACCTGAAATTGGCGCAAAACCAGTTAATTGAAGCTGAAAAAATGGCCTCGTTAGGTGGCTTGGTCGCGGGTGTAGCGCACGAAATTAATACGCCGGTAGGGCTTAGTCTGACAGGAATAACGCACTTTCAGTATCTGGTTGAGAGACTGGAAAAAAGATTCAAAGATGGTGAACTGGAAGAAGAGCACTTTGAGAAGTTTATGGCCGATACAAAAGAGTTAGCGCGCTCGATTCATATCAGCTTGCAGCGGGCCGCAGACCTGGTGAGAAGTTTTAAACAAGTCGCGGTAGACCAGTCACACGAGACTATTCGCAAGTTTAATATGGCTGAATATGTCGAAGAAGTCCTCATTAGTTTGCGCAATCGAATAAAGCAAACGCAGATAAAAGTCGACGTTAGATGCGACCCAACACTTACGATAAACGGCTACCCAGGCATTTGGTCGCAGATAATCACTAACCTGATATCCAACTCGCTCATTCATGCTTATAAACCTGGAGACGTTGGCACGATCGTGATGGACGTCCAAGTGAAGGGGGACAAGATAGCTTTTGTTTACAGCGATGATGGCAAAGGAATGGATGAGAATGCACGTACAAAAATATTTGATCCATTTTTTACCACTAACCGGGAAAATGGCGGAAGTGGCCTGGGGATGAATATCATTTACAACCTGGTCACACAAAAAATGCAGGGAACCATCGAAGTGAAGAGTGAAGTTGGTATCGGCACAACTTTTACTATACTGGTAAAGAGTGACATGCGAGGGTCAACGACGCATTCACGATAAGTGCCACCAATCAGGGCCATGTTTATGTTCAAGAAGAGCAGTAAAAGCAAAGACGCCAAAGAGAGGGAGGCGCTTGAGAGCTGGAAAGTTCTCGTTGTCGACGATGAACCTGAGGTGCATTCGATCACTAAGGTTGCCCTCAGTGAGTTTATTTATGACAACCGTGAGCTGACGCTGCTGAGTGCCTACAGTGGGCAGGAGGCGAAGGCGATTCTGGAAAAAGAGCCGAATATCGCACTTATTTATCTTGATGTCGTCATGGAAACCGATGATGCCGGGTTAAAACTGGTTAAGTATATTCGGGAAGAATTACGCAATACATTCGTACGCATCATCTTGCGGACTGGTCAGCCTGGTCAGGCGCCCGAGAGAGAAGTTATTGTTAATTATGACATCAATGACTACAAAGAAAAGACCAGCCTGGACAGTGGCAAGCTGTTTACTTCAACCTATTCTGCGTTGCGTTCTTATAGCGATATTATGAACATTGAACGTTCCCGGTTAATGCTTGATCGTTATCGCATTGGTCTGGAAGAGGTCATTGTTGCGTCAGCTAACCTGTTTGAGCTTAGATCATTAAAAATGTTTGCTAACGGGCTGCTTATTCAGCTCGGCTCTTTGCTGCATATAGATAAAGACACGCTATTTGTAAGATGCAACGGTTGGACTGTGGTGCAGGATGGACCACAGCTGGAGGTGCTGGCAGCAACAGGAACTTTGCAGCAAAGCGTTACTGACATTGAAACTGAGCAGACAGAGGTAGCCCTTCCAGAAGAAGTGGTCAGCTATTTAAACCGGGCCAGAGTTGAAAAATGTAATATTCTTGAAAACGGAAAATTCGTCGGTTATTTCCCTACGAAAAGTGGCAAAGTTAATCTGCTGTATCTGGATGGCGTTGATCATACAGATGAAGTAGACGTTAAACTGGTTCGAATTTTCTCTACCAACGTGACGATTGCGTTCGATAATCTGTACCTCGATAAGGAGCTTTATGAAACTCAGGGGGAAATAATTGAAACACTGGGAGATGTCGTTGAAACCAGATCTAAAGAGACTGCGAACCACGTTAAACGAGTGGCCCACTTGTCTCGGATGATTGCGCAGTTGTATGGACTATCGCCGGCAGATTGCGAAACTTTGTTTATGGCTTCGCCTATGCATGATATTGGTAAAGTGGCTATCCCTGACAGAGTCTTGTTAAAGCCAGGAAAGCTTGATGACGAAGAATGGGTGATCATGAAAACCCACGCGCAAATAGGTGCTGATATTTTTGCACGTTCAACAAGGCCAGTGCTGGTAGCTGCGTCGATCGTCGCGGGTCAGCATCACGAAAAGTTTGATGGTTCTGGATACCCGAACGGGTTAGCTGGCGATAACATCCATATCTTTGGACGCATTGTTGCGTTGGTCGATGTTTTTGATGCCCTGATTCATCGTCGTTGTTACAAAGAACCATGGCCGATTGAAGACGTGTTGAAGCTGTTTCAAGAGCAGAAAGGGCTGCATTTCGACCCTAAACTGGTGGATATACTCATCGAAAATCTGTCGTTAGCAGAAGAAATTATTGCCCAGTACCCTGATTTCGATAGTTGACCCTGGCTAAAGCCTACTGCAGTTTTCGATATCACTCAGCACTCCGTAAATAAGGGTTGCGTAGCCGTTTCTGTCGGAAAGAATGTTACTGGCCAATATATCTACGCTGACCTGTTTAACCTCGGTGCTCTTCGTGATCATTTCCAGGTAAGTTGAGGGGGAAGGGGACTCCTGGATAAAGCAAATTGAAGTGAGTGAGCCAATTTTGTTTTGTAATCCTTGCAGATGAGCTGCCCCTGGCCGTAATTCTGGTGACTGCGTGACAAAGTCTTGAATGTGCAGGTTAAACCGTTCTGCAAGCCTCGAGAAAGCATTGTGAGCGGTAAATACAGGTCGTTTTTCAGGCTTTGCTAACCGCACCCTAAACTCATTTGTTAACAGTTCGATGCTTGTTGAAAATTCCTTCTGATTATTGATGAATTCTGCTTGTAACTGAGGGTATTTGTGCCCCAGTTCCTCGGCTAATGCGGCTGAAATCTCGACGACTAGCAGTGGATCAAGCCAGATGTGCGGATCACTCCCTTCGTGCAATGTATCCTGATCATGGTGGTGTTCCTCCATCGTCCCGTGGTTCGCGTGATTGTCCGCCTGTCGCGGATTATCATCATGATCGTCACTTCCTTTCACAAAATCCATTAATGCGGTGCTGGGCGTCGTGCTGGATGCAAGAACCTTTGGTAAAAAAACTTCCATGCCCGGACCAATCCATACAAAGTGGTCGGCACTGTGCAGCTTCTTCACCTCTGAGGGGCGCATTTGGTAATGGTGTGGATTGGTTGCGGGAGACAGTAAAAGCTCCACCGTCGCTGCATCGCCGACAATGGCCTGAACAATTAATTGCACGGGTTTGATGGAGGCAAGAATAACTGGCGTCGCCACGCCGGGTTTGTCAGATTGCGTTGATATCGTGGTCGTTGTATAGATTGCGGCCAATATCAGGCTCGCCAGCAGGGTAAATACTAAGAAATTTCTTTTCACGGAGCGATTCTATGTCTTCTGAAAGCGATTATGGGGGCACTACCACAGCGCCTGTGTGATGTTTCGTAAGCCAAGGGATGTTAGCAGATTGTGTACTGGCAGGGAATGTTTGCAAAAGTGGCGGTTTTCAGGGCAAGTAATGTTAAACCTTGTACTTATTTTCATGAAACAGGTGAAGCTATTGGAGTGCCTTTGCTACAATTCGTCATCTTTTAATTCTGAGGATCCAGCCGTGTTGAAATACGAAATTGTCCCGGTCACCGCATTTGAACAAAATTGCTCGGTGATCTGGTGTACGGAGACGAAAAAAGCCGCGGTCGTCGATCCAGGTGGCGATCTTGAGAAAATCAAACTCGCGCTCAAGAAGCACTCGTTGACGTTAGAGAAAATCATTCTTACACATGCGCATATAGATCATGCTGGTGGTACTGCTGATCTGGCAGAGCAGTCAAAGGTGCCAATTGAGGGGCCGCACAAAGATGACAAGTTCTGGATTGATGGGCTTCCTCAACAAAGTCAGATGTTTGGCTTTCCTCTGGCGCGGACATTTACGCCTGATCGTTGGCTGGTTGATGCGGACGAAGTCACCGTCGGCAATCTTACACTTAAAGTGATCCACTGCCCTGGGCACACACCAGGTCATGTTGTGTTTTATCATGCTGATACAAAACTCGCTATTGTCGGGGATGTGATTTTCAATGGATCTATTGGGCGAACAGATTTTCCCAAAGGTGATTACAACACTCTCATTGCCTCAATTAAGAACAAGCTATGGCCGTTGGGTAACGACGTGATGTTTATCCCCGGTCATGGCCCGATGTCGAACTTCGGCGATGAACGAAAATTTAATGCTTTTGTGGCGGATTAGCTGCCTGACAGTCGCAACCTTATTTATAAATAATCAGAAATAGGAAACAAAGTCGATTATGACCGTAAGAACGAGAATTGCTCCGTCCCCGACGGGAGACCCACATGTAGGTACCGCTTATATTGCTTTGTTCAACCTTTGCTTCGCGAAGCAGCATGGTGGACAGTTTATTCTGCGAATTGAAGACACTGACCAGACGCGAAGCTCCAGCGAATCTGAAGAGGATATATTTAAAGCACTTCGATGGTTAGGGATTGAGTGGGATGAAGGCCCTGATGTAGGCGGTCCTCATGCTCCTTATCGCCAAAGTGAGCGCAAGCACATGTATCGTGACTATGCCGAAACGCTGGTTAAAAACGGTCATGCCTTCTATTGCTTTCGTACCCCCGAAGAGTTGGATGCCATTCGCGAAGCTCGCACTGAAGCGGGTTTAAGCACAGGTATAAAGGGTGATCTTGAGCTGCCTGAAGAAGAAGTACAGCGCAAACTAGCGGCCAATGAGCCCTATGTTATTCGTTTAAAGGTGCCGGAAGAGGGTGTTTGTGTGCTGCAAGACAAGCTGCGAGGCACCATCGAAATTGAGTGGTCGCAGGTAGATGCACAAATATTGTTAAAGTCAGACGGCATGCCAACCTATCATCTCGCCAATGTTGTTGACGATCACCTGATGGAAATAACTCACGTCATTCGTGGTGAAGAGTGGATTAGTTCGGCACCGAAGCATCAGTTGCTGTATAAATATTTTGGCTGGGAAATGCCAGAGCTCTGCCATATGCCCTTGTTGCGAAACCCCGACAAGAGCAAACTCAGTAAAAGAAAAAATCCCACCAGTATCAATTTTTACGAGCGCATGGGATATATGCCAGAAGCGGTGTTGAACTTTCTGGGTCGCATGGGTTGGTCTATGCCGCAAGAACAGGAAAAGTTCAGTTTGCAGGAGATGATCGATAATTTTGATATCTCACGAGTATCCCTGGGCGGCCCTATTTTTGATGTAGAGAAGTTAAGCTGGCTTAACGGTTTGTGGATTCGGGAAAATTTGACCCCGGATACCTTTGTCGAAAGGGTGACACAGTGGGTTACGACAAACACCCAATGGAATGCGTTGGTACCGCATGTGCAGAGCCGTGTGAACACGTTTTCTGATATCGCGCCGATACTCAACTTTATGCTTGCTGGCATGTTGCCATTGAAGCCCGAGGACTTTTCCCATAATAAAATTGATGAGAGCCAGGTTAAGCGCGTATTACAGTTTACACTCTGGCGGTTAGAGGCTCAGCGTCAGTGGACGAAAGACAATATCTTTGCTGATATCAAGTTTATCTGTGGGGCGATGGGGCTAAAAATGGGGGATTTTATGCAGCCAATTTTTGTGGCGATTGCTGGAACCCCTAACTCTTGGTCGATCATGGATTCTATGGCAGTACTAGGGCCGGATATGACACGTGCCCGTTTGAGAGCCGCTTTAGATTTACTTGGGGGCTTCTCGAAAAAAGAAACCAAAAAGGTAGAAAAAGAGTATCAGGAAATTTCAAAATAAGGGTGCAATAAAAACCTGCAAAACCCTTGACGGAGCCGGGCTAAATCTCTAACATACGGCTCCGTTGGTGCTTGGGGCCATAGCTCAGCTGGGAGAGCGCAACGCTGGCAGCGTTGAGGTCGACGGTTCGATCCCGTCTGGCTCCACCAATTCGTTTTTAAGTCCCGTTCGTCTAGTGGCCTAGGACACCGCCCTTTCACGGCGGTAACAGGGGTTCGACTCCCCTACGGGATGCCATATTAAAAAGCCTGGTTGATACCAGGCTTTTTTTTGCCTTCAATAATGTTTCTGGCAAGAGATATTTATTTTTTACCTATTACTCAACAACATCGTTTATTTATTAACTTTGTTAGAAAGCACTTATCTTTGGGTTGTGGAAGTGCGCACCTGGCCAGACTACACTTAAGAATCTCACTGCAAAGAAAATGTCATCGCAATTAAAACCGAAACATCTAGTCTGGAGAAGCTTATGATGCCGATCAAAATTATAACGACGGGGGGCACCATTGATAAAATCTACTTTGATGCGAAAAGTGAGTTCCAGGTGGGTACTTCTCCAATAGAGCAGATTTTGAAAGAGGCGAATGTCAGTATCGAATATGATATTGAGTCGGTATTACGCAAAGATAGTCTTGAGATAACCGAAGATGACCGTCAGCTAATTCGTGAACGAGTGCTCGCCGCTAAACAGGATAGAGTGTTAATTACCCATGGCACTGACACAATGATCAACACAGGTTTGGCCTTGCAGGGGATTAATAAAACAGTAGTTATGACGGGCTCTATGCAGCCCGCCAGATTGCGAGAGAGCGATGCTATTTTTAATATTGGTTATGCTGTGGCGGCATTACAGCTCTTGCCTGTGGGGATCTATGTGGCGATGAACGGGCAAATTTTTAATCCGCTGTCGGCCCGGAAAAATGTGGCAGAACACCGCTTTGAGGTGCTCTGACAGTTTTAGTTGATAGCTCTTTATTTGTAGCTATTTATTTGAAACTCAGTGATTAAGTATCTGGCTTAAGAACTCTTGTGTACGCTCTGACTGTGGGTTGTCAAAAAACTCGTGCGGATTGTTCTCTTCGATGATTTCGCCGCCATCCATAAAGATAACCCTGTCAGCAACTGTTTTCGCAAATCCCATTTCATGCGTCACACAAAGCATTGTCATGCCTTCTTCAGCTAACTCAATCATGACGTCTAACACTTCTTTAATCATTTCCGGGTCGAGTGCGGAAGTTGGCTCATCAAAGAGCATGACCTGTGGGTTCATGCACAAGCTGCGGGCGATGGCGACGCGTTGCTGCTGGCCGCCAGACAATTGACCGGGGTATTTAAGCGCCTGCTGGGGAATCTTGACACGCTCCAGAAAGCGCATGGCATTTGCCTCGGCATCTTTTTGCGATGTCTTTCTAACCCAGATAGGCGCCAGTGTGCAGTTTTGCAAAACCGTCAGGTGAGGGAATAGGTTGAAGTGCTGAAACACCATTCCCACTTCTCGGCGTACCGATTCGATATTTTTTAAATCGTTGGTGAGGGGGACTTTATCCACAATAATATCGCCCTTCTGGTGCTCTTCCAGGCGATTGATGCATCGAATCATTGTGGATTTGCCTGAACCAGAAGGCCCACAAATTACGATTCGTTCGCCTTTTCTTACCGTTAAATTGATGTCTTTCAATACGTGAAAGGCGCCATACCACTTGTTAACGTTTTTCAGCTCAATCATGACTTGATTGTCATTCGAGGGCATTGGGGTCGTTGTCATAATATAGTCCCGTCAGTATTTTATTTTTTAGCGGTGCCCGGTGTTTAATTTCTTTTCAAGGTGTTGGCTATATTTGGACATGCCAAAACAGAATATCCAGAACATAAACGCAACAAAGACATAGCCTTCCACGGAGTAGCCAAGCCATTTAGGGTCGGCGAGGGCAGATTGAACAATGGCGAGCAAATCGAATAAACCGATAATAAGCACCAAGCTGGTATCTTTAAATAATGCAATGAAAGTATTAACGATACCTGGAGTCATCAGTTTGAGTGCCTGCGGCAGAATGATCAGACCCATCGTCTTGGGGTAGTTCAACCCCAGTGCGTCTGCTGCTTCAAATTGTCCTTTGGGGATTGCCTGTAAGCCACCACGTACAACCTCTGCCATGTAGGCCGCCTGAAATAGCACGATGCCGATCATAGCGCGAATGAGTTTGTCAGTTTCTGCGCCTGCGTGCATAAATAGCGGTAACATAACGGACGCCATAAATAACACCGTAATGAGCGGTACACCGCGCCAAAACTCGATATAGACAACACAAAGATTTTTGATAATCGGCATATTAGAGCGGCGCCCAAGTGCCAGCAGTACGCCAATAGGCAAAGATGCGACGATACCTACAACCGCCAGCACCAGCGTTAGCATTAGGCCGCCCCACTTGTGGGTTTCGACTCTTTCCAGTCCAAAAGCGTCGCCGTAAAGCAAAAAGAAGGCAATAATGGGGAACACGACGAGCGTGAAAGCCGCTATCCAGGGTTTTTTAGGAGTTTTCTCAATAACAAGTGCAAGTAGCAGAACGGTAAATATGGCAAACATCAGGTTTACCCGCCATATTTCAGACTCGGGGTAAAACCCGTAGATAAACTGATTAAAACGTGCACTCACAAACACCCAGCAGGCCCCAGAGCTGGTGCATGCTTCCCGGCTGTCACCTACCCAGTCAGCGTTAATGAAGGCCCAATTTATCGTCCAGTAGCCCATGGTGACTACGAGGTACATGCCGATAATCGTCAGGACACTATTTAGTGGTGTGGAAAATAGATGCTTCTTCGCCCAGGCAATTGCGCCGATAGAATTCGACGGGGGTGGCAAGCTGGGTTTGGGTACGTGTACTTTTCCCATAATATGAGTCTCATTCTGTCGTAGTGTTATTTTTCGAGCGAGATAGTCTGTATGGATGTCATGTTATCGTTCCACTAAGGCCACGCGACGGTTATACCAATTCATCAGCGATGAAGTGAGAAGGCTGAGGGTTAGATAAACTCCCATGGTCATAAATATAATTTCGATTGCCTGGCCGGTTTGGTTAAGCGTTGTGCCGGAGAATACCGAGACTAGGTCCGGATAGCCAATGGCTGTAGCTAATGAGGAGTTTTTCGTCAGGTTAAGATACTGGTTGGTCAGAGGGGGGATAATCACCCTCAGCGCTTGAGGAATAACAATCAGACGAAGGCGCTGACCATTTGACAATCCCAGCGCATCAGCCGCTTCGCTTTGCCCGTCTGAGACTGCCTCGATGCCAGAGCGAACAACCTCTGCTATAAATGCCGCGGTATAAATCGTTAGCGCCACCAGTAGGGCCATTAATTCTGGAATGATTGAGAGACCGCCTTGAAAGTTAAACCCTCTAAGGGCTGGGTAATCCCAGGATAGCGGCTGGCCAACCACGAAAAATACTAGAGCAGGTATAATAAACAGAATGGCTAACGATGGAAGTAATACGGGCTTATAAATACCCGTGTCTAATTGTCTTCGCTTGTTGCTTTTTACCAGGTAGATTACCGCCGCAATTGCCAAAATGATGGCACCTATCACCCAGGAGAAGCCATCCTCAAAAATCGGTTTGGGCAGGAAAAAACCACGGATGTTCAAGAATGCCCCGGCACCGAGATCAAAGCTTTGCTTTGGCGGAGGTAGCGCACGCAGAACGGCAAAGTACCAAAAGAAAATTTGTAAAAGTAGGGGAATGTTGCGAAAAATCTCAATATACAGGCTGGAAAGTTTTGAGATAAGCCAATTGCTTGAAAGCCGGCCTACGCCTATCAGAAACCCAAGCAAGGTGGCAAGAATAATACCTAAAAACGAGACTAAAACAGTATTAAGTAAGCCAACGATGAATGTGCGGCCATAGCTATCTGTTTCTGTATACTCGATCAGCGTTTGAACGATGCCAAAACCCGCCTGATCTGTTAGAAAACCAAATCCGGTGACGATACCGCGCTGTTCCATATTGGTCAGTGCGTTATTGACGATGTAACCAATGAAACCAAATACCGCCAGGATTGCGACAACTTGAAAAAGCATCGCCCTGAAATTGGCATCATTCCAGAGATTTGTTTTTTTTAGTTCAGGGTTTTCGTTGCTATCTTTCTGCACAGCCTTCTCCCGCGACGCAGTAATTCGCGCAATGTCGAATAACAAACCAGAGAAAGCACATTACACGCTTTCTCTGGCTCCCAGCATTTATTATCTGGCTGGAGGTGCGTACATCAGGCCACCATCGCTCCACAGCGCATTGAGCCCACGAGAGATTTTCAGTGGAGAGTTTTCGCCGACATTACGATCAAAGACTTCTCCGTAATTGCCAACTTGCTTAACGATTTTATAGGCCCAATCATCACTAACGCCAAGGTTAGCACCCAGGCCGCCTTCCGTGCCTAACAGTCGCTTGATGGAAGGGTTGTCAGACGTTTTCATCTTATCAACGTTGGCTGAACTGACACCTAGCTCTTCAGCATTAATCATAGCGAACAGCGTCCACTTCACAATGCTGAACCATTTATCGTCACCTTGACGAACAGAAGGCCCGAGTGGTTCTTTAGAGATAACCTCTGGTAGTACCATCGCTTTTTCTGGTTCGGCGAGTTTTATCCGCAGTGCGTATAGCTGTGACTGGTCTGACGTTAACACATCGCAGCGACCTGCTTCGAACCCTTTAACGGTCTGATCAGATGTATCAAATACGATAGGTTCAAACTTCATGCCTTTAAGGCGAAAGTAGTCGGATACGTTTAACTCGGTTGTTGTGCCTGCTTGAATACAGATGGATGCACCGTCAAGCTCTGTGGCACTTTTGACGCCCAACCCTTTGTTGATGAGAAAACCCTGACCGTCGTAATAGGTAACGCCCGAAAAGTTCATTCCCAGGGAGGCATCACGTGAAAGCGTCCAGGTAGTGTTTCTTGAAAGGAGGTCTATTTCGCCAGACTGCAAAGCGGTAAATCGTTCTTTCGCATTTAAAGGAATGTACTTAACTTTTGATGCATCGCCGAGTACGGCGGCGGCCACACCACGGCAAACGTCTACATCGATTCCAGTCCAGTTTCCTTTTTCATCCGGGTTAGAAAACCCTGGCAGGCCGGTACTCACGCCGCACTGTACATAGCCTTTCTTTGTGACATTTTCCAGGGTATCGGCTTGTGCTGCTGTCGAGCCAATAGCCAGACTGACTATCGCCGCTGATACTAATGATTTGTTTCTTGTCATGTTTAATTCACCTTAATTGTTATTGTTTCGAGTAATTATTTTATCAAGTAACGTTTAAGTCGGCGTTGTGCCATATGATTCATGTAGAAAACCAACCCTATAAACTTAACTGGTAACCAGCGTTTTCACAAGTCAAATGTGAGTTCATAAAAGAGTGCTACCTATAAAGAAAGAGTTAAGGTATCACGGGGAAGGGTAATATATCGTTAGGGCTAAGACTTTAGTCGCAGTGCTGATTGGTATGCATTGGCAGGCGATTTTAAGCCGCTTAGAATTGCAGTTATTTCAGGGTTGAAAAGGTGCCATCAGGCTTCCGCAATAGCGCCTTTACCAACACCTTCAAAGGCCTTTACAGTTACTTGTTTGTCTGGATAATCCAGTTTAACCTGGTCGGCGATATGATGGGCGATTAGTTCAACGGTTGTGTCGGTGTTCATGATGTACACTTGCCTTGCTGGTAGTGTCAGCTTGAAACTACCTTGTTGAGATTGGTATGCAAAGCTATATGCATTGCTGACATTAGGGCTGGCAAGGTTGACAATGTCTTCTTTGGTGCCGATGTAAATGTCTTTAAATCTGTCTGCCCATTCTTTTTCAAGTTGCGGATCGCGTATATCGTTTAGGTAGATTTCGATCTTAGATCTGTGTCCGTGAGCAATCCGCTGGCAATTGCCCTGGTGCTTCTTTAGACCATGGCTGTAATGATAAAAAGCGCCATCAATGACCTCTGCGCGAATAGTCAGGCCCACGCCATCGACATTAGGGGGAAGTGCCTGGGTGAGCATGTCGGCGATATATTCAGATAACGCTTCGGGTGTGACGTCTGCGCATGCCAGCAATAAAACACTGTCTGCGGGCGAGCGGTGTATCCAGCGCTCGTTGTTAGCTCCGTGAAAGCCTATATCCAGCTGCTTCGCGTCTTTTTTAATCAGTAATCCTGGTAGTTGTGATGGAACAACCAGCTTGTGATCCACGTCTGTATCAATTAATGCTTTTAACTGTTTTTTAACGTGACCAAAATCGAAGACCATACCTTGTTCGTCCAATTCGCCAGATAGCTCGACATCTACGATCCAGCTTTCACCCACGATACCGCGAACGGGGTGAAAGTAAGAGAAGTCGATTACTGTCAGGTTATCTACGAATAGTCTGTTCATGATATGGTCCAATATGTTTACGGCTGTTTAGATCGGCGCATATTGTACCAGATGCTTGGCGAAAACATGCTTTTCGATGAAAGATGTTTCTCTGGGTTATTTGCGTCTACTGAGAACATTTTTAAAAATTGCCTATAATTAAATTCTGGCAAGCTAGAAACAGCTTAAACAGAAGGGTTGGCGGTAGTGATGGTGATAAAGTGACCACAATCTGCCAGACCCTTGAATATTAACCTGTTCCATTTTAATTTGTGAATTTATGCTAAATGGTCAAGTAGTTGCTGCCAATCTGCCAATGATTTTCTGGGGTGCCGTGTTTTGCTCTGCAGTGGCATTTGGCATGCTGGGGTGGGGCAAGAGCAAGGTTGTCGCAGTATTTTACTGGACGTTGATGCTGTCATCCGTCACGATTCTGTTTGCCCACTTCGTATTTCCGTTCTCTGACAGCTTTTTCGTGATCAGTGCGAGTTCAGCAACCGCCGTGCTTTTGATATTGCTGTCTCCACCATCGTTAAAGCAATTTAAACGCTTTCTCGAACTTGAGGGAGTGATCTCGGAACAAAACTCACAATTCTCCAAATTAACCTGGAACGCCTACGAAGGTATTTACTTCGTCGACCCGGAAAATTTTACATATGTCGATGCTAACCCATCAGGTTTGAAGGCGATTGGCTACACGCTGCGAGAAATAAAAGAGTTATCTGTTGATGCGGTACACCCAGATTCACATTTGATGCTTAAGCGAAAAATAGAAGATGCATTAGCAACGAACTCTCCTGTAAGTCTGCAAATCTGGGCGACGAAAAAGCAGGGAGAAAAGCTTTTTGTCGAATTGTTGCTCACCCCATTCGTTAAAGATAAAAAGACACTGATTTTGGCGACCGGCAGAGATCTTACGCGTTGGATGCTGAAAAATGAGCAGTTAAGCCAGCTTAATCGGTTGTATGGTGTGCTTACCCAGTGCAACAGAGCTATCAATCTATTTAAGGATAAATCTACACTTTTCGAAAACATTGCCCGCATAGTGACAGATGAGGGAGGTTTTAGAATTGCCTGGTTTGGCGCTGTCGGTAAAGAAAAAGTTGAGCCAATTTGCATCTCAGGTCATGATCGTGGCTATGTCGAGTCATTAGATTTACGGTTCGATAATCAATTGGCGGCGAAAGGCCCGGTGATTACATCTATTAGAGAGCGGAAAGCCGTTTGCATTAACAATATTATCGATTCGCCTGATTTTCGCCTTTGGCGGGACCGCGCACACGAAAATGGTTTGGCATCCATCGCGTCCTTACCCATTGTTGTCAACAATGCAGTCGAAAACGTGTTGGTGTTGTATTCCGATCGTAAAGAGGTTTTTGATGAACGCCTGATTAACTTGCTGCAGAACCTTGCGGAGGATATCACCAACGCGCAAGCAAACATCTTGTCCGAGGCCAAACGCAAAGAGGTTGAGCAGCAGTTTCGCCGGTTATCCAGTGCGGTTGATCAGAGTGCGGATGCAATCTTGATCATGTCGCCGCGTGGTGAAATTGAATACATCAATCCAAAGTTTGAAAAGCTTACAGGCTATGGCTCTGAAGATGTGCTGAATAAGTCGCCAAAGTTTCTTTGCTTTAATAGTGATGAGGCGGATAGATATCAACAAATATTAAGAGACTTGCCAAATAAAGGTCAGTGGCGCGGTGAGTTCCACTATCGTAAAAAGGATGGACGGGATTACTGGTCCAAAGACGTTATAACACCAATTCGGGATGATGCCGGTAATATCGTTCATTATGTATCAACCTCTGAAGATTTTACCGCTCTGCGTGAAGCACAGAACAAAATTAACCAGTTGGCGTTCTACGACACGCTGACAGGGCTGGCAAATAAGCGCCTCGTTCTGGACCGTATCAGGCAGTCGGTAGGGGCCGCACTAGATGGCGTTTCTCATGTGGCAGTAATGTTTGTTGACCTTGATAAGTTTAAGTCGATTAACGACACCATGGGGCATGATATCGGTGACACCATTCTAAAGACGACCGCGCAAAGACTGGTTGCGAATGTAAAAGCGCTGGACACCGTTGCAAGAATGGGCGCAGATGAGTTTGTTATTGTCATTAGTCGCATCAATAATCTTTGGGATGCAGCCCATATTGCGCAGCGCATGCTTGATTCTATCCAGAAAAATATTGATATAGGCGGTATGCCATACTCAGTCTCCGCTAGCATAGGCATTGCTATTTCACCTGACGATGGGCGCGATGAGGCAGACCTAATACGCAAGGCTGATATGGCGATGTATCACGCCAAGTCTGAGGGGCGCAATAACTTTCAATATTATAAAGAGGAAATGAACAAAAAGGCGGTTGGTCAGTTGGATTTGGAGCGGAAATTAAAGCTTGCTACCAAAAATGGCGATTTTGAACTTTTTTACCAACCCCAGGTATCCATATTTGATGGTTCAATTATTGGTGTCGAGGCACTGTTGCGTTGGCCGACGAAAGATGGCGGTATGATTCCTCCACTAGACTTTATTCCATTAGCAGAAGAGAGTGGCTTAATGCCAGAAATTGGCGTCTGGGTGTTAAAACAGGCTTGTCGAGATGCTTTAATGCTCACACAAGAGTTTGGTGAAATAAAAATGGCAGTTAATTTGTCGGTGGGGCAGTTTAATGAGTCAGAGCAGTTGCTGAATGAGTTAAAAATGGTGCTGCAAGAAACAAAACTCAATCCAAATCAGCTGCAAATGGAAATTACAGAGAGCATGCTTATCGAAGATGTGGATATGGCAATTGCCACGATGAACAGCTTTCGCGAACTTGGTGTTTCATTAGCGATTGATGATTTTGGTACTGGTTATTCATCATTAAGTTATCTGACTCTTTTTCCGGTGGACTGTTTGAAGATAGATAAGTCATTTGTCAGCAATATGATGAACAACCGAAATGATTCGACGCTGACCTCAGCCATTATTTCGTTAGGCCATAATTTGGGCATGAATGTTTTAGCCGAAGGCGTTGAAACAGAAAGCCAGCTAGAAAAGCTGAAAGTTTTAGGTTGTGATAACTATCAGGGATACCACTTTGCGCGCCCGATGCCGTTAAATGACGTTAAGGCTTTGCTGGCCGCAGCAAAAAAATAATGTTCGTGTTTGCGATTATTTATTTTTTCGGGTCTGCAAAATATTTATCGAAGAGTTCTTTATTTTTAATCATTCCGTGAATGATAGACAGTGTAATTCCCCAAATTCGATGTTCATCTACTTCCAGAGTTGGCATCGTAAAAGTACCTAATCTTGTTTTCCATTTTAACGTTGATTGTGCGTCTTCTCTTAAGAATTCTGCGAGTGGCAGCCAAAGAAAATCAGTTGATTCATGATTGAGTTTAGCGGTCTGCGGAGAGTCTGTTTCAAATATCCAGGGTGAGATCGTCATTGGCAGCGGAGCGTGATGTAATCGAGTTAGTTTGTCAGGCAGACGATACGTCGGGGTTGTATTGGTCGGGGTGATACCTGTTTCTTCAAAAAGCTCTCTTAGGGCTGTTTGGCAGGTGTTTCGATCTTCGGTTTGTTGTTTACCGCCCGGAAACGCAATATCACCACTCCAGGGGTCCCCATCTCGGATTGCTCGTTTGATAAGCAAAACCTCAGGCTTTTCAGTTTTTGTTGTGATAACGATGGCTACGGCTGCACGCGTTGAAAGCTTTCGAACCAGCTTTGAGAACTTACTGGTTCCTAATGGGTTGCTTTGCTTTGTTGGCTTCCTCATAACACCTCATTTTTGATGGCTTTTTCAGCGGTAAGCGTGAATGTGTCTGTGAGTTGTAAGGTGATCTGAGGCTGTAAGAGTTTTTATCATGAGAAGGGGGCTTAGGCAAAAGCTTGTGCAACTTCTACCTAAGTAATGCTAATAATCTTATCCAAGCATACCTGAAAGAAATGCTATGCCTGCAGCGAAAACACCGATACTGGTAGCCAGTGCGACCATATATGCTTTGTTGGATGAGGCACCTTGTTTTTGCGCGTAAAGATCGATTGTACGCTGCGCGATATCTTCTGCTGTTTCGCGAGAGATATCGTGCGCCTGTTGTATGGCTTCAGTTTGTAATGTTTGCCAGAACTCTGTGTCAATGGATTGTACTGAAGTCATGTGATCCTTTAGCTCTTCCATTTGCTCGGCAGAAATTCCGCCGCTAGAACCGCCAGTTTCAAGCTCCTTGCGGAACTCATTCAACTGATTACTTAAAAACAGACTGACTTCGGCGGCGACCTCATCTTTAAGCTGGTTCGTGCGTTCGTTAAGTTCGTTACGG
This sequence comes from Hahellaceae bacterium, assembly GCA_024234575.1. GTDB lineage: Bacteria > Pseudomonadota > Gammaproteobacteria > Pseudomonadales > Oleiphilaceae > JACKOB01. The sequence goes on from JACKOB010000004.1 coordinate 602,751, forward strand.
AAGTTATCAATTGCCTCATTAAACTGGTTTACCTGATCGTGCCTTGCATCTTCACCCAGTCGTTTCAAATGATCATACTGCTCGTCAAAGAGGCTACTAAGAAGCTCGTGCAATCTGGTGTTGATGTGCGTTCTTACTGCAGAGTGGGCTACCTGCTCAATAATATCGCTTGGCAAAGGAATACTGCTTTCACCCGCAGAGCCTGCGACCCCTTGCGCCCTTTCAATAGTGCTGACCGTATCTGTTGCGGGCTCAGCATTAAGATCGAGAGTTGGGATAGGCAAGTTACCTGTTTGCACATCGCTGCTTAGGCTTTCAAGAATCTCAGATAACCCTTGCGGCTGTGGCGGCTTGGTTAATATGCTATAAATCCCGTATTCTTTGGCTTCTTCCGCAAATTCTTCAGTTTTCTTGGAAGTACACATGATGATGGGTATTTGCGCTGTACTGGGGTTGCTTTTGATGGCTCTTGTTGCCTCGACACCATTCATGCCTGGCATTAAGTGATCCATAAATATCACATCTGGCTTGTCATGGGTGCTAAGGAAATCAAGTGCTTCCTCGGCAGACCCTGCCATGCTGACATCAAGGTTGATTTTCTCAAGCAGCTTGCTTAAAGCAAAACGTGCCACTTTTGAATCATCTACTAGGAGTGCGTTTTTAATCACCATTCTTTACCTCAAGATCCTTTCTAATCAACCTTTGTTCTGTTTAGCCGGATAAATACACGGAATTCTTAATCTACCAGCCTTCCATGGGAGGGCATTGCGTGGCCCTGTAGCTCTTATCACGATAGCACACACCGGGCTCCGTTGTGCGTGCAGTAAATATTTCACCTTCTGGCGTGGTCAGGATTGCTTTGCCAAAAGGCTTTCCAAATTTAAACGTACCGGATATTTTACTGCCATTCGGGTTAAATATTTCGCCCTGGCCATGGTACTGACCGTCCATAAACTGGCCTTCATACTTTTTGCCCGTGGCAAATATTTCAATTCCTTTGCCATGGTATTTGCCATTCGAGAAAGAGCCTTCGTAATGTGTGCCGTCGGGGAATGTCAGCGACCCGGATCCATGGAACAGGTTTTCGGAGAAACCACCGACATATAATAGTCCGTCTTTAGTGGTGAGGGTGCCTTCTCCGGTCAACTGGCCATTAACCCAAAAGCCTGAATAGGTATCGCCGTTTGCCTTTGTCAGCGTGCCATCACCATTAAATTGATTCTCTCTGAACTTGCCGACATAAGAGTCGCCGTTGCCCATGCTTAATGAGCCTTCACCATGCATATTCCCTTCAAACCAGTCGCCACTATACTTTGTGCCGTCCGGATATTTGATTGCACCAACGCCATGAAACAGTTTGTTTACAAACGAACCGACGTATTCAGTACCATCAGCCTCTTTATAGCTTCCTTCGCCGGTTACGACGTTACCTTTCCATTTACCTTTTACGTATTCAACAGAGGTATATTCTTCGAGCCTGGCAATAAGCGTCTCAGCTGACCCCTGGAGCACGCTGGCGTTTCCTTTCCAGCTAACAAATCCAGCTTTAGCCACTTCAATTTCGTAGCGACCTGGTTTTAACTCAACATCAAGTTTCGTTGAACCATAGGGCTTCCCGTTTATTAGGACGGTGTCACCATTAACATTAGACCGAATTGTTAACTTGCCCAAGTTTGATTTTGGCGATACCGGCTCTTTAGCATACACCGCTACAGCGGCGCCAACACTTGCTTTCTCCGCAATTGGCTTGCTGGGTTCGATGGTGTCTGCCACTGGTCGTTCTGGTATTTCTACTTCATTGAAAACTGGCGCGGTCACAATCTCTGGGGGTTGCGGTTCAGCTTGCGTATCGACTGGCTGTTGAATATTGCCGGTATCGTTAGTTTCAATAGTAGATGAATCAGTAATATTGTCACTTGGCTCGGTTTGCACAGGAGAAATATCAGCAAAGATTTTATCATCACTGATATTTTCAACGGCTGCGGGTGCTGTAATCTTCGCCGCTAGGCTATCCTGCTTGGCAGAAGGGGGCGGTGTTGTTTCTGCAGGCGTATAAACGGGTGGAACAGCACTGCCCGAAGTGTGTTTGTCTGTCGTAACGCGCGCAAAGCCAGCAGTAAGTAGCAGCATGAAACAAAGCGCGTTTATAAATAGCAAGGGCCTGACATCGACCATGCAAGTAGTACCTCTTAATTTACAACCATATCGAATAATACTAGCTGCAAAGTTTAATTAATGTAACTGATTTACAAGGATTTTCCTTTAATTGTAAAAAAGGTCACACTTTGTATGTTAAAGAGTAGAGTTCTGTGGTCTAGTGTTGGGACTCGTTTCTGTTTTGAAGCTCTTCCCAGGCACGCATATGTACATCTGCCTCATACTCGTAGGGCGACTTAAAAGGTGTTAGTACAAAGTCGAATACTGCAAATATGAAGCCTATCGAAAACCAGGCAATAAAAATGGTCTCTATTGTCGATGCTTGCACCTCCGGGTTGGAGTTTACAAAACGTTCAAGCGCGGGAAGCATATCTGCCACCATCGCAACCGGGTTGAATCTGGCAAGCACCAATGGCACCCAGAAAGATAGAAATACCGGGAAAAATCCAAAAGACCACAGAAATCGCCTTAACATGTAAATAGAAATTGCTTTTAAGTACTTTCCTCTTAGTTCTGGGATTCGCTTCATTTTTTCGAGGTAGCGCTTGCGTTCCACCCAATAGGCTTCAATTTGCTCACTTGATGGTAATCGCCTTTTCTTTAATAACCGCTCTTTTGATTTGGGTTTGGTTGCTTTTTTAGTTTTGTTGCTTACATCGCCACTTTCTGCCTCAGCCTGCCTGGTGTATTGCTCATTAAGCGATACATTTTCGGGTTGCATGGCACTAATAGGCGCATCCTGTTGATTCACTGTTATTTCCTTTCAATAAGTGATGCATGCATTAACTGAAGATCAAAAAATATTGCGTAATCTGTGCTTTCGAGTTGATACTGGCGACCTTCTAAGTTTAGCTATCTATTTCAACTCAATAAATAAACCAGTGCTATTAAAAGCGTAATTTCTTTTAAAATCGTGATTTTAAACCATTAATTGTGAATATTATGGAAGTGTTATGTCATCGGTGACTGAACATACAAAAGTTAATACCCTCGCATTAGTTGCACATGATAACTGCAAGCTGAAAATGATTGATTGGGTGAGCAGGCATCGACTGCCCCTGCAAAACAAACGTTTAGTGACAACTGGCACAACAGGACGCATGATTGAAGATCGCCTAGGTAAAGGGTTGGATATATTACGGGTCAAAAGTGGGCCGTTGGGAGGTGACCAGCAAATTGGCGCAAAAATCGCCGAAGGGTCGATAGATGCTCTTATTTTCTTTTGGGATCCTCTGGAGCCCATGTCTCATGACCCTGACATTAAGGCACTGCTCCGGGTGGCGACATTGTGGAATATTCCTATCGCCTGCAACGAAAGCAGCGCCGACTTTCTTGTTTCGTCACCTTTATTTAAAGGTTACGAGCGGGTGGTGCCAGACTTTGATGCACACAATGCCAGACAAATAAGTACTGGTATCCCCGTCGATGAAAAAAAATGTTCGTAATACCTGAATTAGGCTGCCAGTGCATGGCAAGAAGACTGTAACCTAAGTAAACTAAATCGCATTAATAAATTTTTTAACGAGAGACTGCCAACGGATATGACGTTTACCCTGATAAGAAAAAAAGAAATCGAATCTTTGCATGTAGAGATTGAAGAATACGAGCATAAGAAAACAGGTGCGCGGCATCTTCATATTAATGCCAATAATGACGAAAACGTATTTTTGGTAGCTTTGCGCACGGTGCCTAAAGATTCTACCGGGGTCGCTCATATTCTTGAGCATACTGCGCTGTGCGGCAGTGAACGCTATCCGGTACGCGACCCATTTTTTATGATGATCCGGCGTTCGTTAAATACTTTTATGAATGCTTTTACAAGCAGCGATTGGACCGCCTATCCATTTGCCAGTAAAAACAGAAAGGATTTCGACAACTTACTTGATGTGTACCTCGATAGTGTCTTTTTCTCTCAGCTGGATGAGCTTGATTTTGCCCAGGAAGGTCACAGAGTCGAATTTGCCGAGCCAGACAACCCTGAAAGCGATCTCGTATACAAGGGCGTTGTCTATAACGAAATGAAGGGGGCGATGAGTTCTCCCGTAAGCCAGTTATGGCAAACACTCACCAAGTACGTGTTTCCTTCTACCACTTATCACCATAATAGTGGAGGCGAACCAGATCATATTCCAGACCTTTCCTATGCACAGCTAAAGTCGTTCTATAAAAAGCATTATCATCCAAGTAATGCGGTCTTTATGACCTATGGTGATATTCCGGCCGAGACGCATCAGAAACGGTTTGAAGATCAGGTACTTAAGCGATTTGATAAGCAGGTTATCGACACGTGTATTCCTGATGAAAAACGTTATTTTTCGCCAGTTATGGTGCGTGAGTCCTATCCTTTAAGTGAAATCGAGAGCGAAGAGCGAAAAACCCACGTTGTGATGGGGTGGCTGTTAGGTCATTCGTTTAATCTCGAAGAAAACCTGGAGGCGCATTTGTTGTCCAATGTGCTGTTTGAAAACAGTGCATCACCGTTACAACGAGCGCTAGAAACCTCTGACCTCGGTCACGCGCCAAGCCCGTTATGTGGTCTTGAAGATTCTAATCGCGAAATGACTTTCGTTTGTGGGCTTGAAGGTTGCGACAGTGAGTCAGTCATTGAAATTGAAAATCTGGTCTTAACGACTTTGCAAAAAATTGCTGATGAAGGCGTTCCTTTGGATCGTATTGAAGCTGTGTTGCATCAACTTGAGCTAAGTCAGCGAGAGGTTTCCGGGGACGGCTACCCCTATGGCTTGCAGTTGATTCTTGGTGCCTTATCGCCGGCCTTACATGGTGGTGATCCTATTGAATTGTTAGATTTAGAGCCCGTGTTGGCTAGCCTGCGGCAGAAAATTGCCGACCCGGATTTTATTAAAAATTTAGTACGCAAGTTATTACTTGATAATCCACACCGAGTCACACTATCTTTGGTACCCTGTAAACAGCTGGAAAAAAGGCGAGAGCAAAACAGGATCGCAAAGCTCGCTGAAATTAAAAAAGCACTGACAGAAGCTGAGAAAAAATTAATAGTCAACCGCGCGGCATTGTTAAATGAGCGACAGCTGCGTAAGGATGATGACACTTTGTTGCCCAAGGTTACAGTCGCCGATGTACCGCACCATCTATTTGTATCGAAAGGGCAAAAATTAACCAAGAATGTGCCCATTACCGCCTATAAGCAGGGTACTAATGGTCTTGTTTATCAGCAGTTAGTGATTGATCTGCCCGCATTAAATGATGCGGAGTTATCAGTTCTACCTGTCTATACATACTGTCTGACAGAGCTTGGTTGTGCTGATAAAGACTACCTGGAAATGCAGGATTGGCAATCTTCAGTGACTGGTGGCATAACCGCTTATAGCTCAATTAAGGGCGCAATTGACGATGAGCAAGCTGTAAAGGGTTATTTAGTCTTATCTGGAAAAGCACTGGCAAGAAACCAGAAACCCTTAACCGAATTGTTAAAGTCTGTGCTTGCCAGTGTTCGATTTGATGAAAGTGAGCGGATTAAAGAGTTGGTTGCTCACATCCGCACAAAGCGCGAACAAGGTGTCACATCAAATGGTCACGCTCTGGCGATGGGGGCTGCTTGCAGCAAAATGAGCCCCACGGCGAAGATGTCCTATCAGTTAGGCGGGCTATTAGGAATTGTTGCTATCAAAAAGCTGGATGATCAGCTTAAAGATCCGGCAGCGTTGAATGAATTGTGTAACACTCTAACAGCCATCCACCAAAAAGTTGCAAAAAGCGCGCGTCAGTTCTTAATTGTTGCTGAGCCAGAGTCACTTGATACCTGCGTCGATACCATTGCGGCGTTGTGGAGTGCAGATACCGGAGCAGTAGAGGAAGGTTTCTCATTACCGGCGATTCGCGAATCAGTGAAGCATGGCTGGATTACATCCACTCAGGTTAACTTCTGCTCTAAAGCTTATAAAACAGTGCCGGTTGAGCATGCAGATGCGCCAGCATTGTCTGTGCTGGGGCATTTTATGCGTAACGGCTATTTGCACCGAGCGGTTCGTGAGCAAGGCGGAGCCTATGGTGGTGGTGCGGGCCAGGATAGTGCGATTTCCGCTTTCCGTTTCTACTCGTATCGAGACCCAAGGCTGACCGAAACATTAAACGATTTCGATAAAGCTATCGATTGGGTAATTAATAACGATCATGAGTATCAAGAGTTAGAAGAATCGATTCTGGGGGTTGTTAGTCAGATTGATAAACCCAAGTCACCAGCCGGCGAGGCGAAATCTGCTTTTCACAATGAGCTTTTTGGAAGAACTCATGCGCAGCGTGAGCATTTCCGCAAACGTGTACTGGCAGTTACACTGGATGATCTCAAACGTGTTTGTGCCACCTATTTAAAAGCGGAAGCGAGCATTGGTGTGGTGTCAAACGAAGCACATCAGGCCGAGTTAGAGGCATTAGGGCTGGAATTGCACGTTCTATAGCTGTTATAAAAGCGGCTTTGTTGGGAGAAGCAGCAAATATCATTAGATATTTGCTGCTCATTTGGCGTTGATTTGCTTCTTGTCAGTGCCTGCTTATTTAACTCTTCGTTCAACCCCGGTTTCCACCATCACCCTTGTTGCAATTTCTTCGACGGAATAATCCGTTGTGTTGAGGTAAGGGATTCTCTCTCGGCGGTACATTAGCTCCACTTCTTCGACTTCATAATTACACTGTTTAATAGAGCTGTAGCGCGAGTTTGGTTTGCGCTCGTTTCGTATCACTGCCAGCCTTTCAGGGTCGATTGTTAAACCAAATATTTTGCTTTTGAAGGGTTTTAAAGGTGCCGGAATTTTTTGATCGTTAATATCTTCTTCTGTAATTGGGTAGTTGGCAGCCTTTAAGCCATATTGCAGCGCCAAATAAAGACAAGTCGGAGTCTTGCCACTTCTGGAGACGCCAGTGATAATAATGTCGGCCTCATCGTACATGCGTATTCTTGCCCCGTCATCGTTATCCAGCGCATAGTTTACTGCTTCAATTCTCTTTTCGTAGGCGCCAGTATTTTTGTTGATAGAGTGTGATTTGCCAACTTTATAGGTAGATTTTGTGTCCAGTGCTGCTTCCAGAGGTGCTAGAAACGTTCCGAAAACGTCAACTTTGAAAGCGTTTGCTTTTGCAATTTCTTCTCTGACATCAGAATTTACCAGCGTGTCAAAAATGATCGGTTTGCCGTCATCGCCTTCAGCAGCTTTGTTAATCCTTTCTACTGCGTTGCGTGCTTTTTCGACAGAATCAATATAGGGAATAGTGATGCGAACGAATTCGATATTTTCAAATTGCGCCAGTAAACTTTGCCCGATTCCCTCGGCAGTGATGCCGGTACCATCGGAAATAAAAAATGCAGTACGCTTCATGACAATGCCTTTGACGGTTATTTGAAGAGAGCCCAAGCGATGAAAAATAGCGTAAATTTTGGATTTAGAAAATAACTGATATCAAATTTGATAGTAGTTAGCGTGTTCTAAGTGTTAAAAATGTTTACTAAAACTATCAAAATCATAGCTATGGGGTTAGTGAATGATTGGGCAATGGAGTATTATTACGCCTCAAAGTTTTTGATGATTAATTGCCACAAGCGCCGGTTTTTGTCAGTTTTATTGCAGCCAAAAGACTGTAGTAGCTTCCCGGATAGTAATGTCTAGCCTGTGTCTGCGACCTGATGAATGCGTTGTGACCAGACTAATAGCAAGTTAAAGTTGCACTATTAGGGATATATGGCAATAACCAGAAATTAAAGACAGTCAGTAGATATAGCATTAGGGAGACAAGCTTTGGATAAATACGTTGCCTGGTTTCAAGACCTTGGAATGAATGACGTAGAACATGTCGGCGGTAAAAATGCGTCATTGGGTGAAATGATCAGTAACCTGGCCAATGCTGGTGTTTCTGTCCCCGGCGGTTTCGCCACCACGGCCGATGCTTATCGCGAGTTTCTTGCTAAAGACGACCTGGACAAACGAATACATGAGGCTTTGGCAGCACTTGACGTGAATGATGTTAACGCGCTGGCCAAAACCGGCGCGCAAATTAGGCAGTGGGTCTCAGACACGCCATTTCCAGATGCATTGAATACCGCCTTAGAAAGCGCCTACGTTAAACTGCAGGCTGGTAACGAGAACATGGCAGTAGCGGTAAGATCATCGGCAACCGCTGAAGATTTACCAGATGCGTCATTTGCCGGTCAACAAGAAACATTTTTAAATATTATTGGCCTCGAAAACGTTAAACACGCCGTGAAAGAGGTATTTGCTTCATTATTCAATGATAGAGCCATTTCCTACCGGGTTCACCACGGCTTTGATCACGCTTTGGTGGCGCTGTCTGCTGGTATTCAGAAAATGGTTCGCAGTGAATCAGCTTCAAGCGGTGTGATGTTTACCCTGGATACCGAGTCTGGTTTCAGAGATGTTGTGTTTATAACATCGTCTTATGGTTTGGGAGAAACGATCGTTCAGGGAGCAGTTAATCCTGATGAGTTCTACGTCCATAAGCCCACTTTCGAAGCAGGTCGCCCGGCAATTATTCGAAGAAACCTGGGTAGCAAAGCTATTAAAATGATTTATGGCGATCATGGTACAGCCGGTAAGTCAGTCGAGACCGTTAAAGTAGAGAGTGAAGAGCGGGGCCAATTTTCGATCTCCGACGTTGAAGTCGAGAACCTTACCAGGCAAGCACTGATTATTGAAAAACACTATGATCGTCCAATGGATATTGAATGGGCGAAAGATGGTGACGACGGCAAGCTTTACATTGTTCAGGCTCGACCAGAAACCGTAAAGAGTAGAAGTTCTGCTGCAGTAATGGAACGCTACCTCTTAAAAGAAAAGGGTAAAGTGTTAGTGGAAGGGCGCAGTATTGGCCAAAAGATTGGTAGTGGGCCAGTAAAAATTGTGACGTCTATTACCGAAATGGACAAGGTAAAAGAGGGGGATGTTCTCGTTACCGATATGACAGACCCGGATTGGGAACCGGTAATGAAGCGAGCCTCTGCAATCGTAACAGATCGAGGCGGGCGTACCTGCCATGCAGCAATCATCGCACGTGAGCTTGGTATTCCGGCAGTTGTTGGCTGTGGCGATGCGACAGACCGACTGCAAGATGGACAGGAAGTGACCGTTTCCTGTGCCGAAGGTGATACGGGTCTGATCTACCAGGGCATGCTTGATTTTGAACTGCGCGAAAATAGCGTTGATTCAATGCCACCCTTACCATTCAAAATTATGATGAACGTCGGCAATCCGGATCGTGCTTTCGATTTTCAATCATTACCAAATGAAGGCGTTGGTCTTGCTCGGTTAGAGTTTATTATTAACCGTATGATTGGTGTGCATCCAAAGGCTCTTCTTAATTATGCGACGCTTCCCCGAGAAGTTCAGCAATCAGTTGAACGAAAAATAACTGGCTACGGCGAGCCTGTTGATTTCTTTGTAGAAAAGCTTGTAGAAGGCATTTCAACACTGGCGGCAGCGTTTGCACCGAAAAAAGTTATTGTCCGACTGTCGGATTTTAAGTCAAACGAATATGCCAATTTAATTGGTGGCAGTATTTACGAGCCAGATGAAGAAAACCCGATGTTAGGCTTCAGGGGCGCGTCTCGGTATATTTCTGACTCGTTCCGCGACTGCTTCGAACTCGAATGTCGTGCGCTGAAAAAAGTTAGAAATGAGATGGGCTTTACCAATGTTGAAATCATGGTGCCGTTTGTTAGAACCGTAGGGGAGGCCCGTCAGGTTGTTGATTTGCTGGCTGAGAATGGATTAAAACGCGGTGAAAACGGCTTGCGTGTCATTATGATGTGTGAGCTGCCTGCTAACGCGTTGTTAGCCGACCAGTTTTTGGAGTGTTTCGACGGGTTTTCTATAGGATCTAACGATTTAACTCAGTTAACTCTCGGGTTGGACAGAGATTCCGGAATCGTGGCACATTTGTTTGATGAGCGAGATGAAGCCGTGAGAATACTTCTCTCAAATGCGATTCAAGCCTGTAAAAAAGCCGGAAAGTACATCGGTATCTGTGGCCAAGGCCCATCAGATCATCCCGACCTGGCAAAATGGTTGATGGAGCAGGGGATTGACAGCGTATCGCTAAACCCTGATTCCGTCCTCGATACCTGGTTTTTCCTGGCCGAATAAAAATCGAAAGCAGTGGGGAGTTGTTGTACTGTAAGACAACTCCTAAATTCTGCCGCCAGGAATGCGATTAAAAGCAGGAAAAAACGCTTTATCACTATGGAAGACAATCGATAAATGAGAAGTAGCAGTAAGCTTTTTCCTGTGCGGCTCATGGCGACAGAGCTGCATCATGGATTTTACGAAGACTCCTACCTGCTAAAACCCGGAAATAGTAGCGATACATCCGCAGAAATTGCAGTTACCAAGCTATCACCTGTTGATGCTGTCGAATCGACAACTCCCGTTGTTTGCCTGCATGGCATGTTCAATAATCGGATGGTTTGGCAGCCCCACAGAATTAAGGGGTTTGCAGATAAATTGCTGGCAGCCGGCTATCAGGTTTGGTTACCCGAATTACGTGGGCACGGGCGCTCACCTGTCAATTATTTTTATAACGATAATACTTTTGACGACGCTATTGCATTCGATTTGCCTGCCATCAATGCGTTCGTTTCAGAGCAGACGCAAAAAAAACCTGTTTGGATAGGACATTCGTTGGGTGGTTTTGCTATTGCTGGCGCGCTTGCCAGAAATTACATTGACCAAGACACGTTATCTGGCATGGCACTAATTGGTGCTCAGTCTGACAAACTTCATTGGATACTAAACATGCCACTGGCGGCAATGATCAGTTCGTGGATTGTAAAGAAGAAACCCTTTATTGAGGGGTATCGGCATGGCTTTGGGCCGGAGAATGAGCCTGGACGATTTGTCGCAGATATTCTTCGCTGGCAGGCGGGCAGAGGATGGATATCCCGCGATAAGTTTGATTATTTACAAGGGTTATCAATGGTCAGCTTGCCTGCGTTTTTGGCGACGTTTGGTGTCGAGTCAAAAGATGCTGTGGGTGATAAAAAAAGCCGAAACCTGCTTGATAATCTGGGCAGTGTGAATAAATCACATCATCATTTCGCCTTTGCAAAGCCCGCTGAAAATTTTAATCAGATCGATATGTTGTTGGGGCGTTTGGCAGAAGAGCGTGTTTGGCCCGAGCTGGTTCGTTGGATCGAGTTGCTACAGAATAGTTCCGCGAGGCAAGTCGCCTGATATTTTCGTTAACCTGAAAGAGAATCGAAATGAACGAACCTTCGCCACAAATCGATGCATTACCCGTAGCCCTCGTTTTAGGAGGCTCGGGCCTAATTGGAGGGTTGCTGCTGCGGAGGCTGTTAGATTCCGGTAAGTATCAAAAAGTAATCGCTATTTCTCGGCAACGGTTGCCACTAGCCCACAGCCAACTAGAGAATATTGTTGATGATATGTCTAATCTGGCAGAGGTTATGCGAGGATTAACGGCTACTGATGTCTATTGCTGTTTAGGTACCACCATGAAAGTGGCTGGCAGCGAACAGAAATTTCGTCATGTCGATTATGAGTTACCCGTTATTGCCGCCGAGAGTGCGCGCAAGTCCGGGGCTACACACTTTCTTGTGGTAAGTGCTATTGGTGCCAATGCACGCTCGCACTTTTTTTATAATCGAGTGAAAGGTGAACTTGAGGCTGAACTCAAACGTCTTGGGTTTCCCTATCTAACGATTATGCAGCCATCTCTTTTGCTTGGTGATCGAGATGAGCAGCGAGTTGTAGAAAAAGTTAGCGGCCAGATATTTGGTTTTCTTAAGCCGGTGATGGTAGGCGGATTAGCCAACATTGCTCCAATCGATGCTGAGAATGTTGCCAATAAGATGGTTGAAGAAGCCATGCGAGTGCGATCGGGCGACCGGCAAAAGCAAAAGGTTGTGACGATTCAGTCAAAAGATATGCAATGACATATTTTGATAACAAAGATAGAGGAGCTGTTACGTGGAGATAATTACACCTGATTTGTGCGATGAGTTTCCTGAGTTTATTCAGGTAGTAGCGCCAATGTTTAACAACTATGGCGGAAAAAAATCATTTGGTGGTGAAATCGTCACCGTTAAGTGCTTTGAAGATAACTCTGTTGTTAAGGAGCAAGTGGCAACACCTGGTAAAGGTAAGGTCATGGTCGTGGACGGAGGCGGGTCTTTAAGAGCAGCATTGCTGGGTGACATGCTCGCTGAGAAAGCGGCAGAGAACCAGTGGGAAGGTATTATCGTTTATGGCTGTATTCGGGATGTTGATGTCATAGCACAAACTAACCTGGGTGTTCAGGCTTTGCGTACGCACCCAATGAAAACGGATAAAAGAGGCATTGGTGACCTAAATGTTACGGTAAACTTTGCTGGTGTCACGTTTAAACCGGGCGACTTCGTCTACGCCGACAACAACGGTATCATTGTGAGCAGTAAAAACCTGCAAGGGTAGATCAACGCCTTGATTCTGTTACCGAAAAAAACGGCACTCCGAAAAGTGCCGTTTTTTATTCAACCATCTACTTTAAGTATTTCAGTACCCAGTAAATAATTACCATTTTCTGTTTCACTGCATCTGACGACTTTTACCGTTGTTTCCAACGCTGGAAATGCGGCGTTGTTCGATGGTAAAGACGTCTGAAGTTCAGTTCCTTCGGCAATGGCTTCATTCACTTCGATTAACATACCTGTGCCACTGAGATCTTTGCAGATACCGGTGACGCTTTTCTTTTGGTCTTTCATATTTAACGTAATAGTCGTATCAATTTTCATACGAATAAAATCACGCTTCTCGCTATAGTCTCGAATTATAGATTGCATCATCTCAATAGGACCTTTTTTGTTTTTGTCCCGTAATTTATACGTTTATTTAAATAATGTGTCAAAGTCGAATTTGTTATAAAAATTTCATATATATGAACATATAGTATGTTTTGTGGGTTTTATGCACGATATATAGATTTTTTGGGTGCTGATAGTCTATAATTTCCAGTCCCTTCTACTCAAATAGCTCGTTTTTTTAAAATTAAATTAACAATGCCTATATTTTCCTGCCTGAGATAGCCTTCGTGTTTTTCATTGAAGTGCCTCAGAAATTATTTTCGTCTGATTGCACGAGCGGATTCACTGCCTATATTGGCAATATGACGCTATATTTAATGCTAACTCCCAAATAGCATAACTTTTTTGCTTTAGCAGAAGTTAGTGATCTCCTTGAAAGGAAAGCGGTTATGGTTAGAACATATGCTTTGGCAGCTCTGAAGCGCATATTTACAATACTCGGCCTGGTAGGGCTTAGTGCTGGAGCGGTTTGTATGGCTGAACCTCAGAGGGATGAGCTTCGTGTATTAACCTGGCCTGGTTATGCGGATACTGACATTGTTGAAAAGTTTGAAAAGGAGTTTGGAACAAATGTTAGTGTTACCTATGTAAGCTCTGATGATGATCTTTGGAATAAAATCAGTATCAACAACAGTGCCGGCTATGACGTTTTTGCGGTAAACACCGCTGAACTACAGCGTTATTTAAAAAAGGGGCTTGTTGCAAGCATTAACCCTAAACACATTCCCAATATTCAGGCTCAACTACCCCGCTTTCGTGATGTAAAACAGTTAGAAACTATTTTTATATCTGACGCCCAATATGCAGTGCCTTATACCTATTCTGAAATGGGTATCATCTACAACAAAGACAAAATCGCGCAGCCGCCCATATCTATTAAAAGCCTGTGGGACAGTCGCTATGAAGGCCGAGTGTTGGCATTTGATGCCAGTAATCATAATTTTTCGATAGCAGCTCAGGCGCTGGGTTTTAATAACCCCTTTTCTATGAACTCGGTGCAACTTGTTCAGGCAGCAAAAAAGCTTGTGGACCTGAGACGCAACATTTTAACGTTTTACTCAGACCCTGATGAAGCCCTGCGCATTTATCGTGACTCGGGAGCGGTGTTAATGTATGCAAATTATGGCGCTCAGCAAGTAAGAAAAATGCAAGCAGCCGGTCTAAATATTGGTTATGTCATTCCTGAGGAAGGCGCGTTTGCCTGGCTGGATTGTTGGGTTATCAGCAGAGCATCGAAAAACACCAAGATCGCTCATGAATGGATAAATTACATGCTCACCAAGGAGGTGGGGCAGGCGCTAACACAGCGTCAGGGCTTGATGAACACCATTGAGCAACCGGTAGGGCAAGATAGTCGGGATAGAATAATCTGGCTGGAAGAATTGCTGAAGCCAGAAGAAAGAGCAGATCTCTGGATGAGAATCAGAGCGGGGGATGCTCCGGAGTCATTTAAGTAGTCATGCATCAATGAGAATATCAACCAAATTAATCATATGGTTTTTTATCAGTGCGGTGTCCCTCAGTGCATTAATGGGCTATAGCAGTTTTAACAAAAACCGACAACTGGTACTGGATCGTTATAAGCACGATCTTGTTAAAACAGTTGATATATTGGCCGCGAGACTCTTACAGGGCATGGAAAGGGTTGAGTCAGACTTAACCGTGCTGTCGCATCTGTCCAGTTTGACAGGGCACACCACACCGCATTCATCCGCGCCAGAAAAGACTCGTCGCGAAGGTGGTTTGGATGATTTGGCGATTGTCTTTCGCGACTTTGTCGAATCTCATCCCGAGTACCTGGATATTAGCTTTATCGAGTTTGCCAATTATGGCAAAGAGCTGGTAAGAGTAAACCGAACGTCAGATGGTATTGAAACTGTTACGCCAGAGCGGCTAAAAGAAAAAGGGCATGTACCCTATGTATACAAGGCCCGCATTTTAGGTGCGAACGAGTTTTACTATTCTAATGTCAATCTCAGGCAAGAGAGCTCTAGTGTGATTGAGGCGAATAATCCAACCATGAAAGTGTCCGTTCCTGTGTTCAACGGTGCGGATATCGCGGTCGGGGTTATCACTATTGGTTTGGCGTTAAATAAGCTCTTTGAGCAGCTAGAGCTTGGGGCAGGAGATGACACCGATCTTTATCTTGCCGGGCCTGAAGGCGATATGCTGATTCATCCAGATGTTTCCAAGACTTTTGGGCTGGATCGCGGGCATCGGTTTGTTATTGGCCTTGAATATCCCGAGTTATCAAGCTTCATAAAGACCAATAGCAAGAGCATTGTCATCGGTGGAGGGTACGGTGAGAGTAATGAAATCGCTGCATTTTCCAAAGTTTTTATTGGCACTAACAATAAGGCAATTCCTTATATTATGGGGTTGCGGCTACCTGTAAGCAGTTTACTTCCGATCACCACCCAGATTCGTACTGCCACGTTAGAAATAGTGTTTGCCTTTGTTATCGTATCGTTTTTCGCTTCAATTATGCTGTCTCGGCTGCTTACTTCACCGATCAATAAGGTGATAACTGCCATTCGAAAGAATGCAGATGTCGAGCAGAGTAAGGCATTGCTCCCTCTGGACCGACACGATGAAGTTGGAGTATTGGCGCAGACTTATCTAACCATGCGGCAACGCATTGATGAGCAGATAGCATCACTGAAGCAGAGTGAAACTGATTTGCACAATGCATTGGATTCGATACCGTCGATGGTGGTGATAGTAGAAAGGGAAGAGGGGGCGTTACTGTTCGCCAACAAAAAATCGGAAGATTTATTGTTAGCGGCTCCTGACAGTATCAGTTTTACTCTGCTGCGGGAAAATCGCGACGCGGAATCTGGCGAGACGCTGTTACAAGAATTGCAAACAAAGGGGGAGTTGACAGGCATAGAAGTCTTTTTGCCGAAGGTTAATGGTAAGGATATTTGGGTTTTGTTATCGGCCATACAGGTGAACTATAAGAGCAACAAAGCAATATTGATGTCCTGCTCTGATATTACCGAGAAAAAAGAGAACGAAAGCCGTATTACGCAACTGGCATTCTATGATCCGTTGACGGGGTTGGCCAATCGACGGTTGTTGATAGACCGGTTAAAGCAGATGATCTCTGTTGCGAGAAGGCAGAATAAGTTTGGTGCGATCATATTTATGGATTTGGACCGATTCAAGTTTTTGAATGATTCAGCTGGCCATCAGCTGGGGGATGAGTTACTTATTCAAGCTGCAGGAAGAATAAAAGCCGCTTTACGTGATATGGATACCGCAGCAAGGTTAGGGGGAGATGAATTTGTAGTGGTTATGGATTGCAATTGCAGTAGTCTGGAAATCGCCGCAAACGAAGCCTTTAACGTAGCGAGCCGCATCCGGGATGCGTTAAACGAACCATACGAACTAACTGGTACCATTCACTATTGTTCAGCAAGTATGGGGGTGACGATTTACCCTGATGAAGACTTACAGGTAAATGACTATATTCAACAAGCTGATACGGCGATGTATTTAGCAAAAGATGGCGGTGGTAATACGATTAACTTTTTTGAACCGGGCATGAAAAAGTCAGCAAGTGCCCGGCTCGAGTTAGAAAAAGAGCTGCGCAAGGCTGTCGCGGGATTGGAATTCGAGCTTTACTATCAGGCGCAGGTGGATGTTGATGGAAAGGCCGTGTCTGCAGAGGCGCTGATTCGTTGGAATCACCCTGTCAAAGGCCTGGTTTCGCCACTGGAGTTTATACCGGCAGCGGAGGAAACAGGTTTGATTGTGCCCATCGGGGAATGGGTGCTAAAACAGGCATGCGTTCAAATGCGTGATTGGCTGGATGCCGGTATGCCGCTGTCCCATGTGTCCGTTAACGTCAGTAACAAGCAGTTCTGGCAACCGAACTTTGTTACGGTCGTCAAAACCGCGTTACAGGAAGCCAAACTCCTCCCTCAAATGCTGATGATAGAATTGACAGAGGGGATTTTTGTACAAGATTTTGATGACGTTGTCGAAAAAATGTCTGAACTCAAGATTCTTGGTGTGGCAATTTCTGTCGATGATTTTGGGACGGGCTATTCATCGCTCAGTTATTTAAAAAAGCTCCCGCTTAGCCAGCTGAAGATAGACAAAAGCTTTGTGCGTGATATTGCGCTAGACGCCAGTGATGCGGTTATTGTTGAGACAATCATCGCTATGGCTAAAAATCTGGACTTACACGTTATTGCCGAAGGGGTCGAAACCGAGGCACAGCGAGTATTCTTGTTGAGTCGGGGGTGTGGCAGTTATCAGGGGTATTATTTCTCGCGACCATTACCTGGAGACGAGTTTTTTAAATGTTGGTACGGACAGTGTCAGTAGAGGAAAAAGGAGAGCAACGACTCTCCTTTCCAATTGTCGACAGCAGTTTAGTTGCCCAGTAGCATTTGCACGATATCAATTCCCGCGTTTTGGTGTGCTTTGGTGGTCGGGTGTATTTCATCCCAAAACAAGAAGCCTGAAGCGGTTGGGAAATCTGCGCATTCTGGATTCACTGCACCAGCAGCCGAAAACACGTAGATGCATGCATCGTCAACATTGCTATACCCGAAATCTTCAGCGGCATCGATTTGCTCGGTCAAAAAACCTAGCAGATCATAGGCAACAATATTTATTCCGGACTGTCTTTCAATTTGACCAATCTTACGGGCAAGCTTCTGGTTGTATTTTGCCGAGAGTTTAGATGTGATGGCCGGCAAACGGGCAACCTTTTTTTGCTCAGATTTATTTTCTGCGGCACTTAACAATTGGCTTGCAACCAGGTCCGTCTCAGGTATGGCGCCTATATCTGGAGCATTCACTACCATAATGTGTTTGGCGCCAGAGGCAATAAGTTTCATTATTTGAGCTTTTTCAGAGTCGACGGCGGTTTGCAGAGATTCATTTGCAGCCTGCCGTGCAGCACGTCTTTCTTCTTGCGTGTTTGCCAGCAGCCCAGCCGCTCTTATTCCCCTGGCCGCCCTGATGTCGTTGCCACCTATTAAAATGACATAGAGCGCATCAGCAGGCGCATTGCCTCCATGTATTTGTAAAAATGCGTTTACCTGTGTTGGCAAGTTGATATCCGGCGTACTTTCGTCGCCATCCTCGTCGACAGATTTGGCACCGGCAATAGCATAGTTGTTGCCAAAAGGCAGTGCGCCGCCAAGCAGGTGGTAGGAGTTAGTCAAAGTTAGACCTAATGCATTCGCGATAACTTCTGCAGCGACTGGCCCATTGGTAAATCTACCAGGAATGGCTGGATCTTGCGTAACGGCTTGCAGGTTTCCAGTGTCTGACAGGCTGTCTCCAAATACATACATATTGCTGTAGTTTTCAGCACTCGCTGAAAACGCACTTATAAAAAGCGTTGTAAAGGCAATTATTTTGCTGTTCAGGCGTTTCATTATTATTCTCCATTTGGGCTTATTTGTTTTGTTATATTTTGATTTTTAACTGGTATCAGCCAGTGGATACACGATACAAAAATTGTTCTCTAGCGCTGTGTAAAAATAGGGTAAATTGGGAGCTTACAGGTTGATTTAGCAAGGAAGTACTCAACACTGTGACGGGGTTATCATGCATTTATCGCGAAGAGGAAATGGACTGGTAAAAAAAATGGCAGCTATTGTCGCTGCCATTTTAATACTTTGTGCCTCTGTAACCGGCAGAGCGCTAAAAGCGTTAGTTATTAAGCGTTGTATAGACTTTGTTTGACATGCTTGTGCTAGAGCCGCCATCTACCCAGCGTACTTGCTTGCCGCCGCTCCACCATTTCGTTTGCGTGGTGGTAGCAAAGTCTACTGTGATGCCGTTTTTAGTAAAGTTATTGCTTACCGTTGTAAATTCGTTACCGGTGCTATTGTTAATCGCGCCACCATGGTTGGTTTTCTCACCCATCAAGACAGCGTAATGGTTGTACCACAAAGACGATGGCGCTTTCGATACAGACTGAATTTTACCGTTGTTCGCGACACTTCGGCTGCAAGAGTCGTAATCACCGTTGGTGGGTGCACCGCAAGCGCTATGTACAGGTACAACCGAGTCATCCATACCTTTGATAAAAGGTTTAGTTACCCCTGCATATTCCCAGCCAGTGCCCACGAAACGAAGTCTGGGATAGCTACTGTTGGCTGTGGCGGTGTTGCGGGCATTGCTGGGCTGGAGATCATACATTACACCCATTTTCCCTTTTTCAGGAGTAAAGCCCATAAAAGTGTTCACCGCAGATTTCTGTACGCTGTTCACCCAGCCACTGCCTTCGGAGACTCCAACGGCGACGTCTGCCATTTCTGTGCCACCGCCAGCACCGGCAAAGTCAAGCACGGCCAGAACTTTGAATTTTGAGGTACTTATGCCCCAGGCACCAAGATTTTGCAGAGCATATCGTGTAACCAGGTCACCCGTTGAGTGAGTAACGATAACGCAACCGGCACTGCAGGTACCGTTATTAGCCAGGGTAGTTATTTGCGCCTTTATTTTGTCTTTTATTCCCCCGGAGATTCTATCTGCCGACGACCAGTAAAGCTTGGCTTCAGCCCTGCTTCCCCAGTATGCCGACCAGTAACTATTAGCGAGTGATTGCAGTGAGCTGTCATTCGGATAGTTTTTTAAGTCAGTCGACCGAAAGCCGTGCACTAATACGACGTTTTTACCAGCAAGTTTTGCCTGTGCGCTGACTGTCATTCCAAGCAAGGTGACACAGATGATTGTTTTTATAATGGCTTTGTTCATTCTTATTGTCCTTCGTGATTGAGTCTCTTTTATTTTTGTTTTCGAGTTCCATCTCGTTACGGCTCCCCACAAGCACAGCATGTGCGTGTTCTTTTCTTACTGACGGTAATAAACTTGGGTTTCATTGCAGACAGGTTTGCCCGCTGGTTACAATTGTCCCAGCTTACGCAAAAACTCAGTGCGCTCTTGTGCAAGCTCGTCCACATAGGGTGTTTTGTCGTAACTATCGAAGTGAAAGCCGTCTATGGGCCACTCATCCTGTATGCTCATACCTGCCAGGTCGTAATCCTCATTGTCTTCGGCGGCACGGGTAATCGAAACATTTTTGAGAATATATGGGCCTTCATCACCAGAGACTTGCAATGCAGTGGCATGTGCATCAAGAAACAGGCGCTCTTTAGGATGGTTCATCCGGCCTTGCCCTTCGAGATGTGCGACCGGCTCGCCAGTGCTTGCGCTAAACAGATTCGCGCTGATAAAAAAATAGCCAGGGTTTTGCACTGAAAAACGTAGCGGTATTTTAAGATAGGCTTCTGATTGAAGAGGGGATTCTACGTCTGTTAGCAAAGCTGACGGTGGGTTAAAACGCAGGGGAACAGAGCTGATTAATCGATGCTCATCAACATCAACGGTTACCAGAACCTGCATTTCTGGTGGCCAGTTTTTCGCCACGCCAGAATCGGTATCTATTTTACCGGTAAAACTGGCTTTGCTATTTGCGGCCGCGACTTCATCCAAAGGGGTTTCCCACAGCGTTGTTCCATCCATGGCGGTAATCGTCGCTCTGGCAGAAACAGTTGGGGAGGCTGGTAAGTTTTTAAGGGCAACACTGATTTCAACGGGTTGGCCTTCAAAAACCTGCCGTTTGGCAAGCTTTACTGATAGCACCACTGGTGTCGCGCTATTTTCGAGGGGGAATGGCATCTCAGTAGCAGATTCCTCAGGTGGAAGAAAGCGCTTTAAATCTTCTTTAGAGGTAATAGGCTGAGAGGATGCAGGGTAACGGCTGGCTTCTTCATACATATCCGCAATCTGCATTAATTGGGCTTTAACGGCTTCGGTTGCATACGGGTTATCTTCATCGGGCATGGCCATTTGGTCTTCGTCGAGGTTCGCAGACGTAGCGGGTAACTGATTGTTCAATACTTTTTGCGAGAGAAGCTTGTCATGGTGGTGTTCTGCCGATAAAGCAGGTTGCGTGCTAACGCCGGTGGCCGGGGTGAACTGCGCCTCATTATTATCGTTAGCCGAAAGATGATGGTATGCAACGTAGGAGAGCAGCGACAGCGTCACGGCCCCAGCAAATAGCAGGGTAGGTTTATGATTCATGGTTGTAATCCTGAGATCTTATTTTTGTTTTTCAGACTAAACATAGATACAGCTTTATGGTGGTCAAAGTCGATGCTAAATCAGGTCAAAATAGGGTGTTTTATTTAACTGGCACAATACGAAAGCTCAAAATGGGGGGCTTACCACCAGAACTCGTTCAAACCTATGATTCAGCATTGGTGCAAAAATGTTTAAGGCGAGTGCTTAGGTTTATTCACTATTGTCATGCTGACCCGCATGGCTAAATAGCTTTGATTGGCTGTTCGTTCGTTTCATCTTGACGCAAGCTCATATAAACTATGCAACGGCCTCAATATATGCCGTATGATCAAATCCAGTTGACGCGTGTTCGTCGGTGAATTTTTAAAAATGCTGCCATAGGGATAATCTATTTAATGAGTTATCAGGTGTTAGCCCGCAAGTGGCGACCGAAATCTTTTCAGGAAATGGTCGGGCAAGAGCATGTACTCAAAGCATTAGTACATGCTCTAGAAAACAAAAGGTTACATCATGCCTACTTGTTCACTGGTACCAGGGGCGTTGGTAAAACAACCATCGGGCGTATTCTGGCAAAGTGTCTTAATTGCGAGTCGGGCATTGTTGCCAAGCCTTGTGGCGTCTGTAGTGTGTGCCGGGAGATCAACGAAGGTCGTTTTGTTGACTTGATCGAAATAGACGCGGCATCACGCACCAAAGTGGAGGATATGCGCGAGCTGTTGGATAACGTCCAATACTCACCCACACGAGGCCGTTTTAAAGTCTATCTCATCGATGAAGTGCACATGCTCTCAACATCAAGCTTTAATGCCCTGTTGAAAACGCTCGAAGAGCCTCCTGAACATGTAAAATTCTTATTGGCCACGACTGACCCACAAAAACTGCCGGTGACTATATTGTCCCGCTGTCTGCAGTTTAATTTGAAGAATATGGCTCCCGAACGAATTGTTTCGCACCTGGGTCACATCCTGTCACAAGAGCAGGTTCCCTATGACGAGACGGCTTTATGGCTGCTGGCGCGCTCTGCAGATGGCAGTATGCGAGATGCGCTTAGTTTAACGGATCAGTCAATTGCATACGGCAACGGGCAAATTCGAGAGCTGCAAGTGAGTGAAATGCTCGGCACCGTTGGCCATAAACAGGTATTGGCGTTAATTGAAGCAATTGGCAGCCTTGATGCCCGCGTATTATTGCAGTCGGTTAAACACATCGCTGAGTTTTCGCCAGACTATGAAAGTGTTCTGGCACAGTTAATTTCCGTTTTTCATCGTATTGCTATTGAGCAGGCTGTGCCTGGCGCCACTGACAATACCATGGGTGATAAGCAAGATATTGTTGATCTGGCCAGACGTTTTACCGCAGAAGATGTACAAATCTTTTATCAGATCGCGCTTATTGGTCGTAAAGACCTGGCAATTACACCTGATCGGCAGGCCGGTTTCGAGATGGTGTTGCTAAGAATGATTGCATTTCGTCCGGATGTTCAGTCTGAAGATGACCTTAAGCCAATGCAGGCCATCGATGCGTCGCAGAATAAATATCTGACGCAAAGTAACCAGGTTGCCGGTGAGGCTGAAAAGAAAGCAGAACCACTGCAGAACCGTAGCGCACAGAACAATGCCCCAGCTGAACAGAACAATGCTCCAGCTAAGCAGAACAACCTTGAGAACAGGGATAACATAGCCACCCCGGGGGAACAAACAGCAGCAAATGCAACGAAGCCGGTGGCTGTCGCTCCCTCTGTGGCGGCTGAGACTAAGCGATCCGTTGTTGAAAACACGGCTAAAGACGAAATAACTGCTCGTGCGGAAGCGAATGCACCAATGGTCAATTCGTCGACCACAGCTGCGCGACCAGCTATTGCATCAGCCCCAACCGCCCATGCAAATGCCCAAGAAGGTGGCGTCAGTAAGCCGGTTGCTAAAGCGTCCACGGATGATTTTTTATCGCCACCGCCAGATCATCCGGCGTTTGCCAATGATTATCCAGAATATACGGATATACCTGAGTCAGATTCGGATGATTATGATGACTTTGCATCATACCCTGCACCTGGAAAAAACGAAGGATATCAAAAAAAAAAGTCCGACCAGGTAAGTGACAGTGTTGCGCCAGCACCAAACAAGCAAGAGACCACAAGCAAGGTCTCGGTTGAAGAAACACCAAATTCTCCAGCAGAATTAGCAACCGAGCACTCGCCCGGTAACGATGCAGATACTTTTACCGAAGTAGCGCTTGATGAGCCGTCTGGGTCTGTAGATGCGGCTAACGAAGCAGCCTTTGATTGGGTGAGTCGAATTGATGAACTGGGTTTGACTGGAATGACGCTTAATATTGCGTCTAATTGTGGCTTTTTCAGGCACGAACAGAATATCAGGTTAAGCGTTGACGAAGGCAACTATCGGCTACTAACCGATCAACATAAAACCAGGATCGTTGAAGCACTGCAACAAAGGCTTGGTGGTCTTATTAACGTTGAGTTTGTCAGTGAAACGCCGTCGACCGAAACCCCTTCCCAGCGACGGGCCAAAGAAAAAGAGTTAAGGCTTCAACTTGCTGTAAAATCAATAAAAGAAGATAGTAACGTCCAAAAAATGGTACAACTTTTTGATGCCACTATCTTAGAGAAGACGATTGAGCCGATAGGTTAAGGTTTAGTTGCAAAGCATGGATTTACGTTAAAGAATCTAGAACACAAATAAGGAGAGAGCTGTGATAAATGGTGATATGGGCGAGCTGATGAAGCAAGCACAAAAAATTCAGGAGCAGTTTCAAAAGGCTCAGGAACAAATCGCAAATATGGAAGTGACCGGTGAGTCAGGCGCAGGCTTGGTTAAAGTTGTGATGAATGGTCGGCATGATGTTAAAAAAGTGTCTATTGACCCTTCGGTAATGACTGAAGAAAAAGAACTGCTTGAAGACTTGTTAGCGGCAGCGGTTAATGATGCTGTTCGTCGCATCGAGCAGACCAATAAAGACAAAATGTCTGGTATGGCTGCCGGAATGGGTATTCCTCCCGGTTTTAAAATGCCATTTTAGTAGTTTTTCGCCGTTATACGGAACGTAGATAATGTCATTTTCACCGAGTATTGTTAATTTGGTTAACTCGCTGCGGGTATTGCCAGGCGTCGGTCAAAAATCCGCTCAACGCATGGCTCTGCATTTGTTAGAGCGAGACAGAAGCGGGGCCTTAGCCTTGGCAAATTCACTGGTCATGGCGATGGAGTCTGTTAAGAGATGCCAGTCTTGCCGCACGTTTTCTGATACAGATATTTGTCCACTGTGTGAAAATTCCCGGCGAGATAGCCGCAAGCTCTGCGTGGTCGAAACACCCTCAGATTTATTTGCTGTAGAGTCTGTCGGCCAGTATGACGGTAAGTTTTTTGTCCTAATGGGGCATTTGTCTCCAATTGAAGGCATCGGTCCGGATGAAATAGGCATTGACCAGCTGATGCAGCGGGTGAAAGAAGGAGAGGTTGAAGAAGTCATTCTTGCCACCAACCCTACCGTGGAAGGTGAGGCGACCGCACATTTTATCGCTGATTTGCTTGGTAGCTCGTCGATACTTGTCACGCGGTTAGCGCATGGCATTCCCATCGGTGGTGAGCTTGGATACACAGATGGCGGGACCTTGGCCCATGCATTTCAGGGCAGAAAGCCACTTTGAGCACGGTATTGTTCAATCCTCGTTATAGTTACCCCCTTCAAAGATTGAGAACGTCTTACTTCAATAAACTATGCAACCAGGCAAAGCTTAATGCCAACAGAGAGGTCATGTGAACCATTGGGTGCGCACAAACGCTGAACTAAAAGAATGTTGTGAAGTATTGCAGCAGCTACCACTAATCGGTCTTGATACAGAGTTCATGCGTACCAATACTTTTTTCCCAATTCCAGCCCTTATCCAGGTATCTACCCCTGATCAGGTTTTCTTTCTTGATCCACAGCTGATTACAGATTTTTCTCCTTTCCGGGCGATTCTGGATAGTGAAGAGATTGTCAAAATCATGCATGCGATAGGTGAAGATGTTGAGTTGCTAAGAATCGCGGCGGGGGCGCGGCTGGCCAGGGTCTTCGATACGCAAATAGCGGCGGTATTGTGTAACAAGGGATTTTCGTTGGGTTATGCTGCGCTGGTTAAAAAATTGTTGGATATCGATATAGAAAAAGGGGAAACAAGATCCAACTGGCTAGCACGCCCCTTAAGCGAGGCGCAGGAAAAGTACGCTGCCGTAGATGTTGTCTATTTGCATCAAATGTATAACATCCTTGCCCGAGAACTTAATGAAAAAAACTGTATGGCTGCCGTTTACGAAGATACTGATCGTTTGATATCTCAGAGCCATATTGAAATCATCGACGACTATTACTTAAAACTAAGGGGTGGTTGGCGTTTGCCGAAAGAAAATCAGCAGGCGCTTAAGTATCTATGTATATGGCGCGAGAATAAGGCAAGAAGTAAGAACACGCCTCGCTCCCGAATTATCGATGACAACACCCTGATAGAAATAGCCACAGTTTTACCCAAAGATACAGCTGAGCTGAATGAAATACACTGCCAAAAGCCGTGGGTTATTAGAAAGCAATCTGATGAGATACTCGCCGCACTAAGTAGCGCCGCGGCCCAAGACGTCAATTGGGATTCGCTGCCCCTTATATCGCGGCCGCTCGATAGTAATCAGCAATTGCTTTATAAAAAGATGAAAAAGCTAATCACCAGAAAGTCTGAAGAGGTATCTATTCCGTTCGAGATTCTCGCCAATAAAAAGATGCTGGAAAAAACCATTCTCCAGTCTTACGACTGTCGTAAAGTTGTGCTTGCAGAAGAACTGCTTGGATGGCGTGGAACGATTATTGGTGATCTCGTGAAAGACACATTGCAACAACAGATAGCAGCAGAGTTTGGTAGTTCGGTTAACTCTTAGGTTTGCGTGCAAGTTTGCAGTATAATTTGTTTTCTGTAATTACCATGATGAGTGCTATGACCACCTATAAAATGATTTGTTCTGTCTACAAAAGCTCGAAAAAGGCTGAAATGTTTTTATACGTCGATAAAAAAAGTGGCGTTAAAAACTTACCTGATGCCCTCAAAGGTATTTTCGGAACACCATTGCATGTAATGGATATGTTGTTGACACCAGAGCGAAATTTGGGGCGCGCGGAAGCAAATAAGGTTCTGGCTGACATTAAGGAAAAGGGCTTTTATTTACAGTTGCCGCCAGCAGACGAAAACAATCTGCTAGCCGAACATCGCATCAGTCAGGGGCTGGATCCTCATATCCGGAATAACCATGGCAGCTAAAACCCATTTTTGGAAGTCTAAAACGCTTCATGAAATGAGTCGCGATGAATGGGAGTCATTATGTGACGGGTGCGGCCGATGCTGTTTGCAAAAGCTGGAAGACGAAGACACAGGTAATGTTTTTTACACAGATGTTGTTTGCCAGTATTTTGATGAAGACAAATGCTCATGCACCGTATATAAAGATCGCCATAAACACGTGCCTGCTTGTATTTGGCTACAACCAGATGATTTATCCCAGATAGACTGGTTGCCTGGTACCTGCGCATATAAGCTGGTTTACGAGGGTAACGACCTGCCGGAGTGGCACCCGCTTATATCGGGCACAAAAGAGACAGTGCATGCCGCACAGATATCGATTAAGAATAAAGTGATAAGCGAATTGTTGGTGCCAGAGGAAGACTGGGAAGACCATATCATCGATAATCTCTAGAACCGTTACGGCTACTGTTCCATATTAACCTCAACATACCCTTGCCGGTTCTCGCTAAAGAGGAAATTGCACAATGAGTTTCGAGTTTAACGCCGCCTTTAATTACCTTCTTGCCTGGGGGCTTTATTTGCTCAGTAGCGTGGGTATGTGCCTGGTTTTTTGGCGTTGTACGCGATGGATAAGCTTTAATGGCCTGCGTCGTTTTTTAAGAGCCGCGCTGGTTGTGGTTTTGTTTACCCCTGTTGTTGTTTCTGCAGAGAAAGACTGGATGGCACCCGCGTTTTTAGTGGGTATTTATGAATACGTTCTTGGTAATTACGAGTTAGCGCAGCAGGCTGGTTTTGCGATGTTGATAGGCATCGTGGTTATTCTGTTGGGGCTAAAATTAGAGTTTATCATCCGGAAACTTCTGCATATGCAGGCGGCCGAATAAAAAGATATAAATATCAATAAGTAAGAAGCATCTATTAACTCCTCTTGTTTAATGTCGCGTTGTTCTTGTTGTAAAACCTGCTATAACTAATTGTATGCTTAGTAACAGGTTTTTTGCGGATCATCCTCTCTTTTGTCCGCAATGGCTTTCTTATCACTTATAGGAAGAACAATGCGCGACATTCTTACCGCTACTTTTCGGCATTTGTGCCCACTTCTCGCCGTTTCTTTTTTTACACTGTTTTCACTTCCGGTAGCAGCGGAGAACGCTGATGTGCGCGTGCTTATTGACATATCCGGAAGCATGAAAAAAAACGATCCGAATAATTTGCGAGTGCCCGCTTTAAACTTGCTAACCGAGCTTATTCCCGATGGTGACGAAGCAGGGGTTTGGACCTTTGGCCAGTATGTGAATATGTTGGTAAAGCATCAAAAAGTGGATGCAAAATGGCGCAAAGACGCCAAGAAAAAAGCGAAGGAAATCAATTCAGTCGCCCTTTACACCAATATTGGTGGTGTTCTGGAAAAGTCTAGTGATGACTTTACAAAAGGTGCTGATTTTTCCAGAACTCATTTTATCTTGCTCACTGACGGCATGGTCGATATTGATAAAGATCCGGTGAAAAACTCTCAAGAGCGAGAGCGAATCCTGACTGATATAGCCAAAAGATTTAAAGAAAAAGGTGCAAAGATACATACTATTGCATTGTCCAGAAATGCAGACATGCCATTGCTTGAAAAAATGTCAGTTGATACGGGGGGCGTTGCGGCTATTGCCGAAACGCCAGAAGATCTGACCCGTATATTTGTACAAGCGTTTGACCAGGCAGTGCCCGCCGAACAAGTGCCTTTAGAAGGCAATTCATTTGATATTGATTCCAGCGTCGAAGAGTTGACGGCGTTAATCTTCAAAAAAGAAGGTAGTAAAGCCACGCAGCTGATTGAGCCCAATAATCAAAGTTATGGATATGAGAATAAACCTGATTACGTGAGCTGGTATCAGGATACTGGTTATGACCTTATTACCGTGAGACAACCGTTTGAAGGCACCTGGAGAATTGACGCGGAGTTACTGCCAGATAGTCGGGTGACGGTTGTTAGTAATTTAAAGATGAATGTTGCGCCTTTACCTGCAAACTTTTTCGCCGGTGATTTATTGAACGTTGACATTTATTTTGAAGAAGATGGTGTGCCCCTGACCAATGCGGACTTCTTAAAATTGTTAGAGGTTGATTTAAACATTAAAACGGAAGATGGAAAGTCTGGTACCAAGCGCCTCTCAGACCCGGATATGCCACCTGCTGACGGTCGGTTTCGCGATACCATCAGCAAGCTGAAAACTGTTGGCCAGTATGAAGTGAATGTCTATGTGGATGGTAAGACGTTTAAACGTAAAAGCCGTCAGATAATAAACCTGCGCTCACCGTTGGATGTCGAACTGGCACGTGTCGATACCGATGCCCAGCCTTATTACAACCTGGTGATCACGCCTCTGAGTGACTCCATTGATATCTCGAAAACGACGATTGTTTCGAAGATCAAAGCGCCAGATGCCAGCAACATTATTAAAACAATTCCAGTGGTTAAAGATAAGGGGCGATGGGAGTTAGCGATAGAGCCAACAAAAGGCGATGGCACTTATCAAGTCGATATGAAAGTTAAGGGCTATACAAAAGAGGGTAATGTCTTTCAGTTTGCGCCGCGACGGTTTGAAGCAGTTTTCCCGATGGAAGTGGGTGGGTCACAGTTTGTTGCCGTTCCCGAGCCTGAAGAGGCGGAAGTAGCTGAAGAGGTGACTGAAGCACAACCCGATCCCGAACCTGAACCAGAGCCTTCAGAAGAAGAGACCATTGCGCCCATTGAAATACCGGCCGAATTAGAGCAAGAAGAAATTGTCGCTGAACCGGTAGAAGACAGCGCAGACATGACGCTTTGGTTGATTATAGGCGCAGCGGTTGGTGGTGTGCTTTTGCTGGGTGGTGGATTCGCGTTCTGGCTTTTCAAAAAGCGCGGGGCAACAGCGCCTGAAAAAGATTCGAAGGCAAGCAAAGATAAAGTCAAAGATGATGATGACGATGAAGGTGGGGCCATTTTTGATGAACCAGAAATTGATGAGCCACCAGAAGAGGTTGCAGTTGCTGCACCAGTGGTTGATGAGGAAATCGAAGATGAACTGGACTTTGTTGAAGAGCCAGATGAAATTGCCATTCCTGAAGAGGATGACAGTGTAGACTTGGAACAGATGGTGGCCGAAGCCACCGAGCCAGAGCCCGAACCAGAGCCAGAGCCCGAACCCGAACCAGAGCCTGAGCCTGAGCCAGAAATAGAAGAAGATATTCCGGTGATTGAAGAAGAGGTAGAGCCAGAACAAGAAGTTGATGTCGACTCTGTGATGGCCGAGTTGGGTATGGAGCCGGAAGAAGAGGAAGAAGATGTCGTGGATGGTAAAACGGCGGATGATATCGCCGATGAAATTCTTGCCGAAAACGAAGCGGATGACGACGACGAGGAATTTAACCTCGAAGACTTTGATATATCTGAAACCGATGGTCTGCCGGACGATGATGATAAAAAGTAATAGCAGGGGCTACTAAGAATAAAAAAACCAGCTGGGGCGCTGGTTTTTTTATTTGCTGCAAATGGGATTACTGTTGCATTTCTTTTTCGGTAAACATGCCTTCAAATAATGGGCTGGACAAGTATCGCTCGCCAGAGTCAGGCAACACTACCACGATGTTTTTGTCTTTAAACTCAGCGGTTTCTGCCAGTCGGCAAGCTACTGCAACGGCTGCCCCACAAGAAATGCCACAGAGAATACCTTCCTCTTTCATTAGCCGATGCGCAAATTGCATCGCTTCTTCGTTAGAAACAGTTTCTACACGATCAACCATCGTGAGGTCGAGGTTTTTGGGTATAAAGCCCGCGCCTATCCCCTGAATTTTATGTGGGGCTGTTTTTATTTCCTGATTATTTAGTGTTTGGGTAATCACTGGAGAGTCTTTCGGCTCAACGGCGACAGTCACGATGGCTTTACCCTTGGTATTTTTTAGATAACGGCTTACGCCGGTGATAGTCCCGCCAGTTCCAACGCCTGCGACAAATACATCAACTTGACCATCCGTATCGTTCCATATTTCAGGTCCGGTTGTTTTTTCATGAATAGCGGGGTTGGCAGGGTTTTCAAATTGTTGCAATAAAATGTGCGTGTCTTTGTCGGCATCGACAATCTCATTGGCTTTCTCGATAGCACCTTTCATGCCTTTGGGCGGCTCGGTTAAGACGATATCGGCCCCCAATGCTTTCATCACTTTTCTTCGCTCGAGGCTCATTGAAGATGGCATCGTCAGAATAAGCTTGTAACCTCTGGCGGCGGCGACAAAAGCCAGTGCGATACCTGTGTTGCCGCTGGTAGGTTCAACCAGTGTCATGCCGGGCTTGAGTATGCCGGCTTTTTCAGCTTCCCACACCATGTTTGCGCCAATACGGCACTTTACGGAGTAGGCTGGGTTTCTGCCTTCAATTTTTGCCCAAACGTTGCCCTGGGTGATTCTGTTTAATTTAACTAAAGGCGTATTACCGATACTTTGGCTGTTATCTGCATAAATCTGTGCCACGATGACTCTCCCTTGGAATTATTTGTTAGCACCTGGCTGGTGGAGGTGTTGACTCGCATCATTTAAGTCTGGTTCATACTGAATTGCAACCCAAATCCATGCTCCCGGTCGGGCAGGCATTGCCAGAGCGTTGATTTGGCGGCTTAGGCAAATAGCTTGTAAGGTTTAGCTATTGAGTCATTGACGCTGATTCGAGAGAATAGGCGCAACTCAACATCCCGACATTAATCATTCAAAACGATGCAGACTTCAGTTCTGCCGATATCCAGGATAAATGCGATGAAATTTACAGGTACAGATAAATACGTAGCCACAGGTGATTTACAGATGGCGGTAAATGCTGCCATACATTTACAGCGCCCTTTACTCATCAAAGGCGAGCCTGGCACGGGTAAAACATTACTCGCTGAAGAACTGGCCGGGGCGTTAAACTTGCCGCTTATCCAGTGGCACATTAAATCTACTACTAAAGCGCAGCAAGGGTTATATGAGTACGATGCTGTGTCTCGCCTGCGAGACTCGCAGTTAGGTGATGATAAGGTGCACGATATCAGCAATTACATAGTCAAAGGCAAACTTTGGGAGGCATTTACGGCTGAAGGCCAGTGCGTGCTGTTGATCGATGAAATCGACAAAGCAGACATAGAGTTCCCGAATGATCTTCTCTTAGAACTAGATAAAATGGAATTCTACGTTTACGAAACCAAAGAGCGTGTCGTAGCTAAAACCCGGCCAATTGTCATCATCACCAGTAACAATGAAAAAGAGCTGCCCGATGCATTCTTGCGTCGTTGTTTTTTCCACTACATCAACTTCCCTGATGCTGAAACAATGCAGTCAATTGTTGATGTGCATTTTCCCCAGATTAAAAAAGAGTTGGTAAAAGACGCTTTAGAAATTTTCTTTGATGTGCGTAAAGTTCCTGGGTTAAAGAAAAAGCCCTCCACATCAGAACTAATCGATTGGTTAAAACTGTTGATGGCCGATGAGCTTTCACGAAAGGTGCTGCTTGAACATGACAATAGCCAGGCTATTCCACCTTTATATGGGGCTTTAGTGAAAAACGAGCAAGACGTACACCTGTTGCAAAGACTGGCGTTTATGACCAGAAGGCGTGGTTAAGGGTTATGTCCGCCGCTCACGACAGACTTTGATCTGTCGTAGGCTTTCAGTCGCTGGTGCTGCTATATGCAATAAAATTTAAAAGGTGAGGTGTTTGTCATGTTGATTGATTTTTTTATGGAGGTAAAAAATGCCAAGGTCCCCGTTAGCTTAAGGGAGTACCTGGACCTCATTGAGGCCCTGCAGCATCGGCTCGCCTTCGCAGATATTGACGAATTTTACTACCTTTGCCGCATTTGCATGGTGAAAGACGAGCGGCACTTCGATAAGTTTGATCGCGCGTTTGGCAAGTATTTTAAAGGCATTGAATCTCTGGACTTTCTGTTAGAACAGGCCATACCGGATGAATGGCTGAGAGCTGAATTTGAAAGGCAGCTGACCGACGAAGAAAAAGCCAAAATTGAATCATTGGGTGGGCTGCAGGAACTGATTGATACCTTTAAAAAACGGCTTGAAGAACAAAAAAAGAAACACCAGGGCGGTAATAAAATGATTGGTACCGGCGGTACCTCGCCATTTGGTGCCAATGGGTATAACCCCGAAGGCTTTCGTATCGGTCAGGATAAGTCCCGTCATAAAAGTGCGGTGAAAGTATGGGATCAACGGGGCTATAAAGATCTGGATGACAGTATTACCATCGGCATCCGCAATATCAAAGTTGCTCTGAGACGGTTACGAAAGTTTGCTCGTCAAGGTGCCGCCGATATATTGGATATCGACGACACCATTGGTGCCACCGCAAAAAATGGCGGCTATCTTGACCTAAAGATGATTCCCGAGCGTCACAACACTGTGAAGGTGCTTATCTTTTTCGATGTGGGTGGCTCGATGGACCCCCATGTACGTGTTTGTGAAGAGCTTTTTTCTGCATGCAAAACTGAATTCAAACACATGGAATATTTTTATTTCCACAATTTCATTTATGAATGTGTGTGGAGGAATAATATTCGCCGTACCAATGAGTCAACCTCTGTATGGGATTTGATGCACAAGTATTCCCCCGACTATAAAGTGATATTTGTGGGTGATGCATCGATGGCGCCCTATGAAATTACCCAGCCAGGCGGCAGCATCGAACACTGGAATGAAGAAGCCGGTGCAGTCTGGATGCAACGTCTTACAGAGCATTTTCGTAAGGTAATATGGCTGAATCCAATGCCGGAAGATTACTGGGGGTCAGGTGGCTCGTTAGGCATTACCAAACAATTGGTAGAAGATAAAATGTATCCCCTTACGCTCGAAGGATTAGAAGCGGGAATGAAGTATCTTACCTAGGTTATCGCCTGTGTCCTGAGTGCCCATTACATTAATGAATCTGCAGATTTGCTTGGTTTGTAGCCAGATTAAGCTATGGTTTCCTCTAATACCTCAGAAAATTTACTATCTATTGCAATTTTGGTGAAATGTGCCGCGTTTGCTGCGGCGCAAGAATGCTAGTATCGCTGCCCAGGTTGTTAATATCTGCACCCAATATAATCAGGATGTCTGGAATAGAGTATGACGAATTTGTTCAGGTCAGTTTTCCTAGCGTTTATCGCGGTTAGTTTTTTTACAACAGTGTCCGTTGCAGCAGAAAAAGGTTCGATACAGTCCAGAACGACGCAGTTAAAAGAAGAAGTTATTCAGCTTAATCGTGACCTGTTTGAGCTGGAAGAGTCTATTCTGCACCCGGCTAATACACAGGTTGCAGTGTTTTTATCTGTTAATACAAAAGAAACTTTCATTCTCGACTCCGTAGAAATAAAAATTGACGGGCGAATCGCGACGACGTACCTCTATCGTGAGAGTGAGCTGAAGGCGCTGGCAAAAGGCGGCGTTCAGCGTCTTTATATTGGTAATATCTCTACGGGGCCACATAAAATCAGTGCCGTGTTTAACGGGCAGGGCAGTAATGATAGATATTTCAGGCGTGATAAGACTTTTTCTTTTGAAAAAACAGACAAATCAAAGTTTATTGAGTTAACGATTGGCGATTCTCGCAAATTGAATGAACCCGAGTTTTCTCTAAAAGAGTGGCAGTAAGCAATTGCTATTAAAGTGTAGTAAGGCATCAAATATTGTGAGAATCAGCCGTCATTTACCAGTGATACTCTGCTTTACGCTGGCGTTTGCATATACTTCTGCCACTCGCGCCGCCGTTAGCTCAGTTCCTGATGATTTAGCGATTCGTGCCGCCCTGTACGACTTTCATCAGGGAAATTACCTCAGCGCGCTCATCACATATCCAGAAAGTGACGCCAGTGCGGACGCACAATTGTTGCGTGCACAGACACTGGCTCAATTTGGCTTGCTCGACTCTGCCAAAAAAATCCTCGAAACACTTGTGCGTGATCACGGCGGCAAGTTAAGGGCAGAAGCTGCCTTCGAACTTGGGCGTATCGATTATCGAATGGGCAGGTATGGCGATGCCATTGATGCGTTCAAACGTATTAACGGTTTGGACAAACGTCTATTGCCCATCTATCGCCGTTATAATGCTGCCGCCATGTTAGCCCAGGGTGACTTGACGGAAGCTGCGAAAGTTTTAAGCAAGATAGAAGATAGTGTATGGGCCGGCTATGCCTACCAAAACCTGGCTTACGAGTATTATAAAAAAGACTCCGACCCTTCGCGGGCATTAATATCAATGAGAGTCGCAGAAGCCTTAAGTGGCGTCACATCTAAAGATTCTCCCGATGCAGAGGTCAGAGAGCTTAATAGCCGGATCCATTTGGCGGCAGGTCAAATGTCAATTGATTCTCTCGATTACGAAAAAGCGATTACTTTTTTAAATAAAGTCAGCGTCGATGGAGCCTCCGCGCCCCAGGCCCTGTATTTACATGGTTTAGCACATGCCAAGGCAGGTCGTTTTCGGCAGGCCATACAGTCGTGGTATCGGGTAAAGAAATACCCGTTGATTGAAGACGGTGTAGCTGATGCTTTTATGGGGCTCGCCTTTGCATTTGACAAAGAGGGATATACCAGCAAGAGTATCCGCAGCTATCTTGAGGCAATTTCTGTACTAGACAAAGAAGTACGAACGTTAGATACCGTTATCAGTACAGTCAACGAAATTGGTGCAGTATCCGCGCTCTTGCGTGAAAGCTCTTTAGACAGGCTTGAATGGTTTTTAGCGGATAGTATTGCTACGAATACGCCCAAAGTTTCTTATCTTATTTATCTAATTTCAGACCCTGATCTTCTGCAGCAAGTTGAGCGTATCGCCGAAATTGATGTGATGATTGACAACCTGTCGATCTGGCAGCACGACTTGTCAGTTTTCGAGAGTATGTTGGCGAGCCGGGTTACCGGATTCAAGCGCGGGGCAAAATCTGCCCAGTCTAAAATTGGGGCGGCGCAAGTGGTTCGGCTCAAGCAGCGCCGTGATAACCTTCTAGCCGAACTAACGCAGGCGGAAGCCGAAAACAACTTTATTTCAGTGGCCTCGGGGGAATTACAATCACAGTTTGACCGAGCCAACACGTTGGCCAGCAGGGTTGATGTGATAAAAAACGCCAAGGCTGTTTCGGCTCAGGATCGTGACCACCTAACAGAGAAAATACGCATTCTAAACGGTATTTTAGTGTGGGATGCGAAAGAGCAGTACGAGCAGAATTTGCAGTCTCTTCGCCGAGAATTTTTTGAGGTCGACAAAGAAATTGAACGCTATGAGGCTAACCTCAATAGTTTTGCCACCGTTGTCTCTGGAGGTCCCGACAGGTTCGAGTCATTACTGGGTTCTACGGAAGATAAGAAAAAGCAAAATGCAGCGGTATTAACCAAAGCGAAACAGCTTCTTGCCGATGCGGATAAAGAATTTACCGCCGCATCACTTACCATGCTTACGGCAAAACGAAATCAGTTAAATAACCGCAATGAAACCGCTCAACAGGCCCTTGCGCATTTGTACGAAAGGTTAGCAATGCAGCAATACGAGCTGGCCGAACGACAAAGAAAGATTGAGGAAGAAAAGAGGTTGGCTGAAGAGCAGGCAAGATTAAAGTTACAGGGTAAAAAAGCAGCACAGCCTGCTAAGGGTGCGTTGTAATGCTCTTTGCAAACAAATTAATTGCCTCTCGAAAATATAAATTACTGGCTCCGTTGCGCGCAGTGGCCTGTATCTGCTTTGCCTCTGCTGTAGCCTTTTCAGCGACTTTGGAAGCAGCGCCAAAACCCAAGTTTCTGTTTGATATCAGTGGTAATGAGTCAACAATCGGTGACATAAAACCGGCCTTTATTGATTTTGGATCTGACCCTGTACCGACTATACCTATCAAAGAAATTATTCGTCGGTACAAACAGCTTTTTGATTCAACAGACGATCCGGTTATCAGAATTGACGCTTTGTGGCGCTTAAATGCCCTCGAACAAAAATTTGGTAGCGAAAAAGAGATATCAGCTAAAGACGAGCAGTTACTCTACAAAAGAGCGGTAGAAAGTTACGAGGCACTGATAGCGATGCCTAGCCCCCCGTATCCTTTGGAGCAGTTGCTTTATCAAGCCGCCAAAGCCTACGATCTAACAGGTGCGCAAGAGAAGTCAATTCAAAGTCTGGAGCGCCTGGTTAAGCGTTTTCCCAAGTCGGATTTAGCGGCGGAAGCCTGGTTCAGAATTGGTGAGTTTCAGTTCTCTAATGCTCAATATGCACTGGCAGATCAGTCATACCAGCAAACGGCAAAGAGGGGTAGCAGCACACGTTTTTACGATAAAGCACTTTTTATGTCCGGTTGGGCGCGCTTTAAGGCTGATGATAAAGATCAGGCATTAGAAAGCTTTAGCCAGGTATTGGATGTTGCTTACGAACAAGACAAGAGCCTTGAGAAGCTTTCGCGGCTTGAGCAGGAGACGGTTGATGACAGTATGCGGGCGATGAGCATGATTTTTTCTTATGCTGACGATCCGTTGCAAACCGCGCGCATGTTACACCGTTACGAAAAGAAGCCGTACATTCATCATCTTTATGGGCATTTGTCAGGATTCTATCTTGAGCAGGAGCGCTACGAAGACAGTGCCTCGGTTAATCGGTCGTTTATTGATCTGTTTCCAAATAGTGAGTGGGCGCCGGTTTTCGCTGCCCGTAACATAGAAACCTATAAGCAAGCGCAGTTTTCATCTAAGTTAATCGCAGAAAAGCGAGCATTTGTTAGTCGCTATGCAGGAAAGGATTCAAAAGTATCGGGCTTTTCAGTGGAAGCGAAAGAGAAGCTGATACCGTATTTACGGGAGTATCTTGATGATCTTTCGCACCTCGATTACCTGAGTGCGCAGTCTGAGAAGAACCGTGAGAAGCAAATAGCACTCTATCAAAACGCGGCTGAATACTATGAGACCTATGCCGAGCTCATCCCGGGCGATAAGGAGTCTGGTGTAAAGCTCTTCCTGGCAGGGGAGTCTTACTTTAATGCCAATAATTACGCGGCAGCCGTGCCGGTATACTTGAAGTCAGCCTATCAGCATCCTGCTCATAAAAAGAGCCGCGATGCCGCTTATGGTGCGATCCTGTCTTTTCGCAACACCAGCGAAGGTTTAGCGTTAGCGCAGTTGTTAAAAGAAAGCACAACTGGCGGTTCGGATAGTCGCAGGGTCGAAGCAACCAATCGTGGCCTGCAACAGGAACTCAAGCTGTCCCTCAAGTTTGCAGAAACGTTCCCCGAGGACAGTCAGACGCCTGCGTTACTGGCAAATGCGGCTAACCTTCAGTATCAGTCTGGTGCTTATCTGGCGGC
Organism: Hahellaceae bacterium; assembly: GCA_024234575.1. Classification (GTDB taxonomy): domain Bacteria; phylum Pseudomonadota; class Gammaproteobacteria; order Pseudomonadales; family Oleiphilaceae; genus JACKOB01. Next base: position 640,411 of record JACKOB010000004.1, read on the forward strand.
CACTGAGTCAGCGGGTAGAATTGTTGCAAATAAACGATCTCAGCCGTCCCTTAAGAAAACAGCCTATCTGCTAATGGCCAACGCCTATTACGAACAGCAGAAGTTTGTGCTGGCAGAAGAAAACTTTAAGTTATTAATGCCATTGTTGGTGGCAAATGATGCGGAGCTTCGCGGTAATGTGTTAGCTAAATTGTCTGCCTCGATTTATAAGCAAGCAGAGGCCGCGGCGGCAGCCGGCAATTGGGAGCAGGCCGTAGATACCTATATTCGTTTAACGCACGAAACTCCTAACAGTGAATATAAAGTAAATGCTCTGTATGATGCATCCGCCGAATTACTGAAGCACCAGCAATGGCAGCGTGCAATCCCGTTAATGGTGGAGTTTAAGCAAGAGTTTCCCAACCATCGTCTAACGAACGAGATTTCCGATAAGCTCGTTATCGCTTACCTTGAATCCGGCAATGGTTTATTCGCTGCGGATGCGTTGTTAACACTTGCCAACGAGCAACAGGGCACCGAAAAAGCCAGAAAAGCACTTTACCAGTCTGCGGAACTCTTCCAGGAGTCGGGACGGCAAGATCAGGCGGCGATGCTGTTTAAAAGATACCAGAACGAATACCCAAAGCCGGTAGGTTACGCCATTGAAGCGGCGAAAAAGCTGTCTGACTACTATGCGCAAAACGCTAATGTTAAAGCGCAACAAGAGTGGCTACAGAAAATAATTGAGATAGATCGTTCCGCTAAAGATGAAAGATCCGACAGAACCCTGTTCCTGGCTGCTGAGGCAAGCCTCTGGTTTGCCGAAGACGATAAGCAGCAGTTTGATCGTATTAAGCTGACGCAGCCTTTAAAAGCATCGATGGCGAAGAAACGTCAAGCATTAACTACCACGGTTGACGCTTATCAGCGTACGGCAGCCTATGGGGTGGCTGAGTTCCGCACACAGGCGGCCTATAGACTGGCTGAAATATACGGCCAGCTCAGTAAAGATTTGCTTGGTTCTGCGGTGCCTGCAGGCTTGGATGAGCTGCAACAAGAGCAATACACCATTCTATTAGAAGAACAGGCGTATCCTTTTGAAGAAAAGTCGATAGAACTTCACGAAATTAACATCAAGAACACACGCGATGGCATATATGATAAGTGGGTTCAGAAAAGTTATGCAGAGTTGGCTAGAATATTTCCTGCCAGATATTCAAGAAAAGTCAGTGTTATAGATTATGCCGAAAATGCTTACTAAATATAGCGCGCTGCTGGTAATTACCTTAATTGCCGGGTGCGCCACAAACAAGCCAGATCAAGGTGGGGTTGCAGAACTCGTCGCCAAGGCGCATTTGCCGGTTAAATCCTTAACCGCCGAACAACAGGCCAAATACAGCGCTGCTTTAACCTTGTTGAAAAGTGGTGATTTGAGTGGGGCCGAGCTGTCATTTAAAGAACTTAGTTTGCTGTTACCGGATGCTTCTGGTGTGTTTGCAAACCTGGGTGTTATTGCCGAAGCTCAGAATGATGAGCCCAGCGCAATTGAGTATTACAATAAGAGCCTCTCTTTAAACCCGAGTAATGTTGTAGCGCTTAATAATCTTGGCGCAATACATACCCGCGCGGGGCATTTTAAAGAAGCCAGTAAACTGTATCTCACCGCCTTTAAAAACAAGCCTGACAATACCAGCGTTTTGCTTAATCTGGCGGTGCTTAATGAATTGTATCTTCATGATTTAAACTCGGCCGTTAAATACTATGAGCTTTACCAGGCCAGGCTGGCTTCTCCTGATGAGATAATCGCAGCCAGAATAAGCGACTTAGGGAGAAGGGCGGATTAATATGGCGCAAAAGCTAACGAAGATTCTATTACTGGCGATGCTGACCGCAAGCACGAGTGCGCTGGCACGGGATGTCCTTGAAATTCAGGGAATGTCTGTAAAAGGGAACGCAGAGCAGCCAAAAGTGCTTTACCTGGTTCCCTGGCAGGCAACGTCTAATCCCCAGGACATCGAGCACCCGCCAGTTGATAAGATTGATGGGGCGGTCACGTTTTTAGAGCCAGAAATATTTCAAAAACAACTATACTTTAGACGAAACCTAAAGGTTAACGTCGAACCAATGCCGAAGAATTAATATCATCCACTAAGGAAGTTTTTCCAGACAATACGGAGTTTGTATTCATGATCGAAACAGTTGTACGATTTTTTCAGGAAGGTGGCATATTTATGTACCCAATCGCTGTCGTTTTGGCGCTGGGTCTGGCTATCGCAATTGAACGATACATCTATTTAACCGTAACCAAAGGTGCCAACCGGCAGGCATTTGATGTAGGAGTACTGCCACTTCTGCGCAAGCGTGACTATAAAACCGCCCTAAAATACGCCACCCAGTCAACGACCGCAATTGGCGCAATAATGAGTGCAGGTTTGGCGCGACTGGTAAACCAGCAAACGCGTGAAGATATTGAATACGCCTTAGAAGAAGGTTTAATGGAAACGCTGCCAAGACTTGAAAAACGTACCCAATACCTGGCAACGCTGGCTAACGTATCTACCCTTTTGGGGCTCTTGGGCACCATTATTGGTCTAATTGCGGCCTTTACTGCTGTAGCCAATGCAGACCCGGCGGAAAAAGCCAGCTTATTGTCGCAAAGTATCTCGGTGGCGATGAACACCACAGCGTTCGGCTTGATGGCGGCTATTCCATTATTGCTAATGCACGCAGTATTGCAGACGAAAACCAACGAAATCGTCGACAGCTTCGAAATGGCTGGTGTTAAGTTTCTAAATATTATCTCTGACCAAACGCCTGACAAGTAGCAAATTTTTTTGCGAAAAGTTCTTGTCAATAACGGTAGGAATACTCCGAAAATCGCAAGAACAGAAAATCAGGGGCTAAGAGAATGCACGCATTCTCGAAGTAGAAAATGGATTTCAGGGTATAGGCTATGAGAAGAAAGCACAGGCGTTTTGCTCAGGAAGCGGATTTGGATATTACCGCTTTCATGAACTTAATGATTGTTTTGGTGCCGGTATTACTACTAAGTATGGTTTTCGCACACACCAGTGTGTTGGATTTAAACTTCCCGTTAAGTGGCGATGAAAGCACAGATAATACCGAGCAACCGTTACAGTTACAGGTCATCATCAGAGGCGATAAGCTCGTTTTGGCTGATTCAAATGCGGGACTGATTGATACCATTCCAGCCGCCGAATCTGGTTACGACTTCACGCGGCTGCAAGAGGTATTGAAGCAGTTGAAGGCGCGTTTGCCTGATAAGCGGGATATCACGATTCTTGCTGAAAAAGACATTTCCTATCAGACACTAGTTTCAGCGATGGATACCGTTCGTTCTTATAAAGCGGTTGTTGCTGCCAGCTTAGTGGATGCTGAGTTGTTTCCGGATATTTCAATTGGTGATGCACCAGATCTCGGTTTGGGTGCGAAGACTTCCCCGCTAAGCAACGGGGGTGAAGGATGAAAGAGTCAAGACGCGCACAACGCATTAAGCGACACTATCATCGCATGCACAAAGCCGGCGGTCTCAACCTCGTCTCACTGATGGATATTTTCACCATTCTGGTTTTTTTCCTGATGGTGAACTCCTCAGACGTGAAGGTGCTGCAGCAAGAGTCGAAGATTAAATTGCCTGTCTCCTCAGCAGATCAACAACCCAGAGAAACACTGGTAGTCACTGTCACTGATACCGATATTATCGTGCAAGGCAGGGCAGTCGCCGCCATTAGCAGTATCGTCGAAGGTGCGGAAATTGTTCCAGGATTAAAAGATGAGTTGATTTATCAGGGCAACCGCTCGGGTGTTGAGATTGACCTGACCTCAGGGCTAGGGGGAATGGTAACGATTATGGGAGACAAGGATATTCCTTATTCGTTATTAAAAGTCATCATGAATACCTGTGTAGATGCCAAGTTTACGCAAATCTCACTGGCTGTCAGTAAAGCCGGCAAAAAGGAGGCGTAGCATGAGCAGTCTGTCGCCTTCAAGAACCTATGCATCAGGATCGATGCTGCCATGGTCAAACGATAACAAAGAGAGTGGCCGTCTATGGATGACGTTAGTTTGCGTCTTTCTTCTTTTCTTGCCTCTTGCGGTGATTGTTCCTTTCTACGATCTGCCAGAAATAGACAGAAAAACCCTCGAAACGCCACCGCCTAGTTTGGCTAAAGTGATCATCGAGAAGAAGATTCCTCCCAAGGTTGAAGAGAAAAAACCAGAACCAAAACCTGAGGAAAAAAAGGAAGAGCCTAAGCCAGAAGAAAAAAAACCAGAACCAAAAGAAGAGCCCAAGCCCGAGCCGAAGCCTGAGCCCAAGAAAGAACCAAAGCCCGAAATTAAAAAGGCACAGACGGTTGATGAAGCGCGGAAGGTGGCACAGCAATCTGGGTTACTGGCACTACAGGATGATTTGGCAGATATGCGCGCTGCGTTGGATACTTCGGCGTTAAATAAAACCGCCAAACCGGCAGTTGCTAAAACCATCGCACCCACTGGCGGCCCTGCAGTTGACAAGTCATTGTTGGCTAAAAGAAGTGGCGGAATTGATACGTCTGGCCTTGCGGTAGCAGCAGAAACGGTTGCCTTGGCAGATCGCCAGGCCACTGTTTTGCAAGAAAGAGCTGAAGATAAAGCGTTAATCGCCAGTAACACCAACAGTGGCAAAGGTGGTTCGCGTAGTGCTGAAGATATTCGCCGTGAATTCGATAAAAACAAATCGTCGATTTACTCGATTTATCACCGGGCGTTGCGTAAAAATCCGGCCCTGCAAGGGAAAGTGTTGCTAGAGTTGACTATCGAGCCTTCGGGAGCAGTGTCTGATTGTAAAGTGATATCGTCTGACCTGAACGATAAAGGCGTTGAGTCGAAAATTATTTCTCGTGTGAAGTTGATAAATTTCGGTAAAAAAGAGATCGAAACAACAACTATTCGCTATTCTTTAGACTTTGTACCTAGCTGATAAACAAAAAAACCGCGCTCTAATCATGCCTCTAGAGAGGCTTTAGGCGCGGTTTTTCTTTACTTATTAAGCTAAGGCATGCTGCCAATAACGATTTTAGGCAGTATTGGTTTCTCTAAAGTGATTTTTTCGGTTGGGGCAATAACCTTAGCCTCTCCCGTTACTACCTGTTCACCTCTTTGATTAATGACTTCGCAGTTGAGAATAACGCGGTTGCGTTCTTCTTTGCGGGCAACAGTTAAGGTGACAGTTAAGGTATCGTCTAATTTTACCGGGCGCTTAAAGTTGAGTTGCTGCTCAAGATAAATTGTCCCAGGACCGGGAATAACCGTTGCCAAAGCGGCGGAAATTAACGCGCCTGACCACATTCCATGTGCAATTCGTTCTTTGAACATGGTTTTACTGGCGTACTCTTTATCTAAATGTACAGGGTTTACATCGCCAGAAACTGCTGCAAACAGCACCAGTTCGTTTTCTGTCAGCGTGCGCGTATAAGTTGCAGAGTCGCCTACTTGCAGTTCGTCGTAAGTGATATTTTCTAATGCTTCCATCGTTTCCCTCAATGTAGTGGTGCGTAATTGATCCACCCGAAGTAAAAATATACTGCTTAAAATATCGTAATATTAGATAGTTACAACTTCTTTACTGTAACCGTCTGTACAATTAGCTTTGTATCACATCTTTAATTACAAGCACACAAAACAGGGTTATTTATTTCAGTTACGCTTGCTTAAAGCGCAGCTTTAGTCGAGGCGGTGATTTAACCAGGCAACAATGTCACTGATAACCTCGCTGGAATTCGTCTCATTCAACATTTCATGGCGCCCGCCAGGGTAAAGTCTGAGGCTGACATCATGATGTGAGGAGGCGATAAAGCGTTGCGCTAACATACCAACTCCCTTGCCGTACTGGCCAACCGGATCGGTGTCACCCGCGAAAAAATAAATCGGTAACTTGTGTTCGATGGCATCGAAACTTGCTTTGGTAGATATACTGATAAGCCCCTGAACAAGATCTTCCCACAACTTATTTGTGCAGAAGAACCCCGATAGAGGGTCTGCAATGTACTTATCAACTTCGGTTGGATCTTTGCTTAACCAGTCGAACTTCGTTCGCGGGGGATCAAAAGGTTTATTAAACGAGCCGAAGGTTAGGAACTCCAGCACAGGGCTTCTGCCAGTAGCTCCTTGACGCACTATCTCTGCCCTAATTACAGGTTTGAGTGCCCGGTATTTGGCTGGGTGGTCGAAGTTCGACCCCGAGATAATAACACCATTTAAGTGGCTGACCGGGTGTCTGAGATATGCCATGGTAATAAAACTGCCCATGCTGTGACCGAGCAAAAATTTGGGTAAATCTGGATGTTCAGAAATAATGTGTTTTTGCACTACGCTGAAGTCGCTAACAACTTTTTGCCAGCCGTCGTTGTCAGCGTAATGTCCCAGGATACCTGAAGCACTATGGCCATGGCCGCGATGATCATGGGCATAAACCAGAAATCCCTTTTGGTTAAGTGCTCGTGCTGTGGCTGCATATCGCTCTGAATGCTCTGCCATGCCATGTGAAATATGGATGACGCCTTTAATTTTAACTTTTGCAGCGGGTTGCCAATGCCGAACAAAGATATTGTGATGATCTTCAGCAACCAGGGTAAATGTGTTTTCCTTCATGAATTATCGATACCAGTTGAAGTGAATCGAGCGTCTGGGGCAGCATTGTCTATTTGTAGAGCCAATGTAATGCACGTCAGTCATTTTCAAATGTGAATATATATGTTCGTAGTCGAATATTCCGATAAAGATTTCACAATTGCGAACGTGATAATTAAACAAATTGATCAAAAATACCAGCTAACATGCGGATAAGAATGTAAATGACCTGAGGTATTCTGAGATGTTTAGCGTCGTCATACTGCAATTGGGCTGTTAATGGGTGTGTAAAAAGACGAAAAAGAAGTATTATTTTGACGTATAAGAATTTTTTAAACGATTGATGTACTATTACGGCAAGAAAATACGAGCAAGAAAGGGCACACTACTAACGTTTACAAGAGTGTTTTTGCCAGAGCGTTGTCAGTTGTGTCGTTATTCGCCAAGTGCATCAAGAATGCTTGCCGGTGGAACTTCCTTCCACATTGGTCACATTAGACGAAATCAAAAAACAGCAGTTTCAGATAACTATTTTAAGTAAAAAGAGGCAGAGTATGGGAGAGGCATTAATGTCCGAATCGGAAATCAGAAATTTTTTTCGAGATAAATATCCAGCAGGTGTGCCTGCAGAAGTGGACACGTCGGCATATAAGACGATTGTTGATGTTTTTGAGAAGTCTTGCCGCCGCTTTGCGTCAAAGCCTGCATTTACCAGTATTGGTGTGACAATTACTTATGCTGAGTTAGACAAACTCTCTAAAGACTTTGCAGCATATTTGCAGAATAAAACCAGCCTTAAGCCGGGTGATCGAATCGCCATTCAATTACCAAACCTCACGCAGTATCCGGTGGTAGTATTTGGCGCGATGCGTGCCGGACTTATTGTCGTAAATACAAACCCGCTTTATACGGCCCGCGAACTTGAGCACCAGTTTAATGATTCGGGTGCAAAAGCCTTGGTCGTGCTGGCCAACATGGCAAGCATTGCCCAAGAAGTTTTGCCACACACTGGGGTAGAGCATGTTATCGTCACTGAATTAGCAGACATGCATGCGCCGATTAAACGCACCATTATGAATGCCGCTGTTAAACACATTAAAAAAATGGTTCCAGCCTACAGCATTCCTAATGCTGTACCCTTTACCAAAGCCATGAAATCAGGTGCGCGTTATACGTTTAAACCTGTTGAGTGTAAGTCCGAAGATATTGCAGTGCTGCAATATACAGGTGGCACGACGGGGGTCGCCAAGGGTGCGATGCTTACCCATGCTAACCTTGTAGCAAATTTGTTGCAGGTTAAACCAATACTGTTAGCAAAATTAGGTGAAGGGCAGGAGATCTGTATTGCGCCTTTACCGCTGTACCACATTTACTCGTTTACGCTTAATTGTGGAATTATGGTTGAGACGGGTAATCACAGTATTTTGATACCCAATCCAAGAGACATTCCCGGGTTTGTGAAAGAGCTTAAAAATTGGAAGTTTACGGCGTTTCTGGGCTTAAACACACTCTTCGTTGCACTCTGTAATAACGAAGAGTTCCAGGATCTTGATTTCAGCTCACTTAAAATTACCGCATCTGGTGGTATGGCGCTTACTTCAGATACGGCGAAGATGTGGAAGACGGTAACCGGATGTGACGTCGCAGAAGGTTATGGCATGACTGAAACATCGCCGGTGGTGTCAATTAACCCTATGAATGCCATTCAGATTGGTACGATCGGGTTGCCGATTCCTTCCACGCTCATTAAAAATATTGATGATAATGGCAAGGACTTACCCCTTGGCGAACCAGGCGAGCTTTGTGTGAAAGGTCCACAGGTGATGAAGGGTTACTGGCAGCGTCCTGATGAAACCGCGAAAACCATCAATGCAGATGGCTGGATTATGACAGGTGATGTCGCCGTTATTCAGGATGATGGCTACGTACGCATTGTAGATCGCAAAAAAGATATGATTCTTGTCTCTGGGTTTAACGTCTATCCCAATGAAATTGAAGATGTTATTACCAGCCATCCGGATGTTGTGGAGTGTGCGGCGGTAGGTATTCCGGATCTTAAAAGTGGTGAGGCCGTGAAGGTTTATGCAGTGCGGTCGAACCCTAATTTAAAAGAGTCAGATGTGAAAGAGTTTTGCCGTGAGCGCTTGACTGCCTATAAAGTTCCCAAGTCTATTGAATTCCGCGAGGAACTGCCCAAAACCAACGTTGGCAAAATTCTACGCCGTGAATTACGTGATGAAGAAATGAAAAAGTCAGGAAAGGCTTAGTTTTCACTCGTCTTTCGTTATAATCAGGGCGCTGAGTATTCAGCGCCTTTTTTTTCAGTCCACAAACCTGATTCTATTTAGCTACGGAACAAGATTGCCTCTCTATGGAAATTGCCAGCGTTTCTCGTGAAAATCTTAGAAAAAAAATAAAAACTTGCCAGAGTCGTGATCAATATAATCTGGATAAGTTGATAAATAATTATTTCAAGAAACAGACGACAACTACCGCAGATAACCCAGGGAAATCATCGTGCTTATCCAACGACTCCCTCGCTGCATTGCTTACTGAAATTGACCGTTCATGTGAAAAAACCGAGCAGCGTCTCAAACTGATTCCAGCGATCAGCTTCCCAGAGTCTTTGCCAGTGGCAGAGAAGGCAAAAGAAATAGCGCAACTGATTCAGCACAATCAAGTTGTCGTCATTGCCGGTGAAACAGGTTCGGGGAAAACAACCCAGTTACCTAAAATTTGTATGCAATTAGGGTTAGGGGCTCGTGGACTGATCGGTCATACCCAGCCAAGACGTTTGGCGGCAAGGTCGGTCGCGCAGCGGATTGCTGAAGAATGTCAAACCAAGTTAGGCGAGTTGATTGGTTACCAGGTGCGTTTTACTGACTTAGTGTCTGATGCTTCCTTGGTTAAGGTCATGACGGACGGCATACTGTTGGCCGAAATTAAGAACGACCCTTACTTAAGACGCTACGAAACCATCATTATTGATGAAGCCCATGAGCGCAGTCTTAATATTGACTTTTTGCTTGGCTATTTACGAACACTGTTGCCCAAACGGCCTGACCTTAAGTTACTGATCACATCGGCAACGATAGATGTTGAAAAGTTTTCCGAGTTTTTTAATAACGCCCCGATTATTTCCGTGTCTGGCCGTACTTACCCGGTCACAATTGAGTACCGCCCCGCCGATATACTCGCAGAGCAAGACGAAGATCTCACGCTTTACGAATCTATAGGCCGGGTTGTTGAAGAAATTATTGCCACCGAAAAAGGTTCAGCAAGCGTCTTGGGCGATGTGTTGGTATTTCTTAGTGGCGAACGTGAAATCAGAGATGCCGCTAAATACCTGAAAGATTTGGCATTGCCCCATACTGAGGTATTACCTCTGTATGCCAGACTTACCGCCAATGAACAAAATCGAATTTTTCAGCCCCACCGCGGCAGGCGTATTGTGTTGTCTACAAACGTTGCTGAAACTTCGATTACGGTACCCGGTATTCATTATGTTATTGATACGGGTGTAGCAAGAATAAGCCGTTACAGCTATCGCTCGAAAGTACAACGCTTACCCGTAGAGGCCGTATCACAGGCCAGTGCCAATCAACGTGCCGGACGTTGCGGGCGCGTCGCAGAAGGCACATGCTATCGTTTGTACTCCGAAGATGACTTCCTTGGCAGGCCCGAGTTTACTGACCCGGAAATAACTCGAACCAATCTTGCTTCAGTCATTTTACAAATGGCCGCGCTTCGGTTGGGTGATATCCGACGATTTCCATTCTTGCAGCCACCAGACAGCCGTTTAGTAAATGATGGTTATAAGCTTTTAATAGAGCTGGGTGCCGTTGACGGTCGTCGCCAGCTAACAAAACTAGGTCGCACATTATCGAACATCCCCGCCGACCCCAGGCTGGCGCGAATGGTTATTGAGGCGGGCCGTGAAAACTCGCTGCGGGAAGTGTTGATTATCATCAGCGCCTTGGCATCGCAAGACCCTCGAGACAAACCGCAAGATAAACAACAGGCTGCAGATCAGGCGCATCAGCAATTTGTAAGCAAAGAGTCAGATTTCATATCGTTTGTTAACCTCTGGGAAATTTATGAGGTGCAAAGACAAGAACTTTCCACCAGCCAGTTAAGAAAGTATTGTCAGAAGAACTTTTTATCCTATATGCGCATGCGTGAATGGCGTGACATACACCGACAATTGCACCTTGTTGTCAAACAGCTTGGGTTAAAGGAGAACACCGCTGCCGCCTCGTATGAGCAAATCCACAAGTCTTTGTTGTCTGGCCTGCTAGGAAATGTCGGAGAAAAAAACGAAAACAATGCCTACAGAGGCACGAGGGGGCGAATCTTTTATCCATTTCCGGGTTCGGCGTTGTTTAAGAAAGGACCGAAGTGGCTTGTTGCAGCCGAGCTGGTAGAGACTTCTAAAATATATGGTCGGGTGATGGCAAAAATCGAGCCCGAGTGGATTGAGCCGTTGGCCAGTCAAGTCGTTAAATATCAGCATTACGAGCCCCACTGGGAAGAAAAACGCGGGCAAGTAACAGGCTATGAAGAAGTTAAACTCTATGGCCTAACGATTATTCCCAAGCGAAAAGTCAATTACGCGAAGATTGATCCTAAGTTATGCCGGGAAATTTTAATTAGGCACGCCCTGGTATATGGAGAGATCAAAACCGGTTGCCCTTTCTATGCGAAAAACCAGGAACGTATCGCCGACGTGGTTGGTATGGAAGACAAGTTTCGTCGCAAGGATTTACTGGTTGATGAAGAAACATTGTTTAGTTATTACGATGCAAGAATACCTGAGGGGATTGTCAGCCGCACGCACTTTGAAACCTGGTGGAAGTCTCTAACGCCGCAGCAGTTGGATGCCATGGTCATGCGGCCCGAAGATGTAATGCGTGATGCCTCTATCGAGTACGACGAAACGCTTTTTCCGCCCAGGTTGGAATTAGGTACGATTCGCTACCGGTTAGATTATCACTTTGCCCCAGGTCAGGCGGATGATGGTGTAACGCTTATCACGCCGCTGGCGGCACTTAAACAAATATCAGCCGAGAGTGTTGACTGGCTGGTTCCCGGACTCGTTAAAGAGAAGTGTACACAGCTGATTAAGGCTCTACCCAAGCAATACCGCAAGAATTTTGTACCGGTGCCAGCCTATGTCGAGAAAATATTGCCAAAATTAACACAGAGCAATGGCGCCTTAATCCCGCAGATCGCGCAGCAGCTCTATTTTCTAAGTGGCATAAGAATTCCTCTTGAAGTGTGGGATGCAGAAAAGGTCGACGCGCACTTAAAAATGAATGTGCGCGTGGTAAACGAAAAGCAGGAAACCCTCTTCGAGAGTAGAAACCTTGATGAGATTCTTGAGAAGTTTGGCGACGAAGATCTACAGCAGGCGGCGATAGAAACAGCGGCGACTGAGTGGTCCATCAAAGACTTAACCGACTGGTCATTTGCATCGCTACCTGAGGCAGTAATCAGTAAGCAGATGGGAATGGATGTGCAGATGTATCCGTTTCTGCAGGATGAACGCACGCATGTGTCCATGTCTGTTTCAACGGATAAACCCTTTGCTGCAGAGCAATCAATCAAGGGGGTAGCCCGACTTATCTCGTTTCGGTTGCAAACGCAACTTGAACACATAAAGCGGACCTTAAAAAATATTAAACAAACGGCCCTGCTTTATGCGCCAGTCGGTAAGGCGGCGCAACTGGAAGACGACTTTCTATTAGCGTTGGTTAAAAACCATTTTTTAAGTGATCAGTTGCCCCGCAATAAACGGGAATTTGAAGAGACAATAGAACGCCATCGCGCGACTTTGTTTGATGCGGCTGTTGCTTTCGATGAGTTGATTTATGCCATTTTTAAACACTGGCATGACTCGATGAAACGATTGAAAAAGAAAAACATCAATTTGCAATTAGCCGCCTACATGGCGGAAGTAAAGTCTCAGCTAGATCAATTAGTTTTTCCGGGTTTCATGGTTGATACGCCAGCGTACTGGCTTGCAGAATTTCCCCGTTATCTAGAAGCCGTGAGTATCAGGTTAGAGAAAATGCCAAGGGATATGGCAAGAGAGCGCATGTTTTCTTTGCTGATCAAAAACTGGTGGGATCAATATGCATCTACCGCACAAAGCAACCGAAAAAAAGGAAAAAGTAATCCGGAGCTTGTGACCTATCGCTGGATGCTGGAAGAATTCCGCGTCAGTTGGTTTGCCCAGCAGCTTGGTACGAAAATGACTGTTTCCGAGAAGCGCATTGATAAGCAATGGCAAATGGTGCAACAGGCTCAGTTTGGGTGACTAGCGAAAACCAGACCCCGGTGTTAGGATTGTCCAATTAAATCAGTCGGATTAACAAAAGACGAAATATTTTTCTGGAGAAAAAAGTGACAAAAGCGGTATTGAGCGGGTCAGGATTGTTTACACCAGCAAATGCGATCAGTAACGACGAGTTAGTCGAAGCATTTAATCAATGGGTTCGAGACACGAATACCGCTAATGCAAACGCGATTGAACGGGGCGAATGTGAACCGCTGCAAGAATCATCCAGTGCCTTCATTGAAAAAGCCTCCGGTATTAAAAGCCGTTTCGTTATCGACAAGAAGGGCATTCTCGACCCTGAAAGAATGGCACCATTCATTGCAGAGCGGAGTGATGACGAACCAGGTATTCAGTGTGAAATGGCGATAGCAGCCGCAACGGAAGCCTTAGCGCAGGCAAAGCGAACTGCCGCCGATGTAGATTTTGTTATTGTGGCCTGCTCCAATTTGCAGCGCGCCTATCCGGCTGTTTCTGTTGAAGTGCAAAATGCACTGGGTATAGAAGGCTTTGCCTATGATATGAACGTCGCCTGTTCGTCAGCCACGTTTGGTCTGCAAGCGGCTGTCAATGCCGTTGAAAACGGCTCAGCCCGTGCGGTACTGGTTATTAATCCCGAAATTTGTACCGCACATTTAAATTTTAGAGACCGGGACAGCCATTTTATATTTGGTGATGCCTGTACTGCCATGTTGGTAGAGAGGGCAGATCTCGCTGAAAAAGATAATGCTTTTGAAGTTATCGGTACGCTATTAAAAACACGATTTTCAAATAACATCCGCAATAATTTTGGTTTTCTAAACCGCTGCGACGAAAGCGGCATTGGTAATAAAGACAAACTGTTTGTGCAGCAGGGTCGAAAAGTATTTAAAGAAGTCGTGCCTATGGTTTCGCAAATGATTTCAGAACATATTGAAACGCACGGTATAGTCGCAGAAGACATTAAAAGGCTCTGGTTACACCAGGCTAACCTTAGTATGAATCAGCTAATTGCTAAAAAAGTACTTGGCAGGGAGGCGGATGAAGCTATCGCACCGGTTATTCTTGATAAGTATGCCAACACCAGTTCGGCGGGCTCGGTTATCGCGTTTCACCAGACGAAAGCAGATTTTAAGGCCGGGGACATCGGGATACTATGCTCTTTCGGGGCCGGCTATTCTGCCGGCTCAGTCATATTGCGCAAATTATAACGGTTAGCTATTTCTTCACGAATGCGGTGGTGAAGGGGAATTGATTTTTTTGATGCGTGTTCGTACCACACCACAAGCGCATCGACAGTGCAGTAAAGTTCTCCGTTGCTGGCATCAACTATTTCATGTTGCATGGGGAGACTAGAGTTGCCTGGTGTAAGGGCATAGGTTTTAATCGTGATGTTAGTGGGGTAATTAAGTTCGCGGTGGAATGTCGCGCCTGTTTTAAGCAATATTGGTCCTTCGCCTTTGCCGTCAACAGCGAAACCAATTGAGTTAAACCAGCAGACGCGTGCTTCCTCAATATAGCGGAAGAAAACAGTATTGTTGATATGACCATATTTATCCTGGTCACCCCACCGGGTAGCCATTGTTATTTCGGCCAGCAGTGTTTTTTTGGTATCCATAGTGTGCCTGATAAGTTGTGTGTAGATTAAGACAAAGGAACCTCTGATTAATCCGCCAGTGCTGGCAATTAATCAGAGATACCAACATTATTGAAGCCTATTGATAATTATAGGTATATTTACAGGCATCGCTGGGTAAGCGATGTTTTTCGTTAAGACTAAGGGATTATGAAATATTTTTGGGTCGTCTTCGCCATTTTTTTTACACATAGCAGTGTTGTGCAGGCAATGTTAAGTGAAGGGTCACATCCTGATGATCCGTGGGAGCCATTTAACAGAAAAATGTTTGCCATCAATGACACGCTTGATGAGTACATTCTCAAGCCTGTGGCTATTGGTTATCGAAAAGTGACGCCGGACTTTGTCGACCACAGTGTCACCAATTTTTTTAAGAATATTGAAGATGTTTATACCGTGGGCAATTCGTTATTACAGCTAAAGCCCCATAAAGCCGCAATGCATACAGCTCGCATAATGTTTAATACAACGTTTGGGCTGGGAGGGCTGATAGATGTTGGTACCGCCTTTCAAATCGAACGTAACCGGGAGGATCTTGGTCAAACGCTTGGATACTGGGGGGTGCCTAAAGGCCCCTACCTGGTTCTGCCGCTGATGGGGCCTTCCCTGATCAGGCACGCCACTGGAACCTTAACCGAGCAATTTGCGTTTTCTCTGCTCGCCGTTTTCGTTGCAGATAACCCTCGCTATGGGTTGATTGCCCTCAATATCATCGATAAGCGGGCAGATGTTATCCCTGCTGAGGCACTGATAATCGGCGATAAATACTCATTTGTACGTAATGCCTTCTTCCAGCTGCGTGAGTATGAAGTAAAAGATGGCGTCGTTGAGGATGCTTTCTCATCCGGTGATGACGAATCTTATCTCGAAAACTTCTGATGCTGGTCTGCAACTGTGAACCGAGTGTTCAATCAAATCTATTTGCCTGCTGTTAACAGGTTATTCGATTTTACTTTACGACCAATCGCTAAGTGACACCCGCATACCTGGTCTATACTTTTCTTATATCGATATATAAGGAACGTCTAAATGTTGTGGAACAAACTCGCCAAACACCGCGCCCGTATGGATCAAGCCAAGAACTACGAGCAATGGAAAGAAGCGGCATTGGAACTGGATTATCTGGAAGGAAATGTCGAATGGAAAGAGGCGTTCTCAAGCCCTTTGTACAATTACAAACTTATTTATGATCGACTCACCGAAATACGTTCATTTCAGACACAAAAAAACAATTTCGACTTAATTCGTTCTTTAAGAGAGGGGTTGCACCACGATTTAGGTAATATGGGTGATGCGCGGCTTTATGGGCGCAGCCATGTTGGCACAAAACATTTGATTGAAGAATATGTTAATCAGGTGTGTAGTTCTCTTAATTATGTCTGTAATACCTCAATCCCAGAATTACCCTTAGACGACAAAATAAAATTTTTTAAAGATACCCTGCTCAGTTTTGGCAGGCCCGCATTGCTTTTAAGCGGCGGGGCAACATTGGGTATGTTCCATATAGGTGTTGTAAAAGCGCTTTGGGAGCGTGGTTTGTTGCCTAGTGTTATTGCAGGGTCAAGTGTAGGTTCGGTTATGGCCGCAATGCTGGGGACCCACAGTGATGCAGAGTTACCAAATATGCTAGACCCTGATAACCATAATTTAAATGCCTGGAAGTGGAATGGTATCCTCAAGGGTTTTGCCGGTAAGGGCTTTATGGATGCCCGACAACTAAGAGACTGTCTGCGTTCCAATATCGGCGAATTCACGTTTCAGGAAGCCTATGAAAAATCAGGAAGAAGTATCAATATTACCGTCTCCCCCGTACACCAGCACCAAAAGCCAAGACTCTTAAGCCGATTTACTTCGCCGTATCTATTAGTCTGGAGTGGTGCGCAAGCTTCTTGTTCGGTACCGGGTATTTTCCCGCCGACCAAACTGGTAAAAAAAGACAGAGAGGGTGAGCTGGTTCCTTATATGCCGAGGCTGAGATGGATTGATGGCTCAGTTGTCGATGATTTACCCATTGAAAGATTAATGCACCTGCATGATGTGAATTTTTCGATTGTGAGTCAGACTAACCCGCATATTGTGCCCTTTATGCGCTTGAACGATATGGAAAAGAAACGATCCTTATTAAGTTTACCCAGTCGATTAATTAAGGCAGAGATTGGTTTTCATGGTAAGGCATTATTTGATGTGCTTAGAAAGACATCTTCCCCTGAATTAATGCGACAGGTATCAGGTCAGATATATACAATTCTTGCGCAAAAATACTATGGTGACGTGACCATTGCACCACACTATACTCTGAAGCATTACGCCAATATGCTGAGTAACCCGAGTGTAGAGTTTGTTCGTGAACTAACGCTTGCAGGAGAGCGCGCGACCTGGCCAAAACTTGCCATGATACGCACCCACGCGAAAATCAGCAGAACCCTTGAGCGATGTATGCAGCAGTTAGAGAGTCGCCGCCCACAGAACCGTCGAAGCCTCAAAGTTATTCCTATCCAAAAGGCAAAAAATGCCTCCTAGTACGCATCGCCTTTTTTATCAGTAAAGGATTTGGTCCCTCAGCACATTTCGGTAAAGAAACTGATTACAACTGAGGGCTGAGCCTATATGATTACTGCAAAAAACAGGGGGTGACTCCTGCCCGTAGCTATTACTTACCAGACGGTTAAGAAACCTAAACCAGATGTATCTTGAATATTTTGCGCTTAATGAATTTCCTTTTTCGATAGCGCCTGATCCCAAATATCTTTTTTTAAGTGAACGCCACAAAGAGGCGTTGGCTCATTTGCTCTATGGCGTCCGCGGGCAGGGCGGTTTTATTTTGCTCACCGGCGAAGTTGGTACGGGCAAAACAACAGTCTGCCGTTCATTTTTAGAACAACTTCCCGAGGCAACAGATGTTGCCTATATCGTTAATCCGAAATTATCTGCCCGAGAGTTACTGGCGGCGATTTGTGACGAATTAAAAATTGACGATAAAGTACTTAAAAATTTATGCACGGTTAAAAACTACACTGATGCTATCAATCAATATTTATTGAGTGCGCACGCTAAAGGTAGACACACGGTGCTTATTATTGATGAAGCACAAAATCTCTCTGTTGATGTGTTAGAGCAAATACGTTTGCTCACAAACCTCGAGACATCAGAAAAAAAACTATTACAAATAGTATTGCTGGGACAGCCTGAGCTAAAAGAATTGGTTGCAAAGCCGGTTCTTCGGCAGCTTTCACAACGCATCACTGCGCGCTATCATCTCGGGCCTCTCGAGCGTTCAGAAGTTAAAGCCTATATACGTTTGCGGTTAAATGTAGCGGGTCGCCTGGCACCTTTATTTAGTGACGCAGCCATTCAAAAAGTTTACAAATTGTCCCGCGGCATCCCCCGTTTAATTAATCTAATTTGCGATCGAAGCCTTTTAGCAGCCTACGCTGGCGAATATTCTGAAGTAACACCAGCGTTGGTTAAATCAGCTGCCAAAGAGGCGATGGGTGAGGTGTCTGTTCAGCAGCGTCTATCACTGCCCCCCTGGGTAACGTCGGGATTGTTGCTGGGTGTTGCAGCCGGGATTACCACTGTTGTCATAGCGATGGCGCTGAAGGGGCTGTACACACCAGGGGAAAGTCTGGTGCCTGTCGATGGCAGCCAGGCCAATGTCACCGTGAAAGGTGAAGTATTGCGTCAATCTGTTGCAGAAAATACACCTTCGACCCTTGTGCAAGTAAAAAGGGATTCTGTAGAAGCACCAACACAAATACTATTGCCGGCCAACGATACTTCGTCACCTTTTGCCAGTATTTTAACGGCCAGCAGTCTGCCAGAAGATTTGCATAGCAGTCTGCTGAATCGTTGGCACATTGAAGCCACCCCGGCACAGCTAAGTTCAAAAAAGGCATTCTGCAACCTAGCCAGTACAAATGGGCTGCAATGTAACGAAATGATCGGCAGTTGGCGTCAGGTTGTCGATATTGACCACCCGGTAATTTTATCTTTGCGGTTGCCAGAATACGGGCAAAGAGACGTTTTACTGCTGAGTATTCATGGCGAAACCGCTGAACTCGCTGGGCCGCTGGAATCTGTATCCGTTCCGGTAAAATCTTTACAAGATCTTTGGTACGGAGAATTCAGATTTATTTGGAAAGTCCCCCCTTATCGATCTGAACGCATAGTGCCGGGGCAGGTAGTTGATAAAGACAAGTGGGTAATAGGGGCAATGGATGTTATCCGTGACTATTACAAGAGCAATCATGCAAGTGTTTACGCCAAGTGGCCTCATAAAGACAACCTGGTCAATCGCGATAACATTAAAGAGCAAGTGCGATTTTTTCAGGCTGCGCATGGTTTAACGGCAGATGGCATTGTTGGTGAAATGACCGAACTGCAAATGAGCCACTATGTCTACAATTCCTTGCCCAGGCTAAATTTACAGGCAGACCTAAGCTCGCATGATCGATAGAAGAGTTATAAGACCATGAGCCATATTCTTGATGCATTGAAAAAGTCGGAATTAGAGAGATCTCGTGGTGCTGCGCCTGAGTTTTCAGCCGCGCAAATGATGATTACACAGAAACGCCGAAAGACACCTGTCTGGGTTTATTTTTTGGCAGTGCTTCTGGTTGCAAACATTTTGTTTATCTCATCATCCTACTGGCAGACACAACCAGCGAAAGACAGCTCGTTGCCTGTGCTTTCTTTACCCGTTGATAATGAGACCAGCAATCCAATAGATAGTTACGCGGCCAGAATACCGCAAGCGTCGAAGCCGGATGATTACCAGCAAAACAACCCAAAGGTGGATGGCCTTTCTGCCGTCGATGCCGGATTGACGGACTCACAGATGAAGTTGGCACCAGAATACAGCCCGTCAATCACAGATAACACCAGTATGCCAGCTGATACTTATGGCCAATCACAAGACGACTTTATTCGTATCGATCCTCGGCCTAAATCAGTTACAAATGCAACCAACGTTACTCCTGAAAAAGCGCCATCTGGCAGCGCATCTGGCATGGCCGTACCTGCTGCACCGCCACCTTTAGTAGGCCAACGGCCGGCAAGTGCTTTGGCAGAGACCGCCATTGATCCCGATTCTGTGTCAGCTCAACCTCAAAGACAGACAGTAGCCACAGCACCCGCAGAAACCAGGGCTCCCGCAGCGAAAGTCCGTGACGAAGCCACTGACATACCTTATTTGTACGATATGGATAAATCATTTCAACAGACGATTCCAAGCCTGGTGTTTAATAGCCATATCTACTCTTCAGATCCTAATCGTCGAAGAATTATGATTAATGATCAGTATCTTAAAATAGGCCAAACCGTCAGTGGGCTAACTGTAGAAGACGTAACCCAAGAGGGCGTCGTCCTGCGCAAAGATAATGTGTCATTCAGGCTATCCGTGATTCGCAATTGGGCTTTCGGTAAATAATGATCCCTGAGAACGTAAAGCAGTCAATTCAAGGCTCCTATAAACAATTTTTAAGTAAAAAAAGCTTGCAGGCCAGACATGCGCAAAAGCAGATGATAGCGGACATTGCTAATTATTTGTTCTCACTGTCTATTGGCGCTGATGGTAATCGCTCATCTACTGAAAAACTGTGTGTGATAGAAGCTGGCACCGGAACCGGTAAAACTCTGGCTTATCTCGCGGCGGGAATTCCCGTGGCGCAAGCTTTGGGAAAAAAACTAATACTCTCCACCGCCACGGTGACCTTACAAGAACAGTTGGTTAATAAGGATTTGCCGGATTTTCGCGACAATTCTGGATTAGGCTTCAGTTTTACCTTGGCGAAAGGGCGTGGCAGATACCTGTGTATTGCACGTCTAGAGCAGTTAATGGCGAATACAGACCATAATGGTGACTTATTTGCTGGTATGTCGACAAAGCCGGTAACGGAAAAGATTGACGCTGAAACACTTAAAACACTGTTTGATGACTATGCATCGATGCGCTGGAATGGCGAATTTGATGCACTGACACAACCTGTGCCAATGGAAACCTGGTCTCAACTGACGGCTGACAATCGTTCCTGTACGAGCCGTGCCTGCGCCCATTTTAATCATTGCCCCTATTATGACGCCCGAGATCGATGGGACAGTGTTGATGTTTTGGTTTGTAACCATGATTTGGTTCTAGCTGATTTGGCGTTGGGTGGTGGGGTCATCCTGCCGGTTACTGAAGACTGCATATTTGTTTTTGATGAGGCGCACCACCTGGCAGATAAAGCGCTCAATCATTTCTCTTTTAATACGCAACTGCAATCTAGCCGGCAATGGTTGAAGCAGATGACTAAATCTTATGCCGACTTGTTACCGCACTTAGCGACTTCTGCCGGGTGGAAAGCTGTTATTGACGAAGTGGCCAGTGTTTCTAGAGAAACCGATGTGTTACTGGCGCAGATTTACGAATACTTCTTTAGTGAGCTGGACTGGGATGCAGAAGATAAAAAGTCACACGAGAGAAAAGACGCAGCAGAAACATATCGCTTTAAAAATGGCGAGGTAGATGAAGCCGCCTGTGAGGTCGGTCGTGACTTACAGCACCATTTTGCGGCGATGACACGCAACACTGAAAAGCTGTTTACCGAGATTAAAAAGGGATTATCGGATGAAAAAAACACCGGTGATTCCGGTCTTAATAAAGAAGAGTGTGAGCAGTGGTACCCCGTCGTCGGACAAATATTGAATCGTTGTGAAAATCAAAGTCAGCTTTGGAAGCTGTTTTCTACACAAACTGAAGGAAACGCCAGGCCTTTAGCGAAGTGGTTAAAGAAGCTCGAACACAATGATTTCGTTGATTTAAGTGTATCTTGTAGCCCCCTGGTTGCAGACAATATTCTAACAAATGGTATTTGGAAGCGTGCTTTTGGCGTTGTGTTGACGTCCGCGACGCTCTCTTCCGGGGAGTCTTTTGAATCGTTCAAGTTTAAGAATGGTATCCCCGAAAATAGTCAGTTTTCTATGTTGAAAAGTCCGTTTAACTACGCTGAAAATGCGTTACTCAGAATTCCTGAAAATTTCCCCGACCCATCCAAGCAGGATAAGCACACCGAGGCCGTAGCTGGTTACATTTCGCAATTACTGGATAGTGCCATCACAGAAAAAGCATTGGGTAACACTGATGAAGCTGTTAAAAGCACGGAAAATACCCAGGCCTTAGCGCAAAAACATCGTACATTCCTGGCGCTTTTTAGTTCACGGCAGCAGATGAATGATGTGTATTTTGCGTTAGAGCATCGATTAAGAAACTACGTCATCAGGCAAGACGACGTCAGCCGTACAGAGGCAATTATTCAACATAAACAAAAATCTGATAGCCAGTCCATTAGTATTCTATTCGGGCTTGCCAGTTTTGCAGAAGGCTTAGATTTGCCTGGGGATTATTTAACCCACGTTATCATTGCCAAAATTCCGTTTTCCGTGCCTGATGATCCTTTAGATGCAGCGCTGTCAGAGTGGATAGAAGAGAGGGGAGGCAATTCGTTTCTTGAAGTATCATTGCCTTCGGCGGCGGTGCGCCTTAAACAGGCCTGCGGGCGGTTGATTCGTAACGAAACAGATCGAGGTGTTGTCTCATTGTTGGACTCACGAGTGCTTAGCAGAAGATACGGTCAATACTTTCTCAAATCATTGCCACCTTTCAGGATTAGCTACGAGGCTTACGAATAAAGCATTTGGATTAGATTTAAGGCTGAGTGAGTGTTTACAAAAGTTGCAGGCAAAAAAAAGCAGTAATATGAAGCCGAACGTTATCATATTACCGCTGTTCAAGTAGGGCTTACTTAGGGAGGCCCTGATAGGAAAACACAAAACAAATAAAAGGTCTGAGTAAGGATTCGTTCGAGTCGTTAACTCATGTGACTATAGTAGCGATACGGGGGGCTTAGTTTAATCGTCCGAAAGGCGTAAAAAGGGCGTAAAATAATGTGAAATGAAATAATTTCAGTAAGTTAACAGCAGTTAATGTAAAGGCGTAATAAAATAACGGTTTTCTGGCAATATAAGTTTTCTGCGTTTTCTTTTTTAATATTACAGCAGTTCAAGCTTTCTGGATCTTGCAAGTGCTTCCGTTCGGCTTTTTACGTCCAGCTTGCCATAGATGTTGCGGATATGTGCTTTCACTGTTGCTGGTGCAAGGAAAAGTTTTGAAGCAATCTCTTTATTGGCCAGTCCAGAATCAATCAGTTTTAAAACTTCTATCTCACGGCTACTGAGTGGTTCGGCCAGTGTTTCTTTGTTGCTATCTGGCGGCGTAATTTTACTTGCTGAACCGGTTTTTAACGGTGTTGATGTTGCACTGCTTTGGATGTTAAGGATACCCGCAACTTCTGTCATAAAGCGGCTGCCGATATTGGCGTTTAAACAGCTTTTCACAATTTCGCTGATAGGCCCAATTTCATCGGCAAATAGAGCAATAAAACCATTTACGCTGGCTAACTGGAGGGCCTGTTCCATTATTTTAATACTTTGTGTTTTATCATCCGCACTGTGATGTGCCCATGAATTTAATATCAGCAGTTCAATGAGATTCTTGGTGTGATTATTCTCGCGAATGTCAGACTCTAAAGCAGTTAATCTCTGCAATGCCTCTGCGGGATTGTCTAAAACTAGAAGAATTCGCGCCAGGCTTAGCTCGTGTTGCTCACGATTTAACGGGTTTAAATAATGCTGTCCGACATTCTTGTTCTGTTCATACCATCGTTTGGCTGCCTCAATGTTACCCATTGCCAAATGACATTTTGCACGCACTGCCATTAGTACGGGGGGTTCAAAAACAACGCTGTTTTTCTTTTGTTCATAAACGTTGTGGGCATCTTCAAGGTAAGTCACCGCATCTGAGTACTCCCCTTTGCGCATAGCAAGTTGAGCCCTAACGTATTGAATAATGATATGTTGCCCAGGCTCTGTTCCATTTTCAAGGTGTTCGAGCAACGGTGCTAAATAGCTCCAGGCAATTGTCGGTTCATTTTTCTCGCGATAAACCTCGCATAGAGCGCTGTTTTGCCAGCAGGATATCATTCTGGGCTGGGTAGGATCATTTAAATAGCCGTCTAGCCAGGACTGCGTTGTAGAACAGTAGTCGATAGCTTTGGTCATATCGCCTTTATGAAACAGTATCCAGCAAAGCAAACCGGCACTGGATATGACTGCAGAAGGCTTCTTTTCATATTTACCATACTCGATTGCTGAAGAGAGTGCCCCATCGGCTCCAGCAAGATCGCCTTTGTTGAAGCAGTCAATTCCAATGCCATAGTATGTTACGGACTTCAATGGCATGTTCGAGTTATCAATATCTTCGAGAACTTTTTGGGTAAGATTTTTAGCCCCCTCACTATCACTTTGTGCTCGGGCGAGATAACTTCTAATCAGAGAAAGTTCACTATGCAAGGCTAGAGCGCCATCTGCATCTGGATGAGAGTCAGCAACCCGTTTATCTAGTAAATCTTCTAAATGATTAAGCAGTGGAGGGATGAGGTCAATTCGACTGCTAAAGAAAAATCCCCATATTTTTAACATCTGTAAACGAGGGGCTTCCGTTATAAACTCTTCTGGCAACAACGCCATCCAGTCAAGCATCGGCAAATGAAAGCCTTCATGAATGAGGGTATTGCCGTGATGCTCAAGTACGCGTTTAAGCCATTTCCAATCTTTCAGTTGAATTAAGTGATCAACGGCTTCCTGGATATGGTTATGATCTAGCAGCCAATCGGTTGCTCGTCGTTGAAAAGCGATGACTTTATTGGGCGTTTCGAGCTGTAGTTTGTGAAATAGAGATTCTCTAAACAAGTCGTGAAAGCGAAACCACTGGTGGTTAGTGTCAAGAGGAATAACAAACAAGTTAGAATGCTCTAGTTTTTCGAGTAACTCCTGAGAATCCTCCCGCTCAAGCACGTAATTACAGAGCGCACCGTTAAGTCTTAGTAAGCATGAAGAGGACAGTAAAAAGTTTGTAATATCCTCCGTCTGCTGGTTAAGTATTTCGGTGAGAACATAATCGTTGATGAGTCTGTCGTGGCCGGAATAGGACGATAAAGGCTGATGAATGCCAGCGTGTGCATGGGACTCGTTTGAGATGGCGGCCAGCTGCATTGCCGCCACCCAGCCTTCTGTTTTTTCTCTGATCGCTTTGGCTTCCGACTGGCTGATATTCAAAGACATATAGTCGTTAAAAAACCTGAGACATTCCTCGTCTGAAAACGCTAAATCAGCAGCATAGATTTCATTCAGATAGTTCTTTACCCGCCAGCGAGAGAGGGGCAGCACCGGTTCTGTTCGGGATGTGATGGCAATATGTACCGTTGGCGGTAAGTAATCAATCAGATAGACAAAGTGCCGCATTATGTCAAAATCTGTAATGTGATGAAAATCATCAAGTACTAAAACTATTGGCGGATTTTCAGCGGCGTAGAGGCTTAAATCATTTACTAAGGATGTGATTGCCCCTTCGAAATGTTCGAAATCAGACTGGCTAAGTAGTTTGTTTGCCTCTGCGCCAAGCTGGCTATCAATGCGAGTAAAAGCACCAATGACGTAAAGCCAGAACCTTCTTGGCTCGTTGTCCGAACCATCCAGTGCCAGCCAGGTAAAAGCTGATTTGCTGACGTGTCGCCATTGACTTACCAGCGTGGTTTTCCCATATCCTGCTGGCGCAATGACCATCGTCAGGCGACGGCCAACACTTTTCTCTATTTGAGAAATGAGTCTTGGTCTTTCGATAGACTTGGGATTACTCGCAGGCGCGAAAAACTTTGTTTGTAATAGCATAAGGGATAACTAGGCGGCGCTTTGTAAAAAGTAAACGTAAGTAGGAATTTTGTCGTATCGCCGCTCAAAGTCAAGAAAAAACGGGGCATTAGTGGGGATAAGCCCCCTAAATTCAAAAAGTTGGTCATGAAAACTAATGTGGATTATCGTCTAATGAGAAAAACAGCTAACAATTTATCCCGGTAAGTTTAGTGCCGTTCCAATTTAAGCTTGCATTAAAAGAACGCATATTTAAGGCCGATAACAAAAAGAATACTTGCCAGCGCAGGTTGCATAACCTTCTCGGGTAAATGTTTAGCGAATTTCACGCCCAGCTGGATGGCAGGTAAAGAACCAATCAGTAAGCACCCCAATAATAGAAAGTCGACATTACCTAAAAACATATGGCCTGCGCCGGCCAGCAAGGTTAAAGGTACGGCATGGGCGATGTCAGTGCCGATTATTTTTACTGATTGTAGTGCAGGAAATAAAATCAACAGAATGGCTGCACCAAAAGCCCCTGCGCCTACCGAAGATAAGGTAACGCAGAAACCCAAAATTGCTCCCATTGATACTACGATAGCTGTGGTGTGTTGGTGAATAAAGGTTTGATCTTTAATTAAATTGGTCGACCAAAAGCCTCTTATTTTACTTTTGAACAGCAATACCGCCGATGTCGCTATCAGCATCACGCCAAGGGTGCTTACCAATATGTGGTTGTAATCAGTCGGGTCAGTAAAAAAAGTTGCTAGCAGCCAGGTAGTTAATAAAGAAGCAGGTATCGAACCTGCCGCCAGCTTTGCAACGATATTCCACTCGATTGTTTGTTGCCGGTGGTGCGCAACCACACCGCTGGCCTTGGTAATGGATGCGTAAAGTAAATCTGTACCTATGGCGATATGTGTTGGATAGCCGAACATCAGCAGTAGCGGAGTCATTAAAGAGCCACCACCGACACCGGTAATGCCAACAGCCAGCCCAACACCGGCACCGGCCAAAATATATAGCAATATATCCATTAAATTGGTCTAAGCTTAGGAAACAAGAAAAAATTACATAACGGTCTTGTAATGCAGTCTTGCCAATTTAGCCTGTTTGGGCTATTTCTAAAAAGAATATTTATTTATATTTTTATAACTTTTGGTGTCTAAGCGGTAGGAGTCGTGATGAAATTACAACAGTTGCGGTATATCTGGGAAGTAGCCCATCACGACCTGAACGTTTCAGCGACTGCACAAAGCTTGTACACGTCTCAGCCAGGGATCAGTAAACAAATACGCTTGCTTGAAGATGAACTTGGTGTCGAGGTGTTTTCCCGCAGTGGCAAACACTTAACCCGCATCACCCCAGCGGGAGAGACAATTATCAGGGTTGCAGGGGAAATCCTTAAAAAAGTTGAAGGGATTAAACAAGTCGCCCAAGAGTTCAGTAACGAACGCAAAGGTGATCTGGCCATTGCAACGACGCATACGCAAGCGCGTTACGCCTTACCTCCGGTTATCCGCAGCTTTATTGCAGAATACCCCGAGGTGTCATTGCACATGCATCAGGGTACTCCCATGCAGATATCAGAACTGGCAGCCAATGGCACAGTAGACTTCGCCATTGCCACGGAAGCCATGGATTTGTTTAGCGACCTTATTATGATGCCTTGCTACCGTTGGAACCGCTGCATTGTCGTCCCAAAAGATCACCCACTGGCAAAAGTCGGCCAGCTAACATTAGAAGATGTCGCGAAATACCCCATTGTCACCTATGTGTTTGGTTTTACGGGCAGGTCAAAGCTCGATGATGCCTTTCAAGAGAAGGGATTGCAGGCTAACGTTGTCTTTACCGCTGCCGATGCGGATGTGATTAAAACCTATGTCAGGTTAGGGCTTGGGGTAGGTATTGTTGCTAAAATGGCCTACAACGAGGTAACTGATAGCGATCTGGTGGCACTGGATGCGAGTAAGCTGTTTAAACCCAGTACAACAAAAATAGGGTTTCGCAAAGGAACCTTTATTAGAGGCTACATGTACGACTTTATTCAAAAGTTTGCGCCGCACCTTGATAAAAAGCTGGTTGATCAGGTTTGCGCGCATCCAAACAAGGCTGAAATAGACCACTTGTTTGAAGGTATCGAACTACCAACCTATTAGGGGTTGAAGCTAAGTAGAGGCTGAAGCTCAGCCTCAGCCCCTGGTTAGACTTATTTTTACTGGTTAACCTGCTGGGGCAGAAACATCTACCAACTGGTTTGGTTAATTCTTGTGTAAGCCACATTCTTTTTGCGTGGCTTCCTCCCACCACCATCTTCCTTCTCGCTCATGCTGCCCTGGTAATACCGGGCGGGTGCAGGGTTCGCAGCCAATACTGATAAAACCTCGTTCATGCAGCTCATTGTAAGGCGCTTCAGCCATTCTCAAATAATCCCAAACTTCCTTGGAAGTCCAATTGGCCAGTGGATTAAATTTAACCAGTGGCTGACGGTTTGCAGAATTACCTTCATCCACTTGCACCACAGGTACGCTTGATCGTGTTCCGGGGCTTTGGTCTTTACGCTGCCCGGTTATCCAGGCATCCAGGGTGGCGAGTTTTCCTTTCAATGGTCTCACTTTTCTAATTTGACAGCATTCAGTGTGGCCATCGTCATAAAAACTAAAAAGGCCTTTTTCTTGGACGAATGCCTGTAGCTCTGGTGCATCTGGCGACAATATTTCAATCTGCAGGCCGTAATGTTTACGAACCTTTTCGATAAACCGGTAGGTTTCTGGGTGTAGGCGGCCGGTATCAAGGCTAAAGATTTTTACGTTTGGATTAAGCTTGTGCGCCAGCTCAATCAATGCAACATCTTCGGCGCCACTAAAAGAGATGGCGATATTCTCGAAAGACGAAAAAGCCAGCTTTAGTATTTCTCTGGGAGATTTCTGACTGTACTCAAGATTAAGTTCAACGATGTTTTCAACAAAATTGGTCATAACGTGCCTGAATGTTTTAGGTGTGGATAATTGGGCGAAAAGATAACATGCGTTTTATATTCTCATAAAGAATAAGTCAGCATAAATATATAATGTTTTTTCTAATCATCGTATCAGCAATCGAAAGGCTCGCGTCATAATCTCGCAAAACGAGGGTGAAACCGTTGCTTGCATCAGGCATAATTTCGTCGAATTTCAATTGCTCGTGATTGGATTGATGTAGAAAACGAGTATTCAGCAAACTAAAGCATAGGATAATAATTGTGGAATTGGCGTGTTTAGACTTGGAAGGGGTATTGATTCCCGAAATTTGGATAGCGTTCGCAGAAAAAACCGGCATCGAAGAGCTTAAAGCCACGACACGTGATATTCCTGATTATGACGTACTCATGAAACAGCGTTTGGCGATTCTTGATCAGCATGGATACGGTTTGCCAGCCATTCAGGAGGTTATCGGCACACTGAGCCCATTGGAGGGGGCGAAAGAGTTTTTAGATTGGCTGCGTTTGCGCTTTCAGGTTGTTATCTTATCTGACACATTTTATGAATTTGCGATGCCTTTAATGGAGAAGCTGGGCTTTCCGGCATTGCTTTGTCATAAACTCGAAGTAAATGAAGAGGGTAGAATTACCAATTACCTTTTGCGCCAACGTGATCCCAAGCGTCAATCAGTGCGGGCATTTCAGTTGCTAAATTACCGTGTTATTGCGGCCGGTGACTCTTATAACGATACCACGATGTTAGGGCAGGCCGAGAAGGGTATTCTATTTCACGCGCCGCAAAATGTGATAAATGAGTTTCCTCAGTTTCCTGCGGTACATACGTTTGAAGAATTGAAAAAGGAATTTTTGAAAGCTAGTACGAGAGTTAGCGAGTAACTTGCAATATTAAAGCAGGTAACTAACATCTCCAGAGCCGAGGCGATAAGAGATTGTCACCAATGGTATTGAATGCCTCGGCTACGCTTTAAAGAATTTTTCTTCCAGGCTATCCATAAACATCTTAACTTTTGTTATCGATTCTTCGTACTCTGCATCTGGGTCTGAATCCGCAACGATACCTCCTCCACCGTGACAGTAAATTTTCTCGCCCGCGGTGTAGAGGGTTCGAATCGCAATGTTAGAAAGCAATTTATTCTCTGCTGAACAGTAAAACAAAGAGCCACAATATGGGCCACGGGGATAGGGCTCTAAATCTTGTATGATTTCCATGGCTTTAATTTTCGGCGCTCCCGTTACAGACCCACCAGGAAAACAAGATAAGAGCGCGTCCATTGGCTTAATGTTATCTTTTAAAATACCCGTCACCGTGGACACGAGCTGATGCACATTGGTGAACGATTCAATATCAAATAACTTAGCGGTATCTACTGTGCCAGTATGGCAAACGCGACCGAGATCATTTCGTAACAAGTCTACGATCATTACGTTCTCTGCTTGATCCTTTTCGCTTGTGGACAACTCTTTTTTTAATGCGTCATCGGCGGCGACAGTTGTGCCCCGTGGTCTGGTGCCTTTAATAGGTTTGGTAAAAACAGTGCCATCTTCGACAGACAAAAACAGTTCGGGAGAGAAACATAAAATGCTATCTGATCCTAACTGAAGATATGCACAGTAACTGGCATCCGTTTTTTCACAGAGATGTTTATATGCTAGCCAGGTGTCACCACAAAATGTGCTTTCAAATCTTTGTGTATAGTTAATTTGATAACAATCCCCTTGATTAATATGTCTTGATATTTCGTTGACATGATCAAGGTAATTGCTTCGAGATGTGTTGGCGGCAAACTTTGATTTTAGAGAAAACGATGTGTTGCCTGGCGGGTTATCCATTAGCTGCATTATCTGTTGCACAAAATTTTGTGAGCAGCATTGGCTAAACAGAATAGTAGGTTGAGGTTGGTTTTTCTCAAAAACAACATGCCATGCGTAGTGACCAATAAATCCCTGCTCCGCATCCGGTAAAGCTGCTTTTATCCCTTGTGCCAAATAACCATATTCATAATTGATGACCCCCGCTATTAACTCTGCATTGTCACGAGGTTGTTGATGGCCTAATAGATTGCAAACTTGTATTTCTGCCGTTGGCAAAGCAGTAAAACAAAAAGGCGCTTGTACGTCATTTTTGGTATTGCCGAAATAAATAAACCCTCGTGAGGTGGCTAAATTATCTGCCAGATTTCGAGCCTGAGTAAAAGTGATAGCGTGTTTACGATATAAAACAGATGCGGGCATGAATTAATCTTATCCTTAAAAAAGCCTCGGTATTTTACATGACGCTAAAGCTATTCCCTAAAATAAATGCCACACATAATCGTATTACTATCCTTTAATTTCCTGTGCGTTGGACTTCATTGTAATATAGCGGCACTTAATTTAAGTCACTACTAATAAGAAGAGAGAGTAACTATGAACAAAAATCGTGTATTGCAAAAGCAAAATGTAGTTAGCGCTATGGCCTTTGTTGTTTGTGCCTTTATGGGGCTGGCAACAACATCTCATTCTGTATTTGCCGCAGAAAAAGCAAACACCAAAGAAGAGCAAACTAACATTGATTACATGTTTGCCAGTATTGCTCAAAAAGTCGCGTTGCTACTTAAAGAGAACCCCAAGTTTTTGCCTTTTGGTGCGGGAATGGATGCAACGGGTAAGGTGCAGTATATCTGGTTAGATAAAAAACAGCCGTACACTCCTGAGGGGGCTATGTTGCTGGTAAGAAACGCATTGATAGGAAATGCCGAGGCCGGAAGGTTGATCGGGGTGTCGACTATTTACCGCTATGGTCGTGAAGATGCTTCAGGCAAAATAAAAGAGCAAGTCAATATAGAGCTTGAGTACGCAAATGGTTATGCCGTTGTACGAGCCGTCGAAATTGTAGATAAAAATGGTGAGCTAACCGTAGGCAAAGCCGGGCAGCAGCCCATGCAGGCGAAAATATTTACGCCAAGTGTTGTCGAAGCGCTGCAAAAGAAGTGATTTATTGGCCTTATTGAGGGGTTTTGTGTGAAAGGGTTAACGTTTATTTCGAAATGTAGCCAAGGGTGAATAAATTGTGAACCTTGTCTCGGAATTAAAACGCAAGATACCTAGAATGATCATCAGCCGGGAAGAAAAACAAAACTCGGTAAACAAGACAAAACAAACTAAAAAAACAAAAGTTCTTTAAGGAGAATGAATATGAAAGGCCTGAATAAAATCGCATTAGTTGCTGCAATCGCAGCTGCATCTACCGCTCAAGCTGAGTTGGTAGCAATGGATGACGCAGCAATGGGCGTTACTACTGGTCAAGCTGGTTTGACAATCGACATCAACGCAGTGAACATCGATATCGGTGAAATCCAGTACAAAGATAAAGGTTCTATCTTCATCAACCAGATGAAATTAGGCGGTGCTGGCCTGGTTGAGTTTGCTGCGTTCAACGCTAAAACTGGTGGTGATATGACTGCTTTCTTGGGGTCAGGTCTTCGGAATCACAACTTTGCTCTTGACAACCTGTCTATCAAAATCGATGTAGCTGGTGCAGACAACTCAGACATCTCTTGGGGTCTGAACAAGGTTTCTAACGCTGCAGTATTGGCTACTATCGACGGTAACTATGTAGATGCAACTGGCGCAACTGTTGCTGTTACTGGTTCTAACCTGGGTGACTACTCTGACGCAATGACTGTTGATCCACTAATCAACGACGGTGACTTGGTTATCGGTTTGGATGCACAAGATCAAGCTACTGCAGTTGACTTTGGTATGATCATCGGTCAGGTAGCGTTGGGCGAGCAAGCTGAAGGCGTTCAAGCTGACGGTTCTTACGGTGCACGTTCTACTGGTACTGTGTTGATGGCTAGGACTGCTCTGGGTGGTGGTATTGGGCCAGTTGATATCGTAATCGACGGCAACAACGGCGGCATGAACATCAATGCTTACTTCAAACTGAAAGGCTCTATCGAGATGCCATTCATGGCTACCAAGTTCGGTTTCGCATTGCATAACAAGCGTGGTGCTGACCGTTTAGTTGCTGAAGTTCTTACTGATACTAGCGCAACTTACGAGTTGAGCGGAGCTCACTTCCAAGGTTTGGTTGAAGCTGATGCTGACACCGCGAAAGGTCTGCACTTCGTAGTTCAGGACTTCTCTGGTGACATGGATATCACTGGTATCAAATTCGGTTCTGCTCCTTCAATCGGTGACCTGTACATCACTGATCTGAAAGTAACTGCAGACATGAACATCTACGGTCACTAAGAACGTAAAAACGAGCAGTTAGCGTTGAAAAGCCACCTTCGGGTGGCTTTTTTCGTTATAAGGATTTGCTTTTACAATCTGGGGTTTCAATTGTTCAGGGTTGCCAGGGCGATTGCTTTCGAGATTTTATAACACAATAAAGTAAGCGTTAGACTTTCCTTTCTCATGGTTGTTCGCAAAAAATAATTTCTTATATTTTCTTCCGCAATATTTGCCCAATATATTAATACCCCTACATGCAGTTACCAGTTCGTTGCAATCATAAAAAGATTAGAAAATATGATTGGTATAATTGCGAGCACAGATAAATCACAAATTTTTGAATCAATTATATTTTAAGTGAGCATGTGTTTTGTTTTGTTAAATTGAGATGTAATTCCTAAATAAAAATGACCTCTGTGTTAAGTTATGTAAGCCTATAATAATAATGGAGACACAAAATGAATCTGATAGGAAAGAAGTCGGTATTGTTGTTTGGGGGGGTTGCTATCTCCAGCTCAGTACTAGGAGATATCACATCTCTTGATGATGCCACAATGGCATCTGTAACAGGCCAGGCGGGTATTACTGTAGAGATTAATAGTGCAGAACTCACAATAGGTGAGATTCGATATCAAGATAAAGGTAGTATTGCCGTAAGAGATATTCGTGTAGGTGGTGCTGACAGAACAAATTTTTTCGATAATCAATGGATACCAACATCTGCAAAGTCAGACAAGCTGGATAATCTCAAGATTGATATTGATATACTCGCCGATGGTGATTTTGTAGCCATTATGAAACCTGCCGGAACCCATAGTGTTGTTGACTTTGGTATATCAACAGGGGAGTGGTTGTTACAATCTTCTGCGGGTGTTGATGGTACCCGGTTGATAAATTCACTGGATATTACAGGGTTAGGTATCGATGCAAGGTTGCGTATAGATAATCAAACGTCACACACCTTTATTGAATCAACATGGGGTGTTGATGATCTTGATGTGGATTTTGGCTTTCTCGGTGTCCGGGTTGCAAATATGAAAATTGCCGGCAGCAATTATTTTGAGACGCTTGGTACTTGGGGTGCGGGAAGTGCAGGAATTCTTGATATTGGTGCAGAGTTAGACTTAGAGATTTATACGGCAATTGCTCATGGTGGTCATACCGCGTTAGGTTTGAATCTAACTAAATTTGAAGCTGATGTGCTGATTCCCGAAATTTATCTTGGTAGTCAACCTAGCATTGGTGCAATAAGTCTTAATAACGTAAGTGTCACGGCTGAAACTGTTATTTACGGTCACTAAGATTTTTTAGGAAATATGATGGTGAGGTACATAAAGATGAGATCGCTCTTACTTTATGTACCTATTAACATGCAGGTTGAATTGATAAGTAAACATTCCCTTCGCTTTAATTTTGTGGAATATCAATAATCAAATCAAACCCACCGCCTTGCCTCGGGGTTAACTGAATGGGGCCTTCGTTGACAGCATTAGGTATTTTTATATCTCCGATACCGGGTAAATTACCAAAAGACATTGTCAATTGGTTGTCATCCCGAGAAAGCCCGAGTTGGTTACCTACAAAGTTATAAGCAAAGTCACCTTCAGGAACAACAAATCCTGGAATATTAGGCATGGGTCGTTCTGCGTAAATGCCTGATACATCTGGAGGTGGAAGCTGGGAGCTGTTGATTTGTCTTAACACCATCTCTCTTTTAACTTGTTCGTCGTAATTTGCGATGGCAGCATTTAACTGGCGATCTTGTTGGTCTTTGTTCTCTTCGAATTCTGCTTGCACTTCCGCTTCTGATTTTTCTGCCTCTCCGGGAGATATTGTCAGTGACGTTAGATCTTTTTTACGCTTGCTGTCTGAATCTGACTTTTGTGCTGGCGTAACAATAATGGTTGTATCTTTAATGAATGTTTCTGTCATCTCATCGCTGGACATTGATTTAACGCCTGCAGTGACAGTGATAGAGGTAAAAGCAAGCCCTCC
Organism: Hahellaceae bacterium; assembly: GCA_024234575.1. Lineage (GTDB taxonomy): Bacteria > Pseudomonadota > Gammaproteobacteria > Pseudomonadales > Oleiphilaceae > JACKOB01. Next base: position 674,890 of record JACKOB010000004.1, read on the forward strand.
GGCTACAACAAATGTGAGCAATGATTTTTGAGTAGTCATATGTAATCTCTGTGGTTTTCTATCCCATTGAGTAGTATTAGATGTTGGCTTTAGCATTGCAAGTAACGATTTGGAATAAAATGTAACTGTTTATTCTTTAAGCGATCTGCCGCACAGTTTATAACGAAGAAAGCGATCATTTGTTGCAAGAAAAAGTATTAGGCTAGACTTAGTATGCACTTATTTTTGCAGCGAGAACTAAAAGGAAGCTATGTCTACCAAATCCGGTGCTGGGGCGGTATTTAATCGTTGGTTACAAAAGCGTATTCCAAAGACCGAATCCGTTGAACTAAACCAACGGTCGATTTTTGTCTTTCCGACTAAAGCCGGTTTTTATGCTGGCGTGCTTTTAGTCGTGATGCTTTTAACGGCGATAAATTACCAAAACAGCATGGTTTATATGCTGGTTTTTCTTATTGCGGTGATGTGTGTGCTTACCATTCACTTGTCTTTTTATAACCTGCAAGGTTTAACGGTCACGCGCCTTTTAGTTGAGTCCGCTTTTGCCGGTGACAATTTACTAGTCACGTTTTCTCTAAGCAGCAAAAAAGATAAGCCCTACTACGGGGTATGGTTGTCATGGCCGAATGAAAGCGAAGTGTTGGCTAATGTCTTAGCCTGCGAAGTAACTACTGTGCAATTAACGCTGGCCACACAGCAGCGCGGCACACTTATAGCCCCAAGGGTATTGATTGAGTCTGTTTACCCGTTTGGTTTAATCAGGGTGTGGTCTTGGTTGGATCTTGACGTGAAAGGCATCGTTTATCCTAAAAGCATCAAAGGTGAGCCTATTCCCGCGTCAATCTCAGAGGGGGGCGATGGTGAGGTAAATATGCATGCAGGGAGTGATCTTTTTAATGGGCTACGTAATTTTAATCGTGGTGACTCACTGAAACATGTCGCCTGGAAACAATTTGCCAGACAGGGTGAATTGTTGACCAAAGAGTTTGAGTCGCCCAGAACACAAAGCAATGTTTTTTCTCTGGAAGACTACGGGCATGCTTCAATTGAAGCGGCCTTGTCGCACTTATGCTTCGATGTTCTTAATGCTGAGGCACGGGGAGAATTCTACGCGCTCAATCTTAAAGGAGATTGTACGGAAATGAAGAAGGGGGCTGAGCACCTTCAAATGTGCCTGCAAAAACTGGCGTTATATTAACGGGCAAATGCAGTTTATGCTGCAAAACTGATGATGGTGTAGAGACTGATGTTTGGATTGTTTAGCAAATCAAAGCTGGAAAGTTCGCTGGTGCCACATCGATTGATGAAGCTCATTGTCTTTGCTTATATCGCTTTGCTTGCGCCCCATTTTGAGCGAATCCCTCTTGCCGCTATCATTTATATTGCCCTCATTGTGAGTTGGCGTTTGTTGAATATTTATATCAATTTTCCGCTTCCCGGTGTATTTGCCAAAGTTTTGCTCGTTGTTGCCATGGTCAGTTTGTTAATTGTGAACTTCGCGGTCAGTTTAAGCGTAAATTCAGCGGTCGCGTTTTTCGCCATTGTTCTGGGTCTTAAACTGCTTGAGATCAAAAAGGCTGATGCTTTGTACCCCTATATATTTCTACTTATGTATTTAGCCGCGACACAGTTCTTATTTGAACAGCACTTATTCGTTGTGTTGTATCAGGTTTTTTGCATTGGCGCGTTGTTTTATATCCTGCTGTTAATGCATTCTCCCAATGGTGTAGTGGCCAGTGATGGTGTTTTTTCTATCGGCAAAATGCTGATGGTGGCCGCACCATTTGTCGTTATTATATTTTTGTTTTTCCCCCGCATGGCGCCTTTATGGAGTGTCCCGTTAGATTCAGGCAGTGCACGCACCGGTATTTCCGATGAAATGTCCCCAGGGGACATCGCAAATCTGGCTCAATCTGACGAACGGGCGTTCAGAGTTAAGTTTAAGGGGGATACACCTCCACCCAGAGAGTTGTATTGGAAAGGGTTGGTGCTGGACATTTTTGACGGACAGAGATGGTCAAGCTCAGAGAATAATTTTATAACGAAAATTGGCCGTGTTCCGGATATTCGTCTGCAGAAAGATGTGTCGAGTCTGTCGTATCAAGTAACCATTGAAGCCACGAATCAGCTTTGGGGTTTCTCGCTTGCTGATCCGTTGCCAGCGAGCAACAACATATACGTCTCAACGGATGGTTTGGTACGTTTTCGTGAAATGCTTCTTAATACGTCAGTTTACCAGGTGGATCATGCACCTTTGGCAACAAGCCTAGGTAAATCCAGCCTGACTTATGCCGATCAACAACGATTTTTACAAATACCTCGAACGAATAATGCCAGAACAAAGGCCTGGGTGGGTGATCAGCTAAACAAACTCGGAAGTATTGAAGCTGTGTTCGCATCGCTGTTAGAGAAAATTGCCACTGAAAACTATCGTTATTCGTTGCAGCCGCCAAGGTTGGGAGACAATTTTGTCGATGAGTTTCTTTTCGATAGCAAGGTAGGGTTTTGTGCGCATTATGCCAGTGCCACGGCTTATATTGCGCGCCTTTTAGGAATCCCATCAAGAGTGGTAATTGGCTATCAAGGGGGGGAATACATCACCCAGGGTGATTATGTAGTTGTTCATCAGTATGACGCCCATGCCTGGGTTGAAGTATGGCAGCACGGCAAAGGCTGGCTAAGGGTTGACCCCACCGCTTACGTATCTCCAGACCGGATAGAGCGCGGTATACGCGAGGCGACCCGTGAAGAAGGTGGGTTTCTGGCAGACAATATTTTTTCTGCTGCCCGCTACAATGACTTTGGTTTTGTCCGGTGGGCGCGGCAGCGTATGGATATGGCCAATTACTATTGGCAGCAAAAAGTAGTGGGTTATTCTGGTGACAATCAAAGCTCGCTGATGATGGAATGGTTTAATAGTAATAGCATTGAGTTGATGGCCTCACTGATGGCAGGTTGCTCTCTTGTTGTGTTTTTATTGCTGTTGTTGATTAAACACCGCCAGTGGCTGCTGTCGTTTTTTCATCGCAGCAGCTATTACGAAACGTTTTGTCAGTTGTTTGCCGCAGCAGGCTTTCCGCGCGCGCCAGGGGAGGGGCCAAAGAAATATGCGCAGCGGCTAAGACAAAGCGTGCCCGATGCTGCCCCGCAGATTGACTTTATAACGAACGTATTTATTACTCAGACATTCAAAGCTTCTGGCGATAAAAGCGCGCCGACAAATATAAATAAAATGATTCAGGTGCAGCTCTTGCAGTTAAAGAAGAAGTTAAAGTAGTAAACAAGTGCATCGCACAGGTTATTGCAGGGTTGTTGATAGCCTTTTCGTGTAGGCGATGCTAAACATTCAATTTTGCTCATCGCCCCCTTGTGTTAATCTTCTGCGTTTATTGTGACACAAGCTTTAGGAAGGTTATTTTTGACAGAGTATGCTGCAAATATAGAGATCGAAAATTTGCCTTGGTTACTTCCGGTGTGGCAAAAATTAGTTGACCGGATCAGGCAAAACAGGCTACCGCACGCGTTGATGCTTAAGGGCGTTTCGGGTTTGGGCAAGCGTTTACTCGCAGATCAGCTGGCGGCACGCATGCTCTGTATGCAAAATGAAACATATGCTTGCGGGTCTTGCAAAAGCTGCCAGTTAGTGGCGGCAGGCAGCCACAGTGATTTGCTGGTTTGTGCGCCAGAAGATGAAAGCAAAGTTATCAAGGTGGACCAGGTTCGGCTGTTAAATGATTTTGTGTCGCAAAGCCCTCACGTATCTGCTGTAAAGGTGGTAATTCTTGACCCTGCCTCAGCGCTGAATCAGAACGCCGCCAATGCCTTATTAAAAAACCTGGAAGAGCCCAGTGGCAGAGTCATCTATATCATATTGGATCACCTCGCGGGCAACGTTTTGCCAACCATTCGTTCTCGTTGTCAGGTTGTAGACATTCGGCCACCCTCCGAAACTGACTTGGTCGACTGGATAAATCAGCATCTCCCAACTTCACACGACTCACCCATTACAGAAGACACTATTGCCGATGTCATGCAATTGGCTTCAGGTGCACCTTTGGCGCTAAAGCAATTAATGGCTGAAGAGGCGCATCTAAAGCAGCGCGAGCTAATCACCTCGCTGGGTGGTGTTTTAAAGAACAAAGTGACACCCGTTGATGCCGCTAAAGTTTGGTTAACCATTCCCATGATGAAGCTGATAGCATGGCAAATCGCATGGCTGGATAACATTATTCGTTACCAGTTAACTAAAGATCGCTCTATGCTTAAACCCGCATCAGCAGTGGATATGTTTAAATATCTCGCTGACTCCATTCCTTGCGATCATTTATTTGAGTTAAGGCAGCTGATATTGGACGCACAGATGGGGCTAAACTCAAACTTGAACGAATCACTGTTAGTAGAAGATTTATTAATTAAGTGGAAAGCGCTGATGGGTTTTCGCCAGAAAAAATCCGCAAGTTAGCGAATGACAGATACTTTATTTTTAGGAAATTAGTTGTAAAAACAAAATACTGTATTACTTTTTAAGTAATCGATATTCATTTCAATATAGGTACGTTTATGCCGCCAGGATTAGGTGCCCGTCACGGGATTCTGACCCTCACCATTAAAGATAAGGCTGTTTTATACGCGGCTTACATGCCATTTATTAAAAATGGCGGGCTGTTTATTCCTACAGCTAAAAATTATCATCTGGGTGATGAGGTATTTTTACTGTTAAATTTAATGGACGAACCAGAAAAAATACCAGTGGCAGGTAAAGTATGCTGGATCACGCCCAAAGGCGCTCAGGGTAACCGTGCCGCAGGCATAGGTGTACAGTTTAATTCTGAAGACGAAATGGCCAAAAACAAAATAGAAACCTATCTTGCCGGGGCGTTAACTTCAGATCGACAAACCCATACGATGTAAGCTTATTGTTGTATCACATCATTTACGCTTTTCTGTACAACCCTCGGAGAAACTAGCCCCGACGTTACTGTCTTATTGGCATCGGGACTAACTGATCAGTTAACCAGCTCGTCTGTACTGCATGATTTTGCTATCATAGCGCCTCATTTTTTTAGTTAGATATTATTGGGCGGCGCTATGTTTGTTGATTCACACTGTCATTTAGATCGATTAAACCTTAAGCACTATGAGGGCTCTCTTGATTTGGCGTTGGCGAAGGCGAGAGAAGTCGGCGTCAGTAAAATGCTTTGTGTCTGTATTGACCTTGAGCATCTTGATGATGTGATGCAGATCGCCGAAGCGCATCCTGATATTTATGCTTCTGTAGGTGTACACCCCTCACACAATGATGGCGAAGATCCAGACGCACAAAGATTGGTAACCTTAAGCCGCCACGAAAAAGTGGTGGCAATCGGTGAAACCGGTCTTGATTACTTCTACGGTAAAGATAACAAATCTGCTCAAAAGGCTCGATTTACAGAGCATTTAAAAGCTGGGTCGATAAGCAAAAAGCCGGTGATAATACACACTCGTGATGCGCGAGAAGATACCATCGACTTAATGTCTCAATATGCAGACAAGCAATCGGCTGGCGTTATGCATTGTTTTACCGAGACCAAAGAGATGGCAGAGGCTGCCTTGGCACTAAATTTCTATATTTCGTTTTCGGGTATTATTACTTTTAAAAATGCCGATGATTTACGAGAAGTCGTCAAGTATGTACCTATCGAGCGGCTGTTAATCGAAACAGACTCACCGTATCTGGCGCCGGTGCCTTACCGAGGTAAATCTAACGAACCCGCCTATGTAAGCGAAGTGGCAAAACAAGTAGCCAGCTTAAAAGGGCTAAGTGTTGAAGATGTCGCCCGCATTACCAGCGATAATTTTACTAACTTGTTTGGTGTCTAACATTATTACTTTGTTAGTGCGTAAACTGTTTATTCTGATGCTGCTTATCGTCGTTACCTTGTCATTTTTTTTACGAAAACGACAACAAATAACGCCAGGGTAAAACTGCCGATAAACGCTTCACTCGCCGCAAACAATCTCGTTATGCCTGTGGGGGCGAGATCACCATATCCAAGGGTTGTGAAAGTCACCACGCTAAAGTAACTACAACGCAAAAAGTTAATAAAGTTGTCATAGAAGGAAAAGTGAGGGTAATAGCGTATCAGTTCACCAGATTCTGTTATGCCAGAGAAGAAATAGATGGTGGCAAATAAACAAATCGCCAACATTGAAAAAACGATCACCCTGAAGGGTTGCTCTCCATAGCCACAAAATATATCGACCATTTTCGATATGCATCGATCGAATGAATATTTAGGCATTTGGTAGCGTCGCATTACCATCTCACGCTGAAAGAACACCCCGGCAGTTTCGAATAACCCCTGGGACTCGGTTACTTTGCGCAAGTGGCGATAAACTTCTTCAGCTTGCTGATAATAGTCGTTTTTTTCTTTGACGGTGCGGGCACGTTTGGCCAGCTTCTCTTGCAAAAGCTCTTTGTCCCAGGACACGTTTTCAAGCTTGGTATTTTCAAAGTTGGTACCGAGCAGGTTACAGTTTGAAAAATTAGCACAATGCAGGTTGGCGCCGTTGAAATTCGCTTTCATCAGTGAGCTGTCACTAAAGTTCGTATTAAAAAAATGGCCGCCGGAGAGGTCTGCCCGATAGAGGTCTGAGTGACTTAGGGTGAAACCTGTATGACTGCCTGGATTAACCAGGTTCAGACCGGCGAGATTTGCCCGTCGTAGCTTGAATCTTAGCATTGGAACCCCCGTATGGGCGCGCTGCTCCAGCTTTTCTATTAAATCCGGGGTCTGTTTGTCTGCGTTATCATTGGTCCAAAATGTTTCGTCAATGCTGGCGACATCTGACTGTGTTTCTGCTGGCGACACATTCATGGGGTATCTCCGCGAGGAAGCTGCAATGCTGTAAATAAAATATAGTGCCATCGTGCTGTTTAGTATAGTAAGGTTGCAAAACGCTTTAGCGAGTCACGCCGTGCGCCTTTGTCGTGACCGCTGTCAGACTGGCACAAGGTGCAGAGAGATGAATTTGCATAATCAAGAACCGTTTACGTTCACTGAAGGTAAAGTAGATACTGGGCGCATGCACTTAGCCTATATTGAGTGCGGTAACCCCGATGGTTTTCCGCTGCTTGCGCTGCATGGTTGGCTGGATAATGCCGCAACTTTTGCCAGAATTGCGCCACTGCTGGACTTAACAAAGATTCGGTTTATCGCTTTGGATTTACCTGGTCATGGTTACTCAGAGCACCGTCCCAATGGCGATATTTACCATTTGCTCGAGTATGTCGTTGAGTGTGAAGCGTTCGCTCGCGCCCTGAATATTCGCCAATTTGATATTCTTGGGCACTCTCTTGGGGGTGTGATAGGCATGTTGTGGGCGGCTGGCGCACCGGCTACCATTCGTAAGTTAGCGTTAATTGATTCTTTAGGGCCATTCGCAGGCAAAGAGTCGAAAGTGGCCGCAAACTTTCAGGAAGCTCTGGAGAAAACGCTTTCTACCACGACACCCAAAAAACCAGTTTACCCATCTATTGAAGAGGCGATAACTGCCCGAATGAGCGGAATTGGTAACATATCTCGCGAAGCAGCCGGATATCTTGTTGCACGAGGGCTGAAAAAGATTAGCGAAGGATTCACCTGGCGATCCGATGCGCGACTGACTCATCCTTCTTTGGTTCGGTTCACCGAAGGCCAAATTGAAGGTTTCCTAAAGGGCGTCGAGGCCGAGGTGTTGTGTATATTAGCGTCTAAAGGTTTTATCGCGGTAAATGAAAAAGGGCTTGGCAGGCTTAACTTTTTAAAAAACAAAAGGCATTGTATTTTGCAGGGTGGACACCATCTTCATTTGGATGATGCACCTCAGACTGTCGCTGATGAATTAAACCGATTCTTTCAGTGATGGTTATAGTATCTATCGTATTATCCAGAGCTTTAGCGTCCAAATACGCGCCATCATTGGCATGAATATTTAATTAATAACTAAGGTTTCGGCATGAAAATGAATAAAATAATGGTTCTTGTTTTAGCGTTGGCCGCTCCGTGCTTCAGTGCTTTTGCGGGAACATTGATACCTACCTATCCCCATGCATCGTTAGTAGAAGAGGATAACATTGCCGAGAAGGATTACCGCATTGCGATTGGTTCTGTTGATGTCGTGAATAATGCTGTTCGGGTATCGAAAGAATTGCGCATGGATGTGACGGGTACAGTCTATTTGTATCGGGTGGCAGAAGGATATACCAGCAAAAATGCGATAGATTTCGTTAATGATCAACTAAGAAGTCGTCAGGCAGAGATTCTTTACCACTGCTCCTCAAGAGGGTGCGGCGACAGTAATAGCTGGGCAAATGTTATTTTTAGAAAATCGAAACTATACGGTAAAGAAATCGACCAGAATTATATTGCTGCAAAGTTCAGTCAATTGCCCGGTGCCCCAGTGTTTCTTGCCTATTCTGCTCGGCGTGGCAATGGACAGGTATTTTTGTATTTAGAAGAGATTCGAGATGCTAACAATACTGAGGCCACTGATGTAGCAGGAATTACCGGCACCGCCAGATTACTCATAGCGATTCCTGTTGATAATCCCGACAGCGCGATGCTCTCAACATCAGAAGCGACTCTCAGTGAAATACAGCGTTTGGCAAGTGATCCTCAGACAACCTTGTGGGTGGTCAGTCACTATGGTTTAGCAGGACAATCTCTGGCAGATGCGATGGACCATTCCAACCGTGCGCTACAAAACTATATTAGACAGCTTGCGGCATCGGGCGTAAACACTGCGTTGCTTAAATCAGTGGCTGTTGGCGCCTTTGCAGAGATAAAAAGCACATCACCTGGCATGATTAAGATTTATTCTGAAAGCAATGCCAGGTAGTTGGGTCAAACAGTGTGCGATGTAAACTATATAAAAGCCTTAACACGGCCCAGGAGAATTTATTTTGGCGGATACCCAGTCACTTACTAACCACTTAATCACCATTCGTGATTATATTCGTTATGCATACACTCAATTTAACCGTGCCGATATTTTTTACGGGCATGGTACCGATAATGCCTGGGATGAGGCGGTGTTTTTAGTTGCCAGAACGCTTAGTCTGCCCTGGGATATTGATGCAGATTTATTAGACGCCCGCCTGGTGCCAGAGGAAAAAGAAGAAATCCTTCGCCGTATTTCTTTGCGGGTGGATAAGCGCATGCCGTTACCTTACCTGTTAGGTGAGGCGTTATTTATGGGGTTGTCTTTTAAAGTCAACGACCATGTGTTGATACCCCGCTCACCCATCGCTGAATTAATAGAAAACGGTTTTGCCCCCTGGGTTGTTCATGAAGATGTTAATCGCATTCTTGACCTTTGTACTGGCAGTGGCTGCATTGGCATTGCGGCGGCATTCGAGTTTCCGGCAGCGACCGTTGATTTGTCAGATTTATCCGCAGATGCGCTGGAAATTGCCAGCGAAAATATCCGAGCACATCAGCTGCAGGATCGCGTATCTGTTATACAAAGTGATGTTTTCGAGAATATAGAAGGGCGCTACGACATAATTGTTACCAACCCGCCTTATGTTGATGCGGGTGATATGCACTCAATGCCTGATGAATTTCGTCATGAACCTGAGATGGCGCTTGCCTGTGGCGAAGACGGGCTGGATATAGTCAGAGTAATTTTACGGGAAGCCAGAGAGTATTTAACTGAAAATGGCATTCTGGTAGTTGAGGTAGGAAATAGCTGGATGGCTTTAGAAGCACTGTTTCCTGATATTATTTTTAACTGGGTAGAATTTGAACATGGCGGTGGTGGGGTGTTTATCATGATGGCAGAAGAGCTGGATCTTTATGCCGATTTATTCGTTAGCTGAAAGCCAATATAAATTTCAGTATAATGACGCCAACTTACGTACCGAATAAGAGAGAGTTATGTCAGGCAATTCGATAGGAAAATTATTTACCGTTACGACCTTCGGCGAAAGCCATGGTCTGGCATTAGGTTGTATCGTTGATGGCTGCCCGCCTGGTCTGGCATTAACCGAAGCAGATCTGCAAGGTGATCTTGACCGTCGTAAGCCCGGTACATCGCGGCACACTACTCAGCGTAAAGAACCTGATCAGGTTAAAATTCTGTCGGGTGTATTTGAAGGTAAAACAACGGGTACGCCAATCGGCTTGTTGATCGAGAATACGGATCAAAAATCAAAAGATTACTCCAATATCAAAGATCAATTCCGCCCGGCCCATGCCGACTACACATACCATCATAAGTATGGGTTCCGTGACTATCGAGGGGGCGGTCGCTCATCCGCTCGTGAGACCGCTATGCGAGTTGCCGCCGGTGCTATTGCCAAAAAATATCTGTATGAAAAGTGTGGTATGACAATCCGTGGTTACCTTGATCAGTTAGGCCCTATTAAAACGACAGGTGGCGATTTTGATTGGAATGAGGTGCCGAATAACCCGTTCTTCAGCCCCAATAAAAATGTCGTTCCAGAGCTTGAAGCCTATATGGATGCGCTGCGAAAGTCCGGTGATTCGATCGGTGCGGGTATCACGGTTGTCGCAGAAAATGTTCCGGTTGGCTTAGGAGAGCCTGTATTTGATCGTCTGGATGCCGAAATTGCCCACTCACTGATGAGCATTAATGCGGTGAAAGGCGTCGAGATTGGTTCTGGCTTTGCCTGCATTGAAGAGAAGGGCACAGAGCATCGTGACGAAATGACGGCGCAAGGGTTTCTGTCAAACAATTGCGGTGGCATATTAGGTGGGATTTCTTCTGGTCAATCCATTGTCGCCCGCATTGCCTTAAAGCCTACGTCCAGCCTGCGGTTACCGGGGCAAAGTATCGATGTTAACGGCAATGAAATTGAAGTGGTCACGCTTGGCAGGCACGACCCTTGTGTAGGAATCAGAGCGACGCCAATTGCCGAGGCGATGCTTGCTATCACTTTGATGGATCATTTTTTGCGCCACCGCGGCCAAAATGCCGACGTAAAAGTGAATACGCCCGTTCTTCGGACGATTTAACGCTAATCATCTGAATACAAGCCAGCACGACCTGCGTGGTGCTGGCTTTTTAACTTTGCAATTTACATCAGGTAGCCAGCGCTTTTTATGAGGCCATTTGAGGAATCAAAAGTAAGTACCTACCTTTCTTTATCCAGCTTTTACTTTTTCTTTTTTGCGTTGTTAGGAGGCTTTGCTCCCTACCTGCCACTGTATCTCGATGACCTGGGCTTTAGCCATTACGACATTGGTGTGCTGATGTCTGTTCTACTCATTACCAAGGTTCTGGCACCTAACCTGTGGAGCTGGATTGGAGATCACTCTGGCAAACGATTATTTCTGGTGCGCGCAGGATCTTTTTTATCCTTTCTGTTTTTTTGCGGCATGCTCTTTGTAGAGAGCTTCTGGGCGCTGATTTTTGTTATTGCAGGATTTAGCTTTTTCTGGAATGCCATCCTCCCCCAGTATGAGGTGGTAACGCTTTTTAACTTGGGTAAAGATCGAAGGCGTTATAGCTTAATCAGAGTTTGGGGTTCTATAGGGTTTATCATAACCGTTTACTGCCTTGGTTTTGTGTTTAATGTTTTTTCAATACGTATTCTGCCCTGGGTGCTATGTGCGATAACGCTGATGATTTGGCTGACTTCGCTGAGTCGGGTAAAAGAAAGACAGAAAACAACCCATGAGCCGCTGGCAGGGTTATTCAACCTGATTAAACAGCCTGGCGTGATTGCTTTTTTTGTTATCAATTTTCTCTTGCAGGTCAGTCACGGTCCTTATTACACGTTTTTTAGTTTATACCTGGAGAACATTGGCTATAGCAAAAGTCTTATCGGCAGTATGTGGGCGCTGGGTGTGTTAGCGGAGGTTATTCTGTTTCTCTTTATGGCACCGCTCTTACACCGCTTTTCATTGCGGCAGCTGATTATAGTGAGCTTGTTTTTAACTACGCTTCGGTGGCTGATCACAGCGCTATATGGTGAAAACACCATGCTATTGTTTACTTCTCAGCTGGCGCATGCGGCTTCATTTGGGGTAATGCATGTAGTTGCCATTCACTATATAAACGAGCATTTTGATGGTGAGCACGAAGGCCAGGGGCAGGCTTTGTATAGCAGTTTGAGCTTTGGGTTAGGTGGGGCGGCAGGCGCTTACTTCAGTGGCTATTTAGCCGAAATGGTAGCGCTTTCAACGTTGTTTTTTTATGCCGCTGGTATTTCTTTGGTAGCGATGATCATTGCCTTGCTCCCGAATACGGCAACTAAACAGCAGCAGTGCCCATCTCGTTAAAGCGCTGTTTGTAAACTATTTTTCTTCATTAACGGCCTGTGCGTGACGTAGTTAACAAATGATTATTTTCTCGCACCGGGATTGATATCAGTCAGTAGTTCCAATGTCATTTTTCTGTTGTAATATCCATATAAACTAAATACCTATTCTGGTGTAATCTTTCACTGGATTCATCAGTTGGTTATGTTTCTTTGCGGCGCTGTACGATTTGCCTTTTTAGGGTAATTGTTACGGCCCGTCAGAGTGAGGTCGTTGTTAGCACTCATTGTTTGGAGGTTAGTTAACACGATAGGGATATTGGGCATTTGCCTGACCAGGCGTAGTAAATGTGCCAAATGACAGCGGTATCAATTAAATAAACGGGTGTTCGAGATGACAGATAACTTATTAGAAAACTTTACGGGTCAAGCAAAAAACTTTTATGAGCCTCTGACGAAAATCAATCAGCTTTTGGTTGCTAACATGCAGAAAGTTGCTGAGTTTCAAATGGATGCCATGAAGTCTTATGCAGAGTTAACGATGAAGCAGTTTAAAGAACTTGCTGAAGTGAGAGACCTTGAGTCCCTTAAAAACTATGGTTCCGGACAAACTGAGTCAGCGTCTTCAATTGGCAAAAAAATCATGGAAGATCTTAAAACACTCGGTGAGATGGGATCTGAGTTTAAAAACGAAGTTGAAAAAATTATTAATGCGGCCCGTACAGGTGAAGTAGCTGAAGAAGCACCAAAAACTGGTGCGAAGGCAAAGTCGTCTACCGCGCAAACGGCTTGATTTAATCAGCAAAACCGGCTTTTACACGGCCGTCGGCGTACCCCGCATAGTGCACGTTTGGGTGGGGTACGTGCTTTATTAGAATAAAATATAACTTTCAGGGAATCCGCATGAGTAGTGAATCATCAAATACGGCTCAAAAGGCCATCAAAAATCTTTTTACATCGCTGGATACAACCACATCAAAGTACCGCGAGTTGTTAGAAGAGCAACTATCAAAAAATACTAATATTGATGATTCTCAGCTGTCGACTATTTTCGACATGCTCGGATCTTATAGGGACATAATAGAACAACTTGCCATGCACCCCTTAAAGGTAGCCAATACCGAAAAAAGTGCTTTGCGCAAGCATGCCAAGTTAATTAAAAATACGGCAAAAAGAATTTTTGGTAAGACGTCAGATCCGGTGGTTGTGCCAGAAGACGGTGACAAACGCTTCATGGATCCGGAGTGGCAGGAAAACATGGTGTTTGATTACATCAAACAGACATATTTAATTTACTCTGAGACTTTGCTTGATCTGGTCAGTAATCTGGAAGACTCTGATACCCACACCCATGAGCAGTTTGCGTTCTATACCAGGCAAATGGTGAATGCGCTATCACCAACAAACTTTGTGTTTACCAACCCAGAGGTTTTACGAAAAACCGTTTCAAGTGGTGGTAAAAATCTGATCGAAGGCTTTAAACAGTTTTGGGGTGACTACAAAAGCAATCCGCAACTGCTAAATATTTCGATGACAGATTTCTCAGCATTTCGTGTTGGCCATAACGTCGCTACGACCCCCGGAAAAGTGGTGTTCCAGACTGATCTCATGCAGTTAATTCAGTACACGCCAACTACCGAGAAGGTTCGCAAGACGCCGGTACTGATAATGCCACCCTGGATTAACAAATATTACATCCTTGATTTAAAAGCCAAAAACTCATTGGTTAAATGGATGGTAGATCAGGGCTTTACGGTGTTTATGGTGTCATGGGTCAATCCCGGCCCATCGCTGCGAGACAAAGGTTTTGATGACTACATGCTGGAAGGCCCATTGGCTGCCATTGAAGCGATTGAAAAAGCAACAGGCGAAAAATCGGTTAACGCAGTAGGTTATTGCGTTGGTGGAACTTTACTTGCCACGACCCAGGCGTACCTGCATAACAAAAAACAACAGAAGAAAATCAAGAGCGCAACCTATCTTACAACCCTGATGGACTTCGCTGACCCAGGCGGTATCGGTGTGTTTATTAATGAGCATGCGATAAAGGGGATTGAAAAGAAATTAAACAAGTTAGGTTATTACGATGGTCGGGCGATGGCGTTTAGCTTCAATCTCCTTCGCGAAAACGATCTGTTCTGGTCTTTCTTCATCAATAATTATTTGAAAGGCGAAAAACCTGCCGCATTTGATTTGCTGTATTGGAATTCTGACAGCACGAATTTACCAGCGAAAATGCATGCCTATTATTTGCGTAATATGTATCTGGACAACAAGTTGATAGAGCCCAATGGCATAGAGTTGTGTGGTGAAAAAATCGATCTTTCAAAGATAAAAACGCCTGCATACTTTTTGTCTACGGTGCAAGACCATATAGCCAAGTGGAAGTCCACCTATAAAGGTGCACAAGTGCATGCTGGTGACGTGAAGTTTGTGCTCAGTGGGTCGGGCCATATTGCGGGTGTGGTAAATCCGCCAGAGGCGGAGAAGTATGGTTATTGGACTAATCCTGTACTCGCTGAAACGCCAGATGAATGGCTAAACAAAGCAGAGAAACATAAAGGCTCGTGGTGGCTTGATTGGAAAGCGTGGGCAGAACAGCACGGTGGTGAGCTGGTCGACGCGCGTGTGCCCGGTGACCGAGAGTTAGAGGTTATTGAAGACGCACCCGGAACATACGTTAAACAGCGTATTGCTGACGTAATTAATCACTAATCAACACAACATGCACCAGAGAGATTGGCTCTTTAGTCGGGCCATATTTCTCTGGCAACCTCCAGAAAGGCTCGTGCAGAATTACTTAACAGGTGATTTTTGTGCGAAACAGCACCAAGCTTTCTACTTATCGTGACGCCATCAACTTTAATGACATGCAAGAATTCGTCGATCATGGTGTTAGGGAGAACCGTCCATCCTAGCCCGCTGGAGACCAGCATTTTTATGGTTTCAAGGTAATTGGTAGGAATTGTGCCGGTAAGCGACAGCGATTGCGAGCTAAACAGCCGCTCCAAGACCGCGTAGGTAAATGTTTTTTTCTCCGGCAGAATGGCTTGATGCCCAGACAAAGTTTTAAGATTGACCGTGGCTAAATTGGCCAAAGGGTGTTCCAGGGCGCAGACAATGTTCATCGGGTCTATCCAGTCTATATGCACAGCAAGTCCAAGTGCGGCATCTTGGCCGGGCGAATCGTTATCGCTTGTATTTTCCAGGGTTAAAAAAGCAATATCCGCCTCGTTTCTTTTGATTTTTTCATAGGCGTTTTCAGACTCCATAAACTCGATTTTTAACTCGACGCTAGGGTATTCTCCCAAAAATTTTTTAATCACCATCGGTAGCCTGTGCAGCCCTATGTGGTGACTGGATATAACGCGTAACGTTCCGGCTATTTCAGTCTGCAAGTTTTGCAAAGCAGTTTGTGCATTCTCGAATTCTCTTAGTATTTCACGAGCACTTGTAAGAAACACAGAACCTGATTCAGTTAGCGTTAGATGTTTGGGATGGCGGTTGAATAATTTTGCGTCGAGTTGCTGCTCCAACGAGGCAATTCTTTTGCTGACTGCCGGTTGTGTCAGGTACAGCTTATCGGCAGCGAGCGAGAATGATCCGCAATCAACAACTGCAACAAAGGCCTTAAGTGAGTGACTGTCCATAATGTGCCTCAGCAAATCTAAGTATTCCGAAATGGAATCGATATGATAATAAACATGAATATAAATTATTCTTATTAGGTTATACACTAGGCTCAGTTAATAGTGAACTAACAGGAGAGACGAAGATGGCCGGCAAAACGCTTTACGACAAGTTGTGGGATTCCCATTTGGTAATGCAGAATGAAGATGGGTCATCCCTTATATACATCGACAGACAGTTGCTGCACGAAGTAACTTCGCCGCAAGCATTCGAAGGCTTGCGTTTGGCTGGCAGAAAACCGTGGCGTGTAGATGCTAACCTTGCGACGCCAGATCATAACGTTCCAACGACTGATCGTGCCGCCGGTATCGAAGGTATTGTTGATCCGATTTCAAAGATTCAGGTGCAGACGCTGGATGACAATTGTGATGAGTTTGGCATCGTAGAGTTTAAATTAAATGATACCCGGCAGGGAATTGTACATGTTATTGGTCCGGAACAAGGCGCTACGCTGCCAGGAATGACAATTGTCTGCGGCGATAGTCACACGTCGACGCATGGTGCTTTTGGTGCGCTTGCGCATGGCGTTGGTACTTCAGAAGTAGAGCATGTTCTGGCCACCCAGTGCCTCGTGCAAAAGAAAATGAAAAATATGCTGGTTCGTGTCGATGGCAAGGTTGGCAAAGGCGTTACGGCTAAAGATATTGTGCTGGCTATTATTGGCGAAATCGGTACCGCAGGCGGCACAGGTTATGCGCTTGAGTTCGGTGGCGATGCGATTCAGGCACTTTCTATGGAAGGGCGCATGACTGTTTGCAATATGGCTATTGAAGCTGGTGCAAGAGCTGGCCTTGTTGCGGTAGACGAAACTACTATCGAGTACGTGAAAGGTCGCCCATTTTCGCCAAAGGGTGATGATTGGGAAAAGGCAGTCGCGGCCTGGGGTGACTTACACAGTGATGCCGATGCGGTATTTGACTCCGTAGTGGTTTTGGATGGGGCGCAGATTAAACCGCAGGTCACCTGGGGAACATCGCCGGAAATGGTGGCGGCAATAGATGCGAAAGTGCCTAACCCTACCAATGAGAGTGATCCGGTTAAGAAAGAAGGCATTACCCGTGCATTGGCCTATATGGGATTAACTGCCGATAGCGCCATTACAGACATTAAACTCGATCGCGTGTTTATAGGCTCTTGCACAAACTCCAGAATCGAAGATATGCGCCTTGCGGCGGAAATCGTCAAAGGCAAGAAAGTAGCAAAAACGATTAAGCAGGCTTTAGTAGTGCCTGGGTCGGGTTTAGTAAAACTTCAGGCAGAAAAAGAAGGTCTGGACAAAATATTTATCGAAGCTGGCCTGGAGTGGCGTGAGCCGGGCTGCTCTATGTGTCTGGCAATGAATGCAGACAAACTCGGTCAGGGTGAGCATTGTGCATCCACTTCAAACCGAAACTTTGAAGGCCGACAAGGCTTTGGCGGCCGCACTCATTTGGTTAGCCCTGCGATGGCTGCAGCAGCAGCGATAGCTGGTCATTTTGTTGATGTAAGAGAGTGGATGTAAATTCCCCAACAATAAAATAAACCAGCTTTGCGTACTATTTAGGAGAAATAAAGATGAAAGCGTTTGTTACCCATAACGGCTTGGTAGCGCCGATGGACAGGGCAAATATTGATACCGATATGATTATCCCCAAACAGTTTTTGAAATCGATAAAACGTTCTGGGTTTGGGCCGAATCTATTTGACGAAATGAGATATCTAGATGAGGGTATACCCGGTGCAGATTGCAGCAACAGGCCATTGAATAAAGATTTTGTGCTGAATCAGCCGCGCTATAAAGGCGCCAGTATTCTACTGGCACGACAGAATTTTGGCTGTGGCTCCAGTCGCGAACATGCGCCTTGGGCGCTGGATGATTTTGGTTTTCGTGCGGTAATAGCACCTAGCTTTGCCGATATCTTCTTTAATAACTGCTTTAAGAATGGAATATTACCCATTGTTTTAAAAGACAAAGAGGTAGATATTCTATTTGAACAGAATTTTGCAAAAGAAGGTTATTCGTTGCAAATAGACTTAGAAAAACAGGTTGTCACTACACCTTCAGGCGAGTCGTTTTCTTTTGAGGTTGATCCATTTAGAAAACATTGCTTGTTGAACGGCCTGGATGATATTGGATTAACGCTTGAGCATGCCGACAGCATTAAAGCATACGAAGCAAAAAGGCAGCAAAGCGCGCCTTGGCTTTTTGATGGTGTTAAGTAAGTTACCTGTAACTCTTTTGAATAATGTTAAGGAAAAGATATGTCGAAGAATATTCTGATGTTGCCCGGAGATGGCATTGGCCCGGAAATCGTGACGCAAGCCCAACGTGTACTTGAAAAGCTTAATAAAGATTTGTCTTTAGATCTTACGCTTTCGTCGGCTTTAGTGGGTGGTGCAGCGATTGACGCAACAGGGGTACCACTGCCTGATGTAACGCTTGCTGCGGCAAAAAAGGCTGATGCGATTCTGCTTGGTGCGGTAGGCGGGCCTAAGTGGGATAAAATCGATATGGCCATTCGCCCTGAAAAAGGATTGTTAGGTCTGCGATCAGAGATGCAACTGTTTGGGAATTTACGACCAGCAATATTGTATCCGCAGCTTGCCAGTGCATCGACCTTGAAGCCTGAGGTTGTGTCTGGTTTGGATATTCTTATTGTGCGGGAACTTACCGGCGGTATTTATTTTGGTAAACCGCGTGGTATTCGTGTGCTCGAAAATGGCGAGCGCGAAGGCTACAACACGTACGTCTATAACGAAACCGAGATTCGTCGTATTGGTAAAGTCGCATTCGAGGCAGCGCAAAAGAGAGGCAAAAAACTTTGCTCGGTAGATAAGGCCAACGTGCTTGAAGTGACAGTACTATGGCGCGAAATTATGGATGATATGGCAAAAGATTATCCAGATGTTGAGTTGAGCCATATGTATGTCGACAACGCGGCAATGCAGCTGGTGAGGGCACCGAAGCAATTTGATGTCATCGTCACGGGTAATATGTTTGGCGATATCCTCTCGGATGCCGCCGCGATGCTGACTGGGTCAATTGGCATGCTGCCATCTGCATCTTTAGATATCAATGGCAAAGGAATGTACGAACCTTGTCATGGCAGTGCGCCAGATATCGCAGGCAAGGGGGTTGCAAACCCATTGGCAACAATACTCTCGGTGGCGATGATGTTGCGTTATAGCCTCGAAAAGCCTGAGGCGGCAGATCGTATAGAAAAAGCGGTTAGTCTTGTGCTTGATCAAGGCTTCAGAACCCCTGATATCTATTCTGACGGTCTGAATAAAGTAGGAACGGTCGAAATGGGCGATGCGGTTATCAAAGCGCTCGACAATATCTAATAGCCTTGTTGCCGGTATTTATCGGGAATGTTAAATATGGGCAAAAAAAGAACAAAGTTGGGACTGAAACACCCAACTTTGTTATGATGTATTCAGTCCGTTTCACGGGCTTTCTATTAATTAGTCGCATGGTTGATTTCAATGAAAAAGGTAGGTTTAGTCGGTTGGCGTGGCATGGTAGGTTCTGTGCTGATGCAGCGTATGCAAGAAGAAAATGATTTCGCTTTAATTGAACCCGTTTTCTTTTCAACATCTCAGGCAGGTGAGGCAGGTCCGGATTTCGCAGGTACAAGTACCGTATTAAAAGATGCAGAGAGCATTGAGTCTCTTGCTGCGATGGACATTATTATTACCTGTCAGGGCGGAGACTACACCAAGGCTGTATTTCCGAAATTAAGAGCGGCTGGTTGGAATGGTTACTGGATCGATGCGGCTTCTTCCTTAAGAATGGAAGAGAAATCAGTCATTATCCTCGACCCTGTTAACCGAAAAGTTATCGATCAGGCGTTGCGAGATGGTATTAAAGATTTCGTAGGTGGTAATTGCACGGTCAGTTTAATGTTAATGGCCCTCGGCGGGCTATTTGAGAAGGGCCTTGTAGAGTGGGTTGCTCCCATGACGTATCAGGCTGCTTCTGGTGCAGGCGCCAAGAATATGCGCGAACTTATCAGCCAGATGGGAGTTGTGAATGAGTCGGTAGCAGATTTGTTGGCTGATCCCGCCTCGGCAATTCTTGAAATTGATAAAAAGGTAGCTGAGGCTATTTCTTCAGACGCGTTCCCGACTGAGAATTTCGGCGCACCACTAGCTGGAAGTTTGATTCCTTGGATAGACAGTCAGTTAGAAAATGGTCAAAGCAGGGAAGAATGGAAGGCACAAGTCGAAACTAACAAAATCCTAGGCAATACGAACAAACCTATTCCTGTCGATGGCATTTGTGTGCGTATTGGCGCAATGCGCTGTCATAGCCAGGCGTTAACGATAAAGCTGAAGAAAGATCTGCCAATCAGTGAAATTGAGTCTATTATTGCCGCAGCTAATGATTGGGTAAAAGTTATCCCCAACAATAAGCCCGATACGGTTAAGGCGCTCTCACCGGCCGCTGTGACCGGGAAGCTTGATATCCCTGTGGGTAGAATCAGAAAACTGGCAATGGGCGGCGAGTACGTTTCTGCATTTACAGTGGGAGATCAGCTGCTATGGGGTGCTGCAGAGCCTTTGAGAAGAATGTTAAGAATCCTTTTAGAGCAGTGATCATTTGAAAGGAAAAATATAAAAATGCCGGCAATTTGAGAGTGTGTAAAAACAAACTCTAGGTGACTTTTCAAAGAACCCTGCTTTTTTTAGCGGGGTTCTTTTGTTTTGGGCGGACGAAAATACTCCGCTTATTCTCAGATCAGGCTGATTAGCTTTTGTGCTCCTATCTCATTGATCATACGATTTAGATTATAAGCCAGCACGCCAAGCCCCATTTCAGCTTTAGCTCCTTCTTTCCCCCAGCATTGAAAGCGTCGAAGCCCCATAATCTGTTTGAGATGGGCAAAGGGGCGCTCAACAACCGCTGAACGTCGACGCATTAAGTGCGGATTTTCTCGAACTCGGCCAGCTGTTCTCTCAAGAGCCTCTTCGTAAAAGTGGCGGCTTATCCAGCGCCTATCAGCTTTTGTGCATTGGCTTTGTAGCGGGCAATTCTGACAGCCTGTACGCGCATATAGCTTCATTTTGTTTTTGCTGTGATAGGTCTGATAATGGAGTTCTTTACCTGCAGGACAGATATAAAGATCACGGTCTTTATCGTATTGAAAGTCATGCTTTTGATAAAAGTCGCCTTTGTTGTTTACCGCCCGATTCGGCGGTACAACTGGCTCAATTCCAGCTTCTTCACAATCCGCTAGCTGTTCACCATTGGAATAACCTGCATCGGCCAGCACGATAAGCTCTTCCTTCTCTAATTCAGCCTGAACTGATTTTGCCATTGGCTCAAGCTGACGATTATCACTACCTTCATCGGTCACATCATGGTAAACAATTAAGCCTGTTTCATCCTCAACTGCTGTTTGGATATTGTAACCGACCACAATGCCATCGCGCCCTGAACGCATTCGCTTTGCTTCGGGTTCGGTCTCACAGCATTGAGTCGCATTCGTCTCATCCATCTCACGTGCTAATACATCGAGCTTTTTCTGGCGTGATTGTAATTTTCTTAATGCCTCCTGCACCGAACCTAGTTCGTCTTCGTTTTCATTTTTCTCTGACTTAGCAAGTTCATTCAGATAGCCATTGATCTTGCGGTTCAAACGTTTTTGCAGAACATCGAGCTGTTTTCGGTTGTAAGTCTTGCTCATGCTAGCGGCTGCTTTGAACTTGCTGCCGTCAATAGCGATCAAACGTCCATCCAGCAGCTTCGACTCACGGCAAAACTGAATAAACGCCCGGCAAGCTTGCTGTATTGCAGAGCTATTTTGTTGGCGAAAGTTCGCAATGGTTTTGAAATCGGGCGAGAGTCGTTTCATTAGCCAGAGTACTTCGACATTACGATGACATTCTTTCTCGAGTCGTCGCGTACTTCGTACCTGATTGAGGTAACCATAGGTGTAGAGCTTTAATAGATCTGCTGGGTGATAAGGCTTTCGACCTGTATCTTTCGTTGTGGCTAAGGTGAATCCAAGATCGGACATATCCAGTGATTCTATAAAAGCATCTATGACGCGAACCGGGTTGTCCTCAGAAACGAATTCATCAAGGCTTTCAGGAAAAAGTGTGCTCTGTTGGCGTGAATCGCCTTTTTTATGGCGCATAAAAAAATACCCGCATCGACTGATACGGGTATTTTGACTTATTAGGGAGTGTTTTTACACACTCTCAATTTGCCGGCTTTTTTGTCGTTATTAAATAAAGGTTTTGTTGCGGTTTGACCAGTAGGTATTCGCCAGATCAATTGCCTCATCCTGAGTCTTTGCAGTACCAAGGCTTTTAAGTGCAAGCGCTAGTGTTGATGTAGTTGCTGCCTGGCCGTACTCGTCGTTTTCTTTTCCTTGCCATACTTTGCTTAAGTAACTTGCAGAAAGGTCTGTCCCCTTAACATGTCGGCGGGCAAACAGAGCAGGCCAAACCTCATCGTAAAGGCCATCTTTCGTTACCGTGCGTGCCGTGAGCTCGTTGTCCGGATTTCGCTCAATTTCACCTCCTTCACCTTTAATAACCGATAAATAGTCGTAAGCAAGCAGCTTTCCGGCATCCTGGTGTAATTGGCTATAGGGAGGGTGGAATATTCCCTGTAATACCGTTTTTGCATTGAGTGGGTTGATTAACCGGGCGAGTGAATGCACTGGTGATCTGAGCCCCATGATAGGTCTCAGGTTTATTAGACTGTCTAGCTTTTTGTTGATGTGCGCAAGAGGCATAAAAGTAAATGCTTGTGCTTCCAACTGGCTTTTTGCTGCCTGCCAATTTGTGGCAGAAGAGAAACCTAGATCATTTAACACATCGTCTGTATAGATGCGGTCAGCTGTGTGTCCCGATGCGCCATGTATAAATACCCGATGCTTGTTTTCAGCAAGCAGGAATATTGATAATAAAAACCACGGCAAATGCCTTCTTTTTCCTGCATAGGACGACCAGTCCAGGTCGGCATGCATACCTTCTGGCGCTTGAATTCTGTGCTTTACCGCTTTAACAAAGCCCGCCAGTTCTTCTCCGGTTTCTTCTTTGACACGAAGCAGCATTAAAAATGCACCAAGTTGCTCAGGCTCTACCTGTTCATCCAGAATCATGCCCATGGCACATTCTGCTTCCTCAAGTGTGAGGGATCTGCTGCCCTTTTTGCCTTTACCTAAGATGCGAACGTATTGTGCAAATGGGTGTTCTTCATATGTTCTTTCGGATGTCATTCTGGGCCTATGTCAACTGATTGTTAGATTCTACTTAGGTGCCCTTTTAGAGGCAATTCGTTGGTTTGGGTAAACCGGCTATTTTTGAGGCGAGCTTTGCAGGCGACCCTGAAAAAAGACTGTTTAAATAAATGCTGTTACCTTTATCTGCGCCTAGCTTTGTCTTTACATACTTTACCAAAGTTCTATTTACTGGAGAGAGGTCGAATTCGGCGTAATATTCACGAGCAAGGTGAATAATTTCCCAGTGATCGGTGTTTAATACTATTCCGGATGATAGCGCTATTTCCTTGGCCAACGCCTCTGTCCAGCTGTTGTGATCAAGGAGAAAGCCTTCGTTATCAAATTGGCAAGGTGAGTGATTAGTCATTAAGATTACCAGGTCACCACTTGTTGGTGTTTGGTGACGAGGTCAACAAAACCATTGTAGTCGATAGGGGTAGACGTATTAGACTCTGGTGTGTTTATTCCGCGCGCTGCAGCATCTTCGGATATAAAGTAAACCGGGTTGACAGTCCTGTTATCAAAAAAATAGTCATGCTGCAGCAAAAAAACTCCTTCTGTAAGCAAAAGGATAGAATGATTTCTGCCGTCTTTTAAGGAGACAAGCGATAACAAGCAAGCAGGATCATTTTTTGTGATTATATTTAAAATCATACTTAGTAGACAAAGGTTTGATGAAAGTCGGATAAAGCCATTTCCGTCACTGAGCGTGGGAATGCGCTAGCAATTAGTTCAATTCCCATTTTGTGAGCGGCCTCGTATGAGTCGGGATTAAAAAATATAGTGTTAATGTCATACATAGGCAGCGCTTTAAGGTTTTT
>JACKOB010000005.1 GCA_024234575.1 Hahellaceae bacterium
AGCAGAGTGGCAAAAAGAAATCGGGAAACTCTGTATCGGCAATCCCTTATTGCTTCACGCAGTTTCATTTTCCCTGGCAGGCCCATTGCTGAAAATCTTGCATGTAGACAACGGAGGTTTTCATTACTTCGCAGAGTCGTCTACTGGTAAAACGACTGCTCTTCTTGTCGCAATATCATTATGGGGAAAACCGAAACAATTCATAAGGACATGGCGAGCTACGAGCAACGGCCTCGAATCAATATCTACAGATCGTAATGACACCATTTTAGTTTTGGATGAGTTGGGGGAAGCTAATCCAAACGAAGTGAGCCAGGTAGTCTATGCCATTACCAATGGCACAGGTAAACAACGCTCTAACAAAAATGGTACCTCGCAAGAAGTTGCAACTTGGCGACAAACGATCCTTTCATCCGGCGAACTATCACCCGAGACAATAATTTCTCAAAGTTCACAAACCGCGCAAGCGGGCGTATTGTTGCGCCTGATAGACATTAACTGCAACCATAAGTTTGGCCTGTTCGATGAACTCCACCAATTCAATTCAGGTAGAGAGCTATCCGACCATTTAAAGTGCTTATCCGAATTGAACTATGGAATTGTCGGCCCATTATTCATTGAGAAACTCATTCAGCTAGACCACAAAAAATTGAACAATGAATTTGCTGAAGTTAGATCCCTATTTACATGCAATCATGACCAAGAAAACCGCCCTGCTACCAGATTTGCTCTGGCGGCGTTTGCTGGAGAACTGGCGATTTCAATAGGTCTTCTACCTTGGCCTGAGAGATCCGCGCTGACCGCATCTCTCGGACTATTTAGGGAGTGGCAAGCAGCCAGAGGAAAACGAAGCATTGAAGACCAAAAGATCCTCACATCAATCATGAATTACGTATACCGTTATGGTGATAGTCGGTTTTCTGCACTCAATGCTCCAGGAAAATCCATCAGTGATAGAACCGGATGGTGGAGGATGGATGAAAACAGCGAAAAGCGGGTTTGGATGTTTACGCCAGGCGGCCTGCAGCAAGCCACCCAAACGAATGATGTTAAACCCGTCATTCGCGCCCTCAACAACGCAGGATGGATAGTCGCCAAGGACACCGGCAAAAACAGCAAATTTACGTATATCCCTGGAGATAGTAAAAAACGCCTGTATCACATCACGGTGGAGGAGATGATCAATGAATAAAAATATCTTATCTCTAACTGAAACGCTTTTGATGTATGTATTGTACGTATGCTGCATGCATACATTACATACACGGAGGGTTTACCTATGAAGGTCAACCCTGAAATCAAGCAATGAATCATCGCTGCAGCCAACTTCCTGGCAACTGAAGGCAATGATATGCCCACTAACGATCAAGTCCGATAAAAAATGGGTGGCGGCTCACTATCCCATATTTCTCCAGTCATGCGAGAGTGGAAAAAAATCTCGCAAAGCTGAAGTGGCCGCTGCATTAGAAATGCCGACAGACTTGAAAAGGAGAAATCCTGAAACCAAAATGAACGACAGGGTGACAATTGTTGCCCTGTTGCCTTAGACGAGACTTTCAGGTAATCAATCTTTTTACTGTAAAATCAATTGTGTTGCACTAGTTACCTTTGTTACCTTGCACGAAAGAGTCGACACTCAACCACTGATAAAAAATAATCTTACAAAACCACGTTCACTCAATATTTCCCCATCCCCTCTCTAGCCTGGACGTTAAAAGAAATGAGCATCAGTTTGGCTTGATGACTTTAATAATTTATGCACAACAAGCTAAAAAATTGACTACCAATTAAATATAAATTAAATTAAAACCTAATCAAAATGATTAAGTATTCAAGTCAAAAATAGTGGCTAATAAATGATACCAGATAAGAATAATAAAAAATTAGAAGATGCTAGTTATACACAAAAACAACGCCTAGCATTCATTGACTTCTTACTGTTGTTCAAAGGATCACTTACTAGAAGCGACTTAACTTCAAAGTTTCAAATGGGCATGGCAAATGCGACACGAGACATAGCACTCTATAGAGAATTATCGCCTGAAAATTGTGATTTTGATAATTCTGGAAAGTTCTATTTTCAATTAAATACATTCAAGCCACTTTTTAAACATGACCCCCGCAAAACACTTATTAAGTTAGCAAATAACATCAGCGATGGGTTTGATGCAATTGGCGATATTAGTTTTCCTGTAGACTCTCCTAGTCAACTGAATACACCTGATATATTTATCGTAGCTAAATTAGTCCAGTCAATCCTAAATAAAAAGCCTGTAAGTGTCATTTATACCTCCTTATCCAGCGGCTCAAAATCTAGAGAACTTGTTCCTCACAGTATTGTAGACAATGGCCTTCGTTGGCACTTAAGAGCTTTTGACCGAAATACCAACGCCTTTAGAGATTTTGTTTTAACCCGCATTAGTAAAGTAACAATAAAAGATTCAATACCTGAAAAGCATGAAGATAAGTTGGAAGATCATCAATGGATGCGAATGATGCCCCTGCAACTTGTTCCCCACCCTAAAAATATCGAGCATCCTACTGCTATTCAGTTAGATTACGGTATGACTGGTGGCATATTAGAACTTAATATCCGTGCAGCGATGGCTGGTTATTTACTGCGTCGTTGGAATGTTGATTGTACTGAAGATGCATCATTAAGGGGTGGTGAATATCACTTGTGGTTACAAAACAGACAGACGCTTTATGGTGCCGAGAATTTGGCGATTGCTCCGGGGTACCAGGAATAAATAATGATTACAGAACAACAACTCACTTCATTTGGATTCAAATTTGGTAAGAATGGTGCACATTCTGCCAGAAGCATGATGATTGAAGAGCTAAAAGAGCTTTTATTTGCAAGAGACGAGAGTGCATCTAAGCAAGATTATGAAGACGACATTATTAACTTCAACTTACTGCATAAGCCAACTGAGAAGTCTCGCACACTCACCTTTAGGCACTTAGTTGATTTATATGGCATGTCGATGGACATTCCTTTATTCAAAGTATTTCGTCAATTGTGGGAATTGACAGAGGAAGCTCAACCAATGTTAGCTTTGCAACTAGCGGTAGCGAGAGATCCTATCTTAAGAAACTCAGCTAGCGTCATACTACCGCTTAAAGTTGGTGAACATTTACCTCGTGAAACCGTGGAGCAAGATTTAGCTAGAGATGATCCAGAACGTTTCAGCGCAGCATCACTTAAATCATTTGCACAAAACATTAATGGCACCTGGACGCAAGCTGGTTATTTAGAAGGCAAAGCCAAAAAATATCGCATTCAGCCCAAAGCGTCTTACGTTAATTTAGCTTATGCATTGTTTCTTGCTTATTGCCACGGCTTAACCGGGCAAAGAATGTTTGATAGCTTCTGGTGCCAAATGTTAAGCCAAGATAAAGAGCATATGTTTGAGTTAGCACACCGAGCATCATTGCGCGGCCTAATAAACTTCAAGCAAGTGAGTAACATCATTGAAGTCACCTTCCCCAACTTAGATTTACCAGATTTGACACAGTCAAAACCGGAAAAGGATAAAGAATAATGTCTGATAGATTATCCAAGCTGCTAAGCAGCTTCGACAGCCATATTAGTATTCCTTGGCCAGTAGCCGTTTCTGCTGACGAGCGCACTATTTTTGTAGTTTATAACAAAGAAGACGAACTAAAACTCAGAGCACGTATTGGCGAATTCGAAGCGAGCGCAACTCAAAGTGGTCATCCGTGGCTTCAGCTTGACCTAACTCATAGCTTTGAAGAATGGATGGCTGATCAAGAATACAAAGAAGGCTACTTTGAAGATCCAGAATATCTGGCAGGCTTATACGAAGACTTTTCTGATGAGTTAATCGAGAAGTTATCAAACCTGATTAATGAAAACCAAGTCGAAAATGGTGTAGTTGCACTGCTTGGCTGCGGTGCGTTATTCGGCTTCGCGTCTGTATCAGGCTTAGTTGAAGAAGTGGCTAAACAAGTTAAAGGCCGCCTTGTCGTTTTTTTTCCCGGTGAATACCAAAACAATAATTTTAAACTTTTAGATGCCAAGGATGGGTGGGGTTACCACGCAACCGCCATCACAGCTATGTCATAAGGAACAAGTAAATGCTAAACAGAGAAATATATTTCAACGACCCACTAAAAAATCATTTAGCTAATGAAGGTGTAGCTACAGTAAAAGATGACCTAACCAAATTAGAGTTAGATATTCTCGAATACGAGCTAAGAACCTTTGTCTGTGATGGTGCATATGCTGAAGGCTTAGAAAGAATTTTAAAATCTTACATAGACAGCGTGAAAAGAAACGCTAAACAGCCTTGTGTATGGATCAGCGGCTTCTTCGGCTCTGGTAAATCTCACTTAGCCAAAATGGCACGTGCATTGTGGACTAATCAAACATTAAATAACGGCCAAACGGCACGTAGCATTGTTGATCTGCCTAGTAATATTGCAGCTCTATTAGACGAACTATCTACACTAGCAACTCAACATCATGGCCTGCATGCTGCTTCTGGCACACTTAGTTCTAGCGCAGGAAAAAATGTTCGTTTGGCATTTTTGAGCATCATATTTAAGTCAGTCGGCTTACCGGAACAATATCATTTAGCACGCTTTATCATGTGGCTAAAAGAAGAAGGTATTTACGACCAAGTTCGAGAGTACGTAACTAAAAATGCCAAAAAGAGAGAAGGCAAAGATCCCTGGGAGCACGAACTAAAAAATCTTCATATGTCTCCTGTTATTGGTAATGCAATTTTAAATGCTATGCCTGGTTTTGCACCTTCGCCAGGAGAAGTCAGCAAGATGATCCGCTCGCAATACCTGCAAGTTAAAGATGTATCTAATGACACTGCTGTCCCGTTAACTTTCATAATAGCGCCATCTGATTAGTATGCGGTGACAGCTGTTCTCCGGGGTCATTCCATAGCAATGCCATTAAATCCCGTTTTTCAAACAAGTTCAGGTGCAATATTCGAAGGATTTGTTGCAGGCTCTTGTGTAAACCGGACTGAAATTTCATAAAAGCTACCAACAAATAAGCACACATTGCGATCCAAATTTGAGTTAGAACCGCATTTTTTGTTGTACCCACAAAGGACTTAATTTTTAGGTTCTGTTTGATCCATTTAAAGAACAGCTCTACCTGCCACCTTGATTTGTAGATGTCGGCAATAGTTTTGGCAGCCAACGAGAAATTATTGGTCAGAAAGACATAGTGTTTTCCGGACTCTGGGTCTCGGTAACCAATTCGCCGTAACTCTATTGGGCACTTTTTTGCTGTTTGTACGCCGGTAAACTCAATCGTTTGGTCGCTAGTAAGTCCTTTGTGCTTCAATACCGAACGACGTGCAACGATCCGATATTTTGCATTGGTTTTAAGGCGAGTGACAAAGAAAATCTCTTTATTGGTCAACTCCTTATACCAAGCATAATCATTATAGCCTTTATCGATAGCGACAATGCTGCCTTTCGGAAACTGCAACATTCGGCCTATGGTCACATCCTGTTTTTTTCCTTCAGTGACGGTGACAAATTCCGGTAAATACCCAGCATGATTCAATCCGACATGTATTTTGACAGCACCTTTAGTTGTTCTGAAGTCTGCCCAGGGAAACATTTCCAGACACAGATCAATAGTAGTGGCATCAAGTGAATACAGAGGGTTTTTGAATCGAAAATTATGCCCCGGAACAACAGACTGACAGCGTGTCAGCAACCTTCCAAACAATGACTCATACAACTGATATGGTTTGTCGTTATTCATTCTTGATAAATTGGAGCGAGAAAGCATGGCGCTTCCAAGGTGATACAGCCGATGCTTTTGCGCTGCCATATTTTCAATAATGTCACGCAAGCTGTTCCTTCCAGATAATTGCGCCATCATCAGTGTAACAAACTGAGACCAACGTGATGCTTTACGAAAGGAGCGACCGGAATGATGCTGTTTTGCTAGGGATTCAAATTCATGTCTCGAAACTAATTTAAGCAGCTGGGAAAATACCGTGTTATTATGTGCCATAGCCTGACTTCTTTGTTGTTTTTCAATGGTTTGTGGTGAACTCATTGTATCAAAACAGCAGGGATTTCAGGCTTCTTTTATTCCCCCTTAACGGGACAGCAGTGATCTAATGACGAAATGGTAACGGCGGTGATAGACGCTATTGCTATTAATGGTGAACTACCTTTAACGCTCGTTGTGCTCGATGAAGTACAACAATACATCGGCGACGATATTGATACGGCGATGGCTGTTCAAGAACTTGGTGAAACCTGTGGTGAAGATGGTCGATTAGACTCAAAATTGTTATTTATTGGCACTGGCCAAAGTGCGTTAACAAGCACGGAAAATCTTCAGCGCCTAATGGGTCGTTTTACCGTTAACGTGCAACTTCAAGATACCGATGTTGATTCGGTTATTCGTAAAGTCATACTGCAAAAAAATGAGAGCGCACGCAGCTCAATTCAAACCGTTATCGATAACGAATTAGGCGAAATTAGCCGTCATTTACGCGGTAGTACTATTGAGCACAATAAAGACGATGAAAAATGGATGGTTGCAGATTACCCTCTCCTTCCAGTCCGTCGTCGTTTTTGGGAAAAAGTGCTTCCGGCGTTAGACAAAACGGGTACAGGCTCCCAATTACGTAACCAATTGCGCATCGTGCATGAAGCAACAAAATCAACGGCTGAACAGCCTTTAGGTTGTGTAGTACCCGCAGATTATATTTATGACCAAATTGCAACCAAGCTATTAAATAGTGGTGTAATTGGTAAAGACATCTATGAAACCATTAGCCGTTTAAAAGCAGGTAACAGCGATCAAAAATTACAATCTCGCTTATTAGCTTTGATATTATTGATCAGCAAGTTGCCTACAGATATTGAATCCGGGATTGCTGCCACTGCAGATACCCTCTCTGATTTACTGTTGGAAAATCTGCAAGAAGGTAAACACGAACTAAGAGCACTTGTACCAAAACTGCTAACTCAATTAGTTGATGATGGCCTAGTGATGCCAATGCAAACGACAGTAGGAGAAGAGTATCGCCTGCAAACTATCGAAAGCCAGCAATGGTATGATATGTATCGCCAACAAGAAAACGAGTTAAAAGCTAACCCGCAACTGCTTGAAACATATCGATCTCAAGAAATTCAATCATATGTACGTAAACAGGTTTTGTCAGCCAGAATTACACAAGGGAATGTCGCTGAACCAAGATTAATAAATGTTGAATTTGGTCCAGAGTTACCTAGCGAAGCAAATAAGAAACTGTATGCTTGGGCACCAGAAGTGCCAGAAAAGAACTTCAATGCTTTGGCTCGCGGAGCCGATCCTGACTCAGCAACAATTTACATCCACGTTCCAACTACACAGCGTGATGAATTGCGTAAGGCTATCGTCGAATTAAAAGCGGCTGAAACTACTATTGATGTTCGTGGTATAGCCAAAACAGATGCGGGTAAAGAAGCCTACGCAGCTATGGAATATCGCTTCAAAGAGGCTGACCGTGCGAAAAAAGCCATTCTAAAAGATATCTTTAGTCAAATTCAGGTAAAACTTGCAGGAGGCCAAGAAGTTGAAGGTGAAAACCTAGCTGAGCAAATTCAAAACGCAGGTAAGCTAGCAAGCCAGCGTTTATTCAGTAAGTTCAAAATGGCCGATGATAAAGGTTGGGCAAAAGTATATAGCCGCGCCAGCACACAAGGTGATCCTAATGCGTTAGAAGCGATTGGTCACAATGATGAAGCAGATAAGCACCCGGTATGTTCTGAAATTAAACGCTTTATTGGTTTAGTTAAAACAGGTAAGGAAATTATCGATAACTTTAAAGATGCACCTTATGGTTGGGGTAAAGACACCATTGAAGGTGCCATCTTTGCAATGATGGCAGCTGGCGTACTCAAAGCATCTGATGCTCAAGAACGTCCCGTTGATGCCAAAAGTTTAGATAGATCTTCAGTTACTCAAACTAAGTTCCGCCCTGAAAACGTAACCTTATCAAAAGTACAAACTATTAAAGTACGTGGTTTGATAAACGCCTTATTACCTGAAGGGCAAAACTGTGGCGCTAATGAAGAGCAAAGCAAATTGCCTCAGGCGATAGCCAACGCTAAACAAATTGCTCGCAGTGCAGGTGGTGAAGCGCCATTGCCTTTAGCTCCGAGTACCACGGTACTTACTAATTTAGAAATGTACTCAGGTAACGAGCAGCTTCAGCAAGCTTTTGATGCCAAGGATGAAATTGAAACGCAATTTAAACAATGGCAAGAGCAGGCTGATTTAGCTAAACGCAGAATGGGCCAATGGAACGAGCTAAAAACTGCATCTCGTTTATGCAAAGATTTAGCAATACATAGCACTATTGCCGAGCAGATGGATTCCATTGAAAGCAATCGTAGTTTGTTGGCTGAACCTAACCCAATTAGCCCACTACTAAAACAAGTGGAATCAGCATTACGCGACGCCATCACAGCTAAACTCTCTGAGTATGAAGACGAGTTCAATGCATGTCATCGTGACTTACTGGATGATGCGAACTGGGCCAAGTTAGATGGCGCTAAGAAACAAGCGTTACTCGAAAAACGTAGCTTAAACTCAGTTCCTACTGTTGATTTGTCTTCATCAGCCGCAGTATACGATGCCATTGAAGAAACCAGCTTTGAACAATGGAACGACCGTATTTCAGCATTACCGGGTCGTTTTGATGCGGCGTTAAAAGACGCCATTAGCGAACTTACACCAAAAGCAAAACACTGCCGTTTAAATAAGCCTGTAATCGAATCAGAAGAAGACTTGCAAAAATGGCTATCTGAAATCGAAGCGCAAATTAGAGCAGAACTCGCC
Organism: Hahellaceae bacterium; assembly: GCA_024234575.1. Lineage (GTDB taxonomy): Bacteria > Pseudomonadota > Gammaproteobacteria > Pseudomonadales > Oleiphilaceae > JACKOB01. Next base: position 8,843 of record JACKOB010000005.1, read on the forward strand.
AATGGTCCGGTTGTACCTAGCTAGTGTTAATTTAGTGTTTGCGAAGGAATAGAAGTAAATGAGAACACCATTAGAAAAAACGCTGCGTAGCAAGCTTGAAAAAACGGTTGAAAAGGCTCGTGATATTGTTGAAATCGCTGTTACAGAAGCATTGACTCGCCTAGGTATTAGCGAAAGCAGCGCACCTAGTTATTTAAGTGAAGCGGAACGTAAGCTTAGAACACGTTTACGTGCCCACGGTCGTCAATTAGGAGATGTGTTAAATCGTGATACAGGCAAGCAAGAAACAGAGCTATTAGTTAACGAAATGGCATACGAGCATTGGCATCGCATGCTGTTTGCTCGCTTTTTAGAGCAAAGTGACCTGTTAATGTACGACCAAAATACACCTATTACTTTGGCTGATTGTGTTGAATTAGTTGAAGAAGGTGATCCATTAGGTGATGGCTCAGAAGTTAAAGACGGTTGGGATTTAGCAGGCCGTTTAGCACAAAAAATGTTGCCACAAATCTTCCGTGCGGACTCTCCAGTATTCGAGGTTAAACTTTCGATTAACCATGTACACGCCTTAGAAGAGCTAATTGCAGGCCTACACCCAGATACGTTTCAATCATCTGACGCATTGGGTTGGTGTTATCAATTCTGGCAGAACAAAAAGAAAAAACAGGTCAATGAATCTGGCGTAAAAATTGGTGCTAAAGAAATAAGCCCGGTTACGCAACTATTTACCGAACCTTATATGGTGAGCTTTTTACTCGACAACGCGCTTGGAGCATGGTGGGCTAAACGTCGATTAACACAAGACGATTTAGCGACAGCAACCAGCGAACAAGAGCTACGAGAACTGGCCTCTATTCCCGGAGTTCCGCTTGAGTATTTGCGTTTTGTACAGGATGAAACTACAAAAGCATGGAATTGCGCCGCAGGTGATTTTGATAAATGGCCAGAAGATTTAAGTGAGTTTAAAACCCTCGATCCCTGCTGCGGGAGTGGTCACTTTCTAGTAGCCAAGTTTTTAATGCTTGTCCCAATTAGAATGGAACTCGAAGGGTTAGCAGTAAAAGAAGCAATTGACAAAGTATTAGCCCAAAATATTCACGGCCTAGAGCTTGATCAACGCTGTGTTGAACTGGCGGCATTTGCCTTAGCACTGGAGGCTTGGCGTTACCCTAACTCAGGCGGTTATCGTGTATTGCCTGAATTACACCTTGCCTGTTCAGGTATGTCGATTAACGAAGCACAGAAGGAGTGGAAAGATTTAGCTAAAGAGGATGAGCAGCTACAAAGTGCAGTTAAATGGATGCAAGATACATTTAAAAATGCACCTACGCTGGGGAGTTTGATTGATCCCAATAAATCAAAAATGAAAAGTGAAATTGCGCCATGGGAAGTATTACAAAAATCTATTTTTGACAAAGTAGATGTCAGTACTGATGCAAAAGCTGTAGCACAAGGCTTATCAAAGGCCGCAGGAATGTTGGCCAATAAATACCAATGGGTTATTACTAACGTTCCTTACTTAGCACGAGGAAACCAAGCAGATATTTTGCAAAACTTCTGTTCCAAATATTATAAAGGTGCACAACAAGATTTAGCGAACGTTTTTCTAGAACGAGTTACAGAGCTTTTGGTTTCTGACGGTGAGTTATCTGTTGTAATACCTCAAAACTGGTTATTTAGAGAGCGATATAAAGAACACAGAAAAAAAATTCTCTTAGAATGTAATTGGCAAATCTTAGCAAGGTTAGGTGCTGGAGCATTCGACACTATCTCAGGGCAAGTTGTTCAAGCAGTCCTTTTTCAATGTTCATTAGCAAGCTCTGATTCAGCTATATTCTCAATACTTGATGTATCTAGTGAGAAGCGAATACCAGATAAAAGTTTGAAATTGCAACTTCAAGACTTAAATAGTGTTTCGCAAAAAGCGCAACTGTCTAATCCAGGCTTTGCTGTTTCCTTAGAAAGCCATAGTGGTGAATTATTGTCCGAAGTTTCTCGACCCGTTACAGGGTTGATTACAAAGGATGCGGTAAGATTCTTTAAATATTTCTGGGAAGTAGAATTAAATGAAAATTGGGAAACAGCTCAATCCTCTGTGAGTTCGTCTACACATTATGGCGGCCTGAGTAAAGTCGTTTTTTGGGAGAGGGATAAAGGAGTATTGAGACGCCAATATAATCAAGGGATATCCATACTTGCGGGAGGATTAGCATGGGGAAATGAGGGGGTATGTGTTAGTCAAACAGGAGAGCTAGCTTGTTCGATATATACTGGAACTTTTTTTGATGACATGGTTTCAATCATAGTACCTAATGACTCATCTGATCAATTACCTCTGTGGACTTATTGTAGCCAAGGGGGATTCAGCAAAGCTGTTCGTTCTGTTAACCAAGCATTGAAAGTACCACCTTCAACTCTAGGTAAAGTTAGTGTAAATCTAAATGAGCACTTAAAATTAGCTAACTCCCTTTATCCAACAGGACTGCCTAAACCATATACTCATGACCTTACTCAATGGATTTACCACGGACACCCAAGTGCCTCAGTAATTTGGAATGATGACACCAAAACTACCGATATTGGTGATTTACGAGAAGATGATACCGTTCTGCAAGTTGCCATTACTCGTTTATTAGGTTATCGATGGCCAGCAGAGCTAGACACGGAAATGGAATTAGCGCCTGAAATGCGTGAAATCATCGCCCAGAATAAAGTCTTTGATGGTTTAGTTGATGATGATGGCATTGTTTGTATTCCAGCTATACGCGGTGAAAAGCCTGCGGTAGATAGATTAGAAGCCATTCTGCATGCTGCTTATGGCGATAAATGGTCTGCGACCGTATTAAACAATCTATTGAAGTCCGTTAAGTCTCGCGACTTAAACATTTGGCTACGTGATAAGTTCTTTGAGCAACATTGTAAACTGTTCCAGCATCGTCCGTTTATCTGGCATATTTGGGATGGCTTACCAGATGGGTTCTCAGCCCTAGTCAATTATCATCAACTAGATTACAAAGGCTTAGAGCGCTTAATTTATACCTACCTCGATGACTGGATCAGTACTCAAATTCAGCTAGAAAAAGATGGCGACGAAGGCGCAGAAATACGCTTGGCCGCAGCTCGAAACCTAAGAAAACAGTTGCAAGATATCCTTATCGGCGAGAAGGGATTAGATATATTTGTCCGCTGGAAGTCATTAGCAGAACAACCGATAGGTTGGAATCCAGATTTAAATGATGGTGTTCGCCTAAACATCCGCCCGTTCATACAAGCGAAAGATGTGGGTAAAAAAGGTGCGGGGGTATTGCGAGCAGCGCCTAACATTCACTGGAAAAAAGACCGTGGCACCGATGTAGAATCAGCCCCTTGGTATGACTTAGGTTTAGAATACGGCGGCAACCGAGGCGACCGTATTAACGACCATCATTTAAGCTTGGCTGAAAAGAAAGCTGCACAGGATGCCAAATAAGTGTTTATCGACGGAGTAAAACTCACAAACTTTCGTGGTTTGGGGAATATAGAACTTAACTTTGATGAACACATTAACTTATTGGTTGGTGTTAACGGTGTAGGTAAGTCATCTGTACTTGAAGCAATGGGCATTATGCTTTCAACCTTTACCAACAGAGTTAAAGGTACGCCTGGCTATACTAAAAAACTAACGAATGATGACATCAAGTCTGGGACAGATACATTAAGTGCAAGCTTATACATGCAGTTTCAAGGTGAGCCTTTAAGTTGGTCAACGACTCGTTTCGCAAAAAGTCATAACTCAGGTAAAACCCAAACGTCAGAGCTAGCGACATTAAATGAAATTATTAAGCCTCTGAGTTGGAAATTGAATGAAGAGCAGAAGCAAGAAGAATATAACACAAGTGTCCCACTTGCTGCTTATTACAGTGTTAATAGGCTTTTTAGAGGAAAAGCTAATCCTAAAGATAACGATATTAGAAAAATAAAATACGCACCATTAGATGCCTATGAAAAAGCAGTATCAATTGATGGTGTTTATTTTAAGGCCTTAGCTAATTGGTTCGGTTACAGACAAAAATATCTGGAAAGCAGAGAAGGTAAAAGTGCGAGTTCGAATGACAGCCAATTAAAAGCTGTAGAGTCAGCTATTATAAAATTTTTACCAGAGTTTAGTGGGCTTCGCTATGATGAAAACCTTAAAGAGTTATTCATATACAAGGGACAGGAAGCATTAAAATTAAAACAGCTTTCTGATGGTGAACTCTGTTTAATAGCATTGATTGCAGACATAGCTCGTAGATTAGCAATAGCAAATCCTGCCTAAAATAATCCGCTTCATGGTGAAGCCATTATTTTAATAGATGAGATTGACCTTCATTTACACCCTGGTTGGCAAAGAAAGCTAATTGATAATTTTCGACGTACCTTCCCAAGGGTTCAGTTTATCTTCTCAACTCATAGCCCACAGATGATTGGTCATGTTGAGGCGAAACATATTTGGTTGTTTAAACGTGTAGATAGTGAAGTTGTTGCCTATCGTCCCGAGAAATCTCTAGGTATGGATAGCAATAGTATTTTACTCCAACACTTGGGTGTCGATGAACGAGAGCCCGAAACAAAAAATGAGTTAAATAAGTTATTTATTCACATTGAAGAAAATGAATTAGCACAAGCTGAAAGCTTAATTAATGTGTTAATGAACAAATGCGGCAATATTGATGAGTTGCGTCGCGCTAGCGCAATTATTAAACGTAAAAGGTTGTTGGGACTTGATGAATGAAGCAGATAATCAAGGACAATGAGCCGCAAGAAGTTATTGATTGGAAAGCCTTAGCTAATGATGATTGGCAACCAAACTTTGACGAGCTATCTGGCTCAGAAAAGAGAGCAATGAGACAATGCTTACTGAAAGAGCAAGGAGCTATCTGCTGCTACTGTAATCAAGACATTAGTAATGACGACTTTCATATCGAGCACTTTAGGCCGCAAGAAACTTTTGAACACTTAGAGCTTGAATACAGCAATTTGCATGCGTCATGTTTAAAAAATATGAAGCCAGGCAGACCTACCCATTGTGGAGACGCAAAAGCAAATTGGTTTGATAACAATCAAACTTTATCGCCATTGGATAACAATGAAGCTAGTTTTAATTATCTTGCTAATGGCGACATTGTGGCCGCGAACCAAAACTCAGATGAGATGGTTAGTCGGCTAAAATTAAAAGATGAATCACTGAAAGCTAAAAGAAAAGCTGAAATTTCTGGCATTCTCGGTGAAGACGTTATTGAGAATGCAACGGACAACGATTTAGTAACCTTGTATCAGAGAATTAGCCAAAAGGTTGATGATAAATATCAACCATTTATTGTGGCGATTCAGCAGCAGATTAAACAATTAATTCCAGTTACATTACACGCTCAATTGTGATTTTAGCTAATGATGTAGTAATGGAAACATGAATTAAGGACGTAAATTTAATGATTAAATCGGTAGAGAATTATGCTGTATCTGCGTTGTTTAGCGTGGATGAAAAAGTTATCTACGCCATTCCAAGGTATCAACGTGAGTACACTTGGGGGAAGTGGCAATGGGATACATTATTTGAAGATTTATTAGAAAATGACCCAAGCTACTTTTTAGGTTCAATTATTTGCATTAATCAAAGTACTGATGCACTAGCAGTTCAATCTTTAGAGTTAGTTGATGGTCAGCAACGTATGACCACGTTATCTTTATTAAAGGCTGCAATTTATGCTTGTTTTAGTCGGTTAGATATTGAATTAACATTTGATCAGCAACTAGAGCTACATAACTTAAAGCATAAGTTAATCTTAAAAAGTAAGACCGACCAAACTCGGATTGTTCCTCAGGTACAAAATAGCAATCAGCAGGACTATTACTGGGTATTACACAAAGCAGGAATTTTAAGCGACGCAGATCACCCTTCGAATGCAGGCAATCGAAGAATTATGCGAGCCTATCGCCATTTTTCAGCTCGTATTGAAGAATACCTTCAGGCAGCGTCAGATAAAGTGTCTGCTCTAACTGAAATTATTGAGAAAGTGAATACGGCCACCTTAGTGAAAATTGAAGTGGCTAGCCATTCTGATGCATACACCTTGTTTGAGTCTTTAAATAACAGAGGAGTGCCTCTGACAGCTATTGATCTAATTAAGAACAAACTGTTGGCCAAACTTGAATCGGATGATGCTGGGCAAATAGATAAGCATTTTAATAATTGGATGAAAGTTCTAACTTATCTTGGCGATGATTATGGAATACAAGAGCGATATTTTAGGCAGTACTACAATGCATTTAAACCTGAGTTAAAGCATATTGTTAGTGTTCCTGTTGCGACTAAATCCAACCTTATTCATATTTACGAAAATTTGATCGCCAATGATGCTAGCAGTTTCTTAAAAACAATGATGGTGCATGCTAATTTGTACGCGCAAATTATTGGTAATAAAGAAGTTCCTGATAATCCTAAATTAACCGGGTTGCTGTCTAGCTTAGAGAATATTCAGGGTGTTCCATCGTATCTATTATTACTTCTACTGTTTAGTAAACAAGAAACGCTAGATTTGAAAGCAGAACATTTTGAAAAAATTGTTACTTTGTTAATTGCGTTTTTTGTTCGTAGGAATACAACAGATACGCCTGCCACAAGAGATTTGACTAAGATATTTATGTCACTTTCTGATGAGGTTACAAAGTTAAGAGGTGATGCGATTTATGACCTTATTTGCAAATCATTGGTAAATGTAAGCGCATCAGATGAAGACTTTATTAAAGGGCTATCTGGCAACCTTTATGATGATAATAAAGCCGTATGTCGTTTTGTTCTTTGTGCCATTGAAGAGAGTGTAATGACAAGGGAATCTGCTGTTGATTTATGGACCATTGAGGGCAAACAATATCTTTGGACGATTGAACATATATTCCCGCAAGGTGACAACATACCTGAGTCTTGGGTAAGTATGATAGCTAATGGCGACAAAGAACTAGCTCACTCATACAAACAAGAATATGGTCACTATTTAGGGAACCTTACAATTTCAGGCTATAACAGCACATTAGGTAATAAGAGTTTCGAAGAGAAACGTGATAGAACAAACCGTAAAGGCAACCCGGTTGGATATAAAAACGGTTTGTATCTAAATAGTGAATTAGCTTCGGAAACGAGCTGGTCTGTTGATAAAATCAAAAATAGAACAGAGCTGTTGGTATCTAAAGTAGTAGAGCTATTTAAATTACCAAGTATTTGAGCGTATTAAATGCAATTAATTGATTACCTAGCTTCGCAGTTGCGAAGCTCAGCAAACTATAATTCGGCTGTGCAAATAGCACCTGCGGCTATTTTGTGGACTGATGTTGAATGCCAATGGCAGTCAGCTATGCCTTCAATTAAACAGCACTTACCTGAATTAGTTGAGTTAGGTGAATATAAACCAGAAGAAAGAACCGGACCTGCTATCTGGATTAAATGCGCAATAGCAGGTGTTTTAGAAGAGTGTGAATTGCCTAAGAGTAAAACACCCATCATTTATTTGCCTGGTGTTAGCCGCAAGGATTTACGAGCAATAGAGCAATGCCCCGATGAACTGAGACCCCTTGCAGAACTGCAGTATCGTGGTTGCTGGTGGTCTTATAACTCAGCAGGCAGAGATTGGTCAATTGGCTCATTTCTAACGAACCCTCGCGTAGGCTTAGAACTTGATGTAGCTAAAGACAAGAAGACCCAGGATGCTATTCTCAAAATATTGCCGGACTTATTAGAAACCCCTTATGAGTCGTTAAAAGGTAAAAAGCTAGAAGCCCAAGACTTCATTGATATTGTAATGGATGACGCTGAAAGAGATATTCTTGGCTGGTTAAATAATTCAGAAGATAAACAGGCTTTATGGAAAGACAGCAAATGGCCTATATTCAAGCAAACTTGCTTAGACAACTTTGGTTTTGACCCTGAAAAGGGAGATGTTGAATCAGTATTAGTTAGCTTGTGTGAATCACAAGGTAAATGGCAAACGGTTTGGCAGCGTTTTGAAGATACTGCTCATAACTTACCGTTATTAGTTGAAAAGCTAAAAACTGTTCAACCAGAGGGACTAGCCATTAATGCAAGTCATTATCTGGCTGAAAATATAAGAGATGAAAACGAACTTGCTACTAAGTTAAAAGGCTTTGTTACGCAAGATGTCACGTTCATTAAGCAACAATTATCAGAGCTTTTTAAGCGTGAATCAGAGAGAAAGTCATGGTTGTGGTATGGATTAGGTTTATCTCCTTGGTTAACCATATTAGAGCAGTTAGCTTTAGTGATCGAGCATTCAGATATTGAGTTTACAGGCCCTTCTGTTGAAATAATGGCTAACACGTATAAAGAGCGTTTTTGGCAAGCTGACGCTGCTGCAATTAATGCTATGGCGGTTGCAAAAGATATAAACCAACAGCAAGTTGTTGCTGATATTCTCGCTGTCATTTATACGCCTTGGTTAGAACAGGTGACGTTAAATTTTCAGAACTTAGTTCGAGAAGAGGGTTACCCTGGAAAGCCAGGGCAAACTGGTGAAGTTAATGAGTCAACAGCACAATATAATGTTGGCAGTCAGGTAGTGTTCTTTGTTGATGGCTTACGTTTCGATACAGCAAAAACATTACAACAAAAGTTAGATAAGCTTTCCGTGAGTACCTCATTAAAAACCAATTGGTGTGCCCTTCCCTCATTAACAGCAACAGCAAAAGCCGCTGTAACCCCTGTAGCTGAGTTACTTTCGGGTGCACAAGAAAATGATAACTTTACACCAATGCTTATCGCTTCTGGTTCGGAGTTTAGTTCTTATCATTTAAAAAAGTCGCTATCTGATAAAGGTTGGCAATATTTGGAAGGCTTAGACACAGGCGAGCCTACTGGTAATGCTTGGGTGCAAACGGGTGACTTAGACAATATGGGGCATAAACAACAAATGAAAATGCCGCTTAATATTGAAGCGGTTCTAGAAGATGTTGTTGCTCGAATTGAAGGATTATTAACAGCAGGCTGGAAGAACATTCGTATTGTTACTGATCATGGCTGGTTGTGGGTACCCAACAAATTAGCTGAAGCGAGCATTTCAAAAAATATCGTGAAGAAGCGTTTAGCTCGTTGTGCAATATTAAAAGATAACGTCGATACAGATGAGTTAAAAGTACCGTGGCATTGGAATAACAACGTCTCTGTTGCCATGGCACCGGGTATTGCGGGTTATATTGCAGGTGACTATTACAATCATGGTGGGTTGAGCTTGCAAGAATGCTTAACGCCTGTGATTAATATTCATAATAAAGGTTAGCTATAGTAATGGTTAGTTGTAGAATGGTTAGGTGTTAATTAATGTCTATTATTAAAATTGTTATTCTTGTGACTTAGTCTCTTTGTAGTTTAGAAAATTGAGTTATTTCTAATTTTTGTAGATGTTATTTGTGATAACCCTTCTTGCTTGATAGCCGTCAGTTCACTTGAATAGTTACCGCGAAGATAAAGCAAAATGATCGTGTCATCACATTCAACGTTCAAGAACTGACTCACTTCTTCCATATCATCTTCATCCATAGCGCGTTTGAAAGCATCTATTTGACGTGACAGATTGTAGACACTGAAGATACTCGCCATAACTTGTTTGTCTTCGGTCGATTCACCTCCACCTGGATTTACAATTTTGTTAAATTCAACAGCATGTTTTTCTTTTAATAATCTCGTGAATTCAATCGCTCTATTCTTTGCACAACTAGGGGTATGATCATCAAAAGTCACACCATTTACCCATTGTGCTTTGATCCAGTTTTGATGCTCCCCCTTTAGGGCGCGACCTTGTTTACGATGTGGGCCATCATCTTTAAGTAATTCTGCTCTAATAAGCTTAATAGCTTCAAGTAAAATGGGGTTATGCGTAAATTGGCTGTAGTCGTAATCTGCATGTTCTAGCTTTCCAGGTACCGCTAAAAAGCTATCAGTGAAGTACGTTTGGCTATCATCTTTTTTCTTCGATACTTTATATTCAACTTGAGGCGCGATATCGGTTCCGCGATCAAATCCTCGAACATCATATTTTGTGCAAATTTCTTCAAATAACTGCTGAAGGCCATCAAAATTGTTTGAGTCTGAATTATCCTCAAGGTGACTTAATAAGTCACTGTATGCTTTAATTGCATCAAGATTGGTGTAATGCTTCGCACTCGTATTGTGATGATAGCCACATGCACGACCAATGTTTGCTTGTACGATAGCAGCGATATTGGCAATGGAGCTATCCCATGTATTTATTAATGTTGCTTTCATCTCTTGACCAAAATTAATGCCTGCTCTAAAACCAGCCACCGTTATAGCAATTAATTTATCATCAAACATAGTGGCTGTTTTATACTCTCGTTTAAAGTCATCAATACTTGCCAACTCAGCATCATCAACACCCACTAATTTCTGGCCGATAATCATTATTTGTTCTTCTGATATACCATTATTTAAAAGTATTTCTTTAGCTACTTGAGCCTGACTGCCTGGTACGCGTATTAAAGACCAGCCTGATGATCTGTGCTCTTTGAATTGTCTAATGAATCTCCTTCTCATTAATGAGTCATCACAAAAGTTTCGCTGGTCTTCGGCCAACTTAATTATTTGATTATTGCGATGCATTTCTCTAATACCATGGTATTCATCATTAGTTTTGTGAAAAACAAGACTAGTTCTAAAATTATGGCGCAAGATAGAGTCAGAGCCTGCTGAATATAAAGCACTGAAAGGGGTTGCAGAGATGAAGGCAACTTTACATTGAGTATTTTCTTCTTCTAGATATTTAAAAATCTTTGAATAACGAACAGCCTCAGAGCCTGCACCATAATGACATTCGTCAATAATGATGAGCTTAGGTTGTTGATTTTTAAATTGGCTAGAAAGCGCAGATTCGTAATTAGTGAAGTTACTAACGACAACATTATTGCATGGCGCTAAATCTTGTTTAGCTTGCTCTAGAAGTGACAAGTCAGCCATTGTGACAAGGTATAGGATATCTTTTAACTGCTTACGATCACATATATCAGCATCATTTAGTTTTCGCCTCTGTATGCATGATAAGGCTAGAGCAATACCTGACTTACCTGATTGCATTTCAGCGGTTATAACAACAGCTCTGTTATGATTATCAAAATGCTCAAAAGCGGTTTGTGCTGCGCTGCGCTGATGTGCGAAAGTGTTTTGTGATAAAACCTTTTCAATAGCATCACGGTGTATGTTTGCAGTATTGGCCATATAAAATTACTTCGCCGAAAATTGTGACTCGTCACTTAGGCTGCCTGATTTTTCAGGCAGCCTGTTGTGCTCTTTTTTAGCAATGCTTCTTTCAATATCGTATTCACCACGCTTATAGAGTACAAACATTGTATCGTCGTGAGGGATATTAAAGTGATCACACATATCCCATACATCATGCTCTGTCATGACAGTCTTAATCACTTTGCGTCGAGAAATATTATAAATACTAAATACTGTGGCAGTAATGAGTTTATCTTCTGTTAGCTCACCTGACCCTGGCGCGACAATGCGATTAAATTCGACCATTTCACCTTTATCTAACATGCTTGTTAGCATAATTGTTCTGTCTTTTTGTGGGCCATCCGCTCCTGCTTTTTCAGGGTTATCGTAACTATCACCATTGACCCATTGCGCTTTGATCCAATTCTTCTTTTTACCACGCAACGCTCGGTTACCCTTAACGGAAGGGGCACCACTTTTAGTGAACTCTGCTCTTAAAATGCTAATAGCAGCTAAAATCTGTTTATCAGAAGTAAATGTACTGAAATCAAAATCAGCGTCTAGAAGCTTTGCAGGAACGGCTACATAGCTATCCGTTGCATATGTTTCAACATCACCTATAGGTCTACGTCTTTTATATTTAATAGTTAGACCGACATCTAAACCATTTATATGGTATTCCTGACATATATCTTCAAAAAACTCTTTTAAACCTTCAAAGTCAGATGCGGCATGATCAGAGCATGTTCTTTCTAGGTAATCTAATATTGCTCCATAAGCTTCTGCAGCATTACCATTGGTATAGTGCATAGAAGTATTATTCCCATGATAACCACATGCTCGGCCAACATTTGCTTGTACTACCGCCGCTACACTGGCTACCGTACTGTCCCATGTTGAAATAAGATTATTTTTCATCATAGCGCCGAAGTTAATACCTGCTCGGCAACCCGCGACAGTAATAGCAACTAACTTATCTCCAAATAATTGAGCATCTTCAAAGTCTTTTTTGAAGCGTTCAATCGTAGAAAGTTGATCTTCGGGTACACCGGAAAGTGAATTACCTAAAATGAAAATATTATGTTCATCAATACCTTGAGAAATGAAAAATTGTTTCGCATCCATTGCATTGCCCGCAGGCACCCTCACCAAAGACCATCCCATTCCTTCGTGCTGCTTAAACTGATTCATGAAGTTTATGCGCTGCTCTGAATCAACCAGAAAATTTCTGCAATCATCATCCAGGTTTATTAAACGGCCATTATTTAACATTTCTCTAACGCCATAATACTCATCGCTCGTCTTGTGAAATACTAAACGAGTGCTGAAATCTCGACGTAAGATAGAGTCTTTTAATGCATTACTTGCTGCTCGTTTTGACTCTTCAAGTAACTGTTCATTATGTTCTTCTTCTGCTTCCGAGCTAAGTTCTAATGCTTCTTCATATTCTGTCTCTGCACCATATAAAGCACCAAATGGAGTGGCAGAAATAAACACCACTTTGCAGCTATCATTTTCTTGTTCAAGATAGTCAAAAATGCTGCTATAACGAATACCAGTAACATTTGAACCATAATGACATTCATCGATAATAATAAGTTTAGGAGGGTTACCTTTAAAATCACTCTCAAGAGCTTTCTCAAAGTTTACAAAGTTACTAACTACGACGTTTTTAGCCAATTTAAGATCATCTTCTGCCTGATCACGTAAGGCTGTATCAGGCATTGTGACTAAATAGAGAGTATCTTTAAGTTGCTTACGATCACAAATATCGATATCTGATAAATTGAACCTTTGAAAACAGCATAGAGCTAGCGCAATACCTGACTTTCCAGCTTGCATCTCAGCCGCAGTAACAACAGCTCGAACATCGGAATTAAAAGCTGAGTAAGTTTTTTGAGCAGCATCTATCTGATGCTGATGAAGCGCATTACTAGAGAATATGTCTTTAATGTATTGGCGGTGCTTTTCTGGGCTATTCATAGATATTCCAATTATTTTTAGAGCAATATTAGCAAGTCTTTCAAAGACTTGTAATTACACAATCAATCAGTTAAAAACTAATTACCATTAAAACAAAATGTTGATTGATTAACATGAGGCTTTTGTAAACACTGCCAACCCTCGTTTCTCATTTCGAAACGAAATGTCTCACTCGCGATAATGATATCCAAAGTATCTTTCTGCATGATTTTTAGATCACTATTAAAACAATCTCGACTATTCAATTCGATCAAAAGCGAAGCATATAAATTAAGATTCTCGTGAAGGCTTACAAGACATTCGCACGTAACATGAATCCCATAACCATAAGAGGTTCTGGGAATTTTTCGAGTTAGAATCCAATAGAATTGGCTGTGTTGTTTATCAGGTTTTTCTGGTAGTTGAAGTGATAAATTCAGCATATTATTTCTCCCTTTTGATATTACTAGAATACCCAGAGAAGCGACATATTTTGTCGCCAAAATTATTTAATATACCTAAAAGTGGGCTGCTAAAGCAGCCCGCGTTCCGCCATGGATGTAACTGACGAACCGATGATGAAGTGATCTAATACTCGGATATCGATAAGCTCAAGCGAATCCTTTAAGCGCTTGGTAATTTTGATGTCTGCCTGAGAGGGCTCTGCGCTGCCTGAAGGATGATTGTGCGCAAAAATAACTGCAGCTGCGTTAATTCCTAACCCAGCTTTGACGACTTCTCTTGGGTATACGCTTGAACTATCGATCGTACCGTTGAACAGTTCGCCATGATTAATAATTTGGTGTTGCGAGTTTAGCCAGATCGCATAAAACACTTCGTGCTCAAGATGACCAATGAGTGCTTGAATATGGTCTGCAGCTTCTGAGGAACTTGATAGTGTCGGGTTAGTGGAAAACGATGCACGTATTTGCTCTACCGCTGTTTGGATGAGACTATCTCGCTCAACCGTGGCGTAGTTGCCTGAGATATCTTTGATTTGAATAAGCTGTTTCATGTTAATGCCCTTGTTCAGTGGATGGGCACCCAATACGGCTTTCGCTCAAAAATCTGACACAAGTATGTGAGCCGAACAGGCGCGGGCAACACGGGTGACAGCTCGCACCGAAGGGAATGCTTGTGTCAGAATTTGCGGGAGCCAGAGTGACTATTAAATCCATCAGAAGGGCTTTAACGAGCAACCTGCTTTTCAATAGGTATTTAGGTTATCTACGATACTTTGGGAAAGTCTCGTAATGGGGTGTAGCGCAACCGCGAAGTTTTTTACCTCTGTAAAATGCGATCACTTCGCCAAAGCCTAGCTCGCCGACATCACCGGCTTGGATTCGAGTGTCTTTTTCTGCGCTCACGCTTTTAGAATCCTGATCACCATTAGATGCTTGGCTCATTTTAGGCCGATAGACTGTACCAGAAAGCTGAGCTACTGTTTGCTGAGTATTTAAATCATTGGATCTGAAAAATAGCTGCACATCCGCGCAACCAAAAAACACTTCACGCGCATTTATGCCATAAACTGACATTTGGGCTGTGCTTTGCCAATACATCCATAATGGAATATTTCTTGAGGCAATGGTGTTAAGTTTTTGGAGCAAGCCCGAGATCGGCGGGAGATTACCGATTTCATCAAAAAAGAGTGCCACTGCTTCGCGTTTTTTATAATTGACGATTAAATATCTCAAAATATGACCACAGAGGGCAGATAACAGCCCGCTCATTGTTTCTAAATAAGATTCCTCGAACTGAAGAAACAAGGCTATAGGTGCTTCTTTTTGGCCCAGTCCTGCTAAAGAAAATTCATTTTCACCAAGGGCAGCCTGGACCTCTGAATATGAAAGCCAGTCCAATGAATCAAACACGGCCGAGAAACCGCTTTGCGCGGGTTTACTGTTAGCGAGTTCGCCTAATAGTTTTTTGGCGGATTGTTTGGTTTTGTCATTTGTACTTTGCCCAACATACTTAAGAAAAGCTTCAGCTGTATCAAAATGGGCAATGAGTTGATAGGCAGCAGGCAATGAACACACTTTCTTTTTACTATGAAATAGATATAAAAGCGCTAAACGAAAATAGCGTTGCTCGGCCTTTTTCCAAATAGGATCTGTCAGTGGTGTTGGAATTAACGAAAGCACTAATTCATTAATGGCTTGTTCATTGGTTATATCAGCGAGCGGATTATAAGAAAGACCGCTGGCAAATATCGGATCCAAGACGATTACTTTATATCCTGACTTTTCGAGATCGTCTCTCAGAATTTGAGAAAGCTCGGGTTTAATGTCGACTGCAACAAAACTTTGCTTGTTCTTAGACAATCGCAGAATTTGATTCAACAAAAAAGTTGTTTTGCCTGTCCTTGGTGGTCCGATAACGAGACCACGATCTTCTTGTCTCGCGTAGAAATCTTGCTTATTAAATCGACCAGAAAAAATGCCATTTGAGTCGTCAGTAATCCCCTTAACAGAATCAAAAGTAGCGCCAGCCAATCGACGCCTTTTCTCGAATGACAAGTTCACTCGCTTGATATCTAGCCAAGTATGTACTGCCGCAAATGACACCGATGAAATCAGACTGGAATAGACGATGATTGAAAGATCGTCCGTTGCAGAAATACCCAGGCAGATATCAACGAAAACGAACAAGGAAAGAAAAACAATTTTCTCTATTTGGTAAATGGCTGCATTGAGCGATGCCATTTCAATCAAATCATCGAGGCAAAGTAAACATAATATTGCGCGAAGAAAGAGAAAATATGCGGCGATAGTTATTAAAGGGAAAGCACCAAGTGAAATAAGTTTTCTACGAAATTCACTCTCTCTGGGACGATAGTGGATGCCGTGGGATTCAGCGAAGGACATACGTGATTTTCCTATTGTTTTTATTATTGGATTTTTGAGCTCGCAGCAAGCGTCACTGCATAGTGACGCTTGCCCTAAGCCCTTATATTATATAGAATTACAAGCATATTTATCAGTGACGATGCTACTAAAAACAATTAAAAAGGCACGCAATGATTCAGTCAAAAAACCAAGATAAAAATCAACTTTCTCAGCTAAAAATCCAGTATAAAAAGCTGCTCTCTGGCTACCGCTCTCTACAACAGAAATTTGAGCTTTTACAAGCAGAAAAAGATCAAGTCATTGAGCAAGCAAAATGCTCAGTGAAAAAAGCGAGACAAGAAACAGCTAATGCCAGAGCTCGTGCTAATCGATTCAAAATTAAGCTCAAAGAATTTCAATCTCAAGATACAACTAGCCAATAGTTTATTTTGAGGAAAGGTCTGTACAACCGTTTAAATCAAAGAATGTGCACCCAGCCCGCTACTGCTCAAATGAGAATACAGCGTTTTAGTTAACCCAAACTGTCTATATAGAAAAAAGGAGGAAGTAAGAAATACGTTATACGTACTAACAAGTAACACTTCGTATTTAGTTACCGATAAAGAACAGTTTTAGCAATCCTATATTTTGCTCTGCCATCGTTCAGCAAACGATTATTTTTAACCCGGTTACGACCCGCTAAAAATACTAAAAATCATTAATGCCACGGCTTAATGATTTCTTAAAAACACTCACCAAAAAAAATCATTGAACATAACGAGAATAATAACAATGACTAGCAAAACTAATATGCACAAAGAGTTGAGCGGGATACTCGCTCACAATAAGGATGGCAGCTTTTCGACACAGGCATCGAGAAAGGCCACTCTCCATCAAATCGCTGACGACCTTAAAAATATCGGTTTTTTCAACTTATCAGTGCATGGCTTAAAGCCAAAACATATCGAGAAGATAATTGCTTACTGGAAGAATAAAAATCTTAGAGAAGGAACCATAAAAAACCGTATGTCCCACCTACGTTGGCTGTCTCAAAAAATAAACAAACCGGCAATCATCGCCAGAAATAATGCTTATTATGGTATTGCTAACCGCACTTATGTGACGAATATCAGCAAAGCTAAACATGTCGAGGATACAGTGATCGGCCAAGTGAAGGATGAGCGCTTGAAATACTCATTTTTGCTTCAGCAAGAATTTGGCCTGCGCCGGGAAGAGGCTATTAAATTTCAACCAAAGTTCGCTGTTTCCCATGATAAGTCCGGTTTTATCAGGCTGAAAGCTTCTTGGTGCAAGGGCGGCCGAGAACGATATATCCCCATTAGGAATGAAAGACAACAAGCTCTCATAAGGGAGTTGGTGCATCGTTTTCCGCTAACGTCACTGATACCGCTAGATGCCAGTTACGTTGATCAATTGCGAAAATATGAAGGCGAATGTAAACGTCTCGGGCTAATGAAAATGCATGGCTTACGCCATAGCTATTCGCAAAACCGATATTTCGAAATAACCGGTTGGAAAGCGCCAGCTGATGGAGGCCCTTGTCGGCAGCAACTATCAACGCAACAGAGAGATATTGATCATAAGGCCAGGATGTCTATTAGCCAGGAGCTAGGCCATGGACGTGAAGCTATTACTGCTGTTTACTTGGGGAGATAGCCATGAATATTAAATCTTTGCGCAGAATTATATGCAGAAATAAAGACAATGGGGTATTTTTTGGTTCAGTCTCCGAAAATGAGTTCTTTCGAGTAGAAGGAAAACAGCCAAACCATATTGCGATTGAAAAAGCCCTTATCGATATTGGAGGTGGAAGCTGGGAAGGATTTCAATTCAAAGAAACAGCCATAAAATTGGCAGGCTGGGTTGAAGGGTCGGATAAAGCATACTCTACAAACCCTTATCTCGCGGCCGACACATTCAACAAAATACAGTTAATTCTTCTGGGCACAACATCCCGCTCGGGAATTCTTGAAGAACTAAAAGTTCGCAAATAGCGAATTTATTTGCTTTCTTTCTTGTATCTGATTATTATGATTTTGTTATTAAGAAATGAGAGAGTTTTCGCCAAGCAATACCTGAGTGTAAAAACTCGCGGAAGCTTTTAGCTTCTACCCCATTCCCCGCAACACTCCGTGCGTGATTCGCGTAATAGTGAGAATGATGTGAGGAAACACCGGGGCGAAGAACTCGGTGTGAAATTCAGGGAGCACAACCAAAAACTCTCAACTCTAGTTTGGGCGAAGCTGGGTAACGATTCGGTTATCCAGAAACTAGAGGAACATATATGTTCAAACGTAAAGATCTTAATAATTTTTGGTTGGCACCATCAGACGACAATACTGATGAAAAGAAAGAAAAGAGAAGACCCGCTTGGGTCTGGATAAAGAGACTAATTAAGCTTGGTTGCTTTATTTTAAAAATCTTAGACTTCTTTAATCAGGATTCGCCTTGAGTGGTGTATCCCTGATTTTTTTAATCGAGGCATTATCATGATTAACAAAGCTTTAAAGCTCATTAGGCAGTTTCACGATCTGAAACAAGTAGAGCTTGCATCTAAACTAGAAATTTCAAAATCTTACTTATCTGAAATCGAATCAGGGAAGAAACCTGTTAGTTTTGAGATGCTTGAGAAATATTCAAATGAGTTCGATATCCCGATATCATCTCTAGTATTTTTCTCCGAGTCTCTCTCTTCAAAAAAAGGAATCTCCGAAAAGTTCCGTGCTGTTTTTTCAGGGAAAGTCTTAGACATGATGGAATGGTTGATTGATCGAGATGAGCAAAAGAAAGCGAAAGCTTAAGATTCAAACAAACAATAAACAGTATTCCCTTTCAGATTCATGCTTCTATAAATTGCAAAGCAAATACAAACTAGCAAAACTACTCAAGTCCAACCCTGTTGAATTAAAGCAATTAACAAACGATAGCAACTATAACTGTTATACAGATTCTTCCGGCGGTAAGGCGCGAGACATAGAACAGCCGTATGCGCCACTTGATAAAGTCCAAACCCGCATTGCCAGCTTGATTTGCCGTGTCGAGCAACCGGACTATATTCACTCAGGAATAAAAAACCGATCACACGTAACAAATGCAAAAGTTCACGTCGGTAATCATCCGGTACTGACATCAGACATTCAGTCTTTTTACCCCAATACTTCTCGGAAAATGGTGTTTAACTTTTTCAATCGAGTATTGCTCTGTTCGCCAGACGTTTCAAACTTGTTAGCAGATCTCTGCATTGTCAAAGGGCATATACCAACTGGTAGCCGCATCAGTATGCCGCTAGCCTTTTGGGCTAATAAGCCGATGTTTGACTCTTTGTATGCAATATCGAGAAAAAGAAACATAAATTTCACGGTTTTTGTCGATGACGTTGCTTTTTCTGGAAATGCTATCGACCCCCAGTTCATTCATACCGTTAAAAGTATTATTGAAAGCCATGGACATTTAGCCCACCCTAGGAAGACTAAGTTTTATCCCGCTGGAAAAACTAAAGTGATTACAGGTGTCGCAGTTGATGACAACAAGACTCTTGTTACCAACAAACATCACAAAAATATCTATCAAGATTTAGTTCAATACGTCGCTATGGACATGGTAGGACTCAGCCTTCCTGAGTTAAATAGTCGCCTTATAGGTAAAGTTAGTGCTCAGTCACTTATCGATAAACGATTTAAAGATAAAGCCAGAACACTAAAAGACAGTATGAAAAAGCAAACCAAACAGCTCCTTTAACAACAACGTCATTAAACTCGAAAGCAGGGAATAAACTGTTATGGATAGTAGCGATATTAATGTATTTGCATACCTAATCAACGCTTCAATAGTGTTTCTCTTATTACTGGCAGTAATGGGTTTGATGCAAAAACTGTCATCGATCTTCATGGCAGTTCTTGCGTATCCAGTTTATTTAGCTTTATACGCCTTTGAAATTCCTGCTAGCCGTAAGGATCTAAATCAACGTCGAGTTTTATCTTTGAATCTTCCTTCTAGCAACCCAAAACGGACTGCAATGAATTTTCTAGCATCTTTAGTAGTATTTTGCTCCCTTCCTAACCTGATAACACTCTACAGCCTTTTAAATGCCGAAATGCAATATCAATCAAGACTGCTTCTGAAGCTATTTTTAAGCGACAGCTCGTTTCAGCTATGGAGTAATTCTTTTGCTTTATTATTCATTGCCGGTATCTATTGGATTAGCTATAGATCTGAAATAGACCCGAGACCGGCTTTTGAGAAGATCGAAGGGCTCTCGATACCGTCTCTTTGGAAAGACGCGCTTAAGGTATAGTCTTGTGATTTAGGAAACAGGTATGCTATAAAAAACCTGTTGCAGAAAATAATGTTGGCACATTTGTTGGCACTTCAAAACATGAAAAAACTGAACACCTTTAGAATCAATACCTTAGAAGGCGAATTCGAATCCGGCCCCCGCTACCAACAAAGTAAAGGCAGATCAATACATTATTGATCTGCCTTTTTTGTTTGTGCCTCAGAAATTTAAGACGCATGCTCTACCAAGGCGTTTCGGTGCCAATCGTTATCTGTCTGGTTAAAATCGTCAGCAAGCGAAAAGATCCTTCTAGAATACGAATGCAATCTAAATTACCTTCGCCTTTTTGCCCTTATGCCGTAAACAATAATTGGTATAGAGACCACCAAAGCAAAAACTGCCGACATCAATATAAACTGATACGCAGGTAAAACATCCATCTTTATGCTCCTCCAGGATAAACCCATAGCCTACTCCGCTTTTTTATTCTTTCAAATAGCGCAATAGCAATTTGTCCGCCATAACAGCTCGCGTCAACTTTTCTGGTCATCAGCTTATCGATTAACGAGACAAACAAATATCAACTTTAATTATTTGATGCAGAGCACCCCGTGATTAATTATTTTCGCTTGTCTCTTTTTATCTTTTGGCGTTTTTCATACCAATTATAAAGCCAGGCGCCTAGTCGGTCGGAATTTATATAGAGCAAAAAGCAAGGGACACCAATCGTCAACAGTGAGATGGCAAGCACACCCAACAATTTCATTTCTATAGATAGATCACTGCCATACGGCCAAAGCGGACTCATAACAATCATTCTCCGTTAGATACATACGACGATTTTCAGGTTACAAAGGTGTTGCTAATCTGCCTGAGGCCTCGCGCTCAGGTTCTCGACGCTCAGCATGCATTTCCAGACAAATAGCCTCGAGTTTTTCTGAGGCTATATCAATGTGCCTGGGTTCGAGCACTGGCAGAGACTGAGCAACTTTCGATGACAACTTTTCAAACCGCTCGGCTTTACCATAGAGGCCTTGCTTACCAGCTATAGAGGCAACGGTGTCGTTAAATTGGTTTCCGGCAGTCTGCAGGCTAGCGCCCAACTTATTCAGATGTGCAGCAACCACCCTGACCTTGTTATAAATTTCACCCGCTTTTTCGCTAATTTCGCGCGCCTCCTCATTGCTGCGTTCTGTCACCCACAGATTTGCCACCGTGCGTAATATTGGCATTAACGTTGTGTAGG
Organism: Hahellaceae bacterium; assembly: GCA_024234575.1. GTDB lineage: Bacteria > Pseudomonadota > Gammaproteobacteria > Pseudomonadales > Oleiphilaceae > JACKOB01. The sequence goes on from JACKOB010000005.1 coordinate 30,436, forward strand.
ACACAGGAATAACCCCTTTGTTGTAACCATACTGGTATAACCCAGTATCTTGTTTCATCGCCTCAATATAGGCGGGCTCAATTGGCATAAACATCAATACAAACCCGGGACAGTTCAGCCCCTTTAGATTGCTGTAGTCCTTCTCGGCTAAACGATCAATATGGTTGCGCACAGCCTTCACATGGGCACCATAGGCCAGTACTGCCGCCTCCTCACTTTCTGCAGACGATGCACGCTCGTAATCCACCAACGATACTTTGCTGTCGACAACCACTTGTTTGTTACCTGGCAGCTTAATAATAAAATCCGGGCGTTTGCGCTTTCCATCGTTATCAAGCAAAGACTCTTCACGGGTGTAGTGATCGTTTTCAACCAACCCGGCCAGCTGTAAGGTTTTTTCCAACTGCACCTCTCCCCAACCACCGACGGTTTTTTTGTCTCCCTTTAAGGCCGATGCCAGGTTGTTTGCCTCCCCGCTCATTTTCATCCCAACATTTAACACCTCACGTATAGACGCAGAAAGATCACTATTGCCTTTAATTGACTGGCTATGAATGTCATTCACACGCAACTGAAAGCCCTCGATTTGTTCACGAAAAGGCTTCAACAGATGCTCTATCGACTGTTGGTTAGCCGCAGAAAATGTCTGACTCTTTTCGGCAAAAATACGATTCGACAAGTTTTCGAACTCTTTCACTAACTGCCCCTGTTTTTGTTCATCCCACACCTTAATTTCCTCGATAGACTTTTCTCGGGCTTCCAGGCGCGAACTGATCTGAGCACACTCAGTTTTAAGATCCGTTTCTACCTGTCTCAATTTCCGCAGCTCGATATCAGATTTATCGATAATTTCTTTGTATTTCGCGCAGGTCTCATCCCGTTCAGCCAATCGCGACGATAATTGCGCTTTTTCTGTCCTTACCTGCTCAACAGCCTGGCGTAACTGTCGCAACTCGGTATTTTGCGTATCGATAAGTGTATGGTTTTCAAGCCCCAAGGCCTCTTTTTCAGAAAGCCGTGATCGTAACTCTGCCACGCTGGATTTTTCGTCAGACAAAGCAGACTGGACGCGAGCCAACTCTCCACTCAACGTTGCGTTTAGCGCTTTATTTCTCTCTTCTGCTTGCAATAAGGTGGTGTTTTGCGATTCGCAGACGGCTAAACGCTCTTGCGCATCTGATATTGATAGACGCGACCGGTCATAACGCAATTCCAAATCGGCAGACTTTTCTGCCAGCTCTTTTGCATGAGACTCAACTGCCTGCAAATTACTTAATAGTGAACGATGGTCTAGCTCTAGCGCATGATGTGATGTTTTTGCCGATTCCAATTCAAGGGTGAGCTTGTCTGCTTTGATAAATACGGCAGATAGCTGGTTTTTTAAGTCCGCAACTATCTCGGTAGCTTGCATTACTTCTTTTTGCTTTAGTCTTTTGGCTACATAAAAGCCCGCCAGCAAAGCCAATGAGAAAAGAACGAAAAGGGTAATAAGTGGCAAAGTGTTTTGCATGCTGTTTGTGCTCCGCTTGTTTGGTTTCGATGGGGCGCACAATAGCTAAATTTCTCTTAAATTAGTCTTTCACAAACTTGTGAGAAGATTTTTTTGTCCGATAAATCTTCGAATCCGTTCATTTTCTGTCGCTTATATAAAGCACAGGTCAACCTCACCCACGATCCATTCAAATCCTCTCCCCACAAGTTTGTGAAACGCACAATGGCGTGACCGTTTTGGCACTATAGCAATCGTTCGATGGCCGCCGAGCGAAAGCAAACAAAATCACACCCAAACCAAAAAGGAAGAACAAGTTATGCAATACACAGAAAACCAAACAACCGACACCAACAAAGCAAGAAAGACCTGGGCAGCCTCTGTACAGAAAGATCTGGAGCGCATCGCGATAACCCATGGATGGCAACTTGCCCCGGTGCGAAGTGTAAACTCTAAAGAATGGGAGCTGACCAAACCAGACGCAAGAACCTGGGGGGCACGCACACACGTATACATCTCACGTTTCAGTGGCGTGGCGGTTAATGAATTTCACGTTGTCATTGCGCCAGAGGTGTGGGAAAACAAAAAGCAGGCCTTGCAGTCGATAGAAGGGGTATTGATAAAAACAAAAACAGCTGAAGACCCCTATTATTACAGCAGTAACTACCGGGGCTTTGGCAACAAACAACCAGGCGTACACGAGCACTACGGGAAAAAGCTGATTGTATTTAGCGCCTGCATCAGCACAATGGTTGAAATCTTATCTGCACTCAACGGGGAGGGTTGAGATGCAGAGGCTAGAACAATAGAACATCAGCGATGACAGCACTTACGAAAGAGCCCGCAACCAAGGAGACTACATTGAGCATATGGTTTGTATCACGCCACCCAGGTGCCATTGCCTGGGTAAAATCACAACCGATTTCTGTGGATAAATTCTGCGAACATCTCGACACAAGCATGATTCAATCCGGTGACACTGTCATCGGTAATCTGCCCGTACCGATGGGTGCAGAAATTATCGCCAAGGGCGCCCGTTACATTTACCTCTCTATATCCGTACCGTCAGAACTAAGAGGCCAAGAATTAAGCGAGACGGATCTCACGCGCCTGGGCGTTTCTCTGCATGACGTAAAAATCACCCTGGGCGAAAGCCTTGACGCTGTGGAAATAAATTAAGCGGCACCCGAATAAGACAGCTCTTAGGTGAGTTTTAGCCAACCAGTTGAAGACCGGGGCGGTGTATCGCCCCCCCCCCATTTCTGTAAGTCTTAATCCCCTATCAGCGGGGCAACTTCTTCAAACAGTAATAAATAATTATTCTCTTTATGAAGTAATAAATGGCGGATCACCGCGCAGGAAGAAATCCATAACTCCCTGAATCTTATGGATCTCCGCCTACACGGAGATGACAAAACAGGACTTAATCAGAGGTCCGCTTGATTGCCTTGTTATGGGGTAGTACCATAAAATACCATTTAATAATATAGAAGGTAATTTCATGCCAAAAAATACCAGTATGACTCTAGGTGAGCACTTTGATAGATTTATTGCCAGCCAAATTAATGAAGGCCGCTTTGCCTCTGCAAGCGAAGTTGTACGCGCAGCTCTTAGAATGTTTGAAGATAACGAAAGAAAAATAGCCGTTCTTAGAAAACTGCTCGAAGAAGGTGAACAAAGCGGTACAGCAGAATACAGCTATGAAAGCCTAATGAATGAAATTGATGAAGAACTTGGTTAATGGGTACATTTACACTAACAACCAAAGCTAAAGCCGATTTGAAATCAATCGCTATTTATACGCAGCGTAAATGGGGTAAACAGCAACGAAATATTTATATACGCCAGTTTGATGATACTTTTCATATGCTGTCAGAAAACCCAAAAAATGGAACTGAATGCGATTATATTAAGAACGGTTACAGGAAATTTCCAGTTACCAGCCATATTGTTTTTTATCGTAAAACGAGTGAACAAAATATTGAAATTGTTCGAATCTTACATAAAAGCATGGATGCTCGAGAACGACTTTTACCCCCATAACGCCGGGCTCTTCGGCATGGTGCAGTTGACGGCTTTTGTGCGGCCCTTTGCAAAAAAGGCGACAGTTTTACGGAATCCGCGTTGAACACCTTGTTAGCTGCCCAAGTTTGATAGCTATTCATAATGGGTCCACATACGCAGAACTTTAACTGTTTTTTGCTCTTCAATTACTTGATATACCAACCTGTGCTGAATATTAATTCGTCTTGAATATGCGCCCGAAAGGTCGCCAACCAATTTTTCGTATGGTGGAGGATTTTGATGCGGATTAACCGACACAATACTCAGTAAGTCTTTAGCTTTATCCTTTAACCCGGAGGATGACAACTTTTTCGCGTCTTTTTGCGCTTGCTTTGTGTAAACAACTTGCCAGGTCACCAATCCAGCTCCTTGGAGCAAGAATCAACGGACTCTTCCATGCCTTCACGAATACTTTCGCGCATTCCTGGTACCGATAACAAGTAAAGGGTTTCTTGTATTGATTCCCAATCTTCTGATGAAATCAAGACTGCACTATTACGTTTACCTGTAATCGTAATTGGTTGGTGTGTTTCACTCGTTTGATCGAGTAATCTGTATAAATTTGCTCTTGCTTCGCTTGCAGTCAGTGTATTCATTATTTATCTCCACTTTAACAAGCTGTTATCGTACGTTTAAACGTACGCAAACACAAGATTTTTTCAGCTAGCGCCTTATTATGCGTATTTTTCCCAACCGTGAACACCAGTTTTTCTCTAGCGTGAACACCTAATTTTCTTAACTGTGAACACTGATTTTTGCCTAAGCGTGAACACTTTTTCCGCATGACAAAATTTAGTGTTCACGGTAAGCAAAAATCCCCATCCCTTCTTGCAGGTCAGTTTTTAACCATTAACCTGCGCTCCTTTGTTTAACCCTCAGGAGCCGTTATGAAAACGAAGAAGATCTCTATGCAGAAAATCAAAGAAATTCTGCGCCTCAAATACGGCGCCGACCTCTCGTCCAGGCAAATATCCCGTAGCCTGAATATATCAACGGGGGCTATCTCAAAGTACCTCAATCGTGCCGATGCGGCTGGTATTGGTTGGCCTTTGCCAGACAGCATGACAGAGCAACAAGTTTTAGCCATCCTGCAGCCGTCACGAAAACCAAGAAAGGACACGGTCACCGTGTTTGCGGAACCCGATTTCAATGCAATTCACGATGAGTTGGGGACCAAAGGAATGACACGACAATTGCTGTGGGAAGAGTACACACAAGACCACCCCAGTAATCACTATAGCTACTCTCGCTTCACCGTTCTGTTCAAACGTTGGCAAGGCTCACGCCAGCTATCGATGAGACAAACACACCTAGCTGGCGAGAAGATGTTTGTCGATTATTGCGGGCCGACCATGGATGTCATTAACCCTCAAACGGGCGAGGTACGTACTGCCCAGATTTTTGTCTCCGTCCTGGGCGCCAGCTCTTATACATTCGTTGAGGCGACATGGTCACAAAGCTTGCCTGACTGGATTGGTTCCCATGTTCGAGCATTTAACTTTTTTGGTGGTGTTCCGGAGGTGGTTGTGCCAGATAACCTGAAAAGTGCCGTTAGCAAAGCCTGCCGCTATGATCCTGACCTAAACCCTACCTATCAGCAACTTGCAGAGCACTACAATGTTGCCGTCATCCCAGCTCGCCCCTACAAACCAAAGGACAAATCTAAAGCAGAGGTCGCGGTTCAAGTGGTTGAGCGGTGGATCATGATGCGCCTGAGAAAGCAGCCATTTTTTACTCTCGCGTCACTTAATCAAGCCATTCGTTTTTTGCTGGCAGACCTCAACAACCGCCCGTTTAAAAAACGTCCGGGATCTCGCCAATCTCAATTTGAAAGTATTGATAAGCCTGCGTTAAGACCGTTACCACCATCCCCCTATGAGTACCTTGAGGTTAAAAAGGCCAGAGTCCATCTTGATTACCATGTGGAATACGACGGTCACTTCTACTCCGTACCATATCAACTGGTAAAACAAAACGTGATGATTCATGCAAGCCGAACCACCTTGACCATTAATCATCAGGGAAAGCAGGTGGCCCACCACCCGCGAGCCTTTAAACACGGCCACACGACTGACACCACGCATATGGCGAAGGCGCATTTGAAACATCAAGAGTGGTCGCCTCAGCGGTTTGTGTTATGGGCAACCCGAATTGGCGAATACACGACATTGGTGGTCGAGCATCAACTTGCTGGTCGCCGTCACCCCGAACACGGTTATCGCGCTTGCCTGGGTTTACTTAACCTGACAAAGAAGTATGGCCAGGAACGGCTCGAAGCCGCCTGTCGTCGCGCACATTATATTAACGCCATGACGTACAAAAACATTGCCTCAATTCTCAGCAAAGGTTTAGACAACCTGCCCATGGAAGATGGCGATGCAGACAAGCAGATTTCCCTTCCCCTCAATCACGATAATGTTCGCGGTGCCAAGTACTATCACTAATTACGCAAAGGAAAAACGAATGATTAATAAAACACGCACTCAGCTAAACAGTTTGCGATTAACCGGTATGGCTGAGGCTCTGTCTCAGCAGTGTGATCAACCCAATACCTATGAGGAGCTGAGCTTTCTCGAACGACTCTCACTCTTGGTTAATCATGAAATCACAACCCGAGATAACCGTAAAATTGCACGCCTGTTACAACAAGCCAAACTCCGAATCAATGCCCAACCATCAGACATTGATTACCAAACCAAGCGTGGTGTAAACAAAAGCACCGTCGCACAGCTATTGCAGTTTGACTGGGTTAAGCAGCACCGAAATATTCTGATTGAAGGGCCAACAGGCACAGGCAAAACATTCCTGGCCTGCGCCATGGGGCAAACTGCTTGTGAACAAGGAATCTCCGTGCGCTACTACCGGGCCAGCAGACTACTTGAAATGCTCACGATCGCACACGGTGACGGTAGCTTTGGTAAAGTGCTTATACAGTTGCGGAAAACTGAAATCCTGATCATAGATGACTGGGGATTGGACGCCCTAAAGCGGCAGCAAAGAATGGACTTAATGGAAGTGATTGAAGACCGGCACGGAATCGGATCGACAATCATTACTAGCCAACTTCCAACCAATCATTGGCATGAAACTATTGGCGATCCAACACTTGCTGACGCCATCTTAGATAGGCTTTTACACAACGCCTATAAAATTAGTTTGAAAGGAGAATCCATGCGTAAAAAACAAGCGAATCTTGACCAACTGTGAACACTTAAGGTAAAAGTGCCGCATCTGCAAGAATAAGGGGTGGAAGTGTTCACGCTAAGCAAAAATCAGCGTTCATAGTTATAAAAATAGTAAGCGTCCGGCAAACACACCTTGAGTCTTCACAATAAGTGTCCACTTATTTTTAGTGGACACTTAAAGTCTTAAATAGCTTCACCAGATTTAGGTGTGAGGTCTATATTCCAAGGCAGTAATTCATCAATGCGATTAATCGGATGCTCGCCAATGCGTTTGAGCACGGTGCTTAAGTAAACCTTTGGGTTCACGTCATTTAGTTTTGCAGTACCCAGAATCGTATAAAGCACAGCCGCACGTTGGCCACCCGCGACCGAACCGGCAAACAGGTAATTCTTTCTGCCCAAGGCAATCGGACGCAATGATCGTTCTGCCGGGTTATTGTCGATGCCTGCTTTGCCGTTATGCAGGTATGCCGTTAGTGCTTCCCACTGCTTCAGTGCATAGCTGATTGCTTTCGATAGGGGTGAACCTTTCGACAAGGTATGCAAGGTGCTCTGCAGCCACAGCTTAAAGCGTTCGATAATTGGCTTTGCCTGTTGTTGTCGTATTGCTTCACGCTGATCCGGTGGTTTGCCGCGGATGGCTTTTTCAATCACATACAAGGATTGAATGGTAGCAATCGCTTCATCCGCCAGGGGCGATGGCGTATTTTGCGTAATATCATAGAACTTACGCCGGACATGCGCCCAGCAGGCAATATGCTGAATACCGTTCTGGTAGGCACTGTTGTAACCGGCATAAGCATCGGCTTGTAAGGTGCCGCTAAAGCCTTTCAGATGACTTTCCGGATGAATGCTTTTTCGATCTTCGCTGTATTGCAGCCAGACGGCTGGCGGTGCTGCTTCTGCCCAGGGTCGACCATCTCGAACATAGGTCCAGTAGCGACCAACCTGTGTTCGTTTATTGCCCGGCGATAAGGTGGGTGCGGTGGTGTCATCGGCATACACATGATTGGCGGCTTTGACATGTCGCCCGATAGCATCGGCAAGCGGTGTCAGTAAGGCGCTGCATTGACCCACCCAATCGGCCAGGGTTGAACGTTCGACATCCACACCCTCTCGCTCCATCCGCTCTGCCTGACGATATAAAGGTTGATGGTCCAGGTACTTATCAATCATCACCTGGGTCAGCAGGTTGGCACTGGCGAGGCCTTTAGGAATCACGCGCTGAGGTGCGGGAGCCTGTACCAGTTTGCTACAGGCGCTGCAGCTGAATTTGGGACGCACAACGCGGATCACGCGAAACGATAGCGGCACCACGTCCAGAATTTCTGATACGTCATCGCCGATATGGGTTAACTCAGATTGGCAATCCGGGCAGTGGCACGCGCTTTCCAGGCGCCGCTCGTCTCTGGGCAGATGCTCAGGCAAGTTGATTCGTCGACGAGGTTTTTTCGGTGTAACAGCCGGTTCAGGCTGTGTACTTGCCAGTGCAGCGACTTCCGTTTCCAGCTCTTCAAGTTGCAATTCCAGTTGGTGGATCTGCTTATCGAGTTGTTCGGAGGCACGACCGAAGCGGGCGCGTTTTAAGATCTCTAACTGATGACGCAATGTTGTAATGAGCGTGGCTTGCTGACTAATCTGAGCCTCTTGCTGGGCGAGCTGGTTCCCCATTTTCAGGATGATTTCCTTCAATGCGTCCAGGTCATTTGGGAGAGTGTCAGCAGGTGTTTTCATGGCGAAGATCATACCACAAAAAGCCCGCTAACTCATTGAATAAATTGCATTATGCAGCATTTTTTGGAGACTGTTTTCGCGCTGGTGGCCGCCAATCTATGCCCTCTAACAACAGGGCTAATTCTGCTTGCGTCAAACTCACCGCACCGCTTTTTGCCTGTGGCCAAACAAAGTGTCCTTGCTCTAAACGCTTATAAAACAGACACAGTCCCTGGCCATCCCACCAGAGTAATTTCACCCGGTCACCACGCCGTCCACGAAACACAAACACATGACCGCTAAAGGGATCTTTTTTCAGTACATGCTGCGCCATCGCCGCCAGTCCATCAAAGCCTTTACGCATATCCGTGTGACCGGCACAAAGCCAGACACGCAGTTCATGAGATAAGGTGATCATGGCAGGCACGCTAATAGGGTGCGTAGCATGTTAACGTTCATTTCATGCAAGATTACGCGATGTCCACCTGCAAGCTCGATGGTCACGATGGGGAGTTTAGATTGCCTGACAGTTTGAGCCTCAGGCTTATTTGCAATGGCGACCGGAATGAAGACAGAATCTGAACTGGGCAGATTCGGTTGATCATAACAATGGCGTACCCAGGCGGCCTGACCTTGTTTGACTTCTCGTAGCCAGCGAAAGATCTGATTATTATTCAGATCATGCTGACGGGAAATTTGAGATATTGAAAGTTCACCGGCTTGCGCTTCTCGGACAACTTGCATTTTGAATGCCTTTGAGAAACGTCTGCGGTTAAGATTATTCTGAGGGACTTTTGGCATCACTGGCTCCTGCAATTAATAAACAGCAGTAGTTTGATGAGATGGCGACTAAATGCCAGATGTGATCACCGGACGGTTACTAAAAATACGCAGTAAGCTCAAAAGAGCTGTCTTAATCCCCTATAAGCGGGGCAACTTCTTCAAACTATCGTATCAGTAGAAAACAAAAAAAATGAGCTTGGTCTTAATCCCCTATAAGCGGGGCAACTTCTTCAAACCTGCACCTGGTTATCGAAGTCGCCAAAAAGATAGAGTCTTAATCCCCTATAAGCGGGGCAACTTCTTCAAACATTCTGTCGTTAGTGATATGAACCGCGCTCTGAAGTCTTAATCCCCTATAAGCGGGGCAACTTCTTCAAACGCACAAATGTCGTGTAAAATGTTCGAACGCTGTCTTAATCCCCTATAAGCGGGGCAACTTCTTCAAACGAAGAACTTGCTGTAAAATTGCTTGAAGACATCAGTCTTAATCCCCTATAAGCGGGGCAACTTCTTCAAACGGATATGGAGATCGGTGAGTGCGAAGAGGAAGGTGGTCTTAATCCCCTATAAGCGGGGCAACTTCTTCAAACATAAGTCACCTCTAAAGCCTGGTCTAACACACCGGGTCTTAATCCCCTATAAGCGGGGCAACTTCTTCAAACAGTTTCTGATATGAATAGAGCGCTCGCTCATATCGTCTTAATCCCCTATAAGCGGGGCAACTTCTTCAAACTTTGCTATTCTCGTTAATGAGTTAAAAAATGAAGGTCTTAATCCCCTATAAGCGGGGCAACTTCTTCAAACCGCTTACAACAAACAAAAAACCTACTAACAGGATGGTCTTAATCCCCTATAAGCGGGGCAACTTCTTCAAACTTATTCACTTGCAAAAGTTGCAGCGCTTTGCACTGTCTTAATCCCCTATAAGCGGGGCAACTTCTTCAAACCCTTAGCCAAAAATTCATCTTACAAATCAACAGCCTGCAGACCCCTTCAAAATTTTTCTGCAGTGTCAAAAAGTTGGCGAATCTGGTCATATCATCGTGCCTTTTTTTGCCGGGAAATCATCGCATAAATCCCTCTATCTGCAGGGGTTTGTCCAATAATAGCAGCTTGATCAAAACTTGCTACCGAATAAATCCGGATATCATCTACCGCATGGTCTATTAACTCACTAAGTGAGGCGATAAGCGAGTCGACTTCGGGCCGGCGCATTTCTGCATAAAAGACCGAATACTGCACCGCTGTTGCCACTTTACTTGTGGCTTTGTGCACTTTAACAAGCCGCTTTGGACAACGAATATCGTAGCAGATTAAATATGGTTGATTGTTCATGCTGTTTCTCCTTAGGCGTTGGCGTCCATGCGCCAGATTAATTGGTTAAGCATCCGGTTGACTAAAAATTCGATACGCTCAGATATGCTGTGATACTCGCGTGAGGCTAACATCGCCGTCACACTGTGATTATTGTTATGAATGGCTTCCAGCGCCTTTGCCTTTAAAATCGGCGTTAGCGCAGCGGTTACATCGGCTACTAATCTTTGAGTCTCGGGGCGGCAACAGTCGATACTAAAAGCAAGCAACAATTGCGAAAAATGCGATGCAAACATCGCCAGCATCCAGTCAGACATTTCGTTAAACTCATTTTTGCGGTTGGCTTTGCCTGCCATAAAATGCAGGCTTTCGCTAAACTGCATGGCACGAAAATCCGGGTCGCCACTTTCAGCACCGGCTTCGGCCATTACTGAACGTTTTTGATTAAGCAACCATTCTTCATAAACCGCATTTAAAACCTCGTGATATGGTAATTGCTCTAAATAGAAGAACAATGGTTCAGGAACGCGCTCTTTGGGTAATATCTGGCAACGTAAACGCCCGCGGCCATCAAATATATGCACGGGAATATTGCGCTCTGCACAGTAAGTAAATACTTCGAGGCCCGCATCCCATGGCCCTGAAAGCGTAATTCTATTGACGCGAACAACAGGAAAGCGCAATCCGCTTTGCCCTTTTATTTTCACAACAATAGAAGGGACATCAAGACTGATGCTTTCCAGGTTGGTGGTATCGATATGCAGTGCTTTTTTCATGCGTTTTTACCCTCAAAGTGTGCGTTAACATTCGCTAGTGACATCTCAAACAATTAAGGGTTGGCATCAAGATATTTCGCCAACAAGGCGGCATATCGCTGCAATGTTTTCCGCCAGGCGCGCAGTTCTACCTGTATAGAGGGGTAGTACACTTCCCTTGCGGCTTTGTTCATGCGACAGCCCTGCTCTTCTATACTAAATTGATCGGCACGCAAAATCTGGATGCTAAACATATTCCACACCCAATGATCGACTGAGCTACGCAACAACTCGACCAAATCGCAGGCAAGTGATTCTCTGTTGTAATATAGGGTATGTAGAACACCAAGCTGCGGGTCGAGGCCAGCGGCAACGCAAACACGCACGGCTTCGTAATGCACCAGCGTATAGGTTAGCGACAACACCGCATTCACCGGGTCTTTTGGCGGACGTTTGTTTCTGCCGGTAAATTGTAGCGACTCGGCAAACACAGCACTGTAACCGGCAAAATATACCCGTGAGGCCGCACCTTCATAGCCAAGCAATGTTGATAAATCGGCAATTGGCTGCGTCATTAACTGTTGCCGTATCGCATGAATACTGTCGATAGATTTACGCAGCGGCAGCCTGCATTCTGGGCGCTCTGTGGTGAGACGCTGCAAGTGGCGTTGCTGCAAGCCTGCTTTTTGACGAACCAATCGTTGTGCAATCAACAACCTGCTGTCATCGTCGCTAAGCAGACGATACTGTGCCAAGCGGCGCTGTGCGTTACCGTGATTCATGGCATAGCACACCATCGATGCATCACTGCTTTTGCCGTTTAAGAACATCAATGCTATCCCAGCCTGAGCTAACTGACGCATGACGGCGCTATCTAACGTGCAATCACAGGTCACCACCACCGAGCGCAACAAACTTAAAGGGAAGCTTACCGGACGGCGTTGATCCGGCTCGGTCTGAATAAGCAGTCTTTTCTGGGCTACTTTCAAAACACTGCCTTTTCTATCGATATATACGGTTTCCATGCTTGCTACCCCACAAAGTAAAATGATTCATCCATTGGCATCACGGCGGTACCCAATGTGAAAATGGGTGCTTGTTTGCTTAGTGGCAATATCAAAAAGTGATCCTCAACCGCCATCACCTCATCCATCTGTGATAGCAGCCGGTCTTTTTCATTACGGCTGAGGTAACACTCAAAAACCGAATACTGCCCACCGCCGGCATAGTCTTTAAGCACCCTTAATGCTTTGTACAATCGCCTTGGGTCGCGGATATCGTAACTGCATAAAAATAGCGCTCTCATAAGACTCTCCCTGTGTTTTGGCGACGGATTCGATGAAGGTATAGTCCCACAGGCGGGCGCAAAAATTGTGGTTCACAAACTTGTTATCGCCCCGATTAAATCCAGCGATTAAGGCAGATTTCTGATGCAGGCGCTGTTACCATCGCACACAGCACGGTCACCTCACCGGTGCTGCATATATCAGGAGAATCTGCATGAACAAGCAAATAGGTAGAAATGATTCGTGCCCATGCGGTAGCGGCAAGAAATTCAAAAAGTGCTGCATGTTAGCGGCGGCAACTAACGACTCGTTTACCCCAGGCATCGCTGGCCAGCAAACCATGCATCCTGCCAAGGAGGTGTCGGCACTAATCCGGCAAGCCCTCGACAACCAGCAGTTTGACAATATTGACGATGTAAATGCGTTTCTCGAAAGTTTTTCGCAAAAGCGGAATCAGGCAGCCATGGATGACTTTCATGGTTTATCGCCGGCGCAGATGCATAGCGTGCTTTATCAGCCGTTCACATCGCCAGAAGTTGTGCAATTCAAAAATGCGCTTTTACCGTGCGAACAAACACCAGCCATGCGTCTGTACAAGTTGATTTTTGATGCCGCCACAGATGACGGGCTAAAGCAGACAGCCAAAGGTAACCTCGGGCAAAAGTTTTGCCGCGAAGCCGCCCTTAGCTTTTGGGGGGAAGCCCAGTACCAGGACGAAACCCGATTTGGCGGTATAAATAAAGAAGAAGATTTTCTGGACTTGCATGTGCTGCGCTTAGTGGCCGAGCTGGCCGGTTTATTGCGAAAAAACAAGGGCAAGTTTTTGCTGACACAGAAGGCAAAAAAACTGAACAATACGCAAACATACCACCTTTTATTGCAAACCTACTGCGAGAAATTTCTGTGGGCATATCGGGACAGATTTGAAGATCTGGAATTTATCCAGACGTCTGCATTTTTTACCCTCTACCTGCTGGAGCGATATGGCAATGAGTGGCGAGAAACTGAATTTTATGCAAACCATTTTATCAATGCCTTCCCGATGCTTTTGGATGAAGTTGACTGCCGCTGGCGCACCGCCGAAGAAGAAGTATTCAGCTGTTATGAGTTAAGAGCCATTCGGCATTTTGGACTGTATTTTGGGTTGGTAGAAGTAAAGTGGAGTAAAACAGAGCGGTACCTAAAAAATATTGAGGCCGTTCGGGCAACCGACCTGCTCAGGCAATGGGTAGGCTTTGCGTGCTGAATGCTGCGGAGGTCGATCAAGTCTGAACTACTACAAATACAGACATGCGTTTGGTCTTAAATCCGCTCCCCTTAAAACCTCAGGGTGCCTTGTAAAACAATCACTTGCCATCATCCCATGCATTCAAAAAATCTGCGAGGACATCACCGTGGCAGGCTTGAGGTTTACAGAAACACCCCAATCGCTTACCGGTCAGTTTGTACACCTCAGACTTCTCTTTATTAGGAAACTTTTCGTAATCAAAGTCATATTTATACTTTCTAATGACCTCTTCGCGATCATCACCTTCTTCATACATAGAATGAGGATTTCCCCAATAAGAGCCTCTGCCTATGTACTCGTAATCAGCTGTGCTTTTCTCTGATTTATAGTCAGTTTCAACCTTGATATTTATAACTCTTGTTATTGCTATCTTCACAACCCTCAGCGGCAATCCAGCAGCTTGCAGCGTTGTCGTTGCATCACTGAATTCTTCACCGTCATCAAAAACGATTGCATGCGTCACGTCATTGATTTTCCAATCAGTAACTTGATTACACTGGATAGCACCAGCACTGTCATCACGAAGTTTTTCAATAAATAAATTGGGGTCATTTGGGTAGATAAGTGTTACTTCACCCAATCCAGAAACAAGTTTTTCTACTTTTCTCGCGAACTTTGGATAGCAACGAAAAAGTTTAGGATAAAGAATGAGTACGTTTGCCATCAGAATAAATGCTTTACCTGTAGATTTAGATCTGAATTCTCGTTTAGGTATTCAACAACAAGCCTTCGGTGACAAAAATGAGGCTCGTGTTCGCTGCATAACAAACAACCATTATCAAGTAAAGCAGGCATAACAGTCCTTTCAATATTGCGCTTAGCCATCAGATTCAGAAATTTATCCTCGTAAACCTCCCAAGACATCCCCCCCTTTTTGTAAGCATTCAATATATCTTTCGTTGGCGCCAATTCAGGAGAGTGCACATACTCCGCCTTACAAAGCTCTTTTAGGAAAAATTTCAGGTCATCTTTCTTTGCGAAACCGGCAAGTTGAGAGACGTTATTTAAGCGAACATCAATGAGTGTTTTCACACCGGAAACTTTTAAAAACTTAAAAAATGTCTCGGCATTTTTTTGAGTAAAACCAATAGTATAGATATCCATAAAAAGCCCTAATAAATTGTGGCTACAAGTTTGTAGCAATAACCTTGATATACTTCGCCGAGACTGATGCAAAGAATGCCATAAACCTCTCTTTGATCCCTAACGATTTCATCAAACTTTGGATCAGTTACTGCGAGGTCATAGCTTATGTCGTTATATCTAAAGGCAGCTCTTCTCTTACCTTCATCTGTCGTATAAAGGCTTAGACTGGTAACCTTAACAAGAAGAAGTGACTGCAAAATATTGCAGACACCCAAAGTGATTCGAGAGCTTTCTATTCGATTCCCTTCGCCCCAAATATCAACTGGACTGTCAAGATAGTTTGATAGTTCCAACATCCCAATTGAATAGTTTTGCCGCCATAAGTCGCCATCTATCAAATAGTTTTCTGGCTGATGAGGAAGCGGAACATGTTGAGACAAACCCATGCGGATTTTTTGAAGCGTCTTTACGCCATATGTGCCGTAAGGATTTTGATATTTAGTTTGATCATTGCTCAACGCCGCTCCGCTCTCATTAGAAACTGGCCTAACCCACCTACCAGACCTGGTGCACTTTCCAGCAACGCAATGCTGTCCATGTTTAACAGAGTTTGCAAGTACAACAAGTTCAACTTTACCCATACTTTTATCCTTCATTAGGCGACGTATTCGATGAAGGTATAGTTCCACAGACAGGCAAAAAAATTGTGGTTCACAAACTTGTCAACTCACTGGAAAAAGCATGCGATTAAGACGGACTGATGAGGCCCGGCCTGCGCAGACTATGAGTTTGTAAAAAAACGAAATGTTAGTTTGGCGTTATTCTGAATACTGTTACTAGACTGGTTATCTGTGCGCGTGCGGGAAATTTGAACAATTAAAAGTTCACCGGCCTACACTTTGCCGACAACCTGCATGTTGAATGCGTTGGAGAAACCTCTACGGTTAGGATTTTTTTGAGGGACGTCTGGCATCACTGGCTCTTGCTATTAATAAACCGCAGTAGTCTGATGAGATGGCAACTAAATGCCAGATGTGACTAGCGGGCGGTTACGTTTTATTCGCATGCCAGATCACCGCGTAATAAATTGCTGCCCCGACTAAACCGCTATACAAGCAAAGTTTATGTAAGGCCTCAATGGAGATAAAACCATGAAAAACATTAATCAGCGTAAACGGATAAAACGGCTCAACATCGGTGTGCATAATACTATCCAACAGCACATGGCTAAAGCTGCCAATCGCAGCACTTAGAAATGCCACCCACCATAAAATGGGAACGGCATGCCCTTTAGCCATGCCTAGTATTTTGAGACCTATCTCGGAGAGATATTTTCCCGAAAGAGCAGAAATAACCGCAATCAGTGTGGCGCCCAGATAAGTATGAGTGAAGCCATGTAAATGCCCTTGGCCCGTGAGCATGACCAATAGCGGTTGAATATCCATGACTATCTGAGTCCAGCCAAAAACCATTAGACTAAAACTACCCTGCAAGATAGCCTTGATAAGAATTCCTGGGCCCATGTGAATTGGGGTAAATGGCATAACTCTCCTATAAGCTTAACGCCCGCCTTAACGAGAAAAATTTCACTGGCGGATTTTTTTTTGCTGCGCAGAGCGAAAAAGGTGGTAGTTAAATTTGTCCGTTGAAGGCGCTTGTTAACTGCCCTTTGCACGATATTCCAGAATGAAATTTCTTAAGGCTCTTTCACTACGCATTACAAATAAAACAAATAAAACAAATAAAACAAATACTATATCGCCTTCAACTCTATAAAACACTCTGCAAGGGCCAACTATAACTTCGCGATAGCGCGAATCTTCTAGTTCACCATGAACTTTGCCAGATTCTGGAAAGTCTTTTAAACGCCTCACTAATTTAAACACTTCTTGAACTAGATTTTTTGCCGCACCAGGCTTATCAAGTACGATGTACTCTGCTACTTCATTCAAATCTTCAACCGCTGGCTCAGACCACTTTATTTGAGCCATTTACTCAATTTCTTTTCTGCTTCCGTTTCAGAATAAACTCGCCCTTCAAATACCGCGCTTTCTCCGCGTGCGATACCTTCTAAAATGTGCATTCTGTTTTGCATTAATTCATAGTCATCTACATCAACTAAATACGCAGACGGCTGCCCATGCTCAGTAATTAGAACAGGCTCTTTTGTGATATGAAGGTCAGCTAAAATTTTCGTAGCTTGCCTTTTTAATGTAGTTACAAGTTCTGTTTTCATAGAGTGGTACTATTCTATCACTTTGAGGGTGGCAATGCTTTTTTGCAGTTAACGCCTGGCTCTGCGCCCCGAAATACTTGGCGACTTTTTTGCTGAGCGCCAGCGAACGCAGGTGCCAAGTCTTTTAGTCCGTAAGCCACTTGTTATATGCTTTGCCTCGTTTTAATATACAATGTATTACAACGTAATACATTTGAGTACATTATGAAAACAGAAATGCTTATCACGCGTATAGACCACGACACCAAAGCTGCTTTTACCTTAGTTTGTGATGAGGTTGGACTAAGTCCTTCTCAGGCTATAAAACTTTTTGCTAAAGCCGTAATTAATTATGGTGGAATACCTTTTGAAGTTAAAGCAAAGCAGCCAAATAAACAGACGATTGAAGCTATTGAAGAACTTGAAAATGGAAAAGGCCATAAAGCGGCCAGCGTAAAACAACTTTTTGATGAACTGGGTGAAGGTAAGCTTGATAATGTATGAGCTTGAATACTCCACCCAATTTAAAAAAGATTTTAAGAAAATAACCAAAAGATCAATTTCCGACATTATTGAAGTAGGCAATGTCATTTCAATTTTGCAGCGCGGTGAAACACTAGACGCTATACACGTTGATCACCCTCTTACTGGTGACTGGCGCGGTTATAGGGATTGCCATGTTAAACCAGATCTTGTTTTGATCTATAAAATTAATGATGTAACCCTAAAACTGGCTAGGATAGGTTCACATAGCGAGCTTTTTTAGCGCGACCTGCATATAACGCTCAGCTCACCGCGTAAAATTTGTCCGGTGGGGCTGCTTGTTATGTTCATTTAACTGGGCGAAAATGTGTATCACATTAATGAATCATACACAGAGGTGTGCCATGCGAACCAATATTGTAATAGACGACCAACTAATGGCCGATGCGTTGAAAGCTACAGGACTAGAAACGAAAAAACAAGCCGTTGAAGAAGGCCTGAAGGCGCTGATTAGACTGAAAAAGCAATCAGATATCAGGAGTTTGAGAGGCAAGCTGAAGTGGGAAGGCGACCTTGATGACATGAGAGCTAAATGATTGTTGTTGATTCAAGTGTTTGGATTGATTATTTCAACGGCAACAACACATACGAAACGGATACCCTAGATAATTTGCTTGGCTCACAAGAAGTTGCAACTGGTGACCTTATAGTTTTAGAAGTTTTACGCGGTTTCAGTTCAGACAAGGACTTCCAGCTTGCAAAGAGCCACCTTACCTCCTTGGTACAGTGCAATATGCTCAATCCAGAGTTAGCGCTCAAGGCCACCGAGCATTATCGAAAATTGAGGAAGAAAGGTATTACGGTAAGAAAAACAGCTGACATAATTATTGCAACCTTCTGCCTTGAGAGCGGACATCCACTTTTATTTTCAGATAGAGACTTCAAGCCTTTCGTTGATTATCTAGGCTTACGATCTGTCGTCTCGAAAACATAACGCCCGCCTCAACGAGCAAAATTTAGCTGGCGGCTTTTTTGCTGCGCAACGCGAAAAAGGTGACAGCTAAATTTTGTCCGTTGCAGGCGCTTGTTAGCTGAGCCGTTATTGCCACTGCATTTTCAGGTCACGGTGCGTCTGCGCGCAATCTCGCAGATACAGATTAATTAAGCTCTGGTAAGGAATACCTTTATCTTCTGCCAAGCCCTTAAAGTATTCTACAGTGTCTTCATCCAAACGGATTGTTACCTGCTTTTTTAATTTCTTTGCGTAAGGGTTCTTAACTGAATTTGAAAAATCATAATGATCACGCATAACGATAACCCTCATATATTTTGCGTTCTCGCTTGTCTGCTTTACGTGCTGAAATTAACCTTATGCTTTCGCCCTCTCTCATACAGTGGCAGACAACCAGTAACTTTGATTCAATACTTTCACCTAACAAAATGAATCTATCCTCGTCTTCTGAATGGTCGGGGTCAGCAATCATTCGGGCGTACTCATCAGTAAACACAGTCTTCGCTTCATCGAACGAAACCCCGTGCTTCTTAATATTCGATGCATTTTTAACCGCATCCCATTCAAAATTTAAGTGATCCATAAACCACATTGTATTTACATTATAATTATAGTCAATAGGCTGTACTGATTTTCAGCTAACACATTATTAGAAGGAATCTGTCTATGTCTTAATCCCCTATTTAGAAGGGGGTTCTTCAGGTTCCTGGTCGAATATATTCGACCCTGAAGAACGGATTCGGCCTACCAGCCGAAGACCGGGGCAGTGATTGACTCACCCCGGACTTTGAAGTCTTAATCCCCTATTTAGAAGGGGGTTCTTCAGGTTCCTGGTCGAATATATTCGACCCTGAAGAACGGATTCGGCCTACCAGCCGAAGACCGGGGCAGTGATTGATGCGCCCCGGACTTTGAAGTCTTAATCCCCTATTTAGAAGGGGGTTCTTCAGGTTCCCGGTCGAATATATTCGACCCTGAAGAACGGATTCGGCCTACCAGCCGAAGACCGGGGCAGTGATTGACTCACCCCGGACTTATTGGTCTTAATCCCCTATTTAGAAGGGGGTTCTTCAGGTTCCTGGTCGAATATATTCGACCCTGAAGAACGGATTCGGCCTACCAGCCGAAGACCGGGGCAGTGATCGACTCACCCCGGACTTATTGGTCTTAATCCCCTATTTAGAAGGGGGTTCTTCAGGTTCCTGGTCGAATATATTCGACCCTGAAGAACGGATTCGGCCTACCAGCCGAAGACCGGGGCAGTGATCGACTCACCCCGGACTTATTGGTCTTAATCTTAGGCGGGGCGGTTTCTTACTTCGAGGCGCAGTTCAATCCCTACGCGGCTCTGTCTTAATCCCCTATTTAGGCGGGGCGGTTTCTTACGTCAATATCCCCTTCATCTCAGCAGAGCTATCGGTCTTAATCCCCTATTTAGGCGGGCGGTTTCTTACTGATGAATTCTCTCTGGTTACAGAGGGAACCGTCTTAATCCCCTATTTAGGCGGGGCGGTTTCTTACGTCTCGCATGATCCGCCGTCTCTCAAACGCGGGGTCTTAATCCCCTATTTAGGCGGGGCGGTTTCTTACTATACTTCTTTACTATAGAAAGATATCTATCCGCAGTCTTAATCCCCTATTTAGGCGGGGCGGTTTCTTACGCAACCATCAGCGAGCGCGAGGACGAAAAGAAGTCTTAATCCCCTATTTAGGCGGGGCGGTTTCTTACTGCAGACCTCTTTTTTTCCTATATTTTTCAGATAGCTACAAGGGGCACTCGCAATAATTTTTTTCTTCCAAAAGTTACGTGGTTTTCGGCGGTTTTTTAAAGAGCGTGTGCACACAAAATAGCTGCTAGTTAATAATATTGCAACGATAAAACAACATTTAAATCAATTTGATATCTTCGCATGTCAGCTGTTTTCGCACACCATACCACTGAAACTTCTCGATAGGCTCGGTGGCATAGATGCGAATGTCATCTTCTTTATGGATCAATCTCGACAGTTGCGTGGCCAGCTCGTCTCGCTGCATTACCGTCATTTGAATACCATAGACTGATTTTTGCAGAAACAGGGCATAATTTTGCACACATCGGTACACTTTTTGTAACCGCTTTGGGTTTTTGATGTCATAGCAGATCAGATAATGTTGCATGGGCAGTCTCCTGTCTTTGCGGTTGCGCGGGTAAGGTGTTTATCCACCGTACCACGGTTTTACGGATCAGCCTTCGCCAGGCCGGAATTTCTGCCGCCAATGCGGTGTAGTAATGAGATCTGCCAGCTTTACCCATGGTGCAACCGCTTTCGGTTTGCGTGAAGTGTACTGTACGAATCTCTTCCGATTTCACTAGCGACAATACAAAGCGATCCCCCATTGCACGAAACAACTCCGTCAGGTCGCAAGCAAGCGAGGGTCGTCCATAGCTGGTTTGGTGATAAAATCCTAGCCCCGGATCGAAGCCGCCGGCGATGAGTTCGGCTTCACATAAAGAGCAAATCACGGTGTAGGTCAGCGAAAGCATGACATTAACCGGGTCTTTCGGTGGTCGCCGATTGCGACCAGTAAAGTTCCAGCTGGCGCCAAAACAACACTGATACACTTGAAAGTATATCTTGGCCGCAGCGCCTTCCAGACCGCGTAATTGCTCAATAGATGTTGCAGATTTTGCTTTTCCAGAGAGGGATTCAAACCCGGTAAAGGCCGATCGAAAAATTAATCGGTTCTCGGGGTAGCGTTTGTCTAACCGCCGGGTTGCACGATATTGGCTATAGACTTTAAAACGCACTAATTGCTTAGCCGCTGACAAACACCAATCTTCGTCAATGACACGGTAATACTGCTGTAACCGACGTTCGGCGTTTCCGTGCGTGCCTACCGGCGCAATGATAGCGGGCTCGCCCCGGCGGGAGGGGATGACCAATACCATAATGCCCTCCCCCGCAAGGGTGGCAATACAACGGCTACTTATCAGGATATTGGCGCTGACGATGACATAGTTAATGGCCGACAAAGGTACATTACGGGGTGGCTGATCTGTGTCGGCATAAACCAACAGATGCTTAGACTCGATATCTATGCGCGTACTTTTTTTGTCTACCCAAAGTGTATGCATCACCGCACCTATTCATTTGCCCATGACGTTATGAAATTTTGATCAGATAATGCACGGTTGATATAGTCGCGCTCCCAAGCAAAAGTGTTGTAAGCGGCTGAGGCACCCGGCAAATAAACAACGTGTCTTCTTCGGGCTCAATAATCGCGTTCGCCCGCTGCGCAAGCTCTACTAAACTGCCTTGGCTAACGTAACATTCATATACTGATTTCTGTCGGCCAAAGGCATAGTCTTTCACCATTCGGCACATACGTGCCAGCCTTGCTGAGTGTGCAATATCATACGAAACCAAATACAGCGGCGGGTGTTTCATGATCACTCCCTTTTTGCTTTGATTTTATGCAGCCTTTCAATACTTGATACTTCAAAACCTCATTTAGTAATCGTATCCGTCTTCCCATCCTTCGTTTTCGGCCATACTGTTGTAATAGTTTTCTTCGGCTTCTGTGATTTGCTCCATTGTGTGGTTGTACTCATCATTTTCGTAACCAGGTATGGGCGTGTATTCAACTTCTATATAGCTGTCGTCGTTGTCGTCGCCAACGCTGTCGTGCTCATCGAATTCAGCGCCTAGCTCTTGCTCTGCCCAGACATCGTGCTCTTGCTCGCATTCGATCAACTCGTTATCGATAAAATTTTCAGGCGGATAGATGTATTCGTTCATAACAGGTTTACCTCGGCGTGGTTGGTTTATTAGGCGTTTTGCCATTAAATTCATCATACCTGTTGGTAAACAATTAACTGGCTTCACAAACTTGCGAGCAATTGGCGATGTGCTTTTTAACCCGAGAATATTGCTAAAAAAAGGGGCAGCAATAACGCCCCCCCGATGACTAGCATTAAGTGCTTTCTAGCTAAACAGATCAGGCTGTGTGCAAGGTTCTGCTGGTAGAAGAGAACCAAGAGATAAAACGCGTTTAACGGCGGTATCCTTATTGATTCTGTTGATAATTAGGATGTCTGGCTGTTCCGCGATTAGTTGTCGGTTAAGGTCATAGGTCGGGTTTGTCAGATCCTGATCGGGGTCATACATCACTGCCCGCGCGATGTTATATTTTAATGCGTACGCCATTGCCAACCTCGATCCGCTGTCGTTGCCTGCATCATTTTTTGCATAGCTGGCGGTCAACACTACACAATCACTAAACAATGCCTGCAGACGGTCTCTTTGTTGATAACGCGCACGCAATTCCAGCCCAGACTGTGCAGGCTGGTAATACTCTGTCACCAGCAACCCGCCTTGCCTAACAATCTCGTGGGCTAATGATTTGTTCGCTGCAGGTAAAATATCATGCAACGGCCCCGGCAGTATGGCTACGGTGTTGCCTTTGGAATGCAATGCCTGCCGATGTGCTATCGAATCGCAACCAAGCGCCAACCCGCTCACAATAGTCGCCCCTTGCTCAACCAGCGATTTAACTACTTCAATTTCGACAGCCTCGGTGCCTTCGTCTGGGGTTAACAGGCCGATGACGGCAACATTTTTGTTTGCTTTGGCCAACAAAGACAATTCGCCGCGATAGAAAAGCACTACCGGCCGCTCGCTATTATTGACCCGGCCCCGATACTGGGGAAACTCACTATCGCCAATAGCAATAACGCCGTCTACAGAGTCAGACAACCTAACAATTTCTCTGCGTATCCCTTCTCTTACGTTTTCGAAATCTGTCACCTTAATCTGGCTGGTTTCTTTGCCGTGTTGATTCAAGCGTGCCACGATGATGTCGGAAGTTTCACTACCATGAATAAATTTGACAACCCAGGCTAAGCCAACGCCTTTGTAGGTGGTAGCGGCTAAAATGTTCAACGCATTGTCTGAAATTTTCATATCAATATCTTCCTACTGTTTTCGCAACAGCATAAAAGGTAACAGAATTTGCGCCGGCATCCATCAGCGCTTGAATCGCATCCTCATCAATATTGATGGTCGGGGTATAGATATCATCTATCAGCAATATATCAGCCCATTTAACCTCACTTGCTATATGGCAGGTCTGCCTGGTGATTCCTGGATAAGGTAACGACCCAGCATTTACATAATCCGGCATAGGGTTTCTTAGGTGGGTTGTTTTGGTGTCAGTATGTCGCCTTATATAGCCTGTACCATCTTCTACCGAGTGCAACTGCCGGATTGTTTCACACACGGCAGATTTAAACAGCAATTGATTTGGCCGATAAGTGCATTCCTTTTTTGCGCGAGGCACCACACAAATCGTCAGGCGGCTACTTTCATGTGAGCGCACAATCTCGAAAAGATCATGTGCTAAAAACTGCATGACTTGTTTTTTCGCCGCATCTAATTGCCATGTTGCCCACTTATGGTGGTTGTCATTTTTTAATGTATTGAGACAGTTTGGATTATTAGCCTGGCCATAGCCATAGAAGTTTGCACTGTAAAAAGCGGCAGTGTCCGTTTTAAGGAATCGATTTCTCCGAATGAGTATTTCTTGCATAGCGCCCCCAACATTGACTTTTAAACACCGACCAAACGTCGATTCGAGCAGTTCTGTTGTGATATATGGCGGCCAGGTAGCAGCGCAGATGCGTTAAACCTGCCGGTTTCGATATCTCATTGCGGCCAAGATTAAAGGGGTTCTATCAAATAATCGGGGTTCACAAACTTGTGAACAGGAAGCGGGGAAAGTTTTGACGCCACAATGGCTACTCAACCACATCAAGCATCAGTGCAAACACACCAAACTGGAGTAAAGCTTATGGCCCGTGGCATAAATAAAGTCATCATCGTTGGCAACTTAGGGCACACCCCGGAGATCGTCGAACTATCCGCAGGCGTCATCAAAGCCAAAATTCGCGTCGCTACCGACTCGAGCTACAAAGACAAACAAACGCAACAGTTGGTAACGCGAACAGAGTGGCATCCTATCGCTCTGTTTAACCGCAAGGCCGAGTTTGCCCGCGACCACCTGCAGAAAGGGTCGAAAGTGTTTATCGAAGGTCGATTAGAAACACGAAAGTGGCAAGATAAAAGTGGGCAAGATCGCTACACCACCGAAATCATCGCCCATGAACTGCTTTTACTCGATAAAAAAATCGATACTGACCAAGCCAATGCGCCCCATCATTCTCCGGTAATGGACGAGTTAGATGATTTTGACGATATGGATATCCCGTTTTGAGAGTTAATAACCTGCAAATCTTTCCTAATAAAAAAGCCATCAAGCGACAGAATTTATCGCTATAAAAGCCATAATTTGCTTTCACACTGTCACGATTACTTTGCTCTCTACCCCAAAAAAACGCGCTCAAAGGGACAGCACGCATGACAACACAACTTGCTGATATGTTTGACTTCCAAAACCGTAGTTACACCGTCACCCACGTATCTAATGGCGCACTTTTTTCACCCTTCGATTATCAACTGCAGCTAAAATTTGCAGGCACGTTTTGCTGGCGCGGTTATGTTTGTAAATTCACTGTCGCACACTGGCAGCTGATACTTACCCGGTTAAGCCTCAACCTCAACACAGATTTACCCAATACAGCAAAGATTAACGGCGCACTGCCTCAGGTTGATAACTGCGCTGATGCATTGTTTACGCACACCTATGAGAATCTGAATTTACCGATAAACTATAGCGGCGGTTTATTACTATCTGACGAGCCGTCACCCGATCTGGCTATACACGGTGGGTTCAGTGCCGCATGGGAGTATGACACTACTTTCGAGCTGGCGTTTTATCAGGGCAAACTCATTCGCAGCAAAGACGTAAGCCAATACATGGTAGATAGACGAGAATGGCAAAAGCTAAACGCCAGCCGTTGGCTTCGCCTCAAGCATTGTCGGCAGAGGAAACAATTGCGACAAAAAATGCAGTCGCCGCTTGAATTCCGTTACGATTATTTTAGTGATTAACCACTAATGAAATACCCGTGTGTGGCGCAGAAGTGTGGAGCCCCAATCAGTTGGCGACTTTTGCTGTCGCTCTATAAGCTACACTAAGGTTTACTTACTTGCTGCACGATGCCTTAACGCTTAGATTTGTGGCAACCATAATGACCTCACCTATGCAGAGCCAAACTAATGCCCAGCAACCAAACGCTTGAACAGGCCGTAAACTGGATAACCAAAGCCGACGCTTTACTCATTACCGCTGGTGCGGGCATGGGCGTCGATTCCGGCTTACCGGATTTTAGGGGGGATCAGGGGTTTTGGCGCACCTACCCTGCATTGTCGGCGCAAGCATTTACTTACCTGGATATCGCCACACCCGACGTGTTCGACTCCATGCCCGAGATCGCCTGGGGGTTTTACGGACATCGTTTAAACCTGTACCGAAACACACCGCCACATGCAGGCTTTGCCCGTTTGCTTGAAATCGGTGCGCGGATGAAACACGGCTATTTTGTCTACACCAGCAATGTCGATGGTCATTTTGCCAAAGCGGGCTTCGATACCGAACGGATTGTCGAGTGCCACGGCTCTATTCATTACATGCAATGCCAGTATGTCAGCTGTCTGGATGAAGGGATTTGGAGCGCTGAGAGCTTCACCCCTCAATTAGATAAGCACAACTGCCATGTTACGTCCGCATTACCCCTATGCCCCTCCTGCGAAGAAGTTTGCCGACCAAATATAATGATGTTTTCAGACTTTACCGGCTGGAATGACGAGCGCCAAAGCAAACAACTAGGACGATATCAACGCTGGCTAGCACAGGCAGAAAATCTGGTGGTAATTGAATGCGGCGCAGGGACTAACGTGAATACCATTCGTAAATTAGGCGAATCACTGGACGCCCCCCTGATACGGATTAATACCAATGAGGCATTTTCAAAAAAGAGTAACGCTGTATGTATTGAGCTACCAGCACTGCAGGCTATTGAGGCGATTTATCAAAGACTGCAAACAACTTGCCGTTGATGTCAGTGTGGGAGCTGATCTGACAGGTAACCCTTGATCTACTCTACCCTGCATGCTAAAAACGATCGCGAAAAAACCAGAGACAACTTCATGTCAGCCGATTTCTATAACAATAACGCGCAACCATTTTTTGATAGCACTAAAAGCGTGGATATGTCTCATGTTTTGTCGCGTTTTATCGCTTATCTAAAACCTGGAGCGCACATACTCGATGCAGGCTGTGGCTCTTGTTTTGAAGTCACAGATGAAAGTCTTAATCCCCTAATAAGGTGGGGCAGGTTCAGACCGCAGACAGTCTTTTTTTTCAACAAAATCAACCTCTTGTAGAGGGCACTTCCAACTTTTTACTTTTTACTTTTTACTTTTTACTTTTTACTTTTTACTTTTTACTTTTTACTTTTTACTTTTTACTTTTTAAAAAAACTGTCTATTTTTTGATCATTTTATTAAAGAGCGTCTGCTAATTTAAAGTAGACGTTAATCTCAATGAAATCAGCATCGAATGGGCATTTATTTCAAATAACACCTAAATCCTGCACTCGAACTCCATGCTCGCTGATATCAGCAAAAAGTACATCAAGTTTAACTTGGGGGGGCTGCCTCGAAAACCATCATCACCGTGCAAAGCAAATAATGTTGAACCTACTCAGAGGACAAATTAAACAATATAGGCTTGTCCACAATCACTGGATCAGTCCAGGTTTTACCTTGGTCGAAAGTTCGCGTGCTTCTAACTTGAACTGGGTCGCAACGGGCACTTCCGAGCTGAAGAAGAAAACATCCGCTATCAATTAAATGCGCCGCCTGCTCAATAAGAATTTCTTTATTTGGGAATAATTTTACTCTCGTCTCTGCCCATTTAATTACTTTAGCCGCCCCGCTTATAGAAATAGGTGCCTCTTTAAAATTTAAAATATCCTTAGGAAAGATATTATGGAAGCTTTTCCCACCGTTTGTGCTTATAAAAACCCAAGTTGGCGATATTGGACTCCACACATAATAGGTATCGTCACTTTTACCGAGGCTTTCACAATATTTATAGCTTTCATCATTACCCCAAGGTTTATACCACTCTCTTCCAAACCATACGGGAACTTCTGTATCGACACCCATAAAGGATCCTTTTTTAAAAAACACCTTAAAGCCTGAAGGCCGGGAGAACTCAGAAACATGGAAACTCAGAGGGTAAAAGTTTCGATATTTCGTAGACACAAGTTCGAATCTCGAAGACTGCTCTTCAGCGATAGGGCACTCGACCACATCCTTTGTAGGAAACGGACTTTGGCACCCGCTCAGTACCAATACGATGCTTCCACCCAAGATATAAATGGCAAATTTTACTTTTCGGAAACACTGGTCAAATAAATTTTTCATAAAGGTAATCGCCTTTTTCTCAATGCTCAGAGGACAAATTAAACAATATAGGCTTGTCCACAATCACTGGATCAGTCCAGGTTTTACCTTGGTCTAAAGTGCGAGTGCTTCTAACTTGAACGGGGTCACAACGGACACTCCTTATCTGATGAAGAAAACAACTGCTATCACGAAAATGGGCAGCCTGCTCAACTAAAAAATCTTCACTGCTGTTAAATAAAACCTTAATTTCCGTCCAGAGAATTCGCTTTTCCTCACCATTTTTCATCATAAAAGACTCTCTTTTACTCATTAGCTCTGGATAGACATTTGTAAAGCTTTCACCCTTATTCAAGCTAATAAAAAAATCACCTACTTCGATCGGATGCCAAAAGTAATAAATACTGTCAATCACACCACCAGTTTCGCAATAATCCAGTTGCTTCTCTCTTTCCAACGTACCGCTTCTTACAAAATATACAGGAAGCTCTGTACTTCCCCTCAGACCCTCCCGCTTAAAAAAAACTTTAAAATTCGTCGGTACCGTATAGTCAGATACATGCCAGCTAAACGGTGAATAGTTCTTACGCTTTGATGAGATTAACTCAAATCGCGCCCCTTTTTCTCCCCCGTCAATTGGACAAGTAATTACCTCTTTCGTTTTAAACGGGCTGGTGCAAGCCGTTAGAAAAAGTAGATAACAAGCAGTAACCATAATACGTGCGATAAAATTAACGCTATGGGCTTTCATACAACATCTCGGAATCGTACTCAATTTTATGGTCATCCAGTTCGCCTTCCTTCAATTTGAAAATATCATGGTAGGTGATTCAGATAATACGTAACCACTCAAACCAAGGCGTCGTTGACACCTCCTTCGCCATACACAACGCCGACATATGAATAGGCACTCACAGATTTATACCTACCCCCATCCAAACTCGATTTTTTGTTTTCGAGTCAAGGTTTGTGTCTGGCTTTGGACTCAGAAATGGACTTGGCCAAACGAAAGCCGTATTTAGAAGATCGTTTTTGGGGATGTATACTGTGGCGGTATGAGTAACGACAACCATAACCGGAAAGTTCAAAATCGCACCCTCTTAAAATACGCATAGGCTTGTCGCCAGAATAGCGCCCCTTGCCTAAAGACGGGCCTTGCGGGTTCGTAGCAGACGCCGTATTGTATTCACCATACCAATCCTGTACCCACTCATACACATTGCCTGTCATATCGAAAAGACCAAAATCATTCGGCTTTCTCGTTCCGACTGAATGTGTTCTCCTGCCGCTGTTAGAAATAACCCAACCAACGCTCTCAATATCATCTGAGCCACAGTACTCCGTATCAATTCCGCCACGACAAGCGTATTCCCATTCCGCCTCGGTCGGCAATCTATAATCTTCACCTGTCGCCTGGTTTAGTTTTTTGATAAAAGCCTGAACGTCGTTCCAAGACACAAAGTCAACTGGACAATCATCTCCACAGGCATTGAATTCCGAAGGGTTACTACCTATTAACATTCGCCACTGCCCTTGTGTGACCTCGTATTTACTCATATAGAACGCTTTTAGTGTCACCTCATGTGCAGGCTTTTGATCTAGCGTAATAACATCAACATCATTGCTGCCCATGATAAAGGTGCCTGCCGGAATCTTTATCATGCTAGCCGCAAAAGGGTCGGTAAAATCATCAGGGAGTCTATATTCTTGTTTCTCTGAACGCGCCATTTTGTGGCGGCCTAGTTTCTTCAAATCTACAATAACGCTAGGAATAAGACCGTCAGCTTCAACTTTTTTAGTCTTTTCATTGTAGGAATATTGCCCCGCATCTAAAATCTGAAGTTCTTTCGAGAGTTGAGTCTCATCATATTCGTAACTTACTAAATGCCATGTTTTTCCCCAATCACCACTTTTCAAGACTCTTTTAAAAATCGGCTTGGGGTCGTAAATAACGGGCAACTTACCTTGTTCAAATAGCTCAAACATCAAGTATATGCGAGAGTCATTTACTGCCTCTGTGTCTATTCTTTCGATTTCAGGTTGAGTAAAACTCACCTGCGTAACGACCACACTACCGTTGTCGACAACGACCGACTGAGTAATAAAAAACTCTCTGGACACGCGATTGAAGCTTTTATCGACTAAAAATGGTGCCCCCTGTGAGGGTACTTCCTGTGTTATAAATGATTCTCCTTTATTCAGGCTCACCATAAAGCGTGTGATTTTATCTTCCGGCACGAACACAACATCCTCGTTGATCAATGCGTGCTCACACATCGCTGGGAAAAATTTCCGCCACTGCGCCCCGCCGTAGGTAATCAGCCGCTTTTCTATGTAGTTACCCTCGGCTTCATTTCCACTTTTAAAAGTGACCGTGCCTCTCAGTTTAATTGCTTTACCTCTAGGAAAGCCAAACCAGTCAGACTCTTGAAAAGAACCAAATTCCAAAACTTCATTTCCCGTTGCTCCGTCTTTAAATCTCGAACTGACAGCACAATGCACTTTGTGACTATTTTCGCTTGCCGCAACTGAAGTCGTGAAAACAGCAAACAATATAATAAACAGCATGAAAAAACGTAACTGTTCCAGTTTATTCTGGTAATTCAAGCTCTCTAAACTTGCGGCCCTCATCTTTATTCCTGTCTTTGACGTAATCGCTGATGTATTCGATCTGTTGATCCTGATCGTGCCAGAATGGGTATGCTGGACACCCGTCTCCCGAGCCGATATTAATAGCTGACCCCACACCCAATTCATACAAAATACCGTTGGATATTTTTTCTTGCTTGCTCATGGAGAACATAGCTCTCAGTTTTTCGTTTCCTTCGGTTTTGCTCCATAAATCCAAAATTTCCTTATAGATATGCTGGGTAGCGGCTTGCTCCGCAACATAAAATCGCTCAGTGCCCTCATGATCCTTGGCCCAGTAGGCATGTGTAGACATATCATCGTGACCAAACTCGTCCTTGCCGTTTTCTACATCATGAAAGAGAGAGTCAACTTGGCCGGTGTATAATTGAGGATTGTCGGTATTTTCATCCCAAAGAATTGGATTTCCGTTACTCTTAACTTTATCCAAACCATAAGGTACTGTTGCGGATTCTGCTAGTGTTGTAACAGAAACCACATCACCCCAAACTTTACCAGACAAGCATCCACATAAAGGCCACGTCAGAGAGATCTCCCTCACCATAACCACCACCAATATCAGAGTGGGTACCGACAAATTGTTGTTTTCTCATCGCTATCGCCCAAGTACTGGCCATTCGAATCTTTCAAGATGCGACTGCAGACCGATCAGTTACCTCCAAGGATTGGTCGTTCCATTACCTACTTCCAGCTCGAGGTTCTCTCCCTTAAAAACAAAGGCTAACCAAAGCGTATTTCGGGCAAGGCTTCCTGTTAACCAACCGGTTTTGATATAGGCCCAAGACCGGCGGACTTCATCGAAGTCGATCACTTTTTTATAGAGTTTCCCGGGGATAGGCACGAACGTGCATTGGCTTCGCGCAATATAGACACCAGGGTATTGGGGATCCGTTGAAGTAACGCTTTGCTCGTAGGCGCAATCACGCAGGTCGGCTAACTGCCATGTAATTTCGTGCTTTCCTGTTGGCAAATCTTCCGGGTGCCCTTTGAAGTATGGCAGTGTCATTCTGCCACCGTTTGGAGCAATGGTGTTTAGTTTTAGCGGTTGATAACCTTGCCCAAGATATTTGTCGTACACAATCACGCCTTGACTACCGTAGTTCATCACCTGTACTTGATAGATAAAACTGGAGCATCCGCTAAGGGATGCAACCAATAAACCAGTAAATAAAACGTTTGATAGTCGCTTCATACTCACTCTAATGCCCCTTTGTCGACCGACGGAAACTCAATCACCGTGCCAGACTGGGTTGTGTAGCTGGCGATGGGCGCCTCTTCACTCTTATGTAACGAGTCACGAATCCCCGTGTCCGGATCCACTTTGGCCACGAAATACACCACACGCTTTATCGGGGTATCTAGATCCGTTTCTATCCCATCTAAAAACCAGTACTCATAGAGACTACCATCAACATCTTGCCTAGAAACAAGGTAGACACCAAAGGTTACGCCATCGCCTTCAAAGCTAAACGCTTTACCCATGCCTTTTTTGTAAGCCGATGGGTTAATTTTGATACTCTCCACCACGGCCGACTCAACACCTGACTTCTCAATACCATCTTTTAAATAACGCAGACCATATTTTTCATAGATACTAATACCTTCTATGGGTAGCGCCCAAGCCAGAGACCTCATGCGTTTCATCTTTGTTTGGCGTTCCTTTAACTTTTCCTGCGCCAGATCCACTTTTACATATTGATACTTACCATTTACCTCGTTAAGTCTCACATTTTCTAGAGAAGTTCCAATGAAATAGGGTCGCCTATCTTTGACTCCAGGCTGAAGTACATCTAATAATGGCCTTTCATCAATAGGCAATTCGAGCACATGACCTGCAGTGACTTCAAACTCATCAAAAAAACGATCACTCTCATGCAGAATCAGCCGTTTTTCAGTTCCCTTAATGACTTTTACCACCAGAAACTTAAAATCCAAAATTTTATAATTTTCCGTCTGATTTTTAACTCTGGCTTCCCAAAACTTAAATCCTGCACTCGAACTCCATGCTCGCTGATATCAGCAAAAAGTACATCAAGTTTAACTTGGGGGGGCGGCCTCGAAAACCATCATCACCGTGCAAAGCAAATAATGTTGAACCTACTTAGAGGACAAATTAAACAATATAGGCTTGTCCACAATCACCGGACCACTCCAGGTTTTACCTTGGTCGAAAGTTCGCGTGCTTCTAACTTGAACTGGGTCGCAACGGGCACTTCCGAGCTGAAGAAGAAAACATCCGCTATCAATTAAATGCGCCGCCTGCTCAATAAGAATTTCTTTATTTGGGAATAATTTTACTCTCGTCTCTGCCCATTTAATTACTTTAGCCGCCCCGCTTATAGAAATAGGTGCCTCTTTAAAATTTAAAATATCCTTAGGAAAGATATTATGGAAGCTTTTCCCACCGTTTGTGCTTATAAAAACCCAAGTTGGCGATATTGGACTCCACACATAATAGGTATCGTCACTTTTACCGAGGCTTTCACAATATTTATAGCTTTCATCATTACCCCAAGGTTTATACCACTCTCTTCCAAACCATACGGGAACTTCTGTATCGACACCCATAAAGGATCCTTTTTTAAAAAACACCTTAAAGCCTGAAGGCCGGGAGAACTCAGAAACATGGAAACTCAGAGGGTAAAAGTTTCGATATTTCGTAGAAACAAGTTCGAATCTCGAAGACTGCTCTTCAGCGATAGGGCACTCGACCACATCCTTTGTAGGAAACGGACTTTGGCACCCGCTCAGTATCAATACGATGCTTCCACCCAAGATATAAATGGCAAATTTTACTTTTCGGAAACACTGGTCAAATAAATTTTTCATAAAGGTAATCGCCTTTTTCTCAAGGACTAATGTAAATAGACTCCGAGCCGTACTCGATATTATGGCCATCCAGTTCGCCTTCTTCCAATTTGAAAATATCATGAAGACTAAAACCAGATTTGGAATTCGGATGACTTTCCGTGGCCTGATATAGGGCTTCTATCTCTTTCACCGTGTGCTGCACAGCTAACTCATAGGCTAGTTGATGGGCGTTTTCCACGACTCTTTTCACATATATTCTATCACCCACTTTAAGCTCGCCTGGTGATTTGTCACTTTTATAGTTAGAGCCATAGCTCCACTCACCAGAATCAATTTTACTTTTATCATCAGCAGCCAACTCCTTTACATACCAAACCTTAATATCCTTGCCTTCACCATCCTTATAATAGGCCGCCTGCTTGCCCCCTTCCGAGTCCTCGGAATCCTTATTCCAATAGGCATGCGTTGTTTTATCCCAGTTGTCAAAAGAGTCCTGACCGTCTTTGATATCCCAGGTGGGCAGGTGACTCACATAATACAGCCCTACCGTTCCTGTAATGAGTTTGCCGGAGTTAATTTCTGTACTTTCATCCCATACATACGAATGAGACAAACCACTGGCGACCACGCCTTCTTCACCTATTTTTTTGACAGAAATCGGATCCCCCCAAACATCAACGTCCGCATGATTGTATTCTTGCTTATAAGTGCCGCCGCGGCTTGAGTCATCTACCCAATTAGAATGCGCGTAAAAATCAGCCAGCGTGTGCGAGTTTTGGCCAAACCGGGAAAGAATCAAGCCAATATCGTCATACTTCTTACCACTACACAAATTCGTGTACTCGGATAGATGATTATAGTCTTGCCGCCTAGCAGCGATCGTGTCTCTAACCAGCTCCATATAGTGTGGCGTTTCGTAAGGGGTTTTTGTGTTATCTGGCGCTCCATCATTTGGATTATCAAAATGATTTTGATAATCCCACTGACCACCAAAGGCAGAGTCCGTGTTGTAGTTGTTGGCAATAATCTGATCGATGATTTCTTGTGAAAAACGGTTTTCTCCTACTTGTTCGCTATAAAGTAGAAATGCCGTCCGCAGAATATCTCCATGCCCACCATCACTGTTTGGGTGACTGTGAATGGAAAAAAATTCGACTCCAGGTATCTCAAACAATCCCAACGGATCCGCAGCATTCACCGGATTTCCCCCAACGTAGGCATAGGTATTTATTCCCCCACGCAATCCCATAGGATCACTTGTGGTATAACGACCAAGTTGAGGGTCGTAGGTGCGGTAGTAGTTATAGTGCTCTCTCGTTTCGGCATCAAAATACTGGCCGGGTAATCTCAGGTGAAGGGCGACGTTTGCTTTCTTGAGTTTAGCCTCGCCAAAGGGGGTGTACTCCGCTAGCCAGACGATGTTTTTAGCCTCGTCGGTCATGGCTATAGGTGTGCTTAGATGGTTGGTATGTATGTGATAGACATCCCTGCCTTCTAACTTGGCAACCGGGTCGTGATTTTGATACAGGTACTGAGCGGTGACTTCGCCAGACTCATCCGCTTCGGCTACCAGTTTTTGGTTTTCGTAAAGGTAATAAGTGACTGTTTCTTTACCTTCATCCAAATACGCCACCTTTTTGATACGTTCACCCCAGCTGTTGTAGGCGTATTTCACTTTGACTTTACCGTTTTCTAAGACATTAAGCGGTCGCTGTTGGCTACTGTAGGTCATCTGGCGGTTACTTTTGTTTACCGGGCTACCTGCATCGTTGTAACTATATGCTGCTTTATTGACCGAAGATGCGCTGCCGCCCACCAACGATTTAGTAGTTTTCTTCACTAACTGATTTCCCCGACCTGCGGGAGCATACTCCAGAAAGTCGACATCGGCTTTTTGGTGCCCCAGATGTGCTTTGGCTGTGCGATTACCCGCCTTGTCATATTCATAGAGCAGTATATCTTCGAAGGAGAATGCACTGGTCAGCCGACCCGAATCATCGTATCGATACAAATTTTTATAGCTTTTCCCGACTTGCTGGCCAAGTTCCATGACTATTTGGCCAGAGGCGTCATAGCCATAATGGCTTTTTAACAGTTCGCCTGTTTCAATCGATTGCAACGCACCGTAGTGGTCATAATTCAGCGTTGTCTCGATTCCGTTACCATGCGTCAGATGTTTACTGGTGGGCTTGTCCTCGGGGCCATTCAACAATTTGAGAATCGGAGTGTCGACAAAAAATCCTCGCTGATCAATTCCCGCTAATCTGCCATTTGCATGATAGCGATATCGCAAAACCTGTCCGCCTGGCAGCGTCTTTTGGCTCAACCGATGTGTTTGGTTGTCATACTGATACCGAGTGGTCCATTGGTAACTATCGATGAGTCGAGAAAGCTCAATAAGTTGACCTTGCAGATTATAGCGGTAGGTTTGCTCGTAGAAGGGGCCGGTAGCACTCTCCAACTGTCCTTGTACATTGTATGCAAACCGGTATTTACCCTCGGCATCGTTCTTGGCAATTAAATGATTGGCGGCATCGTATACATACTCTGTCACCTGGTTCAGGGTATTGGTTTTACGTGAAAGATTGCCAGCCGGGTCATAGTCAAAACGGCTAATACCTGTGTCTGGACTATGCTGAATAATGATAAGACCAAAGTCATCTTTTTGATAGCGGGTCTGATTCTCTCGTGCATCCGTGATGGCGCTCAGCTGCTGAGTGTTTTCATCATATTGAAATTCAGTAGGAATATTACCCGGCTGGGTTAGACGCACCAACTGCCCGACCGCACCGTATTGGTAAGCCGTTTCCAGCCCTTTTTCATCGATCCTTTTAACCACTCGTCCATTGGCATCATATTGGTTCTGCAGTAATAATCTCCCTTCTTGGTTTTTGATCTCACTCAGACGAGATTCTGCGTCATAGAAATAGCTAATCATGTTAACAACACTACCGTCTATATGGCTTATAGTTCGTGCTGTAATGCCGTCCTCTGTGTTGAGCCGTACATCCAATTGGTAGCCATCACTGTTTTGAATGTGATTTGCACGATTGGCTTTGTCATAGCCCAATTCGATACTGTTGCCGTCAGGGTCGATAATACGTTTCAGATGCCCTGTCTCGGTGTACTCATATCGCACTTGCCGATCGCCCTGACTCACCGACAAGGGTTTTCCCCAGTGGTTATAGTCAATATCAATGGCCGTTTGCTCGCCTTGTTGCATTTTGATGGCATGACCATATGCGTCGTATTCCAGCACCCGCTGAACCCGACCATCCGGGGAAATGAAGGAAGCAAACCGCCCTTTTTCGTCATAACCGAACGTAACGATGTCTTCGACATCGTCTCTCGGACCGTTAAGAGAAATGAGTTGATAAGCATCGTTATAGGTTAGGGTCGTTTCGCGTTTGATCGCCTCATAACCACCCTCGAACAATGGACGGTAACCTGTCTCTAGAAGTTTAACTGGCTGAGCCGCTCGATTAAATTCAAAATATAATTCACGATACCCTGCAGGGTTCACGCTTGGATTAACTATGTGACTGGGGATATTACTCTCACCCTCATAAGCGAAAGACACTGTTTGCTGATGAACAGAACGAGGGTACGCCTTGCTAATTTTAACCAAACGCCTCAGCTCATCGTAAGATTGATTAATTTCGCGTCCATCTTTATAGGTGACTCTGGTCATTTGAAAAGAGCCGTCATACTCGTAAGCCACATCTCCCACGCCACAGGTATTACACCCCGGGCCACGAATTTCGTTCACCAACGGAATACCCTTTCTCACTTCAGTAAGGTAAGTGCTTTGCTTGCCCTGGCTGTCGGTGATAAGGGTTTCACCTTCGCCATAGGTTAACGTGACGCGATCGACACCATTGGCATGTTCAGAAAAAGTCGCTCGCCCTTGGGCATCGTAAGCCCAGGTGGCGAAACGAATCTGCCGCTCGTCGGTGATACCCGTTAAATGGTGCGGGAAGCGGCTGTCTTCATAGTGATACACCCTAACGTCGCCTGCACGGTTGGTGACGCTGGCGAGATTACCCTTTTTATCGTAACGGTAATGCAGTGATTTTCCCGCCGGGTCGTAGACCTTTTTCAGGCGCTTATTGGTGTAGTAATCAAAAGTGAGCTGGCGTCCCTGAGGATCGGTAACCTGACGCAACTGGTCGTTGGGCGTGTAGGTGAAGCGCAGGTATTTACCTGTGGGGGAAATCAGCCGCAATAGCAATCCATCTTTGTTAAAGCGCAGGCTGTAGCCATCTGCACGATGCCAGATCATCTTGTCGACGGGGTTGTCGGTAACCTGTAACCAGCCATCAGCAGCGACACGGGCTTGAAACTTACCCGGGGATTCACTGGCTTCGAATATAATCCGGCGGCCATCGGCCTGTACCACACTGATATCACCATTGCCATGCACCTGAGCGCTAAGATGATACGTGTGCCGCCATCCCTGCCCAGCAATGAAGGCGGCTTTGGCGCCCGGTGTTCCCGCAGCCTGACTGTTGTAATAACGACTAAAAGAGAGTCCCAGCTCTCCACTGAGAGCAGCGATGTCAACTTCCTGTTGGAATTTATTACCGGTGACAACATCAATCGGATTGCCTGATTTTGACCCACTAATGGCTAGCGGGTTAGCGGTGACAGCAGCTATATTGCCCTGACCACCCTCATCCGGGCAGCTTAAGCTTGCACCATGGCCTGTATCTTTACAGCTATCAGAGCCTGCCGCACAGGCTACCGTGTTATCGACAGAAGCATTGTCGATACACGTCATGTTTACGCCACACTGCCCCGAGTCATTACCGGAGAAAAGACTATTTCCGCTGCCTATGTTTGCGCCAAGATTAAAACTTCCCCCCATATCCACATCATCAGGATTAACATTGGCGCTGCCCTCACCCGCGTTGGGCGAAGCACCATTTACGTTGTTGCCGACCACAGGAATCGCCCCAGACCCGCCGTTTGATTCGTTAAGCGAGTGATTGCCATCGGCATAAGCCGCACTCTGCATGCGCAGTGTTGCCACCGCCGTGACGGGTATGCGGCCCAGCAGGTAGTAACCGGCATTATCCGGGTCTATTTTGGTCATGATCGCCGGCAGTAACCGGTCGATAAGCGGGATTGTCAGGGCGTAGGCATAGGTGACTTTGATTTTAAGGAGGTTGGCATCCTGAATATTAACCTTGCTGTGCGGCTTTACCGACCGATCCCGAAAGCGAAGATTCGAGTTAGGAATTTCGAGAACGCCGTCGTCGTTAATAACGCCAAAGTCGTCGAAGGCTTCTTTGGTGGGGTTTAACACTTCGATTTTCGTGTAACGTGGGTCTTGCGCTTCGAGCATGCCGCGAGTAATCGCCGCCATGGCTTTTTCGGGGCCGCCATCACCGCCAAAGACCGGGGCAATTCGCAGGCCCAGCTCGGCTTGCATCGGCGCTATTTGCGCATGATTCACTGCGCCTTTGCGGGCAGCTTCGAAGGTGGCATAGGTGACGGTGTTTTTGGCGTTGTACAACAACGCCGCTTGCATGGTGCCTAAGCCCAGCAGCAATAATACGGGCAAGGTTACGGCGAATTCGGACATGGCCGCCCCAGACTGAAGCTGCATTTTTGATCGACAGGACAGAAAAGACGCAATTATGCGCAGGGTACGACAGACCATGTTTCGGCTCTCCTTAGCCTGGGGCTAGTTTCTTCCTGAAACTATTGCTGTAGGCTTACAGCTATTCCCAATTACTTTTACAACTGATGTCGAACAAGTCTAAAGACTGCCGATATCCATAAAAAACGGCCGCGATCTTACCATGAACGGTTAAAGAAATACCAGATTGGTTTTCGTGCACTGGCTAAATATATTCAATCCCCGTTTGTTGCAGGCCGACCAGGTCAACCACACCATAGTCGTCGACCAGATCTGCAGCGGCCACCGCCAGCGATGCGCTGCTGTATACGCCATTGTCTAAAAGGCTGACGTAAGCGGCTTTTTCGTTTTGCGAAGGTGCAGAACCAAACAGATTGCCGTACAACCGTTCGACAACGTCATCATGAGAAACAGCCCCCACGGCACGCAATGCTAAATCGGCGACTTGCTCCATTGATTGTCCGCTATCGAACAGCGTAAGGCCAATGCCAACATATTCTTGATTATGGATAGATTCAGCACCAAACACTGCCCCCAACAGAGAGGCGACTTTGCCGGCATTGCCATCGACATCAAGTGCCAGACTGTTGTCGGCGAATATCAGACGCTCAATTCCGATCAACTCATCAATACCATCGACACCGCTGATAACCTCTTTTGATTGACCACGAACAAGCGCATAGCTGCTACGCGTGCCATAAAAAACTGCGGAATCAATTCCAGCACCGCCATCCAGATAGTCGTTCCCGGTACCGCCACTGATGATGTTGTTGTGTCCGTTGCCGACGATAGTATCGTTGTAATCAGTGCCATAGACTATTTCGAAATCCCCCATCAGCCAATAGAAATTTAGTGGAGACGGCAAATCGACTTCGCTAGAAGGGAGGGCAAACCCTACCGCTTCGTTTTCGACAAAATTGAGATTGATATACCAGCCATCAGCGTTACCCCTCGCATCGACGGCATCTATTCCGGTGGGGTCATAAAGCGTTACGTATGAACCAGTTTTAGACAACCTAAAAATACCGTCGCCAGCATTACTGGCAATATTCTCGCCATAGAGATATTGCAGGCCGAGTATATCCAGAAACATGGGGGTGGATGGATCAAACTGCAACAGGTTCAGACCATAGTCTTCTTCATAAGACATAACGCTCACCCAATCGTAATCAAGCGCTGCCAGGCCGATATCAGTCAGGGTTGGTCTGCCTGTACCGCCATCATCATGAGGATGTTTTAGCCCCAGAGCATGTCCAATTTCGTGCAGCAAAACAAACCAGCCCTGGGTTCCGGCATCATAGGACGGATAAGAAGCAGCCGGGCTGTCTAAATTTAAATAGATATCCCCAGGCGCCCCAGGATAGGCGCTTTCATTTTCAGCCCCATTGGGAAATATTGCTCTGGCCAGAATATTCGACGAAGAAAATAACGCCATAGAAAGTGAAATATTTATATCTGAGCCTTTGGCCGCCGCCGTAACAGGGCTGTCGTAGTAACCGATGAAATTGAAATTAACGTTGATATAAAAAGACAAGGTAGTAAAAATATCATCAATTTTCGAAATGATGCCACCTGTTGCATTGGGGTTGTTCCAAAACAGGCTTTCGACAACATTGTCTGAAAGCGACCAATTAATGGTGTTATCTGCACCAGTATCCCAATAATAGCCATTGGTCACAGCATCTACTAGCGCATTGCCAGATAGTGGAAGTGGGGTATAGTTTGGTATGGCCATAGATTCTTCCGTTAGCGCTTTACACTGTTAAAACGATTGTTCATTGAAGCATAATGATCTGACAGATACCTTATTGTCGCTGCAGATAACCATGCGGCAATTGCTCCTGACAGACAAGCATCTGGCACCGCAGCGAGTCGCCCTGCACATATACGAACTGCCTATATAGAACTATACTAAGATGTGATCCAATTGATGATCATACGGCGTATACTTTAGAAAGAAAACACTCGTTTATCTGTATTGGGATGACTCGTCAGGAAGACACCTTGACCGTACTTATGAAGTAGGTATACCGGATGAACAACAGGCATGAAAAATCATGATTCAGAAACATGAACGCTGCTATATCAGGCATGTCGCGCATATTCCTTTAGAAGTGGAGCCCTATGATGCCAACCACCAGGTCAGCCTGCAACTGGAAAACGTAAGCGTTGGCGGGCTGGCATTTAAGTCTGCCAATGACATCCCGGTAGGCACTCTGGTTAAAATAAGGATCAGCGACATCAACCCCGAATTTCTCGTTGACGGCGTAGTGCAGTGGTGTAAACCTTCTGCAGGCGCCTTCGAAGTTGGGGTTGAATTTCTCGGGGAGGAGGATGCGTTTAGAGTAAGAATGATGGAGCAGGTTTGCCATATTGAGCAGTACCGGCAGAAGCAGCTAAAAACCGGCCGCGTTTTGACTGTCAATGAAGCCTCTGAAGAGTGGATCGAAAAGCATGGGGCGGACTTTCCGCGATAGTCGGCACTAACACTTTCAATTTTCAACATATCTGCCACACTGCTTGCGAGCCATTTAATAAAAAATCCTGATTTTAAACTCGCATACAAGGAAGGCGTCTGGTGACCTATTTTTCCAGCCAAACCCAATCCAAAGTGATGGTCTGCCTCTTTGCAGTCATTTGCCTGCTGTGCTTTTTTATCTATTTACCAGCGGTGAATGGGCCGATGTTGTTTGATGACAAATCAAACATTCTGTTCAACGATGGTATCAAAATAAACGAACTGAATAGTGCCAGCCTGTTGCAAGCAGCCTCGTCCATGCAGGACACATTTACCAGCCGCCACCCTTACCTTAACCGCCCGATCAGCTATATAAGCTTTGCCCTGAACTATTACTTTGCCGATGACTTCTTTCGTTCTTTAAAGGTAACCAACACGCTACTGCATGTTATGTGTGGTTTTTTAATATACGCATTGGTTACACAGCTTGTCACACTGGCATCACAAAATACCTCAAGGTACGGCAACGATTCTCTGCCACCTTGCGCACGATGGTTGCCGTTATTTGTGACTTCATTTTGGTTGCTGCACCCTTTGATGGTCAGCACTGTGCTCTACAGCGTGCAGAGAATGACTATATTGTCTGCTTTTTTCTCCCTGGTGGGAATCGTCAGTTTTATACATCTGCGACAAAAGCTGCTTCTGCAAGCCAACAATACCCTGCTAGTTATCGGGGCCGGCCTGCTGGGGTTGTTTACCGCCCTTGCTTTTCTCTGTAAAGAAAACGGTATTCTCACGCCGCTGTTATGTGCCGTTATAGAAGCCTGTTTCTTTCGCTTTAGATTCTCACCGTCAACTACATCTGCTTTTAGCACGATGTATAAAGCGCTGCTGATTAGCCCTTTGTTATTAGTTGTGGGCTACCTGGTAAAAATCTACATATTCAGTAACGCCGACACGACGCTGGCCACTCGAGAGTTCGATACCAATGCCCGCCTGCTCACTGAAAGCCGGATTACGCTCGAATATCTCTACTGGCTGGTGGTTCCGGATATTCGCCAGCTCACATTCTTGCACGACACAGTCCTGATTAGTAAAGATTTGCTCAACCCAATTACAACGATAATGGCAGTACTAACATGGATGGGGACATTTGCAGGCCTGGCCTGGCTACTGATTCGAAATCG
This sequence comes from Hahellaceae bacterium, assembly GCA_024234575.1. Lineage (GTDB taxonomy): Bacteria > Pseudomonadota > Gammaproteobacteria > Pseudomonadales > Oleiphilaceae > JACKOB01. Next base: position 73,208 of record JACKOB010000005.1, read on the forward strand.
CTTACCCTGGCTGTCTTTTGGGGTGCTGTGGTTTATCGTCGGGCACTTACTGGAGTCGACCGTCATAACCCTGGAACTGGTATTCGAACACCGTAATTACCTGCCCTATGTCGGCCCCGTTTTTAGTTTAGCCTGGGCGATAACGCTCTGCGCACAGAAATTTAAAGCTTCTGCCGTTATTTCTTTATCATTACTGACCACCCTATTTATTGCCATGCCTGCCGCGGCGACGATGGAGCGAGTCAAACACTGGCGCAGCGAAGAAGCACTGATTATCCATTTGTTTGATATTAACAGCGGATCGCCAAGGGTTTGGGCAAAAGCGGCAGATTTATATTTTAGCCACGGTGATGTCGCCAATACGATGAAGGCGCTGGAGCAAGCCTTTATATATGCTCCCTGGGAGGCAGGCTATGGCTTGGCGCAAATTGGCGTGATGTGTACATTTCCAGACAAATTCGGTGTTAAAGAGGTGATAGCAATGCGGGACAGGACCTTGAAAGCACTCGAGCAGCTGCCCACCACCTCCTACAGCATCAGCCAATACAGCAACATGATTCATATGTGCAGTGATCTGCAACAGGTAAATGCATTCGCCGTGATTCACCAAGCCGCATCACGTATCAACAATACTATTCTGCGTAGCCGCAGCAATTACATGTTGGCTCTGATCGCGTTAGAGAAAAAAGAGGTGGCTTCAGCGCAACGCTTTTTGGAAATCGCCTATGAAGCTGATCCAAAGTCGAGCGAAGTATTGTCCCTTAAAGCATCGGTTGATCTGTTACTGCAACAATCCAAACAACCGAAAAACTGAATTTTACAAAGGGGCTTGCTTTTAGCCGCGCGAGCGATAGCATAGTGATACAATTCTCTCCTTAAATTCAAGAACTTTCCTATGCTATCCAGACGCCAGTTTGCCGGTTTTCTCGCAACAGGTGCGCTTGCTGCACTGCCCGTTGTCAGCCAGGCCAAGCCCCTGCAGTTTTTGTTAGAAAAGACCCAACCCACCTCAATGTCGGCACAGAGCCGTCTCAAGCTGTCGAAAGCGGTTCTGGATCTGTTAGAGTCTCACTACAAAGGCATGACCCTGCAATTTTGGCAACAACCTTTCGAGCAAATTGATTTCGAAAAACGTATCACGAACATTGTCTATTGGGTTGACCTTGCCATCGTTGAACATGCATCGCTGTTTTCGGTTGACCCGGTTTGGGTGATGTCGCAGATCATGGCAGAATCGCTGTTTTGCGAGCTGGCGATATCTCCGGCGTTGGCAGCGGGCATTTGTCAGTTTATGCCGTCCACCGCCACCAAAGCCTACCAAATGACGGTTGCAGGCAGCTTGCCTGCCCACAAACAACCTCCTTACCTGGCCACAGATCTGGCCGGGTCTTTAGATAACTATCGAGATCTTGTTGGACAACGTAATGCGTACCGCAAAGCGACAAGTGCCCATGCCCATTTTGATTTGTCCGCCGCACTGGAATTATTAGCCCAAGGTAAGCTTGAGCAAGAAAAAGCTCGCGAACAAATCGAACGGCAACGGCAATTAAATATCTATCGCGACAGAATCAGCCAGGCCAGCGATAACTACGTTACCTATATCGAAACGAATATTACAGAATTAGGCAAAAGAGATATTTTTACCTACCAGGATTTTTTCACAGGCTTCGACGAGCGTTTTACCTATAAAAAGCCCATTTTCGCAATGGTACATATGCTGGCCAATGCCCTGCGGGTAAGAAACGGTAACATTCTTGCGGCAGCGGCGGCTTATAACGCAGGCCTGGGAAGAACCTGGACTAACGAAGCCATTTACACGCAGTACGGATTACTTCCCAGCTTTGAAGAAACAGCCCGCTACATCAGCCGCATTGTGGTGAACTATGAAGAAATATCGAAAAGGTTTTATGGGTAGAGGTTGGGAATAACGATGTGAGATAGCCCCCCGGCCGCTGGGATAGCTGTGGCTAGATTTTAAGTGTCTGCAAGTTTCGCGTGATAGTACAAAAAAGCACTGTTCACTTCTGCTACCAACTCTTCATCATTCCAGGGTTTTAAAAAGAACTTATAAATAGCCCCCTCGTTAACCGCTTTGGTAACGGCATCAATTTCGGCATAACCACTTAGCATAATTCTTACCGTATCGGGATACATTTTCTTAACGCGTCTTAGTAAATCGGTACCGCTCATTTCTGGCATGCGCTGATCACATAAGAGAACGCCAACGGGTTGAACCGCTAGCAACTCTAGGGCCTCTTTGGCGCTGGTTGTTGAAATTACATGATATTTCGATCGCCTAAATAGCCTTATCAAAGACGAAATAACCGCTTTCTCATCATCGACAATTAATAACGTATCCTGTCCAATGACAGGCGTCTCTACCTCTCTCCAACTCGGGCTCTTTAGAATGGCCAAAAACTCATCAGCAGGGACGGGTTTGGAAAAATAATAACCTTGCAGATAATCACAGTTTAATCGTCGCAAAAGGTGATACTGCGCTTCAGTTTCAACCCCCTCCGCTACTACTTTTAGGCCCAACGTTTGCGATATTTGCACAATTAATTTAGACAACAATGCGTCTTCAGCACTGTGGGTAATTTCTTTAACAAAGCATCGATCAATCTTCAGGCGATCCAAAGGAAATTGTTTGAGATAGCCTAAATTAGAATAGCCCGTGCCAAAATCATCAATAGAAATTGCACATCCCATTGACCGTAACTGCGAGAGTAAGCCAATGCACTCTTCAAGATTGCCCACAATTGCTGACTCGGTAATTTCAAACTCCAGCATTTTAGGGTTGATACCATGAGTTTTAATAAGTGCCTCAATGTAGGGTAACAGGTCTTTCGAAATCAGCTGTTTTGCAGAAAGATTTATCGCCATTCGGAAGTTTTTAGGGACCGCATCTTTCCATAAAGCCAAATGCGTAAACGCACTTTTCAACACCCAGTTGCCGACGTTTTGAATCAAATCAGTCTCTTCTGCAATCGGGATAAACTCCATTGGCGAGATAAACCCTTTGACTGGATGATGCCAGCGAATAAGTGCTTCACAACCAGACACCCTCACACTGTCACTATACACCTGCGGCTGAAAGTGCAGTTCGAACTCTTGCGCTTGCAGTGCTCTTTCAATTTCACTGCGAAAATTAAACCGTGACATACTTTGTGAGGCCGCGACGGCATTTAAAAAGCATAGACTATGTGCACCGCCAGCTACTTTTGCCTGTATATGAGCCTCATCCAGCATCGCTAACAATTGTTCTGGAGTCTTACCGTGCACCGGGTAAAGCGCCGCGCCGGCATTATAATTTACTTTAACCTGCTCGCCTTCAAATACGATTTTGTTAGTAAATGATTGGATAATCTGGTTAAAGCGGGCTTCGGCACTTTCTTCAGTACCACACTGACTAAGCAATAAACAAAAGCCGCACCATGGGCCCGGGCAATACTTTCTTCAGGTAGCAATGCCTCAGCAAGGGTATTTGCTATCTGCCTCATCAGCATGTTGCTGCGGGTATAGCCAAGAGACTCATTAAACTGATGGAAGTGAACAATATTAAGCAGCACGATGGTAAACGCACTCTTGGCTTCGGTTCGGCTGTCGATGAGTTGCCCCAACCGGTCGAACATGAGCACATGGTTTGGTAAACCAGTTACCGAATCATGTGTTGACATAAAGTCTATTTGTTCAGATTGCCGCTTTCTTTCTGTAACATCCTGTTTGATGGCGACGAAGTTGGTGATTTCTCCCGACGATGAGATGATGGGGAAAATTACTACTTTCTCCCAATACAACTCTCCTTTTTTATTTTTATTTTGTAACTCGCCCCGCCACCGACGACCTTCCGATATGGTGTTCCATAAATCCTGATAAACCGCTTGCGGAGTAAGCCCCGACTGAAAAATACGTGTATGCTTACCAATCAATTCATCTTTTTTATAGCCAGTAGTGGCAATAGCACATTGATTGGCGTATTCGATGTTACCTTTATTATCAGTGATCACCGTTGATACAGGGCTTTCTTCGATGGCACTGATAAGTTTTTTTATTAACCTGTGCTCTTCAAAAGAAACCAGCGCCGCCGCAATAGTTCCACCAATTGATTCAAGGCTGCGGCGCTCATACCCCTCAAACCGTTTCCGTTTTAACCAAACAATGACATACCCCACATTATCGCTGGCTCTGCCATCAAGATTAAGTGGAATAACTGCGCATTGAGTGCCTACCTTCTGCAGGCACTGGGAGTTACACTCAGGCGGATGAGGCAAAACGCGGGCAACGCATGGCGCTTGGTATTTTCTAAATGCACAGTCTGCAGCCATTAAACAACGTACCACATCTGTTTGATCGTGGTGATAATTAAACACCCGGGCAGTCTGATCAGGTAGACTCAGAACCAGCGAAGCAGCACCGATACTATGCAGAAAACTTAGATGTGTAACCGATTCCAGAATATGTTGAGCGAGTGCATCAATTGAGTCGCTTTTCACTATAATTGCATGAATTAATTCCCGAACACTGTTGATCTCAACCAGCAGCTTTGCTTTCACGCGATCTTTCATTAAACCTTCGATATCTCTGATTACCAAACTGTAGCGTTTGGTCTGAGCCATCACAAACGGTTGGATGGTTACCTCGGTATAAACCGTAGCACCTGATTTGTCGCGCATGATTAATTCGGTGCTGCCTGGCGCTACGTGCATTAGTTGCGTAAACGTCAGGCATTTGAGTTGATATTTTTTGTCAATCTCAGCCGTATTTTTCAGCAGAGAATCTTGTATCAGCGTTTCATTCACTTCGCCTGGTTGATAACCAAAGATACCTTGCGCCGACTGGCTCCAGAAAAGTATTTTGCCTTCCTCAGAAACCACCACCACAGCTGACTTTAAAGAGCCGATTAGCACATCAAGGTAAGTTTGTTGATCTCTCAGGCTTTCAAAATCGACCATGTAATCAGCCTCCAACTAACGGGCTCTGAGTAATTTGTTACCCCATAACCTAAATATCAGCCTTTTGTATGCAGCATAACGTCTTACATGGCGTCTAAACAGGATGGCTAGTCGTAAAAATTAAAACATTAACCTTGGATATATATTCCACCAGCGGCACACTCGCCCCAATTTTTAACCGCTGTATGCCACTATCAATACCTGACCCAGTTATAGGCTGCTCCCTGGCAGCAATGTCAAACTTATCAATATCCCCCCAACACATTGTATCTATATTCCTAATTAATCAGTGTAGTTCATAAACGGAGCACGGGTTGCTGCTTTTGGCTATACATTAATGGGTAACTTGCTCTGCCTGACTGAATGGCAGCTTGATAATAAAGGTGCTGCCAACTCCGGGTGTGCTTATAACCTCAATCTCACCTTTATGCTGATTAACAATAATGTCGTAGCTGATGTTTAGCCCCAGCCCAGTGCCCTTACCAACAGGCTTGGTGGTAAAAAATGGATCAAATATATTTTTTCGAACGTCCTCAGGAATACCGATGCCGGAGTCTTCCACTGAAAAGCAGACAAAGGATTTTTCTGTCCAGGATTTGATGCGGATAAGACCATGCCGACCCGAATCTTTAATTGCGTGAGAGGCGTTAACCAACAAATTGGAAATCACCTGATTGATCTGACCATAATTCGCCTCGACCATCGATTCGTTTAACAGTTCTTTCTCTACATTACAGTCGTACTTTAGCTCATTCCAAACCAGTTTCAGTGTGCTCTCTATGGCATCATTAATATTAAATATTTTTCGCTTTCCGGCATCATCTACACGGGAAAAGTCTTTTAAATTGCGCACGATTTCTTGCACCCGGCCAACACCTTCGAGGCACTCTTTTACGATCTCTGGCAAGTCATCAAGGATAAACTGCAAGTCATTCTCGGCATCTATTGTCGCAATCTGGGCTTTCTTGCCCTCTCCCTGATCTGCCAACAATATATTTCTATAGGCTTCGATTAGTAGCTGCAGAGAATCAAAGTACTCTTGCAATCTATTAATATTGCTCGACACATAGCCAACAGGGTTATTAATTTCGTGCGCAACTCCCGCCGCTAACTGACCGATGGAGGCAAGCTTTTCCTGTTGCATCATTTTGGTCTGGGCGAATTTTAGGTCTTCGTAGGATTCTTTTAGCTTTTCATTGGACGCAGAAAGCTCTTCTGTCCTTTCTTTAACGCGGGACTCAAGCTCTTCATTCAGCATTTTTAATTCTTCAGAATATTGCGATAGCTCTCCTACCAAGGACACTACCGCACCTATCAACACACTAAAAGCACGAAAGAAATCACCCACTTCATCGTTACGAGACATTTCTTCCGAGTACTGCCCAATAAGGGGGCGAAGCGATTGAATACTTGCAAAGTCATACTTTTCTTCCGCAAGCTCACGATTGAACTCAGATATTACTTCTCCCACAGAAGTCGCCAACGCATGCGATTTTTTAAATGGCCGCAGGAAGTTGCGGCTAAGAATAATAAAAAGCACCAAACCAAATACAACCATTTTAAGAATAAGATAGAAGATATCACCATAAAACCTTGTTGATATCACCTTATCAACCGGGGATGAGTCAAAAAATAACGTGATCGTGCCAAGCTCTTGCTTATTCCACAAAACTAGTTGTCGTCTCACTTCTATCTGCTTACCAGGAAACAAACCATCAAGTTGCAAATGCGCCTCATCGACATCACCCATAACGTCAATGTAGCCGCTGTAAATTAACTCCTCTTCGGTCGTGACAATATTTGAGGCAACAACGATTCCACGCAAGATCTCGTCGGAGCTTAATATTTTACTGAGGTGCCGGATGTTTTGAGTGTCTAAAGACCAAAGAAGTGTCGAAACCGACTGGGCGGCAACGTCTGTTAAATATTCAGTTTTTTGCTGATAACGACTTTTTTCATCCCGGTAAAAAACAAAAAGCTGAAATGTGCTTACCAATATCGTAAACACTAGAAATAAAGCCAGTATCGAAATAATTATTCGATTAACAAATGACACATTAATACTCGACGCAGCTGATTTTTAAAAATGGTCTAAACTACAGTTAAGCTTTAATTCACACATATTTCCATTAAATCGAAGAGACTTTCAGCTCCCTGTGAATGGTTGATAATGTATGTAATACCTGACGCTCCGCTGAATAATCCGGAAAAATGCGATGGCTACAGAACACAGCAACCCAGCCTACCCAGAAGCGTTTGTTGAAAACGCTAACGTTTTCTCCATGCTAATGGAGGCCCCAACGGTTAATCATTGTTTAAATATTATATGTCAATGTGCGGGTGCCTACGGGGTGTATATTCTCTACCAAAGTCTCGATAGCAAATCTATAAGTGGCACCACCGCATTTGCTGCCTCTGCGGCGCTCTTACCTCATAAAGTAACGCTGAAAGAAATTAAAGCTGGCGATATTCAGCAACGGCAACAAAAAGGAGATGCGCTTTTAATTGCAGATAAAAATACTTACCCCGTAATTAAACAAGTGCATGCTGACAAGTGGTTATCGGCACATGTTATTTTTTTGTTCGAGCAGCAAAGTGAAGACAACGTATCTTTACAGTCATTCGCAGAATTACTTTGTCTATGCATTCTATTTAAGGCGCAAAGCAAAGAAATCGCCCAGTTAAAAGGTACCCTTCGCTATCAGGTTGTCTGGTCCGAATGTTTAGAATGGCTGAAGCTGGTCGAAGAGTGTGATGACTATTTCTATTCGGAACTGTTAAGGCGGCTTTGCCTGATCGCCAATGCAAAAAAATCGGCGTTAATTAAGTTTTCCTCACCACAAAACGGCGATAGTAATGATGACCCAACATATACTTACCTGCACCTTAATGGCGTTTCTGAAGAACAAATCGAGCGTTTGGTTGAACAGCAGCAACTGCAAACGTTAAACAACATACGCAAAGCTTCATTACTTGACAACGACACCGATAACCTCAGTACGCTGAAGTCTGCGCTCGCAGTTCCAATTCGCTTGGCGAATAAGAGGGTTGCTTTGGCGCTGCTCTTTAGCCCGCTGGTACAATTCGAAATTCTTGATGAGGTGTATATTGCGCAATTAGTACACCAGGCTATGGCCAATGTTGAACATCACCAGCTGTTTATGCAGGTTAGGCACGCTAATAATGAAATGGCAAAAGAAAAAGTCGAGCAGCTCATTCTGATTGATAAGCTTAAAAACACCCAGGAACAGTTAGTTCAATCAGAGAAAATGGCATCAATCGGTCAATTGGCGGCAGGTGTCGCTCATGAGATCAATAACCCTGTGGGCTATGTCAATTCCAATTTAAACTCACTGCGTGGTTATGTGGAAGACCTCTTAGCACTGATCGAAGAAGCTCAGCCGTTGCTCGAAGCCTGCCCGGATAGCGCCACCACCACCAAGTTTAAACATTTGCTCACCAAATATGATGTGGGATTTATTAAAGACGATGTCAAAGATCTTTTGAATGACTCTGCAGATGGTCTTGAGCGCGTAAAAACAATCGTTCAGGACCTCAAAGATTTTTCTCACGTAGGCGAGATGAAAATGCAGCCAACCGACATTAACGCCTGCATCGAAAAAACCCTCAATATTATTCATAACGAGCTGAAATATAAGTGCAAAGTGAATCTCGACTTTGCTCAGTTGCCGCTGGTCGATTGTGTGTTTTCTCAGATCAACCAGGTCATTATGAATCTACTGGTCAATGCAGGCCATGCCATTGAGAAGGAAGGTATCATTACGATTAAAACTTCTCATGAAAGTGACGTGGTCAAAATAGCCGTTACTGACAATGGCAAGGGTATTGAAAGCAGCCATCTAAAGAAAATATTTGATCCGTTCTTTACCACCAAACCTGTTGGCAAAGGAACAGGCCTTGGGCTTTCAATTTCATTCGGGATTATCAAGAAACATCATGGGAAAATAGAAGTCCAAAGTAAGCCAGGTGTAGGTACTACCTTTACCATTACAATACCTGTCAGCCAACAAGTTGAAGAGGCCGATAATCATGCATGATACGCCGGAGCCGCTGGGTGCGACGACTGACAACGACGCACAGGGTAAAGAATCGGTTCTTTTTGTTGACGATGAGCCGCGTATTTTATCGTCTATTCGACGCCTGATAAGACAACTTCCTGTCAATGCGTTTTTTGCTGAAAGCGGAAAAGATGGCCTCAAAATACTTGAAGAAAACCATATTGACCTGGTTGTATCGGATATGCGCATGCCCGAAATGGATGGCGCTGCATTTCTGGCACAGGTAAAGGCAAAATGGCCAAAAACAGTAAGAATGCTGTTGACTGGTTTCGCCGATATTACATCAACAATTTCTGCATTAAACGATGGTGGTATCTTTCGCTACATCAGCAAGCCCTGGGTTGATGAAGAGCTCAAAGAAATCATCATGGAAGGGTTGAAAACCCGGCGACTGGAACGGGAAAGAGACGAGCTGTTACTGCTGACTAAAAGGCAAAATAATGAGCTGCAGGATCTCAATGCGAACCTGGAGAAAAAAGTTGAAGCCCGCACCCAGGAAATCCAGCAGGCATCCGACATGCTTGATCTGGCATACGAAGAGTTGCGCGAGAGCTACGGCACTTTTATCCGTGTTTTCTCAACAATTTTAAGCACGCGGGAGGCTTTGCAGAAAGCACAGTCGCAGCTAGTAGCTGATTTCTCGAAAAAAATAGCCATCGGCCTCAAACTAAAAGATGATACGGTGCAAGCCATTTACTACGCCGCTTTATTGCATCAACTGGGTAAAATCAGCCTACCTGATCACTTATTAGACAAACCTGAAGAATTACTTACCGCGAATGAGAGAAAACAATACTACCAGTACCCATTGATTGGCGAGGCAGCATTAACGCCAATAGGAGGCCTGGAAAAAACCGCTCAGCTTATTCGGTGCCATGCTGAGCTTAATGATGGCAGCGGTTTCCCCGATGGTCTTGATGGTAAGAACATTAAACCGGGTGCAAGAATAATTCGTGCCGTGCGGGATTATATCGGCTTGCAAACCGGCACCATTTCGAAAGATTCTTACTCAGCAAATCAGGCAATGGATTACCTTAAGTCTCAGTCCGGTAAAAAATACGATCGGGCGGTGGTGATGTGTCTGGAGCATTATCGAAAAGAATTTGATATTAGCAGCCTGTACTCGCACGAGATGCTGATAGAAAGCCACGCGCTGCAGCCCAATATGCGCCTTGCCAGAGATGTACTTAACAGCAAAGGCATACTGCTGATTGCCAAAGGACATGTTTTAAACGCAAAAGTGATAGAACGCATTGTTGGACTGGAAAAAGTTGAACAAACAAAACTGACGATACATGTGACGAAAGAAACGGAACCCGTCGCAAATTATGATAATTAAAGGGCTGCCATGACAATCATTGCCTTAGTAGATGATGAACCAAACATTTTAAAAGCGCTGCAACGTGTGTTGATGAAAGAGCTTTGGGAAATACGCACTTACAGCAACCCGATAGAAGCACTTGAAGATAGAGATATCCACTCTGTTGATTTAGTGCTTTCAGATTACCGCATGCCAGAAATGAATGGCGTTGAATTTCTATCAGAATTTAGAAAGTTAAACCCAACGGCGATTCGTTTGATTCTTAGTGGTCAGGCGGATATGACCGGGCTTTTAACGGCTATTAACCAAGCGGAAGTCTATCGTTTTATCACCAAACCCTGGGACAACGAAGAGCTGGTAATTACGCTCAAACAGGCACTGGAAGTAAATTTTCTGCGGCAAGAAAACGAGCGGCTTGCACAAACGGTCCGCAAACAGTCCCAGCAGCTGCGGTCTCAACTGTCAGAATTAAAGCGACTAGAAAAAGAATCTCCGGGGATTACGCAGGTTGACTGGAATGACGACGGTAGCATCTCACTAAACATGGACGACTACGCCGATTGATATGAGTAGCAAAATCGTTATCTACCGCATCTTGCGAGAACATCAGCCCGTAACGGAGATCACGCTGACGATTGACGATCAGTCGCAGACGTTACTTAGCCTGCAGCAGGAAGACCTGCCCGCTTGGGCAAAACTCGAGTGCCATCAGTGTCGTCATTGTCCGTTATCTGCTGAAAGCTCGCCTTTTTGCCCGGTAGCCAGTTGTCTGGCGATGTTAAGTGAAAAGCTCGACGAGTTTATGTCTCACGATGCCGTAACGCTGGAAGTCGTGCTGCCAGACAGAACAATTAGTACACAAAGCACGGCACAACGGGTTGTCGGCAGCCTTCTGGGACTGATGTTCGCAACCAGCGGCTGCCCCCACATGGGTTTCTTTAAGCCTATGGCCAGATTTCATTTACCCTTAGCCAGTGATGATGACACGCTATTCAGAGCGACAGGGATGTATCTTCTCTCGCAATACTATGTGGGCAAAAAAGGTGGTAATAGTGATTGGAACCTGGATGGTCTAAAACAGATTTATAAAAACGTACACGAAGTAAACACCCGGCTGGCAGAACGGGTGAGAGAGCCATCGAAAACAGACACCTCGGCTAATGCTGTGATATTTCTCGATATGTTCACTAACTTGATGCCCTATGCCATCGAAGACAGGCTGGTGGATATCGAGCACCTTTTCGAGAACTACCTGCAAGACTCATTTGCAGAGTTTATTCATGGTAAGTTTGCTATCTGAACAGCTTGCCTCATATTTCTCTAGAGCGACTTGCGCCCGATAATACCGGTCACTAATGCGGTACCCGACAAGATGATGATACAGCCGATAATCATTGGTAGCGTAATCGCCTCTTGCAGTATGAGCGCTCCCCAACTCATGGCAAACACCGGCACTAAAAAGGTTACCGTCACGGTTTTCGTCGGCCCTACCCGCGCAATTAACCCGTAAAAAAGTATATAAGCGAATGCCGTGCAGACTGAGCCCAGTAAAAACACATTCACCCAGGAAGTTTGCGAAATAGTGCCTGTGGGCCAGTAAAACCAGGTTAACGGAAGCAGCACAATCGCCGCTGTTATCTGACTCATCGAAGCCAGCACAATGGGGTGCGAGCCGGTTAAATAACGCTTGGTATAATTGGCTGACACACCATAACTGATGGTTGCCAATACTGCCGCAACGATCGCAAGCGTTGGACCAGATAATTCAAGAGATCCTCGCGCAGCCACCAGTACACAAACGCCAATGAACCCCAACAGTAACCCCGCTATTTGCCACGAATTCAGCCAATCTCGCATCCACACCGCTGCCACCACCGCACTCCACAATGGCACGCTCGAATTTAACAAAGAGGTATAACCTGCACTGAGGTAAACTGTTGCATAGGCCAATAAACAGAAAGGCAAGGCCGAATTCGTGATGCCTAAAAACAAATAATGTGGCAAATGTTGCCAGTTTATCTTGCGCCGGTGCTTTAACAGTAACAAGGGTAATAAAAATATTGCGGCGATACCTATACGCAATTGCACCAGGGCAATTGGGCCAAAATCCGGCACGGCAACGCGCATAAATAAAAATGAGCCGCCCCAAATGGCAGCTAAAAATGCGAGCGTGAGAGCGTCTTTCTTTTCCAATGTTAAGTGGCCTTTTTCGTTGTAAAAAATGCAAAAAACCATGATGAAAGCTCGCGGACCATTCAGTTACCAGAAAAGGCCGGTATGGCAGAGCATTTGGACATGGCGCAATTTATCGCACTACTTATATGACACTACTTATAAAAACAAACAAGCCCCTAGAGCTAACCCTACTTGTTCGCTACACTTTAGCCCATGCATAAACAGATTGCGCAACTAAGTCTTATTATTCTCGGCTGGACTTCCATTATTCTGGGCGTCGCCGGTATTTTTTTGCCGCTGCTACCTACAACACCCTTCATCTTGCTCGCCGCCTGGTGCTTCGCGAAGTCTTCTAACCGCTTTCATCATTGGCTGGTATCCCACCCCAGGCTGGGGCCAATTGTAACCACCTGGGAAAGTGGCGCAGGCCTTCCTGTTGCTGTCAGAAACAGAATTTTGCTGTTTATGTGGATCGGTATGACAGTTTCAATGATTATTGTCTGGCGCCTGTGGGCCAGCCTTATGTTGTTCAGTATTGGCTGCTGTGTCTCCTGGTATATCTACAAAAAAACGGCACCGGTATCAGACCGGTGCCAGCCATCCGAAAACAGCTGACCCACCGATAATTGTCCCGGAGAGGGCGAAAATATAACGACAACATACTGATACCGTCAGCGCCGCAGCTGGCATTACAAAAAACTTCAAATATTTTTGCCTTTCCCACAATAAGAGTGAGTATAATTTTCACTTCGCAGACGATCTGAATCTTTTTTCCAATGCAATCGATACTTCTCACCAATCTGCTGCTGGCAGCAGAAAAATCTGGCATTGCAGCCTTTGAGCTGACCATTAGCAATGGTGAGGCGAGAATCCATGAATTCACCAGTGGCTTTTTGGCCCTCATTAATACGCTGGCAAATAACTTTGATATTCGTTCAATCGAGCAGGCGATCTCCGCCAAGCTGTCAACAAATCAGATTACAACCGTGCTGACGGTGAGTGATTACTACCAGACAGAGCAGAAGAAAACAAAGCAATGGACCTGTACCCTCACCCCTATTTCTGATCCACAGAGGACAAACCAAAACGGCCTTTTTGATAATCTTTCAGAACCGCCCACACAGCAAAGTTTCTGGGGGATTTTTTCAACCGAGCAGATGCAGGCCATCAGTAAAGATCAGACCTTTCGCTCCATTGCTGAGAATTCTCCGGATGTTATTCTGCGATTAGATACCAATTTACGTTATCTCTATGTTAATCAGGCGGCGGAGCGCGCTACCGGCTGGTCGGCAGACAGAATTATCGGCAACACCAACCAAGAGCTGGGCTTCCCGAAAAACCTGTCGACCAAGTGGTCGGCAGTTTATCGAAAGGTGTTCGAAACGGGGCAGCCTGGCACAAAAGAATTTGATTTCCCTACGCCTTTGGGCACCCGTAGCTTTTTATCCCACGTGGTGCCTGAATATGATGAAAACGGCCGCATTAAAACTATTCTAAGCGTGGCCAGAGACATCACTGCGCGCAAGGCGTTAGAGCGGGAGTTGCTGGTACTGGCACAAACCGACCCCCTTACCGGCTTGCTTAACCGTCGGCAATTTATGCAAGAGTGTAATGATGAGCTAACCAGAGCGAAACGCTATCACAATGAATTCTCGATTATTATTGTAGACATTGATAATTTTAAGCAGGTTAATGACCAGTTTGGTCATGCCAAAGGCGATGAGATTTTAATTTTAATAGCAGAGCTTTTGAAGCAGGCACTTCGTGAAAACGATGCCGTTGGTCGTCTTGGCGGTGATGAGTTTTGCCTGTTGCTAATCAACAGTTCAAAAGACGAAGCACGCGCAATCGCCGAGCGTGTGCGCCAATCAATACTTGACATACCTGAGGTCAAAAACGGCAAACTGCCCATCAGCGCCAGTGTTGGCCTCGCACAATGGTCACCTGCAGATGACTCAATTTCAACGATCATTCAACGGGCAGATCGATTTATGTATAAGGCAAAAGAGCAAGGTAAAAATGCGGTTGTGTCTTAAGGGTTAAATTATTGTTTCCAATTCGGCGTTCTACTGATGATTTAAACCGTACCGGTCCTGATCATCCGAATTTTTTTCAAGCAAAGCCTCAATGCGTCTCAACCTTTCCTGCACCGCTGGATCAATGTCGTCCCACAAAAACCGTAATCCGAACTGATCTCCTGTCTCCGTAAATAATGCATAGACAACCTGGCAGGGGATTTTATCAACCACTACTTCTTCGTTGCCCTGCTGATAGGAAAAGCCGATTTCCAGTGTATCGACTTCCGGTATTCGTTGAAACGTGAATACACAAATGCCCTGATGATTATAGTTAATCGACTTGGCCACAAAGGATTGCTCACTGCAGGTAAGAACGCTATCACCAAAAGAGGCGTTACACAGCAACCGTACCAGCTTTCTCTTATTCGTAGAACTATCTGTAGTCATGGCCTTAACCCAGTGGTTTTGACTGGCCTTGAATGACCAGTCCTTTTTTCAGGTAATCACGAATATCGACACCGAATTGTCCGTTGGGTATTTCACGTGCAATGATGTATTGCTGCTGATTATCATCAACAGCTCCCTTATTCAGATCAACAATTCTTTCTCTGCCGGGATTTTTGTCTGCATCCAACACAATAATTACACGCGGCCTAAGTTTGTTTTTTTCATCCGTTGACACAATAATCCCGACCTCACCGTTAGTGAACTCTACGACCGATCCCGGTGGATAAATTCCAATACACTTTATAAACTCCAGTGCCAGCTCATCATCAAATTGTGTGCCCTTGCACTTGTAGATAATATCCAGCGCCTCCATCGACGCGCGCGCCCTATCGTAACAGCGGCTACTGGTAATTGCGTCATAGCTGTCTGTTAACGCGATTACTTTGGCATTGTAAGGAATCTGGTGTGCCTGCAGTCCTCTTGGGTAACCGTTACCATCGAGGCGTTCGTGATGACTGTGCGCCACATCGATGGCAATGCGATCTGCATTTGGCAGCGACATTAACAGGTTACGGCCAAATGTCGTGTGCTGTCGCATCAGGTCGAACTCTTCATCCGTAAAGCGTCCTTCTTTATTAAGAATCTCATCGGGAATTTTCGACTTTCCGACGTCATGAAGCAGACCGCAAAGGGCAATTTCTCTTATTTCTTTTTCATCATGCCCAAGATGCCTGGCAAAAGTGGCTGATAAAATACAGACATTCAGGGAGTGCTCGGCAGTGTATTCATCTTTATCTTTGATTTTGGTAAGCCAGGCCAGCGCATCTTTGCTACGCAAAATACTGTCAACAATATGGTCGACGGTTTCACGGGCCTGATTCATATCGAGCATACGGCCAATACGAATACCTTCCATGATATTTTTTACGACAGTCTTCGCCGAGCTATAAGCATTTCGCGCTGCAGGTAACTCGCGCTCGGTATTTATCTTGTTAATATAGGTAACTTTCTCTCCCGCCGCTGGCCGCGCAACTCGGGCTTTTTTTAGACTACCAGCCGGTTGAACAGCTACTTTTACCGGCGGTGGCACGCTACGCCGTCTGGCGAAAAGCCCTTTTGGCGCTTCACGCCGCTCAGGCTTCGCGACGGTTTCGTAGATGGCTTCAATGTATACAGAATCACACTGGCGCACCAACGCATCAATGTCAGACTGATCCTGGATGATGAAACCCTGCATTAAGAAGTCGGTTTCGATCCACGGACGATCTAGACGCACAACACGCATCCCCAACTCAAGCTGATCAACAGTGACTTCTAGTTCTTTAACCGTTTTGCTCATCGATTATTCAACTCTGCTAAAGCTATAACCACACTCGATCTTCCCGCGATACCTGGCATAAACGCGCCCTACTCGCTTATATAATTGGCAATCTCGATAAGGTTTCCATCAGGGTCTCTAAAATACACCGATTCGATTCTACCCACAGCCCCCGTTCTCTGAACCGGACCTTCAATGATATGCACGCCGTTTAACGCTAGCTCTTTGATCGCCTCTTCAAGTGCTGTATCCAGGATAAAGCATAGATCAGCCGAGCCGGTTTTGACATGTTGTGCTTTAGGCTCAAACTCGGCGCCCAATTGGTGGAGATTAATTTTTTGGCCAGCAAAACTTAAAGCCACTCGCCCTTCACCAAATTGGACTTTGTTCATACCCATCACCGATGAATAGAACTTAACGGTCGCCTCAATATCTTTTACGGTTAAAACGAGATGATCAATTCTGTTTACTTGCACGCATGCTTCCTTTTACTCGTGTTTCAGCCCAACCACCTGTTAAAACCTGCCAGCCACTACCAGGGCAGGACTTCACCATTCGAGTGCCAGAAAGTGCCGCTGTTTTGTAAATTTAGCCCGCTAAGCAAACGGGCTATGCGCTGGGCCGCCTCGGTGGTACTGATATCGCCTCCGTAGCCTACCATCGCAGTCTTAACAAATCCGGGGTGAATCAGTGCAACAGCAATACCTTCATCCCGTAGATCGTTGGCTAAACTGACTCCGGCCATATTCAGTGCGGCCTTTGCCATACGGTATCCGTAGTATCCCCCCGAACTGTTGTCGGCAATAGACCCCATTCTGCTGGTGATCATGGCGATTTTACTGCCGCGCTTCAGGTTATCACGCAGAGCAGACACCACTCGCAGAGGCCCAACGGCATTCACGTTAATTTGCTGCACTACCCTGTCAAATTCCATAAACTGCATGGTTTGATTGGATAAAACACCAGCATTGTTGATGAGAATATCCAGCTCAACACCTTTTAACCGAGAAGCTAATTCAGCAACAGCATGGTCATCGGCCACATCGACTTGTTCAACAACATTTAGTTTTAGCTTTAATAAATCTTCAGAAGCACGACGACAAATCCCGTAAACCTGGTGCCCTTGGTCGACATAATACTTCGCCAGCGCCAGCCCTATTCCTCTATTGGCACCCGTAATCGCCACCTTCAAGCTCACTTCCATCTCCTTAATTAACTTTCAATACAGTTAAACATACGCCAGACTGGTGAAAATTCCAGACAATTTTCTATTGAAAAATTAGCAAATCTAAACAACTATTAAAGATCCTGAATAACTGTGTTGGCGAAGGCTGGTTAGGTGCGATGTTTATTTCTCGGCAATGTTCGAATTTGCCTGAAATCTGCACAAAGTTTACTTTCGGTGTTTTCAGGTGATATGACAATAAGTGAGGTTATAATGGTGAATCTAAAAATAAGTGACAAGACGCCTCTGCGTCTTACGCAAGTGTCCCTGGCTTTCTCTCTCGTTAACTTTCTGGTGACGGGTCTTAACTGGCATTCAATTCTCGTTTTCCTGGTCTTTACAATATCGGTCTATGCAACTTGTCGCGTTGCAATGTTACTGCTCAGTCCTCATCTAAGCGCCCTACCAGAAGCTGAATCACTGAAATTCCACTTATCCATTTTAGGGGTTGTGTTTATTGCTATTGCAACGTTTGCCTACTCTTGGTTGTTTGGTATTTTTTATGTATCTGTGACCGCGGTTTACCTGATAAGCCCCTATGACCGAGACTGGTTGATGGGTGAATCAAAAGTGGTTGTCGTAGGTAATAAAGTGGAATACAGAAAGGAAGAGCCTTCACAATAAAGCCCGTGGCAGACGATCGCGGGTATACGCAAAGCGCCCGATTCGTCTGCCTTCATTTCCCAACGCCCCTCTGTCCCTCTTCGCACGGCATAAGTCTCGTTAGCGTCTATACTCAAAAGATCTTCAGCACCGCGCAGCGTTCAGTGTTGGTTATGCCGCTGCCATCAGCACGACAACGTGGGTACTGGCTTTTTTTTAGTTGCAGCCTTTACATTTGGCAACACAGGGGGTGACATGCGTAAAACAACCATATTCTGCTTGCATCGCGCCATTAAACTGACCTTTTCATTGCTCTTGTTTGCAGGTCTTACTGGCTGTGAAGACCCCCGGCCAATTGTGTTGGGGTTTGTTGGCGGCACATCAGGCAAAGTTGCCGACCTGGGCGTAGCAGGTCGAAACGGATTCATTCTAGCCGTGGAGCAGCGTAACGCCGCAGGGGGGATTCAAAGCAAACCTATTGAAATCATTTTAAAAGATGACAAACAAACAGAAAGCCTGGCAAAGACTGCCGTTGAAGAATTAGTTGCCGCCAAAGTGGACGCCATCATCGGCCCTATGACCAGCGCAATGGCCATCGCCAGCGTCGATATCATTAACCAAAACAAAACGTTAATGATGGGGGCAACCGTGACTACCAATAAACTCACCAATATTGATGATTATTTCTTTAGAACACTATCCGCCACCCGTGATCATGCCGCTGTTACCGCCAATTTTTTACGTCAGGAAAAAGGTGTGAGGAGTTTTTCTGCCATCTACGACATAAGAAATAAAGCCTATACTGAAGACTGGCTAGACGACTTTACCGCAGCAATAGAAGCCCAGGGTGCCTCACTAAAAGTAAGAAAATCATTTGAGTCGAGTAATGACCTGGCCTTTGGGAAAATAGCCGATGCTTTGTTGGTAGAGCCTGCAGATGTTGTTGTTATGGTTGTTAATTCTGTCGATGCGGCTTTGCTGGCGAAACACATTAGACAACGTAATCCGCAACAAATGCTTGCCACATCCGAGTGGGCAGGCACAGAAAGGCTGGTAGAGCTAGGCGGCAGTTACGTGGATGGGACGATCGTCCCGCAATATCTCGACCGGGACAGCCAAGATTCTGACTACTTAAAATTTCGCTCAGAATTCCTGCAACGCTTTAAACAAGAGCCGGGATTTCCGGGGTTAGTCGCCTACAATGCCACCAATGTCGTACTTAACGCACTAGAGAAAACGACCACTAAAGGAGGTCTGAAGGACACGCTGTTAAGTATTCGTACATTTAAAGGAATTGGCGGGGACATCACATTTAGCCCGACCGGCGATGCCAGCACCAAGACAT
The DNA here is from genome assembly GCA_024234575.1 of Hahellaceae bacterium. Lineage (GTDB taxonomy): Bacteria > Pseudomonadota > Gammaproteobacteria > Pseudomonadales > Oleiphilaceae > JACKOB01. The sequence goes on from JACKOB010000005.1 coordinate 92,691, forward strand.
ACATTACGCAAATTGTTGATGGAAAGTTTCGTTTACAAAAATAGTAAACCGGCGATTAATTTGCCTGGGAAACCTCTTACATCGACAGGCAGTTAACCAGCGGCTCTACCTGTGATTTGTTAAAGGCCTGTAGCACAATCATGCAAACCGAAAAACTTAAAAAGCGTAAAATAAGCAGTTATCCGCTGCAGTACTTTCTGTCTTTCCAGTTTTTGTTGGCCTCACTTTTGCCCATTATTATCATTGGTATTCTGACGTATGTGTTTGTCAGACCTCAGATACAGCAAAACAATATAAACCATCAGGAATCAATTGCCGTTGCTCTTACCGAGCAGATTAATCTCATACTCACTAATGCCAGTTCCAACCTGAGCCTGGTAGCATCGCTGATAGACCCAGATGCCAGCAAAGAAGAAACAACGCAATTGCTGGATAAGTTCTACACGACAAACACCTTCTTTGACGCACTGTATTTAACGGATGAAGCGGGGCTGGTAAATGTTACGGTGCTGCCAATGGTCAGACGCCATCTGACCAGTAATTACGAGGGTTTGGATATGTCTCATCTACCCTTCTATCGCGCTAGTGTGGCGACCAAGAAAAGCCAATGGTCTGGTACTTTTTTATCGACTGTCAACGGGCGTTTGTCGATTGCCTACATCATTCCCCTGACCAGCGGTGCCCTAATTGGTGAAATCAGCATCAGCGGGCTGCCATCCCTTGCCGCCAGCCTCGCCAAACAGCAATCTCTCACCATTATGATTCTGGATCAAAAGGGCCAGTTAATTGCCCACCCCAACTCCGCCTACAGCGATCAGCAGATAAATCTGGCAAACCTAAACCTGTTCCGTTCTGCCAGTAAAAGAACAATGAGCGAAAACTACACCTTCATGCAGAAGGATATGTTTGGTACATCCATACGATTGAACAGTCCGCAGTGGGTAATTATCGTCGCCGAAGAAACATTGCAAATGGCGCAGCAAACAAGCGCCACCTTAGCGGTATTGCTGACTTCGGCAATTATCGCCCTATTGGCTGCCATTGTTTTCGGTACCGTTATCGCCAGTGTATTTAGTAATAAATTTCACATTTATACCCATTATGCCAAACGCCTGGCAGAGGGTGATTACAATTTGCCAGTGCATCACAGCCGCATCAGCGAGTTTGCCGAGATGGCAGAGCACCAACAGCAAACAGCGGCAGCGATTAAGCTGCGGGAGCAAACTATTCTGGCACGGGAGCAGCGTTATAAACAGCTGCTCAACCAAAGCCCCATTGGTATTATCGAATGGGACCCTGATTACATGGTTCTGCAGTGGAATGCAACGCTGGTAAAAATGCTTGGCTACACCCGGGAAGAGGCAGTCTCGAAAGTGCCTCCAGCAGCACTACAGCAGCTGCTACATACACTACGGGAGCTGGCAGCAGGCAAGTCACCAGCCTCTAGTGAACATACACTCCAGACACGGCTTGGTGACAAGCTACAATGCCAGATGCTACAGGCAACCGTTGTTCTGGCAGGAAATCAACCCGTTGCTTACCTGACACTGATTCAGGATGTCACCGATAAAAGGCGCAACGAAGCCAAACTGCAAGAATTAAATGAACAGCTAGAAAGCAGAGTTCAGTTACGTACCAGAGAACTGGAAAGCACCAACGATGAGCTCAAAAACGCACTGAAAAGCTTAAGGGTAGCCCAATCTGAATTAGTAAAATCAGAAAAGCTAGCTGGCCTGGGCGCGCTGGTTGCAGGCATTTCACACGAGCTGAACACGCCTATTGGCAATGGTCTGATGGCCGCCTCCACTTTACAGGATCAGACCCAGGTAATTGAAAAACTACTTCGCGATGAAACCCTCACCGAAGAGAAATTGAGTTCCTATTTAAGTGACGCGACCCTGGGCAGCGACATCATTAGCCGTAATCTCAACCGGGCATCTGACCTTATCGCAAGTTTCAAACAGGTCGCGGTGGATCAAACAAGCGAACAACGTCGCGTTTTCGATCTGGCCACACTGGTGAATGAAGTCGTTATGACACTGAAGCCCACACTGAAGAAACTGCCGGTAAAGATCATTGTTGATATCACCGATAGCATCGAATTAAACAGTTACCCTGGTCCGCTGGGGCAGATCATTACCAATTTGATAAACAATGCCATCATTCACGGGCTACCCGGGTCTGTCGATGATCAAATATGCATCTCGGCAAAGCGCCGTGGTGACAATCTGGTGCACATTGAAATACAAGACAATGGTCGAGGTATTCCAGCAGAGCATTTGGATGTTATCTTTAATCCTTTTTTTACGACTAAACTGGGACAAGGCGGCAGCGGTTTGGGCCTGAATATCGCCCACAACATGACCGAAAACATATTGAAAGGCCGTATTAGTGTGCACAGCTTGCCAGAGCGAGGCGCCACATTTAGTCTCGACATCCCGCTCTCACCTTCTGTTTAAAAGAATCACCGCTCTGGTTTGATGCCAACAAAGCCCCACCACAGACGACCATCGATGCCCTGTAACCGCCACGCAAACTTCCGTTACAAATGCTGACATTTTATCACCGCAAGACAACAGACGATTCGGCTTGCGCGACCTATATTGAAGATGTGGATTTGAGTAGTATCCCCCATGGGCGGAGGGTTGAGCAGTACCTCCGCCGTTTTTTACGGGTCGTTGTCCACAAAGAATTTGTTAGGAAGAGTAGCAAATGTTGTTCGTTTTTTAGTCCTTATCTTATGGGCGATCTGAATTAAGATCGCCCTTTTTTATTGTCTGCAGAAAACTCTCATTTCATCCCAGAGTTGCGAGGATTCAGCGCGGATAACCGGTAATATCTCGGATCGATTTGTACAACGGCTGGAGCTGCTTGTACATTTTTAAATACACCTCATTGTAAAGACGGTCGTAGGTTTGCACTGCATCGGCTTGAGGCTCAAACACCTTGCCTATGCGGGTCATGGAAGACACCGCCTGATCAAAGTCTTGATGAATGCCCAGTCCGACGGCTGCATCAATGGCAGCCCCTAATCCGGATGTTTCGTAAGTATGCGGCCGTTCTGCCGGCAACCCGAAAATATCGGCCGTTAATTGCATGGCCACATCACTTTGCGAGCCACCTCCTGCCACACGCAGCGTCGTTATGGGTACACCGCTGCGCTTTTCGATGCGATCACGCCCTTCCCGCAGGGCGTAGGCCAGCCCTTCTAGAATTGCCCGATAAATGTGGGCGCGGGTATGCACATCACCAAACCCGATAATACCGCCCTTTGCTTCCGGACCCGGATCTCTTACCCCCGGTGACCAATATGGCTGCAGCATCAACCCCATTGAGCCGGCAGGTACTTTACTGATTAACTCATCAAACAGCTGCTCTGGCTGAATACCGCGCTGCTCGGCTATTTTTTGCTCCCGCAGGCCAAACTCTTTTTTAAACCAGCTGACCATCCAGAATCCACGATAAATCATGATTTCGGTGCAATAAGACCCAGGTATCGCTGACGGATAGGGTGGCATGTATTTGATGGGTTCAATATAACGACGACTTGTAGTGTTAATGGTTGCCGTCGTGCCGTAGCTCATACAGCCAATATCTGGCCGGTTACCACCGGAGCCGATAATTTCACAAGCCTTATCAGAGGCGGCCGCTATCAATGGCAACCCTTCGGGAATACCGGTAAAGGCTGCGGCCTCCGCCGTGATTCTGCCCAATACTTGCCCGGGCTGCACCAGCTCCGGCAGCATGTCTCGGCGAATCGGCAGCGCCTGCCAGCGCCAATCTCGAGGGCTGGCCCAATCCAGTTTCTTATAATCAAAAGGTATGTAGCCTACCTGACACCCGACCGAGTCTTTTAATTCTCCAGTGAGCTTGTAAGTAAGAAAACCCGACAACAATAAAAACTTATGTGTCTTTGCCCAAAGCTCAGGCTGATGCTGCAACATCCAGTTCGCTTGTGATTTCTCTTGAAAGCGCGTGATCGTATCTTGCACACCTGCGACTTTAAACATCAGCCCCCAGGGGCCTCGCACCGGCGCGATATCGGTGGCGTGGCGCTGATCGAGCCAGACGATTGCCGGACGCAATGGGTTTCCGTCTTTGTCGAGGTTAATGACCGTACCTCTTTGTGTGGTGACTGTCACCCCAGCAATGGAAGCTTTAGAGACATCGATACTTTCCCACAGTTTTGCACAAGCTTGTTGCAGGCTGGACCAATAATAATCCGGGTGTTGTTCGGCCCATCCCGGATTTTCTGAAAAGTATGGTTCGATCTCTTGCTTGCCCTTCCCCAGTAGATTGCCTTCAGCATCAAACAACAGCGCGCGAACGCTTTGGGTGCCATTATCGATGGCCAGTATGTTTCTTTTGGCGGTACTCATAACGCTGCCACCATGGAATGTCTGGCATCCGACTTAGACACGTCCTCCAATCCGCACTGTTGAAACTTCGGCAAAGAATAGTACTTCTGCCAGATTTCTAAATAGTCTGCCAGCTCTTTGTGCCAGCGTCGTTCATCCCAGCCGAGATACTGCTTACACATCAGTTTTATCTGCGGTAGAACGCATTTTCCTCCCTGGGGAATCAGCAAGCCTAGCCGTGTACGTCGAAGCATGACATCGTCAAGATGCACAATGGCTTCGTGTTGTAATACCCACGCAACTTCTGCCCACAAGGTGTCAGTCGTGTGCACTCGATGCAACTGCTCTGGTGCCGCGTTGGCGACCATAGCACGACACACTCCGCCATAACGCCCTAGCAGTCTTTTTAGTGCAACGGAAGTCAGCCTGTCTGGCATCGGCTTCTGTTCGTTCTGTTCACTTAACTGCGGCAGCGTGCACTGATCTTTAAAAATAGTATTATCCGATGCTTCCACGGCAAAATCCGGTATATAGCGGGATACTTCTGCCAGCACATCCAACGCAATTAATCGAAATGTCGTGAGTTTGCCACCTGCGACACTGATCATACCCTGATCATCCCATATCGAGTGCTCTCGCTTTTCGCTGGAAGGATTGAGTGCACCAGAACCAACCACCGGCCGCACGCCAGCATAGCTTGCGATCACGTCACTTTCTGAAACTTTGGCCGACGGGAACTGCGCATTGATACCCGCTAGCAGATAGTCAACTTCAGACTGGGTGATGGCAATTTCAGCATCTGCCTGCAGTTGGTGATCAAGGTCCGTCGTGCCAGCCACGGCAACGCCTTCCCAGGGAAACAGGAAAACGGGCCGGTGATCTTCAGGATGAAAGAAACTAACGGAGTATGACACCGGCAAACGCCATTGAGGAAATATCAGGTGGCTGCCGCGCAACGGCCGTATAACGCTATCAGCACCACTTTGGGTTCTTAACGTATCAGTCCATGCTCCGGTGGCATTCACAACCGCTTTACAGTTTACTGTAAAAACAGAACCTGTCTCCTGATCACATAGCTGCACGCCTGTAAGTTTGCCCTCTTGTCGTTCAATCTTTTTTGCCGAGAGATAGTTAATGGCAACGCCGCCTTCCTGACGCCCTTCATTCAGCACACGCATGACCAAGCGCGCATCATCGGTCACTGCATCACCAAATTGGGTGACACCACTGAGCGCCTGCTTTTTTAATCCAGGTGCCAACAGACTGTAGCCATCGCCCTTCACATATCGATGGTTGCGCTTACCCGCCATCCAGTCGTAGATAGTAAGCAGCAAATTAAATATACGAGGCCCGGGGAATTTGAACTTGTAGTGCCCCATCAGAAAATTAAGCGGATCAACCAACCCGGGCACTTCAGTCATCAGTCGCTGGCGTTCATGCACTGAATCCCGCGTGAGCCCGAACTGCCCCGATCCCAGATAGCGCAACCCGCCATGCACCATTTTCGACGATTTACTGGATGTACCCCACGCAAAATCTTTTTGCTCTACCAGTAGCACTTTTAACTTGCGCCTGGTGGCTTCACGAAAAATACCTGCCCCCGTGATACCGCCACCAATTACTACCAAGTCCCACTCTGCATTTTCAGCCATCAAATTTAACGCCTGATGCTGCAAAGAAGATATCGCCTGTTCACGGCCGCCAGGCTGCCAGAATTTATTGTCGAAGGTTGTCATAGTCATCACTCACAGGTTGCCCATCAAGAGGCTTACAAGGGCTTAGTCGATTAGCAGCGTGCCAGGGTTCAGCATGCCATCCGGATCAAACTCGTTCACCAGCGCACGAATTGCCCCCATACCTAGCTCCCCTTTTTCAACAGGCATGTACGGCGCATGATCTTTACCAACGCCATGCTGATGACTAATGGTGCCGCGATTATTGACAATGATTTCCGATGTGGTTGATTTAAGCTTCTGCCAATGTGCCAGGGTGCTCTGATAACTGTCTGCATTACGAAAAACGTATGTGGTGTAGATGCTGCATCCCTGACTATAAAAATGTGAAAGGTGTGTAAAAACGTGCACTTTTTCGTTTTTATCTTCTAGACCGTGACGCAGGCTGTTTTCGATTTTATTGAGTAAGTTATCGACGTTATCCCAGTCTGTCGCTGTTTCTAAGGTGTCTACCGCATAGCCCTTCTCCCACAAGGCTTCACGCAGATATGGCATATTGAAGCGCTTCTCTGCCCACTTGTCGCCTAAATGTGTGCCGGTATAAATGCCACCATAAGCACTGGTCATTTTCTTTACCTGACTCAGCGATGCGCTGCACTGCGCTTTCGACCCGGTGATCCCTAGCGTCATCATGCACTTGCCTTCGGCCGCCCCTCGAATCGATAAAAACTTTTCCAGCAAGGCAATCAGCTTTTCATGGCCGGCCAGTGCCAACTGGGTTTCGGTCTCAATCGCATTACTCAATCGCAACATCGACAACTGTATTTTACTTTGCACCAGTTTTCGGGCCGCATCTTTAGCGCTCTTCCAATCCGGATAAAAGATCACATAGAATTTTTCTTTTTCTGCCAGCGGCGTAACCCGCACTTTCACATCGGTAATGATCCCCATACGCCCTTCAGAGCCCATGATCATTTCACGAATATCCGGCCCGGCCGATGAAGCGGGTATGGTAGGAATATCCATGCGCCCTTTAGGTGTCTCAATACTGCCACCGGCAAACATTTGCTCGATACGACCATATCGCAATGATTGCTGTCCACTGGAGCGGCTGGCTACCCATCCCCCCAGTGTCGACAGCTCAAAACTCTGGGGGAAGTGACCCAGGGTATAGCCACGGGCACGCAACTGAGACTCAACCTGGGGTCCGGGTGTACCGGCACCAAAAGTGGCAATCTGGCTCTCTTCATCCAATTCCAGCAAGCGGTTCATGCGACCCACATCAATGGTTAACACCGGCTTGTCCGACGCAGTTGGGTTGATGTGCCCGGCCACACTGGTGCCACCACCATAAGGAATCACCACCACTTTATGCTTCGCCGCATACGCCAGTAACTGGGCGACTTCATCACCGGTCTCAGGGTAAGCAACACCATCGGGAAAAACACCAAAATCCCCACTGCGCATGGCTAGCCAATCTGGCAGGCTCTGCCCTCTGGCGTGACGCAGCCGGTCTTCCGCTTTGGTTACCACCAAGTCATGAGGAGGCAAGCGGGTCGCAGGCACTTTCGCGATAACTGATGCCATATCCACATCAGGCAGAGGCGTCGCCTGACCAATTCGGTCCCGTAAAAATTGCCCGCCATTTTCTGGCAACTGCATGCTATTTGCCTCGTCACCCCATCCGTTCCAGCGTCGCATTCTATTCCCCTTATTTATAGCGCCGATATTGTCGGCAATATGCTGTAGACTAATAATCAGTTTTGTAAAAAATCAGTTATTTGATCTGTGTATAACAGACTATGATATAGAAATATCAACGCCGGTCACTGACGAATCGAGACAGCGCTGCCGTCAAATCACGACAGCGATGCGAACATGGCATTACCACCGAATCTTCTATAATGAAACAATGACTAAAAAGACGGTACCTCAACCCCTGAAACATCTTGGCTATGCCTCTATTCCGGCGGTGCGCCAGTACTTACGCACTGCCGAAGCTATGTCGTTAAACTGCAAAGTAGCACTACAAAACTCAGGCATACCAGCGTCACTCATAGACAAAGAAAGCGAGCGCATCACTGGGGTTCAGTTTCAGGCTTTGATCAAAGAATTTATCCGGCAATCTGGCGACCCATTGCTCGGCCTGAAGAGTGGTCAGTTTGTGCAACCCGGCTCTTACAATGTTTTGGGCTATATCACCATGAGTTGCGCGACTTTGCGCGAAGCCATCGCACAAATCATTCCTTACGAAAAACTGGTTGGTGATATGGGTGTGACTACCCTGGAAGAGTCTGGGGATAACCTGAAAGTTATTTGGGATTGTGCTTACCCGGACAAAGAGGTTCGGGAACAAATGGTGGATAACGTTTTATACTCCTGGGTGAATTACAGCCATTGGCTGGCCAATGCCAAAATCCCTCCAGTTCAAATCCAGCTGCAACATTCTTTAAGTAGTCCATCGCTGCGCCGAGAATACGAGACCGCTTTTGCCTGTCCGGTGCTTTTTGATCAACCGCAGAACTGCGTGATTATTGCCAAAGCACACCTGAACATCGCGTTACGACAGCCCGACCAAAGTTTGCGCCGTACGTTAGAGGATCATGCAAGACACAAAATGAACGCGATTTCTGATGCAGATACTCGCTTACAGACAAAAGTGAAATCGGCCATTCGGCAAAAACTGGCAGACGGTATCACACGTAAGGACATGGTGGCCGAATTACTCGATATGAACACCCGCACATTGCAACGCAAGCTGGCGGCAGAGGGGCTGAGTTATCAAACGCTCTTAGATGATGTACGGCAGGAGATGGCTGAGGAATACTTGAAATCCCCGGCGCTGTCGCTACAAGAGATTGCAACACGCATCGGCTTTACCGAGGCCCGGTCTTTCCACCGCAGTTTTAAAAGTTGGACAGGCTTAACCCCAGGCGATTACCGGGCACAATTTATTGATGAATAAGAACGCAAGCAATCATTGACTAATGATTCAGAAAGATTAGAGCCTTACTTTCTACCAAGGGCATGCAAGACTTTCGAGTACCGCCTGCCGCTTGGATTGCGGCAGACGAGCACCCAGATATTTTCAAAAAACAGGCGGGCTTTAGGCAACGCGCTGCTGTAAAAACTGAATGATTTCACCCGACTCATACAACCAGCGATCCTGGCCATTCTCCGTTAATTTGAGACAGGGAACCTGTAAGCGCCCCCCCTTCTCTTCCAGCTCTTTTTTATACTGTTCATTACGCTTAGCATCGCGCAATTCTATATTGATTGTCTTACGCTTCATTTCCCGTCTGACTTTGACGCAAAATGGGCAAGCTTCATACTGGTACAGCACCAGATCTTTGGTTTTTTCGTCAACCAGTTTTTGCTCAAGCGGCGTTCGCTTGATGCCACGGGGACTAAACACCCAGTTAAGCAACAGAATGATGCGACCTAATACCCAACGAATGACTGCCATTTCTTTACCTCAATGATGATTTACTGCTAATTTCTACCTAAGCCCCGCAAAGGCGCCGGCATTTTAGCACACTCCCTCACAATAAATTTGATATGGCTCGCGCCAAAAGCAAAAGACCCTTACATAAAACAACAAGGAATGCCCATGAAACTACGTCCGCTAAGCACTTGTCTCTTATTATCTGGTCTACTGACCAGCCAGGCGGCATATACAGAAGAAGCCACGTATACACTCACGCCGTTTGGCCAATTGGGGATTTCCCAAAAAGAACAAAAGTTCAGCCAGTTGCTCGATCAGGGATTGTCTTTTTATATGCTACGCGCTGGCGGTGGCTTAACCTTTGACCGATTTTATGTGGCCGCTTATGGCGACTGGTCAATCTCTGATGCAGATGTCAGTGAAGAAGAAGAAACCGGCTCCGCCAGCCGTGCAGAATACGACCTCACATTTGGCTTTAGACCCATTGACCCTCTTACACTGTTTGCCGGTTATAAAACAGGCAAAACAAAAATAGACTTCACCCCCCGCAACAACGACGAAGTACCCACTGCAGTTAATTTTCGGGACACCTATGAAGAAACCGGGCCCTATCTGGGTGCCAGCTACAGTTTCATATTTGAGCAGGCTGGCAGTTTAAGCTTTTCTCTTGCCTATGCGTTTTTAAATGCCGAGAACAGTATTGGAGTAAAGCCCGATGACAGTGGAGAGTCAGAAGAAAATGAATTTGATGATATCTCCGGTAATTTTGAAAACGATGCCGATGGCTTTAGCGCCGGTGTGACCTGGCTGATGCCGTTGGCAAACAATTTAAATTATTTCGCAACGATTCGATATCAACGATACGATCAGGATATCGCCACGCCTTCAGGCAACCAGTCTATCGCAGAAGAGTATACCGAGCTTGGTATGGGGTTAATGCAGCAGTTTTAACAGATGATACGTAGAGAAGAAAGGGCAGAAAAAGCGCAAACCTGCTTCTTCTGCCTGTTTGGATATTACTCTTTTACGACATCAATGAAGTAACTATCAACGCCATCTACACGCTCTCTTACCAGGCCGTGCACATCGGTTTCAAAGCCAGGAAACTCAGAGTTAAAGGCACGAACAAACTGCAGGTACTTAATCACCGTGCTGTTGAATCGCTCACCCGGTACCATTAATGGTATACCTGGTGGATATGGCGTCACCAGCATCGCCGTAATTCTGCCTTCAATTTTATCAATTGAAACACGCTCGACATCACGATGTGCCATGCGCGCCCATGCTTCTGCAGGAATCATAGCCGGTTCAATGTTTGACAAGTACATGTCGGTGGTAATACGTGCCACATCATATTGCTTATAAAACTGGTGAATGCGGGTGCACAAATCACGCAGGCCAATTTTTTCATACTGACGATTTTTCTTGGCAAATTCTGGCAAGATCCGCCACAAAGGCAGGTTTTGATCATAATCGTCTTTAAACTGCTGTAACTCTGTAACCATCGAGTTCCAGCGGCCTTTGGTAATACCAATGGTAAACATAATAAAAAATGAATACAGCCCGGTTTTCTCGATGATGATGCCATGCTCAGCAAGATATTTGCTGACAATCGCCGCAGGAATACCCACCTCATCAAAATCACCTTTCAGGTTTAATCCGGGGGTAATAATCGTTGCTTTGATGGGGTCAAGCATGTTGAAGCCAGACTCAATATCACCAAAGTCGTGCCAGGTATCATCCTTTTGAATTACCCAATCTTCACGCTCGCCTATTCCTTCATCGGCAAGATAATCCGGCCCCCAAACTTTAAACCACCACTCATCATCGCCGAACTCGTCATCAACTTTGCGCATCGCACGACGAAAATCCAGCGCCTCTAAAAGTGACTCTTCTACCAGCGCAGTGCCACCCGGTGCTTCCATCATCGCGGCAGCAACGTCACAGGAGGCAATAATGGCATACTGAGGGCTGGTGGATGAGTGCATCAAGTAGGACTCATTAAAGCGATGCGTGTCCAGCGTTCGCTTACTGGCGTTTTGCACCAGAATCTGCGATGCCTGAGACAGGCCAGCCAATAGCTTATGGGTCGACTGGGTTGCAAAAACAAGTGTATCGTCAGAACGAGGACGCCCCTCACCGATGGCGTGCATATTGTGATAAAAACTGTGGAAAGTCGCATGGGGCAACCAGGCTTCATCAAAATGCAAGGTGTCGATTGTCGAGCCAAGTAAATCTTTAATCTCTTCGACATTATAGAGAATGCCATCATAGGTGCTTTGCGTAATCGTCAGTATACGTGGTTTCTTGTTCTCTGCTTCCCGGGCAAAAGGATTCGCTTCGATTTTTGCACGGATCGATTCAGGCGAAAATTCGCATTTGGGAATCGGCCCGATAATGCCGTAATGGTTGCGCGTTGGCATCAGAAATATGGGTATTGCCCCTGTCATGATGATGGAGTGCAGTATCGACTTATGGCAGTTACGATCTACCACCACGATGTCGCCAGGGGCAACCGTTGAGTGCCACACAACTTTATTGGATGTAGAGGTACCATTGGTAACGAAGAACAAGTGATCGCAATTGAATATGCGTGCCGCATTTTGCTCACTTTGGGCAACAGGGCCGGTGTGATCCAACAACTGCCCGAGTTCATCTACCGAGTTACAAACGTCAGCCCGTAGCAGATTCTCGCCAAAAAACTGATGGAACATGCGCCCTACCGGGCTTTTCAAGAATGCCACGCCGCCAGAGTGTCCAGGGCAGTGCCAGGAGTATGAGCTGTCACTGGCGTAGTCCATCAATGCTGAGAAAAACGGCGGCGCCAAAGATTCGAGATATTTTTTGGCTTCACGAATGATATGCCGGGCAACAAACTCTGGCGTATCTTCAAACATGTGAATAAAACCGTGCAACTCTCGCAACACATCATTGGGGATATGTCTTGACGTTCGCGTCTCACCATATAAAAAGATCGGGATATCTTTATTGCGCTTGCGCACTTCGTTCATAAATTCCCGCAGCGCCTTTAGCGCTGTATCAATTTCTTCTGCCGAGCCATCACCAAACTCTTCGTCATCAATGGATAGTATAAAACAGGATGCCCGGCTGGCTTGCTGGGCAAAGGCAGACAAGTCAACATAGCTGGTAAAGCCAACCACCTCGAACCCTTGCTTGCCAATCGCTTCGGCAAGGTCACGTATACCTGATCCGGAGATATTTTCCGAACGAAAATCTTCGTCGATTACAATGACGGGGAATTCAAATTTCATGTACTTGGCCTTTCCTCAATTAGGAGTGTAGTTTAACAGCCGATAGGACTGAGCTAAGGGACACCGACATCAGACAATACTTCGCGCTGATGGCAGTGAGATGAATCTATTATTAACCAGATAGCGCGATTGAGATAGTGCGAGAGGGACATTGGCTTAAAAATTTTCGCTATCCCCCCTCTTTCCCGGATTACTAACTGGCATATTTCTGACGCAAATAGCTTTGTGCCATACAGCGTGATTCTACAAAGCGTCACTTCAAACCATGCCGTTCGCGATTATTTTGCTTTTCCTGTTCGTTTTTACGTAACAACACATAGGCGGCACCTGTCCCCCCATGATGTTTTTGGGCTGAGTGGAATGCCATAACCTCGTCCAGCTCTGTCAACCAATTTGCCAGATGGCTTTTTAACAGGGCTACTTTATCCGGGTTGCGGTCGCCCTTACCGTGCAGAATAATGACCGTTCTCAGGCCATAGCGATGACAATCACGCACAAAACGGAACACCTCTAACCGGGCACTTTCAACGGTCTGGCGATGCAAATCCAGACGGGCTTCAATATCATATTTCCCCAGACGCAGCTTCTTATACACACCCAGCTGTACGCCAGGACGGCGAAAATCGAGGATGTCATTAGGGCCTAGCAGGTCAATATGCTCCGACACCACCAACGGATTAAGATCGAGAAACTTGGCTCGTACTGCCGCCATTCTTCTAATCTCATGTCCTGGTGTGAGCACTTGCTTCTTACCCACATCAGCCTTTGGCGCATTTGGCAACGGCTTTACATCTTTCATCTCTTCGAAGAAATTATTCTCTTCATCCGTTTCTGTCATAACGAATTCCTCTTTACTGCTACGGCAACTATTTTATAGAAGACAGACTGCCCTCAGGTAAATTACACAAGCCCAGCCGGCCCAAAATGGCTTGCCATTAAGTATATAGTTCGAATCGTACATTATACTTATCGCTAATACATTGATGGTACTGACTACTGCAAAATCAAGAGAAAGGGCTTAAATTATCATGACTACCCGCCTATCTGAAAAAGCAACGTCGTATCATAACACACGCAATCTAGTCGACTTTCTGCAAAAGCATGCACCATTCAACCAAATGGAGCTGCATCAGCTTAGCTACCTCGTCGAGCACTCTGAAATCGCCTTCTACCATAAAGACGATATCATCATTGGCCCGGATAGCGGCTGTGTTGAATCGCTTTATATTCTCAAAAAGGGTCTGGTGCGAGGCGAGCGCCAGGCTACTGCCGCAAATGCTGGCAATGTGACGTTAACGCTACAACCAGGCGAGTGCTTTCCCATGGCCGCGCTGTTAGGAGAGCGCGCAACCCGTACCTGCTACCGGGCCCATGAAGACTGCTTTTGTTTTATCATCAGTCGCGAATCATTCGTCACCGTTTTTACCGAGAGCGATGTTTTCCGCGATTTTGCTATTCGTGGCATCAGCAGTTTACTTGATCAGGCCAATAAACGATTTAAATCACAGGCTTCTGATCATCTGCGGGAAGGCTATTCGCTGGATACGCTTCTGGCTGAATTTTCCCGTAAAAATCCTATAGTATGTGCCCCCGATACGCCTCTGCGTAAGGCAGTTGAGCTTATGCACGCCAACAATATCGGCAGCATGGTCGCCACCAGCGAAACCCGCCGCCCCATCGGTATTTTTACTTTACGGGATTTGCGACGGGTAATTGCCGATGGCCATGAAGATTTATCCATCGCGCTCAGCCAGGTGATGACCCACAACCCGAAGTCATTACCGATTAACGCGACAGCCTTCGACGCCGCTTTATTGATGGCAGAGCACCACTTCGCACATGTCTGTCTGGTAAATGAGCACGGAGAATTGGCAGGCGTCATATCAGAGCGGGATATTTTTTCGCTGCAACGGGTAAACCTGGTGCATTTGGCCAGAGCACTGGGTAATGCCCCCAGTTATGATGCAATCAACCTGATTCGTGAAGACATACCCGGCCTGGTCAACAACATGCTGGCGCATGGCGCGTCTGTATTGCAAATCAACCGTATCACAACGTTACTCAATGATTACACCGTACGGCGGGTGCTAGAGCTTACCAGCGCCAGCTATCAGGGCAATGTGCCAGATTTCACCTGGCTTAGTTTTGGCAGCGAAGCGCGTATGGAGCAAACCCTTGTCACTGATCAGGATAACGGCATTCTCTTTCATACCTCTGGTGACCATGAAAAAGAAACCGACAGGCAGGCATTACTGGACTATGCAGGAATCGTCAACGAGAAACTCGATTTCTGTGGCTTTCCTTTATGCAAAGGCAACATTATGGCTTCTAACCCTGAACTTTGTCTGACGCTAGACGAATGGAAAGCCAAATTCAGCAAACTGGTGGCATCAACCACCCCAGAGAACCTGCTTAATTCAACCATTTTATTTGATATACGTGCGGTCTGGGGCGACGAGGACACCGTTGCCGAGCTGCAGGAGCATCTGGTCAAGAAGATTGCCAATAACACGCTCTGCCAAAAAATGCTGGCCGCCAGTGCGTTGCGTAACCGGCCACCGCTAAATATGTTCGGACAGTTCACCACCAAGAAATCAAAGGCTGGTAGAGTCATCGACCTTAAAACACAGGGTTTAAGTCCGTTCATCGAAGGGTTGCGAATTTTAGCTATTGCCAATGGCATCGTTATTCCAAACACGATGGAACGGCTGGCAGCATTGGTGGCATTGAAAAATGTGAATGAGCAAGATGCCGCCGCCTGGACAGAAGCCTACAGCTTTATCCAAACCATCCGCATGAAGCATCATTACGAACAAAGTAAATCTGGCGTGCCCCCCAGTAATCTGGTGCTCCCCGAAACGCTTAACCCACTGGATAAAAGGATTTTAAAAGAAGCATTTCGCCAGGCACAAAGACTGCAACAGAAGCTGGAAGTTCGTTACCAGTTATAGATGCATTGACGACATGGCAAACAGGACTCATAGAAATGGCAAAGTGGTTTAAACCAAAATGGCGTAACCGTCTACAGAATGACGTCGACGGTACCCTAAAAAACAGAATTGAGGCCCTTACTGCCACTCGGCCCGATGAAACACTGTCATTGCTGAATACCAGATTTGTTGTCCTGGATTTTGAGACCACTGGCTTAAATATTCGTAAAGATGTTCCTATTGCCTTAGGTGCGGTGACGGTTGAAAACGCCCGCATACAAAACGGCAGGCAATTCGAAAAGATATTGTTTCAACCAAACACTGCAGCGGGTGCGGCAACGCTCGTGCATGGAATCGTGCCTGGCGAAATTGCGCAAGGGGCGGATATAACTGAAAGCCTGATCGACTTTTACGAATATGCTAAAGATGCAATTCTTATCGCGTTTCATGCTCCCTTCGACAAAGCGATTCTTAATAAGGCGGCTCAGTCGCACCTTGGATCTGTGCCAAACTACCCTTTTTATGATCTTGAAGACATCGCTTGCGCCTTCTACCCAATCCCGGGCAAAAACCTGCGAGGGCTTGATGCGTGGTGTCAGCACTTTGGATTCGATATGGATATTGATCGCCATAATGCGTCGGCTGATGCGATGATTTCGGCCGAACTTTTGCTGGTTTGCCTCAATCAGGCTAAAAAGTTGGGAATAACAACCTGGGGCAGCTTTTTACAAAAAATCGAAGCTCAAACGAAACTACGAAAACAGCAGCATCAGCTCTAGCCTATGCATGGCCCTACCTTATGAACTGAAAACCCTGCCCCAGTAAAATTGACCTGTGTCAAAACTGAAATTGACAAAGATCAATAAAGAACGCGTTAACCTGACAACTACTCATTAAGTGATATAGTAACAATGACTACGCGCTCTAGAATTCACCCCATAGGCATTTGGCGGGTTGAGAGATCGTACATTTGATCCGCTACATACAATAATATCAAGAGGTGAGCACAAATGATTAATGCGATGGAGTTATCAGAGATTCGGGGTTTTGCACCTTTCAGCCAGCTGAATCAGTCATCACTTCAAGAATTGTCTTTCGCTATTCGCCGTGAAGAAGTATCAGCCAACCGGGCAATTTTTCTTCAGGAAGACACCAATAACAAATTCTATCTCTTGGTTTCTGGCATGGTGACCCTGACACGGCTTTCTATGGATGGTAACGAGAAAGTCATTGATATTGTAGAACCAGGCCAGACCCTTGCAGAAACCGGCTTGTTTTTAGATGACCCCAAACACATCGCCACCGCCAAAGCGATTACAGATTGTGTACTGTATTCATTTCAGTGCCAGACAGTAAAAGATCACTTGCAGTCAAATCCGCTTTGCTGCCTGCAATTTCTTAATACCATGTCCCAGAAGCTGGTGAACAAAGTATTAGAAATTGAAAGTCTGACAATGGACACGGCGCTATCAAGAGTGGCGAGTTATCTTGTGCGCACAACCGCTGCACAGAAAGAAAACCGTACGTTCAGGTTACCCGTCCAGAAGCAACTGCTGGCATCAAGATTGGCGATCACGCCAGAAACACTTTCACGGATATTCAACAAATTCCGTCGTGACAAAATGATAGAAATTAATGGCAGTGATATCCAGATTCCCGATATCCATGCGATGAAAACCAAGTATCTTACGGCTTGTTAAGCAGCCGCCGCACAAGGCTTTGACGACTTACCTTTAACTGGCCACCATCACTTGTCTCAAGCAGGAAGAATTCACGCGGCACTTTGAATGCAGGCAGCTGCGTTGATAGCTGCCTCTGCAATTGTTCAAGACCCTTCGCATCAGGCAGCCTGCTAAGGAAACAGACCGGTATCGAGCCATAGATGGCATCGGGTCTGGGCACAACAATACACTGCTCTACTGAAAGCAATGCATAGATAAAGCGCTCAATTTCTTCGGGCTGAATATTCTCACCGCCAGAAATAAACTGGCTGTCTATGCGTCCCAAATATGTCAGACCATCATCGGTCAACTGGCCTATATCCCGGGTATGAAACCACCCCTCCGCATCCACGGGTAACTCAATATGCCCCTCATGCCAGTAACCTAAAAAAAGCGTGTCACCCCTGACCAGTATCTCCCCCGTGTTGGCGATTTTAATCTGCTGCCCGGGTAAACACTGTCGCAGAATCCCTTGCGAATTTGCAGGGCCGGTCATCGCTTGGGATGCAGTTTCGGTCATTCCATAGGAAATGAGTACCTGCCAGTCTTTCGCCTGCAACCACCGAAGCAACGCCTCGCTACAGGCAGCACCACCGACGAGTAAATAACGTAGAGAAACATCCTGCATGGGTGCTGGGTGCAACCTTAATTGTTCCAGTTGTGACGGAACCGCAGAGAGGTGTGTCACGTACTGGGCAGCCAGGAAGTCTGCCAGCGCTTCGCCATCACGAATTGCTATAGTCGCGCCTGCTATGATGACACGCATGACGATGGCCAGGCCGGATACATGGTGCAGCGGTAAAGTCAGCGCCCAGCAATCTCCCGACTTCAGCGGTATTTGCTGTTGACTACCCATGGCACTGGAATAATGGTTTTTGTAGCAGTGCATGGCCAGCTTTGGATGTCCGCTACTACCTGACGTAAATATACCCGTAAAAGGAGCAAGCTGATCAATCGGCACATTACAACTGTCGTTATAGTTTTCCCGCGTCGCGACGGATGCCAGTAACTGCTTTAAGGTCGTCTCATTCACAACAAACCGGGGCTTTATGTGAGAGAAAAGCGACTTGGCGTAATCTGCAGGGTATTTTGGATTAACCGGGATAATAATGACCCCTGATCTGAGTGCGGCAAAAATCAACGGCACCAAGATCGATACGTCACTTACAAGACACACCAGCCGGTAGCCTTCGCTAACACCAGCCCTCTGCAATGCCTCGACCAAAACGCTGAC
Source organism: Hahellaceae bacterium (assembly GCA_024234575.1). GTDB lineage: Bacteria > Pseudomonadota > Gammaproteobacteria > Pseudomonadales > Oleiphilaceae > JACKOB01. Next base: position 111,324 of record JACKOB010000005.1, read on the forward strand.
CAGATCATCTAACTGCTGATAGTTTACACAGATGCGGCCGTGCTTTATGGCGATGGCATCAGGTTGTCGCAATGCTTGATATCTTACCGGGCAAACACAGGCATCCGGTTGCTGACCGTGTTCACCTTGCGCAGATGTATTGTGCATTGCTGAGTTAGAGTCAGAGTTAGATTTTACTTTCACACATCAGTCCACAAATCACGATGAATAGAGCAATTGGCCGGGCATGAAAAATGTTTTCGTGTAGTTCGTAAACCATCAGCCCGCCGTCAAAACTTTCCCACTCTGAATTGTCCAAAGCGGCATCAATTCTGCCAAAGAGACCAGCGGCCGAGGCACTTCGCCCATCATGACACATGGCCGTATGACATCATGTGAGAACACTGACAAGGTATCAAGCCCGGGCATGCTTTCAGGAGTATAAGTAGTAGCGAGGGCTGCCAGCTGGCTTATCCCCAAACTTGATTGGTAACTGCTGCTGATAACCACTTTCGCACCACGACTCTTGGCCTCGGCAAGTACCTGTTGGAAGCCTCGCCAACCGCCCGGATGAATACCAGGTTTAACGATAAATGCGGCTATTTCGCTATCCGCCAACGCATTATGGGGCTCTCTCAAAGACTCATCTAAAGCCAACTTAACCGGGGTGACACAGTTTAAGCGAAGGGAATCTGCGAGGGTTTGGCAAGGCTCTTCCAAAAACTCGATACGTGTCCAATCGACTGATTGGCAAAACTTTGTCGCCTGAGATAAGGTCCATGCCCGGTTCGCATCCAATCGAAAAACCGACTCCGGAAGTGCAATGAAAAGTCGGTTCAGCAGGTCGATGTCCTCATCCAGCGATGCCCTGCCGACCTTCACTTTCAGCACCCTGACAGGTTTGGTCTTTAGGTTGCGAATGACTGCATCTATCTGCTCATCAGGCTGCAAAAGGTGGCAAGTTTCAATCAACTTTTTGCCATACATTGGCTGTGCCGCCAACAGCTCTTGCCGTGCACAATCAAAAGCCCACCGGGCACTGGCACAAACGGACGCATCTGCGCGGGCATCCATTGCATCCACATTCCAGGTCAACAAACGGGTGTTTGCTAATGCCAGCGCTTGCAGAGATTCTGCCGCCTGCACAATCGTTTCTGGACTAAATCCAGGCAGAGGAGCCGCTTCGCCAAGCCCTTCGCCCTGCTCATCTGACAACCGTAAAATGAGACCTTCGCGTGTTTTCGCCCAGTCGCCATTGAGGTAAAGAGGCGACCGTAGAGGCAACCGGTAGCGATACAGCTCCGCACGCAACATGCTAAATGCTCAGTCTGCTAGGGCTTACGAGGAAACTTGTCAAAGTCTGGCTTACGCTTTTCCATAAATGCATTACGGCCTTCTTGCGCCTCTTCAGTCATATAAAACAACATGGTTGCGTTACCTGCTAGTTCCTGCAGCCCGGTTTGGCCGTCGCAATCGGCATTCATCGCGGCCTTCAGACATCGCAGGGCCATGGGGGAGTTCTGGAGAATTTCACGGCACCAGCGCACGGTTTCCTTCTCGAGCTCCGCCAGCGGTACCACCTTATTCACCAGCCCCATTTCTAAAGCTTCGTCAGCTGAATACTGGCGACACAAAAACCATATTTCTCTCGCTTTCTTCTGGCCCACCATTCTGGCCAAATAACTCGAGCCAAAACCACCATCAAAAGAGCCAACTGCCGGCCCGGTTTGACCAAATACCGCGTTGTCAGCGGCAATGGTAAGATCACAGACCACATGCAAAACATGGCCACCACCAATGGCGTAACCAGCTACCATGGCGACCACAGGCTTAGGGCAGGTACGAATCTGTCGCTGAAGATCCAACACATTCAGGTGCTGCGTGCCTTTGTCGTCTTTGTAGCCTGCTTCACCACGAATGGACTGATCGCCCCCCGAACAAAATGCAGCGCCACCCTCTCCGGTAAAAATGATCACGCCGACCTCTGCATCATAACGCGCATTTTCTAAGGCGCGGCCCATCTCCATAACCGTCTGCGGACGAAAAGCATTATGTACACCGGGTCGGTTAATACTGATCTTGGCAATGCCCTCGGCCTTACTATAAATAATGTCTTCAAAACCTTCAGACACATCCTGCCATACGATGGGTGCCAATAATGCTTCTTCTGTTAGTCCGTATTTCATATTTTCTGCCTGTCCTTTGTAATGTACTCCGGTATTGCCGGATCTATTATTTTCAATGTCTATTTCTTTAGTTACCTATGTTTACGATATCTATAATTTCAGTGTCAAACTTTGCACCCACGACGTTCTTTCTCTGGCATCCGCATAACTGTCGTCCGCCGTTGTTTTTACTTCAACTAACATTGGTGAACCCAGCTTTTTTACCCCCTGCGCTAAATTGGCAAACTGCTCCGGCGTTTGCGGTGTTTCGTAAGCAATGCCAAACATTGCGGCGGCCTGATCAAAAGCATAGCCATGCGGCATTTGATAGTAGTCTCGCCGCAAATTTTCGTCAGGCACTGGCAGGTGGTGAAAAATCCCGCCCCCATCATTGTTTAGCACGACAACCATAAGCGGCATTTGTGCATTGCGCAAGAGATGCAGGGAGTTCAGATCATGCAGCAAGGACGTGTCACCAAGAACCACGATAGTCAGCTTTTTGCTGGCAGCGGCAATTCCACAAGCAGTTGCCAACAATCCGTCGATACCGCTGGCGCCGCGATTGGCATACACACGGGTGCCGTCAGGCAGTTTGGCCGACAACTGATCAAACAGCCTGATACTTAAACTGTTGCCAATAAAAAGATTACAACTATTTGGTATGCTGGTGGCCAGCCGATGTACAACAGCACTTTCACTCAGAGCATTGGTGCCGGACATGCGACTATATAGTGCCGTGTCCATCATTTCATTCAGTTGCAACAACGTTTTCGCTGATACTGAAACTGCTTTTCGTTCAATCTCCAGAGGCAACACTGTCTGGTAAAAACAAGCAACCGACATGGCAAAAAAGCGATCGGAAGGCTTACCCGGTGTTAATGGATATTCTCCGGGGTGTACATGCCAGAAAATATCTGCTGTATGAGTATCGAGAAAAGCCTGTAAGCGCTTCGAAACAAGCCGACCGCCAATCTGAAGCAGTGCGTTAAACTGCGAAAAACACGCTTTGCCTTGCTCGGTTAACAACAGTAAATCAGCCAAACCAATATTGTTGCCCGCTGTTCTTAGCTGCGATTGAATGTCAGTAACCACCGGCCACCCCAGCATATTGGCCAATTTAGCAGCCTCACGGGCCTCGGCGGGATCAGTTTGCGCCCCCACTATAACCAGACCGTTGCAGCCGCTAAACCTTCGCCAATCTGCTTCAGTTAGGTGTTTGTTGCCATGATCATGCATTTCCTCGCCAAGCCCCGTGCCGTTGGCCAGTGCTTCAGCCTTTTGCGGCAGTAGCAGCGGCCGGGATGAATGCAGCCAGTCTTCGATGCCCAGCGAGTGAAGTTCACTTTTTGAAAGTGCTAACGACTGCGGATAAAGGGGCTCGTCGTACATGATGTTGAGATGCACCACATCGGCAAAAGGCCTGGTTAACGGCGCTAAAGCCCGGTCGAGCTCAGCGAGCAGCACAGGGGCAGAAAAAGACTCGGTGGGGGGTTCAATTGTCGTGGATGTGCCGACAAAGGTGCCAAAAATATCCCGTTGCCAGATACTTTGATTCGCACCACAATTTTGCAGCCGTGGCGGTCGATCTGCAGAGAGTATGATAAGCGGCACACCAGACTGATGCGCCTCGATAACAGCCGGGTATAAATTGGCTACCGCGGTGCCTGAAGTCGTGATCACAGCAACGGGTGCAAGGGTTGCACGTGCAATGCCCAGGGCAAAAAAGCCAAGTCCTCGCTCATCAAAGTGCCTGTGTAAGATCATCTCCTTATGATTAACCGCCGCCACCGTTAATGGCGTACTGCGCGAACCCGGCGCGATACAGCAATGTCGAACACCCCAGCGGTAAAGCTCTTCAAGAATCAGATAACTCTGCATAGAGTTCAGGGATTGCTGATGTATCACGGACTAACCATCGCGCCTGGCTCAGCAACAGCTGCCTCCACGTTACCATTTTTTCTTGTAACCGCCTGGGCAGACACTGATTGCCTCACTTCATTAAACAACGACATGGGTACAGCTATTTTATCTTCTAACTCGTTCCATTCGTTGGCAGCAGACGACTCTGGTACGATGCCTGCACCGGCAAATAAACACACCTCCGCGCCCGTTACCGTTGCCGAGCGAATACCCACGGCGAACTCGCTGCTATTTCCTTGCATCATACCAAACAGCCCGGCGAAGTAGCCTCTTTCGTCGGGCTCAAGATTGTCAATCAACGAGCAGGCGGCTTCCTGAGGCAAACCCGCAATAGCGGCCGTGGGGTGTAACGTACTAATGATATCTGCATCAGTAACATTGCTTTTAAGCCGGGCTCGCATGGGGTAATACAAGTGCTGAATATGTCGCTGCTTGCTACAACGGGTCTGCTCCCCCCTGATATCATCACTTATCGTCGCTAATTTATTCTGTAAATCTTCTACCACAAGCCGATGCTCGTAGATATTTTTGCTATCGCTTAACAATGATAGTTCGTTCTGCCTGTCGCCGGCGGCCGTTGTACCCCGCCGATTGGTTCCAGCCAACGCCTCAGTGCGCAAACTTTTGCCCTCTCTGGCAAACAACTGCTCAGGAGAAAAAGAGATAAAACCGGTCTCCACACTTTCTTGAAAGGCAAAGCCAAAGCAATTTTCGGTTTGCCGCTGCCAATTTAAGAACAACCTCCAGAACGGAACAGAATAGCCAGCCGAAAGCACAGTTTTTCGCGCCAGCACCACTTTTTTAAGCTCAGAGGCATCAAATTTACGATGCACTTCGGCGATCATTTGTTGCCAGTGTAGAAATGATGGAAAGTCTTTTCGAACCACAGCAGGTAATGAGCCCTTTTCCGTGCAGGCTGGTAAGGTCGCGGTGAGCAAAGCAAGCAAATCTTCATAACGCTGACAATTGATCTGCGGGCAGACATTCAATTGCAGCCGAATCACCGATGGCCCCGCAGTTACCTCTAACATCGGTACAATAAGTCTGGCAGATGATGTTTTTTCGCGACGCTTATAGACCTGCGCTAGTGGGTCAGTCACGTTGTTTTGAGATGAAGGCCTGGCGGCATCAAAGGATGACAGCCAGTAATAACGCATGCCCCCCCTGTTTTCAGGCGCTTGAGACAAAGGTGCGAAAGCATCCTGATTATGCCATTGGCGAGCGCACCCCATTGCAAAGCTGTATTGCTGCGCGCCCCTGCTCTGCCAATAGACTTTAGGATATACATGCGTATCTGCCATGAGAACTTCAGGAGACCAGCCATCAATGCTGACATCAACAGACAGTGGCATTATTGCCGCTGCTTGCGACTTTGCCAGTGTTGCAGAGCACTCAGCCAACTTTAATCCAAGTTCACGGACGCCATCTTCCAAACGATCAAACACGTTACTTCACCGCTTCCCATCGCCATTGTTTAACTAGTCTATATTGCCCCGGCACTACCTGCTCAGCACATCGTCGGCCAGAAGGGGCGAAGATGACACATCAATACGAACTCAACACTTTATAACAAAACGAAGAACACAGTACACCGAGAGCGACACACAACGCACAGTATACTAAAATCCCTGCTTTTACTTATTGGTTGCAGATCAATTATGGCCCTATCTATTTGGCTCACGGCAATGCGCCTGCGTACCCTGCCACTGGCTTTAGGAAGTATGGCGGCAGGCTTTGCAATTGTCCCGGCAGGCCATCCCATTGACTGGACGGTAGCAGCACTGACCTTGGGCACGATGTTACTCTTGCAAATTTTGTCTAACATCGCCAACGATTATGGCGATGGACTCAGTGGCGTCGATAATCACCAACGACAAGGCCCCCAACGGGTGTTGCAAGGTGGAATGGTGACCCCTAAGCAGCTGCGCACGGCGATTAGTCTGTTAGTGCTGCTGTCAGCGATTTCTGGGGGGGCACTGCTTTATCTGGCCTTGCCTGCATGGAAAGAAATTCTCGTTTTTCTAGGGATTGGCGCGCTTTCGATTGTTGCCGCGATCACCTATACCGTTGGTAAAAAACCCTATGGCTATGTGGGCCTGGGCGACCTTTCTGTATTGATTTTCTTTGGCTTTGTGGCGGTCATCGGCACCGCCTATTTGCAGAGTAATCAGCTTTTTCTGCTGGACCTTCTGCCCGCGCTGTCAGTGGGCATGCTGGCGGTAGCGGTTTTAAATATCAATAATATCCGCGACATAGAAACTGATCTGCAAGCCGGCAAACGGACGATGGCAGCCAGACTTGGGCAACGTAACGCACTAATCTACCACTGTCTGCTGGTGAGCCTGGCACTCGCCGGAATGCATTGTTACCTGTGGCTACACAAAGCACCTTATGCCGTGATCTTAAGCCTTACGATTCCCGCATTCATCTGGCACGGTTTCCAGTTGTTTAAAGTAACTGACAAAACCCGTTATAACCTATTACTGAAGACCATGGTCTTATTGGCATTTTCAGTAGATGTCATTTTCTTTTTGGCCTCTCAATTACAATCTTGATCAAGGATTATCAGCCTGTCTGTCCTAGGCAACATTTACCGGAAATACCCTTACATTTTCAACGCAGAAACTTGTTTTAGCGTCTAAACTTAACGGCATGAGTACATCAACATTGGCCGCCTGTTCTATCTAGTGATGGCATAGCCTTTTTGTCATCCCAATTTGACGTTGCATAATGATCTGGATTTTCATCAAAGGGCTAACAAATTTAACGCGATCAAGTCGCACCGCGCTTTCGTCAAATGGCGCAACTACCGCCTTGCATTTCTTGATTCTAATAGTCTCACTGCTTCTCTCTCCAGCAATTGTCGCTGGTGCTTTATCCGCTGCAGAATTTTCTCAAATCGATCGGTCACTATCGCCGGCTAAAATTTCGACATCCGCAGCAAAGGATGAATCACCCTATTTTTTAGCCAAGAGAAAAGAGGCCGAAGCACTTTTTTTACAACAACAGACCACAGTTGGTTTATACGACCGGATTGAACATTATCCGACAGACTCGAAGTTGCGTTATTTTAAAGATGCTACGACCCAGTTAACGATCGATGACATTAAAAAACTAGACATTCGTCAGGACTTTACCCATAACGATAGTGGCGGCCCTTTAAATCTCAGCTACTCCGAGAGTGCTATTTGGATCGCTATTCCACTGCTCTATAAGGGTAAAGAGGCGGTTAAAGACTACTGGCTTCATGTTGACACACCTCTGGTAGAAGACATCGAGTTTTATGTCGTAAGCAATAACGAGGTAACACTTCGCAAAAGCTCAGGATATGCGAAAGCAATGGCGGCGAGAGACTTGCTCTACCCTACCAGCCTCCTGTCTTTCAGCATTACGCAAAATGAAGACACCAAGCTGTACCTGAGAATTACCAGTGATTACGCCCTGCATTTACCCATCGCAATATATTCCCCTAAAGGCTTTGCCGAACAAGCATCCATCTCGATGGTGCTATCGAGCGTCGTGCTCGGTGCCATTGCTTTTATGTGCATTTTTAATATTTTCCTGTTCATTACCGTTCGGGAGAAAGCCTATTTCTATTATGTGCTCTACATTTTCTGCTATTTGGTCGCATTGATAAGTGAACGTTTGCACGGACTGCATTTAGTCGGTGAGGTGCCTTTCTTTTTACACAAAGATTTCTTAGCAACCTACATCTGGTTGGTTTACTTCTTTGCCCTATTAATGGCAAAACACTTTATCGACTTTCGACAGGTATCCCCCGCCAGAGTCTCGCTACTTAAGTTCTTCCTTCGTGTCACAGCAGTTATGTGCGCTGTGTCTTTTTTTGCACCGCCAACGGCGGCTGTCCAATGGGCCGCCATTGGTACGATGATGAACCTGATCTTTTTGTGCTGGTACGCTTTTGGAGCAGTTCGCTACAAAATACCCGGTGGAGGAACCTACCTTACCGCGTGGCTTTTTACATGCAGCGGAATAGTTCTGTACGCCTTGTCAGTAAACGGCAAAATACCCTTTAACTTTTTTACCTGGAACGCGATACAGGTAGGCATTCTTTTCCAGCTGGTTTTACTTTCTTTCGCGATGTCTGACCGCATAAAAAATGCTCAGAAAATGGCTTTGGATGCCACTGCATTTGCCATGAATAATCTGCAGCGCTACCAAAGCTTATTCAGTAATGCGATTGAAGGCTTTTTTCAGATGACACTGGATAAAAAGTTTATCGATGCCAATCCTGCCATGATTGCCATGCTGGGGTTTTCATCGCTGAAAAAACTACAGGATGGAAGCGACAACGCGCTATCTGCCTGTTATTGCGACGAGAAAATTCTAAACCACATTGCTAATGAACTGGATGAAAAACGAGAGTTCAGTGGAATTCAGGCCCAGTTTATTAACGCAAGGGGCGAGCGCCGCTGGGCCGAATCATCCCTCAGATTTGTACCTGCATTAAACAACGAACCGGCTTATATTGAAGGGGTTTTTGTCGATATCACAGAGAAAAAGGCAAAGGAGGCCTTAGAGCAAGAGCGCGAGCATAACCAGCTAATGCGGCAAATAGCCGATGCCTCTGCCGCCGCCAAAAGCCAGTTTCTGGCCAATATGAGCCATGAAATCAGAACGCCGCTTACGGCAATCATAGGCTATGGAGACTCGCTGATTGATGAGTCTTTAAGTGAAGACGAAACCAAAACCTCGGCGGAAATAATAGTGCGTAGCGGTCGGCATCTGCTCGAACTGATCAACGACATTTTGGATCATTCCCGCATCGATGCCGATAAACTGCAAGTAGACATAGCCCCGGTAATGCTGCCCGATCTCATCGCTGAGGTAAAATCCTACTTTGAGCCTAAAGCTCGTGATAAAGAAATTAATTTTTCCGTTAATTATCACTTCCCGCTTCCGGAAACCATTCAAACAGACCCAACCCGACTTAAACAAATATTGATTAATCTCTGCGGCAATGCGCTGAAGTTTACCGCCAGAGGCAGTATTACCATTGATATTCGTTGTGAGGTTTCTGACGAATTATTGCATATAACCGTAACTGACACGGGTATTGGTCTAAAACCTGAGCAATTAAACCGACTGTTCGACGCCTTTGCACAAGCCTCAGCAGCGACCGCCCGGGAATATGGAGGAACCGGCTTAGGGCTTAGCATATCGAAACGTCTGGCAGAGCTGCTAGGTGGAACGATTAAAGCAAGCAGCACCTATGGCAAAGGCAGCGACTTTGAGGTGATCATTGCTACCGGCATGCTGGAAACTGCCAAACTGATACAAGACAACAGTGAATTTAATCAACGGCAAACGAAAGTTCTGACGAGCAAAGCGCCGCAACTGAAAGGCTCGATACTCTACGCCGAAGACAACGAGGTTAATCGTCGATTAGTAGAGTTACTGGTGAAAAAGACAGGCGCTGACATCACGCTGGTCGTCAACGGAGCCGAGGCAGTCGAGAAGGCTTGCAAAGAAACGTTTGACCTTATTTTAATGGACATTCAAATGCCGGTAATGGATGGCCTGGACGCCACGGTTGCTATTCGCCAATCGGGAAACCAAACGCCAATTGTTGCACTCACTGCCAATGTAATGGCTGAGGACATTCACGAATACAGGGAGATGGGATGCGATGATTACCTCGCTAAACCCATCGATAAGAAGCGGTTCTATGCAACCCTGGCCCACTATTTACAATCAGCGGCAGAAATCAGTTTGGATAAATAAGCCCAAAGAACTCCAAAAGATGCCTCATATATCGAATACAAAGGCTGAAATTATTTCAGCCTTTATCGACAAATTACTTCGTCACAATAACTGTAATCTGATCAGTCGCATCTTCGTAATTGGCCTTGATGATGGTTTCCCCCACTGCCGTAAACTTCACAAGCCCTTTACTGCCTGATGAGTTACTAACGCTGGCAGAAGCGCCACTGGTATGACTAGACACAAACCAGCCGGCCTTTTCGGTAACATCTTCGACATCATCGTCGCTAAAGGTGGCGTCAGCGGTGAGCTGAGTCTGGGTTTTTCCATCAGACAGTGATATTTCGACAGACGTTGCACCGTCGTTAATTGCCAGCTTGGTTACCGTGGGGTCACCTGTTACCGTAAGGCTTGTACTGGCTTCGATTTCATTACAACTGACCTTGACGAGCCCGCTGCCAACCTTGGCTGCTGTTAACAACCCTTTGCTGCCCTTCGTATTAGACATGGCTGCGATATCCGTTGCGGCGCCGCTGCTATCCGTCACTCCCCACTGGGAGGTTTTCGTCACAGACTCTCGCTCACCACTGGCGTAAAGACCGCTGGCCTCATATTGTTGTTTGTCGTTGTCGTCAAGGCTGATGTTTTCCGGTGTCAGCGTAATACCGGTTAAGGTGCTTACAACAGGTAATGTTAGAACCTCAGACAACACGCCGTCTTTACTGGCAGTGATGGTCGCGTTGCCGGGCAGATAGGCGTATAGCAAAGTATCCTCGGTGGTGGCGATGGTTGCATCAGCAGTCGTCCAGGTCACCAGCTGGGTGATGTCCCGCTCGGTGGAATCCGTATAAAACCCCTGCGCGGTGAGGCCGGTGGACGCCGTACATACCGGCACAACCTGGCGGGAAGCACTGATACTGATGCTGGTCAACTCGGCAGATGAGACAACGAGTGTCGAGGTTGCTGTCAGCTCTTCTAAGCTGGCGGTGATGGTGACTGTGCCGTCCGCAATACCTTTTACCAGACCGGTTTTGCTGACACTCGCTACCTCCGCATCCGAGGTAGACCAACGCACACGACTGTTAATATCTTGCGTTGTATCGCTATCAGCGGTAACGGCCTTCGCCTGGTATTGCTGGCTTTCTCCCAATTTAATTACGTCATTGACGGCGCTAACCGTGATACTGGTAACATTATTCTCAGCCACATAGACCGCTTCTTTAAATTTTCCTGTGTCGCCTTCGCAACCAGTCAACAACGCCAATAACAGCAATGGCGCTAGCCCTGCGCGGGTAAATAACTTAGCTTCCTTAGAAATTGAATATCGCACCGATTTATCTCCAAGATTAAAACGCATACTTTACCCCTGCACTGATACCACCCATTTCTACATCATCGTCATGAAAGTAATGCGTGTACTTGGCAAACACATACAAGTCAGGGTTCCAAGCGCTAGTCGCCTCGGCACCAATACCGGCAGAGGGGCTATCGAAAGTGCCATCACCCGGATAGTCACTGGTCTTTTTATGCATGGTCATATCTGTGTGGGCATATCCCAGGGTGATATAAAGCTTTGTAAAGTTGACCTCTGGCGACTCAAAACGCACGTCAACACCCGCCAGGTAATTCAGATCGGTGGTTAACCCTTTTTTCTCGTCATCTTGAACCCCCGTTGCGGCGTGCACTTCGATACCCAACTGCGGCTGAAAGTACATGCCTGCCCTTACCTGTGCTGCCGGGTGCGAAAAACGCAGACCATCCACCTCAATGGTTTGATAGAGCGCACCAGCTTCTGCATAAAATTTTCTATCAGAAGCAGTAGAGTCTGATTGGGCCGGGCCAGCTGCCAAAACTTCTGTGCAAGCTATGGCAGCGGCAACCGTGAGCAATGCGACACGAATTTTAGGTAAATTTACGATCATTGCTGGAGTCTCAAAAATTTGGATGAAAGACATTAACATAGCTTTCGGCCGCAAAAAACAAGCAACTGCACAACAATCACATCTATATTATTGTTGGATTCATAACGGTGGCTGCCTTTGCAGTTGGGTTCGCCGTTTGACGAATTCAGTCTGTTAACCATCCACAAAAACCACTAGAATCGCCTGTCCTGCTTTTAGAACATTATTAGGACCTCGCCAGTGAGCAGTTTCGATAGTCACAACCCACCTTCAACGAGACAAAACCGTGGCCTGATGATCCAGGGAACCAGCTCTGACGCTGGGAAAAGCACCGTCGTTGCGGCGCTTTGCCGAGTATATGCTCGGCGGGGAATATCAGTTACTCCTTTTAAACCGCAAAATATGGCACTCAACAGTGCGGTGACTGGCGATGGCGGCGAGATCGGGCGAGCACAGGCGGTGCAAGCACAAGCGGCGGGCATCGAACCATCGGTGTTAATGAATCCGATATTACTGAAACCCAGCAGCGACACCGGCGCGCAGATCATCATACTGGGCAAAGCCTTACATCAGCTCGAAGCTAAAGACTATCACGCCTACAAACCAAAAGCGGCTGCGGCTGTTTTTAGTGCTTATCAACAACTGTGCAGTGATTTTACCCGCGTGGTTATCGAAGGCGCAGGCAGCCCGGCAGAAGTAAATTTGCGCGAAGGTGATATCGCTAACATGGGCTTCGCCGAGGTCGCAGACGTACCAGTCGTGTTAGTGGCAGATATTGATCGCGGTGGTGTTTTCGCGCAGATTATAGGCACGCTTGAACTGTTGTCAGACAGCGAACGGGCCCGCGTGAAAGGCTTTATCATCAACAAATTTCGTGGCGATATCGCCCTGCTGCAGAATGGTCTGGATTGGCTGGAAGCACGCACCGGATTGCCGGTTATTGGTGTGTTGCCATTTTTACACGGACTTGATTTGGCCGCCGAAGACGCGGTTAACCAACAACAGCCAGTGCTGCAAGATGCCAGAATACGAGTCGTGGTGCCAGTGTGGCCGCGGATGAGTAACCACGACGATTTTGACCCCCTGCGCGCGCATCCACAAATTGACCTGCAGTTTGCCTATGCACCCGGCCCATTACCCGCCGCCGACCTGATCATTCTTCCCGGCAGCAAAAACGTGCGGGCAGACCTCGCCTTTATGCGCGATCAAGGCTGGGACAAACAGCTGCAAAAGCATTTGCGCTATGGTGGCAAAGTGCTAGGAATTTGCGGCGGTTACCAAATGCTGGGTCGAGTCATTCGCGATCCGTTGAAGATAGAGTCCTCCGCCCATGACTGCAGCGAAGAATCTGCCGGCTTGGGTTACTTGCCGCTAGAAACCTGGCTGAGCGAAGAGAAAATCTTACGCAATGTAAAAGGCCAGTGCCTGCTCGCGCGCGGAGATAACACCGCATTAAAGCAAACCATTACCGCCAGAGGTTATGAAATACATGCCGGGCGCAGCACCTTGCAAGAACCACTAGCCGCTTTTTTTCGTAATGAAGAGGGGGAAGACGACGGCGCCATTAGCGCTGACAATTTGGTGGCAGGCACCTACTGGCACGGATTATTTCAAACACCGGAGGTAATCACGGCGGTGGCTAACTGGGTAGGCACAGCAGTTGATTCCGCCCCCTCATCAGAAGCACTTTTTGAAAATGCCATTAACCATCTCGCAGACTCAGTGCAAAAACACCTTCGCCTTGATCTGCTTGAACCACTTTTTAGCAATGGAAACCACAGCAATGACTGAAAGCGATGAACGCCAGGAAAAACATAAAATCAAACAACAACGACTGAAAGAAAAGGTCGATGCCAGTATCGCTCAAGCAACCAAAGACAAAGGTCTGCTGCTGGTCATCACTGGTGATGGCAAAGGTAAATCTACCGCTGGTTTCGGCATGGCAGCGAGAGCCGTCGGACACGAGTTAAAAGTAGCCGTCTGTCAGTTTATTAAAGGCACCTGGGAGTGCGGTGAACGTAATTTGCTCAGCAAGCACGGCGTTGAGTTCTCGGTAATGAATACAGGCTTTACCTGGGATACACAAAATCGCGAAACAGATATCGCCGCCGCAGAAACGGTTTGGGCCGATGCCCTGCGCTTTCTACAGGATGAAAGCATCAACTTAGTCGTGCTTGATGAGCTGACTTATATGATGGCCTATGACTATATCGCCATGGATCGGGTGATCGAGGCACTTAATAAACGACCAGCGATGCAACATGTCGTCATCACCGGTCGGGGCTGTCCACGAGAAATCATTGAGCTTGCCGACACCGTCAGCAAAATTCAGTCTGTGAAACACGCCTATCAAGATGGCGTGCGCGTGCAGAAAGGGATTGATTGGTAGCAGGTTAATAAGGCAGTAAAGGGGGCGCATTGATCCTCCCCCATTCTAGCGTGATGATTGACAAGCCTGTCGGTAAACCTCGTGGGTTAGGGTTTAATAGTTCAACCGGTTTTGTGAACAGCACCTCAGCGAACGAATCATCTGCTAGTAGTTGTATGGTAATTGGTTAGAATAGCCGCTTCGAATAAGTCTTGATCATTATTTATTAATGACGGATTTTGTTAACTCTTATGGCAAAAGATTAATCTAACCTGGATGCCAAACCTTTATTCTATAGGTGATATATGACACGGATGCTAAAAGCTACTCTGTTTTTGATGTTAAGCTCTTTTCTCCCCCTAGCTCATGCAACTGTAATTTCTCACGACACTCTTCAATGGGACGATACGACAAATTTTGTTTCTGATTCAAGCACAGAGACCGATTGGTTCCGTTGGAATACGAAAGATATTCTGGGTCGTACTGAGTGGTTTAGATTGTTCCCAGGAGGCGGTTACAAGATGACGGCCAATCATATCCTTGACAAAGTGAATGAAAATGTCACCGACGGTAATGTCTGGCGATTTGCTACACAGAATGATGTTGATGGTTTGCTTGGAGGTTTCTTCGGGACTGTTTCATCGAATGATTTGGATGCAATTGACGCTAGCAATTTTCTTGATATTTTTGGTGAAAGTGGCAGCTGGCCAAGTATTTACCTTCAAGACGCTAGCGACGATAGGCTAACACGGGTCGCCTCGGTTGCGTCTTATCCTCATATTCCTCTTCATAGCGTTTCTACGGCAGATTATTTTTATAATCCTCTCTTAGATGATTCTTTTTTCGACCAAGGGAGCCAATATCATCTGGCACTTGTGAGAGGCAACTCATCTTCAACGGGTGCTACTGGCGTGTCCGAGCCAGAATCATTAGGTTTACTTTTAATTAGTCTATGCGGACTTATATATTCTCGCAAAAGAATCGCTTAAGGCGCAAAGGGGTCGTATTGAGTTTATTTTAACCAGTTCTCTAAAAATCAACCTTTGGCCGAACTGGTTCTCAATGCCCCCACTCTGCATCTCAAATATGTTTCTACTTCATCTTTAAGCTTGTAATTGCCTAACGGATCGCCTTGGCACTTGTATCTTGGTTGCATTCACCATCTCGATATCGCGCAGGAATTATACACATACCTGTATGGATACAATTGATCAAAATGAATGCATTACGACCCCATTTCACGACCCCATTCAAAGTTTACTGATATACCCCCTGATACTCGTCTCTAAGCTGCCTTTTTAGCAATTTACCCGTTGGCGTATGCGGTAATGAGTCAACAAACAACACATCGTCTGGCATCCACCATTTGGCAATTTTACCGTCGAGAAATGCCAGCATCTCTTCTTTAGTTAGTGTGGCATCAGGGCGGGTCACAACCAACAGCAAAGGGCGTTCGTCCCATTTTGGATGAGGCACACCCACCACCGCACACTCGGCAACAGCGGGATGACCAACGGCGATGTTTTCGACATCGATTGAGCTGATCCATTCGCCACCGGACTTAATGACATCTTTAGCGCGATCGACAATGGCCATGTAGCCCTGCTCGTCGATGGTGGCAACATCACCAGTATCAAACCAGCCATCTTGCCACTCTTTGCCGCCTTCCTGCTTGTAATAACCCGATGCAATCCAGGGGCCTTTAACCTGCAAACGACCAAACGCTACACCATCGTGTGGTTTTGCATTGCCCTGATCATCAACAATACGTATGTCGACACCAAACACAGGCCGCCCTTGTTTTGCCTGCAAGCGAAAGCGTTCGTCATCTTCCATTTCGAGCATGGCCTGGGTGCGGCAATTTACCGTGCCAATGGGTGAAAGCTCGGTCATTCCCCAGGCGTGAATCACAAATGCATCATGCTTTTCATGGAAGGCTTTGATCATACTGATCGGCGCAGCAGAACCACCTATCACGACATCGCACACCGGCTCTAACATTAGATCTTCTTTATCGCAGTACTGTAATAACCCCTGCCAAACGGTTGGTACACCAAGCAGTAAATCAACAGACTCGGCGTCGATCAGCTCGTACAACGAAGCGCCATCCATACCGGCACCGGGCAATACTAACTTGGCTCCTGCAGCGGTGGCGGCATAAGGCACGCCCCAGGCATTGACATGAAACATTGGCACCACCGGCAACAGCGCACTGGCATTGCCAATACCCAGCGCATCTTTTGCCATCGCCGCCATAGCATGAATAACCGTAGAGCGGTGACTGTACAACACACCTTTGGGATGCCCTGTTGTACCAGAGGTATAACAGAGCGTGGCAGCGGTGTTTTCGTCAAATTCGGGCCATTGGTACTGATCATCAGCGGCATCTAACAACGCCTCATAGGAGATGAGAGGCAATGACGATGCGGGCAGCTTGTCGGCAGGAGTCATCACCACAATATGACGCAACAATGGAAGCTGGTCTTTCAGCTTTTCGATCAAGGGTAAGAATTGCGCATCCACAAATAGCACTGAGTTTTCAGCATGATTAAGGATATACACAATCTGTTCAGGAAAAAGCCGTGGATTCAGCGTGTGCAATATTGCGCCAGAACCCGACACGGCATAGTAGAGTTCATAATGTCGATGGGTATTCCAGGCCAGAGTAGCCACTCTATCCTGCGGTTGTACGCCTAACGTGGATAAAGCATTGGCGAGTTTACGCGCTCGCCTGGCGGCATCAGCATAAGTATAACGATGAATACCGCCTTCTGGATTGCGGCTGACAATTTCGCCTCGGCTATGGGCTTTTTCTGCATGCACCAGCAACGAAGAAATTAACAATGGGGTGTTCATCATCTGACCAAACATAGCGTGTCCTTCCTGTTAAATTATTGTTATAGCCTTTGAGCTAGGCAAACTGGGGTGGCCGAGGCATGCCACCAGTAATAGCTTCAAGCAGTTTTGAAAACCTCAGCGTTGTCCGATCGCCGTAGGCCCGACCGATTATCTGGATATTACAGGGTAAATGGTTGTCGATCAGCCCTGTGGGTGCAGACGTTGCGGGTAACCCCAAGGCGGTGGCCATAGCTATCCAAGGGAAGTGATCAGTATAGGGTCGGGGTTGGCCGTTAACAAGAAGCCGGCGCTGATGAAAGGCGGAATCTGTATCGTGCGCAATTGCCGTCGTCGGTACGATGGGTGTTAGTATCACATCGTAGTTTGTGAACACTGATTCGGTTGCCTGAAGCAATTTTGCGCGGGCTTCATTATCATCAAGCCAATGAGCGTGAGACTGAATGATGCCGTAAAAATAGTGGTGCATCATTGGTCCGGCTTTTAATAAGCGGCCAAATCTTTTAATGATGGGGGCCAACACCCTTACCTGCCGACGCTGCATAGGGGTAGCACTTGCGGAAAACTGACCACCCAGCAAGCTTAAAAATAACGGATAAACCTTGTCGAGTGGCACTGGCTCAGGCTGGCCTTCGACCACTTTCACTCCCGCTGCACGCAGCTTTGTGATCAAATCACGATAGTGTTGCAATAGTTTGCTGTCGATAGGACAAAGTGGATGTTCAAGCACGGCCAGCACCCGAAACTGATCGAGGGATTTGAGTTCACATTCTGGCAACTGTAATTGCCAGGCACGGGCTGCCATCGGATCTGGTGCCGCCAGTGCGTTTAACATTAACGCCAGATCATCCGTACTTTGCGCCAGGGGGCCTGCGACAGCTAAATCCGGTTCACTTTGCGTTCCTGGAGGACCGGGGAGATGGCCCCGCAAAGAGATTAACCCCGACGAAGGCTTGTGGCCGAAAACACCACAATAGTGCGCAGGTGTGCGAATCGACCCACCAATATCACTACCCAGCTCTACTACTGACATACCCGATGACACCGCAGCAGCGGCACCGCCGGAAGAGCCTCCTGGTGTGCGGGAAAAGTCCCAGGGGTTATTGGTTTTACCATAGATACGGTTATAGCTTTGCCAGTCTGATGCCATATAAGGCACATTGGTTTTACCCATGGGTACGACACCTGCGTCCAACAACCGCTGCACGGCAGTGGCATTGGTGGCAGGCGTGTGCGTTTGCCAGCGACGAGCGCCCGATGTAGCAGTAAAACCAACCACTTCATAGGTGTCTTTGATCGTCATGGGCAAGCCATGCAAAGGCCCACGAATGTTGCCCGAAGCAATATCCTTATCGGCTTGCCTGGCTATCGATTCTGCCAACGTATTATTCTGCGCGACCACCGCATTTAGTTTTGGGTTGTGGGTAGTAATCCGCTGCTGAAAATAATGCAGCATCTCAACACTTGAAACTTCTTGGTTTTGAATTGCCGTGGTAATGGCTTTTACACCAGCGTAGGCCCAGTCTGTCATCTTTATTCTGCCGCGTAGCTTATTGGTTATTATTGTATTCCCTGCGAGAGGTCAACATCTTTAAGAAATACGTTTTAACATTGGTGGCACTGGGTAACAATGGCCAATTGGACCAAGGGTGACGTCTTGAAGGGAATGACGCCGTTGGTATATGGGAATCGAGCGCAGAGAAAAAACCACAAACATGAAATTAATGGTGCGCCATGCGCACCATTTGATTTAATTCGACGGTACGTTATAAAGCGCCATCAACGCCAAACACTTCAATTTTGCCGCTTTCGGGTAGTTGACTAATAAAATCCTTACCCATCAGCTTTGCCGGGGTGATGCTTCCCGATGCCTTAAACCCATGCGCCAGATAATGCTCGACAATCGCCAAAGGCCCGTAAACGGTCACATCATAACCATTCGCTGTTTCAAGCCGGGCATATCTCACCTGCCCTTTCGCATTTTTAACCTCACCCCAGATATTCGAGCGGTTCCTTTGACGCACGCCGGAATCAGGCCCTTTAATACGCTTCTCCATCTGCTTCTTCAGAAAATTCTGCACCATTTCCATCCGTAATGCGGGGCGCAAGAGCTGCGCTAAACGCACCATTCGAACAGTCTTGTCGGATGCGGGAATAAAAACGCTGATATTTTTAATACCCGTAGTATGAAAGGCCGTACTTACATCTCCCCAGGCGATACTCATAGCCTGCTTAAGCCCGCGCCCCAAATCAATTTTGCGCAGTAATACGCCCGTTGAAACAATCTTGCCCCCTTGACGGATTTTGCCACCCTCAGCCAACCCTTCAATGGAGGTTTTTGCGGTGCCGGGGCTCAACGCCGAACCACCAGCAAACGCAAGCGTCAGGTGCGTGGCGTCGGGCAAAGCCTCGCTTAGGGTTAGCGCAACGCAATCTGTGGGGATCACATCGAAACCCGCTCCGGGACAAACGACAATCCCTGCCTCTTTTGCCTTATGATTAACGGCGGGAGAATAGGCGTGCTCGAACACACTGATTTCGCCAGTGATATCGAAGTAATGCGTACCTGAGCGAACACAGGCTTCGATCATGGGGGCGCTGGTCGCGGAAAACGGACCGGCGCAATGGATGACCACATCGACATCACGCAGGCTGTTCTTTACTGCCGACACTTCAGACAAATCGAACACTCGCGGCTCCAGCGCAAGCCTGTCGGCCAATGCTTTGACTTTGTCGGAGTCGCGACCGGCAATAATGGGCTTTAGGCCCCGACGAACCGCCTCTTCGGCAATTAGTTGACCGCTGTATCCATAAGCTCCATAGATCATCCACTGCTTTGACATGCTCTTTCCTTCTGTTAATTCTCTTGGCTATGCATGATAGCTGGCATAATCCTATCAGCTGATCAGGTAGCCGCCATCCACATTCAAACAGGTTCCGGTGGTATAGCTTGATGCCGCCGATGCCAGGTAAAGCACGGCGCCCGCCATTTCATCCGGCTCGGCGATACGGTTCATCGGTACGTGCTCTAACACCTTTTTCTTGATGGCCTGATTGTTGACCAGTGTTGATGCAAATTTGGTATCCGTCGCGCCGGGCAACAAAGCATTCACCCGGATATTGAGCCCCGCGCACTCTTTGGCAAAGGCTTTGGTCATCGAAATAACCGAGGCTTTGGTAATTGAGTAAATCCCCTGGAAAGAGCCTGGAATAATACCGTTCACCGATGCCACATTGATGATCGAGCCACCGCCATTTTTTTGCATCAACTTCGCGCCTTTGATCGACATAAAGAAGTAGCCACGGATGTTCACATCAACTGTTTTTTGATAGGCGGCCAGGTCGGTATCCAGAATATGACCAAAATAAGGATTGGTCGCGGCGTTATTGACCAGGATATCCAGACGGGCGTGGCGCTCTTCGATCGTCTGAAATATCTCGTCGATTTGAGTCAGCTCACCGATGTGGCAAGGGATCGCCTCGGCACTGCCACCAGCGGCAATGATTTCATCCGCAATAACCTGACAGCCATCTATTTTACGACTGGAGATAATCACATGCGCGCCATGACGAGCTAACAAACGCGCGATGCTCGCGCCTATGCCCCGACTGGCACCGGTTACCAAAGCCACTTTACCGGTTAAATCAAATGTATCTTGCTGACTCATACTTTCACCTGCTGTTTTTATGGTATGCGTATTGCGGATTTGCTGAACTGGGCTGTTTAGCGATAGGTCAGCAAACCACGCTCTAAAGATTCTAAGTAACTATAGTTGTTCAGGTACGACAAACTGACTTTACCAGCCGAGTAAAGAACACGGGTGACGCCGGCATTGGCCAGATTTTCATTAACGGCAAATATGCCTTTGATATCTAACCCTAATACTTTGCCAACAATCACCGCAATCGGCCCACCAGAGGTAAACACCAGCGTTTTTTTAGACTCGCCAGCGGTTGCGATGAGCTCATCAAACGCCGCTTCGACACGCTGTTGAAACGCCTGCCAGGGCTCTGCGTAGTCGCTATCAAAAGCACCGGAAATCCATCTGTCAACGGCGGCAATAAAAGCCTCCTGAAAAGCTTTGTGCGGCACTGGATGGCGGGCAAGCTCGGCCGCCATAGTGGTTCTGTCTTCCCATTGCGGCCGCCAGCGATGCAGCACCTCCAGATGGTTGAACTCGTCAAACCCTGACATTTCAATCAGCCTGGGTGCTTCAGACTCACTATTAAAACCCAGCGCTTTAAGGCAACCCGCCGCTGTCTGCCGATGTCTTTTAAGTGCACCACTTACAAACCTGTCTGGCTGCTTGCCACTATTAAGAAAGCACTTTCGAAAATGCTCCCCCAGCACTTCTGCCTGCTGGTGCCCTTTTTTAGACAACTCATCATAGTCGGCCTTGCCAAAAGACGCCTGCCCATGCCGGATAAGGTAGATACTGCCCATACTGCGTTCTCCGAGCGGTGCGGTTTAAGCCCCTTGTTTTTCGATGAGTTTCAAGCAGCGTTGCTCGAGATATTTTGCTGCATGCACAAATCCTGCGAAGCGTTTGTCTTTGGTTTGTCCATGAAAAAAACGATAGTAAATTTGCTGAATAATGACGGCCAAACGAAACAATCCGTAGATTTCATAAAAATCAAAGTTAACGTACTGACGGCCGGTTTTCTCCATGTAATAAGCCACGACTTCTTTTCGGGTCAGCATGCCCTTTTCATGGGTGGGCTGTCGGCGCATCATCTGAAACTGCGGGTCATCATCCGCTTGTACCCAATAAGCCAGGGTATTGCCCAGATCCATTAACGGGTCGCCCAATGTTGCCATTTCCCAGTCTAATACACCGATAACTTCAAACGGGTTATCCGGATTTAACACCACATTATCAAAACGAAAATCGTTGTGGATAACACAGGTGCCCACATCATCTGGCATATGCGAATGCAACCACTGCATCACGCCCTCGAAAGAACTGGCATCTTCCGTTAACGCCTTGCGATAACGATCACTCCAGCCTTCGATCTGGCGTTTAACATAGCCACTCCCCTTACCCATTCCTTCCAGGCCGGCGGCGACATAATCCACCTGATGCAATTCGATAAGTTTATCGACCACATTCAGGCACATCTGTCGTACCTGATCTGCCGACAACCCCAAATCTGCGGGTAAGTTTTGCCGGGGAATAATGCCCACGAGCCGCTCCATCACATAAAAATCGCAACCCATCACCGCATGATCCGTGCATTGGGCAAGAATCTCAGGCACATAGGGGTAGGCTGTGCGCAGTGATTTAATCACTGAGGATTCGCGGATCATGTCGTGGGCAGACTTGGCAATTCTGCCGAAAGGCGGGCGACGTAAGATCAAATCCCGATTGTCATAACTTACCTGATAGGTCAGATTAGATGCGCCGCCGGGAAACTGAGTGACCACCGGAACCCCCGTTAACCCTGGGATTGAATGCTTTAAGTAAGCATCCACTTTGGCGATATCCAGCTCTTCGCCGGCCCGTATTTCAGATGCCTGATCTACCAATGACATGTATCTGCTCCTTTAGCCCGGATAATCTCAATTGCTGCACGACGAATACGCCGTGCCACTTTTTATTTAATCGCCTGTGGAAATAATTTTTTCGACTGCTGCTTCATCAGCATACTGAAGCCGTCTGGCCAGAGGCGCTTAAACTTCCACATATTGCGCTCAAGGCGGTGTGTTACCACCCAAAACTCTTTCTTCTCCACCGCCTCTGCCACCGCTTGTGCGACCTGTAACGCGGTGACACCAGAGCGTTTCATCAGTTTGTTAACCTGACTGTGCACACCACCTACGGTTGAGCGCAGGTTTTCGGTAAGATTTGTCGGGAAGAATGCCGGACAAACCACACTGGTATAAATACCGTACGGCTCAAGTTCGACTCTTAGGGTTTCGGACAAGGAAATGACAGCGGCCTTAGTGACATTATAGTTACTCATCATGGGTGCGTTCATTAACCCGGCAACCGAGGCAACATTGACGAAGTAGCCGCTTTTCTGCTTTTTAAACAATGGTGTAAAAGCACGGCAGCCGCGGACAACCCCCAACAGGTTGATATCAATGACCCATTCCCAATCTTCCAGCGAGACATCTTCAAGCCACCCTGCTGTGCCACCGACACCCGCATTATTCACAACAATATCGACGCCGCCCCATTTTTCAATGAGGGTATCCCGCACACTTTCAAGATCCGCCAATTTGGTCACATCACAATGCAGGTAGAGGGCTTGCGGGGCTACACGGCTTAGTTCGGCCTCAGCCTCGAAACCACGCTCCGGGTTGACATCACCAATGCACACACGGTAACCCTTGCGGGCAAACAATAACGCCATTTCTTTGCCTAAACCGCTGGCACCGCCGGTAATGAATACTCGCTTTTCCACGTCTCTGTTTCTCCTTGCTGTTGTCCGTTGCAGCGCTCTAGCTGGCGCTATCTAGTGTTCTTTCTCTGATGACCTGGTTTCAGGCAGGTACTTTTTTGGGCAGATACCTGGCCAACTCAAATTTAGCGATCAAGTGGCGATGCACCTCATCCGGACCATCCGCCAGGCGCAGGCAACGGGCATAGGCATAAAGTTGAGTCAGCGGGAAATCATCACTCATACCGGCGCCACCGTGCATTTGTATCGCCTGATCGACAATGGTCTGCAACATATTCGGTGCCACCACTTTAATTTGTGAGACCTCACTCATCGCCGCAGCAATGCCTTTAGTATCTAACATCCAGGCGGCTTTCAGGGTCAGTAACCGGGCTTGTTCGATGGACATACGAGCGTTGGCAATAATGTCCTGGTTGCCACCGAGCTTAATGATTGGCTTGCCAAATGCTTCGCGACTTACCGCTCGTTTAATCATTAATGCCAAGGCACGTTCAGCTGCTCCAATGGCGCGCATACAATGGTGAATACGACCAGGGCCAAGGCGCCCCTGGGCAATCTCAAAGCCGCGACCGGGGCCCGCAATAATCGCCGATTTGGGTAAACGAACATTGGTAAAGCTGACTTCACCATGACCATAAGGCTCATCCAGGTCACCAAATACCGGTAACATGCGCTCCACCTTAACCCCAGGAGTATTTTTTGGCACCAATACCATTGAATGCTGACGATGACGGTGTGCCGATGGGTCCGTCAACCCCATAAAAATTATCACCTGACAATCTGGGTGGCCAATGCCGGTGCTCCACCATTTGCGTCCGTTCAGCACAACCTCGTCACCTTCTATCATTGCGGTGGCCGCGATATTCGTCGCATCAGAAGAGGCTACATCCGGCTCGGTCATACAAAATGCAGAACGCACTTCACCAGCCAGTAATTTGGTTAGCCATTCATCTTTTTGCGCCTGCGAACCATAGTGGGCCAGCACCTCCATGTTGCCTGTGTCGGGGGCATTGCAGTTAAAAATCTCGGGAGCGATAAAACTTTTACCAGTTTCTTCGGCTATTAACGCATATTCTGCATTGGTCAGGCCCGGACCATACTCCGGCATTGGCAAAAACATGTTCCACAGGCCCGCCGCTTTTGCTTTGGCTTTCAGTTCTTTGATGACAGGGAGAACCACCCACTTGTTCTCTAATGAGCGCAGCTCTTTAAAATAGGCGTCTTCGATAGGAAAGATCTCTTCCTTCATGAATTTTTTAACGTTGTCCAGATACTCTTGTGCTCTAGGTGCAATACCAAAATCCATCATTAGGTCTCCTGTTCAGTTGGATTAAGCATAGAACCGGCATTACAATTACACCAATGAATAGTTTTAATAGCCATGTATTAGCATTATGAATAGTAGAGTCGATCTTAATTTGTTTAAGGTGTTTAACGCCATCTACAGCGAAGGCAACCTCACCCGCGCCAGCGAAGTGCTGCACCTGACTCAGCCTGCGGTTAGTCACTCTCTGGCGAAGTTGCGGGACGCATTTGAAGACCCGCTGTTTCAGCGTAAAGGTGTACTGATGGAACCCACCCCTTTCGCACGCAGCATTATTAACGATGTGCGGCAATCACTGGCGATACTGCAAAGCACCTTCAAACAACCAGAACAATTTGATGCATCCAAAGAAGTGCGCAAATTTACGCTGTGTTTGCGGGATATTTTAGAATCAACCAGCCTGCCACCGTTGATGCGGTTTATCGAAAAACACGCCCCCGAAGTCAGCATTATTAGCCAGCGCCTGCCCCGCAAAGAACTCGAAAGCTTGCTTAGCTCTGGCAAACTCGACTTCGCCATCGATGTTTTACTACCCGTGGGGCCAGAGATTCAACACGAGTTAATGAACCGCGACCGCTTAGTCGTTGTGGCGCGTAAAGGACACCCGTTTTTGCATGCGGGTTTGGATATTTATACTTACCTCAGTCTAAAACACGTGCTGGTTTCATCGAGAGTTGAAGGGCCAGGTATCGAAGACTTCGAACTTAGCCGCCTGGGAATGAAACGAGAGATCGTCTTGCGCTGCCAACACTATTTCGCGGCATGTCGCGTCGTCGCCGAGACCGATTATCTTTTAACCATGCCCGCCGCCTACGCACAAATAATAAACAAGAACATGCACAACGATATTCATGAATTGCCGGTAGAACTACCAGGTATCGATGTGCATTTATACTGGCATAAGCAAGTTGAAAATGACCCCGCCAATAAATGGCTGCGCAATAAAATGTTGGCAATTGGGGGTGAGGAAACGCTGCTATAAAACAAAGCATATTTGCTGATATAAACTACTGATAGAATCAGATATCTATCTACAAAGATTCAATTCCCTGTGCAGCACCTACAGCATCAAACCTGAGATAGTCGTCACATTTTTGGCGCAACAATGTCAAAACGGTGTTAAATTCCCGTCACTTCGATTGATAAATTCTCTCTCTAGGTCGATGATCAATCTCAGAAAGCGCGATCATCAATGCGCTAAAAATAATTATCGTACCCAATGTTTTGTATGACAGGCAGTAATTCCAGCAACCGACGTTGTCGCTTATGGCAGTGAATAACGTCAGCAGGGTGAGAATACAAAATGCATAATATAGTTGATCCACGCTATCAAGATGATATTCAGCGACAGATTGGACAAGACCTGTCGAACAGGTCTCTCATCGGCACTATCGTTTATGTTTTGATTTGGGCAGCCATTATGCTGCCGTCGCTTAGCGATATGACTAATCGTGGTGAAAACCTCGCGCTGATTATTTGTACCGGTGCCGTCGTGCTGGTCTCGATGCTACGGCTTATCTGTGTGCTGTATTATCGGGTACAGCTTAAATCTGATTTGCCAGAAGCACCTTCTTTCTTGCCGCTGCACATCGGGGTTTTTATGTCCGGCGGTGTCTGGGGTGGTATCTGCTACTTCTTGATGACGCACCCACAATTTGAAGACTGCTCCGTTGCTTTGTTTATCGCCACTGCCGGGCTGTGTGCCGGTGGCATTGCCTCGCTGGCACCGTCAAGAAACGCAGTTGCCATCTATCTGGTAATGATTGTTGCACCACTGGCGGCAGCTCTCGTCCAAAGCAGCATCCCTAAAGCGGAATCCATTGCCTGGTTATTTATCATTTATGTCGGTGGTTTGTATGTCATCTCTGGTTTTCATCGTAGAGAGTATTTCAGCGCGTTGAATAGCAAGTTGAAACTTACGGAACAAACCGAAAGGCTGATGCAGTTAAACACCATTGATTCGCTAACGGGCCTTAAAAACAGACGTTACTTCGAAAGTCAGCTTGCCTACGAGTACAAACGTGCGATTCGCGAAGAGCTTCCAATATCTATTATTCTGCTCGATCTGGATCACTTTAAAGGCATTAATGATCAGTATGGACACCTCATTGGTGATGAGTGTCTAAAAGAAATGGCACGCTCAACTTCCTGCCTGATCAACCGCTCTGTAGATATAGTCGCTCGGTATGGTGGCGAGGAGTTTGCCGTGATTCTTCCTAATACCGATCAGGCTAATGCCCTGAAGGTGGCCGAGCGTATTCGTCATAAAATTGAACAAATGACCATTCGCTACGGTGAGTACTCCATTCGATTTACCGCCAGCCTGGGTGTGGCAACGCAAATCCCCGAATCAGGAAACAGCGAGCTGGCGCTCGTGCAAAGAGCAGATAAAGCACTGTATCGCGCTAAAAACAATGGCCGTAATAGAATTGAAGCTGCCGCCAAGGAAATAAGAAGTGGCAACGTCACACCGTTGGTTCATGCCGTGTAACCCCTGGTGAATGGGGTATGACACTACCTGTCATAAAATGCACTTTTAGACACTTTTGTTATGTTTCACACGCCCTACCCATAAACATTTAGAGGTATTTTTAGGCACTATCAGACATATTTTTGCCAATTTTGTGTACTAAAGGATATTCTTTGATCGGAGATATGCTATAACAAGACGCAAGTGACTTATTTAACGAGACTCAGGGTAAAAACATCTTATGCGGTTCCAGACAGCTGTATTTCTTGGTCTGATGTTGTTTCAATCAGCTGTCCACGCTAATGAAAAGCTCAGTTTTATTACCTTCCCTATCCCCTCGATGGTAATAAACAGTAACGAAGGCAAGTTTATCGAGCTAACCAAGGCGGTCGCCGAGAAAGCGGGCATTGACATTGCCATTAGTGTTTACCCCGCCAAACGGGCACAACAGTTTTTTTTATCCCAGCAGGCCGATGCCATTTTCCCGGCGCTGGATAGTTACTTCCCAAACAAGCACCCGCATCGATCGCAAGAATTACTGATGGTCAAACGCATTTATATCTTTAGCAAAAAGGACCAGCCGATATATAAATCTATGGATGAGCTGGAAGGAAAGAGAATCGGAACTACCCTCGGCTATACCTATGCCGATACTCTCAAACATATTAAAGATACCACCATTGATCAGGCTGATAGCGACGAGTCCAACGCCCAAAAGCTGGCACGCGGCTGGATTGATGCATTTCTGGTAGAAGAATGGTCTGGCTTAAAAGCCTTCGAAAACACTAGCACGCTCAATCAGGTACATTATGACGTTAACAGCCCTATCTCAAGCTTCGATGTGTACTACGCATTTCAGCCATCACTTAGGGGTAAACGAATAGCAGAGACGTTCGACAGGGTTTTGCGACAGATGAAAGAAGACGGCAGTTATCAAGTCATCATGCAAAATACATCTCCATCCAGCAGGGTTCCTTGAAGCCACAAAACAGCCAGTCACCATTCTTTTTTAACCATTACGTTCTTGCACTATATTAGCTCACCGCTGTGCTATATTATCCGCCACTGAAAACAGCCGCAGAAAACTTTTACCTGTTTTCAGATCCACCTTGCAAAACTAAAACGCTTTTAAACAGCAAAAATCCGGCATAACCCGATTTTATGTAGATGCCGTCGAGGATAGCAAACACCAATTATTGAATGACAGGAGAAGAAAGTGACTTACTGTTTAGGCATGAAACTGAATCAAGGCATTGTGATGGTCTCCGACTCGAGAACCAGTGCCGGCGTTGATAATATTAGCTCTTATAGCAAAATGTGGCGTTTCGGTGTTGCCGGGCAACGCCAATTTGTTCTCTGCAGCGCAGGTAACCTGGCGACCACGCAAGCTGTTATTGCCATACTAGAGCGAGATATCCAAACAGAGGCTGCAGTGAGCCTTCTCACCGTTAGCAGTTTGCACGAAGCATCTGAATATATCGGTCGCATCAGTGTCGAGTGCCAACTGCAAAATACTGGCGGCGGACCAATTTTTGAATCAACTTTTCTGCTGGCTGGTGAAATTGCTGGTGCCACAAGCGGCTTATACCTTATTTACTCGCAGGGTAATTTTATCGCCTGTTCCACCCAGGTACCTTACCTGCAAATCGGCGAAACCAAATATGGTAAACCAATTCTGGACCGATTTATCACGATTGACACGCCACTCGATCGCGCTGCACTTTGTGGATTAGTGTCAATGGATGCCACCATACGCAGCAACCTTACCGTTGGCCCACCAATTGAAATCACCGTCCTGGCCATAGGCAGTCTGCAACCCGGCCGCTACCTGTCTTTCGATGAGGGCGACGACTACTTGCGTGAGCTGCGGCTATCGTGGAATAAATTAATGCACGAGTCGTTCGACCGTTTAGCGCCACTTGTCTGGCCGGTGTAAGCAATGACCAGGCGGCACGAACCGAACGAGTTAAAAAAGTTACTCAGTAAAGCCTGTGACTCGGTGCGCAATGAAGTGGGTGTGGGCAAGGTTGCCAGCTACATACCAGCGTTGGCGAGGGTTAACCCCGAGAAATTTGGTGCCGCGATTATTACCGTTGACGGTGAAACCGCACTTTATGGCGATGCACAGGAAGCCTTTTCCATTCAAAGTATCTCTAAGGTGTTTTCCCTCACGCTGGCATTAAACAAGGTGGGTGATCACCTATGGACGCGTGTTGGCAGAGAGCCATCCGGGAATGCTTTTAACTCTATCGTCCAGTTGGAAAAAGAACGGGGGATTCCGCGCAACCCCCTCGTCAACGCTGGCGCACTAGCCGTCACCGACATTCTGTTGCAGGGGCAGTCGATTGAATCCTGCAAGGCTCAATTAAGAGGCTTTATTCATCGAGTTTCGGGCGATCCCTCCATTCACTTTGATGAGGAGGTTGCCCGCTCAGAACTTGAGACCGCCAACAGAAATGCCAGCCTGGCTCATTTTATGAAAAGTTTTAACAACATTGAGCACAGTGTCGAGGATGTACTACAGGTGTACTGTCATCATTGTGCAATATCCATGAGTTGTGAACAGCTGGCTCGCAGTTTTTTGTTTTTGTCACAAAATGGACAGGACCCGCTTTCTCGCGAGCAAATTGTTAGCGAGCAACGAGCACGGCGTATTAACTCGATCATGATGTTGTGCGGCCACTATGACGCCTCTGGTGATTTTGCCTTTCGTGTCGGCTTACCCGGTAAAAGTGGCGTTGGTGGCGGCATTGTCGTCGTCGTGCCGGATGTCGCCACCATTGCAGTCTGGTCGCCGTGCCTTAACAGCAACGGCAACTCACATGCTGGCAGCGCCGCCCTGGAAGCTATCGCACGTGAAACCCAATGGAATATTCTGTGATGCATAGATGCCTTTCATTCCCTTTCCGACACAACTTGCATAACCCTACTTTTACTACTACTTTAGATGTAGGTTCTTCGTACAGATAACACTCATCCGCACGAAGGAAGCACTCAAGCCCACGGAGAAATTAAGCTATGGCTAAAAAAACTAAAGAAGTAAAAAAAGAAATCAAAGAAAGAAAAAGCAAAGTTGCTAAGCAAGAGAAAAAGATTAAAAAACTGAAGGCAAAACTTAAGTAATAAGTGACACCTGAAACTTTTAGCAACACCCAAAGCTGGTATGACAGATGGTATACGCTGGTTTTGGGAGGTTGTTGTGCGACCCGCCCTCGCCTCTGCAACAGAAAAAACATCGTTATGTGTTTGTTCTAAAAATTTTTTTCCAAGCCACCAAAGCGAAACCCCAGCTTGCATCCGGGCTAGATCATGTAGTTCGAAGAATGCGGCTACCAGGTTATTTCCTGCCCAGACTCGATCACCAGACCTGACGACACGACCGTGGTAATCACATGCACTTCACTTACATCAATTAAAAAATAGCTTGCTAATGATTTTGCCAAACTGATTTGCAGCAACGAAACATCCTGTGCCGACCAAACTGATGGAAGCGCCAAACTGGCCATTACCTTGTACTTATGACCAAACTGGCCACTGCTTGTCACGAAATTAATCGTCATATGTTCTGAGGATACGCCAGACTCTTTGGCCCATAGTTCAACAATGTTACCTATGCCTTCTGGGCAGCCTTCCGTAATAATGCAATTCGCTATGGGCATATGCGTTCCTCTCTAGACGTACCTCTCTACCCAACTGTGGCAGGGTTAATGGCACTCTTTATTCGCTCGTACCCGGATACGCTCAAGCAAATCCGCATCTGCCTCATATTCGGTTATCAATTGCTCAAAAGACTCGTAATTTTCATCGGTGAGCCCAAACATTTTATCGATGCGTAACTGCTCGGCATTCTTTGCGTCCAGGCTGTCAAACTCTTTTATTTCCATACAGTGGTACAAAACGCTGTAATCTTCGTATTGCTTCTTAGTCATAACCGGGTTTGCCCACGCAGTTGAGGCAACAATGAATGTTAACAAGGTCGTTGCAAGGATTCTTTTGATCATTTTGGCCTCCAAACAAAAAGTGCAATCTTAAAGCTACCAGCCACTGGCTATCACTTCGCAGACGCTATGAACAATAGACTCATCTCTGTTAAGTTTAGTGTCGATTGGGGCTGAGGCAATTAGTTTCACAGGATTTCTTTCGGTTTATTTCAACTATGCAAGGCAACAACCCCGCGTTTTTTAACTATCACAAATCGGCCTGCTACCTGGGGTACCTGCTAAGCCGGCCAACAATATCGGTGCATTTGTACAAAATAAGAACCAGTCGATTTTCTTGCATGTTCTATTTCGATACTCTAAACGGAACATGTGTTCATAAAGAAACACAGCCCCGATAAAAATAATAAGAATATAGGTAGTTCCGACATGTCTCTCGTCAGATTTACACCCAGCAGGTTTACTGCGTCCAACACTTCGGACTATGCGAATACGCGGCCGTTAGGCATATCTATTCGTAAAATTAAACCCCTCATTAAAATTCTGGCCGCAGACGGTGCTTCGTTAACTGAACTATTAGCTGGCACCGGACTCGAACTCAATGACCTTGCCATGTTTGATATGCCAATCCACTACGAACAGTATTTTCGGCTCATTGAAAATGCCTGTGCGATAGCACCAGATCCAACATTTGCCCTCAGATTGGGAGAACAGTTTTATATTAATCACGATGGTATTCTTGCCTGCAGGGTAATGAGTTGTGCCAATGCCGCTCAGGCAATGCGCCTGCTAACCGACTATCAGTCGTTGCTGACGCAACTGTTTACCTTAAGCTTCGAGGTATGCGATAGCCACGCCATCTTTACCGTAGAACCAAACTATGAACTAGGAAACAGCTTACCTTTTTTTATCGAGTATACGTTTGCCAGTGTGTACTCTCTCGGAAAGTTCTGTACAAACAGTTCACACATCGAAATGTTTTACGAGTTTACCTATGCCGCAACCCCGGCTTGTAAGCAGTATGCACAATTCTTTGGCACACATTTGCTTTTCGGCTGCCCAAAGAACCGGGTGATCATTCCTAAGAGCGTGCTTGCAAAGCCATTTATCTTTGAGAACCAAAAAACAGCCACACTGCATGACCTGAAGTGTCAGGATAAAATTCGCCAGTTCAGTTCTGACAATCAACTTATTGAACAAGTCAAAAGCCTGATCAGCGCAAGCAACCTCGCTGAAATTTCATTAGCAATGATCGCTGATGCGCTTTGTATGTCGGCACGCACACTACGCCGACACCTTAAGGCGCAGAACATTTCATATAAAACACTACTGGAGGCAGAAAGAAAAAATGTGGTGCAAAAAGCGCTTAACCAAAACACACCGCTAAAAATTGTCGCGGAGCAACTGGGCTATAAAGATGCCTCATCTTTCAGTCGTGCTTTTAAACAATGGTTTGGCGTCCCACCTCACCTTTTTAAAGAAAAGTAGCCCGCAACAGAACAAAGAGATGGCGCGATGAAAAGATTATGGGATAAAGAAAAATTGGCCAATTTCTGGACGCTATCATATAAATGTTCTGGTCTAATCGAACCGGAATTCAAAGCGACAGGCCCAGGTCATTTCCCATGACATAATCGTACTGGTATCGATTAATGCTGAAATCGGAGAGTTGAAATTCGATAATCGACGCATGAACAAGCCCCTGAAAAAAAGAGACAAATCAAGCTGAAGACCGCTTTGCGCATTAGCATGATGGTGACTCCTGTCGTAAGCTAACTATTCGTTATCTTAATTGGTTTAAAAGGACTGCTCCCATTTTCTCTGGCATTTGATATTGTCACTTATCCTACTCAACTGCTTTTTTTGGCGATGCCATGCACTCTCACCAAATGTGATACAGAACAAAACGGTTAGTTGCATAGGGGAAGTTATATGACCAGATCTTTACGGCTTTTTCTGATAGTTACAACTTTGTTTATTCAAGGGTGTGCGACTAATAAATTACTCAATGAAGCGGAAGGATATACCGGTCCGCTTGAATTGAAACCCTTAGATTTAAACATGCCCAAACCAAAGTTTGAGTGGCGGGCAAATTTAAGGAGTGCTCCCCCCAGAAAACTAGTGTTTACGATTGAGCCTCAAATAAAGGGGTGTGAAGAAATAATTCTTTATGGTATTCGACAAGGGCAAGTTTCGAACAAGTTAGCAACTATTGTCGACGGTTATGGGCCTGTCTTATCGGGATTAAGCCAAGTAAAACTGAGAGACTTTGAAGAGTTTAAAGAATTAACTTCGGAGTGCGCCGTATTGTCGGGAACAGTTGATGTAAATAAAAACCTTAGATCAAGAGGACTTATATTCAAGCGAGATGATGGCCCTAAAACAACGAGCTATTCAGAATTAGTGTTTTATACAAAAGATGGAGAGTTTCATCGCGAAAAAACACCAGATCTTTCAAAACCCTATTTAAACGCACTCTTAATTTTTTCAGTCCCCTTCGACATTGTCACATTTCCAATCCAGTTCATATTTTTGGGGCTTGGCTCTACAATGCACTCTCATTAAGCGGTCCTTTTATAAGACTGTTATAAAATACAGGGAAAGTGCACGTTTTAACTGATTTATTCTATCGATTACTGGGATATGCGAGGGCCAGCACCAAGAGGCCTTTACTAATAAATATGCCCGCTATTGCATATGAACTGACCGTTTTGGTTAATGCGTGCATATTGTCTGGTTGAAATAATAGCTTCGCCAACAGGAATTGGCTCTTAGGTAAGAAGATATAAGCCGTACTTCGTCGCAGGAAGCAAAATAAAAACAATACAGACGAATAAAAAGGTCAGAAAAATGTTCAAATCCAACAAATCAAGTCGCAAAGCGATACTCTCCACCTGTGCACTGTCATGTGCTCTACTTTTTGGTTCAACTCAGGCTTCTGCCGCCGATAACTGCTACATCATGGTCCACGGGCATGGCACCCAGGGCAATGTCGGCAATAACGCGCTGGATGCCTGGCGAACGTCCCACTTTAGTCAGTACAATGGCAGTAACTTTATGGATGACCTGCTACGTAGCGGCGATAACTACGCTATTGTTGGCTACGATTCCACGGACAGCAGCGGTTACCCCTACTGGCGCGATGAGACAGCCGGTGAAATTGCCCGCCAGATTATTTCGATAAAACAAGGCAATGGCGATGGTATCTCACACCCGGAAGCAGGCACCCAATGTTCAGCCGGAGATAATTTCTGGGTAGTCAGTCACAGCCAGGGCGCGCAGCAAATGATGTATATTGCAGGCAATGCCATATCAGGCTCACCGCACTACAATACTGCTTATACCGCCTCGGGTGCTAAAACCGTCAGTTTCAATTCGGCAATGAGCGGCATTCTTGGTGTATTCACCCTCGGTGGTGCGATCACCGGCACAGAAGGTGCTGATAGAGTGTGCAATGGCTCCTGGCTGGACTCGGCAATTAACGCGCTGTTTGTTGGCAAAGATTGCAACGATAGCGTCAAATGGCTGCAAACAAACGACTCCTACGCGGTGCGTAACTATATCGGCTCAAACCTGGCTGCACCATTCTATGTGATGGGTGGCTACAAAGGTTTTCCTGGGTTTGAAGGTGCCTCCAGCGCCATGCTAAATGGTGAGGATGACGGCTACATCAACCTGGCATCACAAATGAGCTGTTCTGGCTCTGGTAAACGTAACCTATGGAATGACCTTAAAACCTATAAGACATTCTTTGGCATTGCCTATGGCAGCCCGACCTATACCTGCAGCAATAGCAACAAAGGCACACCCCGTACTTATAACATGGCGAGTGTCGATACCGACCATGATGCAGAGCGCAACGGCGGTATAAGTTCTCCTGGCTACACGAGCATTCCGAACGGATTGACCTGTGGCAACGGTCGCAATATGGCCGGCAGAATTGACTCCTGTACAGCCAACTAAAGACCATGACGCGGCGATAGAAACATCGCTGCGTCTTTTTCAGCGCTCAGAGAATTCTTCCATGCAAATAAAACATAAACTCCCCCTTTTGGCAGTGGTCAGCTCGCTCGCCATATTCGCGGCCTACCAACTGCAAGGCGCTGCGCAAACCGCAAAGGCGGCCCCTCCAGCTCCGTTAGCGGTAACAACCAAAACTCTTTTGCCAACAGAAGATCAAGCCATCACAGAGATCAACAGCGCACCCTCACCCAGCGCGGGAATTGCGCCAGAAAACCAATCAGGCATTACCTCCACTACCGATACAGTTGCCCTTAGCCCGATTGACCGCATCAAAGAAATCCAGAATAAAACCGAGTTACATCAAATGATTCTACAGGATCATGACAGTTTTACCCGCTATCCCGCCCACAACAGCCGGTTTACCGAAATACGCCAAGACCCGACAGAACAGCGCTATGAGTTAGACGAGCGCAGCACCCAGAGCCCGGATAAAGACAGCACACTAACGATATGGAGCGACAAAAAATACTATTTGCAGGACGACATGGTAAAGCTGTCAGCGATTCTGCAGAATGCCAACGGTGAAAGACTAGCCACTAAATTTCTTGGACAATTAATTTATGATGAAAGGGTAAACCTGGAAGTGCTGGATTTTGCGGACGACGATGGCGATGGCATTTATGAGCACAACTTGTTGCTAGATTCCCAACGCCGTCAGCTGCAACCGGGGCTATACAAAGTGCTAATTATCAACAATACCAATGACATCAGCGATGCCCTCACCTTTACCCTCTCGCAACCAGACATCCAGCTAACCGGCAACTATACCGACAGCATCTCCACCGATGGCAAATTGATCATCAACACACAAGTGGAGGTACTGGCGAAAAACCGCTTTTACGTACAGGCATCGTTGTATAGCAGCACCAACGACCCCATCGGAGCGACACAGCAGGCACTGGAGCTAGCGCCTGGCATGCATTGGATACCACTGGATTTCGACGGCGCTCTTATCACAGACAGCGAAGCACCTGGGCCCTACCTGTTAAAAAGCATTTCGTTAGCAAAAGTGGTACTACCCATGCAGCGTGCGCCAATCGTTTACCCTGAGTTTTTCACCAAAGGCTACAGCATCAGTGATTTTAACAAGCACTAGGGCTGGTTGATTTTTGGCAAACTGAGAACCAGTTAGAAAATCTAACCAACAGCATGAAAACCCTAACTCAGAGACAATAAAACTGTGATGTATGACAAAAATTTTCATCCAGTGTTCGTATAATTCTGCTAACGCATGCGTTGTTCTATGGCATAACAAACACCTACAACGGGCAGCATGGATTAGGGATTAGGGATTAGGGATTAGGGAGCAAACACATATGGATGTGAGACAAGATGATGCGGGCATGGCAACCTTTTTCAGGTCTGATCGTTTTTTCAGAATCAACCAGCATGTATATTTTCAATGCCGGGGAAACTCAACCTATGGCCCTTACCCCGACGTAAAAACTGCCAACATAATGCTGTCTCAGTTTTTGGCAGCAAAAAAGCAAGCCCGAAAAAAACCCACGCCCAGCAGTTATCAACCGATTGAAAACAGTGAAGCCTATTCACTGATATCCGACACCATCGAGTACGATATTTTTACACCGGCAACCAAACAGTCAGAACAAAGTAGTGCCTATCAGGCTTCCCAAGAGGTCGCGACAAACGACACTGTTAAACAATCCGCAGAAGTAAAAAAACCGATAAAAAAAACTGAGACCATTTCCCGCGCCATTGTCACGCAAAAGACGACTGTTACGAAGCAAAAGAGTACTCGAACCGGGATTACGCAATCGAATCGTAAAGACGCCGCCGCAATTCCATCTAAAAAACTGTCCGCAACAGAAACCAAACGTACCCCGTATTATCAAGTGGAATTCTCACCAGTGCGAGTAGAAGAGTACGTTGCGGGGGCAGAAATTGGATATTTACGGGTAACCGACGAAGACCAGAAACACCCGTTTACTTATCATGTAAGCGATAGCCGCATAGAAATTATTGGTCGTACACTTAAATTAGTGGATAACCAGTTCTTTGACTGCGAAGCAGATAGCCCTGTAGTACTAACCGTGCTAGCCAGTAACGATCAAAACAAGCACTGCCGTAAAACAATCCGTATTAATATCGATGCGATTGGCAGTTAAAGGCAAGCCAGCGCTCGAACACATATTTTACTCTTCAGGAATAGATGGCTCTACTTCCATCTGTTGTACCGCAATCACCGCCTGCGTGCGGTTGCGCACCTCTAACTTTCTGAACAGCGCCGTTATATGCGCTTTGACAGTTGCCTCAGACACTTCAAGATCGTAGGCGATTTGTTTATTCAGCATTCCCTCGGTAAGCATACCGAGCACTCTAAATTGCTGTGGGGTTAATGTTGCCAGTTTTTCAGAAAAGTCTGTGGGTGCACTGTGTAAGCGAGAAATTTTGGTGGCAATCTCTTCCGGCAGCCAGACTTCCCCGTTCAATACCGCCTTAATTCCACTGGTCATCAACGGCAAAGGGGCGGACTTGGGAATAAAGCCTGACGCTCCGTAATCGATAGCTCGGCGTACAATACTAAGGTCTTCGTTGCCTGAAATCATCACAACCGGCAAACCAGGAAACTGTCCACGCAAATAGGCCAATCCAGAAAATCCATGTGCGCCGGGCATTTTCAGATCAAGTAATACTAAATCGGCGTCAGGGTTGTCTTCCGCGGCTTTCTGTAACTCGGCAATGGTGCCAACTTCTACAATTGTCGCGTTATCCACGGCTTGCGATACTGCCTGGCGTAACGCCGCCCGAAAAAGCGGGTGATCATCGGCGATGAGTATTTGGTAGGCCATGAGGTTGCTCTCTTATTATTTTGTTAAAACAAACATGGGGGCTCTGCCCAGAGCATCGTTTAGCTCATTGTTTGCGCTAAGAAGATCGCTGCGTATCGTCACGACACACTGCAAATAGACGTCATACAAAGTTTAGCAGTAATCAACAAGGTTGATAGAAAACAGTCACAACAATACCCGAATACAGCTCCGGGTATTGTGTGCAGTTTTTTAGCCGCAGGTTACTTATTGGCGCGGTTATCGATAAGATCATCAACAACGGTTGGATCAGCAAGCGTGGATGTATCACCCAGGCTACCGAAATCATTGGCAGCAATTTTACGCAGAATTCGACGCATAATTTTACCAGAGCGCGTTTTAGGTAGCCCCGGCGCCCACTGAATGATATCTGGCGATGCAATAGGGCCGATCTCATTACGCACCCATGCTAACAGCTCTTTCTTCAGCTCGTCGTCAGGATGGACATTGTGCGACACCGTCACGTAAACATAGATACCCTCACCTTTAATATTGTGCGGATAACCCACTACCGCGGCTTCAGCAACTTTCGGATGCGAAACAAGCGCACTTTCTATTTCTGCGGTTCCTAAACGGTGACCCGAGACGTTTAAAACATCGTCAACACGCCCGGTAATCCAGTAGTAACCATCCTTATCCCGTTTGGCACCATCACCAGTAAAGTAAGTACCTTTGTAAGTACTGAAATACGTCTGTACAAACCGGTCGTTGTCACCAAAAACAGTTCGCATTTGCCCTGGCCAGCTATCCAGAATAACGAGGTTACCTTCTGCAACACCTTCCAGCACATTTCCTGCACTATCAACCAGCGCCGGCTGCACACCAAAAAACGGCCTCGTGGCCGAGCCAGGCTTCATGTCTGTGGCACCCGGTAAAGGCGATATCAGTATGCCGCCGGTTTCGGTTTGCCACCAGGTATCCACAATCGGGCAGCGGCTATCACCCATTACGCGATGGTACCACTCCCATGCTTCCGGGTTAATTGGCTCTCCCACACTGCCTAACAAGCGTAATGAAGATCGACTGCTTTGCTTCACAAAGTCATCGCCTTCGGCCATCAATGCGCGAATGGCGGTCGGAGCCGTGTAAAGCACATTCACCTTGTGTTTATCAACAACCTTGCCAAAACGCGAACTGTCAGGATAATTCGGAACGCCCTCGAACAATACGGTAATAGCACCATTTGCCAGTGGCCCGTAAAGAATATAACTGTGCCCGGTTACCCAGCCAAAGTCTGCGGTACACCAATAAACATCACCTTCCTGATAGTCGAAAACATACTCATGGGTCATGGAGGCATACAACAAATAACCACCTGTCGTATGCAGCACACCTTTAGGCGCGCCAGTAGAACCAGAGGTGTAAAGAATAAACAGCGGATCCTCTGCACTCATCACTTCTGGCGGGCAGTCTGCCGACACCTTCGCCATCTCTTCGTGGTACCACAGATCACGCCCGGCAGCCCAGTCTATCTCGTTACCAGTGCGCTTTAACACAATGACTTTGGTGACCCCTTTGGCACCTTCTTTAGCCAACGCTTTATCAACATTGCGCTTCAGCGGAATTGTCCGGCCGCCGCGAACACCTTCGTCCGCCGTAATAACAATGGTCGATTTACCATTTTCGATTCGCCCCGCCAACGCCTCTGGCGAAAAGCCACCAAAAATAACAGAGTGAATCGCGCCAATTCTCGCACAGGCCAGCATCGCAACGGCGGTTTCCGGCACCATTGGCATGTAGATGGTCACCACATCGCCTTTTTTAACGCCTTGTGCTTTTAGCACATTGGCAAATTTGCAGGTTTCTGCGTGCAGCTCTCTATA
Source organism: Hahellaceae bacterium (assembly GCA_024234575.1). Classification (GTDB taxonomy): domain Bacteria; phylum Pseudomonadota; class Gammaproteobacteria; order Pseudomonadales; family Oleiphilaceae; genus JACKOB01. Next base: position 151,048 of record JACKOB010000005.1, read on the forward strand.
AGTAATATGTTTCGAATTATTAGGGTCATCACCCTCAAAAATAATAGCCGTCTGGTCGCCTCTCTTTTCCAGATGACGATCGAGACAGTTTGCCGAGGCATTAAGCTGTCCATCTTCGAACCACTTAATCGAAACATTGTGATAGTCGTAAGAGGTGTTTTTTACTTTCGTGTATGGGGTAATCCAGTCCAGCCGTTTACCCTGCTCTCCCCAAAAAGCATCAGGATCATCAATCGATTTCTGGTAAAGCGATAAATACTGCTCATTATTTACCAGTGCTCTTTTTTTAGCCGCCTCGGGTACTGGATAGACTTTGGCTTCACTCATATTTTGCTCCCCTTTCTTATTTGTAAGTATCGTCAAACGATTAATTTAAGTCGTTATGATTTTTTCTATCCGATCACACTTTGGTAATATTTCTACTCTCATCAAAAGCTCAATAAAATTAGACTATCGTCTATTTATTAAGCTAACCACAGGACAACAGAAGCTTAAGCTATTGTTTTAACTAAAGTTCAACACCAGGGTTAAATACTACAGGACGAATCTATAATACGTGCATTTATCATGGTTATTCAAACAAAAAACGCACCTCTTGGGGTGCGTTTTTTGATTCTCTAAGTTACCTTCAGGCAGCTCTGTTGTCTTTTTTCTGCTTGCGGGCGTTGATGGTGTACAACTTGCGTTCACTTAACGCATATCTATTTAAGCCGGGTATATGTATTTTTCTCACATAGTGCTTCCAGTTAATGACTTTCGGGTCTACCGGAAATAACGCCTGATCTGCCCGCCCCATGCGCTCGGCTAAGTCTAAAAGCTTATCATTAGTAAAAATATAATTCGGTGCCGTATAGAACGAGAACACTTTAGACAACGTAATTGCGGTCGCAATATTCTCTGTCAGCTTATCTTTTGATGATGCGGCAACTAGCGGAATCTTGCTTTTAGCATTCACTAACGCCTTTAGCATAGACATACCAGAAACAAAAACCGCTTTGCTGACAAATATAAACGGCTTCGTCGGCTGTTTTAAAAACAATTTACTATGGCTGGCGAAATTCTCTTTGGCCTCCTGCTGCACATAATCGCGAAACTGGCCCAGCGTTACCGGGTTCGAAGAGCCACTGCAGCACTGGTAAATACGATGTTTTCCGGGGCGTAAAAACAATTCGGCTGATGCCAGAATAAGAGAATTGGCGACAAGATCAGCCGGGATGATATCGATAACACCGTTTGCTTTGCCCGGGAAAAATGACACTTTCTCGCGGGCATAAGCCATAATGATGGCATCTGCCACTTTCACCCCTTCAATCCAGCCGGGAGCAGGCTCAGCCAGCGTACTTTCGATGATAGCAGGACGACAAATAGTCAGCGAATACCCCAATAACGCTTTATAGAGAAGCTGCTCACCCATCCATTTAGTAAAGGTATAGGTGTCGTTCCAGCCATATCGATTCGCTTCTTCAATGCCTAAATCAATCAGCTTTTGTTTCAGTGATTCACCAATAAAACGAGAGTGGATAATATCTATTTTCTTTTGCAGTTCAGCAATCAGCTCATCAACTTCGAAGTAACCACGGGCATTTTTCACCAGAGGCATACCCGCCGGTGCAACATTTGATTCAGGCATAAAGCCTTTATTGAAACCGTTAACGTAGCAGGTAGACACTTGCAACACTGGTATATTGCCCCCAAATCGCGAAAACTCAACCAGATTATGCAGCGATAGCGTGTTTATTTTTAGCGCAACGTCCAGCTCCTCACGGAAATTAACGCTTGCCGCCGAGTTAATAATCAAGTCGACTTTAGCAGCCAGTGTCTCAAAGCGCTCGCGGCCAACACCAAAATAAGGCTCGGTAATTTCTCCAGTGATGCAATGTACTTTCTGATGACAAAAGGTTTCAAAGGCACGGGTATCTTCAAGTTTTAGGCGATCAAAAATCGAGGTGCAGGCCACTTCGTGTAAAAAACGACTATCTGCATCGGGATACTTGGTACTGCCGCGGATTAACAAATATATTGCACCAATATCAGGAATTTCCCGAATAATTTTCTCAAGCAATACTTTACCGACAAATCCGGTCGTACCTGTAATCAGTATACTTTTCCCTGATAACACCTGGCGAGTTAAAGACTCGTTCACAACGTTCGACTCTGTACTCATGTTATTCCCCCCACCTTGCAAAATGGAAAACCTTCCTTGATTTTATTCCTGACACTGATCGCTATTGTAGTTCTTTTAAAAGTGCAATCTCATCAAACTGTACCGTTCCTTTTGTTAACTTTCGTAAAAATCTGCACTTCTATATCAGCAAAGAAGCCTGCATCATTCATAACGAATACATTAACTGGCATCAAATTTACACTGAGCTTTGCTAACCCTTAACAGTATAACTGCCAGTGTTAATAGCTTACACGGTGTGACCGCTGATTACGTGAACAAAAACACAATTTAAATTTAATTATTTATTACATGTGTTAGTCGCGAGACAAACGTCGCAACTTGAAGGGATATTAACCTGCCACAGAAAATAGATTGTATAACAATCAATTACACCACAAAAAAGGCATGCAGACCGCTTAACGGAGTTGTCATTCTTGCAACATTGCAAGCTACCCTTTACAGATGTTCCGCAAACCAGTCTAAAGCCAGGTCGAAAACTTTTTCTTTTTGCAGATCCATGTGGCCCACATGACCACTATCAGGAATTATATGGAGGGATTTTTTTGACTGTAGCTTGTTGTACAGACAGGTAGCGGTCTCCGGGAGATCCACCGTGTCTTCCCGGCCGTGAATGACACAAACTGGCACTGAAATTTTGTCAATCCGATCCAGGGTATCTACAACCAAACTTTCGATAGCACCAGGAATCGGGTAACGTTTGTAACCTTTAATAAAATACGGATCATTGAGAAACTGCTGACTAACAACGGGGTCGCAGGCAACTGGTTGCTGACAGGCAATTTTATAAAGCGGTAACTTGAGATCACTCCCTACCAGCTTTCTTTTCTGCATTCCAATCCAGCCTAAAAACCTGAAGGCTCCTTGCTCAAATCGATTAACAATCGGGCGCACCGTGGCATCCAGCGTCACTAAAGCACGCAGGCGTGAATCAACCATCGCCGACTCGAGCACGGCAGTACCGCCGGAAGAAAATCCGAAAGCGCCAATGCGGGCAGCGTCGATTTCAGGCAGTCCCTGCAGATAATCCAATGCAGCGATAATATCTGGCACCCATTGCTTCATGCGCACATGATAACGTTCACCTTCACTCTCACCGTGACCATGCATATCCAGCGCAAACGCAGCGAAACCTCCGGCGGCTGCTTTCTCTGCCAGCTCGAAAAAATTTTCTTTATAGTCAATGGCGCCATGCACCAATATCAGCGCCGGAACATGCACTGCAGATTCGGGAACATAGAGTTGTCCGACCAGGTTATCACCCATACTCGTAATACAAACTCTATGAACTTCCCTCATGACACCCTCTTGTATATTAACGGCCGGCAAACATGGTGAACGTCGCGTTAAGCAACCAAAAGTCAGCCAACAATGATTAGAGAGCGCAGAGTATGCGTCTGCAGCCGGGCGGTCAAGAGCGGCTTACCTTTCCCCGTCAGATGGACCAACAAGCGATGCATATTTGATAGATTCCAGCAGACTGGCTATCTGATCCCGCCCCACCGATAGCGAAGGTCTGGCTGCGCGACTATGTGAGCGCAGCCCCGCCACCATCATCGGTTGCACAGATTCGGACAGCAACTCAGGCGTGGGTGACAACGACGAATCAACTGTTGACGAATGCTCGGCCTCAGCAGACTTATCCCCTGGCACCACATCCACGGCCGGTGCACGCAGTAACAATTGATTGATATCGATAAGCAGCAGTTCAAGATGCTCCGTTGCCAATGGCGTCGCTGCAGCTTTTTGCAGCAGGTGATGCATCAGGTCAACAGCGGCAACACCCAAGCCTGGCGGATATTGCTCGATACAGCCGGTCATCAAAGAAACGACATGATCGGCGGTGGTCTTCGGGTGCGCTACGAACTGAGATATCTGCTCACGCAGCGCCTGCCAGCTGGCAAAGTGATCAGCACTCTCGGTGCCTGGGGGCGCGGAAACCAATGTTTCTGTACTGGCGGGCACTCTACTGGCCGCTGCAGCGACTGGGCCAGAGACTGCTTTAGTCACCTGATGTGAGGCATTACTGGCTGCTGGTGCCTCCGCCTGCTCGCCCTTCAATTGCGCCCGGGCAATTATTCTCTGCCAGTATTGAGAAAACGGAAACACTGCCGGCTTTCGTTCAGTAAAGACTCGCGACAGGTTTTCTGCCACTCTGAAAAAACTGCGTGTTGAAACATCGCTACGCGGAAGTGTCGCCACCGGTCGCTGCAAAATAACTGAATTTCTAACGCTCTCATCCGACCAGACGGATGCCAGGTAACTAAGATTCATATCGAGATATTTGCGCACAGCAGCATCAAACCGGCGATAGATTTCCTTGGCCCGACTAGCACCGGACACCATATTCACCACAACAAAAACTTCACGCTTATAGCCACGACGTTTTAACACTTTCAACAGCGAAAATGCGTCGGTCAACGAAGTTGGTTCAGGGGTAATAACCACCACCGCAATTTGCGTAGCGCCTATAAAATGTATGACGTTATTAGCAATACCTGCGGCAGTATCAACAATCAGGTAATCGTAACGGGACTCGAGATCTGCCAGCCCGCGCAAAAAACTTGCCTGCGCAGCATCAGATAAATCCAGACATTCAGTAAAGCCAGAAGCACCAGGAATGATATCCACACCGCAGGGACCCGGCATCACAATATCCTGCATGCTCATTTCACCCGCATATACACTTTCTAGCGTGTATTGCGGATAAAGCCCCAACAGGATGTTGACATTGGCAAGGCTTGTGTCCGCGTCGAACACACAGACTTTATAGCCCTGCCTTGATAAAGCGATGGCCGTATTAACGCTCAGGCTAGTTTTACCAACTCCACCCTTTCCACTGGTAAAGGCGATGGTTTTGGTTTTTCTTCGACTGGACGGACGGTACCCTGTCTCCGATTCCTTCATTGATTAATGCGCCATTTGATGAATATCAACACTCTTACAAGTAATTTTTTCGCATTATTCTATCGATTGTGACGAGTTTAACAATAAAATAAATGAACACCCTCTCACAAATAACATTCAAAACTTAGCACCAGTTCTCAAAAATTACTTAAATAACCCGCTACAAACCTTTAATTTATATGGTTTATTATCTAGTATTTCAGGGCAACATTTTTATAGAGCACATTGGCGTCAATATTTTTCATCATTAAAATTTGCAAACCGGTTAACATTTCAAAGATTTACCGGCATGCCCCAATTTAGCTTCTTAACAACCGACCAGGGATTCACCATGGCAGATCAACCAGCTTCCGTATTTGAGGAACTCAGAGTCAGCAAATTGCCGACCTTACCTCACTTACTCGTCGAGATGCTGCATAAATGCCAAAGTGAGACTGCTAACTTTCAAGCGATATCATCCGTAATAAGTAAAGATGCGGCCATTTCATCGCGGGTGATCGCACTCGCTAATTCGTCCTTTTATGCGCGGGGTTCGCGGGTCAGCTCACTTGACCGGGCACTCATGGTGTTAGGCACAGAAACAATTAAAACCATTGTTATCACCGCCTCAGTGCAACAGTTTTTCTCAAGCTTCAACACCGCCCACACTTACTTTCTAAAGCAGTTTTGGCGGCACAACCTGACTTGTGCGCTGCTCTGCCGTCAATTTGCCTTACTGACCAGCTATCCCCACCCTGAAGAAGCCTACCTGACGGGACTTTTACACAATATTGGTGAGCTCGTTCTCGACAGCAATTACCCGGACGAGTTTTTACAGGTACTGGTGCAAAGAGAAGAACAGCAAGGCCTGGCATCCATTGAATATGAAAACGAAGTCTTTCTGACCAACCACTGCGATGTAGGTGCCTGGCTGGTATCACAATGGCATCTAGGCCAATTTACCGCCGACGCCCTGAAGTTTCACCACGCCCCATTAGACTCGGTTCTTGATGCACACCATCTGGTAAAAATTATCTATCTGGCGAGCACCTTTAGTGACTTTGGCTCACTATCGCAACATGCAAACTATGAGGCGGCGGATCAGCTTTTCGATTTGTCGCCATCGTTAACCCGAGAAATAGTGTCCGGGGTCTACGAAGAAGTAGAGAAAATTGCCGAATCGCTAAAGATAGATATCGACAGCGAAGTAGAAACAGAGTCAGATAAAAAACAACGCATAAAACTGGCCGAGCAAGTTCGAGATGTGAGTTTGTTGCAGTCTGCAACACTGCACCTGTCCTCTGCGGAAGAGCTCAGCAGTTATTGTAAGCAGGTACAAGAATCATCAGAACTGCTATTTGGATTCAAGAACGCGTTGGTCTTTCTGCAGGATGAAAGCACCAACACATTAAGACTGGCATCACTGGATCAAAGTGAAGACAGTATTGCGATTACCACCCAATCCGAGCGAAGTCTCGCCGCCAGCGCTGCGCTCAATCGACGCATTATTTTTTCTTTCGATCAGCAGCTTTTCAGCAAGCAGTTGCCGGTTGTTGATCAACAACTGATCCGCCTTACCGGCGCCTCTGGCATCGTTTGTGTACCGATGATCGTCAATGACAGACTGATAGGTGTGATTGTCATGGGGGTGAGCACCCCACCCCATAATGCATCCGGATCTGATCGCCTGCTGAACCTGTTTGCGACAGAGGTAGGCAAGCAACTTTTGGCCCTGCCAGGAAAACAAACCAAAACCGGCGACGAGATCGAAGCGAAAGCGCTGCAACATCGCCTGGACGAGATTTTGCACGAGGCCAACAATCCACTCAGCATCATAAGAAACTATTTACAGACACTCTCGACCAAACTTGGCGAGAAGCACGAGGTGCAAACCGAGCTGGCCATCATTAAAGAAGAAATTGACCGCACCGGCCAAATTCTAATGCGCCTCAAAGACCTCGAGAGTGATAGTGTCGAGAGCCATAAAAAAACAGATGTCAATGCTGAAATCAGAAGCCTGGTGCAGCTCTATGAGAGCTCTCTTTTTCTAACCCATGATATTCAGTGTCGCTTGCGGCTGGACGATCACTTGCACCAGCAAAACACTAATCGCAATGCGATTCGGCAGGTTATTACCAACCTGATAAAAAACTCGGCAGAGGCTTTGAACCGGGGTGGCATTATCGATATACGCACCTCAGGTAACATTAATGTCAACGGCAAAGACTATCTTGAAATAATTGTCGAAGATAATGGCCCAGGCATACCTGCAGATATTATGAAAAACATTTTCAGACCCGTCAGCTCAACCAAAGGAAAGGGGCACTCAGGGCTGGGGCTAAGCATTACTAAAAACCTGATTAACGATCTCAATGGATCTGTGAGTTGCCGCAGCTCTGCTGCAGGTACTACTTTTCAAATATTGATACCGGATAACACTAACCGTTAAGGAAAACGATGATGAAGAAATCAAATCAGAGCGAATAACTAACCCATTAAGCGATTGTTATAATGAAAAATCAAGCGTCAACTCTAAGCATGAGCAAAGCGAGGATACTGATCGTCGATGATGAGCCCAGACTGATTCAAAGTCTGCAGGAGCTGTTGCAAGGCTACGGCTATCAGGTCGATACCGCACAAGGTGGAGGAAATGCCTGTCAGTACCTGCTGAAGAAAAAGTTTGATCTCGTTCTGCTTGATTTACGCATGCATGATATGAGTGGCCATGAAGTAATGGATTTCATGGCCAAACAGGAGATCACCACCGCTACCATCGTCGTCAGTGGTGAATCGTCATTTTCAGCGGTAAGTAAAGCCCTACGCCGCGGCGCCTATGACTATCTGAAAAAGCCTTATGACCCTGAAGAGCTGGTATCAACTGTTAAAAATGCGTTGCGTAAAAAGCTCATGGAGAACTCCCATGAAATTATGCAGCGCAAATTACAACGCTCAGAAGAGTTGCACCGATATATCGTTAACAGCTCGCCCGATATTGTCTTTATGCTGGATCGCCAGGGCCGCTTCACTTTTTTAAACAATAAAGTTGAGTCCATTCTTTCATACAGCAAAAAAAGCCTGCTGGGACTGCATTACTCAGAAATCGTAGGCAATGATGATGTGGAGCGGGCACGTTATCTTTTTGGGCAAGTGGGAGAGAATCAACGCTCTATCCGCAGTTTTGAGTTACACCTGAAAACTGCCGACGGCATGCGCTCTAATCGTTTCTTTGATATCACTATTTTCCCTATTGAACGGAATATCAGCGATTTAAAATCTCAGGGGGCGGATAGTAAAGCGCGTAAATTTATTGGTATCTATGGCACTGCGCGAGATATCACCGAACGCAAAGAGGCTGAGGACTTCATCAATTTTCAGGCCTACCACGATTTGTTAACGAGGCTGCCTAACCGTGCCTTGTTTAAAGATCGCCTAAATCTGGCCATCGCCCAGGCCAAACGCAATAACTACAAATTGGCCGTCATGTTCCTCGACCTTGATCGATTCAAGGTTATCAACGATACCCTCGGCCATGCGATGGGTGATCGCTTGTTGCAGTCTGTTGCCGCCAGAATGGAGAGCTGCCTGCGCGAAGGTGACACCCTCTCCCGCTTTGGTGGCGATGAGTTTACCTTGCTGTTACCCGAAATTACCGGGCGGGAGGATTCTCGTAAAATAGCTCGTAAGTTGATCAATGTTTTGAAAGAGCCCTTTACGCTTGGGGATCATGAAGTGTTCGTCGGTGTGAGCATCGGCATCGCTATGTATCCAGAAGGCGGCACCAGCGTCGAACAAATTATCCAGAATGCCGATGTTGCCATGTACCACGTTAAAGGCCGAGGCAAGGATGGCTATCAGTTTTTCGTCGAAAGCATGAATACGCCGAGCTCTAACCGCCTTAAACTCGAACGTGATCTACGCCGGGCAATCGACAACAACGAGCTGGAGGTCTACTACCAGCCCCAGGTGAACGCTCAAAGCAGTGAAATTATTGGGGTTGAGGCGCTGGTACGCTGGAATCACCCAGAGAAAGGGTTGATATTTCCTGCCGAATTTCTGCCACTGGCCGAAGAAACAAAACTTATTATAAAGATCAGCGAATGGGTTTTTGAAACAGCCTGTCGCGAAGTGAAACAGTGGATTGATGCCGGGCACACTAACATACGTTTGGCCGTCAACTGCTCACCGACCCAGATAGAGCATCCCAGATTTGTCGAGAAGCTGATGGTTCAGCTAAAGAGTTACAATTTTCCCAGCAAGAACCTCGAGATCGAGCTGACAGAAAACGTCATCATGAATGACCTGGAATACATGATCAACAAACTCAACCAGCTCGCCGAACAGGGTGTCACTATCGCCATCGACGATTTTGGTACGGGCTACTCTTCTCTCAGCTATCTCACCAAATTGCCCATTCATACCTTAAAAGTTGATCAGAGCTTTGTGAGAGATATCCAGCATAAACGCACGGACGCCTGTATCGTTAATGCCATCATTGCGATGGCCCGTGGCCTGCAACTTAACATTGTGGCAGAAGGCGTCGAAAATGCGGTACAGCTTGAATATTTGAAAAGCCTGGGTTGCCATGAAATACAGGGCTTCTTTTTTGGCAAAGCCAGACCAGCCAAAGAAACCCTCGCATTAATTAGCCGAAACCTGCAATCTCAAGCGGTGTAAAAGCCGCTTCTAGAAACGACTATCACTTACAAGTGTCTGTTTTTTTGCGCCCGCCAAAAGACATTTTATCCCCAGCTGGGTGCTCTAAGTCGTGCCATAAAATCAGGCAAACTTCACAGCCTTTTGCAATCAGCACTATTGCCCATCAGACAAGTCCACTGCTCATTTGTGCTAATCCTTTCACTCCTTCACTTTCAGTATATTTTCCATTACAGACAATAACTTAGGATAAGAAAATCAATTTTAAAAAAGCACATTGTCCGACAATCTCTTATGCCATTGTCGGACACTCCTCTTGGGTTTGTTGCCCTATTTTGCAATGTTTTGCAGTTTTGTAACGGTTTGCAACAGAAAAATGAGTGCCAACGCACATCTTTTGAAAAGTCTTGTCAGTATTATCGATTCCAACAAAGCAATAAAACAAAGCTATTACAGTTGTTCATTACCGAACGGGTTAACGAAGCGAACAAAAGAGCCTAAAAGTCAGCTTCATTTAGCAACAACTAAAAAATGTAAGGCATGGGACAAAAAGAAGCCCAGCAACAACAAACAGCATAACAACAATAAGCGATACAACAGCATCTAGCCTCGGGAGGCCCTGAAATGTCGAATCAAACCCTTATATTAGATGGCGTCCACTTAACTGGCACAAACAGTTTTACGTTTTCAGAGCGAGTGGAATATCTGAAAAAATTCGGTGCACATTCCCAGTCATTCTCAACGCTTCAACCCGGCATGGAGTATTTTGATATGCCTGGCGTGGGTTACGTAGGCTATATGAAGAAGTGGGGGCAAACCTATGTATTGTCTAACCCGGTTGCTGATGAGACCAATTTCGAACTGATTCTTACCGAGTTTCACAAGAAGCATTCGAATGCTGTTTATATGCAGGTAACAAAAAAAGTTGTTGATATCCTGCACAGAAAGTTTGGTCTGTTTGGCACCCAGTTTGGTTCCGAATCCCGTATAGATCTTTCAACCTGGTCTTTAACCGGCAAGAAAAAACAGATTCTGCGCACTGCAATTAACCAATCTGAAAAAGCGGGCATCGTCGTTAAAGAACGATACAGTGATGACCACACGAAGGAAATTTCTGAGGCATGGATTCGTACTCGCAAGTGCAAAAGCAATGAAATCCGCTTTCTAATCCGCCCAATGCAAATGAATTACAAAGAAAACGAGCGCCATTTTTACGCTTATGAAGATGGGAAAGCGGTAGGATTCATCTATTTCGACCCTATCTACAAAAACAACGAAATTGTCAGCTACGTACCTAACATTTCCCGTGCTTGTGCAGAATTCAAACAAGGTATTTTTTACACCCTGATGTGTCATGCCATGGAAGTATTTAAGTCTGAGGGCGTGCCATTTGTTGACCTCGGTTTAATTCCTTTGATGCTTGCAGATAAAATTGAAAGTCAGGAAGCTAAGGGTCTGAAGAAAATGTTCAGACTGGTATGGGAAAAAGGCAACTTCTTATACAACTTTAAAGGGCTGGAGTTTACCAAGTCCAGATTCCGTGGCGAGATCGAGAAAACCTATTGCTGCCATAAATCATCGGTACCAATTATCGAGTTTATCGGTATGTTCAAACTTACTCGCGTCATCTAAACCCGGCCAATCATAAACCCGCTCGCTAGCGGGTTTTTTGATGGACCTTACCATAATAAGGTTTAAATTAGGCGGGCTTTATCGTTGTATCGATTGACTCCCCTAACACAGTTACCACTTTCGCATGCCAGGAAGTAGGCCTGAACTTTTCCGCAGTGCTGTATAAAACGAAATTCAGTCGCGTTTTTATTTCACCATCTAACGAATCAGCCTTAATATCCAGTAATTGAATAATACGCTTGGCGATCGCCGCTCCAGAGTCAATTAACTGAATTTTTCTCTCCGGGCATCGAAGTGCTATGGCTTCATTTAATTGTCGATGTAACAGAGGAAAGTGCGTACACCCCAAAACAATTACGTCTGCGTAATCATCACCTAACATTGGCGCCAAGATATCCGCGACATCGCTTACTGACACAGCCAACCCCTCCAGTAACTTCTCCGCCATTTCCACCAACTCACAGCTACCCACCTTTGTCACTTTTACATTCGTTGCAAACTGCGAGATAAGCTCATCAGTGTAACTGCGTTGAATGGTGGCAGGGGTCGCCAGCAAGCCAATATGCTTTCTTTCGCTTTTGTTCGCCGCCGGTTTGATAGCAGGCACGACGCCCACCACAGGAATCTGCAATGCCGCGCGCAATACTGGCAAGACAATAGTACTGGCGGTATTACAAGCGACAACCAGAATATCTGGGTCGACTTCATTTACCAGCGGCATCACGCAATCCCGAACTCTATCCAGCACGGTTTCTTCCGACAATAACCCATAAGGAAAGAACAAATCATCAGCCAAATAATTAATCTGGCACGCATGATTACCTAAAGATCGCAACTTCTCGATAAGTGCCAAAGCGATACTGAGCCCTCCGGCACCAGAGTCGAAAATCATAATATTATGCATAGACAGATCTACTCAGGAACACTGACAACTAACCGGCCCTGCCTTGCAATCTTTCTACTGCAGCCTGAATTAACTGGCCTGACAGAGACTGAATAGGTGGAACCGGGGGTAATTTGCTGTAATGAAACCAATTGGCACTGGCGATTTCATCATCGCAAAGGGAAATTTCTCCGCCCGCATAATGGCATAGAAACCCGATCATCAGTTGATGAGGAAACGACCAGGCCTGGGAGCCTATATATTCGAGGTTTTTAACTTGCAACGACACCTCTTCCATCACCTCTCGATGCACTGACTGCTCTATAGATTCACCAGGTTCTACGAACCCTGCCAAAGCACTATAGAACCCCGCCCCGCCCCTCTTGTGCTTTGCCAGAAGCAGATAGTCGTCCTTGATAATTATACATATCATGCAGGGTGAAATACGCGGGTACCAAGGGTGTTGGCAATCAGTACATTGAAGATAACGATCACCAGGAAGGTGGACCAACTGCGTTTTCGCACCACACAGACCGCAATAACGATGCTCTCGTTGCCACTCCATTAATTGTCTGGCAGCACTAAGCAGTGTAAATACTTTGGCGTCGCTTTCGAGCAACGCCTGCCTGAAGCTGCGCCAACTGTCAGATGACGCTGGTGTATCCGTCAGAGACGCTTTGTCCACCACGCGAAGATGCACCTCAATCTCTCTAAACCGACCTAAGGGCAACTCTGCGATGAAAGATGGCATACAATCAACATCCCGGGAATGAACTGGCGTATAAACATCCTCGATCGTAAGATGCGCAGCATACAACTCGCCAGATGTACTTAACACGACGTAGCAACGCTGCGGGTTATTAACGCTCATGTTTTTCTCCAGGGCTCATAATCATTACACTGCATCGTAAAAAAACAGTACTGAGCGCGAACAGAAAAGGCTACTTTCGTAGCCCTTCTGCCGTGCCCATATTCAATAACAATGCACCCTGCTTTAGCTAACCACAGACCGCCTTCGGCCAGTCGCCGCTCGCAGAAACAATACAAGCACCGTCAGGAGCAATGGTACCAGAAAGATATTGATAAGCTTCAAATTACGCCCCAAGGCTTCAATATCCTGATCAAGCTGATGCTGAACCTCTCGCAACTCTTTACGAATCACCAGCTTTTCATTCTGAAAACTCGCTAACTCAGCTTCCTGCTCTGGGGTCAACAATCGTTTATCATCAGCGTTCCGGCTTTGCTCGAGCTCGGCAAGCTTTCGCTCGGCATCTGCCAGGCGTTGCTCAAGAATATCCTGCTGCTCCTGAAACTTCTCTTCTGCCTGCCGCCTTAGCTGCTCTACTCGATCGAAAGGGCGAGAGAAACGCCCACGACTACGGATACTGATCAAATCGGCATTACCCGAGAAGTTATCCAGCATATTCACAACAAACCCGGCATTATCTGCCCAAGGCTGTGCAATACGTTGCCCGAAGAACTCTTGTACCTGCACCCACAAACGATCAGTTAACATATCCGTGTCAGCCACGACTATAACGTTGATCGCGTCGGAAGAATTAATCTGCGGTAAAATCGTTCTCGTTTTTTTAACCGGCTCAGCAGGTTCATCATTTGCCGCGCCATCCTCTCCTTCGCTCTTTTCAACAGCCTCTTCGATCTCGACCCCTTTAGGAAACGCCGTATTGGCTGGGCCCATCACTCTTGCGGCAAGCGTATAAGACTCTCCGGTTGCGGCAAAGTCAGACAACAATTCATCTGGGGACTGCATGACACCGTATGCTTCAGCCTTCACAGGCATAGATTCGGTACTGCTGGCCAGCAAACTAACAAACGTGGTTTTCGCACCATCTTGATGCTTTAAATAACCGGTGCTTGCCAGGTTTATATTTTCAAGGCCAGCAACAACCACATCCTCTTTATTCATACTGGCAGCATCCAGCCCCAGCAGCCCAATATGACGTACAGGGTTACTACCTCTGCCCATGCTAACCACCATTGAATTGGCGTAATCACCAACAATTTCAGCAGCAGAGTATTCAATCCCCCATGCTGCAAACAACTCTGGCAAGTCCGATGATTTATCAACGCCCGCCGGCATCCCCATACCACTTTGCTCTGACTCCGCTACCGGGTCGACGAAAACGATCGTATTGCCACCTTTGAGCACAAATTGATCTATCGCCAATTTAGTCTGAAGCGGCATATTTTTAGGATGTACAACGAGCAACAAACTAATATCTGCATCGATTTGCTCAATATCGTCTGCCAGCCAGCGCAATTCAAACAAGTCTTCCATCTGCTGCACCACAGTCCAGGCTGGCGTGCGCTGACGAGACATATAGTCAAAACCGCCGTTAAGATCCAAACCACTGAGCACGCCTACCACCGCCGACTTTGGCTGCGATAAGTTGTAGACAAGCTTGGTGAGCTCATACTCCAGAAACGACTCTTTGTCGAGTTGAAAAAATGGGATAACTTCTTCTTTTATCCCATCAACGGGCGCACGGCCAGGCTCATCTATATCGGTGTCAGCGGTTGCTGTAGGGTTTGCAGAGGCTGTACCGGAACGGCCAACCAGACCGAAAAACACCTGATCTCGTCGAGGACCCACAGGAACCCCCTGTAATCCTGCTGCCACCGCCAGATCTTCATCTTCGGAAAAAGCCTGTGGATCAACCACTGTCAATTTCACCTTGCCATGAGACAAGCTCGCATACTCTTCAAGCAACTCTGTCACTCTGTTCGCATAAGTGCGAAGTGCGGGTAGTTCCGTGGTGCCTTTGTTTGAGAAATACAAGGTAAGTTCGATAGGTTGATCAAGATTGGCCAAAATGTTTTTAGTGCCATCAGATAGCGTGTAAAGTTTATTTTCAGTCAGATCAAACCTGGCATTGGAAAGTAAACCAGAGGTTGCCACAATGACGACCACAGCAACGACAAAAACCACCAGCAGACCCGAACTTTTGCGCATAAGACTATTCATTAATTTCGCTCCCTCAGTCTGCTTTCTTCATATTCAAAATGATACCGGTTGCCATCAACCAGGCACCAATCATCACCAGAAAATACACTATATCCCGCAGCTCGATAACGCCACGGGAAATAGCGTCGAAATGACTGAGAAAGCTCAACACTGATAGCCCGTCAAGAACCCATACTGGTGCCCAATGGCTAAATGCATCTTGCACCATCGGAAAACCGCTGGCGACAAACGTGAAGCAAATCACCAACGTCATAATAAACGCAACCACCTGGCTTTTTGTGGCGGCCGATAAACAGCTGCCAACCGCAAGAAAACCACCAGCCATTAACCAGCTACCTGCATAACTGGCCAAAATAACGCCATTATCAGGTTGCCCTAAATAGTTCACCGTGATCCAGGTAGGAAAGGTCAGAAGCAGCGCTAGCCCCACAAATAACCAGGCGGCCAGAAACTTACCGACAATCACTTCGAAAAGTGTGAGAGGTAATGTCATTAATAACTCAATCGTGCCACTGCGGCGCTCTTCGGACCAAAGCCGCATGGCCACAGCAGGAACGAGAATAAGGTATAACCAGGGAATGAAGTTAAAGAACGAAACCAGATCAGCCTGCCCTCTTTCATAAAACCGCCCTAGGTAAAAAGTAAAAATACCGCTTAAAATCAAGAATATAACAATAAAAACGTAGGCCAGTGGCGTTAAAAAATACGCCGCCAGCTCTCTTTTTAAAACTACAATCAAACCATTCATACTACACCTTCTGACTCTTCAGCTTTTACTGACTGGTCTAATTTATACTGCGACTGGCCATGTGCGCTCGACAGCGTTACTTGACGGAACACATCATCCAAACGCCCTTTTTCAACATGCAATTCTTCTACCTGCCAATCCCGATCATGCAGCAGTTGATTCACCGCTTTTAAAATGGACTTGCCCGGCACCGGGAAGACAACATACGAATTGGGCTCTTCACCCACGGCGACGCTATCTACATCGGCCAAGGCTTTTAGGGCTGACACCGCATCGCACGGCTGGCTAAGTTTTAACGACACGGCCTGATGATACTTCGACATTGCTGACAACTGATCTGGTGAACCGTCAGCCACAATGGTTCCCGAAGATATAATCAACGCCCGGGTGCAAACCGCATGAACTTCTTCCAAAATATGCGTCGATATAATGACGATTTTGTCTTTCGACAGATTCTTGATTAACTCTCTCACCTGGTGCTTTTGATTAGGGTCGAGGCCATCTGTAGGTTCATCAAGGATCAGCACCTTGGGGTCATGAATAATAGCCTGAGCAAGTCCGACACGGCGCTTAAAGCCCTTGGATAGCGTTTCTATCCGCTGGTACAGAACCTTCTCCAGCTGTATTTTATTGATAACGCTTTCAACTCTGGCATCCACATCCGAACCGCGATACCCCCGCACTGCGGCAATAAATTTCAAGAAGGACAACACCGTCATATCTCCATAAGACGGCGCGCCTTCTGGCAAATATCCAATTAACCGCTGCGCTTCCAGTGGCTTGCTGGCAACATTGATTCCAAATATAGAGATATCGCCCGAGCTCGGGCTAAGAAACCCTGTGAGCATTTTCATGGTGGTTGACTTGCCTGCACCATTTGGCCCCAGAAAACCGAGAACTTCACCCGGATTCACCTGGAACGACAGATCTGACACCGCGCATAGATCACCAAAACGTTTCTTAAGGTTCGTAATTTTGATCATCGTGATCGGTACCTCCAATGTTCATCCTGATTGTTATTTTGCGTCTGTAGCGGCATGCATTTACCTCAGACATTTATTCAATGGCGTAATATATGAACGTCTGCATCAATTTTCAACAATAGTGCTTTCAATAAGTTATGAACATTTTTTCACAATCAAGCCATTTGATCATAATCTGTGCAGAACAACCTCCAATAGCGCGTTACCTCTATTTTCTTTGCCCCTCCCTGGCAAAGTGGATACACTAACTGCTCTATTGGTGCGATGCCAATCTGGTTCGTCGCTAACTCACTGAATCAACTCTTTACAAAGCTTCTTTATGCGAAATATTCTTGATGTAAGTTCTGTATTTTTTACTTTTCTACGAAAAATTCTGTTTTTCTGGGTCAGGACCAACACTGCCAACGGCACCCCCGAACAACTTAATCTCGACCCCAACAAACCAGTTTGCTACGTGCTCCAATACAGCTCACTCGCCAACCGGCTCGTGCTAGAGCAAGAGTGCATCAACGGCGGCCTGCCGTCTTCGCAAAAAGCGCTGAAAATGGCCAGCAACAATTTACGCCGTTCTTTTTTCTTCCTATATCGTCGCCAGGGACAGTTTTTCAGAAGACGTCAAAGCCCAGCTCTCACTATTCGACTAAAACAGCTTGTGCATGATGTAAAGAACACCGCCGACTCTGATATTCAAATCGTGCCTGTCTCGATATTTTGGGGGCGAGCGCCGCAAAAAGAAAAATCGCTATTTAAAGTTATTTTTTCTGATACCTGGTCGAACGCAGGCCGGTTACGAAAGCTGCTGACTATTTTAGTTCACGGCAAGAGCACTTTTGTGCAATTTAGCCAGCCGATATCACTAAAGCAGCTAATCGAAGAGTCCGAAATTTCAGAAGAGAGAGCCACACGTAAAACAGCCCGTGTGCTGCGCGTGCACTTCAGACGTGTGCGCCAGGCAGTAATCGGGCCAGATTTGTCGCACCGCAGAACCCTGGTTTACAAATTGATCAGCACGCCTAGCGTTAAGGATGCAATTCGGGAGACAGCCAAAGCAGAAGACATTTCGCCAGAGAAGGTGAAAGCCCGCGCGTACAAATATGGGGATGAGATTGCCTCTAACGTCTCGATGGCCACTGTAAGATTTCTGGACATTATCCTGTCTTGGGTGTGGAACAAAATCTACAATGGCGTAAAAATAACCAACATCGAATCAGTGAAGGCCGTAGCAGAAGATCACGCTGTTATCTACACCCCTTGCCACCGCAGCCACATTGACTACCTGTTGTTATCTTATGTTCTTTTTAACAACGGCATTATGGTTCCGCATATAGCCGCTGGCATAAACCTAAACATGCCTATCGTCGGCTCTATTCTTCGTCGCGGTGGCGCGTTTTTCATGCGCCGCAGCTTTCGCGACAACCCCTTGTATGCAGCGATTTTTAACGAATACATGCACAGCATGCTAACCAAAGGCTATTCGGTTGAATACTTCATCGAAGGTGGACGCAGCAGAACCGGCAGAACCCTCACCCCCAAAGCCGGCATGGTGGCAATGACTGTGCGCAGCTACTTACGCGACCACCGCAAGCCTATCGCATTTGTACCCGTTTATGTGGGTTATGAGAAAATTCTGGAAGGGCGCACCTACCTTGGCGAGCTGCGAGGACAGAAAAAGGAGTCAGAATCTGTATTTGGCCTGTTCAAGTCGTTACGAAACCTGAAGAACTCATTTGGTCAGGTAAGCGTTAACTTTGGTGAGCCCATCATTCTCTCTGACGAATTAGATCGCTTGCAGCCACATTGGAAAGAACAGGCATACAACCTTGAATGCAAGCCCAAGTGGTTAAATGCAACCGTTGACGAAATTTCTAATAAGATTGCGACTCATATTAACAGCGCCGCAGCTGTTAATCCGGTGACGCTCGTTGCCACGGGTTTGCTGTCAACCACTCGACAAGCCATGGACGAACGCGCACTCATAGACATCATCGATAAATTCTGTGGTTTGCTCAAAGAGTATTCGTACAGCAACCAGATCACCCTTCCCGACGGCAATGCCAAAGAATGGGTGGCCTATGTAGAAGGTATGGGGCTCATCTCGCGTAACAGGCAGGATCTGGGTGATATTGTTAGCGTAGAAGGCAACAACGCCATTCTGCTCACTTACTATCGTAACAACACGTTGCATCTTTTTGCTGTTCCCGCGTTGATTGCCAGCTTCTTTCAGTACAACCCTTCCATGAAGAAAGCCAAGCTGATTGACCTGGTGCGCTCAGTCTACCCCTACATCAAATCAGAGCTGTTTATTCGTTATATGCAGGACGATTTGGACGAAGTTATACAGCACTGGCTGGATGTCATGGTTAACAACCACTTGCTGCAACAGGATAACGATATTTATACACGCCCTGGCACAGGAACCGAGCAGTTCGTTACACTAGGCGTTCTGGCACGCATAATTGTGCAAACCCTTGAGCGCTATTACATTGCCATTGCCTTGTTACGTAAACACGGCAATGGCAGCATCACTGCCGACGAACTGGAAAAGCAAAGCACGCAAATGGCACAACGAATGTCGATCCTTTATGGCCTAAATGCACCAGAGTTCTTCGACAAATCACTATTCCGCAACTTTATCGCCACCCTAAAAGAGTACGAAATGCTGACCGAGGATTCCCATGGGAAGCTGTCATATGGCAAAGAGGTGGATGAAGTCGCAGATGATGCCAGACTGGTGCTTAACTCTGAATTCAGGCAAAGCATTTTACAGGTAACCAATGCAAGCCTGCTACAGCAAAAAGCGGATTTACAACCGTTACCTAACGAAGACTAATACGCAAGCTTAGGTCAGCAGCTTATCTCAGGCCGGATACATAACAGTTCCGGCTTTTTTATGGGCAGCCGAATTAACTGTCTTTTCCTTTTAATTCATCCATCGATTTTAGTGCGTAAATATCATAACGACTGCTTTTACCCTCAATCGCTAACGTGCGCTGAGCGCCATCAATACATGGTGCGAGTCGCGGGCGTTTTACCACCACTCGATATTTTGCCTTCGCTAATGCAGCAGTCAGTAACTCAGACGAGTCTGCGTCCGCCCCTACGACATTTTTGAAATAACGCATTTCCTTTTTAACCAGCGATGACTTTTCTCTGGCCGGAAACATAGGATCAAGATAAATCACATCAGCAACAGCCGGCGTTTGTGCATTCAACCAGGATACGGCATTGGCAGACAGCAGCGTGATTCTATCCAGAATATCCATCTGATCAGGTTGCGCCTGAAGCCGGGCTCGACGCAAACCATCATTCAGCAGCGCATAAACCACAGGTGATCTCTCTGCCGCAAGCACAGTGCACCCCAGTGTTGCCAACACAAAAGCATCTTGCCCTAACCCAGCGGTGGCATCGAAAACAGATGGCCGAATACCGGTCTTGAGTCCCACCGCTTTCGCAATTAACTGGCCACTGCCACCACCATGCTTGCGACGATGATCACTTTTTCCCTGAAGAAAATCTACCCTAACCGCCCCCCCCTCTTTTTTACTTACAGGGTACAGGGCTACGCCACCATCGTCGTAGACAAGGAGATACTGGCCCACTACGTTACTTAATGCCTCTTCCAGTGAGCCAGCTTCAACAAAGGGCAAGCCACTGTCTTGCGCCATACCTTCGGCGGCTGCGGCGCAAGCTGAAGACAGGCTCGCCACAGTGATCCTTGAGCTATTTGAATCAGGCATAGTTTTTATCAACTTTTTGAAACAAGCCGCATGATATGCGCAGCAATCACAGGCAGCAAGAGCGAAACCTTATAGTCGGAGGTGTGTGTTCTTATAAAAATAAAACAGGCAGAAATGCGTATGGCTTAGACAAAAATATCAACACCCACCAACTCATCATCCTGATAGGGTGTGCGAGCATTTTCCTGGTAAGACTGCAGCGCACTTTGCGTCTTTTTGGGTAGTTCATCCGGATCACGGTAGCGCTGTAAATTCGTCGAGGAAGATTCTGCGCGCGCCGCCACTTTCCGCTCTATCACTTCCGGGTTTATCTGGTCTGCTGGTCGGCGTTGATTTTCTGGGCGATCATTTTCAACGCGCACAAGGTTAGGTTGATTGCCAGGCGTACCCACAACCCGTGAAGTTAAAACCGATGCCGCATACCCATTAATATCAACTGGCATAAACTAACTCACTGACGCATATGCACTTCACTATTACGTAACGCAAACAGCAGCCAATCATTTGGCGCTTTAAAAAAGTATAGACAATATCGATGGTTTTATGTGCAAATTTTAGTCAAATATTTTGCAAAATAATGTCTACAGATTCTAACGCACAGGTTACCCTCAACAGGCCACCGGCGAACAAACTCGAGAACTGCCAATATCGGCACCAACTACTCTATCTTCCCGGCAATTTCTTCCAGGTTATTTCATTGCGCAAATAGACAGGTATAGCTTCATGTGCCGATAACAGCAAACCAGCATCATATTTTTTTTGTGCTATTTCGGCGATCACCGATGCTTTGGCAACTTCATCAACGTAAATGTTGACAGGTTCTTTTTGTGTGGCACGGACTATTTCTTCTTGATATATCCAGCCCCCACCTATCCCCAATAGCTTATCACCAGAGGCTACAGGCAGTTGCTTGGCGGTCAGCTCACCGGGCTTGATGACACAGTCTGGCACCAACGACTGCAAGCTTGCAGAACCGTTAACACAACGGTACTGATAGACTCCCCAGTAGACTTCATCCATTCGCGCATCAAAAGCTGCGGCCACGGTACAGTCACCGAAGTTTCTTATCAAAGGGTCGAAAGCAAGAGCTTCTAATGTCGATACAGATATAACCGGTATCCCCAAACCAAATGCCAACCCCTGAGCGATGCCGGCGGAGATGCGCAAACCCGTGAATGAGCCCGGTCCAGCGCCAAAGGCACAGGCTTCAATTTGAGTTTTTTTGATACCAGCCTCTGTTACAACCTCGTCAATCATTGGCATGATCAAGTGTGTGTGCTGGCGAGGGCTTATCTGGAAACGCGAGAAGATCCGGCCATCGACCAGCAACGCGGCTGAACACCCGTCCGAAGAAGTATCAATAGCAAGTATTGTGCTCATGCAATTACCACAGTAATAAGATGTCGACAGGTCTGCCGCATTATTTTAGCCGAGGAGTAATCAGCACACTGCAGACCAGCACCAGGCAGACTATTCAACATTGCCTGGTGCTGCCGAGGAGGAAGGTTGATCAAGCCAGCTGGCTAAAGATCTGATCGCGAATTTGTTCAACAGTACCCACGCCTTTCACTGCCACATACACCGGCGCATTCGTGCTGTCTTTTTCTGCCCAGCTGCGATAGTAGTCAACCAGTGGTGCAGTTTGGGAGTGATAAATATCCAACCGCTTACGCACGGTTTCTTCTTTATCATCTTCGCGCTGAATTAACGGATCACCGCTTTCGTCGTCTTTACCTTCAACTTTTGGCGGGTTGTAAACGACATGATAAACACGGCCACTTGCTTCATGCACGCGACGGCCACTTAAACGACTAATGATCTCCTCATCAGCGACATCAATCTCAATGACATAATCAATTTTGATGCCTTGCTGTTTTACTGCTTCAGCCTGAGGGATCGTTCTTGGGAACCCATCCAGCAAAAAGCCGGCTGCGCAATCATCCTGTTTAACACGTTCTTCGATAAGTGCAATAATTGTCTCATCAGAGACCAGTCCGCCTGACGCCATGACTTCTTTAACTTTAAGACCTAACGGACTTCCCGCTTTCACCGCAGCCCGTAACATATCGCCGGTTGAAATCTGCGGAATACCGAATTTTTGCGTTATATGTTGCGCCTGCGTACCTTTGCCAGCCCCAGGTGCGCCTAACAGGATTGCTCTCATACTAATTTGCTCCCACTTAGTTTCTTTTTGAATTGTAAACGGAGTCAGGTTTGTGCAGCCACGCGCCCTTAAGGGCGAATATGCGAACCGATAAAAAACATTCAGGTTTATAACTTACCTGACTGACCAGCTCAGCGCTCCAGGGATAAAGTAAAGATCGACCTGGAATGACACAAACCTCGAAACAATCCCTCCTCGAAACCAGCCTTAAAAAACGATTTCGGTAGAGTGATTGTCTATAAATTCTTCAGCTTAAACCGCCATAACTTCTCGTTAATACGCCTTAAAAGGTTAAATAGCAACCAAAGAAAGCACTAAAGCACTTATATAGTCTTATAATTCAATGCCTTAGAGAGTTTTATTTTACGACAAATTTTAAAGCGAGCGAAACATTATACGGGGGATGACGCACAAGAGGAAGGGGTTAGCTAAGAGCGCCGCGAAGACTGGTAGCGGCACCCTGCTTTTCTTGGTCAGGCTGCCAACTCGTCAGCAAGAATATCCAGCTCGGTGCTATACTTTAACGCTTCAGCGACGATCTCTCGCCCTTGTTCACCAGAGAACCCCAGTGAACTAAACAAGACATCAACATCACCATAAGTGTCATGCTCGCCTATACCCGCTTCATGTAGTAGCAGATTACTCACCTGCACTAAATGCACGTAGGTTTCATGCTCTCCTACATAGCCTGGTACCTGATGTAAAGCAGCTGCTTTCACTGCGGCCTCGGGCAAATTCCATAGTTTTAGCAAGATGCCACCAATAGTACCGTGGCCAAGTGAGATCACATCTTGCGCCCATCCCATTCCGAACACCTGCCGCTCAAGCACACTCACCGGTGTCTCAGGATGCTGCGCTATCAACCCGCTCAGCATTTTGTACTCAGGGGTAAATATTTGCCCCATCAGTAAGATACCAAAATTATGCAACAGCCCTGCTAAATAAGCTGTTCCAGGCAACACCCCCTTATTACCGGGCATTTGCAGTGAGATTTGTTGACACAAAAAGGCATTGTAAAGGGAATGTCGCCAAAAGTTGTTCAGCCCAAGTGGGCCATTAGCGGGAAGAACAAAGGCTCTCTTCGCCGCTAACCCCATCGCAATGTTTGCCACACGCTCAAAGCCAAGAACGATGGTCACGGCGTCTTTGACACTCTCTATTTTGCCAGGAAAATTAAACAGGGCTGATCTGGCATAACGCATTATTTGCGCTGCCAAACTAGGGTCCTGCTCGATGACGCGTACCAAATCGCCAACCTGACTGGCAGGATTGGTTACCAGGTGCAAAATACTAACAGCTATCGCCGGCATTGGTGGCAACGAATAGACGCTTTGCAGCCTGCGTGCGACATCTTCCAGGGTTTTTAGTGGCTTTGTATCCAGCTCAAGAGACTGTAAAACCGGTTCGCGCGCTACATTCCACCTGACACAGTCATGGCTTTGTAGCCCGTGCAGTAATTTTTGCGCGGCTGTTTTGGCAAAGTGGATCAAGCTTGTCTGGCTACCACTGCGCATCCAGACGCGGCTCAGGCCAAGCACATGCGTGTCTACCACGACCGGCAGCCCGTAGGCATTTGCCAAGGCAGGTGCTGCGCCTTCTTCACAATCTTTAAACAGACGATCACTTTGCCTAGCGGATAACAACTGAAAGGTGCGATGCAATGCCTTATTTAGCTTTGCGACGTCAAGCTCGGCATTACTCGCATGGATGACAAACATAATACCCTGGCGATCAATTATTGGTGTCGCTACCAGAAGATGATCGGCAGGAATATCGACCAACTGCAACAACTGATCTGTTGTTTGCGCCACGCCATGAGGGATTTCACTATAGGGTATCTGGCGCTTCTCCAAATACTGGTTTAGCGTTTCTGCTATCGACATACATCCTCCCCGCATCACCACCGGGATGACTCCCGTAGCAATACCGGTCACCCACTTAATTATTATTCACCCTTAGAACTTTGACTCCAGCACAGAAGGTGCTGGCAAGCAATATCCTAAGAATGAACCGTTATTAAGTTTAGTCTATACCTTTGCCCTGTGCATTAGTTGGTCAATATCACATTCTAAAACGGCAAATATTTAATTTTGTAAGCCTTGATAACCTTCTTTTACAACACGGCAACCGTCAGCAACAATCAGTCCAGACTAGCCGGTATTACGCATGCCTGCAGCAATACCTGCCATGGTCACCTTTAACGCCTGTTCGACCTCTGCCATTCCTTCTGCGGGAAAATTTCTGTCTCTATACAATAATTCAGCCTGAAGGTAGTGCAATGGATCAGTATAGGGATTGCGCACACTCATCGAGTTTTTAAAGATCGGGTTATCGTTTAACAAGCGTGCTTGCTTTTTAAGCTGATTGATCGTATCCAGGGCATTACTTAGGCGACAACGTAAGTCTGCCCCCAATGCTTTTAGTTCTTCCGGTACCAGTCGTTTTTCGTAATAACAGGCAATATCAGGGTCTGCCTTCGCCAACACCATTTCTAACATATCAATCGAAGTCTTGAAAAAAGGCCACTCTTGCACCATTTCCTGTAACAGCGCCTCATCACCGTTGCTCAATGCAGCAGACAATGCCACATCACTACCCAACCAGGAGGGAAGCATCAGGCGCATCTGCGTCCAGGCAAATATCCAGGGGATCGCCCGCAGGCTTTCTATACCGCCCCCGGCTTTGCGTTTGGCAGGTCGACTGCCCAAAGCCAGCTTGCTTAGCTCTTGTTCTGGCGTCGCAAAACGGAAATAAGAAACAAAATCAGCGTTGTCTCTAACCGTGTCTCGGTAAGACGAGAGGGAGGTTTCTGTCAACCGGTTCATTAATGTGCGCCACTGTGTTTTTGGTTCTACAGGCGGCATTAAAGATGCTTCCATTACGGCAGTGGTATACAAAATAAGGCTTTGTAGTGCGACTTTTGGCATGCCGAATTTGAAGCGAATCATCTCGCCTTGCTCTGTAATCCTAAAACTGCCATTTACCGAGCCCGGAGGCTGCGACAAAATTGCGCGGTTAGCAGGGCCGCCGCCGCGCCCAACCGTACCACCACGACCATGAAAGAGGGTCAGCTTCACGTCATGCTTGCTGGCAACAGCAACAAGGTTTTCCTGTGCTTGATACTGAGACCAGGCAGCCATTAGCTGGCCTGCATCTTTGGCAGAGTCAGAGTAGCCAATCATTACCTGCTGCCTGCCTTCGGTATATTCTCGATACCAATCAACAGATAATAGACGCTCAAGACAGTCGGGAGCACCTCGCAGATCATCGAGCGTTTCAAACAATGGCACCACCGGCATAGGCTGCACCATGCCGCACTCACGCAGCAAAAGAATCACCGCGAGCACGTCGGAGGGCTGCCCCGCCATCGAAATAACGTAAGCACCCAGTGCTTCTTTCGGCTGCGCGGCGATAATCCTGCAAGTTGCCAGCACCTCTGCCGTTTCTTCTGAAACCGGCCAACGCTGGGGTAACAAAGGTCTCTTACCAGCCAGCTCATCTAATAAGAAGGCCTGTTTACGCGACTCATCCCATTGCGCATAAGAGCCCAGTCCAAGGTACTGGGTAATCTCATCTATGGCTAAACGATGTCTGCTTGATTCCTGCCGGATATCGAGTTTTACCAGCTCAAGGCCAAAACATTGTACCCGGCGAATCAAATCCAGCAGACCACCATCGGCGATCACTTGCATATTGCAATCACAGAGTGATTGATAGCAGGCAAATAAAAGTTTCAGAAACTCTTCGTTGTCAGTTAAAACCTCTGCGGGTGACTCGACTGGCTGTGAAACCTGATCCTCACACCACTGCCGGGTAACTTGCAAACGTGTGCGAATTTGCCCAAGAACCACTCGGTAGGGCTCGTGGCTATGCCCCGCCATTTCGGCTACCTCGCTATTAGATTCGCTCATTGAGAGTTCGCCACGTAAAGCTTCTAAATCTCGCAAATAGAGGTCTGCTGCCATCCAACGGCTCAACGCAAAAACCCGGCGAGTGACATCGGCTGTGACGTTTGGGTTGCCGTCCCGGTCTCCCCCCATCCAGGAAGCGATTTTTACAGGGCAGGCATCCAGCGGTAAACGCACACCCACTTCTTTTTCAAGCGCGGCACTCATTCTGTTTAAAAACTGCGGCACCGCCTGCCAAAGACTGTTTTCAATGACAGCATAACCCCACTTCGCCTCGTCAATAGCGGTGGGCCGGTCGCGGCGAATTTCATCTGTATTCCACGCCTGCGAGACTAACTGCCTTAATCGCCGGAGGATATTATCCCGTTCGTAGGCGGTTAGGTCATCCTGGTCCAGTTGCGCCAGACAACCAGCCAAGGCATCGTACTTCTGAATATGGGTGCGTCGGGTAACTTCGGTTGGATGGGCGGTTAGCACGAACTCAATGTGCAACTGACTCACCAGCGTTTTAATCTGCTCGTCAGTCACACCCTGCCCTTTTAGCCTGACCAACAACTCCTGCATGGTTTCAAGATCGGCCCCCACTTCATTGTGCTGCTTGCGTCGCACACCATGGTATTGCTCTGCAATATTCGCCAGATTTAAAAATTGATTGAAAGCCCGCGTAACTGGCAGTAACTCATCATCTGACAACCCACTGAGTATTTCGATAAGTTTTTCACTGCCCGAGCCCGTATCTTTACGACCGGCTTTCGCAGCCGTTCTAATAGCTTCAATTTTTTGCAGAAATTCGTCACCCAGCTGACTTCGGATGCTGTCCCCCAACATCCCCCCAAGCATTCTCACATTATCTCTTAATGCCGGATCCAACTCAGCCATCTCTTACCTCACCTATGATTAAGCGTACAATTCATCTGCCCTGTAAACGTCATCCACAGGGGCTTAAGCCTGAATATATTTGATTCATTTCAATACTCTATGCACCCTGCGAAAGAATGTCCAGATTGGCAACCCCCCATTCGCAGTCAATTCAAATAATTAACACTCTCAGACTTAAAATTTTAATTTTAAACCAGCAACCCGCTTCCTCACTGTTAAAAATATAAGCATCAGCTAAACTGATATAAGGTATTTGCGCGAGTGAGCAAAGCATCGCAGACGAATTAACTCGCGCAGTAAATACCAATGTATCGAGAGTAGTGTCCAATAGACAGGTGGTCGTAATGAAAATTTCAAAGCTTGCTCAACATTGGGAAGATCATGCAAAAGCACGGATGACTAACAAAGAATATCGTTTAAAACTACCATTGGAAGATGCTGCACGCATTGCGGCGCTATCAGAAATGTACCCTAAAAGAACCCCGGAAGAACTGATCGGAGAATTGCTGTCAGCGGCGCTGGATGAGCTGGAAACCAGTTTACCCTACGTGCGCGGCGATAAAGTGCTAACTATCGATGAAATGGGTGATCCGCTTTACGAAGATGTTGGCCCTACACCGAAGCTGTTGGATCTCAGTAAAAAATATATGGCAATGTTGAAACAGGATCAAAAAGCTGCCAACGGTTAGCGAATCAACGGCGCACAGCGTTCAGGCACGTGACTGCAGCCATTTTTAATGTGCCAACAACGGATAAATCCGCTAAGACTCCAGCGTTTTAGCGGACTGCCATATTGCCTCAAGCTCATCAAGCGTGGCATCTGCAAACTGTTGCCCCTTTTCATTAAGCACCGCTTCAATATGAGCAAAGCGCTGACGAAATTTATTATTGGTTCTGGTGATGGCGCTTTCGGGTTTAACCTTCATAAAACGCGCAAGATTGACACATACAAACAACAAATCACCTAACTCATCTTCAACGTGCTGCTGTTTTTGCGCGATAACGGCGGTGTCTTGCGCAGCTGTCGATGCCGCTACCTGCAGGTCTTGCCAGGCTTCTTTTAGCTCATCCAACTCTTCGTGAAGCTTATCGAAAACAGGGTCAATATGCTTCCAATCAAACCCTACGGTAGCCGCTTTCTTTTGCAGTTTTTCTGCCACTAACAGCCCTGGAAGTGTCTTGGGCACAGCATCTAACAGACTGGCAACCTCAGACTCTGTGTGCAGCTGTTTGGCTTCCTTTTTGGCAAGCTCTTCAGCGGTTTTAATTTTCTCCCAGTTCGCTTTTATTTCACTTTCGCTAATTGATGAGCCGGGTTCGGGCCTGCTTCGTAATGTTCCTGCCGGGAAAACATGCGGGTGGCGGCGAATCAACTTGGCCACCAGATCAGATATAATACCTTTAAAATCAAAGTGTTGATCTTCCACGCCAAGCTGTGCATAAAAAATCACCTGAAATAAAAGGTCACCCAACTCTTCCTTCAAATGTGGGAAATCACGTTTATGAATGGCATCCGCCACCTCATAAGCCTCTTCAATGGTATGGGGAACAATAGTGGCGTACGTCTGCTTTAAATCCCAGGGGCAGCCATCTTCGGGGGATCTCAGTCTTGCCATGAGATACAACAGGTCATCAAGGGTATAAACAGGGCTGGCTGTTGGCGCCACGTCTGTTAATTCAGGTGTGTTGTGCATGCAGTATCCAAATAAGGGTGAAACAAACGTAAGCCTAATCCGATTTACGTCGCCGCGCTTCGATTACATTCGGCAGCTGCTTGATTTGCGCCAGCATTTTACCCAGCCGTTCAAGGTTGGGCACCTCGACAGTGATTTTCATGGTTGCGATATTTTCATACTTATCAGACTGTGTGTGTACGGCAATAACGTTAATGCGCTCGTTGGCCAGAATGATCGTGATATCACGCAATAACCCTGAACGGTCGTAAGCCTGAACCTCAATATCCACAGCATAATTCGCCTCAGGGCTTCTGCCCCAAGACACTTCGATAAATCGGTTTGGCTCATGCTCGCGCAGAGACTGAGCGTTGGTGCAATCCTGATGGTGAATAGACACGCCCCGCCCAATCGTAATGTACCCAGCGATAGGGTCACCGGGTACTGGCTTGCAACAATTGGCGATGGTCGTGAGCAACTTCCCCACGCCGCAGATTTGGATGTCACTATCCGCGCGACGATCTGCAGACGTGGCATGACTCAGCTCTAAAGTAAGCTGCTTGTCATTAGGTTCTGACAGTTGTTGCGCCCGGTTCGCCACCTGGGTCGGTTTTAAATCGCCTGCACCGATAGCAGCAAACATATCATCGGCACTGTGGTAATTGACCGCCTTGGCCAGGTCTGTGAAGTTAACATTACTTATCGAAAGACGTTTGAGATCATCCTCAAGAATAGCGCGACCATCAATAATATTTTGCTCGCGATTTTGCTGTTTAAACCAATGCGTTACTTTAGCCCTGGCACGGGAAGTCTGAATATAGCCTAAACTCGGGTTAAGCCAATCCCGACTTGGTGCCGGGTGGTTTGAGGTCATGACCGTTACTTGCTCGCCTGTGCGCAGTGGGTAGGACAATGGCACGATACGACCATTGACTTTCGCACCTCGACAGCAATGGCCTACTTCGGTATGCACGCGATACGCGAAATCTACCGGCGTTGCCCCTTGTGGCAAATCGACCACGTGCCCTTCGGGTGTGAAGATATACACACGATCAGACGAGACATCGGTTTTGATCTGTTCAACCAGACCCGACATATCCCCGATTTCTTCCTGCCACTCTAATACTTGTCGCAGCCAGTTAATTTTATCTTCATAGCTGTTGGACTTGTTTTTAACGTCCGTTCCTTTATAAAGCCAGTGGGCGCAAACCCCTAACTCGGCTTCTTCGTGCATCTCCTGAGTGCGGATCTGCACCTCCATTATCTTACCTTCGGGGCCAGCTACTGCTGTATGCAGAGAGCGATAACCATTCTCTTTCGGGTTAGCGATATAGTCATCAAACTCGTGGGGGATATGTCGCCAAAGTGAGTGAACAATCCCCAGCACCGCATAACAATCTTGCAAAGTTGGCACTAAAATACGAAAAGCGCGGATATCGTATATCTGGGAAAAATCCACATTTTTCCGCTTCATCTTCCGCCAGATACTATAGATATGCTTGGATCGACCGGTTATTTCAGCTTTGATGCCCGCTTTATTTAACTCATCCTGCAACCGATCTAGTACGGACTTGATAAAGCGGTCTCTATCGAGCCTTTTTTCATCGAGTAATTTGGCGATTTTTTTATAGGCAGAATCGTGCAAATACCTGAAAGAAAGATCTTCGAGCTCCCACTTGATATGACCAATACCCAGGCGATGCGCCAAGGGAGCGTAGATATCAAAAACTTCTTTGGCAACACGCAGCCGTTTTTCGGAAGAAGAGTTTTTAACCGCCCTTAACATTACCGTTCTTTCGGCAAGCTTTAGCAACACAACCCGCACATCATCGATCATGGTAACAAGCATTTTACGCACGTTATCGATCTGCCCGTGCGTCTGTCCTAACACATTACCTTTGAGTGGGTGGTGAATAGCCGAAATGGCAGCCATTTGCAGGGCGCCACTGATCAGCTTACTGATACTGGCTCCGAAGTTTTTACCTACGGTGTCAATGCTGACTCTGCCCTCTCGAACGATTCGATAAAGCAGTGCGGCAATAATTGTATCTTCGTCAAGATTCAAGTCGGCAAGAATATGCGCCATCTCGAGACTAACAAGAAAGCTGCTGCTCCCTGGCGTCCACTGCTTGGCTTGCTGAACAACCTCAGACTCTATGTTTTGGCTGAAGTCTAGCGCCCGTCGCAGACGACTTGTATCTTCCAGCGATATTTTGGCGGCAAGTTTTTCAACCCATACATTCAGATCAACATGACCTTCGTCAGTGATTGGGTGATCTTCTCTTACTTTAACCATATGCAGAAAGCACCCGCAGGGCTCGCTCCCCTTTTAATTATCAAGTTGCCTGAACCGACAAGCTACCAGCAACCCGTTGCTGTTATTTACTTCAGCCTGCCGAAGCTTCTCTGTGCACGCTACACAGCCAATATAGTCAAAGACGCAGAATTTACACTAATTATGACGACTAACTCGTCAACTCTTCTCAAACAGCGCAATCGACTCGACATGCGTTGTGTGAGGAAACATATCCATCACACCCGCTTTTACCAGTTTGTAGCCCTGCTCAACCAATACACCCGAATCTCGGGCAAGTGTTGCCGGGTTGCAAGAGACATAAACTATTTTTTCGGCACCAAAAGCTGGCAAGTATTGCACCACATCCAAAGCACCAGAGCGTGGCGGATCGATTAGAATTTTGCTAAAGCCTTCTGAGGCCCAGCTTTCTTTAGTAAAGTCCGCTTGCAGATTAGCCGCATAAAACCGCACATTGTCCAATTTGTTGTGAGTGGCGTTCTCCTTTCCGCGCACAACCATTGTTTCGTCGCCTTCGACCCCTACAACCTGGCCCGCTTTGGTTGCCAGAGGAATCGTAAAGTTGCCCAGACCACAAAATAAGTCGAGCACACGGTCATTCTCGCTGAGGTCAAGCCACTCGATTGCCCGCGATAGCATCTTCTTATTGATATCTGCGTTGACTTGCGTAAAGTCCATCGGGTGGAACTTCAGCTCAACTCCAAACTCAGGCAAAGCATAACTCAGTCGCTCGACACCACCTTCAGGGTAAAGCAAATGAACGGTATTCGGGCCCTTTGGTTGCAGATAGACAGCAAGATTATGAGACTCACCGAATGCACGCAGCTTAGCAAGATCGTCTTCGGTAAGCGGAGCCATATGGCGAATAACCAGGGCCACTTGCTCATCACCCATTGCCACCTCAATCTGCGGCAACTGATTATAAACAGTTAAATCCCGCGCTAGTTCCCGCAGGTCGGGTATCAAACGTCCTACTCTGGGGTCCAGCACTTCACAGTGATGAATTGCCGTCAAAAAGCTACTATGTTTCTCACGGAAACCGACCAACACTTCGTCGCGTTTGGTGACATATCGAACACCTAAGCGCGCTTTACGGCGATAGCCTGTATCTGGCCCCGTCATGGGTTCTTGCAAAGACTCAGCAGAGATACCGCCAAAATGTCTGAACTGTTCAAGCAGTACATCCTGCTTGAGGGCAATCTGCATTTTGGGGTCCATGTGCTGCAAACTACAGCCACCGCACATATCGGCATGCTCACAGGGTGGTGTTACACGATCTGCAGAGGGTTCGATAATTTCAATCGCCGCGACTTCATCATACTTACTGTGCGTATCAATATATTTGGCTTTCACTTTTTCACCAGGCAGTGCGCCTTCGACAAATAGGGTTTTGCCGTTTTGGTGGCTGATCCCACGCCCATCATGACTCACTCGCTCTATTTCCAGATCAAGTAATGTGGTTGGTATCAGTTTTTTTCTGCGTCGTGCCATGAATGAGTCCTGATTGAGACGCCACTTATTGGACAGCGCCTTGCTTGCGAAAAAGAAAACCTTGAGAAAAGTGGCCTTGTACAACCGCTTATTCTAAAAGCAGGATATAAATGGGGCGCGATTATAGCGAATAAGGCACCCCAACGGCATCTCAATTAGCAGAAAAAACCCCCGTGGAGAGATACCGATCACCTCGATCACATATGATGGCGACGATTACGGCATTTTCAACCGTTGCTGATAAACGCAATGCACCGGCAATGGCCCCGCCCGAAGACACACCACAAAATATCCCTTCTTTTTGTGCCAACGCCCGCATCGTATCCTCAGCTTCAACCTGACCAATATCCATCACCGTATCGACCCTGGATGCATCAAAGATGGCAGGGAGGTATTCTTTCGACCAACGCCTGATGCCGGGTATCGCAGCCCCCTCACTGGGTTGCAACCCCACAATCTGAATCGCGGGATTTTGCTCTTTCAGATAGCGGGATGTACCCATGATCGTGCCGGTGGTACCCATGGAGCTAACAAAGTGCGTAATTTTTCCACCCGTTTGCTGCCAGAGTTCTGGTCCGGTAGTTTTGTAATGTGCCAGTGGATTGTCAGCATTACCAAACTGGTCCAACACCTTACCCTTGCCTTCTCGCTGCATTTGCTGTGCTAGATCCCGCGCTCCTTCCATACTTTGAGCACGGGTGACGGTGATAATTTCGGCCCCATACGCACGCATTGATGCTCGCCGCTCTTCACTCATATTCTCTGGCATTATCAACACCATTTTGTAACCTTTGATGGCGGCTGCCATTGCCAGTGCGATGCCGGTATTACCGCTGGTGGCCTCTATCAGCGTATCGCCGGGGGCGATGTCACCGCGAGCTTCCGCCTCCTGAATCATGCTTATCGCAGGGCGATCTTTAACTGAGCCCGCGGGATTATTACCTTCAAGTTTGGCCAGAATAATATTAGAGGTCTCTCCTGCAATGCGCTGCAGGCGAACTAAAGGCGTATTACCGACATACTGTTCAATGGTTGGATATTCCATGATCAACTCACTTCTGTTGAGGTTTACGATGTCAGGGGCAATTCCCAGCCCCCAAACACAACGTCAAGGAACCTCAGATTATTTTGGCCAGAGCCGCTATAGTAATTGCGCACCCCGGCACACTTTGTATAAAAACTGTATCGAATTCTTTATCGGAAAGCCCTGTATAGTTACCCAAGGGTCCATTCATCAGTTAAGCTAAAGTTGTACGCTTAAACTGTCCAGAACAGTCACACATTCTAAACCTTACTTTTCTGGCAACCATAGTGACATCCGAGCACTAATTATCATAAAACGAAGTGCGTCGTCGGCATAATATTACTTTTCAATATTAAAATATCTATTTGATATATGGTTTGTTTATATAAACCTTGTGCACAGTAGAAAACATAAGAAACCGACAGACATAATACAAAAGAGACCTCTATGAAACGGTGGGGCATAAAAAACAGAGTACTGATCCTGGCGATATTTCCAACCGTCACGATTGCTCTGATTCTCGGCTTGGTTTTTACCCAAACCCGCCTGAAAAATATTGATGATCTGCTGGTAGAGAAAGGGCTATCCATCAGTCGCCAGCTTTCTATTGCAAGCGAGTATGGTGTTGAAACGAATAATCTCGAGCTATTGCTGTCTCTGGCCAACGGCGCTCTCGAAGAAAACGATGTGCGTTCAGTAGTGATTTTTGGTGCCAACAACAAAGGGCTCGTGCAAGTTGGACCAAAAATAGATGATGGCATTGAGTTTCCGCAACTGCCACAAAATACGCTAAGCCTGTCTCACGGGCAGTCCTCCACGCGTTTCTTTTCTCCCATTCACAACATTCCTAAAGGCATCCATAACCACACAACTGTCCATATCAACAAAAATGAAAAGCCCATTGGCTGGGTAGTGATGGAGCTTTCCCACGCTAATGCCAAAATACAAAAGTACCAGACACTGATTACCAGCACCCTGCTCATTCTGGTTGGGCTATTGATTAACAGTTTTATTGCTATCCGGATGAGCCGCGATGTCACCGACCCCATCATGGCAATCACGCGGGCAGTCACCGCCATTCGTGAGGGCAAGCTCGACACCAGAGTCTACACAAACTCCGGTCTCGAACTGAAAGAGCTGGAGTCTGGTATCAACTCGATGGCAGAGTCACTAAGTAACGCCTACGAAGAAATGCAGCAAAATATCGACCAGGCCACCGAAGACCTGAGAGAGACACTTGAAACCATAGAAATACAAAATATTGAACTGGACATCGCCCGCAAAGAAGCTCTCGAAGCCAGCCGGATTAAATCAGAATTTCTGGCAAATATGAGCCATGAAATCCGGACGCCACTTAATGGTATTCTGGGGTTTACCAATTTGCTATTAAAAGGGCACCTCAATCAGCAACAAAAAGATCACCTGTCGACCATCAAGAAATCTTCTGAAATCCTGCTAACAATCATCAACGACATTCTCGATTTCTCAAAAATCGAAGCCGGAAAACTCACCTTGGACCACACCCCTCTGCGACTAAGGGAAGTGGTCGAAGACGTACTCACCATGCTGGCACCAGCCGCACATCAAAAGTATCTGGAGCTAGTACCCCTAGTCTACGGTGATGTTCCCGAAGATATTTTCGGCGACCCATTACGCATTAAACAAATTGTTACCAACCTTGTGAGCAATGCCATCAAGTTCACCCAAAGCGGCGAGGTGGTTTTGAGAGCGATGTTGGAAGATTTAAACGGCAACCAGGTAACCATCAAAATTAGCGTTACCGATACCGGCGTTGGCCTCTCGCGAGTGCAACAGCAGTCATTATTTCATGCATTCTCACAAGCTGACGCGTCAACCGCCCGGCAATATGGCGGCACCGGCTTAGGACTGGTAATTTCAAAGCGATTGATAGAAGAAATGGGCGGTGAGATTGGTGTCGAAAGCGAGCTGGGCAAGGGCTCGACCTTTTGGTTCACATTGCCTACAGACATCGCAACGAATGCCATACCAGGTCCTTCACAGCGGGATATAAAAGGTGAGTCGATAATCTTGCATGAAACCCACCCTACTTCAAGGTTGTCGATACAACACCTGTTTAACGTGTGGGGCGTGAAAGTAGAGATTGCCGAAAGCCTCGATCAGTTGGTACAAAAAGTCATCAAGGCACAGACGGAACACAAGGGGTTTGGTGCAGCCATTATTGGTGTCAATAAACATCAATTGAACTCCAACCAGCTTAGCAACCTGATAAAAGAACTTGAATTCAACCGCGACTGTCGAACAGTTTTACTGACACCCACCATAGACGAAGATGATCATGCCGTTTTAGCTTCCGCTTCGGCGCATATCAGCAAACCCGTTCAACAACAACGTCTGTACGAAAAATTGCTTCTAGTACTACAGGGTGAGAAAAAGCAAATTGCGGCAGAAGTGCCCGAAACTCCGCTTGCAACCAACGCGGCCAGTGATGTTAAAACACCGTTAATCTTGGCCGTAGATGACAACGACGCCAACCTTAAACTGGTGAAAGCGTTGTTAGAAGAGCTCTACGTGCAAGTGCACACCGCTTCAAGCGGCTTTGAAGCCTTAAGCAAATCAAAACAGAACAGTTACGACTTAATATTTATGGATGTGCAAATGCCTGGCATGGACGGCATTGAAACAACCCGCAGAATACGTGAACTTGAACAGGATAAGAACCGAAAAACGCCTATAATAGCGCTGACTGCCCATGCCCTGGCGGAAGAAAAACACAATCTTCTTGCCAACGGTTTTAATGACTACCTGACCAAACCCATCAGTGAAGCGCAGCTGCAAGACGTCATATTTCGCCGCACCGGCTATCGCGCGACACCTTATGCTTCCACAAGGCGTGCACTTCCGTCTAAATCAATCAAACCGTCAAACCGAGCCACCCAGGGGCCGTCGGTAGATATCGAGGCCAGCATTGCGCTTGCTGCTGGCAAAGCAGATTTGGCAGAAGAACTATTTAGTATGCTCATCGAGCATTTAATCGATGATAGAGAGGCGATTCAGGAGCACTTCGAAAACGATGAGAGGGATTTGCTGTTAAACCGTGTTCATAAACTACACGGAGCCACCCGCTACTGCGGAGTTCCGGAGCTTCGACACTACTCTGAGTCATTCGAGACGTCACTAAAACTGGACGCCGAGCCAGCTTATCAGGAATTCAGTGGATTGATGGCTGCGATCGAGCGGGTGTTAACCTGGTCGGAAAACAACGATTGGCAGCAAATGTTCCGAAGGAGACATACTGCCAACCGCAAAGACGTTTAAACGTCACCAATAAATAGAGGGGAACCTCTTACGTGGATAACGCCTATGCCATAACAGAGGCGCGGGCTTTTTCCATAATATCTTTCATTTCACGCACAGCTTCAGAAAACCCCGTGAACAATGCCCTGGCAACAATACTATGGCCAATATTAAGTTCATTAATTTCTGGCAACATGGCGATAGCCTGAACATTATGGTAGTGCAGTCCATGGCCAGCATTAATAATCAACCCAAGTTCATGAGCCAGCGTGACGCCTTCTTTCAAAAAAACCAGCTGATGGCTCTGCTCGGCGGCATTTTCTGCATCTGCATATTGTCCGGTATGCAACTCAATGGCCTGCGCGCCACAGCGATGTGCGGCCTCAATCTGTGTGGGGTCTGCATCAATAAAAAGCGAGACTTGCATACCGGCTTCCTGCAGGCGCTGGCAGGCTTCACGAATACGTGATTCCTGCCCGGCCACATCCAATCCGCCTTCCGTTGTGAGCTCTTCTCTTTTTTCAGGTACCAGACAACAATGTGCTGGCTGAACTTTTTCTGCCAGCTGCAACATAGATTCAGTCACAGCCATTTCCAGGTTCATCCGGGTTGTTAATGTCTCTTTCATTACCCAGACATCACGATCCTGGATGTGTCTTCGGTCTTCCCGCGGGTGAATGGTAATCCCGTCCGCTCCCGCCTGCTCTGCGAGCATGGCTGCATAAACAGGGTCAGGAAATCTTGTGCCTCGTGCCTGCCGCAAGGTCGCGACATGATCTACATTTATGCCCAGTAAAATTCTTTCACCCATGTTTATACTCCATCAGTTTTCGTATCATCTCTCGACTGTTCAATGCTCGACCCTGCAATTGATTGTCAATCAATGTGCGCGCAATTATTTTGGCAGAACGACGCGACCCCGCGTCGTTAAAATCCAAGGTGCAGCAGTCAATTATATGCTTCCCTGGCAAGGCACCTCTGGACTGCTCGTCGGCGCGAACAAATCCGGCATGATGGTGCATTCGATAGAAGCGGCTCGGCTCAATCGCGGCACCGGTATCGAGGTCATATTCAAAATCAGGTAACGCTCCCAGCTCCCGCAAAAAAGCCATCTCAAAACGGCGCAAGGCAGGCTCAACCTGTGCGGTACTAAAAAGCTCGGATATTGCCGTCACGTAGGCTGAAAATATTTCCTCGGAAGGCCCTCCCCGAGGCAATAAGCGGGTCAACAATTCGTTGATATACAAGCCTGAGCAATAGGCTAACCCCGATGAAGGCAAGGCATTGAGGTAAAATGACGAAGCAGTTTCAGCACCGATTAGCGTTTTCAGGTCTCCTGAACCGACCCAGTTTACCAGTAGCGGGCGAAAAATCTGCAGCGTTGACTTCAGTGGGCTTTTGGGCCGGCGCGCGCCCTTCGCAATAAGCTGTACCACGCCGTGATTCAATGTAAACAGACTTAAGATGACACTGGTCTCTTTATAGTGTGCGCTGTGCAGAACGTATCCTGGCTCGTCCGCCACTACTCGGCTCATACATCATCGAAACCAAGGCTTCTCAGTGCTCTTTCGTTGTCAGCCCAACCACTTTTCACTTTGACCCACAGATTCAACATAACCTTGCTGCCGAATACGCGCTCCATATCCAAACGCGCATCACGACCAATTATTTTCAATTGCTCGCCTTTATTTCCAATAACAATCTTCTTCTGCCCCTGTCTCTCAACAAGTATCAATGCACTAATGGTCAACAAGTTCCCTTCTGGCTTAAACTCTTCAATTTCAACCGCAATGGAATAAGGAACTTCGTCACCTAACTGACGCATCACTTTCTCGCGAACCAGTTCAGCCGCTAAAAAACGCTCCGATCGGTCCGTCACCTGATCTTCAGGATAAAAATGTATACTACTGGGAAGAAATCGACTGATCGACTTTTCTAATGCCTCGACATTATGTCCATCCAGGGCAGAAATTGGCACCATGTCTTCAAACGTATACTTGGATGACAACAGCTGAAGCTGCGGCAACAAGATTGATTTGTCTTTTACCTGATCAACTTTATTGACCGCGAGAATAACCGGTGCTTTTTGCTGAGATATGTTTTGCAGAACGATATCGTCTTCTTCCGTCCATGCGGTTCTGTCCACAATAAAAACCACAACATCCACATCTTTAATCGCACTACTTGCCGCACGGTTCATGTAGCGATTAATCGCCTTCGGATTGGGCTTATGCATCCCAGGTGTATCGACATAGATGCACTGAACCGTATCAATCGTTTTAATACCGATAATCTGATGTCGGGTAGTTTGCGGCTTCTTAGAGGTAATGCTGATTTTCTGACCGAGAATTTTGTTCAGCAGCGTAGACTTGCCAACATTAGGCCGCCCCACAATGGCCACAAATCCACATTTGGTCTCGTCGTTATTTGCTACTTCATTCATACAGCACTCTCAATTCCCAATAAGACAAGGGCGTTGCGGGCGGCAGTTTGCTCTGCGATCCGTCTACTATTTCCCTCACCACTAGTCTTTTCGTTTAACAGGCTCACTTCACAGTCGACGTAAAACGTCTGCGCGTGGGCCTCACCCGTAACATTCACCACCACATAATTAGGAAGGGGTTCCTGACGAGATTGCAGGAATTCTTGCAGACGGGTTTTCGAATCTTTCTGGATCCCCTTATCCGACAGTGCATCCAATCGCCTTTCATACCATGCCAGTATACGCTCGCGACATACTTCAAAGCCGCTATCGAGATAAATTGCACCGATAATCGACTCAACCGCATCAGCAAGAATAGAATCGCGTCTGAAGCCACCGCTTTTCAGCTCACCGGAGCCAAGCAGAATGTAGTCTCCCAGTTTAAACTCACGGGCAATTTCCGCCAGCGTTGTGCCTCTGACAAGCCCTGCACGCTGCCGGCTCATCTGTCCTTCTTTCAGTTTGGGAAACTGCCGATACAAATACTCAGCAATCACCATATTCAGTAATGAGTCGCCTAAAAACTCTAAACGCTCATTGTTGAGATGCCCCAAGCTTCTGTGCGTCAAAGCAAGCTCAAGCAAAGACTCTGATGTAAACTCGTAGCCAATACTACGCTCTAATCTTGCGAAATTTTCACTCACTGTTTGCTTAAATATCCTTTGCTTTACATTCACCCAGCACCATTCATTGCTGAGTATTAATTATCTTTAAGCGGTGTCTCGGCGTGATTGGTAAAGGACACCACTACATCAACATTCTTAAAAATATTTTCACGCACTTCATAATCTGCGTCGATGGTTAGCAAGCCGTTATCACGCTTGATCTTGATACTTTCGTTTTTAAAATCCCTGATATTGTTAATGATCAAACGCGACTGTATTTTGGTGAAAATCTGATCATCTGTATAAGATGTTACCTGAGAGTCCTCAACCATGGCGTTAATCACACTATTAATCGAGTTATTATCCATATACTTAGGCAAAATTTTAATTGCCAAG
Organism: Hahellaceae bacterium; assembly: GCA_024234575.1. Taxonomy (GTDB): domain Bacteria; phylum Pseudomonadota; class Gammaproteobacteria; order Pseudomonadales; family Oleiphilaceae; genus JACKOB01. The sequence goes on from JACKOB010000005.1 coordinate 191,950, forward strand.
GTCAAAGCCAACGCCACCATTATCAGCAAGAAGAGCGTTGCGATTGTTGAGCCACCGGCCTGATTCTTTTTTGTCATTATTCACCCCATTTTGGCAATTAACATTCAATACCACGGCAGGTTAGAGATTTAGTCAAATCCACCCACACGAGAGAAACTGGGAATGGAAAACAGTGTTTCCCAGTGCATCCAAATAGCAAAGGCTTTACCCACTACCAGATGGTCCGGTACGAATCCCCAAAAACGGCTATCGTTGCTATTGTCACGATTGTCGCCCATTACAAAGTAATGGCCTTCTGGTACGACCCACTCGCCAGCACCCATATGCATGCCACGACCTGGATCCTTATATATATTATGGACGGTACCTGAAAGATTTTCCTCAAACATCTCCTGTCCATTTATAGCCCCCTCAAAATCCGAGCTGACCTGCTGACCATTGATAAAGAGGTTTTTCTGATCATAGCGAATAACATCACCACCAACACCCACAACACGTTTGATGTAATTGGTTTTCCCATCTTTGGGAAACCTGAATACCAGTACATCACCTGCTTTCGGATCACCTAACGACACCACTTTGGTTCCAAGCACTGGCAAACGTACACCGTAGGTAAACTTATTCACTAAAATAAAATCTCCGACCTCTAGTGTAGGCAGCATAGATCCGGATGGAATTTGAAAAGGCTCAACCAAAAAAGAGCGCAGAACTAAAACCAATGCCAATACCGGGAAAAACGACCGGCTCATTTCTACCAGCGCGGGCTCTTCCAGCTCAGTTTCAAGGTCTGTTCCAGTACTTTTCGCTCTTTGCTCTGCTGCGACAAAACGTTTTTGATAAAAAAACAGGCGGTCAATTGCCCATACCACGCCGGTACCTAAAGTAAGGAGCACCAGAATTAAAGGAAAATCTATATCCATATCTCTTTCTCTATTTTTTTATTTAACGCTTCGTCGCGATGAGAGTTCACTCATTAGCTATCAACTTTTAAAACTGCCAAAAACGCGTCCTGTGGTATTTCTACGCGACCAACCTGCTTCATTCGCTTCTTACCTTCTTTCTGCTTTTGCAGCAGTTTTTTCTTACGGCTAACGTCACCGCCATAACACTTTGCGGTAACGTTTTTGCGCAATGCTTTCACTGTCTGTCTGGCAATTACATGCCCACCGATAGCCGCCTGTATGGCCACATCGAACATCTGACGAGGAATCAGGTCTTTCATTTTCTCAACCAGTTGCCGACCTTTGTACTGTGAGTTGTCTCGATGCACGATCAGTGCAAGCGCATCAACCCGCTCTGAGTTAATCAGCACATCCAGCCTGACCAGAGATGCCGCCTCAAATCGCACAAAGTGATAGTCGAGGGATGCAAACCCTTTACTGACTGACTTAATACGGTCAAAAAAGTCGAGTACAACTTCATTCATTGGCAGTTCGTAGGTAAGCGCGACCTGACCACCAACAAAACGCATATCTTTTTGCACACCGCGTTTGTCTACACACAAACTGATGACGTTGCCCAGGTATTCCTGCGGCACAAGAATACTGGCCTCAACTATGGGCTCGCGCATTTCGGCAATAGAGCCCAGCTCTGGTAATCTCGAAGGGTTGTCCACCTTAACGACGTCACCCGTGCGGGTAACAACTTCATAAACAACGGTCGGTGCAGTGGTGATGAGATCAAGATCGTACTCACGTTCGAGCCGCTCTTGAATAATTTCCATGTGCAACATGCCAAGAAAGCCGCAACGGAAGCCAAAACCCAATGCATCCGATGTTTCAGGCTCATAGAACAAAGAGGCATCATTGAGTGTCAGTTTTTCCAGTGCATCGCGGAAATCTTCGTAGTCTTCAGAGCTGACAGGAAATAAGCCTGCATAAACCTGCGGGCGCACTTTCTTAAACCCTGGTAATGCCTTCACTTCTGGTGTCTTGGCGTGGGTGATGGTATCACCAACAGGCGCGCCGTGAATATCTTTGATGCCCGCGACCATGAAGCCTACTTCACCAGCTTTTAATACGCCGGTAGCAACCTGTTTGGGTGTAAATACCCCGACAGCATCAACCAGTTCAGACTTGCCGGTAGATTTCACCATGATTTTATCGCCCTTACGCATCGTGCCATGCTTGACGCGAACCAGCGAGACAACGCCCAGATAATTGTCGAACCAGGAATCGATAATCAGCGCCTGCAAAGGTGCCTCGGTATCACCTTCGGGAGGGGGAATTTTTTTAACCAGCGCTTCGAGCACATCTTCGACGCCCATACCGCTTTTCGCGCTACAAGGAACTGCATCACTGGCATCGATACCAATGATATCTTCGATCTGGGATTTCACACGATCAGGCTCAGCTGCGGGCAAATCCATTTTGTTAAGAATTGGTACCACTTCAAGTCCAAGCTCGATCGCAGTGTAGCAATTTGCAACCGACTGCGCTTCAACGCCCTGCGCGGCATCCACAATCAGCAACGCACCTTCACAAGCTTCCAAAGAACGGGAAACTTCGTAAGAAAAGTCTACATGGCCCGGCGTATCGATAAAGTTAAGCTGGTATACCTCCCCGTCTTTTGCTTTGTAATCCAGCGTCACGCTCTGAGCCTTGATGGTAATACCGCGCTCTCGCTCGATATCCATAGAGTCCAGAACCTGTGCAGACATTTCACGATCAGAAAGGCCACCGCACATTTGAATAAAGCGGTCGGCCAACGTGGACTTACCATGATCGATGTGGGCGATTATTGAAAAATTTCGAATATTTTTAAGACTACTCACAGATATACGTCACTCATTAAATTCTTTGCTGATCAAAAGAGGGGGAAAAACGCGCAATTTTAGCCTATATGGCCAACAAAAGTCATGAGTTAAAGTCGCCGTGTTCACAAAAGAGCAAATAGCTTAAATAAAAAAGGGCAGGTAGTACGCCACCTGCCCTTTTGATTTCACCGCAAAATAACTCTGCTAGTCCTCGCCTTTAATTTTTAAGACAATGAACGCGGGGTTGCCGTTGCGCACAATCAACATCGGAATGGCCTTATCGGCGGGTAAATTACTCACCATTTCATTAAACTGCTGCACCGATTCAACCGGCTTATTGTTGATACTGCTAATAATATCGCCTACTTTAATTCCCGCAGCCATTCCTGCACCAGCCCCTACCTGCTGCACCAGCACACCACCTTTGATATCAAGTTCTTTGGCTCTTTTAGGCTCGACAGGCTGTACAACGAGATTAAGTCGATTACTGTTATCTTTCGGGGTGGCGGCAGGCACCACACTGGCTTCTCCACCAGGTAATTCACCGATCGTTACCTTGATGACTTTTCGGTCTCCCGAACGAACAACAACCATTTTCGCTTCGGTGCCCACTTTCGTGCGCCCCACCAGATGCGGTAAATCCGATGACAGACTCACCTCCTGACCTTCATACTCGACAATAATATCACCGGGTTTCAGCCCTGCACTTTGCGCCGGAGAGTCAGGAACCACCTGCGCGACCAAAGCGCCATGCGGCTTGCTCAACCCAAACGACTCTGCCAGATCACGATTAACTTCCTGAATCAGCACGCCCAGCCAGCCGCGAGAGACAAAGCCCTTTTGCTTTATCTGCTCAACAACCTCCATGGCAACATCTACAGGGATGGCAAAAGAGACCCCCATAAAGCCACCAGATCGTGTGTAAATCTGTGAGTTAATCCCTATGACTTCACCATCGAGGTTAAATAGCGGGCCACCTGAATTGCCCGGATTGATCGCCGCATCTGTTTGAATAAACGGCACATAGTTTTCATTAGGCAAACTGCGACCTAACGCACTGATGATGCCCGCAGTCACTGTATAGTCAAAACCAAACGGTGAGCCAATCGCCAACACCCACTCGCCCACTTTCAACTCTTTCGACTTACCCAGTTTGACCACAGGCAAATCTTTAGCGTCTACTTTTAACAACGCCAAATCAGACCGCTCATCAGCCCCCACTAATTGGGCAATCAGCTCTCGTCGATCACTCAAGCGAACAATAATTTCATCTGCACCGTTAATGACATGATTATTCGTGAGAATGTAGCCATCTTTTGAGACGATGAACCCTGAACCCATTGAGCTGCGTGGCTCGGGTGTGCCACCCCGCCCGAAGGGAGCGCCGAAAAAGTGCCGAAAAAACTCGGGTATCTGCTGTAGCTCTTCTTCGCTCATGGGACCACGATCCCGCTTGGCCACCTGTGTAGAGGTGCTGATATTCACCACCGAAGGAGAGGCATCTTCAACCAATTCGGTGAAATCAGGCAAACTGGCAGCACTTGCCAACGTAGTCGCCGTGAAAATCGAAAAAAACAAAACTATGTACTGCACGACCACCGACCGCGACTTTAATCGATAAGGTAGATTCATTCTGGCACTCCTTAGCTTGGGTTACTGGGCACATTTAAAAGTATAGAGCAATCGACACAGGCTCTCGGCTTCGAAAATCTAAAGATGAAAGTACTGCAGGTGCAGACCGCAACTTAGAAGTTATTGTGGCGATCAACGCATTAATTTCAAATTAAAGATAAGTAAAGGTAAACCAGGCGGGAGGTCATTTGTGTTACCGATGGGTGTGACACCAACATCAAGCAGCCAACATTATTGGTGAACGACGGTAATAGTGCCTGCAGAGGTCTCTGCGATATCTACGGTTGCACGTCTTATTAGTACCGGCTGCGTGTCTGCGGCCATTCGCGACGAAGTTGCCATTATTTTCACCAGAACAAAGCCGAAAAATAATCCTGACAATCCCGCCAGCACCGAATATATCTCATTATCCGGCCACAAATGATCAGCCAGCACTGCCCCCAGAACCAGCAATAGCAAAGGCATGAAATAGACGAGGAAAGAGGCTTTTAAAAGCGCATCATCAGGGATCCCCACAACCACGGAGTCTCCCACATCAACTCCCAAATGGTCCTTAAATGGCATCTGCATGACGCGCCCACCGGATAGCTTATTTAGCACGGCCGTACCGCACCCTTTATTGGCGGAACAGGTACTACATGTGCTTTGCTGAACCGTTTGTACCCAGGCTAGACCCTGTTCAACCGCCACAACTTTACCGGTTTGCTCTATCATTTATGGCCTCTATCGATTTATCACTCATGGACCAACTCTCATTACCGCTTCAATTCAAGTGCAACGCAAGCTCGAAACTTTTGAAAGAATCAGTTTTTCAGCGTCACGGATGCCGCAATTTTCATTGCACTTAACGGCGGTATTTCCCCGACTATTGTAACATCATACTGATGATTAGCATGTACAACCTTGCGCGAGTAGGCAGTTGTCGCCCCCATCATCGTGCCCCCTTCAGGCATGCCTTCCCCGGTAAGAACTGGTACCACAAAAACACTAAAGCTGGCTAAACCATCGGAAAACACCTGTGAGTCGTACTTTTTGTCCGGCAGCCCCCCCTGCATTAACGCAAAGCCTGGCGGCACCCAACCGACCAGCCACTCTGGCACCGTCATAACCCTGTCGATCGTTGCGGTTGCTCGCTCTAGTGCGGTATTTTCATGCACCTTGGTGGTGCCCACTACAGTCGGATTAAGCTCTTCATCTGAGATAACCACCCCTAACTCTAACTGGGTATACTGAAACCTTTCTATTTCAGCACCAGAATCATCCAGCAAAAGATATTTCAGCAAAAATCCATCTGCTTTGTTTATCCATAACTGATAACTGTGCCGATAGGCATCAACCGCCCTTAAATAAAGTTTTTGGGCCACAATACCTGCCACGCGATCCTCTCCTGCCGTCGACAAGTGGTAATTTTCAGCAAGTGTTTCCGGCATACCGCTAAGTTGTGCAAAGGGGCTACTAAACCCTGACTCATAGACGTTTATCGCATTTGCATTAGGCAAAATACAGATGATTTTCGAACCATCCCGCAAGATCTCACCCATCTCGCCATCCAACTGCAGCAACCGCTCTCTCACCACACCATCCTGCCAGCGATGCACAACCTTCATTGCGCTAAGAGCCGCACCATTTGAAAAAAGAAAAACGCCTCGAAAACTATGTTTGGAAGTGTTAGCCACCATTTTTTGAAACAACGCCCACGAGTTGTCAGACACACTGGCAACCAGTTCAGTCGCCATGCTTGCCGACGTTATCAAAAGTAAACCCAGCATACACAACCATCGCTGGACGACTGTCACCATCCGTAATTGACTCACCTTTCGAATTTCACCTTTAAACGCTTCGTTAAATACGCCAATTCAGCGCTCTTATAAACATCCAGGATTGCTAATTCTTTCTAGTCCATGCCTATTGCTATTCTGACATAACCGCCCGGTTGTTCGTGCTAAAGCTTGCCAGCCGCGCATAGGGCGCAACGCCTTGGGGGGTGCCAAGAAACCCGGCACCTGCATGACGTAATAAGTACTCATTGAGCTGGTCTCTTTGCGAGACTGAGGAGCTCTTCGCCAATAAGTCGGGCCGTTGAGTAAATTCATCCATCGCCTTTTGCGACTCGGTTGTCTCTGCATCTGATCGAGCGATGTTGACAGGCATCTTTTTCAGTAATGACAGAAGCTTCTCTTCGGCATCAACGCTTAATAGGCTGCCTGTACCGGAGGGCTGATCAACCACCGCAAACGATTGCCCCGCATCCGACGCTGGATTAGCCTGCAACAACTGAAACAACATCACGCTCACAAACGCAAAAGACGCGGCCACCGCCAAAGTTACCCAAGCACTTTTGGAAGAGTCGCTATTTAACGACCGATCTACTGTAGAAGTTTTCGCACTCGCCAACCCCCTTCTAGCATCGCTCTCCGGTGTTAACCTGTTTTTCCTGGTAAAACCCTGTGCATCTGCTACTGCCTCACCGGGAGGGTTGATTCCGTCATTATCAAGCTGCGCGATAGCAGCGGAAACGCTCGCACTCACATCTACAGAGACGGTTCTCACCCCCCGAATACTTTCACTCAACTGGTTGTAACTACGCCATTGGGCACATATTTCATCCGACGACACACCTCGTAAACGCCTCCACTCGAGGTCATCAATTTCATTATCCACAAGGGCAGACAGAGTCTCTTTATGTTGATTTTCCATACGCGTCACTACCTCGACGAATTAATCATTTTTCAGGTCTCACCGCTGCCATTAAGCTGACACAGGTGAGACACCCTAATCACCCCATTAGCCATTGTTCTCTAACAACATATAAGGTGCGATAACCTGATCTAACATTTCTCTGGCACGAAAGATTCGTGATCGCACGGTGCCCACGGGGCATTCCATAATCTGCGCGATGTCTTCGTAACTCAGCCCTTCCAGCTCACGCAGGGTTATTGCCAGACGCAACTCTTCCGGCAGCTCAGTCAACGCCTTTTGAATAACCTGCTCCAGCTGATTTTTTTGTAGTAGGCGATCTGGCGACTCGAGAGAACGTAAAGAAGACGGCGTCATGTGGAACTCAGAATCATCAAGTTCAACATCCATTGTTGGTGGCCGACGACCTTTTGCCACCAGATAATTTTTCGATGTGTTTACGGCAATTCGATATAACCAGGTATAAAACGCGCTATCTCCACGAAAGCTTTTAATAGATCGATAGGCCTTAATAAAAGCTTCCTGAGTGACATCGTGAATATCCTGATGATCTGCCACATAGCGCGAGACAATACTTGCCACCCTGCCCTGGTACTTAATGACCAGCATATCAAAGGCGACCTTATCCCCACGCTGCACCAATCCAACAAGATGCTTGTCTGTCGCCTGCTGTTTAGCTTCCAACATAGTCGTCCTGGTAATGGTTCTTTTTAATGCACAGATATCATCACGCACCGCAGAAACCGGGGTAAGACGATCTCTTCCCTTCGTCAAAAACCTCGCCGCTTCAGCAGCCTGCTGACTCACACCGGATGAATCAATCACATCCTGCACCAATGCGTCCATTATAAACCTTCTCGTGTTGAATTCTGATAAAACAATGTCCGCAGGAAAAGGGTGATGACCCCAACGACTCGACAAACGCTTTTTTCTTGCGTGCTTTCTTTGCTAACAGAAATAGACAGCCGACTGGAATTTTAGTTCAATGCTCCACTGGTAATTTTTCAAAACTCTCAAAACTGTTGGAGCGCCACCCGCCCATGAGTAATCGCTACAAATACGATGTTCTGATTATCGGAACGGGCGCAGCCGGCCTGACGGCTGCACTGATGTTACCGGACAACGCTCGCATTGCCATTGTGAGTAAATCCGAACTCATGAGCGGTTCAACACTCTATGCACAAGGGGGAATTGCCGCCGTTCTCGACGACGATGACTCCGTTGCCTCTCATATCGAAGACACGCTGGTCGCAGGCGCAGGACTGTGCCATAAAGATGCTGTGCGCTGGACTGTCAAAAACGGCAAAGCTTCGATCAAATGGCTGATTCAACAAGGTGTGACCTTTACCAAAACAGAAACCGATGAAACCTATCACCTAACCAAAGAAGGCGGCCACAGCCACCGGCGCGTTATTCACTCGGCTGATGCCACAGGCAAAGCGGTATCAACCAGCCTGAATGAAAAAGTAAGACAACGACCCAACGTCGACATTTTTGAAAACAGGGTTGCCATTGATCTGATTACCCATAGAAAACTTTTTCTGCCAGGAAATCGCTGTGTCGGAGCGTACATTCTCAACCGTGAAAACTCTCACGTTGAACTATTTCAGGCCCGATTTGTGGTATTGGCAACCGGTGGTGCCAGCAAAGCCTATTTATATACCAGCAACCCCGATGGTGCCTCAGGAGATGGTATCGCCATGGCATGGCGTAGTGGCTGTCGTGTCGCTAACATGGAGTTTAATCAATTTCATCCCACCTGCCTGTACCACCCGCAAGCTAAAGCTTATCTGATTACCGAAGCACTTCGCGGAGAAGGAGGAAAACTCCTTTTGCCCAACGGCAAGCAGTTCATGCACCGATTCGACCCCCGCAAAGAGCTGGCGCCAAGAGATATTGTCGCCAGAGCCATAGACCACGAGATGAAGCGACTTGGGGCAGATAACCTTTACCTTGATATCAGCCACAAACCCGCCGATTTTATCAAAGAGCACTTTCCAACAATTTACCAGGGCTGCCTGAAGTTTGGCATAGATATCACCCGGCAACCGATCCCGATTGTTCCGGCCGCGCATTATACCTGCGGCGGGGTAATCACCAATAAACATGGTGCCACGGACATTAACCAACTGTACGTTATCGGTGAAGCTTCCTTCACTGGTTTACACGGGGCCAACCGCCTCGCCAGTAACTCGTTACTCGAATGCCTCGTCTATGCCAAAGCAGCAGCAGACCACATCCGGGAACATTTCGATGAAGTACCGCCACCACCGGATGCTCCCCAGTGGGATGAATCCCAGGTGACTAACTCGGACGAAGACGTGGTGCTATCCCACAACTGGGATGAACTGCGCCGCTTTATGTGGGACTACGTTGGTATCGTCAGAACCAACAAACGTCTGCAAAGAGCAAAACATCGTGTCGATTTGCTGTCACAGGAAATACGCGAATATTACAGCAATTACAAAGTTACCAACGACCTGCTTGAGCTACGTAACCTGGTGACAGTGTCAGATCTCATTATCTGTTCGGCCATTCAACGAAAGGAAAGCCGTGGCCTGCACTACACCCTTGACTACCCCAAAACCTTAAAAACTGCCCGCGACACCATTTTGGTACCAACAAATTATCTCGCGCGCGAATAGCACAGCTGACCACACACCACACCGCCGAACAAATCACTTTTGCCCTCTGGCAAGGGTGTCGGTATAATTCGCGCGAAGTTTTCCCGCCTGACATGAGATATCCAAAATGGATGAAGCAACCGAACGTAAGAAACTTTTTTGGCATAGCCGCCGCGGAATGTTAGAACTAGATGTGCTGTTAGTCCCCTTCTTGGAAGAGGCATACGGTGACCTAGCCGCTGACGACAAAGAACGTTATAAAAAACTGCTAGAAAGTGAAGACACCGACATGTTCGCCTGGTTTATGCAACACGCCCAACCTGACGACCCGGATTTGCAAAGAATTGTTCGCCTCATTCTGGAACGGGTGCAACCCAAATAAATATTTCAAGCGCTCACGGATGAGACAATTGATAAACCCACCTTTTGAAAATATCCACCTGCAGCTAAGGCCATCCAGGCAAATAGTATGCGCCCAAATACTCTTCTTTGGCGTGCTGACTTACATCATTAGTAAACTAAGTCTTCCTTTATTCGGTAAAACGACTTTGCTCCTGATAACCGTGGCTATTTTTATTACCGACGTCAGGAGAAACGCGCGCCTGCTTAGCGCGGGGGCAATCAGGATTATTCATATAGCAAATAACAAACTGACGTTGACACACTCTGACGGCACCAGCAAACAGGCAACCCTCATGCCCTATAGTTTGATTTCACCGCGACTAACCATACTTGTGGTGAAATACGCCAAACGGCATCTACCAAGACCGATTTATTTAACCACCGACAACTGCACGACAACGGACTACCGACGTTTACGCGCGCTGCTAACAATGAGGGGGAAGAAACTGCTGCAGCCCCCCGCGATCAAGACCCAATCCTCCACTCATTAACATATAAAGAGATTGTTTTTTCACATTACACCCACATATCTACTACTATGCTTGTCCTATTCTTAAACCGTCACCAGAAACCACACTATGATTGATACAACCTGGCCTGCACTCATCCAGAATTCCCGCGCCATTGACGCAAATGAGCCTGGCAGCACTTGCCCTAGAATTTACCCCTTAACAGATACCTGCATTGTTGAAGTAAGTGGCGATGGAGCCGAGAAATTATTACAAGGACAACTCACTTGCGATGTGCGCACACTTAACGATCAACAAGGTGCCTTCGGTGCGATTTGTACGCCACAGGGGAGGATGTTTTCCCTCTTCAGAATCGTTAGAAGCGAAGGTGTGTTTTTACTTAAAATGAGTCAAAGCACCGTAGAGCCGTTTTTACAGCGCATTGAGAAATATCGCCAATTTTTTAAGGCAGATATTCAGGTTAAATCCGACAAAGTCTGCTTTGGGCTGCATATACCCGATGCCAGCTATGCGAATAACGACTCACTTAACGCCTGGATAAACACTCTGCCAAAAGGCGCTAATCACCAGCGGACGCAGCAAAACACGACCGTATTTCGCCTGCCAACCTTAGCCAACTACTGGGAGATTTGGACAGATAAAAACAGCTGGATAAACGACTCCAGCGGCCTGCCTTTAAGAGAATTACTCACCGACACGCAACCGCAGGCTGAACTCACAGAAACAAACGAATGGAATATTCAACTGGCTTTAGGCGGCATTCCCGAGCTCGCAGAAAAGAGCGTCGACCAGCTGGTGCCACATATGGTCAACCTGCACAAAATTGGCGGCGTCAGCTTTAAGAAAGGTTGTTATACAGGCCAGGAAATAGTGGCCAGAATGGAGTATCTAGGAAAATTAAAGAAGCAGGTATACTGCTACCAAGCATCCCACGAACGCTGCCTTGGTGCCGAAACGACTATTCATGATCAAGAGGGAGCAAACCTTGGCTCTTTTATCAGCAGCTTTAAGAATCAACTAGGTGTCGCCGGACTGGCATTGCTACCAAAATCTCTCGAAGATAACTTCGAGAATAATACCTACCAGCTAGAGTCAGTGATTGACGGGGAAAGCATCAGTTTGGCGCTTAGCCTCCCTCGCTATTTGTCAGTTTAGTCAGCGAACACAATGCGAGGCTCTCACATGAGCCTCATTTACTACAAAAGCTTTTCCATCGAAAAAACGAGTAAATTTGTTCTGCTGTGAAAATGAAATTTTCTCATGTTCTGCTATAACTAAAAGATGTTTATCGTACGCCAACGAGAGTTACACTCCAAAACATCTCAGAGAGTTGAGAAAATATGTCAGAAATTGCAGAAAAAATAAAATCCGACATTCTTAAGGCCATTGAAAACGACACGATGGTGTTGCCCACACTGCCAGAAGTAGCGTTGAATGTTCGTGAAATTGCGGAAAATCCGGACTCATCAATTGGACAAATTGTTGAAGTCATCAGCAAAGATGCTGCACTAACTGCCCGTATTATTCGCGTGTGCAACAGCCCGTTACTCAGGGGCAGCCGCGAAATCAGCAACCTCAACATGGCAGTAAGCCGCCTGGGCATGACCTACACCAGTAACCTCGCAACGGGCTTGGCGATGGAGCAAATGTTCCAGGCGACAACCGAAATGATTGATAGAAAAATGCGGGAAGTGTGGCAAAAAAGTACCGAAATTGCAGGCATCAGTCATGTACTTTGTCAACACTACACGAAACTCAAACCCGACCAGGCGACCCTGGCAGGTCTTGTTCACCTCATCGGTGCACTGCCAATACTCCGTTATGTCGAGGAAAAAGACGTGCAAATAAATAGCGTTATTCTTGACAACATTATTGATGAAATTCACCCAAGAATTGGCGCGAAAATTCTCGAGAAATGGGATTTCTCTGAGGAAATGCGAAATATTCCAACCAGCTATTTGGACTTCCAAAGAAGTGTGCCAAAGGCAGACTATTCAGACATCGTCATGATCGCAAATTTGCAAACCCTGGTAGGGACAGATCACCCCTACACTGAGATGGACTGGACAACAATCTCGGCGTTCGACCGGCTTGGGCTGGATCCAAACATCGATCTCAATGAAGCCGAAGACCTTTCTGAAGACATGGAAGCGGCAATGGCATTGTTAAATTCGCAATAAAGGCTCATCACCAGGGGCCTGCTCTGGCTCCTGGTTCTGCAAGACCCCCACAGTCTGGTTTACCCTTCAGCCGCTCCAATTTCAGGCAATGACCAGTCAATTGGCGTTTTAGCGATTGATTTAAGGTATTGATTGGTGCGTGAAAAATGTTTGCAACCAAAGAAACCACGATGCGATGACAAAGGCGAAGGATGGGGCGCTTTTAACACCAGGTGCTTCGATTCATCAATAAGCTGCCCTTTTTTCTGTGCGTAGCTTCCCCACAGCAAAAAAACCAACCCATCACGCTGGTCGTTAAGTGTCTCAATGACCTTATCGGTAAACGTCTCCCACCCTTTACCTGCATGGGAACCGGCATTCGCCTGTTCAACAGTCAGCACCGAGTTAAGCAAAAGCACCCCCTGCTTGCTCCACGCGTCCAGGCAACCATGCCCTGGCACAGGTATACCCATATCACTATTAATTTCTTTAAAGATATTTACTAACGAAGGTGGCGGCTTAACCCCAGGTCGCACTGAAAAGCAAAGTCCGTGCGCCTGCCCTGGGCCATGGTAGGGATCTTGTCCGAGCAACACGACTTTAACATCATCGAAATGCGTATGATTAAAAGCATTGAATATTTGCGACCCTCTGGGATATATGATCTTTCCCTGTTGTTTTTCTTCAGAGAGAAACGTACGTAACGCTCGCATATAAGGCTTATCAAACTCAGCACCAACCATACGCATCCAGGACTCATGAAGCCGTCCTTTCACTGACGCATCTTTCGCTGACGCATAAATATCCTCAGGAAGCTCAGCCATGGCTTGTCCTTCATTTTTCAAACGGGGGGGGAAACGAATTTAAAACAAGCCCTCTGAGTAGAACTTCTCAAAGGGCTTTCACTTAGGTTAGGCCTCGCGAGGCTTCATGTGAGGAAACAAGATAACATCACGAATAGAGGGCGAATCTGTAAACAGCATTACCAACCGGTCGATACCGATACCTTCACCTGCCGTCGGTGGTAAACCATGCTCCAGTGCAACAATATAATCTTCATCGTAATGCATGGCTTCATCATCACCGGCATCTTTTTCTTCAACCTGCTTTCTAAAACGTTCGGCCTGATCTTCGGGATCATTTAACTCCGAGAACCCATTGGCAATTTCCCTGCCACCAACAAAGAACTCGAAACGATCGGTAACCAGCGGGTTCTCATCGTTACGTCTTGCCAATGGCGACACTTCTGTGGGGTACTCGGTGATAAAGGTCGGCTGCTTCAATAAGTGCTCAACCGTCTCTTCAAATATTTCTATATGAACCTTGCCAAGCCCCCAGGTAGACTTCACTTTAATGCCCAGCTTTTCTGCAACGGCACTGGCAGATTCAAGGGTTGCCAAAGATTCTGCAGAAATATCCTTACGGTAATGCAGAATGGACTCCACCACGGTCATGCGCGCAAATGGCTGACCAAAGTCATACTCATCTCCCTGATAATGCACTATGGTCGTACCAAGAATATTAGTCGCCAATTCACGCAACATTTCTTCAGTGGTATCCATCAAGTCACGATAATCGGCATAAGCCTGATAGAACTCAATCATCGTAAACTCAGGATTGTGTCGAGTCGACAACCCTTCATTTCGGAAATTCCGGTTAATTTCAAACACACGCTCAAAACCACCAACCACCAAGCGCTTTAAATACAGCTCTGGGGCAATACGCAAAAACATTTCAATATCTAACGAGTTATGAAAGGTTACAAAGGGCTTGGCAGACGCGCCACCAGGTATCACTTGCAGCATCGGCGTTTCAGCTTCGATAAAATCGCGCTTACTTAAGAAATGTCTGATACCTTCAATAATTTTAGAGCGAATGCGAAATGTGTTTCGTGTTTCTTCATTAACGATCAGGTCAACATACCGTTGACGATATTTCATTTCCTGATCAGTCAGACCATGAAACTTCTCTGGTAACGGGCGCAGGGATTTCGTCAGTAATGCAAACTCTTCCAGCATGACATATAAATCGCCACGACCTGATTTGTGCAAGGTCCCTTCCACGCCAACGATATCACCGATATCCCAGTTTTTGATAACCTTCTGAACTTCTTTATCAGCGTAAAGCTGAATACGTCCAGTCATATCCTGGAGCACAAAGAAAGGCCCACGTCGAGCCATCAGGCGACCACCGACCTTCACTCTTTGACCAATCGTCTCTAGCTCTTCTTTCTCTTTATCGCCATACCTGACTTGTAACTCAGCGGCATAACTGTCGCGTTTGAACCCATTCGGGAAAGCAATTCCCTGACTGCGCAATTCAGTGAGCTTCTGCCGTCTTTCTGCGATCAGTTTATTTTCATCAAGTTCTTTTGAATTACTCTCTGATGCTTGCACTTCGTTAGACATTCGATCTAGTCTCAACCTGTTTTCAGTTCAACACTCAAATCCATACCTTGCGGTATACATTCACTATTTCGTCATCAGCCAGCTAGTTACTGATGTATTTTATAAACCTTGCTTGAGGCTTGCCTCTATAAACTTATCCAAATCACCATCAAGTACAGCCGTGGTGTTTCGTGTCTCAATGCCTGTTCGTAAATCTTTGATGCGGGCATCATCAAGCACGTAAGATCTGATCTGACTACCCCAACCAATATCCGACTTGCTGTCTTCAAGCGCCTGGGCTGCTTCAGAGCGCTTTTTAATTTCCATTTCGTAAAGTTTTGCACGCAACTGCTGCATCGCCTTATCGCGGTTTTGATGCTGTGATCGCTGATTCTGACAACTTACCACGATACCTGATGGCACGTGGGTAATACGAACCGCAGAATCCGTGGTGTTTACGTGCTGGCCACCCGCACCGCTCGAGCGATAGGTATCTGTTTTTAAATCAGCGGGATTAATATCTATTTCGACATTGTCATCAATTTCAGGAGAGACAAATACCGACGCAAAAGAGGTATGGCGACGATTGCCAGAGTCAAACGGCGACTTACGCACAAGACGATGTACCCCAGTCTCGGTCCTCAACCAGCCATAAGCGTATTCACCTGTAAACTGGATGGTGGCACTTTTGATGCCGGCCACTTCCCCCGCAGACACTTCGATCAGTTCTGTTTTAAAGCCTTTTCTTTCACCCCAACGTAAAAACATGCGCAGCAACATATTGGCCCAGTCTTGCGCTTCGGTGCCACCTGAACCGGACTGAATATCCAGGTAGGCGTTATTCGGGTCCATTTCACCCGAAAACATTCGGCGAAACTCCAACTCCTCCAGCTTTTTACAAAGATCATCCAGTTCAGCTTCAACGGCCGCAACCGTATCTGCATCCTGCTCTTCGACGGCCATGTCAAGCAGTTCACGAGCATCTGCCAGACCAGACTCCAGATCTTCAATAGTTTGCACAACACCCTCTAATAAAGAGCGTTCACGCCCCAATGCCTGAGCATTTTCAGGGTTGTCCCAAACAGATGGTAGCTCCAGCTCTCGTTCGACTTCCGTTAAGCGCTCTTTCTTTGTATCGAAGTCAAAGATACCCCCTAAGTGTTTGGGTTCTTCCTTTATAATCCTTAATGGCCTGTACCAGGGGATTAACTTCTAACATAACTCAAACTTCCTGAATATAACGATAAGAGCGCTCATTGCGCGATCAAAAATAAGGCGCATATTCTATATGAAATGCGTGTGCCGGGCTACCAGCGAGCTTCGCTTAGTTTTGTAAAAAATCTTGCCGAAGGTACAGGCAACTAGCGAGACGGAGCAACGGAATCGATTTGGTCTACAATCAGCTGGACACTTTCCTTACCTCGAAAGCGGTTAATATCCATGCGATAGGCAATGTAGATCTGAGGTGGCAAGCCTCCTTCTATCCACTCGCTGTTAAACTGGATAGCATCAACTATATTTCCCTGCGCGGTCGTCAACATTAGCTTTAAGTGCCTCCCGCCAACGACACGCTTGTCATAGACGCTGAATTTGCCTTCAAAAACCGGCTCTGGAAACCCTTGCCCCCAAGGGCCGTACATCTCAATATATCTGGCCGTATCAATTGTTAACTCACCCTCGGCCAAGGTGCCGTCAGTAAGCAGCTCTGGCCTCAACAACTCAGGATCAAGCATCGCTCTCACAGCTTGATCAAAGGCGCGAGTAAACTGCTCTAGCTTGTCACCTTCAATTGAAAGCCCAGCTGCAGCGGCGTGCCCTCCAAACTTTAGTATTAACCCTGGATTTTGTGAGGCAACACGCTCAAACGCATCCCGGATATGTAAACCTGGAATTGATCGTGCCGATCCTTTCAATTCAGTGGAACCTTCTGCCGCCCTCGCGAATGCCACCACAGGGCGATGCTGCCTCTCTTTTACCCGTGACGCCAGCAACCCAACCACCCCCTGATGCCAGCTCTCATCATACAGACACAACCCCCAGGGGAGATTTACCCCTTTTAACTGTTGCAGGTCTTTCACGATGGCTTTTGCCTGCTCCTGCATATCCGCTTCTATCACTTTGCGATCATCGTTATAACTGTTAAGCATCATGGCAAGTGTCTGGGCTCGCTCTGTATCTTCGGCAATCAGACACTCAATGCCTACCGACATATCATCGAGTCGCCCCGCAGCATTTAGCCTCGGCCCAAGGGAAAAGCCTAAATCTGCCGACGAAAGAAAGCGCAATTCTCTATTGGCTATTTTTGCCAATGCCGCAATGCCTGGGCGGCACATTCCGGCTTTAATACGCTTTAAACCCTGAGCCACTAACAGCCTATTATTGTGCTCAAGGGACACCACATCGGCGACTGTTCCCAATGCGACGATATCCAAATAGGTGGCCATATTCGGCTCATCAATTCTCTGACGAGAAAACCATTGGCGATCCCGCAAGACCTTACGCAAGACACACATCAGATAGAAAGCCACACCTACACCGGCCGTTGACTTGAAGGGGAAGCCACACCCTGGTTGATTTGGATTGACCAACGCATCTGCGGCAGGCATCTGTGCTCCTGGCAAATGATGATCCGTCACCACAACACACATTCCCAACTGTTTCGCCAACCGTACCCCATCAATACTCGAAACACCGTTATCAACAGTCATGATCAGGCTCGCACCTTGAGCTTGAGCCCTTTTCACAATAGGGGGCGTTAATCCATACCCATCCTCAAAGCGATTAGGGATAAGATACTGCACATTCGTACAACCAAAACTACGCAACGCAAGCACCGACAGGGCTGTGCTTGTGGCACCATCACAATCATAATCACCAACGATTACAATCAACTGCATCTGCTCGATAGCATCTGCCAGTAAATTGGCCGCTAAATCAATATCTTTCATAGATGCAGGCGGGGCTAACCCCACCATTGATAAATCCAGTGCTTCTGGTCGTAAAACACCACGCGCCAGCATTAGGCGCTGAATAACAGGCGGCACATCCGGCGGGAAGGCTTCTTTTGATGCTGGCACAACTCGCTGACGCAGAATTCTCTTTGCTATGCTCATATCGAAGACACTTTCACCTCAAGACCAATAAAACACAAATAACGCCAAACAAAATAACGATGTAAAAAGGAGGCAATAAAAAAGGGGGATGCCTCCCCCTTTCATCACACACCTGTGTTAGCTAAATAAAGCAGCCAGACACTTAGTCGTGCTGAGTATTTTCCAGTATGAAAGTTTTCACAGCCTCTACCGCATTTGGCATTACTGTATACCTTTCTTCTCTTTCAAACAGATCAGACATATGTGGAGGTAGCTGCGGACTTACTCCAACACCCGACTTTTCGACAGCTTCAGGAAACTTCACCGGATGCGCAGTAGCCAAGGTTACCATCGGAATACTTTTATCCCGACGACACTCCCGAGCGGCACGAACACCGATAGCAGTATGAGGATCAAGTAACTCTTCAGTCGCTTCATACACTTCAGCAATTGTCAGGCAGGTTTCTTTATCATTAACGGCATAACTATCAAACAGTTTTCTAGCC
This sequence comes from Hahellaceae bacterium, assembly GCA_024234575.1. Taxonomy (GTDB): domain Bacteria; phylum Pseudomonadota; class Gammaproteobacteria; order Pseudomonadales; family Oleiphilaceae; genus JACKOB01. Next base: position 210,674 of record JACKOB010000005.1, read on the forward strand.
TCAGTCCAACGCGCAGCATCTATTGAAGTGGGTCCTGACTGAAAGCTATTCATCACTGCGGAAAGAGCGCTGCCATTTCGGCCATATAAATCAAACAATAACCGCTCGAAGTTACTGGATACCATGATATCCATACTTGGAGACAAGGTATGCTCAAGCTTCTCGACGCTATACTGGTTCTTGCTTATCAGGCGATGAAGAATGTCATTTTTGTTGGTTGCAACGATGAGTTGATTAATCGGCAAGCCCATGTTACGCGCCAGATAGCCCGCAAAAATATCTCCAAAATTACCAGTTGGCACAGAGAAAGAAATGCTCCTATCAGGCCCGCCCAACGACAAACTGGCGTGAAAATAGTAAACGATCTGAGCCATAATTCTCGCCCAGTTGATGGAGTTGACAGCGACAAGACTGGTCTTACCTTGCAGGAAAGACTGGTCGTTGAAACTTGCCTTTACCATCCCCTGACAGTCATCAAAATTACCTTCAATGGCAATATTGTGAATGTTCTCGCCAACAATGGTCGTCATCTGCTTGCGCTGAACATCAGACACTCGCTGAAACGGATGAAGAATGAAAATATCCAGATTTTTACAATGTTTGCATCCTTCAATCGCTGCAGAACCGGTATCCCCTGACGTTGCACCCAACACCACGACACGCTTGTTTCGCTTTTGCAAAACATAGTCAAACAACTTGCCTAACAACTGCAGCGCAAAGTCTTTAAAGGCCAGCGTTGGGCCATGAAAAAGCTCCATCACCCATTCGTTTGAATCTATCTGAACCAATGGCGCAACTGCCTGATGCGCAAACGCACCGTAGGTCTCCCGTACCATCTTACGAAACGTATCTTCAGGAATAGCCCCTTCGACAAAAGGATACATGACATTAAAGGCAAGCTCTGCATAAGGCAGACCGCGCCAGGAAGCTATCTCTTCTTTGGTAAAACGAGGCAATACCTCAGGCACATAGAGCCCACCATCAGTAGCCAGCCCCGTTAATAAAACATCCTCAAAGCCCAGAGCCTCTGCCTTTCCACGTGTACTTATATATTTCACAAATTCATCCCAATATCTTTAATCAAACTAATGCCAGTCATTAACAACGGTGGCCGTTAAATCAACCACAGCAACTGGAGCAGAATCAGCATTAAAAGTGCTCAATTCGAATTCTGACAACGCTACCACTAATATCTGCCAAAGACTCAATTTCTGCGATGGCACTGTTTATTGCCGATTCACACACAACATGAGTTACCAGCATCATCGGAATCACCCCGTCATGCTCTTCACTTTCGCGCTGCATGATCGATTCAATGTTAATTCCTTTGTCACTCAATATGGAGGCGACCTTAGCCAAAACACCTGGGCGATCTTTCGCTAAAACACGAAGATAATAGGCAGAACTCACTTGCTCCATTGGAAGTACGGGGAGCGCCTTAACGTGCTTAGGCTTGAAACCAAGCTCTGGCACAGCCGCATGCGCAGAACTGTTTATCACTCTGGCGACATCCACTAGATCTGCTATAACAGCAGACGCCGTCGCCTCTGCCCCAGCACCCGCACCGTAATACAAAGTTTGCCCAACTGCATCTGACTCAACCAGAACCGCATTTTTCACCCCATTGACAGAGGCCAGTAATTTATCCGAAGGAATCAGCGTCGGGTGAACTCGCAGCTCAATGCCTTCGGGATGCAATCGGCAAATCCCTAAATGCTTAACGGTGTAGCCCAGCTCTCCCGCGTGTTCAATATCCACTGTCGATAGCTTTGATATACCCTCAGTGTATGCCGCGTCGAACTGCAGCGGCACACCAAATGCAACAGAGGCTAGAATGGTGAGCTTGTGCGCGGCATCTATACCCTCAACATCAAATGTAGGGTCCGCCTCAGCATAACCGAGCGCCTGAGCCTCTTTTAAAACATCTGCGAAATCACGACCTTTTTCTCGCATCTCTGTCAGAATAAAGTTTCCGGTGCCATTGATAATTCCTGCAACAGAACTAATGGCATTTGCCGACAACCCTTCGCGTATCGCTTTAATAATAGGGATGCCACCAGCAACGGCTGCCTCAAAAGCCACTACCAGGTTTTTACTTTGCGCCAATTCGATGATTTCGTTGCCGTGTACAGCGATAAGCGCCTTGTTCGCCGTTACCACATGCTTGCCATTTTTCAAGGCGGTCATTACAACTTCAAGAGCAGTGTCATAGCCGCCCATAAGTTCAACGACAATATCTACTTCAGGGTTCGATGCCACATCCAAAACGTTTGTCGTAAAGTCTATACCAGCGAGGTCGACATGATCTTTTAACTTCCTGGACCCAACTTGAACAATATCAATAGCGCAACCTGCTCTTCCTGAAATCAATTCAGCATTGCGCTTAAGTACATTTATCGTGCCGCCGGCCACAGTGCCTAATCCGCAAATTCCAATTTTCACAGGTTTCAAAAGAATTACCTCGCTTTAATATTTTATGACGCCTCGACGGCCCCTGAATTACACAAGCCCAAAATTAAGTTAGTGCCATAAACCCTGATACAAAGTGTCAGACATTGGCGACCGCAACAGCCGGCCATATTATAACTTTTTACACAAGAAAAAAACTGAAGCGCAGCACCTTTCACCAAAGCTGACAAGGCAACTTGCCAACGCCAACCAGAGCACCTAGTCTAAAAGGAATTTCCAACAAAGAGCCGACATTGGATTAAACATGAAAGGAAAAACTCTATTGATACTACTGTCCGGGATGTACATCAGCGCCTGCAATGACAGTTCATTTTCTGGCTACAGCAATTATGATCTAAAAGAAGCCTACTACGAATGTGGAAAAGGAGACCTCTCCGCCGCCGGAGAGCAGCGGTGCCGAAATATCCGGGCCGAATGTGAAACAAGAAAAAAGGAGCGTGGTTTTAGGTGTTAACAGCTAGCAAATCAAATATGTAACTTTTGATCCTTAAAGCACGCCCAATCCTTTTGCCAAGGCATCTGCAGGCATATAACCGCGAATAATTTCCCCATTCTCAAGCAAAATAGCAGGAGTGCCGGTTACACCAAGCCGCTGTCCAAGCCTATACTGTGCCTCGACCGGGCTGTCACACACCTTTTCCGGAATTGATTTCCCTTGCTTCGCATCTGTCAGTGCCTGCTTCCGGTCGTCAGCACACCAAGCTGAAACAGCTTTATCCCAAGATTTACTACCCATTCCTGCACGCGGATACGCCATATAATCAACCTGAATCCCCAATGCATTTAAATCAGGAACCTCCTGATGAAGCTTTCGGCAATACACACAGTCAATGTCGGTAAAAACAATAATTCTACTTTTGGGCGCCTCGGGAGCAAAAGAAATAAACTCGGAAGATTTTAACGTTGCTAATAGCTCCGCTCGCTTTTCCTCTCGACGCTGTTCAGTGATATTAACCAAGCCACGATCCGCAACCTTATACATATCACCAACCATAAAGTGTGCGCCATCTGCACTCACATAAAGCATCTCTTCATTATTAGAGTCGACCTCGAATACGCCAGGTATTACCGAATCACTGACTGCGGTCACCTTTAAACCAGGTATCGCCTTTTCAATTTTTGATTTGAGCACATCCTCAACACTATCCATTTTTTCAGCGCAAGCAGCCGTAGAAAGTGCCGTTAAAAGGAAAAACGATAAAAACTTATTCACAAGAACCCCACATATACAAACTTACTTTATATTCACTGTATCGAACTTAAGAAAGAATAAGCAAATTAAAAAAAGGTAAGTCCACACTCTATTAGATTCACCAAGCCTCTATACCACCAAGCAAAACAGATACCCAACGCAGATGACAGAAAACAAAGCAAATCATTACCAAACCAAAAAAACAAAAAAGGTGGCCAACAGCCACCTTTTCATATTCATTCTGAAACTAGGGTGAATGGTACACACTCACCCACGGCTCAAGAATATCAGCCCAACTTCTCTTTAATACGAGCCGCTTTACCACTCAGCTCACGCAAATAGTAAAGTTTAGCTTGACGCACATCACCACGACGCTTCAAGGATACACTCTCAACCAGCGGGCTGTATGATTGAAATGTTCTTTCAACGCCAACACCGTAAGAAATTTTACGAACAGTGAAAGAAGAGTTCAATCCGCGATTTCTTTTCGCGATCACAACACCCTCAAATGCCTGCAGACGCTCACGGTCACCCTCTTTAACCTTAACCTGAACCACAACTGTATCACCAGGTCCAAATTCTGGAATTTCTTTTTTAATCTGCTCAGCTTCAATTGCGCTGATGACTGAATTTTTATTACTCATTCTACACTCCTAAATACTAAAGCCGTCTATCCCGATTTATGTCAGGGTGATCCGGACCTCGCCCAATCTGAAATTTCTTAAGCCTAGCCACTTAGTTGCTGGCAAAATCAACCTTTCAAACAATAAAATTACTTATCCTGCCTGTACTCTTCTAGAAGAGTTTTCATTTCCTCAGTCAAGACCAAAGCCTTAATAAGTTCAGGTCTTCTTTCCCAAGTCCTCCCAAGAGACTCTTTGAGCCTCCAGCGAGCTATGTCTTTGTGGTTTCCACCTAAGAGCACCCCGGGAACCAGCTCCCCCTCATATAGCTCAGGGCGAGTATAATGAGGGCAATCCAGCAAGCCAGAAAAAAAAGAGTCCTCACTGGCTGAATTCGCATGCCCCAATACACCTGGAACAAGTCTGGCTACAGCATCAATTACCGCCATTGCCGGAATTTCGCCGCCGCTTAAAACGAAATCACCTAGCGAAATTTCTTCATCTACCACACTTTTTATTAGCCGCTCATCAACACCTTCGTATCGACCTGCGATTAAAATCACACTCTTTTTATCCAGAAGCTCTTTGGCCACCCCCTGATCAAACCTCTTTCCTTGCGGGGAGAGGTAGACAACATGAGGGTCAACTCCAGTGCTCGAAGACCTATAACTCTTAGCTTCATCAATGGCAGCAGCCAAGGGTTTGACTTTCATCAACATACCCGGACCACCCCCATAGGGCCGATCATCAACCGTACGGTGCCGGTCTGTAGTGAAATCTCGCGGATTCCACAATTCAACCTCAAGCAGGCCATTATCTACCGCCCTGCCAGTCACACCATAGGCGGTAACCGATCGAAACATTTCGGGAAACAGGGAAACAACACCAAACCACATACTATGTTGCCCGCCCATACACCCTTTCAAGCCATTCAAATAGATAGCATTAACAATTAGAAATCAACATCCCAATCTACAATCATAACGCCCGCACTTATATCAACAGACTTCACAACCTGATCAGGCAAATACGGAATAAGACGCTCTCGCTCATCGAAGCTTTCCGCAGTTGCTTTCACTACCAGCACATCGTTCGAGCCCGTCTCCAGTAAATGGTCGACAACCCCAAGACTTTCTCCGGAAACGGCCTTAACAGACAAACCTTCCAGCTGGTGCCAATAGAACTCACCTTCCCCTAACAGAGGAAGCAACTGTTTATCAACCTTAATCAAAGCGCCGCCAAAGCGGATCGCCTGATCCCGATCGTCACAACCATCTATTTTTACAACAATACCTTTGCCATGCCTCTTTCCCGACTTGACCGAAACCTCAAAGTCTCGGCCGTCTTTAGATAACTGCCACTTACCGTAGCCCAAAATGTTATCCATCGGATCGGTATAAGAGATAACTTTTACCCAGCCATGAATCCCATACGGAGAAGTAATTTTCCCCAATACAGATAAATCTTTTTGGTCAGTATTCAAGAACGTTCACCAAAAGCGCTGGACACAGCGAAAAAATCAAGCTTCTTTTAACAAGCTTTTAACACGATCTGAAGGCTGCGCGCCTTTCCCTACCCAATACTCAACTCGCTCACGTTCAATTCTTAAACGCTCTTCCTGGCCACGAGCCAAAGGATTGAAAAAGCCTACTCGCTCAATGTAACGACCGTCGCGCGGATTACGGCTGTCAGATACAGTCAGATGATAAAAAGGACGCTTCTTGGAGCCACCACGAGACAAACGGATTGTAACCATTTTGCAAATTTTCCCACTTAAGTTAATACTATCAACAAGTTAAAGAATTAAATCTTAAAAGAATCAATACTTTAAAATTACGCTTCTCGAAAGGGCGCATATTGTAGGCGAAAACAACGCCATTGAAAACACCAATCGATCTTTTTTGTTAGTTTTGGTGTAATGGCAACCTAACGACCCATCGGTGGGAAACCACCACCTGGCGGCATCATACCTTTCATGCCGCGCATCATACTCGCCATACCACCTTTTTTCGTGAACTTTTTCATCATTTTTTGCATTTGCTTATGTTGCTTGAGCAAACGGTTCACATCCTGTATTTGCGTACCCGAGCCACTCGCAATCCGCCGTTTTCGGGAATTGTTTATCACATCTGGGTAGTGCCGCTCGTGGGGAGTCATTGAACCAATTATAGCCTCCAATTGACCTAGCATTTTATCATTTACATGCTGCTGAGCCATTTGTGACACTTGCCCCATACCAGGCAGCTTATCAAGAAGACCTGCCATCCCTCCCATGTTCTTCATCTGCTGCAGCTGATCACAGAAATCCTCAAGATCGAAGCCTTTACCTTTTTTGATCTTGGAGGTCAGCTTTTCTGCTTTGGTTTTATCGAGTTTTCGCTCCGCCTCTTCTATCAGAGTGAGCACATCCCCCATCCCCAAAATTCTGGAGGCGACCCGGTCGGGATGAAAAGGCTCAAGCGCATCTGTTTTTTCGCCCACACCCAAGAACTTAATTGGCTTCCCGGTGATTGCACGCACCGACAAAGCAGCACCACCGCGCGCATCACCATCAGTTTTGGTCAACACCACCCCGGTCAACGGTAGTGCATCATTAAACGCTTTGGCTGTATTGGCTGCATCCTGACCAGTCATTGCATCCACTACAAACAGCGTTTCCACCGGCTTAACAGAGGCATGCAGGGACTTAATTTCGCCCATCATCGTTTCATCAATATGCAAGCGACCTGCAGTATCGACAATCAACACATCTATAAACTTTTTCTTCGCTGCGTCTATCGCCTTGCGGGCAATATCTTCCGGCTTCTCAGAGGCTTCACTTGGAAAGAAAACAACCCCCACTTCCGCAGCTAGCGTTTCCAGCTGCTTAATCGCAGCCGGACGATAAACATCAGCACTCACCACCATGACCGACTTCTTCTTGCGCTCTTTCAGAAATCGCGCCAGTTTCGCAACCGTCGTTGTTTTACCAGCTCCTTGCAGACCCGCCATTAGAATTACTGCCGGAGGCTGAGATTTTAGACTCAAGTCCTCGCACGCATCCCCCATTACGGATACAAGCTCGGCATTAACAATCTTGATGAACTCCTGACCTGGCGTCAGGCTGCGCTGCACCTCCTGCCCCACTGCCCGGAGTTTAACTTTCTCAACAAACTCTTTAACAACAGGTAGCGCAACATCGGCTTCCAATAGTGCCATGCGCACTTCGCGCAGCGTGTCTTTTACATTTTCTTCCGTTACCCTGGCCTGGCCGGTTATTTTTTTGAGACTATCGGATAATCGATCGGTTAAATTTTCGAACATAAGATTTCTCTTGCTCTACACTGAGCGCAATAAACTGAGACAATAAAAGCACTCGACCCAACGAATCTTTACACAATAGATCCGACTCACCGAGCGCCCGGCACAATAAAATATGCCAGATTAAAATACAGACCGCACATTATAAACAAAACTCAGAACACTACAAAAAGTAACGTAATTTCATTGACTACCTTCACAACAAAACCATCATGTTTAATAAATAACCATGGCAATTGATTTGACACAACTACAACCTGCAATATTAGAGTGTTATCATCGGCGGTCTTTCGCTAACATACCGTGACTTACATGACACCCAAACTCTTTCAACGGGTTTCCGGATAATAAAACATAGCCTTTATGAGCATTCTATTCTTTGGCCTAACCGCCACACTGATGTACTTAGCCGGTATTACCTACCAGCTGATTATTTTCCAGCAGAAAGCTGGCAGCCGACCATTTATCAGAATCTTAATCGGCTTTGTTGCCGCGGCAAGCCATCTGATTGTTTCATTTCAAGCCATTCAGAGCACCTCAAGCCTCGATTTTTCATTCTTTAAGGCGTCCTCGCTCATCGCTAGCCTCATCACCTTTATTTTCTTGATATTCAGCCTAAAAAAACCTGTCGAAAATCTATCGCTGGCAGTTTACCCAATAGCCATTCTGACACTGCTTTCCATGGCGTTCTTCGACCTTCCTGCACATCAACTTAAAATTGAAAGCGCCGGCATCCTGACACACATTTCATTCTCTGTTCTTGCCTATAGCATGTTTACACTGGCAGCTGCTCAGGCGGCTCTGCTTTATTGGCAGAATAAGGCCCTTAGAGCAAGACAGTTCAACCGATTTACCAAAAGCATGCCGCCACTACAAACCATGGAGAAGCTACTTTTTGAAATGCTAACTTCTGGCTGGGTCATGCTTACTCTGGCCATTGCGTTTGGTATCGTTTTCGTCGACAACATTTTTGCTCAGCACCTGGCCCACAAAACAGCATTTTCACTGCTGGCCTGGGCTGTATTTGGTACGTTGCTGTTAGGTAATAAGGTATACGGATGGCGCGGAAGCACCGCCAGCAAATGGACACTCTGGGGATGCCTGCTCCTTATGCTGGGCTACTTTGGTAGTAAATTTGCTCTGGAATTTATTATTGCCACGCAGGCATAACCACTAATTTTCACGAAACAATCATTAAATTTACATAAAAGGATAGCTATCAACTTGAACGACACATCGATACCCATACTCTCTGGCATCCTTGTTTTTCTGATTCTGCTATCGGCTTTTTTCTCAAGCTCCGAAACAGGCATGATGTCCCTCAACCGCTATCGCCTTAAGCACATGAAGAAAAACGGGCACAAGGGGGCAATAAGGGCAAGCAATCTACTTAAACGAACCGATCAGTTGATTGGCGTCATCCTTATCGGCAACAATTTTGTAAATATCTTTGCCTCATCTATTGCTACAATCATTGCAATCCGGTTGTGGGGAGATGCTGGCATCGCTATCGCAACGATGGCCCTAACCGTTGTTATACTGATTTTTGCAGAAGTCACCCCTAAAACACTAGCAGCCCTTTACCCAGAGAAAGTGGCATATCCCGCGTCGTTTCTTCTAATCCCACTGCTTAAGTTGCTCTACCCCTTTGTTTGGTGCGTAAACCTCATTACTAACGGGATACTTCGGCTGATAGGCGTTCGAAACAAAGGCAATACCCAAGACCATCTCAGCCGAGAAGAGCTGCGAACCCTGGTCAACGAAGCTGGCGCACTCATCCCCAAAAAACATCAGGACATGCTTGTTGGCATTTTGGATTTGGAAAAAGTGACAGTGGACGACATTATGATCCCCCGCAATGAAATTGTGGGGATCGATATAAATGACGACATTGATACAATAATTTCCCAGATTCGCGCATCTCAGCACACCAGACTGCCGGTTTATAAGGGAGACATCAATGATGTCATTGGCATACTTCACCTTCGAAATCTGTCTAAATTTTTCACGTCAGAGGAAAAAAACAAGGCCGCACTGGTTAAGGAGTGCCGCGAGCCCTATTTCATTCCTGAAGGAACGCCATTAAACACACAACTTATAAACTTCCAAAAACACAAAAGACGTATAGGAATCGTTGTCGATGAGTATGGAGAAATTCAAGGCATTGCGACACTGGAAGACATACTGGAAGAAATAGTGGGCGAGTTCACAACCGACTACGCCTCAAATAACATGGACATCATAAAACAGGATGATGGCACACACCTGATCAACGGCACCACCAATATTCGTACAATAAACAAGAGCTTGCACTGGTCCTTGCCACTAAACGGACCAAAGACACTAAATGGGCTGATTACCGAATATCTTGAAACAATTCCCGAGCAAAATCTCTGTTTGGTATTACATGGTCACCGATTCGAAATAAAGCAAGTGAAAGACAACATCATTAAAACGGTACAAGTGCTGCCAAACGACTCGACACCAGGGGAAAAGCAGCCTTAGCGTCGATATCACAACGCTTTGTTTCAATTTGCATCTCAATGTATACTGAAGGTGGTATAGCGTTTTGCAGATAGCCAATTGCTGTCAGACTGAGCAGGCATTTTCGGGACGACGCCTTTTAAGATGACTCTATTAAAATAACAACAGACATAGCTGAGGCCAAAAATGCCGTTCAATACGCGCTTTTAGCAGATGCTTTACAGATGGGTGCCCTTAATGAGCGAGATAAATAGCACTGGTCAAGCCGCCACTGCTAGCTCCACAAAGACTCTTACGGAGACCAAGCGCCTCCTTGCATCTGTCACGTCTATTATTCAGCGATACCTCAGCAAATGCATCAACCAGACCTTCGACTCGCTTGATGATTCGTTATTTGAACTAGCCAACTCGGCCAGAACAAACAATGAGCAGAGCTGCTTTTTCGATGCGATGCGTGAAATACGGATTAAGCGGCGATCGATAGAAGAATATGCAAATTCCGCTATCCCGCTTTTTATTACCGAACCTCGCCGGGTCGATATTATCCTTCAAAAACAGAAGGAAATTTCAAGTGAACTCACACTCTTAGGCGAGCAGGAACTAGAAGAGCTAGTCTTGATGGAAAGCGCAGCAAGTAGGGTACGCGTTGATTATTCTGGCGACCTGCTACTTTCACAACAGAGGCTTTACAACCTTTACGAATCCTCTGGCATGGTCACTGAAAGGCAATCAACCACAACAGCCCTTGACCCACAAGTGATATGCAGAATTATTTCTCAGTCATGCAGCTGCCTTGAAGTAGAGGCGAAAGAAAAGCTTCTGGTTTTGCGACATATAGGCTACCAATTACAAGAAAGCTATGGATTATTGCTACATGCTGTTAACGAGCATTTGGCAGATAATGGCATTCTTCCCAGCCTTAAATTTAAGAGTGCAACAGATGCGACAGCTGCTACCATGCACCAGAGCACATCTGCCGAAGCCACCACGGCAAATACAGAACAGTCAAACACGCAGCACTCGGCAGACACCTACGCCGAATTACAGTCTTTACTGGCAAAAATGAGAAAAACTGGCAACGAGCCTGAAAAGCAAGCTAACGATGAGACGTTCAACGAGCCAGCTTACGTTGTCTCCGAAAAAGAACTGCTACAAGTTCTTGCCGATGTTCAAAGACACCACATTCCAGAAAATCTGGCGGATGGAAGAGCAGAACTTATTGATCTGAAAGAGATATTTAGCACAGCATTAAACGGTGATAATAGTTCGGCAAAGAAAAAAGTGGTTAATCAGGAAAACGACGACGCTATAAACCTCGTTTCGATGCTCTTTGAGTTTATCCTTGACGACTACAACCTTTCCGCACCAATCCAGGTGCTTATTAGCCGTCTGCAGATCCCGATATTGAAAGTGGTTATAAAAGACCCCTCTTTCTTCAGCAGGTCGACACATCCGGCAAGACGCTTGCTCAACGCTTTAGCTAAAGCAGGTATTGGCTGGAATGACGCGTCAGAGAAATCGAAAGATAAGCTATACGACCAGATACACAATATCGTCCGTAAAATTCTTGATGAATTTGATGGTGACATCTCGCTTTTTACAAGATTAAACGATGACTTCCAACGTTTCCTCGACAGAGAGGGGCGACGAGCCTCTATCATAGAGGAGCGAACCAAAGAAGCGGAAATTGGACGAATCAAAACCCAGAAAGCACAGAATACCGTCAAATCAACATTAAAAGGGCTCACAGGAAACCAGGCGGTACCCGAAGTTGCCAGAGAAATATTAGAAAACGGCTGGTCTCGGGTAATGTTTCTTTCTTACCTGAAGAACGACAAAGAAAATCGTTGGCTCGAAGCCGTTAAAGTCGCCGAAGAACTCATTTGGTGCCTATCCCCTCCGGTTTCTTCGGCAGATAGAGAGCGATGGACCCGTGTCGCTCCTGGCTGTATCAAGGCGTTAAAGAAAGGTCTGCAGGAAGTGTCATACAATTCTGCTGGTCTTGACGACACTTTGTCGCAACTCAAAGCAGTGCTGGCACAAACATTTAAGCATCCGTTAGCCAGTCAAGCTGCCACAGCCAAGCCCGCCAACACGGTAACCCCAATCACTGAACCCGGCGAAACAGCCCATACAGAACAGCCATTGCACGCAGAAAACTCGGCAGAGTTAATAGCCATCAGTAACATGCAAACGGGTGACTGGATTGAGTTTTCACTTGTCAACGGAAGCAGGTTCCGCTGTAAATTATCTGCAAAAATTGACGATCCCGATTGTTACATATTCGTCAACAGGCTGGGATTAAAAGTGGTTGAAAAGTCGCGCATGGAACTGGCAAATGACCTTGCGATGGGGCGTTTGTCGGTCCTTGAACAAGGGCTACTGGTTGATAGGGCATTAGACGCTGTCATGGGTAATCTGCGCAAAATCACTGCCAAACAAGCTTGATTCTGGTTAGTAGCAGTATTCTATGGATGATGTAAAAAGCTCTTCACAACTCAGAATAGCCCTTTCATTATCTGTCGCTTTGCTATTTCATACGCTCGTAGGAATTTTCCTGGCTAAATGGATTCCCCATGAACCTGTCGTTACCATCGATAATATTAGCGTCACTTTAAAACAGCCAGACTCAGTGGCAAGCACTAACAACAGCGGGGGAGCCTCTGCTCAACGCAGCGAAACACAAAGCTCCGGTGGCACTCGTGACGTTGTGACAACAACAGACAGCAGTCAATTAATAACAGCACCATCAGAACCCCGCACTATTCAACCCGAAATAGCAGTTCCAGCGACAGCGAATGAAAGCAGACCGACTACATCGTCATCCAACAGCACGCCAAACGCGCCAGAAATACCGATCAAGAGGCCACAATTCACCACTATTGGTAATCGACCAGCACCATCTTCTTCACAGGGAGGCGATTTCAACCAGTTCAGCCAGTTATTTGCACAACGAGATGACCTCACGCCTTTGCAAGCGCAGATTTCAACAACAACGGGCGATACAATGGACCCTTACTTGCTGCTGCTTGTGCAAAAGCTTTCACAATCGCAATTTCATGATGGGCAGTTTAAATACAGCACACTAACGATATCTCGATCATTGGTGGTTGAAGTTAAATTACTACCAAGTGGCGCACTCGAAAACGCAAGAATCATGAAGTCCAGTGGTGACGAAAAGCTGGATAAAGCCGCTCTTCGCGCAGCATTTCTTGCCAGTCCGTATCCCCCCCCTCCTATCGAAGATATGCATAAAGCTTACACATATCAAATAGCACTGAATTATTCGCCCCCCAACCAAGAGACAAAATAATTGGAAAATACTGACACGGGTGACGGGATTGAAGTTAAATCGGCTTGATGAGGGGAAATAAATGATGGAGACTAAATCACCGCCGCACAAAACAAGTGCGACGATGATGTATCTTATATTGTCTTAGCTGTTCTGCTCAGTGCCAACCGCTTCTTTTATCAACGTCTGTAGCTCGCCACTGTCAAACATTTCGGTGATGATGTCACAACCACCCACAAGCTCACCCTTCACGTAAAGCTGAGGAAAAGTCGGCCAGTTTGAATAGACCTTGAGCTGCTCTCGTATTTCCGGATTATCAAGGATGTTAACGAAGGCAAAACGCTCACCGCACGCCATTAAAGCCTGAACAGAGCGCGCAGAAAACCCGCACTGAGGTGCCTGTGGCGTGCCTTTCATGTAAAGAATTACGCCGTTGTTCTCAATCTGGCTCTTAATTGTTTCAATAATATCCATTCATCACCTCATTTGTAGAGTTGTACCAACAATTAAACATTCATTTATAGAACTGATGCTATTCTACCTCGTTTTGCTATTCCTGAATACTTTACTCAGGTATTAGCTCACCATATCCACCACCGCCCGGTGTCTTGATCGTCAGCACATCATTTCGACGAACTCTCGATGCAAATTTCGAAGGTAACAGCTTGCCGTTGAGAAGATTCTCTCCACGAGCGCCATTCCCCGCCCCAGCCAATCCCCAAGGCTCGCTAAATCGTCGCTCCGTCAGCAAAGTAACGGTTGTATCCTCAAGAAACTGATAAGTTCTAATGACACCATTCCCACCAGAAAATTTGCCACATCCACCTGATTTTTCACGCATAGCGTATTCCAGCACTCGCAAAGGATAGTGAGATTCAAGGCTTTCAATGGGAGTATTGAGCGTGTTTGTCATATGTGTATGACGCGCATTTAAGCCTGGGCCTTTTGCATGTGCCCCGCCGCCACCACAGATTGTCTCATAGTAGTCCCAACGACCTCGCACCGTCGATAGGCCGCCCATCGCCACATTATTCATTGTGCCCTGACTTGCCGCCGGTATCATTTTAGGCATTAACCTGCTCAGCGCCCCTAGCACAACATCAACAATGCGTGAACTGGTCTCCACATTGCCCGCGGCAACGGCTCCAGGGTAGACCGCATTTAAAAGAGAACCTTTTTCAGCACGGATATCAATACACGAAAACATACCAGCACAAGCTGGCAGCTGCGGTGGCAACAAGCATCTAATCACATAAAATACAGCCGCTGCCGTAACGCTCAGTGGGCAGTTTATATTGCCCTTCACCTGCAAAGAGGTGCCTGAAAAATCAAATAAAATTCGATCCGCATTTTTGGTGACAAGAACCTTTAAGAAAACTTCAGAATCTTCAATACCATCACCATCCATCTTATCCTCAAAGAAAGCCTGACCATGAGGGATGCTTTGAAGCATGGCCGCTGTCATCGCTGAGGCATAAGCATTCAACTTTTCGACACTTGCAGAAAACGCAGCCCTGCCCGTTAACCGGATATTCGCCAATAGTCGCTGAGCTCCCACGTTAACAGCTCCTAATTGGGCCATAAAATCCCCCAGGGCTATGAGTAAACCAGCCTCAGCCACCGTGTTGCTTGTGTCCGCAGCGCAGGCAGGTGTCTCAACGTTATCCACCTTTTTGCTCGGAGACTCCCATTGCAATGCCTTTGCAGCCAACAAAAGATCTTCTTCGGAGACTTCGGGCTGGCTGATTTGTAACAGTAGCTTCAGCGTTTCACCGACTACTACGCCACCAGAAAACAGTTTCATGGGCGAAATCAACACCCCCTCTTCGTCCAGATGGCTTGAGACTGGCATAGATCCGGGGGAAGATGCACCAATGTTCGCATGGTGTGCACGACAAGCGCAAAATGCTGTCACACAGCCATCGATTATCACAGGTGAGACGAGCGTTACATCAGGCAAATGAGTGCCACCCAGATACGGATCATTATAAATTACCACATCTGAATCGGACCATTTGAACGCCCCGACAACATCTTTCATGGCAAACGCCATACTCCCCAGATGCACCGGGATATGCGCCGCTTGCGCAACCAATTCACCACGAGCATCAAAAATCGCACAGGAAAAATCCAACCGGTCTTTAATGTTTGGGGAAAAAGCTGCCCGCTGCAGCATCGCCCCCATTTCGTCACAAATAGACTCAATACGACTGCTAAAGATTGCGAGTTCGATCGCGCTCATGAGATCAGGCACCTTATAAAACGTCATTCACAAACATTGCACACTATTCTAGCATTGCTATTATATTAAATTGTTTATAGTATTTGTGGTTTACGGGCAGCCTTGGCTGCCTTTTGTTTTTTGGTCACGAGACCCATTTCAGCCTGTTTAAGCTCCGACATCAGCGGCAACGCTGAGGCAGCCAATTAATTCGCAACGAAAAGCCGGCGCTGCTGAAATGCAATTATTTTTAATGAGTGAAGGTCGCTTATATGACAACACAACCTCTGATGAACACCTATGGAAGACAAGCTCTCTCTTTCGATCGAGGGGAAGGTGCCTGGTTGTATGACACCAACGGTAATAAATATTTTGATACCGTAAGCGGAATCGCTGTATGCGGATTAGGCCACAGCCACCCCGCCGTCACTAAAGCAATATCTGATCAGGCTGGCAAGCTTATTCACTGCTCAAACCTGTATACAATTCCGCTGCAGAATACACTGGCCGAGCAACTGTGCAAAGTATCCGGACTAAAGAAAGCATTTTTTTGCAACTCTGGAGCAGAAGCAAACGAAGCGGCGATAAAACTCGCCAGACTTTACGGCCACAAGAAAGGCAAAACCTCCCCTGCGATTATAGTAATGGAAAACTCCTTCCATGGGCGCACCCTTGCCACGCTTTCGGCTACGGGCAACCGTAAAGTGCAGGCTGGTTTCGAGCCATTATTAAAAGGCTTCGTGCGTGCGCCATTCAATAGCCTGCAGGCACTTGAAACTATCGCAAAATCAAACCCTGACATCGTTGCTATCCTGATGGAGCCGGTGCAGGGAGAAGGCGGCGTCACACCGGTAAACCCAGAGTATTTTGCCAAAGTACGAGAACTTTGCACCAAGAATGACTGGCTGCTAATGCTGGATGAAGTACAAACAGGTAATGGCAGAACCGGTGCTTACTTCGCCTACCAACGTCTCGGTGTCGAGCCTGACGTTGTCACAACCGCCAAAGGGTTGGGCAATGGATTTCCAATTGGTGCTTGTCTGGCTGGCAGTAAAGCGGAAGATGTTTTTACGCCGGGCTCACATGGCTCCACATTTGGTGGCAACCCGCTCGCCTGTGCAGCAGCATTGTCGGTTATCGATACAATTGAAGCTGAGCGATTGGCTAGCCGCGCCAACGTTCTTGGCACGCGTCTTCTTGAAGCTTTTAAAGAGCAATTTGCTGGTGCGAAGTACATCCGAGATATCCGGGGTCTGGGATTAATGATCGGTATCGAGATGACCGACCCTTGCCCTGAGCTTGTGGCGCTGGCGAAAACCCAAGGATTGCTGATCAATGTCACCTCTGACCGAGTCATCCGCTTGTTACCGCCACTGATTATTTCAGATGAAGAAGCCGATCACCTCGTGACAAGCGTCTCGCAGCTCATTAAAATTTACGCCGGAGACGATCGAAAAAAACCACGCTGATAAAACACTGACAGTGACTTGCTCACCACGCCCTTGCCGTCGCTGTAAAAACCAGCTTGGGCGCAAGCACGCGAGACGATGCAAAAAACCGGGCGTTAACACGCACTCCAACAAACTAAGCCCAGCTTAGCAGTGATAGATCGAAACGCACCAAACAACGGATACTTAATAACGCTGAGCCATATCTGCTTAAAACGGCAGATATGGATTTTCAATTGGTATAGATATGGCACTAAGACACTTTTTAACTTTAAATGACCTGTCGATTTCAGAACTGAACAAACTCATTGACCGAGCAATCGAGCTCAAGGCAATGCAACGACAGGGTGTTATTTATGAGCCATTAAAAAACCGGGTTCTGGGCATGATTTTCGAAAAATCATCCACGCGCACCCGTGTGTCATTTGAATCCGGCATGGCTCAGTTTGGTGGCAGTGCAATATTTTTATCTTCCAGAGACACGCAGCTTGGCCGCGGTGAACCCATAGAAGACAGCGCTCGGGTGTTATCCCGCATGGTCGATGCCGTCATGATCAGAACTTTTGAACATGAAAAAATCGAGCGATTTGCCCGTTATTCTCAGGTACCTGTTATTAATGCTTTAACCGATGATTACCACCCATGCCAATTATTGGCAGACATGCAAACCTTCGTCGAGCACAGAGGCAGTATTCAGGGTAAAACCGTTACCTGGATCGGTGATGGCAACAATATGTGTAATTCGTACATTAATGCTGCCGAGATATTTGATTTCGAGTTGAGGGTCTCATGTCCCGAAGGCTACGAACCTGATGACCGGCTCGTAGCAGAATGTGCCGACCGGGTGCAAATTATCCGCGACCCTAAAGAAGCAGCTAGAGGCGCACACCTGATTGCGACGGACGTGTGGGCGTCTATGGGGCAGGAAGAAGAACAAAAGCTTCGCCTGCAATCGTTCAAACAGTACCAGGTAAACCCCGAAATCATGTCTTATGCCGCTTCGGATGCCTTGTTTATGCACTGCCTGCCAGCACACCGTGGCGAAGAAGTAAGCGAAGATATGCTGGATCACCCTACGGCGGTAGTGTGGGATGAAGCCGAAAACAGGCTGCATGCACAAAAAGCTCTCTTGGAATTTTTGATCTGCAATCGTTAGAAAACGGACGGACTACCTGCCTCTATGTCAAATATTCTTGAAATTCAGAATCTGGAATGTCGTTACGATGACGTTCCGGTCGTGAAGAATTTTGATCTTAGCTTGGCAGAGGGTGAGATCGGCTGCCTGCTAGGACCAAGTGGTTGTGGTAAGTCGACGGTGTTAAGAGCTATCGCCGGTTTTCAGGATGTGCACGAAGGCACTATTCGATTAAAAGGCATTGAAGTTTCCACTCCCAGAAGCGCGCTCGTCCCCGAGAAAAGAAAAATAGGCATGGTATTTCAAGATTATGCGCTATTCCCTCACCTGAGCGTGGCAGCCAATATTGGCTTTGGTTTAAACAAGCTGAGTCGTTCAGAAAGAGAAAGCAAAGTAAAAAAGATGCTAGATCTGGTCAGTCTCAGTGACCTTGCCAATCGATTTCCACACGAGCTTTCCGGAGGACAGCAGCAACGGGTGGCCCTGGCTCGCGCCCTTGCCCCAGAACCACAGTTAATATTACTGGATGAGCCTTTCAGCAACCTTGATACCGAGCTTCGAAAAAAGCTGAGCCTGGATGTACGCAGAATTCTGAAAGAACTAGGCATGAGCGCCATACTGGTCACACATGACCAGCAGGAAGCATTTGCCGTTAGTGACAGCGTCGGTGTGATTAAAGATGGCAAGATCAACCAGTGGGACTCTCCATTTAACCTGTATCACGAACCAGTAAACCGCTTTGTGGCAACATTTATTGGCAATGGTTGTTTCGTTAAAGGCCGTCTTCTCACGCCATCAACAGTAGACAGTGAGCTAGGAGTCATTACAGGTAATCGCAGTTACCCATGGTCAGCGGGTGCCCCTATAGATGTGCTTATTCGCCCAGATGACATCGTGTTTGACGCAAACTCAAAGCTGAAGGCCGAGGTAAACGCAAAGACCTTCGCTGGCACCTCCACCCTTTACCGGCTGCAACTGGACAGCGGCGCTTCTATCGAGTGCCTCTTTCCTTCACACCAGAACTATAATATTGGTGACAAACTGCCAATCAAGGTGGCTGCAGACCACCTGATTGTTTTTGCCAGCGGTCATTAGCCATAGAGCGAGACCGCCGCTTGCGTTATGGAGCTTTAGGCTCGGCTTTTACGCACCCGCTCTACACTATCGAGCCAGCCGCTATATAATTTCTCCCTTGTCTCAGCCGCCATTGCAGGTTCGAAGCGTCTTTCACAAGCCCATAACTCTGCAATTTCTTCCAGACTTTGATACCAGCCCGCCTGCAGTCCAACCAGGTACGCAACGCCTAACGCCGTAGTTTCGGTAACTTTCGGGCGGTCTACCGGAACATTTAGCATGTCCGACAAAAATTGAACAACCCAGTCATTTACCACCATGCCGCCGTCAACACGCAAAGTTTTATAGTTTGCGCCATCATTTCGCATGGCACGGACCAGATCTTTAGTCTGATAGCACACAGACTGCAAACCAGCGGTAACAATGTCTGCCACGCTGGTATCCCGGGTTAAGCCCATGATGGCACCTCTGGCATGCGGATCCCAGAATGGTGCGCCTAGACCTGTAAAGGCTGGCACAAGATAAACCGCGTTTTTCGCTCCCGTGATTTTGGCCAACGCTTCAGTTTCAGCAGCATTATTAATCAGCTTAATGCCATCTCGTAACCACTGGATCGCTGCACCGGCGATAAATATACTGCCTTCAATGGCGTAATTGGTCACGCCATTCAATCGGTAAGCCACCGTAGTTAACAATCGGTTTTCCGAGCGCAGCAGCTCCTGACCCGTGTTTAAAATTAAAAAGCATCCAGTACCATATGTGCTCTTCGCCATGCCCTCCTGAAAACAAGCCTGGCCAATCAATGCTGCCTGCTGATCACCGGCAATGCCGTACACCGGTACTTCGGCACCGAACAGGTCACTTGTCGCCCTGCCGAAATCTGCCGCACAGTCTTTTACTTCTGGCAATACCGCTTTAGGTACGTCAAAAATTTGCAGCAACTCTTCATCCCAGCACTGGCTGGTAATATTGAATAAAGACGTCCTTGATGCGTTAGTTGCATCAGTCATGTGACTTTTGCCACCAGTTAAACGCCACAGAAGAAATGTATCAACGGTTCCGAATGCAAGCTCACCGGCCTTGGCACGATCCATGGCTCCGGCAACGTTGCGCAATATCCAGTTTATCTTGGTCGCAGAAAAATATGGGTCCGCCAAAAGCCCTGTTTTCTCAATAATAATCGATTCTTGCTGATTATTACGAATGGCCTCACATTGATCGACAGTACGCCTGTCTTGCCACACGATTGCATTGTAAATAGGCTTGCCAGTTGCACGATCCCATACAATAGTTGTTTCACGCTGATTGGTAATGCCAATTCCAGCTAGTTGTTCGGCTGTCAGATTCGCCTTGTCCATCGCATCGAGACAGGTTTTGACAGTGGTATCCCAGATTTCTTCAGGATTATGCTCAACCCAGCCGTCCTCAGGAAAAAACTGGGTGAATTCCATTTGCGACGATGCAACTGACAACCCTCGACGATCAAATATTATCGCGCGCGAACTAGTCGTTCCCTGATCAATTGCTAGTATATAATCCTTCATTCGATTTTCTCTTTTTTAGTAATCAATGTTCACTTTTGAACATGTTAATAGCATTCGTTGATTTTACAACCTGATACTGAAAAATATGTTAAGTTTATCCAAAAAATCTACCCGATAAATGTATAAAAACCAACGATCATATGAGCATGCCTTATGGGACAGGAAAGCAGACACACTCAAATTATAGACCTTGTTAAAGAACGTGGCTTTGTCACGATCGATGATCTTGCCCAACACTTTAACGTTACCCCACAAACCATCCGTCGGGACATAAACCAGCTCGACCAGGAAAATCAGTTACGCCGCTATCACGGCGGGGCGGGTGTACCCTCCAGCACTTACAATACGTCTTACAATGATCGGAAAATACAGAACCTCGAAGAAAAACAAGCCATCGCAGAAGCTGTTGCAAAACTGATCCCAGACCAGTGTTCTTTATTTATTAACATTGGCACCACCACCGAAACAATCGCCAAAGCCCTGCTAAAACATACCGGCCTCACGGTGATCACAAACAACTTACACGTTGCTAGCATCTTAAGCTCGAAGGAAGATTTTACGGTAATCATCGCTGGGGGCTCGGTTCGTGCAAAAGACGGCGGTATTATCGGCGAAGCAACGGTCGACTTCGTGCGTCAGTTTAAGGTCGACTATGCCGTAATAGGCATTAGTGGCATTGACGAGGATGGCGAACTACTGGATTTTGATTACCAGGAAGTGAGAGTTGCACAGGCAATTATCGAGAACTCTAGAAATATCTTTCTTGCGGCAGATCACTCTAAATTTGGCCGAAACGCCATGATAAGGCTTGGCAACATTGCAGACGCCTCGCACCTTTTCACCGGCAGGCAGCCACCCCAAAAAATAACCCACCGTATTAAAGAGTGTGGTGTAAAGCTAACGGTAACCGGTGAAGTACCGCTTTCAACTCCCAATTTCTAACTGCCCACGGCACCTCTGGCAGGTCGCCAGCACCAATAACCCATAGGTGCTGGCTGATCTGGCGCCACCACCAGCACTTCCTGGCAACCTGCCCACTTCAAATAATTTTTTTGCGCATTAGTTCTTTTTCGCTAAAAACTGCTCTTGATTTTCATATACACAAACATTTACCATACCTTAAATTCGTTTTCGAACATTAATATTCATATTTACATACTATAAATTCAAAATTTACATATAAATTCGATGGCGGCCGGGCTTATCAATGCTTTTGGAAATAGCGGCTCCCACGGAAGTACATATAACCGCAGCAAAACCAGGAACTAAAGGGATAAACATATGCTGAGTGTAACGCCTAAAACTTTTGACGTGATTGTCATAGGTGGCGGTATCAATGGAACCGGAATCGCGGCAGACGCCGCCGGCAGAGATCTGTCGGTAATGCTGTGTGAACAAAATGACCTGGCTTCGGCAACTTCCTCCGCCAGCAGCAAGTTGATTCACGGCGGTTTGCGCTATTTAGAACATTATGAGTTCAGACTGGTAAAAGAAGCGCTGGCCGAACGTGAAGTGCTTTTGCGGACGGCCCCCCATCTGGTTCAACCACTAAGGTTTACACTACCCCATAGACCTCATCTTCGCCCTTATTGGATGATTAGAATGGGGCTATTCATGTATGACAACCTCACCCGCAGGGTGAGTTTACCTGGCACGGCAGCAGTCAAGTTTGGCACTTCCAGCCCGCTGAAGGGCTCCATCCGCAAGGGTTTACAATACTCTGATTGCTGGGTAGATGACGCCAGACTGGTAGTTACAAATGCATTACGCGCACAAAGTAAAGGGGCAACAATTAAAACCCGAACCAAATGTATTGGTGCGAAACGGCTCGAAAGTGAAAACATTTGGCAACTCACACTGCAAGACACACGCACAGAAGAGATCTCGTACGCCAATTGCCGTGTGCTCGTCAATGCTGCCGGCCCCTGGGTGGCAGACTTTATTAAAACCGGGCTGAAGCGAACCCCGGGTAAAGGTATTCGCCTGATTAAGGGAAGCCACATTATAGTGCCCAAATTTCATAACTATCCCGGTGCGTTTATTCTGCAAAATGAAGATAACCGCATTGTTTTTACGCTGCCTTATATGGACAAGTTTCATTTGATCGGCACGACCGACAAAGAGTACAAAGGTGATCCGGCGAAGGTAAGCATTGACGAAGACGAAAAATCTTATTTACTCAGCGTCGTCAATGCGCACTTTTGTCATCAACTGAAAAAAGAAGATATTGTTGGCAGTTTTTCTGGTGTCAGACCACTGTGCGACGACGAATCGAGCGATCCATCTGCCGTTACCAGAGACTACACCATTGAACTGGAAAGCGATGCACAACACCCACCATTACTATCCGTGTATGGCGGCAAGCTGACCACCTATCGCAAACTGGCCAATGCTGCGCTGGAAAAACTCAAGCCGATATTCCCTACCATGAAAGGAGAGTGGACCCAGCACGAATCACTTCCCGGCGCTACCAGCGCAATAAGCGATTACAAGCAAATAGAGGAAATTATCGCAAATATCTATCCATGGCTGGATACAGCGCAGTTACAACGCTTCAGTAAAGCCTATGGACTAAATACGTTAAAGTTTCTGAATGGTGCAAAAACTCCTGAGGACCTTGGCTATCATTTTGGTGAAGGCCTGTACCAGCGGGAAGTTGACTACCTAACGAAGCACGAATGGGCGGTTACAGCCGAGGATATTTTGTGGCGTCGCACAAAGCTCGGCCTAAGTCTGACTAAGCAGGAGCAGTTGGCTTTAGTTGAGTATTTAGCGCCACCAAGTGACAGCCTCAAGCGCGCGTAACCGCAGGAGACCTGTTAAACAGTCCTTTTCACATAACAAAAGAGATCGGTGTAACTGGTATTTAGCAGCCTGCCGCAGTGATAGCGGTGGGCGTAAATTTCAGGCGAAAAAAAAGGGCTAAAAAATAGCCCTAGAAAAATAGAGAAAAAAATGAAACAAGGAAAGTTCAAAGAACTACAACCTCAAAGAGTCATCCCTTACGCTTCCTATTATCATTAAATCAGTAGGTTACGTCTGTTTGTGTTCTGTCTCTTTATGTAACAAAAGGTAATGCCACTTAACATTACGCAACAAAGTTATCGATTCTGGCGGCGAGGCCAGACCAAAGAAAATTTTGCTCCTCCAGCGGTACTTTTACCCAAAAATGCCTGACCGCCGTGCCAGTACAATATTCGCCGGACAATAGACAATCCGAGCCCGTAGCCCCCAGACTTGCGTGTGCGACTATCATCTAATCTGGCAAAAGGGGTAAAAACCTTTTCCCAATCTGTCTCTGGTATCCCCTGGCCATCGTCTTCTACATCAATTCGACAGGTGTCTTTATCGATGCTGCACCGCACCAACACCTGCGCCTGACAGTAGCGGGTTGCATTGCCAACAAGATTTTGAATAGCTCGATGAATATAACGGGGCTCAATTTCGGACAACCGCCACTTTTCCGACTCACCGACGATACTTGCCACCACTTTGAGATCCGGCCGCACGCTGCCCTGCTCTAACACAACCTGATTGACAATGTCGACAACATCGGACTCTTGCAGATCGAGAATCGGGCCACCTTCTTCCAACCGCGCATAAGTCAGTATTTCATCGATTAATTCATCTAGTTCCTGAATATCATTATCAATACCGTGCAACTGTTTCTGCATGGATTTTTCGTCCGGACAGTCTTCTATCATCTGGACGCCAAATCTTATTCGGGCGACGGGTGTTCGCAACTCATGTGATACAGCGTGAATCATTTCCCGCTGTACCAGCACCAGACGCTGGATATGATCTGCCATGCTATTAAACGCGTTACCCAAACGCCCGAGCGCATCCACTTTATCGGTTCGCACCCGCGCATCGAGCTCTCCGCGAGCAATGCGACTGGCAACCGTTTCAAGTCCTCGCAGCTTTTCACTGATTGTTTCGAGCAGGAA
Organism: Hahellaceae bacterium; assembly: GCA_024234575.1. Classification (GTDB taxonomy): domain Bacteria; phylum Pseudomonadota; class Gammaproteobacteria; order Pseudomonadales; family Oleiphilaceae; genus JACKOB01. The sequence continues at coordinate 235,403 of JACKOB010000005.1, forward strand.
GTACACCGTCATCGCCAGCACCCCACCCAACGTTAGTAACAGCACCAGCGCCACTGGCCACGAAAAAGGGTCGAATCCTGGTAGAAACTCAACTTTAAGAATCTGGCCGTTGTCCAGGCGCAGCAACCAGTAGGAAATATCGTTTTCGCTTTCTCCCAACGCAGCAACGCCGTAGTCCGCCAACTCGTCAAGAACGGCCTGATCGGTTAAATCAGCAAAATCACTCACTAGCTCAATGTTGATGCCTAATGCGGAAGAGAGTTGCGCAGATTTTTGTGGAATTGCACCTGGTGCTGTATTGCTTAGCTCGTAAGTTACCAGGTTTAATGTTGTCTGGGCGACATCTGTATACAAGTTAGGAAAAAAACCAACTAATGCAAATTGCCGATCGATCTTACGGAAAACATGGCTCCCCGCCGTATCATGTGAGACCACTACCTGTCCCCATGCGAGGCGATCCGCATATCTTGGTGAGATTTCCAGCGTATTGATATCAACAAGCCCGATATGGCTGCCAGAAGGTAAAATCATATTAAAAACGAGGGGATGATTATCGGCCGTCACCGCCTCTGCCAGATAGTTAAACAAGGGGGATGACACGAGCACATTATGATGTTCGTAGCGGACAGTATTAAGACCTCGGAACAAAATCAAACACAAAATGCCTACTGCGATAACCGTTATCAGCAGACCGCCGTAGACGCGGGTAAAAAGATTATTCACTTTTGTATTTCCTGAGAAACTGCCAAGCGACCAATCCGAAAGCACTGCCCTGGCCTTTGGCTGGTCACTTTATTCACCCCGCAAGCTGTCCTTGCCTTTCAAGTACAAATTGACACTCAGGCCTCTTTGACAAACAGATAGCCTTTGCTTCGCACAGTTTTAATTCGCTTAGGATGAACTGGGTCATCACCAATTTTGGGGCGAATTCTGGATACGCGCACATCAATTGACCGATCCTGTCCGTCGTACTCAATACCGCGCAGGCATGTAAAGATTTCTTCCCGACTTAGCACTTTTCCGGCACTGCTGGCCAACAACCAGAGTAAATCGAACTCGGCACTGGTCAGCTCTATGCTTTCATCATTAAGCCAGGCTTCACGCATGGATTTATCCACAACCAGATCATTAAATACCAGGCGGGTTTGCTCTGCAGGATCAGCCACCGCCGCCGCATCGCTTGCAGAATGATGTCCGTCTGACTCTTTAATACGTCGTAACAGGGCCCTGATTCTGGCGAGCAGCACCCTCGGCCGGACGGGCTTGGACATATAATCATCAGCTCCCATTTCCAACCCCAGCACCTGATCGAGATCGTCAGTTCTCGCCGTTAACATCAGAATAGGACCGTTATAATGGGGCCTGACGCGCCGACAAATGGATAGACCATCCTCCCCCGGCAGCATCAAATCAAGGACCACCAGGTCGGGGCGCTCGTTTTTGATTCTATCAACAGCCACCGTCCCGTTGGGCTCAACCGAAACGACCAGCCCGTTGCTTTCAAGGTATTCTTTGGTCAGATCTGCCAATCTCTCATCATCTTCTACAATGAGAATCCGCCAAGCTTCACTCTGCTCTACACTTTCCATTCGTTCGATCCAATTGTTTGTTCTTTTCGATTGATTCCCTTGCCGGGATATATCTCTGAAAATAGCGACATGCCTAAATCTTCACGAAAAACAGGCAATGTAAATATTCGTATCTTCAAACTTACAATAAGTATATATGCAGTTTAAAAATTTACCTGAATATTCCTGATAAATCAGTCTAATACCCTTTCTCAATATAAAATCACAGGAAAATAAGCAAAGTTCTGGCTGGCGTATCCCATTCCAGCTTGATGCACTTACAGCCCTGCGTTGTCATGCAAATGCAAACAGAATGTCACTCACCTGACATTTTCCCTGCCTAGGATCGTATCAAACCTAGGAGGAATCTATGCAAAACCTAAACACGAAGTCACAAGCAAACGTCGAGAAAGACCTGACGGCCTTTATTGCTGACAGAGGCGAAATCATTAGCGAAGCCCAGCAACTACGTTTTGATGTTTTTAGGCAGGAGTTTAATGCGGGGTTTGGACACCAGGTTACGGATGCCGATACTTTCGACCAATACTGTAAACACCTGGTAATCATGGACAACTGCACTGGTAAGGTCGTTGCCACCACCCGAATACTTACCAGCGATAGCCTGGCACTAACCGGCCGCTACTATTCAGAAACAGAATTTTCTTTACCAGATAGCATAAAGAAGACGAACAAAGTGATGGAGGTGGGACGAACCTGCATTCACCCCAATTACCGCCACGGCCCTGCGCTAACCCTGCTATGGATGGGGATTGGAAAATTTCTCTTGGAAAACAACTATCGCTATTTAATTGGTTGCGGCAGTATTGGCATCAAAGATAACGGTCAGCAGGCCTGGTGCATTGCTCAACACCTAAAGCAGACTTACCCTGCCGATGCGATGTTTGCCGTAACACCCAAGCGACAAATGCCTCATCTGGCCATGCAAACCTGTCGTTCTGTGACAAACGATGAGATACCAGCGCTACTGAGAGCGTATATGAGGCTGGGGGCTAAAATTTGCGGTGACCCATGCTGGGACCCAACATTCAAAACCGCAGATGTATTTATCTTTCTGGATGTAGAAGAAATGACACCCCGCTATAAACGACACTTTCTTAAGTCAACCGCACTAACCAAAAGTGCCGCCTGAATAACCTGGCAACAGAGAGGCCACTTTCTACAGCACATCTATGTGGAGGCACCAAGAACTATGGCGTTGATCAGACAAGTTTACCGAGCAATACTGTTTTTACTTTTTTTATTACAATGTTTTTTCACTGCCGCAGTGTTGTCGGTGCTAGACAAAATAACTGGCAACTACCATGACAGATCAGGCTGGGCCAAGCGCTATCTAGGGTGGTTTTGCCAATTAGCAGGCCTCAGAGTTCATGTAACGGGCACACCATCAAAAGAACCCTGTCTGATCATCAGCAACCACATATCGTGGACCGATATTCCCGTGCTGGGCTCACTTATTCCCGTTTACTTTCTTTCAAAAGCAGAAGTACGATCCTGGCCTCTCATTGGTGCCTTGGCGGAGCAGGCAGGCACCTTCTTTGTGCAGAGAGGTGATGGTAAGTCAGCACTTGTGCGTGAGGAAATCGAGGCGCGACTGAATAAAAAGAAGAATGTACTGGTGTTTCCTGAGGGTACAACATCAGGAGGAGAATCGGTTCTTCGCTTTCACTCAAAACTTATTGGTGCAGCTAGCAATGCAGAGGTTGCCATACAACCCATCACGTTGTACTACCAGAACGCGAATGGCGGCCGTTGTGTGGAAACCCCCTTTGTTGGCAATGATGAATTTCTAACACACCTGAAAAAAATTTTCGCAAAACCTTATGTCCAGGTTCGTGTGCATTTTCATCCTCTGTACCAGTTGGCGAAGGATGCTGATATAAACCTGGCCACAGCAGAACTTCATCAACAGATAGAAAAACAGCTCTACAACACCTGTACGCTGGCGACAAACGCAAGACCACGCTATGCGGAGCGCACAGTATGACCTGCACCGCTGCACAACACCTTAATGGATACTGGGACGGTTTTTTACTTCGCTGACATTAGCATCGCGTACGCTGATTAACTCGATATCAAAATAAAGAGTAAAGCCTGCTAATGGATGATTACTATCAACCAAAACCATGTCGTCTTTTACGTCCAACACTTTAACAATCTTTACCTGGCCATTTTCCTGACACTGTAAAACCTTACCCGGAACAGCTTCAACACCGTCAAAAGAAGCTTTCGGTATAGATTCAACAAGTTCATCCCGCCGCAGGCCATAGGCAAGTTCCGGAGGCACAGTAACTTCTAACACCTGTCCGGGCTCACGACCTTCTAGTGCTTTTTCAATACCCTTCACTACCTGGCCAGAGCCCTGAACAAATTCCAGAGGCTCACCACCCAAGGACGTATCGATAACTGCCCCTTCACTATTTTTAAGATTGTAATGAATTGTGTAAACTTTGACCGACATACTACAAACCTGTGCAACGTATTAATTCGAATAGGGAAATACTCACGCGAAGCGCTGTGTGAAAGGGTGGCAATAATAGCATATCCAGGCCAAAGTCAGCCTAATCAGGATACTTTATTGCTGACTTAACGGAAAAAACCACGGCAGCGTAAACTGCCGTGGTTTTTTATTGTTACCTGCTATCCGCTCAGGCCTTAATAACACCCAGGTTCAACATTTCAGAAACCAGCAGTTTTTGCTCAAGTTTCTCTTTAAAGTCGGCCGGTGTTTCCATATTCATACGCTTAAGTAAAGGCTGCGCCTCTGCAGGCATATCCTTCAACTTTAGAGCGCCCCATATTGCTTTTAACAACCCTGAACGCGACCCTGTTTTAGCTTTTAGTGACTTCAACGCTTTACCGATTTTCAGCTCATCTGGCGTAAAGTCGCAGCCGAATGGGAACGGATCAAAATATCCTTTCGCACTGTATTTTTTATACAGCGCCATCAGGCGTTCCGGGGTATTCTGACGATACTCTGCTGGCAACTGATAATCTGCTGGCACCTTACCGACTGCTTTAGCTTGCGCCAACAACTCATCCTGGAAGCGTGAGTCAGCTATTTTGATTAGCTCGATATAGACGTCTTTGTCTGGGCGACCCAGAAGATCAGCCACGCCGTATTCAGTCACCACGATGTCTCGTAAATGACGTGGAATGGTGCAGTGAGCATAGTTAAATACAATATTACTAAGCGCTTTGCCACCACTCTGACGCGTCGATTTCATGGTCAGAATAGAGCGAGCGTCATCAATCTCGTGGGCCATGGCAACAAAGTTGTATTGACCACCCACACCACTGACCACCTTGCCATTCGCCAGACCGTCCGATACGGCGGCACCGTTTAAGGTGTACATCATTGCAGAGTTAATAAAGCGCGCTTCTTTTCTTTGCGCCAATTTCATTTTCTGATCACCAAAACGATGATCATAAAGGTGGTTAATGAAGCACACGCTGGTCATACAGAACTTTTCATGTTCTTCATCGGTCAGTTCTTTCAGCAATTTGTAAAATTGTTGTGGCCCAAGGAAGAAGCCGCCATGCATGATAATGCCGCCTTTCAGCTTATCACCCAGACACAACTTTTCGATTGACTTTCTGGCAGAGGCATCTGCTAAATTCGCAGCGACGGTCTCTTCATCCACGACCAGGCTGCCACCCTTATATTCCACATTGTCTTTGAATACGCCGGTTTTCTTCAGGTAGGTTACATCTTTCGCACGCAACTCCTGGCCGACCACACCTGACTCAACTAATGCGTCAAGCATCTTTAGGTCAACTTTAGTGGTAATTTTTTCTTCATTCAGCAAGGTTTGCAGAGGAACATCTTCGAATACTTCACGCTTGAGGATACCGGCCTTGTAAAGGTAGATAAACCCGTCAACCATCATTTCACTACAACCGTACAAACCTTTCTCAAAAGTTCCATGACCACCAATTTCATTGATAACGGGGAACTTCTTCTCTAAACCCAGCTCAGACACGAGCTCGGTATAATCCTGGTTATTTTTGTGACGCATTATCGCACCATTAACCAAGGCACTACCTAAAGAACCGATACCAACCTGCAGCGTGCCACCATCCTTAACCAAAGTACTGGCATTGAAACCGATAAAATGATCAGAAGGGGTAATAGCCATATTTGGCGCGCCAAATAGTTTACAGTCGTACTTACGGTTATCGAGGATGATATCAAACTCTTCTGGCTCAACTTCCGCATGGTTGATCATAAAGGGAAGCTCGTTATTAACCTCGGCAACGATTGCTACTTTTTTACCTTTTGCACGCAACTCAAGCAATTTTGGCGCAATGTCTAACGCTGTATCCGGGTTGCAGCTTAAGCTGTACGTGGTTTTGCCATCTTTGGTGCGACTGGCGACCATTTGCGATACAACGTTAACACCGGCACGCAGCAAGTCTCGAACGGCATGGGTGTAATTAGTACTGATGTAATTTTGCTGTTGCGTTGGATCGTTCAGGAAACTGCCGGCTTTAAAGAAAAACTCGGACACTTCGACATTGGGAGGTAATTTTTTCTGACGCAGATCTTTCATATAGGCAATATCTGGGATACCACCAAAAAGGCGTTCAGCAAATGGCCCCATAAAGGCCTTTTCGAGTTTGCTGCTGCCGGAGGGCTTCTCTAGCGTAATTGCCGTTGCAATATGGAGCTTTATCGAGGAATCTTTTTTTGCTCGCTCATAAAGCGCATTGACTAAATGAATTGGTTTGCCTAGACCGAGCGGCATACCAAAAGTAATGTCTTTTCCTACTTGTGCGATAATTTGATCAACACATTTTTCTACATCGCTTACGATAATTGGATTATCCGACATGACGTTTCCCTTCCTAGACTCATTATTTTTGTTTGGATGCTTATCAAAGATCAGTTGATCTAAAAGGCCAGCAGCCCCTTTCTAACCGATATGAGATCAACGCATCAAGTAAAAACTGGAAAGGAGTATGACAAAGGCCCACAACTGATCGATTGATAACCGTCAAATTTGGCCTGCAATTTTTAAACAATGATTAAAAAATGATTTAACACAATTTTACAGATGAAGACTACCGTGCACAGGTCTCAAAATTTGAATTTAGCTCGCACAGATACCACCGACCACCTCGGCCAACAGATACCCGGAGAGTATCGCCACCGTAACAAGCACAACCATTACAACCCCCCATTTCCAGGGGATGGGTCTTCGAGCACCAGCCTGCTGCGCTTGCTCACTTTTTCTGCCAAGTTCTTTCCCCACATCCAACATCAAAGTGACTTCTGGTGTTGCTCTGGAAATTAAGAATTCCGCTGCAGAATACCAACGGTCATCTTTTCGTCCAGTGCGCAATACACGGATCGCCTCTGAAACATTGCGAAACTCTTTTGCCGCAGCCGTATTTGCAACAGGTGCCGTCGCCATAGTATTTATTCCCTACCGGTCATTTGTATGTCGTCACTCAGTATAGGCCGGTTTCACCCACTGAGAACTTTCCTCCCCCCCCCTGACAATCACCTCACAGTTGTAAATAAATTTCTCCAAACTGAGGTTGATCAACTCACTTAAGAGATAGTTGCGCACAATACACCCGTATTCTGATTTGCCTGCGGCTTATTTAAACTCAACTTATAAAAACGAAGGGTAACAATGTGGTGAAATCTCAGGAAGCTTTTAACTTTTATTCTCACCTGGCAGGAATGATTGCCTCGGCCGTAGGAACAATTTTTCTTGTACTGGCTGCAACCGATTCGGCATCACTACTAGCGACAGCACTTGTGTACGGGCTTTCCATCACTTTTTTGTTCTCCGCCAGCTCGCTCTATCATGCGTTCAAAAAGGAAGAAAACGAGCTATCTTTTTGGCGTAAAATGGACCGCCTGGCAATTTTCTTCATGATTGCTGGCTCTTACACCCCCGTTTGTTATTTCTTCCTGGACGACAACTGGCGCTTGCCGATGATTGCTATCCAGTGGGGTCTGGTATGTTTTGGGGTTTGCTCACAACTGTTTTTCCCCAGAGCACCCAGAGTGATATACGCCATCATTTTTTTAATAATGGGGTGGATACTGGTGTTTCCCATGCAGCAGATACTGGCGTCCATGAGTTCATTACAGGCAACCCTTTTATTTACCGGTGGTGCAGCATTTACCCTTGGGGCCTTGTTCTATGCGTTTAAAAAACCATTGATATTACCGGGAATATTTAGCTTCCACGAACTGTTCCATGTAATGGTTCTAGTGGGTGGTACCTGCCACTACGCGATGATATACAGCGCCTTTTCATCCGCAACGGTTGCGGCCTAAGCATGCGAATTTCAAGTTACTGCCAGGCACTGCTTGACGATGAGCTAACACGCTTTGAGCAAGATTATCAAAAGCATTATCTTGAGGGCGAAACCAAAGCCAAAGAGGTAGGAGCCCCCTATCTTTTGCATCATGCAGACGCAGATAAAGGTGTATTGCTGATCCACGGACTTATGGCCGCACCAGAAGAAGTGCGGCAATGGGCCGAATTTCTTTACACCTTAGGGTACAACGTTTACGCCCCACGAATGGCGGGACACGGAACCTCTGCCGATGATCTTTCTGATAGGGAAATGAATGAATGGATTGCCTCGGTTGATCGTGGGCATGACATTCTGGCGTGCTGCAGTAAACACATCATTATCGCCGGATTCTCAACAGGGGGAGCGGTTGCATTGCATCAGGCCATAACAAAACCGCAAGCATTTGATGCGGTAATCAGCATTAGCGCACCGCTGAAATTTAAAAAGTTCTCTGCCAAATTCGCCAGCCTGGTCAATACCTGGAATCAGACACTGAGGCAGGTAGACGCGTTACTTCCCTTTCAAATGAATAGCGTCAAGACGCTAAGAAAAGAATTCGTCACCAACCATGCAGACAACCCGGATATCAACTATTTACGGTGTCCGGTACATGGCATCGTACAAATTCAGCGATTAATGAAGGCCGTCTGCCGGGGATTGCCCTCCATCCAGATACCTTCTCTTATCATCCATGCAACCCATGATCCGAAAGTCGATGTACAAAGCGCGAAAGAGATATTCAAGCGCATTCGTGCACGCAAAAAGCGCTATCGTGAAGTAGATTTTGATAAACACGGAATTGTACGGGGGGACATAACCAAAATCGTTTTTCAGGAGGTTGCCGACTTTCTCGAACCAGAACCAATCGTTTAGCGATAGCAAATCTGTGACGAGGTAATCTAGATTTTATAAGACCAGGTAAGCACGGCACCATCGTCTAACACGTCAACCGAGTATTTTGCATCAATAAGGTAGTGACGCTCGACACTGCGGTTTCTGACTGCCTGACGACGTGACTCTACCACCTGATTACCAGTGCCTTGCACTGAGACATTTTTAAGGTTGTACGCCTGCACCGCATCATTAAAAAAGTAGCTCGTAATCGCCGAAAGTGCGCGGCGCACGCATCTTTCAGATGCCTCGGCGGAAAATTCAACGCCACTTGTGCTGGTTAGCGAACTGGTGACGGAATAAGCGTCTGCCGAGTAATACTCTGGCTCAGCAGCCTGAACTTTTGCCACCGCCGCAATAACGTTTACACACATAAGAAAAAGAAAGCATCGATACACCATTGAACAGCTCCATTCAATATTCGAGTTCTGATGGTGTTATCTTACCGGTGGCAACGGCAAACTACTGTGCGCGAAGCCCTAGAGTGACGATAATTTGATCACATTTTTGATCTTTTGCGTCAAATTACCATCACAAATCAGTAAAGCGCCTTAGAATTTCATTAAGACGACCTTTCTGCCAGCCAATCAGCACTGATCGCCCACGCATTTTCTGAAGACTTCGAACCAGCGAAAACGCCTGCATGCCCTCCTGGCACCACGCAAAACTGCTTGTCCTGCGAAGCGACTATATCCAGCACCTTTCTCGCCGCTCGTTTGCTAACCAGTTTGTCCGAGTCGCCAGCAAACGCCAAGATCGACGCATCTATTTTAATAAACTCAGCATGCCCTTCCCCCATACGCATTCGCCCCTTAGCCATGGTGTTATTAATACCCATATGCACCACCATGCCTTTAATGGTTTCTCCTGGATAATCGACCATGTCGTCGAACCACTGCTTCATTGTCTGATGTGTCTTGATATATTCCCGGTCCCACATATTTACCAATAATTCCCAATAACTGATCACACTCCCCAGAGGATTGGTAAGTTTAAAGACTGTGGAGCTGACCCAACCGGGAATGTGCAGATAACGGGAAGGTAAATCCATTAATGAAAAATTCAACACCTGCGAAATGATTTGTGCGGGCCGATAGGTTAATGACAGAACCCTGCCCGCTACGCCGCCTTGATGCATATCTACGGGGCTGGCAACCGTAACAATATTTTTTATATGCGGATCTTGTGATGCGGCGGCATACATAAGTGTTAACAACCCACCCATGCAATAAGCAAAAATCGATACATCGTCTTGCCCGCTGACCTTCCGTACCTGTTTCAGTGCCGCAGGCATCCAGTCAAGTACATAGGTTTCTAACGAAATATCACTGTGATCTGCGGTGACCTCACCCCAATCGATAAGATAAACATCAAAGCCCTTCGCCAAAAAGAATCGCACAATACTTCGCTGAGGCAATAAATCAAAAATCATTGACGTTGCCGCTAATGGCGGCACCAAAACCAGTGGCACACGATGTTGGGTTTTATTGACGGCAATGATTTCGTCGCCTACCTGAATTTCATCTTCTTCCAGCGGTAAATAGTGCCGCACCGACATAATACGATCACGATAAATCACGTCGTAGGGTGACAAGTTGCTGACAATAAAATTCTCGGAAAACATCTTTCGCTCAATGGCGTTAATAACAAACCAAAAGGCTTTTTCAGACAACGAGGGTGGCTGTTTACTATCCGGCCTATTCATAACAGCTTGTTCCTTATAATTAATGTATTCACTCAATATCCAATATGCAGGCTATGGGCAAGGATAAGTATACTGTGAGTGCACGCTTTCTAAAGCATCAAGCACCTCGGAAGATAACGAAAGATCAATAGAATCTATATTACTCGTAAGCTGCGCCATGGATGTTGCACCAATAATATTCGCCGTAACAAATGGCCTGCTGTTTACGAAAGCAAGCGCCATTTGGGCAGGGTCCAACTCGTGTTTGTGGGCAATATCCACATAAGCCCGGGTTGCCTCTTCTGCCTTGTTGGAGGTGTAGCGGGCAAACCTTTGATACAACGACAGCCGGGCCCCTGGTGGGCGGGCACCACCCAAATACTTTCCACTGAGCACCCCAAAAGCGAGCGGAGAATAAGCAAGTAACCCTACCGCTTCTCGATGAGAGATTTCAGCCAGACCCAGTTCGAAAGACCGGTTTAACAAATTATAGGGATTCTGTATCGATGCTACACGAGGCAAGCCTGATTTTTCGGCAAGCGATAACGCATGCATAACCCCCCAGGGCGTTTCGTTCGACAACCCCACAGCGCGAATCTTTCCTGCATCCACCAGATCTTTCAGCACGCCTAGCGTTTCTTCAAGACTAATACCCAGCGCTTCACCAGGCTCATAGCCGAGTTTTCCGAAGAAGTTCGTCGGCCGCTCGGGCCAATGCAGCTGGTATAAGTCTATATAATCTGTGCGCAGCCGGGCCAGGCTGTCATTCAGCGCCTGCTCAATATGTTTGCGATTGAGTCTCGGCCCACCACGCAAATATCCCAGCCAATCACCCGGCCCGGCCACCTTGGAGGCCACTATCAGCTGCTCGCGATTGTGGCGTGACGCTAACCATGACCCCAAATAAGATTCTGTCAGGCCTTGGGTTTCAGGCTTTGGGGGCACGGGATACATTTCTGCAACATCAATAAAATTAATGCCCCGACTTACAGCGTAATCCAGCTGTTGATGTGCTTCACTCTCACTGTTTTGCTCTCCCCATGTCATACTACCCAAACAGATAGCACTCACATTGATACCTGTTTTCCCTAATGACCGGTATTGCATTACTTTTTCCTCTTCTCAGCAAATACTGCAGCATTAAAGCAAGCATTGAGCAATTCATAAAACAAAATTTCTCCAGAGGCTCGCAACGTCATCTCTCTGTCACATAGTTGTCGCGCCAATGTCATGGCGGTAGTAAATAGTTACACCATGCTACATGGGGTGAGACAAACATAATGATAACTAAAAAACGTATCAGCATTATTTCTGAAACTTATTCTCCCGAATTGAATGGCGTTGCTACAACGTTAACCTATCTTGTTTCGGGCCTCCTGGCGAACGGACACGAAATTAACGTGATTCGTCCAAGACAAAACAGCTTCGAGAAGGACGGGCTCATCGATGGTATCCACCATACGTTTTTTAATAGACTGCTAATACCTGGCTATCCGGATCTTTGCTTCGGCATGCTCGCTAAAAGTAAACTCGTCAAACTGTGGCGGTCATACCCACCGGATATAATTTACGTCGCGACTAAAGGCCCTCTTGGCTGGAGTGCGATCAGCGCCGCCAACCAGCTGGATATACCTGTGCTGTCAGGATTCCATAGCAACTTGTACCGTTTCAGTTGCCACCATGGTCTCGGCTGGTTCTCTAAGTTAATGACGACTTACTACCGTATTTTCCATAACCGCTCTCTGGGCACCCTTGTACCAACCCGAGACATGAAAAAACAGCTGACCAATTGGGGCATCAAAAATGTCTCTGTTGTGAGCAGAGGAGTCGACTGCGAACGATTCTCCCCAGCTCACCGCAGCGATGCACTTCGTCAACAGTGGGGATTAGGGCATCAGGATACAGCAGTACTTTATGTTGGCAGACTGGCAGCCGAAAAAAACTTGCCGCTGGCGATCAGTGCGTTTAAACGAATGCACGGCCTCAACACCAGATCAAGATTCATATTGGTCGGTGACGGCCCACTGAAGGCATCACTAGAGATGGCTCATCCCGACTTCATTTTTGCAGGAACCCAAACCGGACAAGCACTATCAGAACACTTCGCTTCTGCAGATATTTTTTTGTTTCCCGGCGCTTTCGACACCTTTGGCAATGTCGTCATTGAAGCGATGGCAAGCGGGCTTGGCGTTCTGGCGTTTCGCCATGGGGCTGCGCACGAACACATTGTGGACATGGATAATGGACTAACCGTAGCAAGGCAAAATGCCGAAGCGTTTGTTCGTGCCGGGATCAAACTGGCCTGCCAACCAATATTATTGAAACTAATAAGAGAGAGTGCGAGAAATACAGCGTACGGAATTAACTGGAAAACCGTGATCAACGACTTTGAAGCGCAAATAGGCTTCGCCATAAGGAAGAAGAAAAGTGATCTCCGAAGCCGAAGCACGGTACCTGAATCAAACCAAACAAGCCTCCAACAGCAGAACAAGCCAAAGGTTTCTGCGCATCGAGAAAAAAGAGGGAGCATTTTGCAAAAAGGTTAACCCTGGGCTTCGCAATCGCAACAGCAACACTTTTCTGCCTTGGGAACAGCGCATTCAGGTTCAGGTTAATGACACTTGCGGTTGGCACAATCTATCTATGGCAGCAGTAACTAACCATTTTTTTGATAGCAACTCTCGCGGGAATACCTCTGATTAGACCTGACAAAAGAAAAATAAAAACTACACTTTAACTATTGGCATTCATCATGATGCTGCTTTTAAATTGATAATGGCCTCAGATGCGCGCTACTTTCGATCAAATATCAACGCTCTCTCTAAAGCTTGCCGCAGCAATGAGCAAGGCGGCCGTGCTTTGTATTGTCTTACTGATGATCACCCAGCAATCGGCAATCGCCAGCTACAAAGAGCCGCCAGGCTGGCTCACGGAGTCAGAGCAACTGTGGTTACGACAACATCCACATATCAACGTCGGCCCGGACCCTTACTACCCTCCTATTGAATTTTTTGATGGAGAAGGAAATTTCTCTGGTATTGCGGCAGATTATCTACAAGAAATTGAATCCATTCTGGGCATCAAGTTTAGTATTATTAAATTACCCACTTGGGATGATGTCATCGCCAAGGCCAAAGCTCGTGAAATCGATATGCTAAGTGCAGCGGCAGAAACACCAAACCGTAAACTCTACCTGAAATTTACCACTGCCTACTTGAAGTTTCCGGCCGTCATCATTACCCGACAACAGGCCATTCAACACACCACCATGGCCGAACTGGAAGGCAAGCGTGTGGCAGCAACGAAAGGCTATGCCGTCGCTGAATACATTAAAACTACTTATCCGGGGATTGACCTTATTGAAGTCAACTCTGTCGAAGAAGGGTTGAGCAAGCTGTCTTATGGTGAGCTGGACGCCATGGTAAGCATTAACGCACCAGCCCTTCACTATATTGAAAAGAACGGTATCGTAAACTTGCATATTGCTGGGATGTCGGGGTACTTCCTTAAAATTGCCTATGCAACCCGGTCAGACTGGCCGCTGCTGAACAGTATTATGCAAAAAGCGCTGAATGAAATCTCTGCGGAAAAGGCTCAGAAAATCCAGACAAAATGGATAAATTCAAGCTTAAACACATGGCAGCCCAGCCAAAACCAAATACTCTGGGCGATCCTGGCTTTCATGCTAAGCACCCTGCTTCTTGCCATCTTTTGGAATCACGCCCTTAAATCCAAAGTACGTAAAAAGACGGCTGAAATTCACAAACATATGAAAGCTCTTGAACTCAGCCGCCAGGAAACCTATACCTCGGAGCAACGCTTACGCAGCATTTTTAATAGCGCCGACATTGGTTTGTTTATTCATGCCAGCGACGGCACCATTGTCGATATGAATGATAAAGCCCTCACCATGTACGGTATGCACCGCGATGATATTAAAAACGTGAGCGTTGCCGGAAACCTCTCGGCACAAGACTGTCCATTCGAACAAATCCCGGTTTACTGGGAGTTGACACTCGATGGCCACAGCCAGCGTTTTCCCTGGCAGGCCAAACGATTTGACAATGATGCCGAGTTTGCAGTTGAGGTGTGCTTAACAAAATTAAAAATCCCCGATAAAGACATTGTCCTTGCCAGCGTACGGGATACGTCTGAACAATTTGAACAACAGAATGTCCGTCGTTTTCTTCTGGAAGAAACGGCTCCAATTATCACTAATTACTTAAAGCTCATAGATGAGGCACTGACGAATAGCCCAATGGATGCACCGGAAGGAATAGCAAACACAGAGAAAAACCCGCTACCATCCCTGCTCGATGAAATGTCTCGTTACCTTGAGGACTACCTTGATGCGGCATTGATAAGCTATAAAAGCCGTCCCATCGCTTCAAATAAAATCCATTTATCCTCTGCGATAGCTCATGTTGTCGAGTCGATGCAAAAACACAGCACCGACATGGATACACTTCTTGATATAAAAACCCTGTGCGAAGACGTTGAAACGCTCTCAGATGAAGTGCGGGTAAAAAAGCTGGTTCAACACCTGCTGCAAATTGCGACCATCCAGGCCAACAAGGGCACCACGGTAACCGTCGTCATTGACCGCACCAATTCTTCACAGGTTAAACAGCCAGCCAAAAATACGGACGCTATTTCGGTCAGTATTACCTATTACGGTGACAGCTTAACCAGCAACCAGCACATAGGCTCAGACTTAACGCAAAGCGAAGCAAAAAACCGGCATCGTAAATGCACGTGCTCTCTTTATTTAATGAGTCAAACGCTGGCCGAAAGCCTTGGCATCGAACTGAGCACCGAATCTACACCAAATGTCGTCACTTCCTACAAACTGATATTTAAATCCGTTCTGCCGGATCAATAGACACCGTTAACAATTAATTGTAATAATAGCCCTCGACTATTGCGCCCAGGTTAAAACGCCGGGCAGCAAACAAAAGCGTCAGCATGGCCTGTGAAAGGCTATCGTCCAAGTTAACGTAACGCTACCTATAAAAATAAACAGACTCAGCGATTAAATCGTGGTCGAGGTTGAATCTTTGCTGCTGTCTGTGAAAAGGATCCATGAAAACATGCACGCCTCTACTTCCCTTTCGGAAAACTACGTCCAGTTAAAAGGCTCACTGGTGCCGATGACAGTCATGGAACTGTTCCAGTTTGACTCGGCAAAAATTGAATCCTCTCTGGCGCAAATTATTTCCCAGGCGCCGGGCTTTTTTGAGGGCGCCCCCATTATCATCGCCCTGGAAAAAGTTGCCGACGAAGATATCGTCATTGACTTCGCAAAGCTGCTGGAGTCATGCGCTGCGCTGCGCATCAAGCCTGTTGCAGTGCGAGGCGGTACGCTTATTCAGCAACTGGCCGCTAAAAAGTCAGGATTAGCGGTTGTGCCGTCTAACAAAGGTCGTCAGGACCCTAAAACTGTACCTATTGAACCTTTCGCCAACGAAAGTGCGACGCAGGAAGCCCCTGCGACCAAACCGGTACTGGAAGAGGTCAGCTCGCCACAGGAAAGCCCGGATATCGCACCGAAAGCCGAGCCAGAGCAAATGGAAGAATCACCCCAGGAAGCTGAGATGGTTACCACTAAAATCATCTATCAGCCAGTGAGATCCGGCCAGCAAGTCTATGCTCGTGGCGGTGATTTGATTATTCTCGCAGCGGTAAGTCCGGGGGCTGAAATACTCGCGGACGGCAATATTCACGTGTATGGTCCTTTAAGAGGGCGGGCACTGGCAGGGGTGAGAGGCAATACCGAGGCTCGCATTTTTTGCCAAAGCCTGGAAGCCGAACTGGTCTCGATTGCCGGTCAGTATAAAATCAGCGAAGATCTGCAAAAATCAGGATGGAAATCGTCTAGCCAAGTCTGTTTAATAGACGATAAACTAACGATCACTCCACTGTCGAAATGAACAGAAGCATCAAAAGATCGTATGCGGCCAGTAAACTCCGCATTGACACCAACATGACTCACTTGGCAATACAGTAACCGGTTGTGCTAACGTGCGTCGATTTTCATAAGTAACAATTAGGGTAGGATTCACATTGGCTAAAATCATAGTCGTAACCTCAGGTAAAGGTGGCGTTGGTAAAACAACCACGAGTGCGTCAATTGCCACAGGACTGGCTAAACGAGGTAAAAAGACAGTCGTCATCGATTTCGATGTGGGACTGCGTAATCTTGATTTAATCATGAATTGCGAGCGGCGAGTTGTTTACGACTTCGTTAATGTCATCAACGGCGAGGCAACCCTCACGCAAGCATTAATTAAAGATAAGCATGTAGACAACCTTTACATACTTGCCGCGTCACAAACACGCGATAAAGATGCATTAACTAAAGAAGGGGTGGAAGGCATTCTCAACAAACTCGCCGAAACCTATGACTTCATTATTTGTGATTCTCCGGCCGGTATCGAGCACGGCGCACAGATGGCACTGCATTTCGCCGACGAGGCAATCGTTGTCACGAACCCGGAAGTCTCTTCGGTTCGTGACTCGGACCGTATCCTTGGCATCCTGCAAAGCAAATCGCGCCGCGCCGAGCTGGGCATGGATCCTGTAGGCGAACACCTGTTATTAACACGCTACAACCCAGAGCGCGTTCTTAAAGGAGAGATGCTGGCAGTTGAAGACGTTAAAGAGATATTGGCAATCAAATTATTGGGCGTCATTCCAGATTCACAGTCAGTGCTGAACGCTTCAAACCAAGGCGTTCCTGTGATTCTTGATGAAAACAGTGACGCTGGCCAAGCCTATAGCGATGCCGTAGACAGACTTCTGGGCGAAGACAAAGAACACCGCTTCCTTGATATACAAAAGAAAGGCTTCTTTAAGCGGATGTTCGGAGGATAAAGATGAGCTTTTTTGATTACTTTAAAACAAAAAAACAGAACACAGCTTCTATTGCAAAAGAACGTCTGCAGATTATCGTCGCTCATGAACGAACGACGCGAAATCAACCAGATTATCTGCCGCAATTACAGCAGGAGTTACTGGATGTCATTCGTAAATACGTTTCAATCCGTGAAGAAGATATACAAGTGCAGCTGGATAAAAACGGTAATTGTTCCGTACTTGAGTTAAACGTAACCTTACCCGAATAACGCTCGGCCGAAGCCCGCACGAAAAAACTGAAGCCTTTCTGCACTTACCGTCACAGAAAGGCTTCTGAATGACCGTGCCTATGCCATTCCACGCGTCAGCTGGCTACCAACGCGCATAATGATCTTCCACAAACCCCGGAACTCCGTCCACCTTGACGAGTTCACGCCCGCACTTGACGGTGCCGTAAAACTTTCCAAACATTTGCTTGAAGTTCGAGGCAATAACAAACACGTTGATTTTCTCTTGCCGAACCCCTTGTGGAACAAACTTTAGCTGCACACGCCCATCTGAGGTTGAAACGCTCCACTCTTTTTCTGGTGCTTGACGATCATAGTCGAAAACAGCCAGATCGAGCTTTTGAAACTTGTTGTTCACCCAAAGCCCATTCTCAGTCACCCCCGTTTCATTCACTCCGGCGGCCAGATTTAAACCAATCATTCTCCCCTTGTCATCCTGCCCCGCCAGACACGCCCAGTTCCAGAACGTATCCTTGCGCATATAGCCTGCAGTCCAGTCAGAACTTCCAAATGCCGTACCCGGCTCAAGCTCAACTTTTAGATCATCCCACACTACTGTCCCCGAGGCGCGTAACCCGGCAGATTTCTGCGTATATACCCAACCGTCATAACCAGCTTTAGAGCAAACCCGCAACGGACTAAAACTTTTCTCGGCTTGTATACTCGCCTGAATACTAACGTCGTTGCCGATCGTTACATCGATTTCTGTCAAACCACCTGGGCCCGTTGACAGTTTCAACCTGTTTTTTCCCTGCACGAACAGGGCTTCATTACTGTCGGGTCGTAGCCCGATACTGGTTGCATAACCCAGTGGCTGCAAAAGGCTCTTTTGACGAAGTCTGCCGCTTTCAAAATCATAAACGTACAAAAAAGCATTGCTCACCAGTTTTAAATCAACAATGGCAATACCACAGATAATTTCAGGGCACATCAAGCCAACAAACTGAAACTGATTGAAGCGTATTTTTTTGCGCCATAGGGGCAGTCGCTCGTCCATTACTGAGCGCAAGCTATAGTCAAGATAGTTAATCTCTTCAACAGGCTCTTGCAACCAGCCAAGCGAGACCTTGCCATCCTTAGTAATTAACTGTTTTATCACTGTGATTTCCCTCTTTCTGGTACAAAACGCCAAACACTTATCACTTCTAAATAAATCGGGGTGTTACACTAGCCCCCTTCATGGAAGAGGCTATGTGTACTTTTCACACACTAATTTATATTTTTGTCTATTTACGGAAAAACATGAAACCACAACCAAACAATTTAATGAATAGCGAAAATATCCTTCGCATATTTTTTATCCTGACATCAAACTTTTTCCTATTTTCTAATGCTTCTGCCGAACTCGTTTCTCAGGACGATCGTTGGGAGTCAGCCTTAAACAAAGATGGCGTCATCATCTACACCCGCGACTACGAAGGCTCAGACGTTAAGGCATTTAAAGCGGAAACGACTCTCAACGCCCCTATTAACAATGTCATGAGCGTCATGGCAAATCCCCACTCTTGTACTGAGTGGGTGCATGGTTGCACGATTTCTTACGGATTCGATGAGGCAGACTTCAATAAGCGTTACGCCTACTCGGTCAATGACCTGCCTTGGCCCGTTAAAGATCGCGACTATGTACTGGAAATCAATACATCCAGCTTACCCGGCTCTTCACAAATCATGATGGAAATGCATGCAGTTAAGGGCAGGAAGCCAGTTGATGACGACTATGTTCGCACTACTGTTGCACAAACAATCTATATTTTTACACCCACCGAAGACAATAAAACCCATATGCTGTGGTTACAACATACAGAACCAGCTGGCGTACTACCCAGCTGGCTGGTAAACAACCTGCTGGTAGACATCCCCTTTAAATCCATCAAAGCCCTGGATAATGTCGCACAGGAAGAAAAATATCAGCATGGCGTCATTGAGTATGATGATGAGGGAGTTATTTCAGGTGTGCGAAAAGTACCTCCCACCCGATCAGAAGCAGCCAATCCCCCCCAGGAAAAATAGTCAGTACCCGCCCGCCATTCGGGTACTTGAATATTCGAAAAGAGGCACACTGCCAAGCTAAATTAATCCAGTGTCGCCTCACTCTGCCTCCCTGATAATATCTGCGGCATTATGTTGTTTTTTTTTATAACTACTTTGCATTAAACTATCACCTCACTCCGGAATTTGGCTTAGCTCCCTAGGAAAGTACTCATGGATAAATTAGCTCGCGACATTATGACCCCTCATATTAAGTCAGTGCCGGAAAGCTGGACGATGCAACGGTTTGCCAAATTCCTGTCTGACAACGATATTTCTGGCAGCCCGGTGGTAAACGATGATAATGACATTGTCGGTATTGCCACCTTAAAAGACATTGCGGACTTTCACTTAAACAATACCTCTGCCGATCATGAAAAACGCATGACAGAGGAGGAAGTGAAAGAGGCTCGACGACTGCGACAGTTTATATTCGAAGAAATGTTAAAAGTGCCTGTTGAAGTCAGAGACATAATGAGCCCAATTGTCTTCTCTGTGGATGAAGAAACACCGATAAAAGAAGTCGCCATTAAAATGATGGGGGATCACTTGCATCGTATTTTCGTTAAAAAAGACGATAAAGTGACGGGTATTATCACAACATTTGACTTGCTGAAGCTAATTGCGGAGTAATACCGCCAATCATCCCAACAGGAAACGGTTCTTTGAAGTGCATAACGCAACGCCTGCGTGCTATTGATGACAATGAGAAAGCTCTCAAGCGACAATCAATTTTAGATGCCGCTGCCAGAATATTCGCGAAAGACCTGAACAATCTACCTTCAGTGATCAGTATTGCCAAAGCTTCCGGCCTGGCAAAAGGCACCGTCTATTTGTATTTCAAAACCAAAGAAGAAATATTCCTTGCATTACTGTCTGAACAATATGAAACGCTGTTATTGGAAATACTGTCACTGCTAGATTCCGAGATTGAAAATAAGCATATAATACCGGAGCTTATCACCATACTAACGCGCTTTATGGCACTAAAAGGCTCATTCATGCCTCTTGCCAGTATGGCCAACACAGTAATCGAAAAAAACGTCGAACGAGATGTCGTGGCACAATTTAAACTGATGCTGGTAAAGTATCTTAAGGCTGTGGGCGCATCATTACACCAAAGGTTTCCGCACCTCTCAACGGAGAAAGGCATACAACTATTGCTGCATACAAATGCTTTAATTATCGGCCTTTGGCAGATGCAAAGCTGGCCTGAAAACCTCAAAGAATTGATGTGCCAGCCCGAGCTGAAGATTGTTTCCCCAGAGTTTTTCCCAGAAATGGTCTGCGCGCTTAACTACCTTTGGCGGGGTTCTCTGCTTAATCACGAGCAATCATAGTGGCTAACTTTGCAAAAAAGATGAACATCACGCTTTATCAATAGCATTCATTGGTTATTATTAAAGGACACCTCTTCATAAGGACTGTTCTATGGCTGCCAGCAAACCCCGTAAAAAGGTATATGTACTCGACACAAACGTACTGATACATGACCCCAATGCCATTCTCAACTTCGAAGAGCACCAGGTCATTATCCCAATGACGGTATTGGAAGAGCTGGACAAACTGAAAGCAGGCAAACAAACCATTGCCGCCGACTGCCGGCAAGCCATTCGCACAATAGATAACCTGCTTGGCGACGCTACCCCCAAACAGATCGAAAAGGGTGTTCCCATCAAGCGCGGTGAAAAAAGTGAGGCACTGGGCACTATATCGATTCTGATGGATACACAAAATCATACAGGTCCTCAACTTCCCGAAAACCTCAATGACAACAAGATAATCAACAGTCTGGCAAACCTGCAATCTATTCATAAAGACCGCCAGATAATACTTGTCAGTAAAGACATCAACATGCGTTTGAAAGCCCGCGGCTTCGGCGTCGAGGCGCAGGACTACCACAACGACCAACTGGTTGATGATGTCGACCTGTTACCTTCCGGGTATCAGGAATACAGCAAGTCTTTTTGGGATACCATTCAGAAAGTGGAGACAGTCCAGCGTGAAGGCGTCACCGAACATATTCTTAATAAAGAACCCGGCTTGGACAAGCTTAATCTCAATGAGTTTATTATTGATGAGCAAGGGTTTATAGGCCGAGTCTCGGAAATAAATGAAGACAAAATTATAATTCAAGACCTTTCTCAGCAAGACTTGCTTAATCAGGAAGCCTGGGGATTAGTGCCCAGAGACATATACCAGGCTCTCGCATTAAACCTGCTGCTCGACCCCGAGATACATTTGGTTAACCTCACCGGCGCGGCAGGTTCTGGAAAAACCATTTTGGCATTGGCCGCGGCCATTGAAATGACGGTTGCCAGTAAGAAATACAAACGAATCATCGCCACACGCAGTACCCAGGGCCTGGATGAAGATATCGGCTTTTTGCCCGGAAGCGAGCGAGAAAAGATGGAACCGTGGCTTGGCGCGATTACTGATAACCTCGAAGCCCTGCATGAAGACGACGAGAATATGCACAGTAGCGTTGATTACATTCTGGACAAAGTACCTATCCAGTTCAAATCGATGAACTATATTCGCGGACGCAGCTTTCAGCACAGCCTGATTCTGATCGACGAGTGCCAAAACCTCACGCCGCATCAGGTAAAAACAATCGTTACCCGCGCCGGAACTGGCAGCAAGGTAATCTGTCTGGGGAATTTAGCACAAATCGACACCCCCTATCTTGGCCCGCTAAGCTCGGGGCTAACCTATATGACCGAGCGATTTAAACGGTTCAAGCACGGGGGGCATATCCATTTACAGGGCGTGCCACGATCCATTTTAGCGGAATACGCAGAAGCCAATTTGTAGAGACCTTCAAGAAATGGCTGTCAGTATTATCTGGCGGCCACTCCCCCTTTCCACGTAAAGATTGATATCCAACCGTTTAGTAAAGTAACCTCTTGTTCTTAACTTACCTAACAATGCGACGCTGCTGCTCATGCGCCTACACAAACATATTGCCAGCGCGACAGAAGGTGTTGACGGCGCTTCCTTACCCCCATCAAGAATACAAGGATTACTAACTAAACTTGGTAAGTTTGTGGCACTCACACTATTTGTGCTTCTGCTTGGCCTCATGATTCTTGCGGCTGGCTTTCTGAGGGTCGAAACGCGGCTGCCTGTGCCCTTTCCTGAAAAGCTTCCCTCATGGATATCGACAACACTGCTCGGAGAGGATGGCTCACTTTCAGTGCGCGGCGATATCACCATAAAAACAGGCATGCAACCAGGTATCGAGCTGCACCAGCTTGATTTTGATGTAACAAGCGAATATGGCCAGGCTAAAGGCTCAATTACCAGCTTTCAATCGAGTCTTTCGTTGAAAAAGGCCTGGGGGGGAATGCTGAAATTTTCATTAATAGCTAAAGGCTTTAGCAGCTGTTTGCGACCAAACATCGACAACCTGGCAGCGTTAGCGCCTCCTAAAGATCTGTATAACCTCGTTAACAGGTTGCGACCAGAGCATATTGACGCCCAAGACATCAGCATCGATATTTCTGAAAACTGCAATGCCACTTCCCCCATATTGCAGGTCACGTCAGCTAACCTGAATAGTAACAACGGTGACTCTCCCGCTATCACTGCACGGGGCCAACTTGCGCATCTTCCCTGGTCAATAGACTCTTCCTTACCACATAAAAGCAACACGTTACCCACCTTGCATGGCAAGCTGGGGGCGATGACCTGGTCGCTGACCCCAGAGTATGACCCATCCGGTGCCCCCTCCAGTGCCGTGTTCAACGTTCACTCCCAAGAGCTTTATGAAGCGCTAAAGATAACCCCTTTGCCCTTTAAAGCATTCGGTCCATTCGCCATGCAGTTAAGAGGGAGCCTGCTTTCAAATAGCATTCAATGGCAACTAACAGAGCTCAACATTGCCGATAGCCACTGGCAGGGACAAGGTACCGTTAGTCTAAGCGGCGATAAACCTCATTTAATGACAGGGTTATCGTCGGAAACATTGAATCTTAGAAAACTACTAGATTGGGTCGGGCAATCCATCGATCTTAGTAAATTATCTTTGGCCAAACTTAGCCGGGGGGCACTGCAACTTATAGAGAAAAGCAACGGTGAATTTACTATCGAAGTACGGCAAGTCGATTATGATTCACTGCTGGTAAAAGAAAAAACCGCACTAAATATCCATTGGCTCGATTCAACTTTAAGTTTAGCGGCCTCCCAAAGCATTCAGGAAAAGGCCTTCCATGTCAGCGGACAAGGGGAATTTATTCAAGACGTTTTCAGTTGGCGCACCGCTGTGACAATTCCTCCACTGGATGTGCAGCCATTTTTACCGCCATCTGAACTTTTGCAGTTACGTGGCTCAACGGGACCCACCACGATTAATGGTCAGCTAAAGATTAATGCCCAAACCGGAGAACTAAACGCAGCCACCGGTCAACTGCATCTACCCGACTCTTCAGTCACCTTAGCGACAAACTTACTGCCACATACCTACTCGCTAGCATCCGTCAACGTGTCAGCTACTCCTGACGAGCACTTATTAGTCGAAGTCCACGGAGAAGCGATGGCACAACCCTCAACACTTAACTTGAAAGTTGATCGCTGGCTGGCACTATTGCAACAAAGCACGTCACCTGGTGAATTAAACGCGTCACTAGGAAATATCCGGCTACATTCGGTTTTCGACATTGCCACATCACATAGTGAAGCCAATGCAAATGGCACATTCGCCATAGCCACCCAGGCAGCGCCAACACCCACAGCATCCTCCGCTCTCGACGGCGAGGGTAAATTCTCTTGGAAAAACAACCAGCTACAGCTCCACATTGACTCCATAAAGAAAGGGCAAAGTCTGGGTGAGGCTGATTTTGTCGTTGTCCCTTTCGCTGAACCGACCAGCGTGTCTGGAGACATTCGCCTTAAAACGCTCTATCTCGAAGACTTTGGCATTAGCATGGCCAAGCTCACCAGCACAGACAATATCGCAAAAATACCGGGCAAAGTAGATGATTTGCTCGCCACCTGGATAGCCCCTGCCAGACAGTTATTGCAGAGAACCCAGGGCCAGGTCAGACTATCTATTGACGAGATTAATCTGGATAAGATGCAGGCAAGTATGAAAATAGCCTCTCAATTCGGACACGGAAAAGTCGACATATTACCGTCTAAAATTTACGGGGTTCGGGGCGGTACTATAAACTTCTCCGCCGCCCTCGACCTATCAGATGAGCACTTAATGGCGATCAGCACCCGCGCCAGAGGCAAAGACATCTATTACCACTACGACCACCCCACGATTAAGAAAATTTCTGGCCACCTGAACACCGACGTTGATCTGAATACAAAAGCCGCACCAAAAGAAACCGAGCTGCTCAGCGCATTACGAGGCAATATCAGTTTTATGTCGCAACCAGAATTCGGAGAGTTTATGTTATTCGATCTCTGGGGTGGCGGCTTTATCCAAACCCTCGCCCAGAGCGTGGGGGCAATCGAGAAGTCTAAAATCAACTGCTCCGCCGGTTTACTCACATTTGCCGATGGCCTGCTAAAAATTAATCCGGTAATTATTGATTCGACAAGAGTCAGAGTTAACGCAACGCTTGCTGCCAACTTGACTAACGGCGAGATTGAAGGTTATGCCAAGCCAGAGCCAAAGGATCCGGCACTGCTGCGCAATTGGCTACCGATGGTTGTATCAGGCACGTTAGCTGAGCCGTTCGTTAAGCCACAGAAAGGGGCAGGTATCGTAACTGCCGCTCGCTGGCTCTATGCCATACCCGCTTACGTTGTAGATTTAGCAACCGTCCATCACATGGCGGAGGACGGACTACCTGATTGCCGAAAAATTTTTGAATACCAGACACAGGCAACAAAAAATGACAATAAAACAGCGCCCCCCTAACGCCCGCTACAGACAGCGCAATGTTCATCTCTTTTAAAGCGCATCGTTCGCCACTCCATGGATAAGGCATCAAGCAGCAGCAACCTGCCGATGAGTGGCCGGCCAATATCAACAATGACCTTTATTGTCTCCATCGCCTGAACCGAACCGATAATTCCCACCAGGGGCGAAACAACACCCGTTTCTGAGCAGGTCATTTGCTCTTCGGAGATATCCTGGTACAGACAGGCATAACATGGCGACTGCTCAGAACGAAAATCGTAAACCGAGACTTGCCCTTCAAACCGGATGGCAGCCCCTGAAATCACAACCTTCTTCGCCTGCCATGCTTTTTCGTTGATCAAAAATCGCGTGGCAAAATTATCTGAGGCATCAACAACAACGTCGACCTGAGAGAAAATCTGCTCTGCGCAGTCTGCATCTAATTGGCGTTTATGTGTCACAACCTGACAATCAGGATTAACACTTAACACCGCCGCGGCAGCAGACTCGACTTTGGCCTGACCAACCGTCGACACAGTATGGGCAATTTGCCTTTGCAAATTACTCTCATCAACGCGATCAAAGTCGAGCAATTCAATTTGCCCTACACCTGCTGCTGCCAGATATAACGCCACAGGGCATCCTAACCCGCCCAGACCAACTATTAAAACTTTTGCATTTTTAAGCTTTAACTGCCCGGCTATATCGATCTCAGGCATCATAATTTGTCGACTGTAGCGCAATAGCTCCTGATCACTAAGATCATCAACAGCATTCGCCATATCTTTTTGATCCGACACTGCAAACTCCTGCGTTAGCCCCGACTATTAATGCAATACACCCAAGGTTACCCGGGGGTTACCGGCATAATCATTCAATGTTTCTATACTTTCGTAACCGAAGGAAGCAAATAAATTCTGTACTGACTCCTGCTGATCATAACCATGCTCTAGCAACAGCCAGCCGCCAGGCCTGAGATGAGCTGCGCTTTCACGTAGAATGGTCTCAATGTCCGCGAGGCCTTCGCAGGCAGAAACTAACGCTGATCTCGGTTCGAAACGCACATCACCCTTGTTCAAATGTGCGTCATTCTCGCGAATGTACGGAGGGTTACTAACGATGACATCAAACCTGACAGAACCCGCGATTGCAGTGAGCCAGCGACCACAGAATATTTTTACATTATCAATGCGACATTTTTTTTTATTTGTTGCGGCAAGCGCACAAGCTTCAGGCGAGATATCACTGGCAAAGATTTCCCAACCCGGACTCTCTTTGGCCAGCGCCAGCGCGATAGCACCTGTTCCTGTGCCAAGATCAAGTAATGTCAAAGAGGTATGGGAAGAGAATTTATCAAGCACCGCTTCGACCAGAAGCTCAGTGTCGGGCCGCGGTATTAATGTTGTGTTGTTTACCTGCAGCGGTAATGACCAAAACTCACGCACGCCAATGATGTGTGCAACCGGCTCACCTTGACGGCGCCGTGCGACCATGGCACCAAAAGAATCCAGCTGATCAACCGACAGACTGCGCTCTGGCCAGGTATACAGATAGGTACGATCCTTTTCTAACACCGCCGCCAGCATCACTTCCAGATCCAGCCGCGCGGTATCACTGTCAGGCAACATACCTGCATCCAGTAAATCCTGAATTCTACTCAAGCGCAGTCACTCCCTGATCAGGCTTCAGACAGCGTTGCCAGCATTTCTGCCTGATGCTCACTTACCAATGGCTGGATAATCGAGTCGAGATCTCCACTCATTACCTCATCCAATTTATAAAGCGTCAAATTGATGCGATGATCCGTCACGCGGCCTTGTGGAAAATTGTAGGTGCGAATTCTTTCTGACCGATCACCGCTACCAACCAGACTTTTTCGGGTTGCCGCCTGTTCTTTAGCCTGAGCATCCTGCTCTGCTGTTAGCAACTTCGATTGCAACCACGACAAAGCTTTAGCGCGGTTTTTATGCTGCGAGCGTTCATCCTGGCATTCCACAACAATACCTGTTGGAATATGCGTAATACGGATAGCCGAATCGGTTTTGTTAACATGCTGGCCACCCGCGCCGGAAGCTCTGAAGGTATCAATTCGGATATCCGCCTTGTTGATTTCAATCGCACCAACCCCTTCAATTTCTGGCATTACCGCGACAGTACAGGCAGACGTGTGTATACGCCCCTGGGATTCAGTCTCTGGAACGCGCTGTACCCTGTGTGCACCGGACTCAAACTTTAAGTGCGCATAAACATCATTGCCAATTAAACGGCAGATAACCTCTTTATAACCACCATGCTCACCTTCACTTTCGCTGATAAGCTCTACTCTCCAGCGCTTTCTTTCGGCATAGCGGGAGTACATACGAAAGAGGTCACCTGCAAAGATCGCCGCTTCATCTCCACCAGTGCCAGCCCTCACCTCCAGGAAGATATTATTTGCGTCATTGGGATCTTTCGGTAACAACAACTTCTGCAATTCAAGCTGCAAGGCTGTAAGCTCTTCTTCTGATTGCCCTAAATCATCATAAGCCATCTTACGCATGTCCGGATCAGAGTCCTGCAATAGAAGCTTGGTCTCTTCCATATCGGCCAGGGTCTTTTTATAGCGGGCGTAAGACTGAACAACCGGCTCAAGCTCTGCATATTCTTTCGAATACGCACGAAATTTATCCTGATTCGAAATAACTCCGGCATCACTGAGCAATGCGCCTAGTTCTTCATAACGTTCTGCGAGGTGATCTAATTTTGCGACAATCGATGCTTTCATTACTGGTTAACTTTTTTTGATGATTAGAATATCTGCAGAGCCTGCTTTGGCCCGACAACCGTGGTGGAGACAAGGATGCCCGAAGTACAATGGCTAAGTTTCGACGTCCTCATTTTTCGCGCCGGGACTGGGGTTGATAAACTCTGTATTGGCGGTATCAGGCAAGTCGTATAGCTCCCTGATCCACTCGTTTACTTCAGGGCGGCCATCAGCAGAAGCCTTTCGTGCCTGAACAGTGGGAGTATGTATAAGTTTATTGGTAATTCCTTTGGCGAGCAGAGCCAACACTTTTTCGGGATTGGTGCCACCACGTAATGCACTTAACGCTTTTTCTAACTCACTGCTGCGAATCTCATCTGCATAGCCCCGAAATTGCTTCAGCGTATTTACTGCACCGCGGGCACGCAATTGGTACATAAAGTCCGCAGCGCCGCTATCCACTAAATGCGAAGCCTCTTCCGCCGCACCCTGCCGGGACTTAATGTTTTCTTCTACAACCTGCTTAAGATCATCCACGGTGTAAAGATAAACATCATCCAACTCCCCGACCTGAGGTTCGATATCTCTCGGAACAGCGATATCAACCATAAAAATGGGTTTGTGCTTACGCAGTTTTAGTGCCCGCTCGACGGCGCCTTTCCCTAATATTGGTAGAGGGCTTGCAGTGGAAGCAATTACGATATCTGCCTCAGCCAGGCGAGATGGTATGTCGGCCAGCGTAATGGCCGAACCGTCAAGTTGATCTGCCAGTTCTCGGGCGCGCGACAACGTGCGGTTAGCGACAATAATTTTTCTCACACCAGCTTCTTTAAGGTGCTTAGAGACAAGCTCTATCGTCTCACCCGCCCCTATCAACAATGCTGTATTTTCGGACATATCTGAAAATATCCGGCTCGCCAGATTAACCGAAGCATAAGCTACCGAAACCGGGTTCTCACCTATCGCCGTATCCGTTCTGACTCTTTTGGCTACCGAAAACGTTTGCTGAAACAGCCTTCCCAGCATGCCGCCAATCGTATTAGCCTCTTTCGCGGTCACGTAGGCAGATTTCATTTGCCCCAGAATTTGGGGTTCACCCAGAATTAGCGAGTCAAGCCCACTGGCAACCCGCATCATATGACGGGCCGCATCTTCGCCCCAAAACGCATAACTGCAGGCTTCGAGTTCGGATACTTTGAGCCCGTGATAGTCCCCGAGCCATTCGAGCAGCGCACGGCTACCCTGCAGCTCTGTAGAACAATACAGCTCTGTGCGGTTACAGGTGGATAGAATTGCGGCTTCTTCCACATTTGCAATATCACAAAGATCTCGCAATGCCTCGTGAATCCGATCACCAGAAAACGTTACCCGTTCGCGAATATCAACAGAAGCTGTCTTGTGATTTATACCTAGTGCAAGTAATGCCATTGAGAAATTCAAACTTTATGCCCTTAGCCAGCCGGGAATTTTACCTTAAGTACTAAAACGCAAGCTAGTCACTGTTGCAATTAAGCGCAAAGATTATCAGATCTGCAGCGCGAGTCGCTTGATCAAAACCAAAAAAACTATCGACTTTTGCCATCTTAGCCGATATAAAAACTAAAACTTATCCAATGCGCAACCAACAGCTAACTAAAGATAAAAAGCATTAAATTGCCCGCCGAGTGATTTTGTTTCAGGCTAATTCGGCTAAACTCAACAATACATGTATTATTTGCAACTCCAGCATACTTAAGGCGAATCTGAACCAATGCCATCAAATCAAAGAAAGCCAGTTGATCTTCGCAACACACTGAACAACTTAAAGCCACGCCTAAGCAATCTGCTATTGCTCATGACTTTACCCATCGCCATCGCTGGCTGCAGTAGCTTTCAAAAGTCTTCAGAGGTTCCCAAGACAACTGCCGCAGCGCCAAGCAAAGTTTCACCAGAGGTAATAGAAGCGGACTTTGAACCAGAAACACTTTATGCACTACTTGCAGCAGAAATGGCCGGGCAACGCAATCGTTTCGATATAACACTCCTCAACTACGTTCAACAAGCGCAACACACCAAAGACCTGGGCGTCATCAAACGGGCTTTACAGGTTTCTCAGTTTTTAAAATCACAAAACGCTCTGATCGACCTCTCACACCTTTGGCTCGAACAAGAGCCTGACAGCCTCGAACCAATGCAAATTCTGGCATTTCAATATACCCGCAAGGGGGATTTTGAATCGGCCATTAAATATATGGAGCGCATTTACCAGCTGGGCGGCCATGCGGACTTTGAGAGCCTGGCAATTTTAGCCAAAAATCTCCCCCCAGAAGACCAGGAAAAACTGGAATCCCTATATAAAACACTCACTACCCGTTATCCAGAAAACTTTGAAATGGGGTACGGCTACTCATTAATTCAACGATCCCGGGAAAATTACGCTGCTGCGCTTGATACCATCAACAGATACCTTGAACTCGACCCAGAATTCAAACCCGGCATATTACTGCAAGCCACACTTCTTTATGACATGGGAGAAATGCAGAAAGCATTGCGCGTATTGGCCAAAGCGTCCAGAAAATACCCCGAAGACCGCAAGCTGGGCACCCTGTATGCCAGAATGCTGGTTGACGATGGACAGCTCGAACGATCAGAAGAAGAATATAACAAACTGCTAAAACGGTTTCCCGATGTCCCAGGATTAAAGCTGGCACACGCACTCATTGCGCTGGAAATTGGCAAATACGACATTGCTCAGACTGAACTAACCGAACTACTTGAAGAAGGGCAGCACGTTAACGAGGCACATTTTTACCTGGCCAGATCCGCTGACCAACGCAAAGAAATCGACCTTGCGATAGATCATTACCGACAGGTTGAAAGTGGCAGTCACTACTTTAATGCGCTTTCCCGCTCCGGTTATCTCAGAGCAAAGAATGGTGCCCTCAACGAAGTCCTGGAAGAACTCTCCAACCTAAGGGCCGAAAACCCGGCGCAATCCGCCCCCTATTGGCAAGTTGAGATCAACCTTCTGCTTGATCTCGACGAAACCAGTCTGGCTCTCAAAACCGTTACAGCAGCATTAGAGCAAGACCCGGAGAATACCAATCTGATCTATTCAAGAGCCATGCTAAATGATCGACTTGGCAATTTAACCGAAATGGAAAGCGACCTTCGGCTAATCCTTAGCAGAGAACCTGAGAACGCTGTTGCGCTTAATGCGCTGGGCTATACCCTGGCAGATAAAACAGACCGTTATTTCGAAGCCTTTGAACTGATTAATAAAGCATTACAACTCAATCCTGGCAGTCCTGCCGTATTAGACAGCCTCGGCTGGGTATATTTTCGCATGGGAAACATAGAACAGGCCCTGGTACACATTAACGAGGCTTATCAAAAGTATCCAGACCCGGAGGTTGCGGCTCACCTGGGAGAGATCCTTTGGAGCATTGATCGAAAAAGCGAAGCGCTGGACATATGGCGAAAGGCGGCGAATGAAACCCCAGACCACCGTATACTGACAGAAACATTGAAACGCCTTAACGTAAAACTTTAGAACTTAAAAGGTCAACATCATTATTTTTAGCCGCTTATTCGTAAAAGCCAACAACAAAAGTCTAAACTTACACCGTCATTCAGGAAGGAGACGCGATCTACCTCGCGCCGCCTTCCTGCTGATAGTTCTTGCCGCCACAATGAGTGGTTGTGCAACCAAACCCGAATACAACTTAGCTGTCGATAAAACGCCCCCTCCACAGTGGGAGGTTCGCCGAGCCCAGCTGTACACATTAACGTCCTGGCGCATCATCGGAAAAATAGGCGTTAAACAGCCAGACCAGAACGATAGTGCGGTCATTAACCGCTGGCAGCAAATTGAGGACAACTTCATTATCGACTTGTCTTCATCAATATTGGGGATGGGGGCGACACAACTTGTCGGTAACCCGGAGATGCTGCAAATCAGCAAATCAGATGGTGAAACCATTGTTTCCGACACCCCCGAATCCTTACTGTACCAGCAGCTTGGCTGGTCGTTACCGTTGAAGCAGCTGCCATTCTGGATAAAAGGGGTTCCCTCCCCAAAGTTTACTCAGAGCGTAATGTTTACCGAACAAGGTGACCCGGCAAAATTTAGGGAGTCTGGCTGGAGCATTGATGCAAGTCGATTCGACACCACCGGGGACTTCCGTCTGCCCGGTAAAATCAAACTGACCAATGGCGACGTCACCATCATAGTGATCATTAATGAATGGCATCTGGACGATGCATGAACTTTCGAGCAGCGAACAACCCAAACCTTACGCACCATCACAACCTTAATCACGCGCACCAACAGACAACATGAACATCGAATTACTTTCTCCCTGCAAGATCAATCTGTTCCTGCATATAAACGGTCGTCGTGATGACGGCTACCACGAGCTGCAAACGATATTTCAATTGCTCAATTATGGCGACAGCATGCATTTTAAAGCTCGTGCTGACGGCGAAGTAACCATTTCCCCAGACTTTACTGACATCCCCCTTGAGACAAATCTTATCTGGCGGGCAGCACAATTATTAAAACAAACCTCAAACTGCCCACTAGGGGCAGCAATCACTATCAATAAGCGTATCCCCATGGGCGGAGGCCTGGGTGGTGGTAGCTCGAATGCAGCCACCACCCTGCTGGCCCTGAATAGATTGTGGAAGCTAAATTTAAGCACTGACAAACTTGCGGCATTAGGCAAAACATTAGGAGCGGACGTACCTGTTTTCGTTAGCGGCCACTCTGCGTTTGCAGAAGGTATTGGCGATCAGCTCACGCCCATCAACCTGCCTGAAAACTGGTATTTAATTATCTCGCCAGGATGCTCTGTAAATACTGCAAAAATATTTTCAGACAAAAGGTTGACAAGGAACACCTCAAAGTTGAAAATAGCGCCCGCTCTTGAGGGATACGGTTCATCACTCAGAAATGATTGCGAACCACTCGTTAGATCAATGTTTGACCCAGTGGATCAAGCAATAAATTGGTTAAACAAGTTCTCAAAAGCCATGCTAACAGGAACAGGTGCATGTGTTTTCGCTAAATTCGAAAGCATGACAAAAGCAAATGAAGTTCTGAATCAACTGCCAGAACAATTCAAAGGCTTTGTCGCACAGGGTATTAACCAATCTCCAGTTCACATTGAACTAGAGAAAAGGACCTAAAGCGCCTAGACATGAAATTTATACTGGGGTGTCGCCAAGCGGTAAGGCAGCAGGTTTTGATCCTGCCATGCGTTGGTTCGAATCCAGCCACCCCAGCCAACTTCTTCTATATCTCCCTTGAATACTACAAATCAGCCAAAGGATAGTACCGTGTCCAAGTTAATGGTCTTTGCGGGAAACGCTAATCCGGATCTTGCCCAACTCGTTGTAGATAAACTTCACATCCCTCTGGGGGATGCAACTGTTGACAAGTTCAGTGATGGTGAAATTTCTGTTGAAATAAACGAGAACGTGCGCGGCCGTGATATTTTCATCATTCAGCCAACATGTGCTCCTACCAACGACAACATCATGGAACTTATCGTGATGGCCGACGCCCTACGCAGAGCATCCGCCACGCGAATAACAGCTGTTGTCCCATACTTCGGCTATGCCAGGCAAGACCGGCGAGTTCGCTCTATGCGAGTTCCCATCAGTGCAAAAGTAGTTGCCGACATGATGTCCGGCGTAGGTATCAACAGACTACTTACAGTTGACCTGCACGCTGATCAGATTCAGGGCTTTTTTGATATGCCGGTAGACAACGTCTACGCAACACCCATACTAATCGATGATATCGAAAGACGACATTTTGAAAACTTTGTCGTCGTGTCACCGGATGTAGGTGGTGTTGTTCGCGCACGAGCCATGGCCAAGCGCCTGGACGATGCCGACCTTGCCATTATCGACAAGCGCCGCCCCAAAGCCAACGTTTCACAGGTGATGCACATTATCGGTGATGTTGCAGGAAAGACCTGTATCCTTGTGGACGATATCGTCGATACCGCAGGCACTCTATGCAAAGCTGCTAACGCTCTGAAAGAGCACGGCGCAGAAAAAGTTATCGCCTATATCACCCACCCTGTACTATCTGGACCGGCTATAGACAACATCAGCAAATCTTCATTAGATGAACTGGTTATCACTGACACCATTCCACTTAGTGACAATGGAAAGAAATGTGATAAAATCCGCATCCTTTCGATGTCAGGCCTACTGGCAGAATCAATTCGCCGGATTTGTAACGAAGAATCCATCAGTGCGATGTTTGATTAAGCTGTCACGAAACCTATCGAAACACCAGAACAATGCGACGAAGAACAACTGTTCTTTCGTCGCTTAATCGGCTGAACAACCCAGCCAATCAAAGCCGGAAACGAAACTTGGTCGCGAGTCCGTTTACCGCTAATTAAAGGAAAGTAAAATGTCAGATTTATTTATAGTTAATGCAGAAGTCCGAGCTGACCAGGGGAAAGGTGCGAGCCGCCGCCTGCGTCGTCTTGACAACAAAGTTCCAGCCATTCTGTACGGCGAAGGCAAAGACCCTGTTTGCCTGACACTGAAGCAAAATGAAGTTGTTAAGTCTCTTGAGAACGAAGCTTTTTACTCTCACATCCTGACCGTTAAATACGACGGAAATGAAGAGTCAGCAATTCTCAAAGATCTGCAACGCCACCCTGCTACCAACATGGTTACTCACGCTGATTTTATGCGCGTTAGCAAAGACCATGCAATCCATGTACACGTGCCACTGCACTTCATTAACGAAGAGTCTTCAGTGGGCGTTAAAATGGGCGGCGGCGCGGTATCACATCAGATGACTGAAGTTGAAATCATATGCTTGCCGGGTGATCTGCCAGAATTTATCGAAGTAGACATGAAAGATGTTGAAGTCGATCAGATCCTGCACCTTTCTGACATTGTATTACCAAAAGGCGTTACCATTGCGGCATTGGCGCATGGCGAAGACCACAATTTGCCAATTGCTTCAATCCACAAGCCAAAGGGCAGCAAAGCAGACGACGAAGAAGCTACCGAAGAGTAAGCCTTCAGAGCACACTAAAAAGGCAGCGCAAGCTGCCTTTTTTATATCTACATGCATACACCAGACGGCAGAAAGCGTATGGCAATTAAAATAATTGTTGGTCTTGGTAATCCAGGTAAAGAATACGAACAAACCAGACACAATGCAGGCGCGCAATTTATCGAATACCTCGCACAACGCAGCGGGCAACAGCTTAAGCCCGAAAAGAAGTTCCACGGAATGTACGCAAAAATTTCTGTTGCAAACTCAGACCTACACCTGATCAACCCCACAACCTATATGAACAGAAGCGGTCTTTCGGTACAGGCAATCGCGTCATTTTTTAAAATATTACCAGAAGAAATCCTGGTCGCTCACGACGAACTCGACCTTCCCTGCGGCAAAGTCAAACTTAAACTCGGCGGCGGGCATGGCGGCCACAACGGGCTGCGCGACATTATCAAAGCACTGGGAGGCAACAATTTTTATCGACTGCGCCTTGGCATCGACCACCCAGGCAGCAAAGAGCAAGTGGTGGGGTACGTGCTAGGCAAAACAGATAAAGGTCAAATGCAGTTATTAGAGTCAACCTTTGATGAGTGCGAGCGCTCACTAGACTTTCTCACCTCTGGAGAAATAGCCAAAGCCATGAACCGCATCAACTCATTTGCCGGACAGTAACCAGCATAGAAACCTGTGACTTAACCTAATCCAATAATAGCGGTATAATCCCGCGCCTAAATTGAATCATCGTTAAAACGACTTCTTAATACTTAACTTATCACCAGGGATTACATTATGGGTTTTAACTGCGGCATTGTCGGCTTGCCAAATGTTGGTAAATCGACGCTTTTCAACGCTCTCACCAAAGCCGGGATTAGCGCTGAAAACTTCCCATTCTGTACGATAGAGCCAAACTCTGGCGTTGTCCCGATGCCTGACCCGCGCCTTGGCAAGTTAGCAGAAATCGTAAAACCACAACGCATTCTGCCCACCACAATGGAATTCGTAGATATTGCAGGCCTGGTTGCTGGCGCATCCAAAGGTGAAGGTCTTGGCAATCAGTTTCTCGCCAATATACGCGAAACCGACGCTATCGCCCACGTTGTGCGCTGCTTTGACGATGAAAATGTTGTGCATGTTGCTGCAAAAGTTGACCCGGCTGCCGATATTGATGTCATCAATACAGAATTAGCTTTAGCAGATCTCGACAGCGTTGAAAAAGCCATTAAACGCATAGGCAGAATGGCAAAGGGCGGCGATAAAAACTCTAAAGCCCAAATTGAAATACTCGAGCGATTGCTCCCACACCTCAATGAAGCCAAACCTGTTAGGACCGCCGGTCTAAATAAAGAAGAGCTGTCCCTGTTACGAGAAATTCACCTCCTGACAATTAAACCCACGATGTATATCGCTAACGTCGATGAAGAAGGCTTTGAAAACAACCCTTACCTGGACGTCGTCAGGGAGATCGCCTCTAACGAAAATGCCGTCGTGGTTCCCATTTGCAATAAACTTGAATCCGAAATTGCCGAACTGGATGACGACGAGAAAGCAGAATTTCTCGCGGAGCTTGGCATGGAAGAACCAGGACTGGATCGCGTCATACGCGCAGGCTACAGCTTGCTCGGATTACAGACGTACTTTACCGCAGGTGTAAAAGAGGTGCGCGCCTGGACAATTCCCGTTGGCGCAACGGCCCCCCAAGCCGCAGGAGTTATTCACACAGACTTCGAGAAAGGCTTTATACGTGCAGAAGTAACTGCCTACGATGACTTCATTCAGTACAAAGGCGAACAGGGAGCTAAAGAAGCAGGCAAATGGCGACTCGAAGGAAAAGACTACGTCGTTAGCGATGGTGACGTTGTTCATTTTAGATTTAACGTTTAACTTAAATTTCTGTTATTTAATTGCTTGACAATAATTAAAAAAAACAACAGAATACGCGCCTCAAATTGATGCGGCAAGGTAGCTCAGTTGGTTAGAGCACAGCACTCATAATGCTGGGGTCGGCGGTTCGAATCCGCCCCTTGCTACCATTTATTTGTACAGAATTTAAAGGCCCGGCAGTGAAGAACTGCCGGGCCTTTTTTATTGGGTATCTTTTGCTTAAGCATCAATACTCCTCAGCTTTGCGACATAAAATTTCGTTAAAAGTGGATCCCACCTTCGCGAATGTCACCATTCGGTGGTATCATTCGCGCCTATTTTTTAAGCAATTTATTTAGAAGCTTTTACTGAGTAACACATGACACGAAACATATTTTGCCGTGCGATAGGACTGCTATTGCTATTAGTTTCCAGCGTCACTACTGCCGCAGCGCAGCAGGAAGGCCCAACCAAAGCAGATGCAACGACCTACGACTTCACTATTGACCAGTCACCATATGACATAACGCTTTTCAACTCCCGCGAAGGAGAAGACCAAAAAAGACTATGGTCACAAACTAAACTTTTGTTTGGTCTAAGTTTCGGTGCCATAGGTGTCATTTCAATTCTGCCAAGTGACATTTCAGCCTGGGACTCCAGTGATGAAAGCCTCGGCAGCAAATGGTGGAACAACGTTAGCCAAGGCTGGATATGGGACAAAGACGTTTGGTATATCAACTATATAGGACACCCCTACTTTGGTGGCGTTTACTATCAGGTCGCTCGTAAGTCTGGCTACAACCAATGGAACTCTTTCGTCTACTCTGCTCTGATGTCAACATTTTACTGGGAATACGGTCTTGAAGCCTTCGCAGAAATACCTTCGGTACAGGACATTTTTGTAACACCCATAGGCGGCTGGATTTATGGAGAGTGGGCGTATCAGCAAGAGAAGGAAATCGTAGCCGACGGCGGCAAAGCACTTGGCTCTGAGAGCCTGGGAAGCATTGCCCTGTTCTTTCTGGATCCGGTAGATAAAATAGGATCTGGTATAAATTCGTTGTTTGGCAAAAGGGTAATTCGTACCGGAACAGGTATGTTGTCACGTTACCCCACACACAGCCCTGCCTATGCAGCCAACACTATTAAAGACTATTGGGGCGTAGACCTGGTCTTTACGTTCTAATCCATCCGTATGAGAAAATCAGGTGTAGCAAACATGTTAAGAACTATCGCCGCCATTTACTCTTTGATCACAGCTTTCAGCGCTGGCGTTACTCAGGCACAAGAAATAACCACGGGGATCGTCGAGTTTGCGGTCGGTGGTGGATACTCGCATTATGACAGCAAAAGAGATATTGATAATACAACCACTGGCAACATGAGCCTTGGCATGAACTTCAGCAGATCTTACGCGGCAATAGTGAACTACACAAAGTCTTATTCCGAACAAAAATACACAGCAAACACCGAAGTAAAAATTCGGCGCTACCATATCGACGGCTACCGTTTCTTTAACGAAGACAAGGCACTCCGACCTTTTGTTGTTTTGGGCTTCGGCAATACCGATTTAACGGAAGACCGGCAGGAAAAATTTGATGAAACCCAGATCAATGCAGGTATTGGCCTGCACTACCGACTAAACCCTAACTGGGCGGTTCGTGGCGACATCCGAAACTTTTACAGCATTGATGCAGAAACAAACGATCAAACACTTATGATGAGCATCGTCTACCGTTTCGCAGACGGTGAGCCCGGACAATAAACTTGCACCCCAAAAAGTCGAGTTACATAATGAGGGCGGTCTGACACTTACGATAAAAATCAAGGAAGCCGCTCATGCACAAACCACTCTTGTCCCTTACCTTGCTGTTAACCCTTTCTATAACGGCTCATGCCAATAATGGGTTGATCAACGTTAAAAGCAAACACTCAACAAAAGAAACCGCCGATAAGCTGGAAGCCGTACTCGTCAGCAAGGGTATGAAAGTATTCGCAAGAATTAATCACACTGAAGGCGCTAAAAATGCTGGCATTGACTTACGTCCTACCGAATTAGTTATATTTGGCAACCCCAAAGTAGGGGCACCACTCATGCAATGCAGTCAATTAGTGGCGATTGACCTTCCCCAAAAAGCGCTGATTTGGGATGATGCTGCGGGGCAAACCTGGCTTTCATACAATGCGCCAGAGTACCTGAAGGAACGTCACGACATCAGCGGCTGTGATGCCGTTATCGGTAAAATAACAAAAGCGCTCGACAACTTTGCCAAGGCGGCGACTGAGTAGCCTCGCCCTCCCCTAATGCCAGTTGAAGTATCACTGGTTAGCGTGGCAACTTTGCGGAAACTTCCTCTGCAAACAGGCCAACCAGATCGCTCATGGCTGAAATTTTTTGTTCTAATGTTATACCGGCATCTTTTCGAGCAGAATAGTTACCACCTGCCAGCATCCGGTTCGACCGGTCGACCCAGGCCCAGGATGCCTCAATGCGAGCCTGGCCCTGTGGCGTAACATCAAAGCGATAGATATCCGCTTTTAACTGCACAACAGTTTGCGCCGCAAGCATTCCAGAATGAGCAACAAAATGCTTGTCCGGCCGATTTACCAATAAATTTTTCAGTAACGCGAGCTGAAACTCATCCTCAAGCCTTCCCCCCCATTGATCCAGCTTGGCGATATCGTATTGATTAGCGCTTTGCTGAATAACGATGGTGCTGCGTTTAAGGTAGTCAGCAAAACTTATCGGCCCTACACCGACCAGCCCGGCCGTATCCGCCGAGTATGACTGTGAAGCTAAATCTGGCGCAGATAACAGGAAAAACTGGCTCTTATCAGAAGGCTTCGAGATTGCACAACCGCTAAAGAAGAAAACCAACACTACAGTGAGCCCAATACGGCC
The DNA here is from genome assembly GCA_024234575.1 of Hahellaceae bacterium. GTDB lineage: Bacteria > Pseudomonadota > Gammaproteobacteria > Pseudomonadales > Oleiphilaceae > JACKOB01. The sequence goes on from JACKOB010000005.1 coordinate 275,435, forward strand.
AGACAACCAAAAACCATTAATAAATAACATAACCAAGACCTTTATCGTTGCTTGCCCGTAAGAATAGACTCGGGATTGCGTTCCAGCGTTTCACCCAACTGGCGGAACTGCTCGGCCGAACGCTCAACAGACTCCAGGGTTTTAACCAGCCGAATACGCACATCTGATCCCGGCGCCACCAGCTCCTCGTAGGTTTTCAAAGTGCTCTGCGTCTGCCCCATCACACCATTCATATCATCCAACGCTTTTTTAGTCTGCTGCATTAAACGCTCACCGCGGTCTGAAGCATTGCTAACCTTGCCAGCCATACGCTGAAAAGCTGAAGATGTTTTGTAGTATTCGGCGAAAAAGTTTTCCCGCTCTGCATTCATCCCTGAGAGCAACTGATTAAGCTGCTCCAGACTAGCATTGAGGTTGTTAAGAGAACTATCTATTTTCTCTGCACTCAATAATTCGTTAAAACGTGTTATCGCCTGATCGAGATGAAGAGCAATCTCAACCAAAGGAATCTCATCCACCCTTATCGCCAGATTTTTAAGTGTTTCGCTGACAATTTCAAAATCTGTTGGCACCGTCGGTATATCAAGATTGGCATTCTCATCCGGAATCAAATACCCCTTCTGGTCAGGGAAATACTCTAGCTGAATCTGCAACCTGCCAGTTACGATACTTTGCGCAACCAGCTGTGCCCGCAACCCTTTCTGAATCTGCTTATCTAGAAACTCGTACAACTCACGGCGATTGGCAAAGCGGCTATCCTCCCCCTGCACGAGGATAGCGACCACCCGGATTATGATGTCTTTGCCATTGTCGACAAAATCGAGGTTAATTTCCCGGACTTCGCCAATACCTACCCCGCGAAAGGTGACCGGTGACCCGGTAGTCAACCCTTTCACTGAACCGGTAAAAACCATTTCAACTTCGTACTCTGCCCGAAACCAGTCGCCACCACCAAAAGTAAAAATTCCGGTAACCAGCAGAATTCCTGCAAGAATGGTGAAGGCACCGATCGCCTTAGCGTTAACTTTGTGTGACATGCGCCTCTTTTCCTGTTCGCTCCGGTGTTGCCTCTCCTCGTCGAAGAAAAGCTTGTACTTTTTCTATCGGACAAGATTGTAACAGCTCTGCAGGATGTCCGGTTGCCAGCAGGGTTTTGCTCTGCGCATCTAAAAAAACCGAGTTGTTGGCAATGGCAAAAATACTGGCCAACTCATGAGTGACCATGACAATAGTCGCTCGCATACTTTCACTCAATTCCAAAATCAGATCATCCAGCCGACGCGCACTTATGGGGTCAAGACCCGCTGAGGGCTCATCAAAAAACAGTATCTCTGGATCCAAAGCCAAAGCACGAGCCAATGCTGCGCGCTTCATCATGCCGCCACTAACCTCTGACGGATAGTATGAACCAAAACCCGCCAAACCAACCATTGCCAGCTTTAAGTTTACCAGCTCCGCAATGTCTGCCGGACTTAGGTCTGTGTACAGGTCGAGCGGCATACCTATGTTCTCGGCGAGAGTAAGAGAGCTAATCAGCGCTCCCGCCTGGTAGGTAATACCAAAATGGCGCATTAATTGTTGTCTTTTATACGCCGACCCTTTCCAAAGCGCATGACCATCAACAATGACGTCACCCTGATGTGGATGGTATAGCCCGATCATATGTTTTAACAGGGTGCTTTTGCCGCAGCCGCTCCCCCCCATAATGACAAAGATATCGCGATGATTAACCGTAAAGTTCAGGTTCTGCTGAATTACCCGCTCACCATAAGTCATCGTTAAATTGTCGATAACAATATGAGGTACTTTTTCACCAACAACCTGCTTCACCTCAACCACCGACGAAGAATCAGTTGCATCATTGCCGCCGCCGTCCCGCCCAACAATACCCATTCACATTTCTCTTAAATGCAGGTTCTGGTTTTACACACCAATGACCGTCGTCGCAATAGTGACCAACGAATCAAATACTATGATCAAGACAATCCCCAACACCACTGCATTGGTCGTTGCCTTACCGACTGCTGATGCACTACGGCCTGAAGACATGCCCATAAAGCATCCGGAGAGCGCGATCACCACACCAAACAGAACGCTTTTTATTAAGCCAATAACGAAATGTATTAAAGGCACCGTCGACATCATCTGATCAATATACATACTCCAAGTGATATCAAGCATCAACTTACTCACCAACGCCCCACCCAATATACCCATGACATTAGCATAGATGGTTAACAGGGGAAGCATAATAACAAGTGCCAGCATTCGGGGTACTACCAAAAACTCAACAGGGGAAACACCCATCGTTTTCAGTGCATCGATTTCTTCGTTTACCTGCATACTTCCAAGCTGGGCGGCGAAGGCTGCGCCGGTACGACCAGCCATAATGATTGCCGTCATCATTGCAGCCATCTCTCTGGCCATCGATAAGCCTACCAGGCTTGCCACATATATGCTCGCACCAAACTTTTCTAATTGCACCGCGCCGACAAACGCCAGAATCATTCCAATTAACAGACTTATCAGGGTGACTATTGCCAGTGACGATGGCCCTGAGTCTTCGATAAAACCAAAAAAATCAACGCGACGATAGACCGCTTTGCCTCGATAAAAGTTGACGAATGCAATCACTGACTCGCCAACAAATCCGGTAAAATGCGACATTTCCTGATAAAAATGTATGGCTCTTTTACCTACGCTCTCGGTTAACGAAAACCCGGGTTTTACCTCAACATTGCTAATGCTTTCAGGCACCGCATCCGCCAGCTTGATAAGCCGTAAAACCCCTTCCGGTGTGTGCAAATATTCTAACGACAGATTATTGGCCGCCACCGTGCTGACAACAGACCTTAAATAACATATCAAGCTGCTATCCCAATGTTTTAGCTGGCGTCCATCAACCACCACTGCCTTCAACGCAGGGTTGAAACTGAGCTGCTGCGCAAAGTCATCTGTACTCACCAACCCTTCGGATAAATCCCATTCACCCACCAATTTAATGACAAGGGTTTCGGTATCCGGCAACCGATAGATTAGCCTATCCTTGTTCGCCATTGATTACTCTCGTTATAGCTGGTGCCAAAAAATGTTCGCAGCCCTCGCGAGCAAAGCGCTCTTGAACCAAGCGTAGACCGCTTGTGAACACACTCGCCTTCGCCCCTGTTTCAGCTGGCCAACACAAATTACGCAGGACTTGGTATTCATTTTCATCTACCATTATGTATTAAAGATTAATCTACCTATCAGTACAGCCTTCTATGAAAAAAACATCTCCCACGAACACCATAACCAACGAGTTTCACTGGTGGAACAACTATACGCTAGGTCAGAACCATTCTCTTTTTTTTGTACTGGGAGAGCTAGAGTTGTCCATTTTGCCCCTGGATAAAGAGGCACAGATATCCTATCAGTATCTCTTAAAAGAAGAAGAGAGATATCAGGCACCTCAGCTACTTGCAAGTCAGCACCCGGAATTAAAACACACAGAGCGCTTTGTAATAAACAAATGGGACAATGAAATACGTCTTGCCCCGATACTCGCAGACCGACCTGTTGTGGTTCGCCCAAAAAATAATCTCTACCTGCTGCCAAATCAATCTACCACGCTTTACGTCAGCACCGCACTCTGGCTGTCGATCTATCTTGGTAACGTGAAGGAGCCTGTAAAGGAGCTGCGCTCGATTTCTCTGTCTGACACCTGGATGGGGGCAACGACACGCGAAGGCGAAATTTGTTACGCCGCTAGAACCTCAGGAAAAATAAGCCGGGAGCAGGTTATCCATTCGCCTTTTCGGGCCGTAACGCCTGTAAAGTTAAAAAACAGCGGCAAGGATATTTTCGCAGTGGAACGGATTGCCTTACCTACCCCCCACCTAAGTCTCTATGAAGATGAAGACTCGAACCTGTGGACCAATGCGGTGGCAATAGACAGAATTGAACTTAAAGACGTCGCATCCATCAAGCTTGAGAGCAAACCGCCAGAACATGCAAAAAATGCGAAGTTAGTGTCCAAGCCGCGCGAACAGGTGGCCGACAATAAGCTTTCAAAAACCCTCAAACATCTTTTGAGTTAATTGCTTAATATATTCAGTAAAAGACAGGCGGGCAGAAATGGAAGAAGCTAGCATGGCAAGCATTTCGTTATTCTTGTGGCTAAAGGCTGCAATTTTAGTGGTGGCGGGCACGGTCATCGCGCGTGTAGTGGTAAAAATGCTCAACGGTATTTTAACGACTCATTTAACAACCCACGCACTACAACTGAGCAGACGGGTGATATTCTATGGCATTCTTACCATATTTATCATATCCGCACTTCGCGAATTAGGCTTCGAACTCACCTTATTACTCGGCGCGGCTGGCATACTATCTGTGGCAATAGGTTTTGCTTCGCAGACATCGGCGTCTAATCTTATTAGCGGGCTTTTCCTTCTCGGTGAGAAGCCATTTTCAGTAGGTGATATCATTCAAGTCGACGCAGTTAAAGGTGAAGTGTTATCCATAGACTTTCTCTCAGTTAAACTGCGCACTTTCGATAACCTGTTTGTGCGCATCCCGAATGAAACACTCATTAAAACAACATTCACCAATATAAGCCGATTTCCCATCAGACGGCTCGACCTGGCCATTGGCGTAGCCTACAAAGAAAATATTGCACGGGTCAGAGAGCTATTAATTCGGGCGGCCGACGAAAACCCTATTTGCATGGAAGAACCCGCTCCGGTGTGCATCGTTGACCAATTTGGTGCCTCTTCTGTTGATATCAAATTTTCTGTCTGGGTCAGGCAAGACCAATTTAGAAACCTGAAAGACAGCCTAATGGAAGACATCAAAGAGCTTTTCGATAAAGAGGGAGTAGAAATTCCTTTCCCTCACATATCCGTTTACGCGGGCTCAGAAACTGGCCCATTTCCTATTAAGATGAAAACTGATACAGAACAAGACGATAAAGATCACAAGGAATAGCCACCCAGCCTCCGTGGTGAGCTGTCAGGCCGACGTTCGTCAAATAGCGAAGCGGTTGGTTATTCCATATAATGAATTCAAATCACGAACCAATTAGGCGATTAAGAATGAGCAGAAGAGTGGTGGTAACCGGCATGGGCATCGTCTCTTGCATCGGGCACACAAAAGAAGAAGTGCTAGCAAGCCTTCGTCAAGGCAAATCAGGCATTACTTTTAACGAAAGTTATCGGGATAAAGGCTTTCGCAGCCAAATATCAGGCCAAATCAATATCGATTTTAGCGAAAAAATTGACCGCAAAGCATTACGCTTCATGGGTGACTCCGCCGCCTTTGCTTATCTGGCCATGCAGGAAGCTATCAGCGACGCGGGCCTTACCCCCGAACTCATCAGTAATGACCGCACCGGTATTATTGCAGGTTCTGGCGGCGCCTCTTCCGAAAACCAGGTTAACGCTGCGGAGATTCTGAAGGAAAAAGGCGTAAAACGCATCGGGCCCTATATGGTGCCAAGAATTATGGGAAGCACTGTTTCCGCTTGCCTGGCGACAGCGTTTAAGATCAGAGGCCTCAATTACTCAATTTCTTCCGCCTGTGCGACCAGCTCACACTGCATTGGACACGCGATGGAACAAATCCAAAGCGGCAAGCAGGACATTATTTTTGCAGGTGGTGGAGAGGAAGAACACTGGTCACAGACAATGTTCTTCGACGCGATGGGGGCACTGTCAACAAAATATAACGACACCCCAACTGCAGCCTCCAGGCCATTCGATGAAGCAAGAGACGGCTTCGTTATATCTGGAGGGGGCGGCATTCTTGTGCTGGAAGAAATGCAACATGCACTAAAGCGCGGAGCGAATATTTATGCCGAGGTAGTCGGTTATGGCGCCACCTCAGACGGGCATGACATGGTTGCCCCCTCTGGAGAAGGTGCCAAACGCTGCATGTTACAAGCCTTGGAGACAGTTAAAGGCAAAATTGACTACATCAATGCACATGGAACCAGCACCCCAGTAGGTGATGCTACAGAATTAAAAGCCATCGCCGAGACTTTTGGCAAAGAAGTGCCACCGGTATCCTCAACCAAATCACTTTCGGGTCATGCTTTGGGAGCAGCAGGAGTGCATGAGGCCATATATAGTCTTTTGATGTTGAAACACGGATTTATAGCCGGAACAGCGAATCTAACTAACCGTCTTGAAGACGCGGATACCGTTCCTGTGATTGCCGAAACTATAGCCTCAGCTGAGCTTACACGCGTAATGTCAAATAGTTTTGGATTTGGCGGCACCAACGCTTGTCTGGTGTTCGAAAAACTTGATTAGTACACATGTTCTCTGAATAAAAACACCCCTTGCCTACATAGACGAAGCAAGGGGTACCTCTAAAGCAGTATCTTGAGCCTCTTTTGATACAAATCAAACCCTCAAATAAAAGTCAGCGTAGACTCCTTACCTTAATGGTATCAACTTTTTAGCGGATAGCTCAGCATGAACGCATTGGCAAAAGCTCTATCCAGCAATTTATATTTTTTTCCAACCACAACAAATAATTACAACATACCTCTGGTTAAAATGGACTCACCAATTAGGCCCAGTGACTGGATATATTGCCTTAACAATTTTCAGCAATATTCCCCACTGCAAGATTATGTCTTCGCCACCGACAGGGCTTTTACTTTAAAGTCCTGCATGGATGCTATTGTAAATCACCTGCACTGCCATGAAGACATCGCCCTGAACATTGTGGCTCCAGAGCTGGGTTTACCCGTAGCAGAAGTTCCAACCTCATTACATTGCTTAAAAGATGCCATGCAGGGGAATACAGCACAAAGCAGAAAGTACCTCGACAATCTGTTGGCCGAAACGCGCCTTCTAAGCCAATTGGTACCCAAATCAAGAGTTGTAAATTACCTGCACGTCAACAACACCATCTCAAACCTTTTTAGTCCGGCTGAGTTAACGGAACTGATGTTTAACCTCAGCCGACAATTTAGCCTAAGACATGACGGCACCGGACGCTATGTGATAGAGCTTTACCCCAGCCAGTGTAGCGACAGCAAAATCGCGCTGTACAAAGGTCTCGGATTCAATCATATATGTATAGACCTGACACAAAATGACTCTCAACAGGTACCCGCAGAACAAGTGACTGAGGATATCCTGCTGATGAGAGAATATGAGTTTGAAAGCGTACACACCCGCGTGCACCTTGTCGGGACACAAAAATCTGCTTACCAGGCCTACCTTTCCAACCTGATTAAAGCTGGCCCGGATTCCATTTGCATATTCGACGAACATGCTGACCAGGCGCCACTGCCACTGACAACCCTCCCCCCCCTAACTTGGGAGCATGACTGCCTGATAGAGGGTGGTTACACGCAAGTGAGTTGTCGTCGCTATGTCCGCCAGGACTACGAAGACATCTGGCATATTCACGACCTACTCTCTGTTGGCCTGGGTGGGACTAGCTTTATCGACAATATGTTTACCCATAGTGCCGACCACATTGGTCCGTATTATGAGTCTCTGGCCGCAGGCAAACTACCGTTTTGCTCTGGTGGTTACATCCACAAAAGAAAAAAGCGGGCTATTGAAACATAACAAGAATAACCTGACCCAACGCCATACAACTCAATCAATGCGACAAGCACTACTTTTGTCGTTTGACTTCGCCCCGAAATTCGTTATCCTTCTCTATCAATAACGAATCATCTGGGCGCACTCATGTCTGAAATAACAATTACAAACGCTAACAGCACACACAAGACACTTGGCTCAACCTGTCATTTATGCAGCCTTAGCAATCTGTGCCTACCGATAGCAGTTAACAATACAGAAATTGAACGACTCGAAGATGTAATCAAACAAGGAAAAGTGCTCGACAGAGGCGACCACATTTTTCAGGAGCACAGCCCATTTCGATCATGTTTTGCAGTCCGCAGCGGTTCATTTAAAACATACATTGTCACCGAAGATGGCGAAGAGCAAGTTACCGGCTTTTATTTGCCAGGTGAAATTATCGGCATGGATAGCACCAATACAGAAGCCTACTCCTGCTCTGCAAAAGCATTAGAAAAGTCATCCGTTTGTGAGATCCCATTCGAACAGTTCGAAGATTTGGCAACAAAAATCCCCACTTTACAACACCACTTCTTTCAATTAATGAGTCGAGAAATTAGAGATAGCCGTCAGCTTTCAATGCTATTAAGTAAAAATACAGCCGAAGAACGAATCGCATCACTCTTACTTAGTCTCTCGGAAAGATTCAAACGTCGTAAGTTATCTCCAACCCACTTCCGCTTACCCATGCCTAGAAATGATATAGGCAATTATTTGGGGCTGGCAGTTGAAACCGTGAGTCGTGTGTTCACTCGTTTTCAAAAAACCGGTATCATTAGCGTACAAGGGCGGGAAGTCACGTTAAACGATATCGAAATACTGAAAGACATGATCAAGCGCTCAAGCTCGGGCTGTCAATCTAAAGAAGCCAAAGCTAATTAACCCCCCCTAGTTGCTGCCCTCTTTAAGAGAGGGCCTACATCCTCTTTCTGCCTCCTCTATTCTTACACAGCCCACCCGCCTCGTTCGACAACTCAATTTCGTGATCTGGTGCCATTTCTTTAATGACTTTTAAATGTACACTTGTATACTGAAATGACCCAGTTCTACAATAATGCAAAAGACACAGATTGACGTCCACAACAAATTAAACCGCAAACTACATCTAACGAGGATGTCTAAAAAATGATCAAGCAAAGCAATCACATGGTGGCACCAGTTAAGCAAGAGCACAGTGACCTGGCAGAGGAAATTATAGGCCGAATAAAGAGTGACCACCCCTCAACCCAACACATTGGCGACTTAACCGATCTCATTATCGACCTAACTGAAGCTGGCATGAAATTCTACTTTATCGAATCTTTGGAACGATTAAATGTAGGGGCAGTGACAATGGGTATTGCCAAAGTTGGCATGAGCAGCACCATCAAGGGAATGAAAATGGTAATTACAAAAGTGCTAAAGAAACTGAATAGCGAACAGATTTCAGAACTAACCAATTTTCTCGAAGAAATTCTTTGTAGCGCAGAAACTGATAATAATTAACAGCTCACACTTGAACTGACCACCCCGCGCAACCTTGTTTGCCGGGGTTAGATGGTTCCATGTCCTCAATTAAGCATATCCCCTTATGAAGCGCTGGTTCATACCAACTCTTTGCCACCCTGTCGATAGAAACGTGGTACACGAGAAGTAATTCCAGTAAGCAATTCGTAGGAAATCGTACCGGAAAGTGTTGCAACATCCGCTACAGCAATGTTTGCTCCCCACAGCTCCACTTCGTCGCCTATTGCAATATCTTTTACAGATGACACATCTATTGTAATCATGTCCATTGATACCCGACCTATGACGGGCACCACCACACCATTGACTGCAACGGAAGCCAGGTTGGACGCATGCCGCGGATATCCATCAGCATACCCGATAGCAACCACAGCCATTCGGCAAGATCTTTTGGCCATCCAGGTTGCCCCATAACCTACTTCATCACCATCATTAATCTCTCGGATTGCTATTACCCGGGAAAGCAAATGCATTACCGGCTTCAAGCCCAACTCTTTGGCAGTTTTATCCAACAAGGGAGATGAGCCATAGAGCATTACTCCAGGCCTGACAGCATCAAATGCCAGCTCAGGAGTACGACTTAGCGCGGCAGAATTAAGCGCACTTTTACACCCTGACCCTGGAGCCTGCAACAAGAACTGCTGGTACAGCTCGAGCTGGTTCTGAGCTGATTCGCTCTCAACCTCATCCGCACATGCAAAGTGCATCAATGTTCCTACCAGCTCAACATAAGGCAACTGAGGCACCTTATCTAACCAATCCTTTGCCTCTTCAAGACTAAAGCCTAAGCGATTCATACCTGTATTTACTTTCACCCACAGTCGGCACTTCGGCAAAACTTCTGTTGTGGACTTCCGCTCACTGGCAGCTACTTCGTATGCCTGGGCAAGATAATCAAACTGATAGGCAGAGTGAAAAACCAGTTCAACATTGTTATGCAGACACCAGTAAATTTCATTTTTCTCGAAGCAGCCCTCAAGCAACACAATAGGACATTTCACACCCTGCGACCTGACGCGCATGGCCTCCTCTACGGATGTTAAAGCAATTTTTGCTACCAAGCCTGACCCTTCGGCTGCGCGACACATTTTCTCCAGCCCATGCCCATAGGCGTCCGCCTTGAGCACCGCAATAATCTCCGCACCTCCAGCCAGCTTTTTCGCTACCGCAATATTATGTACAAACGCATCAATATCTATCACTGCCCATGTAGGTCGCACTACTAAAACTCTCCGTCGTAATCAACATGAGCCAAGTCATCAAACTTGGTGTATTTACCCTGGAAGGCCAATTTAAGAGAGCCTGTAGGTCCGTTACGCTGCTTCCCGATGATGATCTCGGCAATACCTTTATCCGGACTATCTTCGTTATAGTATTCATCACGATAGATAAACATAATGACATCAGCATCCTGCTCAATGGCACCTGACTCGCGCAGGTCTGAGTTTACAGGGCGCTTGTTGGGGCGTTGCTCGAGACTTCGGTTTAGCTGCGACAACGCCACCACCGGACATTCAAGCTCTTTCGCCAACGCTTTTAACGAACGGGATATCTCCGAGATTTCGGCGGTCCGCCCCTCAGTCATACCTGGCACACGCATTAACTGAAGATAATCGATCATAATAAGACCAATTTGCCCTTTGTTCTCTCTGGCAACCCGGCGAGCTCGAGAACGCACCTCTGTAGGACTTAACCCTGCTGTGTCATCAATGTAAAGAGGCTTGTCACGCAGCAAACTAACCGCAGAGGTTAGGCGCGGCCAGTCATCTTCTTCCAACTGCCCACTACGTATCTTGGTTTGATCGATCCGGCCGATTGACGACAGCATACGCATGAGAATCGAATCAGCAGGCATTTCCATACTAAAGACTAAAACGGGTTTGCCACTTTTCATAATGGCATTTTCTACGAGGTTCATCGCGAACGCCGTTTTACCCATTGAGGGACGCGCTGCAACAATCACTAAATCAGACTTTTGCAACCCCGACGTCTTTTCGTCAAGATCCCTGAAGCCGGTGGTGATACCTGTAATTTGACCATCCGAATGAAACAACTCATCAATACGATCAAGCGTCTTCTGCATAATCGCATTAACAAATTGAGGCCCCCCTTCTTTGGAACGGCCCTCAGATATCAGGAAAACTTTCCGCTCGGCCTCATCAAGCAGGTCGGCACTACTCCTCCCTTCGGTATTAAATGCACTATCGGCAATTTCTCCCGATATTGATATTAAATTACGCAGTACTGCCCGCTCTCTGACAATTTCAGCATAAGAACGGATATTTGTGGCACTTGGCGTTTTATTGGCTAGCTCCCCCAAATATACCAGCCCGCCGCATTGTTCTAACTCACCTAATTTTTCAAGCTCCTCAGATAAGGTGACAACATCCAGGGGCTTGGCTTCTCCAGCGAGACGCGTAATAGCCTTGAATATTTTACGATGATCTGCACGGTAAAAATCTATTTCTACCACCAAGTCGGACACTACATCCCACTTGCTGTTATCCAACATAAGACCACCGATGATGGACTGCTCGGCTTCAACAGAGTGAGGTGGGGTTTTTATACGAGCGCTGTCGACATCTGTCACAGAATTCGCCATAGAAGCTATCTCCCGAGTTATAACCTGATCAGGTGAGTAGATACATTTTCGTCGAATAGACTTATTGTCCAGCTAATACATCAATCTATTGCTGAACTATTGTAACGCGAGGAATTATCAATTAATCGCAGACTTTTTATGGAAGGATCATAGCATTTCAGTAATAAAAAAGCCCAATGACTCTCATTGGGCTTTAATAAAACAAATCGCCTAAAGAGCGCTAAGCATAGCGCTTATAAACAACTTGTTCTAGTGATCTAATTGCCACAGAAATTACTCTGCAACAACAATCACTTTTACTTCTGCATCAATATCAGAATGCAAGTGAACAGTGATTTCATATTCACCAATAGCACGCAGTGGGCCTTCTGGCATACGAACTTCACTCTTCTCGGCAGCCAAACCTGCAGCAGTCAATGCATCCGCAATATCACGCACACCGATTGAGCCAAACAGCTTGCCTTCGTCACCGGCTTTAGCAACGATAGTGACTTCTTTACCTGCAAATGCTTCAGCACGAGCCTGAGCCGCCGCTAATCTCTCTGCAGATGCCTTCTCTAACTCTGCCCTTCTGATTTCAAACTGCTCAATGTTTGTTGCTGTGGCAGGAACCGCCTTACCGTAAGGAATCAGGAAGTTGCGGCCGTAACCGGATTTAACAGTTACTTTATCGCCTAAAGCACCTAATCTGCCCACTTTCTCGAGTAGAATAATTTCCATCTCGCTAACCTCTTTTATATTAATCGCTTAAATCTGCTACTCTGCTTGAACGATGCGGCCGCGAAAGTCGACCCAGCTATCTGTTATCGCCAGAAATACCAGTAAAATTATCAAGCTCGGCCCCATGATAAACGCGATAGCGTAAAACCAAAACAACCAAACCCCACCCTTACTCTTTTTAGCTATTACGCCATGCACCAAAGCAATACCAGCGATCACATAGGGAACCGGAATAACCAGTACTAAGGCAGCCATGTCACCGCCAACAGATGACAACATCATCGCCAGCAGCAACCCGGCCAAACACCCCAGGCGACTCAATCTGAACCCATGAAACTCCTCTTGGAAGCCTCCCGGATTGTACAGCTTTGACTGCCAGTTTCTCGCCAGCAGCACAGCAATCAGTGAAAATATAAAGTAAGAAACAGCCATACTGCCAAGCATCAAACTGCGCGTAGCGCTTTCGAACTCAGCATCCCCTAACTCTTTAAGCAACGTTGGCTCAACCTGAGTTAAAAGATCCTTCCCTACCTTAACAACTTGCTCAACCAGATCAGGGATAATCATCGGCACCAGCAACATACCTGCAGCCGCCGTCGCGACTCCTGCTGCCAGCATCTTCTCCCATGACATTGTCGCCCTTAATACAAGCGACATGATCAATGCAGAAAAGATCACAATGATCGGTGTTGGCTCGCCCAGATAAATTATCCAGAACAAGGCGGGAATTAACACAAACCCCGCAACACCCACTCCTTCGGTCAAACCCCTGCGAAGGGTCACTAATCCAACAACAGCTGCCGCCAACCAAAACATCAGAGGCACTGTTGCCGCAATAACCGCTGTAAATACAGCCTGATTGCGCCCCTTCATAACAAATTCAGCAAGGCCACGCATAACAGTTCATATACCTACAGAAAAAATTTAACGTCTACCAAAAACCAACGACTATTGTTCGTGATTGTCAGTATAAGGCAGCAACGCTACGAAACGAGCACGTTTAATAGCAGTAGACAGCTGACGCTGATACTTTGCTTTGGTGCCAGTAATACGACTAGGTACAATTTTACCAGTCTCAGTAACGTAACCTTTCAATGTTTCGATATCTTTATAATCGATCTCGGTAACACCCTCTGCAGTAAATCTACAGAATTTGCGACGACGAAAAAAACGAGCCATGTGAATCTCCTAAATAAATATTCTGTAGCGTAAATTAATCTTCTTCTGATTCATCAGAATCATCATCCAACTCTTCATCAGCATCTGTATCAACAGACGCATCATCTGACTCTCTGGCAGGACGATAGTTTTCGCGGTTTTCAGAATTTTTCATAGGAGATGCTTCAGTAACAGCATGCTTTTTACGGAGAACAAGCTCACGCAGAATGGCATCGTTGAAACGGAAGTTATGAGATAATTCGTCCAGCATTTCATTTGAACATTCGATGTTCAACAAAATGTAATGTGCTTTATGGATTTTGTTGATCGGGTAAGCCATGTGACGACGGCCCCAATCTTCTAAACGATGAACCTGACCACCAGACTCTTTAATAGAATTGGTGTAACGCTCAATCATGGCTGGTACCTGTTCGCTTTGATCAGGATGAACCAGAATTACAATTTCATAGTGACGCATTGTAGCTCCTTTCGGGTTATCAGCTTTTTAGTAAGCGTTTCGCTCTGCGAAAACACCCCTAAAAAGCAAGGAGAGTGATCAATTTTAGACCACAACTTTTTGGAATCGCGAATTCTAGTGACTTACGAGGCGACTTTCAAGAAAATTTTGAACTTTCGCTAACCGTAATAAGTGTATCCATCTACCACTGCTGACCCACACTTCAGACCGCTGGGTAACCGTGCCACATTTAGGCCGTATTATTTTCGCCGCTGCCTGACGGCTTCAAAAAGACAGACACCGGTCGCAACAGAAACATTCAAACTACTAATTTCTCCTGCCATGGGGATTTTTACCAGGCTATCGCAATTTTCACGGGTAAGACGGCGCATTCCTTTACCTTCATTTCCCATTACAATAGCCAAGGGGCCAGTTAATGACTGATCATAGACCATCAATTCTGCCTCACCTGCAGCACCAACGAGCCAGATACCAAACTGCTGCAACCACTTTAGTGTTCGCGCAAGGTTGGTCACACGAAAGAAAGGGGTTTCTTCTGCTGCACCACAAGCAACTTTACGCGCAACAGGCGTGAGCGTTGCCGATTTATCTTTAGGTACAATGACGGCATCAACACCTGCCGCATTGGCACTTCTCATGCAGGCGCCTAAATTATGAGGATCGGTTACACCGTCAAGAACCAGCAAAAATGGTGGATGATCAAGTGACTGTAGTAGCGACTCAAGATCACCTTCATCGAGATCGTCTTGCACGCCGGCCACCGCAATCACCCCTTGGTGCCGGCCTTGACACAAACCATCCAGAACCTTTCTCTCGACTACTTCTGGGCTCAAGGTTGTTTTCTTTGTAGCCAGTGCGATCAGCTCGACTATGCGTTTATCACTTCTGCCCTTTTGCAATAGCAAACGTTCTATCTGTTCGGGGTTACGCTTTAATAACGACTCAACTGCGTGCAAACCAAAGACTATCCGGTCATCCATTTCGTATTGATCTCTCTTAGATTAACTAAGAAACCTCTCTAAACTCACCTGCACAGGCAACTGGTCGAGGGTTTCTTAACCGAGCCTATGCTTTGCCTTTACCAGCATTGCTCTTTTTTCTCTTTTTAGGGGAACTTACTGAGCTCTTTAGCTTTTTGCCAGCAACGACATTTTTCTTGCCGCCAGCTTTTTTAGCTCCAGACTTGTCAGTGCGACCTGCATTTGACCCAGGCTTACCGCCCTCTTTACCAGAGACTGCGGCCGTCCCATCCACTGCACGCTTTCTTGGCCCCCGCTTGGGCTTGCATTCTGTACGATCTGTAGAACTCGAAAACGCATCCAGTTTTTTCAACAAGTTGCGTTTACTTGTGCCAGCCTTTCCTGCAACAGACCTCCCCCGTCTAGAATCAACACGCGCCTTCCCGAGCAAACTCTTCAACTCAAAGTCGATGCGCCGCTCCTCCAAGTCAACCTTAACCACCACCACTTCAACCTGATCACCCAGGCCATAGCTTTGGCCGGTGCGCTCACCCACTAATCGATGCTTCACGGCATCAAAGTGATAATAGTCATTCGACAATGAAGAAACGTGTACCAGCCCCTCAATATAAACGCCCTGCAACTCAACAAACACCCCAAAAGAGGTCACTGCAGAGATAACGCCGGTAAAATCTTCCCCAACGTGCTGTTCGAGATATTCACATTTAAGCCAGTTTGCCACGTCACGGGTGGCATCATCTGCCCGCCGTTCAGTCATCGAACAATGTTCACCGAGTTGCACCATATACCCGACATCGTAAGGGTGGTCGTAACGGCGCAAATCCAAACCTTCTGGACGTTTGACCTCACGGGTTTGCTTGTCGCTGTATATCACCGACTTAATGGCACGATGAATCGATAAATCCGGGTAACGACGTATTGGCGAAGTAAAGTGGGTATAGGCCTGATAGCCTAATCCAAAATGCCCCTTCTGCTCAGGCCCGTAATACGCCTGACTTAAAGAGCGCAACATGACCGTTTGAATCACATTAAAATCCGGGCGCTCATTTATCTGTTTGATCAAACGTTGATAGTCAGAGGGCGCTGGCTCGTCACCACCGGTTAATTCCAGACCGAGCTCACTTAAAAAGGATCGCAAGTTTTCAAGCTTCTCTTCTCCCGGCCCTTCATGTATTCGGAAGAGTGAATTTAAGTCGTGATTAATTAAAAAACGGGCGGTTGCTACGTTTGCGCACAACATGCACTCTTCGATCAGTTTATGCGCGTCATTTCTGACGACAGGAACAATTTCTTCGATTTTTCGGCCTTCACCGAAAACAATCATTGTCTCTACGGTATCAAAGTCAATCGCTCCTCGCTGGTCACGGGATCGTCGCAATGTTTTAAAGAGCATATACAGGTTTTCGAGATGCGGCGTAACCGAGGCGTACTGCTCACGCAGTGCAGCACCTTCCTCAGAGTCTGGATGCTCTAGTATTGCACCTACTTTGTTATAGGTTAGCCTCGCCTGGGAGTGCATAACACTCTCATAAAAACAAAAATCAACGAGTTCACCCTGCAGACTGATGGTCATTTCGCAAACCATACACAACCGGTCAACCAGCGGATTTAGCGAACACAAACCGTTCGATAAAACCTCTGGCAACATCGGAATAACATGCCCTGGAAAGTAAACCGAATTACCACGAATTCGTGCTTCGCGATCAAGCGCTGACTCATTTTTCACATAATGTGAAACATCAGCAATGGCAACAAAGAGCTTCCATCCCGATGCAGTCTTTTCACAGTAGACAGCGTCATCAAAATCACGGGCATCTTCGCCATCAATGGTTACGAAAGGCAAGTGCCGTAAATCAATTCTTTTAGACTTGTCTGCGGCAGTGACATCTACCGAAAGATGACTTACCTCTTCCAAAACCTCTTCAGGCCAGCGGAATGGAATATCATGAGAGCGAATTGCTACTTCAATTTCCATGCCTGGAGCCAGATGGTCACCTAATATCTCGACTACCTTACCGAGTGGCCGCGTACGCATCGTTGGCTGACGGGTTATTTCTACAACCACATACTGTCCATGTTCTGCCTGACCCCATTCACCCTGGGCCACCAGTACATCCTGGGTAATTTTGCTGTTTTCTGGTGTGACGAAAGCGATGCCGCTTTCCTGATAAAAACGACCAACAACCGAAGTTGTATTGGACTCGAGTACCTCAACGATATTAGCGATTCTTCGCCCACGAGTGTCAACGTCATCAACCCTGACCAACACCAAATCACCATGGAAGACTGATTGCATCTGACGCGCCGACAAAAACAAGTCACCCGACGCATCATCTGGAATTACAAAGCCAAAGCCATCACGATGACCTTGCACTCGACCTTTGATGAGATTCACACTCTCAGCGGGCAAATATGCCCCCTTACGATTACACACTAACTGCCCATCTCGCGACATTGCAATCAGCCGTCGCCGCAGCGCTTCTATCGAGTCTTCATCAAAGTATTTAAACTCATAACACATTTCTGAGTGAGTCGCGGCAGCTTTTCTGCCTTTGAGCCAGTCAAGAATCAGTTCACGACTATGGATGGGGTTATCATATTTTTCTGCCTCTCGCTTCGCGAAAGGATCTTTTGTTTTTTTAGACATTCATATTCCGAATAGGATGGCAGCGTTCTGATTGGTTGTGACCAAGACATGACACCCGAAGAGGTGCAATTTATTGGGACGATAGACGAGAAATGAACTGCCAAAGATTACATTATTAATACAGCAGATTATCTGATGTTGCGGCAAGTATACTCCCCGACTTAGTGAATGGCTACCACATTTTGACCAACCATTACCAGTAACCATTAAAGAAATTATCCATTTTTTAAGGTTTATTGGTCATAAAAGAAAGTACATTTTTTCTCTTGCGTCTAATTGACAAACATATTCAGCATAGGTAAAGTTCGCGTCCACATCGCATCACAGATGCAATGCCCAGGTGGTGAAATTGGTAGACACGCTAGCTTCAGGTGCTAGTGCTCGCAAGGGCGTGGCGGTTCGAGTCCGCCTCTGGGCACCATTCAAAAAACGTAAATTTTCAAATCGATTCGAATAGGTACGGCCACGCCAGTGCGTGACGGCCGAAATGTCGGACCATCGATTCCGCCTCTGGGCACCATTCAAAGAAACGTAAATTTTCAAATCGACTCGAATAAGTGCGGCCACGCCAGTGCGTGACGGCCGAAATGTCGGACCATCGATTCCGCCTCTGGGCACCATTAAGAAATCGAAATACTTCCCAAAACTCACATCGTCACTGGCTTATAGCCTGACCTCACTGAACGCTTCCGTGCCAAAATATTGAACAACTGGTACTATTTTTAGCCAGATTTGTCATGTCACAATTTTGCTTGATGAACTCGTTGCGCCCCCCCCTTGAATAGGCCGAGCGGTGTGAAAAAAGGGCTTTTATTCTTTTTCGAGTACTATCGGACGCAGGATCGGAGCGAGACTTTTTAACACTTGTACCGGTAGCGCCGAGGTAAAGTGAAACTTGCTGGCTTCGGCACCAACGACAAAAGCGGTGAGTGTGCCGAAATGTTTCTCGCCAAGATAGAACACGAAAGTGGCTGTCCGGCTGAGTGCTTTGGCTGGCGTTCGTTGACCTCCTGGCCCCATTAGCATCAGGCGGTTGTCCCCGGTCCCGGTTTTGCCTCCGGCCACAAATGAAAGCCCAGGATCACTGACAAACGCACCTTGCAGGCGCCGTGCAGTCCCTTGCTGAACCACTTCCGAAAGTAATTCGCGTAAAGCGTCCGCAACGGCTGGATGCATTACTTCTTCGGCCTCGGTTGACCGATGCAGAAGCCGGGTCTCATAAGGCGTATGCTCGCCAAATCGTAGCGCATTAATCCGTACCGTCGGTAATCGTTTTCCTTCGTTGATGATAATACCCATGAGTTCCGCTAATGCTGCCGGACGGTCACCAGAACTACCCAGAGCCGTGGCCAGAGATGGTACCAGGTAGTCAAATGGGTAACCCCAGGCACGCCAGCGACGGTTAATTTCCGAGAATGCCTCGACCTCCAGCATAATCCGAATCCGAGAGTCGCGCGCATTTTTTGCACGAGTACGCAACAGCCATTGGTAAACCTGCTGACGACTTTCCTGACTCTGACTGATAGCCTGCGTCAGGGTGCCGTTTGGACTGCGTTCCAGATAGGCGAGTAGCCACAACTCCAGGGGATGCACGCGTGCCAGGTAGGCAAGATCCTGTAATGAGTAACGATCTTGTCCGAAGTCGTCATAAAGGCGCTGTAATTGCTCGGTGGTCTGGCCCTGCGCTGCACCATTGTCTTTAAGAAATTGACTAAACTGTTCGAATTCGGCTTGTGGTCTTAGGTAGCGGTAAATTAATGCCAGCCGCGAGGGCACCGGTTTGACGTCGAGTAGCAGTGTTTCTAATCGATTATTGACCTCCAGGGGTTGGTATTTTTTCCAGAAACGTGAGAGGTAAACAATACTTTCACGGTCGATAAATTGGTTCAGTACCTGCTGGCGTCGCATATCCTGGTCGTTGTGCAGAACCTGGTCAATATCGTGCCATTTGCTTGCAATGTGAAAATTAACCAATTCGCGTAACAACCTTACAAAAGGCAGGTTGATCGACTCTCGCATGGCCTCGCGCAAACTTGGATTACGGTTATTATCCTTGCGCTGGTAGTTGTTAAAGCGATGCATGCCGCCGCCGGTGTAAAAAGCTTCCGCAGGACTGGCCGAGAAGCGTCGATCCAGTGTGGCTTGCATCAGTTCATCCAGCATAATACCAGGTCGCGCCAGCAACTGCCCCAACACCCAACGCGACAAAGTATTGTCTGCATTGGCCAATGCTTCGCTCAAACCATCTGCATCCAGCTCGCTATACTGTGCGTAAACCTCGGCGACAACCTGCAGGTAACTAGACAATACCCGCAGTTTGGCGGTGGAGCCCAACTCCAGCTTACTACCTTCATTGATATCAAAGGGTTGATCGGTGTTATCGGTTTGTACCAGGACCTGGTTGCTGTCAGCACTGCGTTCATACAAAGTGAAACTGTAACGCAAGTAGGGCAAATGCTCAGTCGATAATAAATGTTCGCCTATAAGGCCAGCGGCACGGGCCTGATCAACGTCACGAAGGTTACGCAAATGGTTGGTAACCTGCTGCTGTAGGGCGTAATCCAGACTGGTATCTACCCGAAGATCCAGTTGATCAAGTTCGTAGAGTGACATTCCCAGCAGGCCGGTCAGTCGATGGCGAATCACATTGACTGCTTTGTTTTGCGTTGCGGGAACACTCGCCGGTTGCGCTCGAAAATCGCGAAACAACAATTGCTTGCGCAGAGCAACATCACGCAGCGATTCGGTAATGATGCCAGCGCGAGCCAGAATGCGTAAGTGGCTGTCAACCAGTGAAGCAAGCTCTGAGCGATTGCCACCCAAGTAGGCAGACGGTCGGCGGTGTGCAATCAAGAGCGCCAGTACTTGACGTAAAGCTACTCCCTGGGCTGCTAACTCAGAAGGACTGATGGCGTCTTTGGTCAGTAGTTGATTGACCGTATCAAAATCTGCGTTAAACCAGACCTGCAAGCCATCGCCCAGACCATTCACTTCGCCGTACCCAGGTGCAGCGGATAGCGGCACACTGTTCAAATAATCCAACACCAGCTGATGGCGCATGGTAAGGGTGTTTTCTCCCAGCCGATAGGCTCGTACGCTGGCCGAGACCATCTGCCGCCACTTGTCACTGATCGAACTGGTGATGCCGAAACTCGAATGGCGGTATTTTTCGATCTGAGTGGCGAGTGTACTGCCACCCATCGCTGGCATATCCAGATGCACAGCCTCGCCAGCCTTGGAGGCTATCGCTTTGAGAAATCGACCCCAGTCAACCGCGGGGTTCCGCAGCGGCTGCTCGGCATCCAATACGTCGCGATCTTCAATAAAGAGCAAGGCATTAACAATGATGGGCGGAATGGACTTAAAAGACGCATAGTGCAGACGTGGATAGCGATGCTGATAAATCGTCGATTGTTGATTGTCAAAAATGTCGAGTCCGGACTGTGACTTTTCAGCATAGGGCGGATAATATCCCGCCTTGGTGAATGTGAGCAGCGCCTCCGAGAAACGGACTTGTTTGCTGACATCAAAACCGTTTTGCTGCAACCGCGGTATTAACCTGGGTAGACGACTATAGCCAAGCCGCCGGTCGAACGGGCCGTGCACAGGAAACTCAATACGGTCACTTGGTCCTTTGACGAGTGCATAGCTTAGCTCCTGCGCCTTTTTACTGATCATCGATGCTTGCAGGCGCGACGACTCAGCCTCCTGGTACAAAATCAAACCCAGGGACAAAGCCAGCAGAGCAATCAACAGACACAGCCGACGGCGTCTGGGTGCCGCAGGTGTGTCAAGGCCAATGTCGTTTGCTGGAGAGTTTAGGGATGGGCTGGGGTTAGGCGCTGGATTGCGCATTCTGGTTGAACAACTCCGGTTTCGCAAAGAAGAAAACTCAAGGCTGACAATGGTACTCTATTGCTGCTAATTAAAAATCCATAATGAAAAAATATTGGCGTTCCAGCGTAATTATCAGCCGTTGATACTTGAGCCAGGCAAACACATTCAGGTGGCATATCTAGGCGTGGCCAACAACCGTACACCACATTAGGGCCGCGCTGATGCCAGCATCATCTTCACTCGCTCAAGATCAGAACTCCTGGAGAGCACCTGAAGACGAACACAATCCTCTTCATAATCCTCTTTCAGCACCCGCATACTGGCACGTATTTCACCCATAACATTTTTTGCTGTATAGGGGATGCGAATAGTATCTTCCAGCATATTCTTTTCGCAAAAATCCACGATGCGCTGACGCAAGGCGGTAATATCTTCCGGGTTATGTGCAGAAATCATCATGGCGTCGGGAAATTCTGCCGCCAGCATCAACTTGTCTTCGTCGCTCAATCGATCTGCTTTGTTAAGCAATAACAAGCTAGGTGTATCTTCTACACCGACTTCTTGCAGCACCTGGTTCACCACTTTGAGCTGTGAACGAAAGCTCGAATCGGAGGCATCCACAACGTACAGCAGTAAAGCTGCGTCATGTGCTTCATCCAGCGTTGAACGAAAGGATGCTACCAGATCATGGGGCAGTTTTTTTATGAACCCCACAGTATCAGAAATTAAAATGCGTGGATGGGTTTCAGGCTGCAACAAACGCACCGTCGTGTCGAGGGTCGCGAACAGTTTGTCCTCCACCAGCACGTCACTAAAGGTCAGTGCACGCATGGTGGAGGATTTTCCTGCGTTGGTATAGCCTACCAATGCAACGCAATACTCGGCGGCCCGTCGAGACCTGCGCCCCTGCATTTCCTGTTGTACATCCTGCAGTTCTCGGCGCAGTTCAGACAGGCGATCACGTACACTGCGACGCTCAAGCTCCAATGCAGTTTCACCTGCTCCTCGCCCTGAATGCCGCTCTTTCTTACCGCCCTCGGTTTCACGTAGTCGAGGTACCATATATTTCAACCGCGCAATCTCAACCTGCAGGCGTGCGGTTCGGGTGCGGGCATGACGACTGAAAATTTCGATAATGATACCGGTCCGATCAAAGACCTCTACACCTAAAGCGTTGCTGAGATTGCGTAATTGCGATGGACTGAGGTCGCAATCAAAAACAACGACATCTGCCACCTCCAGTGGTTTATCAACCGGCATACTTGGCGGCTCGTCGTCCTCCGGCACATCCTGTAAATTCTTCAGGTCGCCCTTATTACCCGTAAGATTGGCCAATTCTTTGAGTTTACCCGCCCCAACCACGAACGCTGAACGGGTAGTCAATTGCTTCTGTGATCGACTGCCAATGGGCTGAAACCCTAGGGTAGTGACAAGCCGAGACAATTCCTCCAGCGACTCTTGCGCTTCGGAGCTCTTGGTCTTTGGGCTAAGCACTGAAACCAGCAAAGCCCGTGTATGTGCTTTCTTATGTGTGGGTTGCATCGAGAGGCTCAAATAAAGAAGGTAAAATAGAGATGTTGATAGCGCATATCCTACGCTGGCGCATCGCGTTTTCCTACTCTGTACAAGCCTGTACAAGAACTATTTTTCTCTGCAATGATCAACATGGAAATGCGTAACTCCCCCAGTGCTTAAAACCGAAGCACCAGAGTTAGACAATGCTGTTCCAAAGATGTAGCGAGAGGCAAATTTTACTGCTTGTCGACTGCAAAGGATGAGCGATCGTAATGGTTGGGCAAAGCGACGGGGGTTATTGGCTTCACTCTTCATAAGACTCGGTTATGCCTTTCGATCTGTGCCAGCGACCAACGGCGGCTATGCACACAAGCGCCAATCAGCGTTTCACTATTCTTGACGCAATTAATTCATTTCTTTTTCGTAATTACAGACCTGTCAGTTTAAAATGGCCGTTTTTCAACGAGAATACGGTTTATCATGAGCGAAAGTCGTTGCTGGAAGCGCTATCACTACCCAAGATTGCTACATATGTGGCGCGACTGGCTCAATCAGGATCGCTGGCAGCCTGTTGATTTATGGCTAAGAGAGTGGCAGAGAAAGCATCCTTACTTTCCGCCAGGTACAAAAGAGGACGCGAAGTCACCCTACCGAAAAGCCAGGGGGTCTGCCTACCCACCGCAGAACAAGCGCGTACATTCTGACGAGGTGCGGGAAGAGCGGCTTATTGTCAGCGAGGCGATGTTTCAAGCGATGCGTTTCTTGCAATTGGCATCTGCCCTGGAAACGGCCTACCAACGAGACCTGCACGGGGAACGCCCTCTTGGCGAAGTTGACTGGCGGAATTGGGATAGTCAATGGCAACCTGCCGATGCAGAGAACCTTGCCCCTGAAGTTTTCTGGTACTGGGTCGGCTTGCGCCTTGATACGAATTGCCCTGCACCAAATGCACTGCCAGACGCCACCAAACGCCAAACCTGGTTTGCCGGTATCGAACAACATTTTTCAAATGATGAGAATGCCAATACCTGGCTGCTTTGGCACGGCCTTCGACCACAATGGCTGCCAGACTTTGAGCTGCGACAAAAACAAAGTAACTGGTCCGTTCCGGAATTTGCCAACTTTATTAGTGAGCAGAATTACTTCCCTCCTCTCTGGCTACGTGCCCAGGGTGGTAAAAGTCTTGATGAGCTGGCACGTCAATTAACTAAAGAAGGGGTAAAAACTTCACGCGCGGCAGCACCGTTGGAGGGGCTGAATGCTACCGGTGGCAGAGGCTTGCACGAAACAACCCCTTACAAAACCGGACAAGTTGAAATTCAGGATTTGGCCAGCCAGCAAATAGCAATGGCCGTGGCAGTGCAACCCGGACAAAAAGTGTGGGATACCTGTGCTGGTGCCGGTGGAAAATCATTGGCAATCGCATCGCGGATGAACAACAAAGGTGTCGTGGTCGCTACAGATTTGCACGCTTATAAATTGGACGAGCTGAAGCGTCGCGCTAAACGCGCCGACTTCTCCAACATTCGCACATTCACCTGGGATGGTCAGGCGCCACTAAGGCTGCCGCTGGAAGTAGCCCGGCAGAAGGGTTTTGACTGGGTATTAGTTGATGCGCCCTGCACGGCATCAGGCACCTGGCGTCGCAATCCGGATGCGCGCTGGCGCTTCGATCCTTCTGACTGCCAGGAACTCACGGCGCTGCAATATCAATTACTTGAGAAAGCACAGTTTAGTGTGCGGGCTGGAGGCCACCTCGTTTACGCCACATGTAGCTGGCTGGCAGCTGAAAACGAAGATCAGGTAGCCCGATTTTTACAACAACACGCTGATTTTTCTTTAGTTGAGCAACGCATGCTCGGCTTGCCCCGGCAAAACTCTGACACGATGTTTGTGGCAGTATTGAAAAAGTCCGGGCTTTAACGCTTTTCATACAAGCACCCTAAAGTGTTTGCAGCTGCCTTAGCCAGTTCACAAAGATATCTGCAGGCATGGGCCGAGCAAAGTAATAGCCTTGCATCGCCTTAACATTTCTGGTCAGCAGAATATCCGCCTGCTCTTTGTGCTCTACGCCTTCTGCAATCACATTGAAGTTGAGATGTCTGGACATTGCTATAATCGCATCGACGATGCCAGACCCGACCTCTCCGGTATGAATATTGTCTACGAAGCTTTTATCAATTTTTAGCTCGTCAATTGGAAAAGTCTGTAAATAAGTCAGCGACGAATACCCTGTACCAAAATCATCAATAGAAAAACGAAAACCGCTGCTTTTAAGTTCAATCATTTGTTTTACCGTCAGATCGATATTATCAATCAACATGCTTTCTGTGATTTCTAATTTTATTCGCCCTGGGGATAATTTGTACTCTCTGATGGTGTCCAGCAAATCCTGCTGCAATGAAGGATTGCTAAACTGGCTGCCGCTGATATTTATTGCCACGCTAAAGCTATCATCAACTAACTCATTTTCTATAAGCAGGTTAATCAACGCGCAGGACTCTCTCAGGACGATATCCTGCAGGCGGGTGATCAATCCAAATTGCTCGGCAACCGGAATAAAATCCAATGGCGATATCACACCTTTTTTCGGATGTAGCCAACGGATCAAAGCTTCTGCTCCGATCACCTCGTTGTCAGGCCCCATCTGCGGCTGAAAATAGGCACAGAACTGGTTATCTTTGATCGACTGAATAATGCCTTGCTCAATTTCCAGGCGGTGATCAAGAATACGCTGCAATGCGGGGTCAAAAAACGTAAAGTGGCTGCCGCCGACATTTTTCGAGCGATACATAGCCGTATCGGCCCTTTTTAGCGCCTCATCTGCGGTTATGTCTTCGCCATGAATCACGCTGATGCCAATACTTACACCAATCTTGTACTTGCCATTTTTGATATCAAAAGTTTTTGAAAATGCCTCAATGATTTTCTGTGCAACTTGCGATGCCTCTTCGCTCAAGGTATCGATATCTTTCTCTAAAGTCTCCAGAATAATGACAAACTCATCACCACCAATTCTGGCAATTGTATCGCTTGTTCTCAGCACTGGCTTCAGCCTTTGCGCAACGTTAACAAGCAGTTCATCACCCACCGAGTGTCCTAACGAATCGTTGATTCGTTTAAAGTCATCGAGATCAAGATACAGCAAGGCGCCGCTGAGTTTATTTCTCTGCGCTTTATCAATGAGCCATTGCAGACGCTCGATCAGATACCGACGATTGGGCAGCGATGTCAGCGGGTCAAAAAATGCCAGCATCTCTATCTGTTTTTCAGCACTCTTGCGCCCGGTGATATCACGAGCCATCCACAACACGTGCCGCACGTCGGGTTCTTCCGGCAAGTAGTGATTAATAGCGGTTATTCTTCCTTCAAAAGTACACTCGCCTTTGGCTACATCCAACTCATATTCAAAGACCTGCACTTCATTGGTTGCAATCGCCTTGGCAATAACATCCATCACGGCCCGGCTAGATACGGCGGGCAATATATCGGTAATTTTCTTGCCCAAAATACTTTTTATAGGCTGATAGAGCAAAGACTCGTCGGCGCCATAGACATCAACATAGGTGCCATCCTCAGCGAGGATCAAGGCGAGGTCTGGCATCACGCTAGTGAAGGCGGCAAATTTTTCAATGCCATGCCGAAGCCTGGATGTTAGTTCAGCCTCTCTTCGGGACGAAAGCGATTTTTCGATTGCCAGACTGGAAAGATGGGTAAAACGATTGATCAACTCGATATGAACATCTGAAGGAGTACAGGGCTCCAGATAGTAGATGGCAAAACTACCCAATACTTCTCCCGCAGATGAGAATATGGGGTTCGACCAGCACGCACGTAAGGCAAAACTGAGAGCTAAATCTTTATAGTCCGCCCATAGCGGATCATGCTCTAAATCCGTAACAACTACCCGCTCTTTGCGAAACACTGCCGTTCCACACGAGCCTACACAGGGGCCGATCTGTACGCCATCCACCGCTGCACAATAATCATCAGGTAAGCTGGGGGCTGCTCCATGACGCAACTGATTGCCATCGAGCAGCAGAATAGAGCTTTTTGCCTGGGGGTCGTCCAGAATTTTCTCAATCAAGCGACAAATAGACTCGAGACAGGCAGAGAGCGGCTGCGCAAGAGCGATCTTGGAAATAACTTCCTGTTGGGCTTCCAATAAGGCCGAGAGTTGCTTGCTATCCATCATCTGCTGTCTGTCTGCCAGTGCGTGTAGATACCTATAATATAGCGTTAGCTCGCTAAAAAACGAGTATTTCCAGGCTTATGAAAAACTATATTTTCACAGATAGGCACACCGCTAACTAACAGGCTAATGGCTGACCGATATTTTGAATGCACTGCTCTCTAAACGAATAGGTTTATGAATATGGTAGCCTTGCGAGTAATCGATGCCGATTGTTATCAGTTGTTGCCTGATCTCTTCGTTTTCAACAAATTCGCCAACAGTTTCGATTCCCATCGCCTGGGCAACATCACAAATTGACTTAACCATCGCCAAGTCAACAGCATTATCAGTAAGGTTCCTGATAAATACACCATCAATTTTTATAAAATCTACGCGCAGCTCTTTAAGGTATGCGTAGGAAGAAAATCCGGTGCCGAAATCATCCAGCGCAAAACGACAACCAAGATCACGAAATTTGCTGATAAAGAGTTGCGTGTTATCAATATGCGTAATAGCCATACCTTCGGTGATTTCAAAGCAGAGTTTTTCTGCAGGTATCTGAAACTCGTCCATCACACTAACCAAAAAAGACGGAAACGTCTGATCACCCAAACTCTGCGTACTGATATTAATGCTGGCACACGCGAGGTCGTGCAGATGCTCCGGGTTCTGCTGCAGCCAGGAGAAATAGTGCCGGATGACCCAGCGATCTATGTTCGGCATGAGATTGTAGCGTTCCGCTGCGGGTATAAACTGGCTCGGAGCGCACAGATTGCCGCTGCTATTTACCAGTCGCAGCAATATTTCGTAGTGATGACCAGCGTCCCGGTTTTTGTTAGACGAAATATTCTGAAACACCAAAAAGAACTGATCGTTGGCAATAGCGTCCTTAATGATTGACACCCATTGCATTTCGAGCTGCCTGAACTCGAGCTCGCGGTCTGATTCGACAAAGGTGTGCACGCGATTCCTGCCCTGGTCTTTCGCCTGGTAACAGGCCGTATCAGCCATTACCAGCACCTGCTCTATGGAATGATGAAACGGACATATTTCAACCAGCCCAATACTTACCCCCAGGGTGTAACGCTTACCTTGCCAAACAAAAAGAAACTGCTCTACTAATACCCTAAACTCTTCGGCAATCAGACGGGCCTTCTCGAGGCGGGTATGTCCAAGCAAAACGCCAAACTCATCACCGCCCAGTCTCGCGATTATTTGCCCTTCGCCTAGTTGCCTTATCTTGTTTAGCAGGCGCTTACTGAGGTTTTTTAACAGCATATCTCCCGCAGTATGTCCGCAAAGATCGTTAACAATCTTGAACTGGTCAAGATCCATATACATCAGGCAACAAGACTCGGCCTGATTTTTAACAGCGTTGAGTTTTTCAATTGCAGCACTTTCAAATGCCCGCCGGTTATAGAATCCGGTAAGCGAGTCATGTTCCGCCAAGTGCCTTAATTGTTCTTCAAAGGCCTTTCTTTGCGTAATATCTATCAGTGTACCTTCAAGATAAGTCTGCCCGGTTTCACTATCTTCACTCAACCGGGCGGAAATATTCACCCAGATAGAATCTTCCAGCCGGTTGTACAGGCGGGTTTCGTAGTCGACAACTTGCTGTTGGCTGCACACTTCCGTCAATAAACGGGAAAACTCTGCCGCACGCAATCGGAACACATTGTCCGGAACCTGACCACCATTGAGCTGATCAGCCCCTCCTTCAGTAATACCAACCAGTTTTAGAAACGCGGGATTGGCCCGCAAGAGCGTTCCTGACTGTGCAAACGTAAAAATGCCTTCCAGCGCGTTTTCATATAAAGATTGAAAACGCTGCAGCGAACCTATGGCCTGGCTCTGAGCTTTTTCTTTCGCCCGGCGCTCGGCATTTATTCTATCCGCCAAGGCCAGCGCCAGTATAATGATGCCAGCGACAGCGCCAATATTACCTGCGTACTCGGTCACTGCCGAGTATGGGATTAACCCCATCTTGCTTGAAGACTTCAGCAATATCCCAAGGAAGTAAGCTGCCCAGGCAAAAGTATAAAATCGTGCAATGCGCGGCGAATGCTTTAGCATCGCCATACAGATAAAAAGCACTCCACTCATGGTAACAAGCGTAATTGCGCCATTTAAAACAGCGGCTTGTCGATAGGGTAAAAACTGGGTAATAACAGCAGAGACAACCGTTGTAACCAATAGCGCTTTTATACCTGTCTGCAGAAAACCCACCGCCGGAATCGGTAGAAGCGCCCGGGTAAACAAGACCGTCGCAATGCAACCAAAAGAAATCAGTGTCACCGTGGATATTTGATGCCATGCGGGTGAATTTGGCCAAAACCATTGATAAGCAAACCCATCCAGCGAGCTATGAATACCTGCGATAGACAAGGTAAAAAAGGTATAAAACAGATAGCTTCTTTCTCTTACAAAAACAAAAAGGCATAGGTTGTACGCGCTCATAATCAGAATCGCGCTGAGAAAACATCCATAAAGAAAGACATACGAGAATTTATCGAGCAAAAACGCATCTTTCTGCCATATCGACAGAGGTACCTGTACCGACCCTTTCGATTGCACCCGAATAAACACTTGCTTTTGCTGATCTTTACGCAGCTCTACAGGAAATAAAAACGTCGGGTAATCAACGGGTCGCTCGTTGAAGGCAAGCGTATCACCTGCGATATATTTCTCAGAAAGCAGGCCGTCGGCATAGGTATAAAACTCGATGGAATCAAGCAATGAGTAATCGATATGCACATACAAGTCTATGGCACGGCTACTGAGATTTTGTATGTCAAAACTAAACCAATAGACACTTTCGGAGAAACCGAAGTTAGCGATATTGCCGGGCAAGTGTGACCACTCTTTTCCGGAAAGCTCTCTGGCAGCATTTGCGGTTAGTGTGCCGGAACGATCCTCATAATAGAAAAAACGCTCTGCAGAGGTGATGACCTGATGGCTGTCATCAAGGTGGATGGTCGTTGTTGAAGCTGAAACCGATACGACCGAAAAAAACGATAGCAAAAATAAAACGACCCTACCCAAAAGCAAATACTTTCGCTCTTCAGCCCGATCACAAACAGTAGGAGTCAACATCAACAATTTGCGCAATAGCATGCGTTGCCTTTTTATTATTAGGGAACCTCAGATTAATTCGCCGAGCAAGATGAATAGCAAGGCGGACGGAACGCAGAAAGCGAGACATATCATAGAGATAGGCGAGCTATCGAGTACCGCCCAACGCAGCTATTCGCTTGCGCAGGCAATTAATCAGAGGTTTCGTAGATCAAAAAAGCAACACTTTAGCAGTTTATAGCGGTAAGAAAAGTAGAATTTTGTACAAGATTTGTAGTGGTTTTTATTATGCGAAGTATCATAACAAATGTCGGCCACTCTTAATTACGTTAGGTTCTTCCGTATCAGGTCGATTGTCTCATCCGCAGCAAGATAGTTTACTGGTATATGTATCAGCTGCTCGCAGCTAAGCAACACCAGCGATGGAAAGCCAGGCACCTGCCACTTTCGCGACAGTGCTATCTGCGCCAGAAGTTGATTATTAATCTCGTCGGACAGTAAATCTGACGCAAACTTTTCTGGATCAAGGCCTATCTCGGTAGCCAATTGACAATGCGTTGAGGTATCAGACGGGTTCAATGCCCGCAGATAATACGCCTGCTGCAAGGCAAATATCATCTCGCGCTCTTGTAGCTGGGCTTTCGCCGCCAACACAGCGCGGCAGGCAGGATAGGTCGAGCGACGTGGGGTGCATTTGTGCCAGAAATCGAAATTAAATGGCGTACCCAGTTGGCTGTTAATCTTTCGCCAGTATGACTGAATGGCCAGCGCCATATCTGCCGGCATGGGGGTGTCAGAGTCTGGCGCCAAACCACCCAGACAATACTCGATAACAACATCATCGCATAGCGCAGACTCGACTTTTTCCCACGTGGGCCGGTAGCCCCAGCACCAGCTGCACATGGGGTCATGAAAATAGTATAGCGTGGCTGCTTTTTTACCCTCAGTTTGTGCGGTCATGTACATTCACTTTGATTCGAGTTTTGGCTCTGATGTGGGGTCAGACAAGAGAGATAAACGTTTTTCAATTTCGTCCTGCAGGTATTTCAGGTATGCCGGACTATAACCCTGATGTGCAATGATAACATGCCCTTGCTGGTCAATGAGAAATGAAGCAGGCAACCCAACTAACTGGTATTTTTGCTGAGTAGCGCCGGTGCTTTCACGCAAGACGGGAACGCTAACAGGATACTTGTTTAAAAACTGTAAGCCTTCCTCTTTGGTAACATCTACATTAATTGCCAACACTTCGAAGGCGTCTTCGCCATAGTTGGATTGCAGATGTTTTCGCAAATTGTCATAGGCCGGTAATGATGTCTGACATGGACCGCACCAGGAAGCCCAAAAATCGATCAAAACCAACTGACCACGATAGTCTTCAAGCTGACGGACTTCGTCATTGTAAATACTGGGTAAGGCGAAGTTAGGGGCAAGGTTACTTTCTGCCCTTAAAACTTGCGAAAAAAGTGTCAGAAGTGCAAACGCCGTAATAGTAAGTCGCATAAAAAATTAAGCTAAGCCGGATTAACAGTTAAAAACCTGAGACCAATAATTTACCAGTTAGTTCAATATCTCATATATCGCAACACCTGCCCTGGAAAAGGTTTATCCAGAAAAGTATCGGTAAGCGGCTTGCTCTGACTATGGGAAAACCCGAGGGTGACCATTTTTTTACTGAACTTGGCGTGGTTTCCTCGGCCCGGATCGACGAGGATTACTTCACAATTCGGGTTGGCATGCTGATTGATAAAGGCGGCCAACAACTCTATGTGCTCCCGCTCATACAACACATCACTACCGATAATGACATCGAATAAGCCAAGGTCGCTTATTTCGTCGGCCCAGCCTGTGCGCTTAAAAGGTATGGCTCTGCCATTGTTTAGTAGTACGTTTGCGGCTAAAAACCCCCCGGCTTCCGGGTGATAGTCGGTCGCGGTGATATCAGC
The DNA here is from genome assembly GCA_024234575.1 of Hahellaceae bacterium. Classification (GTDB taxonomy): domain Bacteria; phylum Pseudomonadota; class Gammaproteobacteria; order Pseudomonadales; family Oleiphilaceae; genus JACKOB01. Next base: position 307,656 of record JACKOB010000005.1, read on the forward strand.
CAAACGATGGTTTAACAGCAGGCTGGCCAAAGCGATACCACAGCCCACCTCGAGAATGCGCTTTCCTTCGAACGGATAATCAAGCATGACATTTGCCAATACCTGACCCGATGCCCAGACGATACCAAACAAAGGCCAGGTTGCAGAAGAAATACCCAATGCTTCGGCAACACCGTCATCGTCTAAAAACTGCTGGTTATCACGAAGAGTTCTGACATGGATATCTATCTTGCCAAACTCGATGGTCTGGTACCGTAAGCGCAAAGGCTGCATAAATCACCTGAAAGTGGAAAAACGCAGCACCCTAAATGAGTGAAAACTAGCTACGCAGGAGGGACCATCACCATACACGCTTACACTGAACTTCACCAACGATATCTGTTGCGTAACCTCTCACCCGCATAAAGTACGAATAATATGTGCATACGCAAAGATTACTTGTGAAGGGGAGCCACGTGATCGGGGCCGTCTGCCGCAAAAAAACAGCGGCATACGAGCACCCAGAAGGGAAGCAGCGGGCCAGCAAAACATAAGCGTTTGGCTCTACGCTGACCAGCGCTGTTAGATGGTGACGCTACTTGCTACGGGGAATACCGTAACCGCCACCGCCAACCAGCTCAAAAATATCGAGATCCTGCTCAATCACCTGCCCTTTCTCACGGCTGCGATCAATTACTTGCTCAAGCTCATCCGTCATATACATAAAGAAGTCTCGGGACGAGATAATTCCCACATTCTTACCCTGATCATTCACCACCGGCAGGTGTCTGAAGCCTCGGTCACGCAGAATTTGCGCACACTCTTTAACATGCATAGACTCTTTCGCCACAACAGGATTCGCTGTTGCCACTTCTCTTACCGGCATACCCTTGGGATCTCTACCGGCCGCTGCGATGCGATTTAATGCATCACGCTCGGTAAAGATACCTACCAGCTTGCCACCTTCTACCAGCAGAATCGCACCCAGATTATGTTCTTTCATTCGCGATGCGACGACCTCGACAGTCTCATCCGGAGTTGCCGTGATCAAATTGGTTTTCATTACACTTTTAACGATAGCCATGTTGTTTATTATCCTTTTTTAAGCACATCTATTTATACATAAAGCATGATTGCAGCGGTACAAGGCCGCAACATTTGCCGTTAAAAACGCTAATTCAAACACAACGTTATGTTCACTGTCATTAAAAAACAAAAGCGTATTTTTTGCGTTGTTCCCGATCAAATACTTGCTCACTTCCAAGGCAGAATATCATCATCACGCGCATGAAAGCATTCACGCTATTTTCTCACTGGTCTATTCTTAAGTAACTTTATTATAAAGCCGCATAAAGCAAAGCCGAACCAAGGATTCTATCTGTGAACAAACCCGCGTTAACGCTACTTACGATCATCACGACGATGACGCTCGCATCCTGTGACTCTGGCAACAATCAAGGAGCCACAGACGCGAGCAAATATACGGCTCGTACCAACAGCAATGTGACCGCAATACTTCCGTTTGAAAATGAGTCTGATTTTGCAGAAGCTCGCCGAGGCCTCATCGCCAGTGCAGAGAGCTTGGTTGTCAAGAACGCTGCCAATGGTATGACGTGGGACCGTACTGCCTACGACTTTATTGAAGGTGATGCGCCGGATAGCGTAAACCCCAGTTTATGGCGGCAGGCTTCGCTGAACAATATGCATGGATTATTCAAAGTAACCGATGGTATTTATCAATTGCGGGGATTTGATTTAGCCAATATGTCGTTGATCGAAAGTAAATCTGGCTGGATTATTGTTGACCCGCTAACAACCACAGAAACAGCACGCACGGCGCTGGCATTTGCGCGCAAGCATCTGGGTAACAAGCCAGTCATCGCGATTCTGTTCACCCATAGCCATATCGATCACTTCGGTGGTGTGCAGGGCATACTGGAAAGCAGCCAAGGCGAAGGTATTGGTAGCAATGGTGCAGAAGTTCCAATCATTGCGCCAGCCGGTTTTATGGAAGAAGCCACCAGCGAAAACATCATTGCCGGAATCGCCATGGGGCGCCGGGCGATGTATATGTATGGCAAGCGGTTACCGCGGTCAGCACACGGGCATATTGATTCCGGTCTTGGCAAAGAGCCAGCCTTGGGAGATTTCGGCATTGCCAAACCCACGCAACTGATTCGGGAAACCAACGAAACGCTCTCTATTGACGGGGTACAGTTTGTCTTTCAGATTGCCAGTGGCTCTGAGGCACCAGCGGAATTCACCTTTTATTTGCCCGACTATAACGCCTTTTGTGGTGCCGAAATGGTGTCACGCACCATGCACAACCTCTACACATTGCGGGGAGCCAAAGTACGCGATGGCTTACTGTGGAGTAACCTGATCGAAGAAAGCATGACGCTGTTTCCACAGACAGAAATTTACTTTGGCAGCCACCATTGGCCAATATGGGGAGCTGAGAAAATTCGGACATTTCTTACCGAGCAACGCGACACTTACAAATTTATTCACGACCAGTCGGTACGATTACTTAACGCAGGCCATACGGCCGAAGAAATAGCCGAGATGATAAAGCTGCCGGCGTCGCTATCAACATCATTCTCTACTCGCGGCTACTACGGCACCCTCAAGCATAATGCCAAAGCGGTATATCAAGGCTACCTGGGCTGGTATGACGGCAACCCTGCTAATCTTGACCCTTTACCCGCCAGCCAAACAGCGGCTCGCTACGTTGATCTGATGGGAGGGGCTGATGAAGTGTTCGAACAAGCCGAAGAGGCATTTGATGATGGCGACTATCGCTGGGCCGCCGAGCTTCTCAATAAACTGGTCTTTGCGGATGCAGACAATGAAGACGCTCGTCAGTTACTGGCCAAGACTTACGACCAGCTGGGCTATCAGTCTGAGTCGGCTCCTTGGCGTGATATTTACCTGACTGGCGCCTATGAATTGCGGCATGGCAATCCCGAAGAGGGAATTAAAATCAGCTTTATGGAGGGGGTTTTGCAACAAACGCCTGTCGAAAAATTTTTCGACTCGATGGCAGTCAGGCTAAATGGTCCTGATGCCGAAGGGGTGAAGAGTCTTATCAATATCACCTTTACCGACTTACAAGAAACGCACGTGCTGCAGATTGTTAATTCTGTTTTGCATCACCGCAAACAAGCAGCAGACCCCAAAGCCACTGCTACGCTTAAACTGACTCATCCAATGTTTATAAAATTAGCCATTGGTAAAGCAGGGTTAAAAGATCTGCTATTCTCAGAAGATATACAATACGAAGGAAGCAAACTAGATTTAATAAGCTTCTTTTCTTTGTTTGATAAACCTACCGGTACGTTCTCTATCGTCACTCCTTGACTTTTGATGTACCGAAAAGGATCGCCATGAAACAGTTTGGTTTTGACCTGACGCTAGAACCCGACGAGATCTCAGGACAAGTCTGTGGGACGCTAAGCCCTGCGTTTAACGCCAAACCCGTCACTCTTGAATTGATCAAAACGCAACTTATGCAGGCTGGCTTCGGTAAATATTATCTATTCGAAGCAAACCTTGGAGAAATCATAGAAACTGATACAGCGCTTCGCGAAAAGGGTGAGAAAGTCTACCAGGAACTAATCAAACGCATTAAAGATGAAGTCGCCAAACGCCCCTCTAAAACCGAACAGAATGAAGAGGACCATCAAGGGGACGAGCACAAACAAGAAGACGAGCCACCATCTGAACTACAGCAAATAGAGGCGATCACGGCAGAGTTTATTTTTACCCTGCTAAAAACCCCACCCCCAGAGACAATAGTCGCCGAACGCCGAGATGCGGTGATTACCGTAACAACGTCAGAAGACGAACTTACCGTTTTTTTAGATATAGCAGCCCCCCATGGCGGTACAGAGGCCGATGAACCTGCGATCACCAAGGCATTGCAAGCTCGAGGTATTAAGGCGACATTGAATAACGAGGCCATCGCTGAAGCCATCGAAAAAGGAGTTTGCGAGTCATTAGTCATCGCTAACGGCATTGCCCCAAAGAAGGGTAAGGATTCTATTTTTACGACCTTGGTGCAGGATCAGATCAGTTCTGGACCATCTGTCGACAGTACAGGCAAAACAAATTATCACGATATCAATCAGTTTGTTGTCATCGAGCCCGGCACACTACTCATGCGGCGCGGTGCCCCTGCCCCCGGTAAAAGTGGCACAGACGTTTTTGGCAAAGTAATTCCTGCCGAAACAGGGGATGTTTTACCATTCTTTGGTGGGATTGAAGGGGCCAGGATAGCTGATGACGACAACAACCTGTTAGTTGCGACACAAAAGGGACATCCGATTATTCACGATCGCGGAGTATCAATCGATCCGGTATTGCAACTAACCAATGTGAGCCTGGCAACTGGCAATGTGAATTACGATGGCTCTGTGCTGGTAAAACAGGATGTGGCCGATGGACTCAAAATAGAGGTTACAGGCGACCTGATAGTTGAAGGGGTGGTTGGCAAGGCAACGATCATCGCGGGTAATAATGTGATCATCAAGCAAGGTCTGATTGGCGGCACCCCCTCTGAAGAGCAAATCAGTGATCAAAATTTCGGTGCGTCAGTATCTGCAGAAGGCGTAGTCTCGGCAAGATTTGCCACGATGGCAAAAATCCGCGCAAAGAAAAAAATATCACTTGATGAATATGCCCTTCATTGCGACCTCTACGCCGAAGAGCAAATTGTGCTGGGTGAAACATCTGGCAAAGGCAACTTGATCGGTGGCAAAGCACAGGCGTTTAATCTTGTCTCGGCAAAGTCTCTGGGGAGTACCGGCAGCACAGTTACCACGATTCGAGTGGGTGCGCCACCAAACACCCTGGAAAGATACCGGAGGGTCACACAAGCAACACGACAGAAGCAACAAATCATCACCGATATTAATGAAAACCTGCATAAGTTTTCGTTGCGCAGCCGCCAAAGCGATCCTCCGCCCCAAATGTTAGAAATGATTGCCAAACTCAACACGCAATCAGCTGCTATTAACGTAGAGTTAGCAGACTTACAGGTTCAGGAAAATGAGCTAAAGACATTGCTTATGAGATCCAAGAAGTCGAAAGTTATCAGCAAAGGCAAAGTTCATCAAAATGTTATCGTGCATATTCTTGGCTCTAGCCTGAGAATAAAAGAGGATAGCAGTAGCGGCACCTTTAAATTTGATATGCGGCAAGTCATGTTTATCCGCTGATATTAGCGAGCGATTGCACCGTTCGTTGTGACCAAACCATCAGCTCACCTATTTGGAGCAACACTTGTTAACTTCACTTATCAATGATTATCTAAAATTGCTGTTTATCATGACTCCGTTTTTCGTACTGTCATCATTTATTACGATGACGGGTGAAATGACCCACGAAGAAAAAAAACGGACAGCATTTAAGGTAACAATAGCGGTAATGGTCAGCTGCTTTTTTATGTTTTTCTTCGGCAAATACATTTTTGAGCTGTTCGGTATTACCCTCGACGCATTTCGCATTGGGGCTGGCTCAATTCTGTTTCTCAGTGCCGTGTCGCTAATCAATGGCACCCGCAGTATGCACACTGCCAACCTTAACAACGATATTGCAGTAGTGCCATTGGCCATTCCAATAACTGTCGGCCCAGGTGTGATCGGTGTGCTAATGGTGATGGGAGCAGAAACCCGATCCCTTTTGCAGCTAACTGGTTTCTCTATTGCCCTGGTTGGTGCCGCAACGACGGTGGGTCTGATTCTACGCTCTTCAAGCATGATCCAGCAGTTTATCAGCCCACAGTCGATGGCAGTCGTACAAAAAATAACCGGCCTATTTGTTTCAGCCATCGCCGCTCAGATTATCTTCACCGGTATTAAGGGTTTTTTGTTTTAGTGTGCACAACCACTTATTTTCACCTGGCCACTATTTTCAGCCCATTAATCATCATATCAATCACCGCAAAGACTCAGCTTTTCACAATTGTCATGCTAAAATGGCGCGCCTGTATTAGATGTGCGGATTTATGGCAATCACTGACAAGTTTTCACATTGCAAAACAATACCGTAGTAACCCACCTTGAAGGCCTAATAAGGACATTTCACGAGTATAAACAGGATTATCCAAGGACTTTCTACTCACATGCCATCACAAGGAATTATCCAATGACAATTGATCTCTCTGCTATACCGACTACCATCGATGCGCTGCACGCAGCTCTCACTGTGCTGTCTCTGTTGCTATTTGCCTTACTTTTCCTCAAGCGCGCTAACAACGCAACCGCCACAGGCAGCGTCGACATCCCCGCGAACGTTGAGTCTGCAAAGCCTGCAGCGGCAGTCGCCCCCGCACCGGCACCGGCCCTCAGACCAGCGCAATTGAAAGAAACCGGACCAGAGGCCGCGCTGCAGTTACTGGCATTACTGCAACAAGATGCCCGGTTTATCGATTTTATTCAGGAAGACCTGAGTGGCTTTTCTGATGCGGACATTGGTGCAGCCGCCCGTGTTGTGCATGAAGGCAGCAAAAAAACCTTATCCACTTATTTTCAACTGAGCCCGATTCGTTCAGAAGAAGAAGAAAGCCGCATAAGCCTGCCCGCCGGATTTAATGCAGCAGAAACCCGCCTGACCGGTAACGTCGTCGGCGAAGCACCATTTAACGGTACACTTATCCATAAAGGCTGGCGTGTCACCGAAACCAGGCTGCCTAAAATATCCGATGGCCATGATTCATCTATCGTTGCTCCAGCCGAGGTGGAGTTATGAGCGAAGATATCACCTCTAATTCAAACAGCAGCAACAGATATTCAGTAGGGATAGATCTAGGCACCACGCACTGTGTGCTGTCTTACCTTGACCTGGTAGAGGCAGCAGCGGACAGCACCGTCACCCCACAACTGACTGTACTGCCTGTTTCCCAACTTACCCTGCCCGGCCTGATCGAAGAGAAATACCAGCTCCCCTCTTTTATCTATATGCCGCACGAGTCCGAGTTAAATGAGGGTGACATTGCCCTCCCCTGGAACGATCAACCCAAACATATCGTTGGCTGCATTGCCCGTGAGCTTGGCAGTAAAACGCCTATCCGCCTGGTTTCCAGTGCGAAAAGCTGGCTCTGTCACGGCGGGATAGACCGTCACGCTGATTTCCTGCCTGCAGGCAGTCCGGAAGAAGTTAATAAAATCTCCCCGTTGGCAGCTAATGTCGAGTATCTGGATCATTTACGCAGCGCCTGGGATCATCGCTTCCCTGATCATCCTTTGGTAGAGCAAGACGTCACTATTACTATTCCGGCGTCCTTTGACCCTGCGGCCCGAGAGCTCACAGCGACAGCCGCCAAAGCGGTTGGCTTTGAGCACTTAACCCTGCTGGAAGAACCACAAGCAGCCGTTTACAACTGGATCTATACCTGTGGTGATGATTGGCGAAATCAGGTCAGTCTGGGGGATATTATTCTTGTTGTGGATATCGGCGGTGGCACCACAGATCTGTCGTTAGTGGCAGTCACCGAAGATGATGGCAACCTGACCTTAAACCGGGTGGCGGTTGGTGATCATATTCTCCTTGGCGGAGACAATATGGATTTAGCATTAGCCTATAAAGTCAAAGCTAAACTTGCCGCCGATGGCAAAGAACTCCAACCCTGGCAGATACAGGCGATCACCCACGCCTGCCGCGACGCCAAAGAAACGCTGCTCCTGGACAATGACATCGACGAGGTGCCCATTTCGGTGCCGAGCCGTGGCTCCAAAATGTTGGGCAATACGCTGCGTACAGAGCTAACCCGGGACGAAGTACAACAAGCACTGGTTGAAGGGTTCTTCCCGCTGGTTGATATTAATGACCACCCACGTGCCGCCCGCAGAAGCGCATTAACGCAAAAAGGTCTACCCTACGCCCAAGACCCGGCGGTTTCGAGACATCTTGCGGCATTTCTTAGTCGCCAGGCAGACGCGGCCAATGATCTCAACGGCACCTCTTCTGAAAGCGATTACGACCCTGCCGATCCATTAGCAAGCAGCGAAGGCCGTTTTATCAAGCCAACGGCAGTGCTGTTTAACGGCGGTGTATTAAAAGCACCGGTATTGGCGGAACGTATGCTCGCTATCATCAATCAGTGGCTTTCTACCGCCAGTGCCGAACCGGCCAGACTGCTAGCCGATTCTGATCTGGATCTGGGAGTCGCCAGTGGCGCCAGCTACTATGGATACGTTAAGCAAGGACATGGGGTGCGCATTCGGGGTGGTTTGGCGAGCACTTATTACGTTGGTATCGAAAGTGCCATGCCTGCGGTGCCGGGTATGGAGCCACCGCTGGAAGCGCTATGCATCGCTCCTTTCGGCATGGAAGAAGGCACCGAGACCAGCGCCGGTTCGGCAGAGTTTGGCCTCGTTGTTGGGGAACCTGTGCATTTCCGTTTCTTCGGTTCGAATGTCAGACGCCACGACGCAGCAGGCACACAACTTGACCAATGGCTCGACGGAGAACTGGAAGAGCTACCAGAATTGCAGGCAACTTTACCCGCAGAAGGCCGAAAAGTCGGTGAAGTAGTCCCCGTGACGCTACACTCGAAAGTCACCGAAATTGGCACGCTGAAGCTCGAAGCCATTGCGGTGAACAGTACAGACAGCCACGGTAATCCAGAGCGTTGGCAAATCGAGCTGGAAGTACGCGACCAATGAGCGAAAAAGCCCCCGACTATCTGATAGGCATTGATCTTGGCACCACCAATACGGTGGTTGCCTTTGCCGATTTGCGTCAACCACTCACCGCAGACAACTGCCAGATATTTCTTATCGAGCAGCTGGTCGCACCGGGAGAGGTCGCCAAGCGACCGATGTTACCCTCTTTCAGGTATCATCCAGCAAAAGGCGAAATAGATCCGTCTGACATGGTTTTGCCTTGGTCAGCGGCGGGTACACGCAGTTATCAGAAACTTGCGGGCGAACTGGAGCAAGTTGTCATCGGCGAGTGGGCACGCGAACTCGGTGCGAAAGTTGAAGGGCGGCAAGTGGTCAGCGCCAAGAGCTGGCTCTCGCACCCGCAGGTTGATCGCAGTGCCGACATTCTGCCTTGGGCGGGTGCCGAAGGGGTGAGTAAAGTATCACCGGTACTGGCCAGTGCCAGTTATTTGATGCACGTGCGCAATGCCTGGAACTTTGAACACCCGGAGGCACTGCTCGAAAACCAGGAAGTGGTCATTACCGTACCAGCATCATTTGATGAAGGGGCCCGGGCATTAACCCTTGAAGCGGCAAGATACGCAGGCCTGGAAAAAGTACTGTTGCTGGAAGAGCCTCAAGCCGTTTGTTATGACTGGTATGCCAGGCAAGGCGAACAGGCTCAGCAGGCGCTGGCCAACATTCAACTCCTGCTGGTTTGCGATGTGGGCGGCGGTACTACCGACCTCAGCCTGATTAAAATCGCGCGCGACAAAGATAAAATGCTTGCCCTGACCCGCATAGGCGTGGGTAATCACCTCATGCTGGGTGGTGATAACGTCGACCTGACGTTAGCACACCTCGCTGAAGAGAAAATTTTCGGGCACGATAAAAGCGCCATCGCTGCCCCTAAAAAACTCAGTGCGGCGAGCCTGTCGCAACTAATTCAACAAACCCGCAAGGCGAAAGAACTGTTGCTTAGCAACAACGCCCCGGAGCAAGCCAAAATCACGCTGTTAGGCAGCGGTGCGCGACTCATCGGCGGCGCACGTAGTTGCGAGCTGACGCAAAAAGAAGTCAACGCGACAGCGCTGGATGGTTTCTTCCCCATGGTGGGCGTCGACGAGCGACCAACAAGGCGCCGCAGCGGCATGGTAGCCTTCGGCCTGCCTTATGCAAGTGACCCGGCGGTAAGCAAACATCTCGCCGAGTTTATCGGCGAACATCAAAGCGTTTGTCGGGAAGCATTAAATATTACCGACAACACCGTACCAGCGATTCCTGATGCCATTCTCTTTAATGGTGGAGTTTTCAACAGTCCGGTATTAACCGATCGGGCGCGGTCTATCGTCGAGCAATGGCGCGGTGCACCAGTGACACAACTGGAAAACACCACACCCGATTTAGCCGTTGCCCAGGGTGCCGTTGCTTACGCTAGAGCCCGGCGAGGTGCCCAGCTTAAAATTGGTGGCGGGTCGGCACGCACATTTTTCCTGGCGCTTGAAACCGACATAAACAGCGGCGAAAAACAAGCCGTTTGCCTGATGCCCAAAGGCACGGAAGAGAACCAGGAACTCGTACTGCATGAGCGCAGATTTGCACTGCGCCTCGGCCAACCAGTGCAGTTTCATCTGTTATCAAGCAGTGCCGATCATCACTATCAGGCAGGCGAAATCATCCGTTTCACCGACACCGAAAGCGCACACCTGATCAACCTGCCGCCGTTAATTGTGGCCTTGGACGCAGATAAAAATTCGTCCGATGACAATGGTGTTGAAGTCGTCCTGGCAACACAGCTGACCGAAGTCGGCACCTTGCAAATAGACTGTCTGGCGGACAACCAGCAGCGATGGCATGTTGAATTCGAGATTCGGCAATCGTTATCGCAAAAAAGAATGTCGCCCCCTGCCATCAGCTTGCCTGCAAAGTTTGCTGAAGCCAGCGATAAAATAGCCTTGGTTTACCATGCCGATAAAAAAGATAAAGACCCCAAAGCGATTAAAACGCTGCGCAATGATCTGGAAAAAGCGCTAGGTAAACGCGATCTCTGGGATGTACCTGTGTTGCGCACATTCTATGACCAATTACTGGGCTGCCACGAGTATGCCAAGCGTTCATCAACGCATGAGCGCAACTGGCTAAATCTGGCGGGCTACTGCATGCGTCCGGGCTACGGCTACCCGGCCGATGAATGGCGCATATCCCAAACCTGGCCGCTGTACGAACAAGGGCTGCGTTTCGAACAAGAAACACAGGTGTGGATTGATTGGTGGAATTTCTGGCGACGACTATCAGGGGGCTTAAATCTTGAGCAGCAATTGCGCCTCTATGAAGACGTCAGCCGATTTCTCGATCCGGCCGCCTTAACCAGCAGAAAACTGCAGGCCGAGGCCAAACAAAAATCTTACGAAGACATGGTCAAACTGGTTGCAACGCTAGAGCAACTACCGATTGCCAATAAAACTCAATTAGTCGACTGGTTTTTACAGCGCTTAGAAAAATCCAGCGAGACCATCACCAGTTGGTGGGCCGTTGGCAGAATAGCAGCACGGGTACCTTTTCATGGCAGCGCACACAATGTTGTACCCAAAGAAGACGTAGGCCGCTGGCTGCCTAAACTGCTAAAAATTGACTGGAAGAAAAACCAGCAAGCGGCCTTTGCCGCTGTATTGATGACTCGCATGAGCGGCGACAGAACCCGCGATGCAGAGGATAGCGATCGCCAGTTAGTCGTTCAGAAATTGGCGGCCGCCAAAGCCCCCGCAAGCTGGATTGAAATGATAGAAACGGTGAAAGAGCTGGACGAAGCCGAAACCAGACGCGTCTTCGGCGAAGGGTTACCCGTAGGGTTAACCCTTATTCAATAAAATACCTAGCTAAGCTGCACATTATTTTCACTTCGAAAAAGGCTTATACGGTTTTTTGGAACCGTCTGCCGCAAGGCTGCTGCAGTCGAGTGCCCAGGCATGGACATACAGCGACAACAAAAAGCCTTGCAAGCCCCAGGATGTCGTTCAGTAGGAGTGCGGTCAGGTCTATTACCAAAAACACGTAATCCTAAAAATATCACCCGGCAAAATGTAAATTAGTGTGAAATACCTAGCAAAATAGAACACTCTTACGCACTGTTTGCGACGTGTTGATAAAACCACGGATGGCTTGTGCCGTCGCCGAAATTTGATCTCTGGAATGAAGGTGTATCTATGAATCAACGTCGCTGGCAAGACGATAATGACAAATTCAAACCCCAGTCTAACCGCTACATCTACTCCAATAACTTTTGGTATTTTCAAACACGAGAAGAAGGCGTTGTTGGCCCTTTCACGAGCAAAACAGAAGCAGAACAAACCCTCTGTCAGTTTTTGATGGAGTTGCTGGAAAAAAATCAAATCTGCCCTATCTAAATCATCGCCCGGATGATTTAGATGCAAAAAGGGCTCAATTAATACTAACTCAGGCGGGAAAGCACTTCCGAAGCCTCTTCTGAGAGGTAAAAGGGCTCCAGGCGACGGCGTACTAATGCCTCAATGTGCCCGGAACTCTTTAAAGAAGATAAAATAGAGGGCGAGAAAGCGTTGAATTCGTTCAAAATAAATGCCTTGTCAATCGCAAAATCACTTAAAAACGCTCCTACTGGCTCATCGCCGTACTTGTCATAGAGATCGCCGACGACATGTTGGCAACAGAGAAAGAAGTATTCTGTTTTACGAAACTTCTTCCAAAACTCGTATCCCAACACAACAAATTCAGTTAAATCAATGGTATCCATTCCCTTTTGTAATTCACCCAGCTTTTTGCCCTCAAGTACAGCCCAGACCCCAAGAAACATATCTTTCAACTCTTCATCGGTTAACGCCTCCGATAAAAAGCTCTGGCTTTGTCGCAATAACAGGGCAATGTTGTCGGCAATAAAAGCCTTTACGTTGTCTTCGACCGCGCCTTCGAGGGCCGGTACCGTTTTATTGACCATTTTAGTGCTGAATTTCAGTATCGATGAAACACCCGGTATTTTTTTACTCAGCACATTGTCATCATAGATATAACGCACTATCCCTCTGTACATCAGGTCTGAAACAAGCTGCGCATAGATAGGCTGATGAATCACTTTCTCCATAAGTGCTTCCCGCTGATCTTTCAGCTCCAGCCCTTTATCAATAAATTCTGTCACCTGTTTGGTACTAATTATTTTTCCTGTCATGGTATTTAAGTGGAAGTCGGCACTAAAAAGACTCGCCGCCCCCTCACCGGCTATTTCGGCCACCGCTCCGGGGATATCTCTTTCGATCACATTACGTTTAATCGCGGCTACGATGACTTCCTGGGGAATAAATTCTGTCAGTTTCACCTGTTCAAGTGTTATCCATAACAGATCTAATTCCTTCTCTAGCCAAGCACTAAGAGGCTCTGCTTCGATCACTTTCATTTCATGGGCGACATGAAGGTCGAGTAATTTCCTGGCAGCACTTTTCGGGGTCAACTTGGCCATGTTAGATACCTGATTGCGAGATGAGAGAAGAAGATAGTGCGATCAACGCGGAAGAATGTACAGGATAAAAAAATGATAATGCAGGCAGTATGAATAAAGATTCACACCTGCCTGCATAGTTAACTGCAAATTACTCTGCCGCTTTTTCGCCCTGTGAACGACTAGCCGCCATATTTTTAGCCGCTTGTACGCTGTCTTCCGTTGACTCGAAAAAGTCGGAAGCCAACTGCCCCAGTGAACGATTAACTTCTCTGATAGCGCCATATACCTGTGACACTGTGGCATCATGCTTCTCTTTCATGGCGGCTACTTTTTCAGAGTCGCCGGTACCTTGCTGAACCACACGAAAACTCGCATTAGCAATAGCGTTATGAGTGCTTTCTACTGCACCAACGGTATTGTCTACAGCTGTCTGAAGAAAGTCTTTTACAACTTCCAGATTATCCATAATTTTAAACATAGCTTTTCTCCTGCAATAAGTTAACCAATCACAACCAAACGTCCCCAATTCCGAGAGTCTGCCAGCATCGACTTACACGTATACAGTCGGTTGCAGCCACCGCGGTCTCGCTTTGGGTGGCAGAGAGTATACTGCAATTCGTCTTAAAACTGTTTTGAACTGGCTTCCAAAACTACCGGTGTTGTAGCGTATCTCGTACTTCTCACAGATTTTTTGCACTTTTTCTGAGATTTCAGGATAACGGTGTGCGGGCAAATCAGGAAATACATGATGCTCAGTCTGGTAACTGAGGTGCCCACTAAGAATGTGCAACCAGCGACCACCGGTAAAATTGCTCGAACCACGAATCTGACGGTAATACCATTGCCCCTTAGTTTCGTTCTGGCAATCTTCTTCTCTAAAAGTCTCTGCATCTTCGGTAAAATGTCCACAGAAAATAATCGTCGATGCCCAAAGGTTTCGTCCCAAATTAGCCAGTCCATTACCCAGCAATACTTTAGGTGCCAGCGGCCCGGCAAGCAAAGGAAACACCACGTAGTCTTTCACAGTCTGTTTGCGCGCTTTCTTAAAGAAATTCTTTAAAAACGGTTTTTTGTCCTGTAAAGAAATCTCTTTTTTCTTTAACTTTTCGAACTCAAGCTCGTGTAGACCAACACCCCACTGAAACAACGAACTCAGCACCAGGTAGTCAACAAACTGAATCAGATGTCTTGGCCTCCAGGGCTCGTCATCAGTCAGTCTCAGTACATCGTATCCATAGTCACGATCCTTACCCAAAATGTTGGTGTAGGTATGGTGCTCGTAATTATGTGTACGCCGCCATGAATCCGCATCGCAAACCGTATCCCACTCGTAACTCTGTGAATTGAGCTTAGGGTCATTCATCCAGTCATACTGACCATGCATAACATTGTGGCCGATTTCCATGTTCTCCAGTATTTTCGACACGGACAACATGCCAACGCCCACTGCCCAGGTTATCGGGTTTAGGCTGAAGTGAATTAGTGACCTGCCACCTACTTCGCAATATTTCTGCCGGCGAATAATGCTTCTAATATAATCCGCATCACGCTGACCTATATCCGCCAAAACTTCTTCCCGAATAGCGTCAAGCTCTTTTCCGAAAGCTTCGTAGTCAAAATCTTGCGAGCTTTTTTCTGATACGGATATGTCTGATTCAAGGTCAGGCTGCACAGCTGAAGCCTGCACATCATTACGTGCCGTTTCATCCGCCTGTTCGTTTATCAGTGATTGCAGAGCCTGACGACCTGCCGCATAAAGATCACGTCCGTATTGCATCGCGCCAGCGCTGTTATTTAACTGTGCCATGTTGTTCTCCAATAATAATTAATTCTGTCTAAGTGTTAGTTGTCGAGGCGAATAAACAGCCGTCACATATCAACTTCCATCGCGCCATAGGGCACGGTCACACAGGTTTGTACCATCCCTTCATCCGAGTCCATCACCTTGCCTGAAAGTAAATTAAGTGCTCGCCCCTCTGTTTTGGCACACTTACACTCATGACACACACCGGCTCGGCAGCCATACTTTGGATTAAGACCAAGCGACTCAGCGACCTCCAGAATTGATTTGGTGCCATCAGTCGACACTGTTTTTCCGGATCGTTTAAAGGTTATCGTCCCTTTCTTAATGGCTTCTTGCGCTAACACTGCCGAGTTACTGGCCGGTATGGACGCACCAAAGCTTTCTTGATGAATGTCTTGTAGTGCAACACCGCCAACTTCTGCCAAGCTGCGCGCAGCATCCATGAATGGCCCTGGTCCGCAGAGCATGACCTGGCGCTCTGCCAAATCTGCACAATGCTTCTTAATTTGAGTCGTGCTTATATTGCCCTGTTTATCCGACAGCATCAGCACGTAAATAAACCCAGGTATCAACTGCGCCAACCTCTCAAGCCTCTTACCAAAAATAAGGTCCTCGCCCGATCGCACGTAATACATCAACACCCATTGTCGATCAGTTTTAGCAACCGTATAAGTTGCCGCTGCATGAGTCGGCTGATTGAGATCTTCTAACATAGACATAAAGGGTGTGATTCCGCTTCCTGCGGCCAGCATTAATGTTTTACGGTCAGGGTTGCGCAGCAAAAACTCGCCGCTCACCTTACCTAAATAAACCAGATCTCCCGTCCCAACTTGTGAGTGCAACGCATTTGAAACCTTACCTTCTGGCTGAATTTTAACCGTTATCGTAAAGACACCCTCACTTTCATAACGCTCTGGTGATGAACTAATTGTGTAGTTTCTGCGACGTCGGACACCATTTACTTCGACTTCGACCGAGACATGCTGACCCGCCGAAAAACCAGCAAAGTTACGCAATGGTTTGAGAACGAATGTTCTCGTATCATGTGTTTCATTGCAGATACTCAGCACCCGTGCGGGATTTCTCTGAAAGGATAATGCAGGGTCAAACTCTGTTAGCAAAAACTCAGAATACTCTGACAACCACTCTGACTTTGCCACAAAGACGCCCACTTTGTTTAATAGCCTACTGAGTACAGGTACTTTCCTTGGCGCAGGGTAGTGACCAAAGCTATCGCAAACCCGCACCAGGTTCGCACCACTGCTACCCATATTTACCTCAACATTACTCATAATTACCTCAAACAATAGTGTACATTCGTTCACCAATATACATAGGTGCGACATTTCAGTCAACACTCGTACACACCATTAAGCATAAACATTGCGCTATCTCACACAACTTTTAGCCATTAAAGACACCCATTAAAACCACAGCAGTAACTATAAAGCGCGCCTGAATATGCTATTCCATTGCACCAGAGAGCTTTTACGAAACAGCAATAACAAGAATGCGGCCACACTTCAGGACTGTTGTTAATGCAAAAGTCAAACCTAGTGTGTACAATTGCACACTGACCAATAAACAGAAGAAGCTCGTTTTTTATGACTAGAGATGAAAAAAAACAACAAACACGTAAGTCGCTGATGGATTCCGCCCTTCTGCTGGTCGGCGAAGGCGAGAACTTTTCCAACATAAGCTTACGAGAGGTAGCAAAAAACGCTGGTGTTGTGCCTACCGCGTTTTATCGACACTTTAAAGACATGGAAGAACTGGGGCTAAATCTGGTCGATGAATTGGGAATGATGCTGCGTAAACTCATGCGTAGCGCTCGTCAGTCACAATTACCTGCGGTCGAATTGGCGCGAAACTCTGTCGAGCTATATGTACGCTATGTTGCAGATCACCGCACTTTGTTTCTTTTTATGTCCCAGTGCCGCACGGGTGGAACACCGGCACTAAGAAGTGGTATTCGGAATGAGCTAGGCTTCTTTGCAACAGAGCTTGCTACCGATATCCGCCAGGCCTCATCACTGCCACGCATTGATACACAAGATCTCGAAATAATTTCACAACTGATCATTACCGCTGTCGCGGACACCACCATTGATATCCTTGATCAGCCTGAAAACAGCCTGCAGCTACAAGAACTGATTGAAAAAACCATAAAACAATTGCGGGTTATATTTTTGGGTGCGACACTCTGGGAGTCGGCAAGAAAATCATCCAAGACCAATTGAAAACATTTCTCGACCCACAACGGTAGATTACTAGTAGAAACATTCATTGCAGGTCACGAACGAAAGCCGCAATGACGGCTATACCTCGCCTGCCTGTTTCGGTATTATTTTGTGCCTTGTCGTCCGGCGAGACGGACCCCATCATTTACATGGACAAAACTGTGGCCTCAAAACTAAAAAATAAACCGGTCTGGCACCCTCTTCTCTGGCCAACCTGGATCATCGTTTTTATTCTATTTTCACTATCGCTGTTGCCTATGACCACTAAGCAAAAGCTAGGCGTTAAGATCGGCCGGTTTGCCAAGGCCAAAATGAAATCACGCACCAAAGTTACCCGCAAGAACATCGAGGTCTGTTTCCCTGAGCTGTCTGAAGAGGCCCGTGAAAAGCTTGTCGAAGACGCCTACATTGCCTGTGCACGAGGCTTTCTGGAATCTACCCATGCCTGGTGGCGAGACGTAACGCCTTATGTTAAAACCCTGAAAATTAAGGGTGAAGAACACCTAAAAGAAGCACAGGCACGCGGTAAGGGCATTTTTTTGATTGGTGGTCACTACAGTATTTTTGATTTCGCCCTGCCGCTTTTTGCCTATCAACTGGTGAAACCCGGTTACATGTATCGACCAAACGACAATCCGGTGGTAGATCGCATGATCGAAAACGGTCGACGACGACACTGCGGCATTCAAGGGTTTTCAAAGTTCGAAATGAACGAAATGATCGCCTTTCTCAAAGATGGCGGCTCGGTGTGGTACGCCTGTGATCAGGATTTTGGCCAAAAATCCCGTGTATTTGTACCCTTTTTCGGCGTTAAAGCTGGCTGTATTACTATGCCCAGTTTAATCGCGAAAAGATCCGGGGCATCAATCATTTGTGTCAGCCATCTGCGGCACCCAAATGGCCAATATGAAGTGACTTTCTCTCCCATCCAGGAAGGCTTTGGTGAAGATGAAGAGAAAGATACCTTAGCCTGGAATAATTATCTCGAAAACGCTCTGCGTCAGCACCCCGAACAGTATTTGTGGATGCACAAACGTTTTAAAACCCGCCCGCAAGGCGAACCGCCTATTTATTAAAATTTCACTTCCTGCGTTGGGGTTCACCTTCGCCCCAACCAGCTTTTACTCTGCCACATTTTTTAGATGCTTCTCTCGATATTCACCCGGCATCACTCCAGACCAGTTTTTAAATGCCTTGCTAAAGTTACTGGCATCTGAATAGCCAAGGGTATCTGCGATGACTTCCAGGCTGTCTCGTCCGGTTTCCAGCAAAGCGATGGCTTTGCGAAAACGCTCGGAGTCTTTCAGGTGCTGATAGCTTGTGCCGGCTTCACTTAACCGCCTTTTTAGGGTTCTCGAAGAAAGATTCAGCTGATCAGCGATTTGCTCAATGGTAGGAAGACGCCCCGTTTGTTGACGAATTTGGTGGCGCACTGCTGCGGCAATACTATTGATAGAACTCAGCATATCCATTTCTGCCTCGCACTTTTCCTGCGCCGCAGTTACCAGCGCGGGGCTGGCATGGGGTAAATTTGTGTGCATAAGACCAATAGGAAACCACAGCTCATTGGCCGCGGCATTGAAAGTCAGCTGTAGCCCTGGCGATAGCATCGATACGGGCACCGTATAGGTCACATCAAAGCTTAACAGAATCTTTGTATCTACTTGTTTGGTCTGGGTACCAGAGAGCCAGCGTGCAATGGTCTCGATACTGAATAATGTCGCTAGAATATGAAACTGGGAAACCCGGCTATCATCCATACGCTCCAGCGGATAAAGCCTAAAACAAACATAATCTTCACGAATGAGTAGTTCAAACTCGTCCCCACTACCCGAACGGGTTTTCATGTATTGCTCGATTAAATGGGCGGCATCCATCAGCGTTGAACTACTTTGGGCGGCAAACCCCAAAACACCGTGCTTGGATATCGTCAGTCGCTTACCGTACTCGATGGCCAACAACGGATCATCCAATATTTTGACGACATTGCGTACGGCCTGATCCATCGACAGATGCCCTATCCTTGCACCCGTCTGAATCAAAACATTTAGCGGCAGACCGGTTTCGTTAAGTACCACCTGCGGCGGAATTCCGCGCTCGGCAGCAAACTCCTGCAAGGCTACGAGATAGTCCACGGCCACAGGATATTCACCATAACCTGCCATCTCTAATCGACCCATTGACCCTCCATCACACTATTAACTCTACCTAACCTTTTCGATCTTGACGCAAACACCCGCCATTTAGTACCCCATGCTTTCTACATCGAATGACGATGAAACACAACAATGACTCACTGCCGATGCAAGCAGTGTGAAAAGCGTTAGCGATGGCCCGAAATAACCATACAGTTGTCACCTATCAACCTGTCATCCTTATCTGTAAAAGGTGATGATAGAAAGCATCGAGAGATCTAATCTACACATACGCCTTTATGTGCCAGACCTCAAATTGTAAGTATCCTTAATAATAGTAAAAACAGCAGGAAGGGGTTATGAACCAAGCGAACAAAACAATTGAAACAAATGGCAATGATGAATCGATAGTTCGATCAGATGCCGCCATTAAGCCTCGTAAGATGCATTTTGATTTTGATTCGGTACAAGACGCCTACTGGTATGACGGCAACGCCATTCTTACCGCTTATTTTACGGCCCTGTCAGCGACATTCCCCCCTGGCGAACAAGAGTTTATCGACTCGGTTAGGCATTATCGTGACCAGATCACTGACCCAACCCTGAAAGAGCAAGTACGGGGATTTATCGGCCAGGAAGCGCATCACCGGCACCAGCATCACCAGGTAAACGAAGTTTTTGATGCACTCGGACTGAGCGCAACGCGCCTCGAAGCGCACCTTAGCCGCCACATAGCCATACAACGCAAACGACATAGTCCTAAAACCTTGTTGGCAGCCACCGTTGGTATGGAACATATTACCGCCATTCTGGCAGACCATGTTCTTAATCACCCTGACGTAATCGCCCCCATGCCGAAGGCGATGCAGGATCTTTTTAGGTGGCACGCCGTGGAAGAAATAGAACATAAAGCTGTAGCGTTTGACGTTTATCACCGTTGCGAAGGTGACCGGATACACCTTAATCGCGTCATGAAATTTCAGACACTGGAATTTATCATTCGCAGCGCTTGCTACACTCTGGCAATTTTGTACTGGAAAAGAAAAATGCCATCACTGAATGAAATTTCAGCCGCATTTCGATTCTTTTGGGGAAAACAAGGGTTAATGCGAAATCTGGCGGCACCTTATCGCAGCTTCTTTAAAAAAGATTTTCACCCCTGGAACAAAGACAACCGCGATCTCATCGCCAATTGGAAAGAAAACACACCGTCCCTAGCCTAATTGCTGACCGGCACCGGGCACCAACACATTCAGCGCCGAAGCAAATTCGGCACACCGGTGTTTCTGTACCCAAGAAACAGTGGGTGTGCAATAAAGCGGTTAGCTATTGGATGCTCTGGGGTTTAATGCCAACTTTTTTCAGTTCGATAAACAGGAAGGAAAAGTTACAAAGTGAGCCTTTTCCTCTATAGCATTTCTTCAAGAATTTGGGCGAAAAAAGTATTTCTTTTCCGGTAACTAACAAAGTTAAACCTCAGCGGCCAGCTGCGGCGGGCTCATGACAGAAGCACATTTTCAAGCTTACGTAGCAACTCTTCGCATGTGCCTTCGCCAGCTTTATCAAGATTAAGCTCCCGCCACTTTACCGCAGGAAGACTTTTCACGTTATCGAGGCTAAGCAAAGCCCAATCTGGTTGGCGGCTATAGAATGAGCGTAGGAATGCTTTATGGTTTTCTGGCATGTTATCGTTGACATCTTTAATGAGACGTTCTCTTGCAGCTATAAGGCTATCAAGTGGCGTGTCACCTACCGACATTCCGGCAAAGCTTTGCTCATAGTCCTGGGTGATATCCCGTAATACAGGGGCAAGTAGCGAGTGCGGGGAATGATCGTGGCTGATCAAATATACGATTATCGCTGTGCGCAGATCCTCGGTGATGCCTTCATTTTCAAAAAGCTGGTGAACGTCAAACAAATCTCTGGGGTGTTGCCGATCAAGGGCTGCCATGATCTTTCCTGCGTATAGGTCGGCAAATGACAAAACATTGATTTCTGCAAAACCAAAATTATCTTCAACCTGCTCACAAACAGCCATAAGCAAAGGATCATAAACGCAGCCTCTGAGCACTGGGGTAACTTCGATCTTGATTTGTACATGTTCCTTTGTGCGGATTATTAGTTTGGTGATTTCTTTTTGTGTGTTTGGCGCTGACTCGGTAACTTGAACATTGTTCTCCGATGCCTGAATCCTTTGTCGGATACGTTTCAATGCCGCATCAATTTCAGATAGTGACCGGCGACGATCCGCAATGGGCAGATAGGTCAGATCAATGTCCACAGAAAGACGCGGCAGGTTTCGGATAAACAAATTAATCGCTGTACCACCCTTCAGTGCGAAACATTTTTCTTTGGCAACATGAGGCAGTGCCTTTACTAAAAGTGCTACTTGCTTCCGATATAGATCGTTAAAGGCCACGTTTATCATCTCCCTGAATGAAATCTTGTGGTACGGTAATTTGGTAAACCGGATCAAGCTTACCCCCTCTAACCAACATGCGCTTACCACTGCCTAAATCTATATGGTCTCGCCCTATGCGCGTTAGCCACTGATGCTGATGGCGATCGGCAAAGAAAAAGAATAACCGTTTAACCTTTATGCTCTTTGTTTTCTCTAGCAAGGCTTGCATGCGGCGTGGACTGATATTGACTAGCCCTTCCATAATCACGTCCGCCATATGAAAGGTTTCGTCTTGCGGTAGCGCATCAAGCAGTTCAATGTAAGCGCGCTCAGGGGTGGACATAACCAATGGCCATTTCCATTGGCCCCAATGCGTAATGCGAAAACCACCGTCTAATACCGAACCTTCGACGCTTGGTGAATCCAACGATAGAGGCGTATCTATTGAAGTGGCGTTAGAAATCAGGCGTTGACGATTATGAGTGATAAGCTGTTGATCAAGCGGCAACTTTAGAAGCCATGATGGCAGCTTGTCGTCGCTATAAAGGTGGATTTTCAGTTGGGTTTGAGGAACGTAATGTGCGTAGCCCTGGAGTTCCAAGGCAGTGCGACCACCAACGGAGAGCGAATACCCCAAAAGCGTTTGCAGGGAGATAATCACCTGCTCCCAGCTTACTTTACCTCGTGGGCGACGAAATACACTGCGCGTAGGGCACTGCAACCAACCAGCAGAAACATACTGACTGCGCAAGGCGCGAGAGTAGCCATTGCGCTCCAGCCATGACGCGTCAACAAGCAATCCCTCAGGTAGAGCTTGTTCCAGCTTGTTTAATTTACTTCTATTTTGCACATTCATACTATACATAATAGATTTTACTCAAACCGAAATCCAGTTTAGATGTTTAGCAATATGTATAGTATATCTATACATATATATTATTATCTAAACTTTCATATACTAATCTTGGAGCGCTTCGCTTTACATGGTGTGCCATTTTTTAACAATTATTGGTGGAATGAAAAAGGACGATTTTTTAGAACCAGCGCTTTCAAAAGGAAAGATATGAGTCAAAAGCGAACGTTTTTGAAATCAGCAAAAAAGGAGCAAGGAGGTTAAAACGAATATTTTCATCGGCGACCAAATCTCTAGAGTTCGAGATGAATATTCAAAAGCCCTATCAGTTCAACACTGACAGGGCTTTTCTTATTGATCAGAAATAATTCAATCCGACTCCGTTAGATAGCCTTGATTATTGCTTTGCCTATAGTTCATCGCCTTTATCAGGAGTCGCATCCGGCACTTTGCTCATTGCTTTAAGAAAAGCATCTTTTGACCCAGACTTAGCTTTTTTCTCTAAATATTCTTCCGTCAATAATGCAGACATCTTTTCTGCAACAGCCGAAGAAACAAATTGATTAATTGAAATACCATCATTCTTGGCTAATATTTTGACCTGTTCATGTAATGAGTCAGGCAATCTTAGACTTAACGTGCTCATTTCAAAATACCCCTGTCTATTAGAAACTGCTTTGGCCCTAGAACTTGAATCCCGAATTTTTCAACACCCTTAAAATCTTTAATATTATGGGTGATGATAAATTCACTATTTGACTCAACTGCCACCTCAAGCACCAAATCATCTTTTGGGTCTTTCAGAAATGGCCGCCACAGGAAATATATACTCCGCGCTCTCGATTTGCTCAATATGAAATTTAGAATATCGTCAATTTCTTTTGCCGTAAGATGATCAGCTATACTTGGCCTTTTTATAACCGACTCATACTCCAGGAAAAGAGGCACTGATATATTTGGTGTGTATATATCGTCGATCAGCAAGGCCAATAATTTATATGAAGCGCCGCGATTTGAGCGAAGCGCAGAAACCAAAATGTTAGTATCTAAAACGACGTTTAAGCTATTCATTATGGTATTATATGCAATACCAACTCTTAAGAGCAAGGTTTTCAAATCTTCATTGCATCTGGTCGCAAAAAAAGCAGATGCAAAAATCGCCGACATCATTTGATGTTCAAGTGATCGACTCATTTATAAACCCCGGTATCGAGAGAGACAAATAACGCATAAACGAGTGGCATTAATGCTAAAGTTGGCCACTTTATAGAAAAGTAAAAGGGACAGTTTGAAAGATAATTCAATCCGATCCCGTTAGCTCAATATGTGAATATTGTAATAAATCGCAACAGTATCTTACTTTATTACAACGGATTTCATTTTGAGATAATGACAATATGCCGGTTTATTAATCTGTATCGTGATGGAAAATTGCGGTCGCTTCTGAGAAAAATCATCTATGTTGAAACTATTCTGGTTAGTTTTAGTTTTGCTATGTACTTTTCAAACTCGGGCCGATGACCTTGAGGTTTCGAACAGCTTGTTTGAGTGGGCCGAGAAGAACTTCCCTGAATATTTCAGCCCGGCTGGATCTGAAACGTTTGCAGCGGACGTATTCTACGCGAGATATTATGAAGATACCGGCATTTACCTCGGAACAAATAATGGGAATGTTTACGCACTTGGGGATGTTTTCGGCGGATATATCCATGCGGGTAAAATAAGTGATTTTATTGATCCAGGCGACAACTTAGGTAGTGTTATCCTCAACCAGGAATACACGTTAACCAATGAGTATGACTTATATGTAAATGTTCCAATTGCTGTCCCTGGAAAGTATGTATTTACTACTACAAACCACGATTCTAGTAGCTCACTGATATATACAAAAATTTACCATAATGAAGAATTACTAAATGTGAAGACCTCTTGGCTTTCAACAAATCATGTAGGCGCATATCAGGTAGACATTAGCGAGGCGGGAACCTACACCATTAAAATTACTGGACAGGCGAAAAGTTTTTATCGCTTCAATCTAAGCGTCCTGTCTGTGCAGTTGCTCGCACAAGATGACACAACCTTTGAACCAAACGAATCTCAATGGATTAGTTACCCCATACAATCAGGAGCAACATATTCTTCTTCGATTCGCCCGTACGACATTAATGACTGGTATGTTGTCGATGTTCAAGCTGGGGAAGAGTTATTGCTTGATATTTACAACAATACAGAAAGTGCCAACACGATATTTGTCACTATCTATGATGAATTGGGCCCACTTCAAAATAAAACGATTGTAAGCAGAAATGGGTCAAAAACTATAAGTTATACCGCGACTAAAGATAGTAAGATTTACGTCAAAATCGAAGGTTCAAGCGTATCTTACACTAGCTATCAATATACTTTAACGCCAACGACATTCAGTTCACCCTAACGGCACGCCATGTCGCATCACCCCCTCCTGAGCTATAAGGGGGGGGGGGTTTGAGTTGAACTATAAGCACAAGCAGCGTTCTTTCCTGCCTACAATCGTTGCAACAACGTGTGTACTCTGGCCAACCCCAACCGGACACCTTGATGATGATTCATAACGCAAAAACGAGCGGTATTAAGCCTTAACCTAGCTAATTTCCAGAAAACCAAAAACGTTCGCTTTTGCTCAAAAGCCTTCCAATTTTATCCCACATAAAGATGCCGGCTTAAATTCTTAACCTGCAATATAGTGAACAACGCTATTCACCCCAGTGCCCCGCCCTAGCCAAAATAAAAATTAATGCTATTTTTCTTGGAAACCTCTCAGGGTTAAGCTAGTTTCACTCAAAGACTGGCGTTTTCTCGTAAACCAATGAGGTAGCCGTGCATGGACAAGCAGAACACCGATGCTGCAACGGGAAGTATAGAAGCATCAAGGGAGAATATTACACTACTGGCTGACGCACTTGGCTGGTCGCAGGTTGAGTATGAACGTGCGTTAGCACTAGCGGGTAGTAAACCTTCGGCGGCAGGTTTTCTTCGCCGCACTATTAGCATGGCGCAAATTAACGGTGTGCTTTTTATTCTGGCGGGCATCGCCTTATTCTTTGCCTTTAATTGGGCGTCAATGTCTCATTATATGAAGCTGGGGCTGTTGCAATGTGCGGTTATCGGCGCTGTAGTCTTTGCAGCTGTTGCTGGATTACGCAGCGCCTTCGGCAAATTTGCACTATTTTCCGCGTCATTTCTTACGGGTGTTTTTCTGGCAATTATCGGGCAAACCTACCAGACCGGCGCAGATCCCTACGAGCTGTTTCTTGCCTGGGCAGCGCTTATTACCCCTTGGGTTATCGTGGGCCGACAAGCGGCACTTTGGCTGCTGTGGATGTGCCTTATCAATTTGACGCTGCTGTTGTACTGGACCGAAATTATCGCCCCCAGCAATGATCAGATCAGTATTTTTGGGCCGCTCTTTGCGCTGATGTTCAGCACGGCCAATACCACCCTGGCGCTTTTTTTAAGTGTGCTCAATGCAGTTTTTCTGCTGGCCTGGGAGGTTTGTACTTCACCCAAACGACAATGGATGCAGGTAAGCTGGCTACGTCGCACCCTTAGTTGGCTGATTATATTTAGCCTTACCTTACCAACCCTTTTGCTCGTGCTGGGAACCGCGTGGCGAACAACGGACGCCACTACGGTTTACGTTATTCCCACGTATCTGATCAGTAACGCCCTGCTGCTATGGTTTTACCAAACGCGGCGCATTGATATTGTCGTGCTCGCGCTGGTAGCGCTCAGTGCCACACTGGTGTTCAATGCAGCGCTGGCACGCGTTATTGGTGGAAGTGCAGCAACCTTACTCTTCATGGCCCTTTTGCTGGTGGGGCAAATGGCATTGTTATCGAATTGGTTAAAGCAAGTGCATCAAAAATCCAAAACGGCACAAGAAGGGGCGCCTCATGACAATTGATGAGCTGGTAAAGGCGCTGTGCCAAGACACAAATAACACCCCGCAACCTGACTTGGCATTGTTAGAGAGCAACCTTTTCGATACTGATCGGCCACACTGGTTTTCTCGGGTTGTCACCGGTTTTGGTGCCTGGCTAAGCAGCTGGCTGATGATTGGCTTTTTTGTTGCCAGTACATTTTGGCTATCGACAGAAAGCTACAGCATTATCGGACTCGTGTTTATGGTGGGTGCGACACTTCTGCAACATAAGCAAGCTTCAAAAAAACAACAGAGCAGCTTTATCGATCAGTTTGCCCTGTCTACGGCGCTGGCAGGGCAAGGATTGATTATTACAGGTATTATTCAGAACTTTAGCGGCAATGACTTCGTTGCTGGCTTGTGCATGGTCGTGTTTATCAACAGCATTATGGTATTTCTCTACCCCGACAAAACCCACCGTTTTTTGTCGATGTGCTTTATTACTGTGGCGCTCACCGGCATGATATACAAGTATGAGCAACAACAGCTGCTTGCCTTACTCACGGCTTTTTATACACTTTTGGGCTGTGTGTGTGCCGTCGCACAAGATCAGGTATCGCAAGCGAAGTGGTACCGATTGTTTACACCCGTCTGCGCCGGACTATTTGCCTCCGCGCTGGGCCTGTGTGTGTTGTCGGCTATTTATGTGCTGCCAGAGATTGTCGACGACTTCAATTTTTACCCCACCCCCTGGGTGGCAACCGTATCTGCAACAGCGCTCTTGTCAGGCTACCTCTGGCGAATCTTGCACCTCTCTGCCAGTGTCTCCTCCTCCGTTGAACATGCACACTTTGCCAGCCATGACGGGCAGCTTACACTGATGGGAAAATCAGTATTGCTGGTAATAATCAGTTTACTGGGGTTACTAACGCTGTCTGCACCCGGCATTGTATTGTCAGCATTAGTCATCACCATCGGCTATTTTCATAACAGCAAAGGCTATCTGGCTCTCGGACTGGTTGGCTACCTTTTGTTTTTTTCATTTTACCTATATGGCATAGGTATCTCGATGCTCGCTAAATCGATCACACTGACCAGTGCCGGTGTCCTTCTTCTTGCTGCGGCCAGCTGGATGGCGCGCACTCGACACCAATTAATTAATGCTTCTGCCAGCGAGGTCAATGATGTTTCACCGCACTAGCCGCAACACTGCTGCAGAAAAATTTCATCCCTACCAAAAGCTCATACTTTGGCTGGGCCTGCTGATTATTATGGTTGCGGGCAATTGGGCGATTTATCAAAAAGAAAGCATCCTCAGCGAAGGGCAGTCAGTTTTATTGCCGTTACTGCCGCGAGACCCACGATCACTGCTTCAGGGTGATTATATGCAACTACGATTGCAACTATCGCAAGACATCGCCTATCAACTAAAACAAGGCGGGGAGTCAGCGCTGCAGGCTGAAGACGGCTTGGTAGCCATCACCATCGATGAGCATAATGTGGGTCAATTTTCCGCGCTTGTTACCAAAGAGCATGTTGAAGATCTTGAGCAACCTTTTCTTCGCTATCGCAAAC
This sequence comes from Hahellaceae bacterium, assembly GCA_024234575.1. Taxonomy (GTDB): domain Bacteria; phylum Pseudomonadota; class Gammaproteobacteria; order Pseudomonadales; family Oleiphilaceae; genus JACKOB01. Next base: position 335,657 of record JACKOB010000005.1, read on the forward strand.
GCGGCGACAACTACCGTATTGCCAGTGATGCTTTTTTCTTTGAGGAAGGAACAGGGGCATTTTTTGCCCAGGCACGCTATGCGGAAGTAAAATTTAATCGGCACGGCGATGCACTCATCACCCATCTTTATGATGCCGACCTGAAGCGTTTAGCTGGCCCAGCTCGATGAAGTCATTCGTCAAGAAAACCTAGACTCAAGCAAAGTGCTGGTGAGATCTTAAGCTACAATCTATAGTTATTCTGAATTCATCAGCCAGAAGGATCATCACTTGAGCATCAGCGCAAGACAGATCATGTTAGTTCAGGAGAGCTTTGCCAAAGTCGCCCCAATCTCTGAAAAAGCCGCTGAAATTTTCTACAAACGCCTGTTCGAGTATGATCCTGCGCTAAAACCGCTGTTTAAAAGCGGCATCAAAGCACAGGGAAAGATGTTGATGAGCGCCCTCACCATGTCTGTCGACAGCCTGAGCAACTTGAATGCGCTGATTCCTGAATTAGAGAAATTAGCCCAACGCCATGTGAAATATGGCGTCAAACCGGAAGACTACACACCAGTTGGCAATGCGCTGCTATATACGCTTAAACAGGGACTTGGAGATGACTTCACCCCTGAAGTGAGGAAAGCCTGGGTGGATACCTTTCGACTCATGGCAACGGTGATGAAAAAGCATGCCTATGGCTGATAAGTGATTGAGCGATTATTTTAGACCTGGCAAGTACCCCATTGCCTGCATAACAAGCAACGGGGCACCCTCAAACTAGCCAGCGTTAACAACCAGTCGCACGGCTTGCAGTTGCAGCGCGGCACGGTCGATATACTCGGCACTTTGGCTTTGCTGATTTTGCAGATAGGTTAACTCTTCTTCCCGTATCGAAGGATTTACTTGCATCAGCGCTTTTAAGCGTGCAATTTCATCCCCCAGGCCCTGCGCCATTGCCGCTTTACCGGACGCCACCAAAGCTGGTAACTGAACCCCGGCATGCTGATCTGTGTGGGCGATCATTTTGTTGATCTCGGGGATCACCTGCTTCAATAACGCCTGAGCTGTGGGGCGTTTAATTTTTTCACACAGCTGATTCAAGCGATCATAAGGTACGGCGGCGGATAGGTCTTTGCCGTTAATGTCTACCAGTACGCGCACCGGGCTGGCAGGTAAAAACCGTTCCAGTTGCAACTCTGCAGGGGCTTGTGAATTGACGGTGTAAATGGCTTCGAGCAGCAACGTACCGGCCGGCAATGCCTTCACGCTGATAGAGGCGAGCGTCGCATTCCCCAATTCACTGTTAACCACCATATCCATTGACTCGACAACCATTGGATGTTCCCAGCTGAGAAACGCCATATCATCTCGGGATAGGCCTTGCACACGCGAAAAGGTCACCGTTGTGCCATCTTCCTGCAGGCCGGGAAAATGCCCGGTCAACATGTGGTCTGTTGGCATTAACACGGTCGCATTACGCGAGTGATAATCATGGTCAACGCCAAATTGCTCCCATACGTTTTCCATATACAGCTCAAGCATTGACCCTTCTTCTTCATGCTCTATCAGGGCGATTAGCTCTTTTGCCTTCTCAGCGTCACACGAATGCATCTCCAGCAAACGATCACGGCCTTCCTGCTGTGCCAGCATCATCTGGTCGCGCAACTGCCTTGTATCAGCAACCAGCGAGGTAAATGCTGGCGTGTCAACTGCAGAGCCAACTTCAATCTGTAACGCCTCATGTAATGCAGACTCAAACTTTTCATAGATGGCAAAGCCGGCGGCGCAGCTGCTTTCGAACAGATTAAGCCCTTCCTGATACCAGCGGAACAACACTTCCTGAGCCGAACCTTGCAGATACGGCACGTGGATATTGATATCGTGTTTCTGGCCAATGCGATCCAGACGACCAATACGCTGCTCTAATAAATCCGGATTCAGCGGCAGATCAAAAATAACCATGTGATGCGCAAACTGGAAATTTCGCCCTTCACTGCCAATTTCTGAACAGATGAGCACTTGCGCGCCGGTTTCGGCTTCGGCGAAATAAGCGGCAGCCCGGTCACGCTCGACCAGTGTCAGGCCCTCATGAAAGGCGGCAGTGGGCAGTCCATCGTACAGCCTAAACTTCTGCTCAAGGGCAATTGCCGATGCCGCATTCGCGCAGATCACTAATACTTTTTCTGGTCGCAGTGTTTTCAGCAATGACTTCAGCCAATCGACACGCGGGTCCTGGCGCAGCCATATTTCTTCGTCGACACAGGTTTCAGGATACAAACGCTGTTTCAGGGATTGCTCATCAGACTGTTTGTATTCTTCTGGCAACGCGAGAGGATAAGGGTGCAGCACCCGTGCGGGAAATCCTTTTATTGCTGATCGGGTATTTCGATATTGCACCCGGCCAGTACCGTGTCGATCAAGCAATCTTGCCACTAGCCGCTTAACATCAGCGGCCTCTAATACCGCACCCGGCTTGAGCAGCGCGGCATCCTCAGGTAGATAGGAAAGCAAGACCGTCGACATGTCAGCATCCAGACTCACCTCTGAGGTAGCGCCTGGTTCAGCAATTAACGCCAGCAATGACTGCATCACTTCGTTTAGCTGCTGATAGCCCTGTTCTTCAGCCTTGAAGGCTTCGAGATCAAAAAATCGCGAAGGATCAAGCAAGCGCAACCGGGCAAAGTGGCTTTCGATACCTACTTGCTCTGGCGTTGCTGTTAGCAACAGCAATCCTTGCGACGCCTGCGATAGTTGTTCAATTGCCAGGTACTCGTCACCTGCCTGTTCGGGTGTCCAGTGCAGGTGGTGGGCCTCATCAACGACCATCATATCCCAGCCAGCATTAATCGCATGGCTGAGGGTCTGTTCGTCAGAAGTCAGGAAGCTTAGACTACAAAGCACCAGCTGCTCGGACTCAAAGGGGTTACCGCCCTCTTCTTCCATTGATTCCATGCGCGAGCGATCAAAAATTGAGAAATGCAGATTAAAGCGACGCAGCATTTCTACCAGCCACTGATGCACCAATGAGTCGGGCACAACGATCAACACCCGACGAGCCCGGGCAGTATGCAGCTGGTAATGTAAAATCATGCCCGCTTCGATGGTCTTGCCCAAGCCAACTTCATCCGCCAGCAATACGCGAGGGGCAAAGCGACGGGCAACTTCGCTGGCAATATAAACCTGATGCGGCAAGTGACTGGTGCGAGAGCCAATTAACCCACGCACCGAAGATTGTTGCAGACGGTGCTGATGATGCAAGGTTGCAACGCGCAGATCATAAGCCGCCAGTTTATCGAACTGGCCACTGCAAATACGTTGCTGTGGTGATATCAACTGGATAAAACAACTGATGTGCACTTCTTCGAGCCAGCGTTGCTCACCCGCCTCGTTTTGGCACAGGTAGCGCATCAGATTACCGTTTTCAACGACGTCCAGCACGGTATGAACCTGGTCATCCATCGCCGTCAACTGGTCGCCTACCTGATAGGTAATTCGACTAAGCGGTGAATTCAGGTGGGCATAGGTACGGCGATCATCGGCGGCCGGAAAAACAACCGTCAATTGGCGAGAAGATATTTCGGTAATGATTCCAAGACCGAGTTGTGGCTCTGTCTGACTAACCCAACGCTGACCAATTGCAAATGTCATTTCTGCCTATCTATCCTGTGATAATGAAAATTAGGCGCGCATTTTAACACGACCCGCGCAGAATATTGATCCGCAATTGTATATTTTGCGGCACCAGTGTCTGGCAGTAGCCATTACTTATCCGACCAAACAGCAAATTCATTATTGTTGGGGTCGGTAAAGTGAAAGCGTCTGCCGCCAGGGAAGTCAAACACAGGCTTGCAAATAGCACCTCCGGCGGCAGTAATTTTATCTTGCGTCTCCGCAAGTCTTTCACTGTAGAAAACAACCAGCACCGCGCCACGATCTACAGAAGAGTGCAGCACGGAGCGATAAAAACCACCACTGATGCCGGATTGAGAAAATGACATATAATCGGGGCCATAGTCAGTAAAAGTCCATTGAAAAACCGACTGAAAAAAACGCTTGGTTGCGTCAAGATCTCTGGCAGGCATTTCCAGATAGTTAATCGTTTCATGCTTGTTCATTGTCGTTCTCCTTCTCTTGTTTAGGCAAAACTAATCCTGTTTTTTCTGCAATACGATAGCTTTTTTAGCTAATGCGGCTTTCACACTTTCAACATCTAAACGCTGGATCGTTTCGACAATATTTGGGTAAATACTTGCATGATAGCCGTAGCCACCATTGACTAATTCGTCTATTGCGCGCTCTTTCGACCAACCATTGATCACAACACGATAGGCAGCTATCACCGCCCCGGTTCTGTCAGAACCATGCCAACAATGTACTAATAGTGGCCCTTGGCGCTGCTGAATAAACGCCAAGGCGGTTATCAACTGCTCTTCATTAATTGAGCCGGTATCAATTTTTATACGATGCAACTGCATGGGCCTATCTGCAGCTTCATCTTCATCCGAATGGTATTCACGTAGATTGAGCACCTCCGAAATACCCATCAGTGCCAATTCATCGAAAACATTTTCTCCGGGCTGCTCGGATCGAAAAAGCCCATCATCGACCTTGTACATATTGTTCAGTGAAATCCCTATGACAGGAGTCGCCCAATCCGCAGGCCGCAGCCGTGGCTCGGCATTAGCTATCGAAGCAAACACAATAAAAAAAACAATCAGCAGTTTAGCCATAGTTTATGACAGTCCTTGTTAATAATTGATTAAACACTCGCTTGGGCGTATTTGTGTGTCGCAGCCCGAATATACTTCCTTAATCACACCCGCATTTATAGACATAACAGACTATGCTGGATAGTCTAAAGTACGATATAAACACTCCTGCCATATTATCAGAAGGTAGACCCTGTCTCGTGATAAAATATCCCCTTTCTCGAATCTTACCGCTGGCGATATTAGTATCGGTTCATAGCACCTCCGCCGAAGCGCAGGTAACGGTTTCCCAATCGTTAAGTGTCGACACAGAATTCTATGAGCAATCGCTTTATACCCAAAACCGAGAGTTTCGATTTTCTCCACTGGGGTTTAACATTGGGTATCACGTAACGCTTAACCAGCAGTGGCAATTTTCGGCGCGTGCCGGAAAATTCGAAGACAATATACATGGCACTGGCTATCAGGGAGACTTCGATAATCAATCGTTAGCAGTGCTAGCAGGTTTCACGCTCGCCCCCTGGTGGTTCACGCTGTCGTATCAAGAAGACAAAGACAACACAAGGATTATTGGTACGGGTGAAAGAAGAGCCACGCTCAACGATGAGCTAAAACTCACCTCAACAGCAGTGGAATCGGCCCGTGACTTTACCATAAACGACGCCTTCTGGATGACACTGGGACTTAGCATTGAGTATCAGCAACAAACACAAAGCACCATCACGCAAGCGGGCTTTGCTGACTCAGCTTTCAGTGAAACATCTGAGCTGAAGAGTGATGGCTGGTTGGCAGGGGTGAATGCAACCGCCAGTTATTTTTACGGTTTTAACGAAACGACTGCTATTGTGCCAGGTGTATCGATTAACTGGTCGGAGCCTCTTAGTGGCGAAACGCATGGCAGCACAACTACGCGCTGGCGCTCACCTTCAGGCCCACGGGTAAGACAGAGCCATAGCAGCTTCGAGAACTCTGCCGGTAGCGGCGCGGTTGATCTCCTGCTTAACCTCATTGTTTCAGACTTCACGATTAACGCTGGTATCAGCATGCCTTTCGATAGTGATTTCGACACGGGCATGATGAACGACGGTAAGCACCTGTGGTTAGGTGCCAGTTACCATTTTTAGTGCATGATCGAAACGCCAGCAACTTCCGTCACTGTGCTTGCATTAGCCCGCTCAATTATTTTAACCAAAATGGATTGGATGGTTTCATCTTCCCGGGCATCATTTTTACACACAAACTTTTGTTCTTGTGGCTCGGCGTCCTTTTCTAAAATAAACGTTATAACAACCTCGCTAGCCGATTCTGCAGTTGTACCAAAGTACTCCAGCAATACCTGTGGATATCCATTGAAGCCCTTTTTCACTTGCTTGGCGATACGTTTTTTTGCTTTATCCACATTCATCGTTGAATCCTTGTTATGAAACCTGTGATTAACCGTTCATGCTTAACGATGCTGAATTCGCCGCTTCAATCGACTCTTTTGTTCAGGTGACAATGAGTTATAACGCTGACGTAGTTGCATTTTTTGCTCGGGACTCATCATCTGAAATCTCTGCTGTGTCATTTTAAGCTGCTGTTGCTGTTCTTTCGGCATCTGTTTAAATTGCTGCAACCGGTCACTCAGTTCACGCTGTTTGTCTGGAGAGAGCTGCTGCCACCGGGCAAATCGCGACTGTGCCTGTTGCTGCTGCTCTGCCGACATGCTTGCCCAGCGCTCTGCGCCTCGCACCAATTTTTCCTGTTTGGCGGCATCCATCCCTGCCCAATCATTCTCAAACGGCTGCAGCACTTGCCGGGTGCTTTCAGGCAGCTCGGCCCAGTCCTGGGCGTATGCCGTTACACTTAACAACGAGGCCAGTAAAGCGATCACAAATCCCGCTACACTATATCGCTTCATCTTCGTCCTCCTCAGCATCCGGGGAGCTTTCACCCACGCTGCCACTATCTGTCTGTTCAATCAGTTGTCCGTATTGCTGGCCTTCATCGTCACTCGCGCTCATATCGAGCGGGTCAGTGAGTTGGCCATCCACTTCGACCATCTCTGCTAAAAACAGCAGAAAGGCTTCATTTTTTAACGGTGCAGGTTCTGCCCACAAAGCCTGAGGCATCCAGATCAGCGGGCATAGTGCCAGCACCGGCAATACGCTATGCTTTAGCGGTCGCATGGCAACCTCACCGGCTGCAGCATCACTGGCAGCAACATTTATACATCCTGATCATTTTGCAAACTTAGCCAGTACATAAACTCTAAATCCTCCACGACCGCCAGCTCTTGCTCATCCATCTCGGCCATTTCTATTGCAGCCAGCATCACATCTGCGCTATCGGCAGTCTGTGTCGCAAGCGGAATGGCAGGTGTATTTTGCGGTGCCTTATCAGCCTGAAACAGCCATAAAGAGCTGGCAACTGCAACGCTGGCCGCCATCCCCCAAACCAGTGAATGATTTACCACAGGCTTTTGTTTTACCTGGGACAACGCTTGTTTGCGGGCGGCAGCTAACTGCTGACTGATTCGGTCAGGGAGTTCATCAAGGCTTTTATCCAGTGCCTGCTTCGCCGCCTGCTCCAGCGAACGTTGCTCAGCCGGATCAATACGACATATTTTTTCATCATGCTCAGTCATATTCGCCTATCACCGTTAGTAGTTTCTGGATGGCTCTAAAGTAATGTGTTTTTACGCTGCCTTCCGTTATCTGCATCGCTAATGCGGTTTCTTTCACCGACATGCCTTCCCAGCAGCGTAACAAAAAACACTGTTGCTGCTTAACGGGTAATTGTTCAACTTCGCGCAGTAAACCATCCGACAGTTCTACCCTCTGCAACTGTTGTAATGGATCCTGGCCTTCATCGGCGGCTTCCGCATCGACAGCTACCTCTTCGTCATCATCTGTGGTTTTCCAAAAAAACCACTTACGCCGCGTATTCTCTTTGCGATGGTGATCGAGAATACGGTTCTCTAATATCTTATAAAACAGTGGCTTCCATTCTGCCTCTGGGTTGCTCCCGTAGCGGAAGCTTAGTTTTATCATGGCATCCTGCACAATATCCAGTGCGTCGGCTTCGTTACGAACCGCCAACTGTGCGATCCTGAAGGCCCGCTTTTCGATGTCGCTTAAAAACAATTCCAAAGCTTGCACGTGAACGTCGCTATCCCTAGATTGATGCACTGACTGATGATTACTGTAGACCCGCCGAATTTATTAACTCTAGCCCAATTTTCTGCTTACAGGGCAAATTGGCCAGCCCACCCGGAGCAATAACGCCATGCTCCGGGTAGTTAAGGAGCCTCTTACAGCCCGACTTGCTTCAGCTCATCACCACCCAAGTCTTCCAGGGTGTCATTCTGCTCTTGTACAGACTGCACACACTCACGCAATGCCGCACGGCGAGTTTTGCGCAATTCCAACCCTACTTTTAACTCGTCCTTACTTAACAGACCGTTAGCGTCTGCATCTAATGCGTTAAATCTTGCCGCCACATTGGATGCAGCATGAGCGTTGGCCTCGTCAATATCGATCATGCCATCCTGGTTGGAGTCGATTGCAGCAAATCGTTCTTCAGCAGTCGCATGCTCTGGCAGGGTAACACCCAGCGCTTCTTCGACACAGGCTTTAATCTCATCACTGTGCTCGCCGAACTTGTCGGCTTTCTCTTCGCCAGCGGCGACAAACTCTTCAAGACTGACAAAGCCATCATGATCCGCATCCAACCTGTCGAAACGCTTTTGCGCTTTATGTAAGGCACCGGCAGTCATTTCTTCTAAAGAAACAAAACTATCGCCATCGGTATCCAAGCGATGAAAAACCTTGCCCAGATGCAACCCCTGATTATTACCGTGTTGTGCGCCCTGCTCTGCATCGCCTTGCTGTGGTTGAAAACGCGCCTGTGAAGGAAGCGCGAAAACCAGTGCAGATATTAAAGTGGCCGCTTTTAAGGAAATTTTATATGTAGAGTTCATGATGTGTACCTTTTTGTTTAAGTTCGAGTGGCTTAAATGAAAGCTATCTACGTGACAGCTCTTTCAAAAACTATTGCCGCGTTTTTATACGCTTCACTTACCTAAACGGGGTACATCAAGAATGGTTGACACAAAGTTGAAAAAAATTTCGGTGTTAGAGATATTCATCTAACACCCCGTAGCTATCTATTCGTAATGCTGCCAAACGCTCGTTGAACCATCTTCCTGAAAACCCAGCACATCAAACCTGGCATTACCCGGCTGCACCTCCATGCCCGGCACGTTTTCACCTGCAGGCATACCAGGCACCGTCAAACCTTTAATCCGGGGTTTATCCTGCAATAAGCGTTTCACGTCTTGGGCGTGTACATGCCCCTCAATCACGTAATCACCAATAAAAGCTGTATGGCAAGACGCCAGCTCGCGACGTAAACCGGCGCGCTGTTTTATCTCGTTAATATTCTCGGTATCGTGAACTTCAACGGCAAGACCATTTGCTTGCATGTGTTTGACCCAGTCGCCACAACATCCGCAGCTGGCGGATTTGTATACAACCATCGATGGTTTTTCAACAGAACTGCTTGCCGCCTGTTGTACCAACGATTGGCCATTTGCAGAAAGCCCTGTTAATAGCAGAAATAGAAAAGACAGGTGTCGAATCCAATGTTTGTATTGCATTTTTAGCCCTCATTTATAGCTCAATGATTAAACCGGTTTTGATACGCATAGGATGACATTATTCGGGTAAAAATGGGACCTGAGTTTTAAACCCTGCCCCATACACAAACCATTTAAGTCGTGGGTATTTTACATCCTGTTAGCGAGATTTATTTTTTATCGTCCATTCAACAAACCTCTCCACCAACCCATTTGACTCTGGTGTTTCAACAGCGTTTTTCAATACCTCATCCAGATGCGAATCGCCTGAAGTGTATTTTTCTTTATAAAAAGTGAGTCGTTCAACCAGGGTTTTTCGGTCAACTTCGGGGTGAAACTGAAATGCCCAAAATGGCTTATCACGAACGCGAAAAGCATGATTACATTGCACCGTAAATGCAAGGGATATACAACCAAGCGGGCACTGTAAGGCCTTCTGCTGATGCACCGACACGGCCATAAACGGATCAGGGGTACCTGCCAATAACGGGTCGCTTTTCGCCGCAGCTGTTAGATTGATGCCAATCGTGCCCATTTCAAAATCTTGCTGTTGATGCACAATCTCACCGCCAAGGGCCAACACCGCTAATTGATAGCCAAAGCAGGATGCAAAGACCGGAAGGTTTTGTTCGATGCAGGCAAGTAACAATTCCATCGCGCTGCTGACAAAGGGGTACTCTTCCGGTAACAGAACATTGGCTTCGCTGGCCCCGCCCACGAATAGCGCATCATATCCCTGCACAACGTCGGGGCCAAAGTTAGGCGTATCAAAAACATTCAGTATGTCGAGCTGATTTTTTTCAATGCCTCCCAGCCGGGCAAAGCTCTCCCACTCCTCTTGACGGACGGCGGGCTGATCGCGTATCTGCAACAGCAGCCCCTTGAAGTCTTTTTTATGCAAATGGTTGCTCCTGTAAAAACTATTCAGCTAAAGGCAGAGCGATTATTCTTGAACTCGCTCATTTCGTTGTATTCCACTGCAAAACCCTTGCGACATACTAACACTCCCGACCGCACCTAACTCTACCAGCCGGGCTCGACCGAGGTCACGCGTGGGGTGCGCTCTAATTTCTCGAATTGAATCAATCAGGGTGATAAGTGAATTGCTGTAACAGAATTAAAGCATGAATATACGATGCTGATGTAGAGATTTAATCCTAGAGAATCTTGAATAATAAAAAGCCCCGCCAAATCACCGCTAGCAGGGCTTTTCTGATTGGTCGGAATAAAATCAATCTGAGCCTTTTAGCTTATGACAGTAACGGTATAACGATAATTAAGTCCTCTGCTTTTCATTTAAGCCGAGGTACAATGAACCACTCATGAAAGAAAATGGGTGAAACAATTTTAAGGAGACTTTCATGCAATCAGGACAAACAGCGAAAGAAGAAGCCTTACGAGCCATTCAGCAACTACCTGACAATGTCGACTTTGAAGAGATCGTTTACCGACTCTATGTGATCAACAAAGTACATCAAGGCATGGCTGATGTTGAGAATGGCAACACCATCACGCATGAAGAATTAAAGCGTGAGATCGAGCAATGGTAATATGGACAGCACGAGCTAAGAAGGATCTTAAAAGTATTCACCGTTACATTGCCGAAGATTCACCCACCAACGCCAAAAACGTCACCAATGACATGCTAATAAAAGTTGAACCTTTGGCCGATTTACCCAAACGAGGAAAGGTTGTTCCTGAGATAGGCCGAGAAGATGTGCGAGAAATCAGCGTTCACACATGGCGGCTGATTTATCATATTAGACAGCAGAACGTGTTTATCATCGCAATCGCACACAAGCGACAACAGCTTTCGGCTGGGGATATTCCGTTCAACGTACACGATGTACACTGACAAAAGACCCCACCAAAATTAACTCTGGCAGGGCTTTTCAAATTAGTCAAAATTAATTCAATCTGAACCCTTTAGTTGTCTTAGGCTTAGTACGGAATAACCCAACAATTAAAATAAATTTAATTATTAGAAGCACCAAAATATAAACCAACATTTCAAAAATAAACTCTATCTTCTGATCTAAAACCACATTCGTGCTTTTTGTAAACTCCAAAAAGCGCTCCAATGCCAACTCCTTTTCATTACCTTCAAAAAATCCTGATGATTCCTTTTCCAAGTAGATATAGATGACTCGATCTGAATCATCTATTATCAATGATGTTTTGAATGTCTCTCGGAGAAGAAAGCTTGTTCCCACAATTATGAGAATTAAAGACAAGAAAACAGTATTTTGAGCAGATGCAATCTTCAGTAATGAACTAATTGTTTTCACCTCACATCGTCCTTCTTGTCATTGTCTCTAGAACTATCATCACTTTCTTTTGTTTTTCCACCATCGTCTTCCGGTTCGCCTTCTATTCCAAGCAAATCTTTAAGCCTATCTAGTAAACTTTTCGTTGTTTTATATGCAGATTCAGCGGTGCGATAATTCACAGGACCTACTACCACTCCATTCTGCCCTATTTGCGCCGCCCCCTCGGCCATGTTTGCTTGCTGCTCTTGAATCTGCCTCTCTAGATCTTTGACCTTCTGGTCAGCACCCGGAACACCTAGAGCTTTTTCTTCTCTAGCCATATCTAGCTGGCGTTGAAGTTCAGCCTTAGAATGAGCGGCCCCTTCCATTTTATTAACCCCTTTTCTAGCCTCATTCACTGCTAGCCCTATTACAGTCAGGGCGGCAAGTTGCTTAAAAAACTTACCAGTCGGATCATTATACTTATAAGGGTTATTAATCACATACGAGTATCGATTAAAGTAATCCGGCCCGCCTTTAAGGTAATCAACAGGATCAACCCCCATAAACCTCCCCACCACCGGATCATAATACCGCGCATTCATATACGTCAGCCCAATATCCTCATCATGGGGCTTGGCGGTATACCAAATCTCGTTCTCCGACGCTTGCGCACCGGCATTAGGCATTTTCTCTCCAAAGGGTTTATAGATTTGATTCTGCTCATATATTCGATTGCCGCTTTCATCAGTCATAGCGACTGTTGAGCCGAGCAGATCGGCGTGGTAGGAGGTAATTACCGAAGTGTGTTCGAAACCAACTTTAGAATAAAATCAATCTGCCCCTTTTAGCTTCCAATTAGCTGACGCTCCAGATTGCCTTCGCTCTGATAGCTTTCGGCTACCTTCCACTCTTTGTTGTATTTATCCAGAACAATACAGTTGTTGGATTAGGCGATGGTTTTGTCATCCGTCACGTGTGAACCTCCCAATGTCCGGTTTTATCGGAACCGATGCCATTGGGAAAAAATCGAGGTTTGCCACAAGCGCCCCATACGCCCATTACCATCGGCAAAGGGGTGAATAAAATCAATCTGAGCCTTTCAGCTTCCATGCAACATCAAAAAAATGAATACAAATACGTCTCGATAGAGTGGCATGAGGCGGACTTTAAAGGGTTTACAGAGGCTAAACTTCTAGAGAAGATTAGCGCATACATGCCCGACAGGAAGCCAACCATTCGACATTAGGTCGGCCTCCTTGGCTACAAGACATCGCTTCATAAACCTTTGTGGGAGTAGCCGTTATCCTGTTTCTCCTTCTCTACAATTGCGACGCTTCTTTTTCGAAGGCTCGCTGCACCTCTGGCAAATCCGCCATGCGCTGCTGATACTTTGCTAAATGCGGGTAACAAGCGAGTGACATGCTAAAAAGCGGCAACCAATTTAACATGCTCATGAGATAGTAATCCGCCACGAAAACATGATTACCCGTGAGATAGTCTTGAGTAGCCAGCTGCTCGTTGAATTCACTCAATATCGTTTCGATTTTTTCAATCGCTTTTGTGAATAATTCGTCGACCTTACCATGGGTGAACCGCTCTGGATGAAAGGCAATTGAGAACGCAGGATGTAAGGTATTCGATAAATAAAACAGCATGCTGATTGCTGCACTTCTCTCATCGGCACCAGAAGGCGGCATCATCGCGGTTTCAGGATGCAGATCGGCCAAGTAGATTAAAATCGCCGCTCCTTGATCAATAAACACATCGTCGTGCTTTAAAAGTGGCACCTTTTTACGATGATTTAGAGACCCATAGGCTTGCAGTTGATGCTCGCCTTTTTGAATATCGATTTTCTCCAATCTAAAGGGGTTACCTACTTTCTCAAGCGCCATATGAACAGCCAAAGAACAAGCAAAGGGTGAATAGAATAAAGTATACATGATGACATTCTCATCTTGGTGAGTGATTAAACGAAGTGGGTAAATTCAGTGATAACTGGGCAAATCCTTAGCTATAGGCCTACATATACAGACCCACATATACACGCATGATTTGCCTATCTACGAGACGCCGCCCAAGCCGTAGTGTTTTTCATCATGACGTTTAAGGCTCGGCTTTCCTTTTAGTTTTCTTGAAAGTCGCTTTTTAACGCTCATGAGTTTGAACACGCTCGCGACAACAAAACCTAGATCTTTGATCTCCTTGCTTACGGCTCGCGAGACTTCGGGCAACTGATCCATTCTTGCTTTGTAGCGTCTCAGGTTGGGATAAGGATTAAGCCCTTTCTTGAAGATGCGCAGCCAGTTCAACATCGCCACCAGGTAATAATCCGCGACGTACGGTTTGTTCCCATTGAGGAAATCTTGCTGAGTCAGCTTGCCATCGAGTTCTTCCAGTAAGGCATCCAATCGGGACAGAGTTTTGTCAAATACCTGGGTTTTATCGCCTGTGGTAAAACGGTCAGGATTAAATGCCATCGAAAAAGCAGGATGCACGGTATTCGACATATAAAATAATTCGCTTAACGCTTTGCCCCATTCCGCCGTGGCTGCGGCTGGCATTAGTTCCGCCTCCGGATGCTGTTCTGAAAGATACAAAAGAATTCCCGCCCCCTGGTCAATGAGCTTCTTCCCATCTTGCAGTAACGGCACTTTTCCGTGGCGATTTAATTGAAGATAGCGTTCCGTTTGATGCTGCCCTTTCTTCACGTCAATTTTCTCAAGTTCAAACCCTTCGCCAATTTTTTCCAGTGCCGCATGAACGGCTAACGAACAGGCAAACGGTGAGTAGTAAAGTGTATACCTCGCATTCTTAGTCATGGTTTTTCTCCCATTTCCACCATGTTTGATTAGGTTGAATTCGAGTGTATACTTGGGCTAAATATGAAACAAATGAATAGATTTGCTAGATTTAATGAAAACATTTAATACCATGAAATTGCCGGGGTTTTGACATGCCGAACTTGAGCCAGCAACTCGATATGAAACACCTTCGTCTTGTGGATACGCTCTACAAGGAAGGCAATCTCTCTCAGGCCGCCAAGTGCTTAAATTTAACCCAGTCGGCGCTAAGCCATCAGTTAAAAAACTTAGAAAGTTATTGCGAGCAACCCTTGTTTCATCGACAGGGGAAAAGAATGGTGCCAACGCAAGCGGGTAAACGACTACTGAGTAGTTCCCAATCCATTCTCGATGAACTGAACACACTCGCTGATGACATGAAAGGGCTGGCCCGTGGAATCGAGGGCAGCATTACCTTAAGCTCCGAGTGCTACACCTGTTTTCAATGGTTGCCCCAGGTCATTCCGCAGTTTGCATCGCAATACCCGAATGTGCCGATTAATGTGAATCCCAACGTATCCCCAAATCTACTCAAGGATTTGGAAGCCGGTGCACTCGACATGGCGATCAGCATGTCTTTTGTGCCCCAAAAATTTCATCGCATTCCCTTGTTTAAAGACGAACTCGTGGTCTTGGTGCATCCTCAAAATCCACTCGCGAAACAAGCGCGTATCGACCCGCACCAGTTGCTCGACCAAACTCTGATTGTCTATCCCAACAGCAAAGAAACGCTGTTGAATTTGTTGTTTCATAAAACGCATGAACGCCCTCGCCGCATTGTAGAAATGCCGCTCACCGAGGGTATTTTAGAGTGGTGTGCAGCGGGCCTCGGTGTTACGGTTATGGCGCGATGGGCGGCACAACGCCATATCAAATCGGGCGATCTCCTTCCGGTTTCGATTGATTTACCTTGGACACACCGCACCTGGCATGCCGTTACCTTGACGAAAGAACTTCCCGATTACATGCGGTGTTTCATTGATCTCGTGATCAGTCATCCGCCGGTTAATGGATAAGTCTGCAATCAAGTCAAAGACCTCGCAAGGAGACTGCGGGCAGGTGCATAATTCAGTGCTATTTCTTGCCCTTCTGTTGCTCCAGCCAGTGTTGCCCTGTCTCGGTTAAGCGGTAGCGTTGGCTGCGGCTGTTGGGCTTGTCCGGCAGGGTCATTTCGATAACACCTTGCTCCAGCGCAGGCACTAAATAGGTCTTGCGAAAATGTTCCCGATTGCTCAGCCCTAAGGCGTCCTGTATATCTTGCCGAGTCATTTCCCCGGATATCTGTGATAGAAGCGTCCCGACTTGCGTGGTGACTTGCGTGGTGACTTGCGTGGTGACTTGCGGGGGCAGCACATTCTCAGTAGCGGCCGCAGAGTGCGCAGGCAAGCGGATCACAAAGGACAGCCGGTCGTCATCGGTCTCGAACAGCGGTGCGGGCGAGCCATTGGCGGCCATTACCTTAAGGATCTTGGGGATGCCGGTGGAGCGACCTTCGGTCAGGTCCAGCTCTTTCAGGAATTCCCCAATACGCCGGTTACGGTAACGGCGGCTGACCGCCCGCCCTGCCTGAAAGTCTTCCAGGCGGATGGATCGATCCGGGCCGGGGAAGCTCAGTATCACCAGCTCATCATGGCTGATGCGCACTTCAATCGGCTCGCGTTCTTCGTAAGAGCGGTGGTACACCGCATTGACCAAGGCTTCCTCAATGGCGGCATAGGGGAAGTTCCACACCCGCGTGGCCTCGGCTCGGTCTGGGTGTTTGATAACGGTTTCCCGCAAGTAGTTACGCTGAATATAGCTCAAGGCCTCGCGCGTCATCCGCGCCAGCGGGCCTTTGAAAATCTTCTCATCAAAGCGGTCACCGCCTGCGCCTTCGGGGAACCACAATACATCGATTTGCACGCCAGGGAAGAAGTGCTCCGGGTTGTCATTAAAAAACAGCAGCCCGACGTTTTTAGGCCATGGCGATTCACTCGGCCCGCCCGCCACATTCATCTGCCTGGCCAATGCCTCGACAGACATTCCCGATGCATCATCAGCCAAAGCACTGCCAACTTCCTGCAAAAAAGCCTGCATCAGCGGCTTGGAAAGATCATC
Source organism: Hahellaceae bacterium (assembly GCA_024234575.1). Lineage (GTDB taxonomy): Bacteria > Pseudomonadota > Gammaproteobacteria > Pseudomonadales > Oleiphilaceae > JACKOB01. Next base: position 352,155 of record JACKOB010000005.1, read on the forward strand.
CATGCTCGCCCGTTGGTTAAAGCGATCATCAAAGGGCACTTTGGCGGCAAGGCTTAACAACTCCTGCTCGGTTTCGCCCTTGGCTTCAACCGTACTGCTATAACGGCGAATATAGTGCCGCCAGACTTTCTTTTTTGCGTTGACCGATTCCGGCGCTTTGTAGGGCCGGTTCTGGCCACCCGGTGCCCATAGCACGATGAGCTTGCGGCCTTCCACCTCCTCAATACTCAGCACCGGGAAATATGGCGGTTGAATCAGCTGGCAGGCGGCTAACAATTCCTGCTGAATTTTATCGAGCTGGTTATCGGCCACACCCACAGGCGGAAAAACCGGCTGACCATTGGCATCACTATCTTGCCCAATCACCACATAACCGCCTCCAAGGTTTTCAAAGTCGTTGGCGTAGGCGCACAGGGTGCGGATGATGGCATCGGGGTTCCAACCGGTTTTGTATTCGATGCGCTCGCCTTCGACAGTGCGTTGCCGTAGCAGGTCGTTGAGGTTGATGGGGAGTTTGGTCATAGAAAGCCACCCACACCCTTAAACTTTTCTACAAACGCGGCGATTTTTTGGAATACGCTCTGCTTTTTGGTCAAGTATTGCGGATTTAACGGGCTCATCTTGGGCAGGATGGCGTTCAACTGTGTTCCAGCATCGCTGGCATATTCTCGTTTCAGCGAAGCCGCAATATAGCGTTTGGCTTCTTCCGTATTTAGATTTTCTTCATTGATTAGCTCTTCAGCTTCACGCTGCTGCTCGGCTTGGGCAAAAGCAAAAAAGGCTTCTATCACGCTGGCTTTATCACCCAGTTGGTTTAGATCAGTTAGATTGATGAAGTCTACCAACAGACTTTCTTTTGCTCGATTACCAAGGCTAGCCCTAATCACGCGGCGCACTTCATCCACAAGTTCAGCTTTGCTTTTGTTCTTTTTGTTGTGCTCGAAGATCAGTTCCAGAATGTAATCGAGGTTGATCTCTTGCGACTTGAGCAAATCGACCTCAAACACAACATCGTCCCAGTCGATGGTAGATTGCTCTTTTTCTTCAGCTGATTTTTGGCGGCGCTGCCAGTCTCGGATGTCGTTGTAGGTTGAGCGATAATCCTGAACTTTGCGTTCGGAAGGCAGGCGTATGGTTTGTAGTTCGGCCAGCTTTTCATCATCCAGATAGTGTTCGGCTTTGAAGGCTTCAACGGCTTGTGGGTCGCTCATATCCACGTTTTGCAGTGCCTTCAAGCTGGCAAACTCGTCGTAGTTTTGCAGGATGTTTTCAACCCGCAGGTATTCACCAAAGAGTTTGGCGAATTCTTTCTTCTCGGATTCCTTTTCAATGGCGCTTGGGTCTGGGAATTTTTGCTCTAGTTCACTGACCACTTCCATAAAGCCACGCCGAGCTTGCCCTGTAATGACATCAGTAAAGCCCTCCATGTACTCTTTGTAGCTTTTTTCCAGCACCACGTTTTTGGTGTTTTTATCGCCAAATAGTGTGATTGCATCCACGGTGGCCTTTTCCAAATCACGGAAGGTCACAATATTGCCAAAGGTCTTGGTGGCATTATAAATGCGGTTGGTGCGCGAGTAGGCTTGCATCAAACCGTGGTAGCGCAGGTTTTTATCGACAAACAAGGTGTTCAGTGTCGGCGCGTCGAAGCCGGTCAGGAACATGCCCACCACAATCAGCAGGTCGATTTCCTTGCTTTTTACCCGCTTGGCCAGGTCGCGGTAGTAGTTCTGGAAGCCGTTACTATCGACACTGAAATTGGTTTTGAAGAAGGCGTTGTAATCGCCAATGGCGGCGCTTAAAAACTCCTTGGCGCTGCTGTTCATCGCCCCATTCATGACAGAAAGGTCAAAGCTCTCATCCGCAATATCACCAATGGCGTCTTGTTCTTCATTGGCCGCAAAGGAGAAGATGGTGGCAATTTTCAGCGGCTTTACCCCCCTCAATCCCCCCTTGCCAGGGGGGAGGTTTTGTTCTGCCCCTGATAAGGGGGCGTTAGAGGGGGGTTGTAAGCTATTGAGCGATTCATAATACAACTTGGCGGCATCCACGCTGCTCACCGCAAACATGGCATTGAAGCCTTTGGCCTGACCGTTTGAAGCGCCTTGTAAACGGTGAGTTTTCTGCCGGAAGTTAGTCAGAACATACTGCGAGATTTCGCGAATACGTTCCGGGTGCAACAAGGCCTGCTTGTTCTCCAACGCACTCAGCTTTTTCTCATCCTGCTCAGTTTCGATCTGTTTGAACTGAGGACGCACATCGTTGTAGTCCACCTTGAACTTGAGTACTTTCTCGTCGCGGATCGCATCAGTGATCACGTAAGAATGCAACTCTCGGCCAAACACGCTAGCGGTGGTTTCTGCACCCAAAGCGTTCTGCGGGAAGATAGGCGTGCCGGTAAAGCCAAACTGGTAGAAGCGCTTGAATTTCTTATTCAGGTTTTTCTGTGCCTCACCAAACTGGCTGCGGTGACATTCGTCGAAGATAAATACTACTTGCTTGTTGTAAATAGCCAGATCACCTTCGCTCTTCATCAGGTTGTTGAGCTTTTGAATCGTGGTGACGACGATCTTGTTGTCGTCCTTCTCCAGATTGCGCTTGAGACCAGCGGTACTGTCTGAACCATTCACGCTATCCGGTGAGAAGCGCTGGTATTCCTTCATGGTCTGGTAGTCGAGGTCTTTACGGTCGACCACAAAAAATACCTTGTCGATAGACTCCAGCTCGGTGGCCAAGCGTGCCGCTTTAAAGCTGGTTAAGGTCTTGCCAGAGCCTGTGGTGTGCCAGATAAAGCCGCCACTCTCAGGCGTACTCCAGTTCTTGGCTTCAAACGAGCTTTTAATTTTCCACAAAATACGCTCGGTGGCGGCAATCTGATAGGGGCGCATCACTAGCAGCGTATCGCTTACGTCAAACACCGAATAATGCAGCAGCACATTCAACAAAGTGTTCTTCTGGAAAAAGGTCGCGGTAAAGTCTTTTAAGTCTTTAATCAGGCTGTTATCCGCCTTCGCCCAGTTCATGGTGAAGTCGAAGCTGTTTTTATTACGCTGGGTAGTGTTGGCAAAATAGCGGCTATCAGTGCCGTTAGAGATCACAAACAACTGCAAATACTTATACAGCGAATGCTCACTGTTAAAGCTCTCTTTGCTGTAGCGATGCACCTGATTAAAGGCTTCGCGAATGGCTACGCCACGTTTTTTCAGCTCGATTTGAACCAGCGGCAGGCCATTTACCAGAATGGTCACATCGTAGCGGTTAGCATGGCTACCAGTCTGCTCAAACTGCTTGATCACCTGCACCTTGTTGCGGGCAATGTTCTTTTTATCCACCAGATAGATGTTTTTGATGCGGCCATCGTCAAACACAAAATCGTGGATATAGTCATCGTGAATCTTGCGAGTTTTATCAACTATGCTGTCGCTGGGCTTGTCCAGATAGGTCTCGACAAAGCGCTTCCACTCACCCTCTAAAAATTCAACACCATTAAGGGCTTGCAGTTGTACCCGCACATTGGCCAGCATGGCTTCGGGGTTATTCAGCGCAGGTAGGTATTCATAACCCTGATTGACTAAATCCTTAATCAGCTCCCGCTCAAGATCGCCTTCGCTCTGGTAGTTTTCGGCCACCTTCCACTCTTTGTTGTACTTATCCAGAACAATAAAGTTGTTGGATTCGGCGATGGTTTTGTAATCAGTCATTCTTTTTACCCTTAGCTACTGGCAACAGTTGTTTGGCACTTTGCGAGCTCACAACCTGTTTGCCCGTTTCAGCTTCCAGTTTGAGTCTGGCTTCTTTGGCCACACCGCCGCCACGCTTTGCCACATCTTCATGCTCATCCATGGTTTGCGGGTTAACCGTTTCGGAAATTTCTTTGGTAGAGAGTTCGGCCTTTTTGGACGGAATGGACTGGATAAGCCGCAAAAGCTGTTCGGTATCCGCCACATCTGTCATACGTAACTTGCCGTCTGCGGCGCGCATTTTCAAACCGTGACAATTTGTCACGGTTTCATTGCCTTCTGCTTTTAGTCGCTGTTTTAGTTTGCGCCAATAGGCCGTGGCATCCACGCTGTCGGTAAGGGCAGCCACCACATCCACTACCGAAAAAAACCACTCCTCCTGCTCGGCATCCCAGTGGCTGCGAATGGTCTTGTCGTCAAACAACACCCTCTTAGTGGGTTCGGTCATACGGGCTCCCCTTTGCACCGTGTTCAGTGGTATTTTCCAAAATGGAAACAACCACTTCCTCCTGTAACTCATTGCTTTCAAAGATGTTTTTCAGGTGCTTTGAGATGGCAGGCACACCCACGCCAAACAGCTCGGCCATGCGCTTCTGGGTCAACCAAAGGATTTCACCGCTCAGCAGCACCTCCACTTTCACCTCGCCTGTGGGGGCGGTATAGAGCAGAAACTCGGTGGTTTGGTCTTGCAGGCTTAACTGTTGGGTCATTGTTTTACAACCTCCCAGTGGCCGGTTTTATCAGAACCGATACGTGTAATTTTTCCGGCTTGTTGTAATTTGGCCAGTGCACGGCCAATGGTGCGTAGGTCTTTACCCATCATGTCGGCCAGCTGCTGGCGGGTAAGCGCCGGGTTGGCGGCCAGCAAGACCAGAATGGCATCGGGTGTTTTCAGCCCGCTGACATCCACATTCGCGTTTAAACCCGCATTTACAGGGGCGTTTAGAGGGGCGTTTAGAGGGGCGTTTTGTGCCAGTGTTTGAGCAATGACCGAGAGCATGAACTGAATGAAGGGGGTGCTGTCCGCGTGTTGATCGGCTTGTTCAAGGGCATGGTAGTACTGCTGTTGGTGCTCATTAATCACGCTTTCCAGTGGTAGTGATAAAAACAACGGGTGCCACTGGGATAAAATTAACGTTTGCCACAGTCGCCCCATACGGCCATTGCCGTCGATGAACGGATGGATAAACTCGAATTCGTAGTGAAACACACTACTGGTAATCAGCGGGTGATCTTTGCTCTGTTGCAGCCAACCCGCCAGATCGGCCATCAGGCCCGATACCTGGTGCGCCGGCGGTGCCACATGGTGTACCACACCCGCCTTATGAATACCCACCCCTTGCGTGCGGAACGCACCCGCTTCCACCAGCACTTCCGCCATCATCAAACCGTGGGCAGCGCACAGGTGCTCAAGATTACCCGGCTGAAAATCCGGCAAAGCCTCATAGGCGGCAATGGCCCCTTTCACCTCAGCCAGTTCACGCACGCTGCCCAACACCGGCTTACCTTCCACAATGGCGGTAATCTGCGCTTCGGTTAAGGTATTGCCTTCAATCGCCAAGGTGCCGGTAATGGTTTTAATGCGGTTTTGTTTGCGCAGCTGCGGCGAGGCATTGAGCAAGCCGACATTAAACTCACCTACCTGTTGGCTGATGTCGGCGACGAGGTTGAGAATCTCGCTGGTGATGGTGAAGGGGGGCTGGTAACTCATCTCAGGCTGCCACTTCTGCGTTCGGTTTAGGGAAACTCAGCAGCAAATCGCGGTAATACTCGTATTGCTTCTGGCGCAGCTCGATTTCGCGGGGCAGGCCTTCGGTGATGGAGTTGGTCAAAGCATCGAATTTATCGAGAATTGCCGCGATCTCCTCCTGCTTTGAAATCTCTGGAATAGGTACCGGCAAAGTCTTAATGATGTCCGCATTCAGATTGCTTACAGACCCGCTATTGATCTTACCTGCCCAGTAGTTTTGCACAGTATTCGATGAAAGATAGTGATACAGATAATCTGAACTTAGTGTTTCATTAAAGCCACTTATGGAAGCCCATCCGTCATGAATAGCCCCTTTTATACCCATAATGTAAGGGCGACCGAAACTCATCGAGTTGGACATAATAAAATCGCCAATATTTAGAACACGTGACTTCTTCGCACCTTCCGGTGTTACTTTTTGTGCTGTCTGGCTTACGTACTTTGAACCTGGCGAAGTATCACCAATCTTGACCCAAGGCACACCGCCCTCGTCATCAGTAATGTACTTAGCAATTGGTCTTGGTGACGCGCCACGCTGAATGAGGGAAACCTCCCCCAATGTCTTCCACTCCACTTCCCCTTCTTCGAAACTCAACAACTGGTCGCGATAGTGGTTGTATTGTTTTTTGCGCAGGTTAAGCTCGGCGGTCAGCTCGGCGGTCAGCTCGGCGGTCATGGCAGTAAATGCGTCCAGAATGCGGACGATTTCGGCCTGAATTTCCAGGGATTTTTTGGGGTTGTCTGGGCAGGGGATGGGGATTTTTAAACTCTGGATTTTTCCAACAGCCAATCCCGGTTGAGCAGATTGTGAGGCATATTGATTAAGGTTCATTAATGTTAGCAAGTGAAATGCCCAATCAACGTTTATGCCATCACTTGGCGTAACAACGACCGCATGTTCTGTTGCATAAAACTTTCCCTGTGTTCGCTGTACATTTCCGCATAACGCACCCTGCCGACCGATGAGCAGATGCCTTCCATCATGGCTATTTTTCGCAACAAAGCCACGAGTCCCATTTCCACCAAAACAAGGATATGGATGTTCTTTGCTGGCTTCATCCATGATGTTGCTTGCCGAAATATGCTGACCAGCTCGCATATGTACAACATCACCTAGCGTTTTCCACTCCACATCAACCCCATCCAGCAGCTTTTCCATAAAACTAGCCTTACTCATGCTCCCCCCCTTGTAATTCCCGCTCTAACATTTCAATACTGGGCAAATTTGTTTTTAGTTCTTCAGGCAGGGCGTTTTGCAAGCTGTATTCGGCAATGCCCATGGGCTGGGTTTTATCGCCAAGAGCGTATTCGGCAACGACTTTGTCTTTGCTTTTGCACAGCAATAAACCGATGGTGGCGCTGTCTTGCTCGACTTTGACTTGCCGGTCGACGGCGGTCATGTAAAAGCTAAGCTGGCCTAAGTGTTCGGGTTTGAATTTGCCGGTTTTTAGCTCGATAACCACATAGCAGCGCAGCTTTAAGTGGTAAAACAATAGGTCAATAAAAAACTCTTCATCACCTACTTGTAGTAATACTTGCCGGCCGACAAATGCAAAGCCTGCGCCGAGTTCTAATAAAAATTGCGTGACATGCTGCACGAGTGCGCCTTCTATTTCGCGTTCCTGCGCGGCTTCGCTAAGGCCTAAAAAGTCAAAGCGGTAAGGGTCTTTGATGGATTCAATGGCGAGGTCTGACTGAGGTTTGGGCAGGCAGGCTTCGAAGTTAGTCACGGCGTTGCCTTGGCGTGCAAGCAAGTTCGATTCGATTTGCATCACCAGCACATTGCGTGACCAGCTATGCTCGAGGGTTTTGGCGGCGTACCACTGGCGCTCGCTGGGCGTTTTAAGCTTTGATAACAGCACCAGATTATGCCCCCAGGGCAATTGTCCAACAGCTTGTTGGACAATTTCAGCCTCTGGCCAGGCCTCGGCAAAAGCGCGCATATACATCAGGTTGGCGCGCGAAAAGCCTTTCATAGTGGGGAAGGCGGTGCGTAAGTCTTGCGCTAGGCGCTCAATGACTTTGGCGCCCCAGCCTTGCTCGGCTTGGCGCGCCAAGATATCGCGGCCAATCTGCCAATACAGCTGCACTAATTCGCGGTTTACTGCGAGCGTGGCCCGTTGCTGGGCGCTGTGGATGCGGGTTTTTAATTCCGCTAGCCAGTCAGCATAGCCTGCTGGCGCTTCGGTGAGTGATATAGGCTGCTCACTCATACTTGCGCCCCCCCTCGGTTTGAACTGTCAACTTTTGGTTGACAGTTGCCGCTTCGCTCAATTCTTGATCGGCGTAGATGGCTTTGATGTGCTTGCTGATGTTTTGTTTGCTGGTTTGAAACAGGTCCGCCAGTTCAAGTTGAGAGAGCCAGACCGTGCCTTCTTCAAACTGAAGCTCTATTTTGGTCAGGCCGTCGTCGGTGGTATAGAGAATCACCTCACTCATGTTCGGTTCCTTCAATCTCTTCCACTATGGCATCAATGTCTTGGCGCAGCTGGGTAATCCTGGCGACGGTGGTTTTTAACTCGGCATTGAGCTGGGCAATATCCACCACTTCGCGGGTGTCTTTCGCTTCTACATAGCTGCTCACCGACAGGTTGTAGTCGTTGGCGGCTACCTCATCAAAGGGAACTGATCTGGCAAGGTGATCGACATTGGCTTTGCTATCGAACACATCCATGATCTGTTTGATGTGCTCATCGGTGAGGATGTTGTTATTGGTTTCTTTTTTAAACAAACCACTGGCATCAATAAACTGGGTATCAGTACTGGTTTTGTTTTTGGCCAGCACCAGAATATTCACCGCGATGGTGGTGCCAAAGAACAGGTTGGGCGCCAGCGAAATCACGGTTTCGACAAAGTTGTTATCGACCAGATATTTACGGATTTTCTGCTCGGCACCGCCGCGATAAAAAATACCGGGGAAGCAGACAATGGCGGCGCGGCCTTTGCTGGAAAGGTAGCTGAGTGCATGCAGCACAAAGGCAAAGTCGGCTTTGGATTTGGGGGCGAGTACACCGGCGGGGGCAAAGCGCTCGTCGTTGATTAGGGTTGGGTCGTCTGCGCCGATCCATTTCACCGAATACGGCGGGTTAGATACGATGGCGTCAAAGGGTTTGTCGTCGCCAAAGTGCGGGTCTATCAGCGTGTTGCCCAGCTGGATATTGAACTTGTCGTAGTTGATGTTGTGCAAAAACATGTTCATCCGCGCCAGGTTGAACGTGGTGTGGTTAATTTCCTGGCCGAAGAAGCCCTCTTCAATAATGTGGGCGTCGAAATGTTTTTTGGCTTGCAGCAGCAGTGAGCCACTGCCTGCGGCAGGGTCATATATTTTATTGACGCTGGTTTGCTTGTGCATGGCCAGCTGGGCGATGAGCTTTGAGACATGCTGCGGGGTAAAGAACTCACCACCGGATTTGCCCGCATTGGCGGCGTAGTTGGAGATCAGGAATTCGTAGGCATCGCCGAACAGGTCAATATGGCTGCCTTCAAAGTCGCCGAACTCCAGCCCGGCCACACCTTTGAGTACATCGGCCAGGCGCTTGTTTTTGTCTTTGACGGTATTGCCCAGGCGGTTACTGGTGGTATCGAAATCGGCAAACAGGCCTTTGATATCCTGCTCGGAAGGGTAACCACTGGCCGAGGCTTCGATAGCCGCAAAGATGGCCGCCAGATCGGTATTCAGGCTTTCGTTGGTATTGGCATTTTTGGCAACGTTTACGAACAACTGGCTGGGGTAAATAAAGTAGCCCTTGGTTTTAATGGCATCGTCTTTGATGTCGGGCGTGATTACGCTATCGGGTAATTCGGCGTAGTTAACGCTGTCATCCCCGCCTTCAATGTAGGCAGCAAAATTTTCGCTGATAAAGCGGTAAAACAGGGTGCCGAGCACGTATTGTTTGAAATCCCAGCCGTCGACGGCACCGCGTACATCGTTGGCAATGGCCCAGATCTGGCGTTGCAGGGCGGCGCGTTGTTGTGAGCTTGTCATTTTTTACTTCCCGCTGAATCGTTCAGTTGTTCTTGTTCCGCGCCTTCATCCGCACCACCGGCGCGCACCCAATCATCCACCTCAGACAGCTGAAACTTCCACAGCCGGCCGATTTTATGGGCGGGCAAACCTTTGCGTTCGCGCCAGCGGTAGACGGTATCTTTGGCGACGCCTAAATGCTTCGCTACGTCGAGGGCGGTGACCCAAGGTTCGGTGGTCATGATTTGGCACCCGGTAAAAGACTAGAGTCGTTTAAAATCGTTAGCAGTCTAGCCAATTAACCTTTAAATGACTATGTAAAATTGATGAGTGCCATGGATGCTCGAACAACATGGGGTGAACAATATGGGGTCATAATGAATACTCTTTAATCCGGGTTTTAAAAGGTGCGCACGGCACACTCTATAAGTGCGGTTAATGTCATAGGGTGCGCCATTCGCACCTAACCCCTATCGTTATTATTGGCAAGCTTATCAATGCATGCCAAGCCGTAAATAGTTCAACCTGCATATCCCCCTATCACAATCTTTTACATCTGTTAGCCATAATTGAGATCTGATCGAAATCATTGGGTACCACTTATTTTTTACAATATCGGCATTATAAAAAATGGCGGAATCATAATAATGAATAATTCAGAGCACTCGTTAACGCAAAGTCTTCTTCGTGGTAAAAAAGTTTTAATAACTGGCACCACGGGCTTTTTAGGTAAAGTCCTGCTGGAAAAAATCATTCGTGATATTCCTGATGTTGCCGGTGTCACGCTGTTAATTCGCGGCAATAAGAAATATCCGAAGGCGATGGATCGATTCCGCGCCGAAATCCTTACATCGTCTATTTTCGAGCGTTTGGAAGAAACCGATGCAGAGGGGTTGAACCGTTTTGTGGCAGAAAAGATCACCTGCATCGGCGGTGAAATTACCGAGCCACAGTTTGGTTTGTCTGATGCAGACTACCAAACGCTGGCCAGCAATACCGATGTGTTTATCAATTCGGCCGCTAGTGTTAACTTCCATGAAGCGCTGGATCAGGCGTTATTAATTAACACTTTCTGCCTGAATAACATCGCTGATTTTTCTGCTGTCGCGGGTGATATCCCGGTAGTGCAAATTTCGACCTGTTACGTTAACGGCTACAACAACGGTATCATTGCCGAAGGCATATCGAAGCCGGCGGGAATAGATATAGCGGCTGATGCCAACGGGCTTTACGATGTCGAAAGTATCTTCCGTGCCTTGCAGAAAAAGATTAACGCCGTAAGAAATACCGTACGAGATAAAGAAAAACTGGCTGCTGCGCTAACGGATCTTGGCCTTGCCGAAGCTAACGCTTATGGCTGGGGCGATACTTACACCTTTACAAAGTGGCTGGGCGAACAGCTTATTCTCAAACGAATGTTAGGCAAAACGCTTACTATTTTGCGTCCATCTGTTGTGGAAAGTTGCCTGCAGTCACCTAAGCCAGGCTGGATTGAAGGGGTAAAAGTAACCGATGCCATATTGTTGGCTTATGCCCGCGAAAAGGTATCGTTCTTCCCGGCCCGCAAAGCGGGTATCGTTGATATCATCCCGGTTGATCTGGTGGGCAATAGTGTGTTGTTGTGCGCAGCCGAAACCTTTGCAGAACCAAACCAAACTCGCATTTACCAGTGCTGCAGTGGCACGCAGAACCCACTTGGTGTAAATCGATACGTGACTACCATCTGCGAAGAAGTGCGGGTTAACTGGAAGAAGTACCCTCGCCTTGCCCGTAAAGAGCCCAAGCGTAAGTTCATCATTGTAAACAAGGCGTTGTTTATCAGTGCTATCAAGCTGGCAAAAATGGCATTTACCCTGTCGGACCGTTTACGCCTGCGCTCGTCGCAAAACAAGTCAAAGGGCTTACAGCTGGTTGAAAGCACACTGCGCCTCACCTCTATATATGCCACTTACACGAGCCCTCGCTACGTGTTCAATAGTGATAAATTGATGGCGCTGGCAGAGAGAATGGGGTCTGCCGACAAGAAGCTGTTTCCGGTGGATGCGGCCTTAATCGACTGGGATAAGTACTTTAAAGAGATTCACGTTGCTGGATTAAATCACTATGGCATGGTTGATCGCAGCAAGGTTGAAGCCCCTGTTGAAATAGAAGAAAGCGTAGCCACTGATGATGTCACGCCGGTGCAGGAGGGTTCACCAGCCTGAGGCTCGCAAGCCTTGATCAACCTGGCGTAAACAGCTAAAGCCGGATAAACCCACTAAGGCGTTATCCGGCTTTTTTGTTGTTTTACGGTCGCGTGCTTAGCGCGACGTGGCTGATAAAATCACCCAGCTGTACTTACCACCAGCGATATCTTTAGCGCATTCAAGCAGGGCTTTGTTCTCTGGCAACGTATCGATATTAACTAACGCCCCGACAAATAGTCGGTAAGCGCCATCTGCCAACTGCATCAGTGAAGGGTCGTTAATGCTATACACCGCATGCCCTGCCTGAGAAAAATCTTCTGCGCGGATCAATGGCAAGGCAGAGTGATCTGTGTGTGCGCTGGCGTCTAACGCCTGACCCGGCAACAAGGCGTTTACCTTGGATGGATTCGACGGCGATACGGACCAACCATAAATTTCGCCGGTAATCACATTGGGTGGATTGATGGGCCCATTGTGCTGGCGCATGGTCATGATGACGGCGTTACCATCGGCCAGAGTATAGGCTGCCGGGTCATTTTGCCGGTCTTTCGCCTCAAGTGACGGGCCGCTTTGAAACGGATCAGCGGATACCAGACTAAAACGATCACCCACACCGTCTTCTGCCTGATAATGCCAGACCCGGTGCTGGAACTCACCCTGTGCATTGGGTGATTGCCCATCCATTGTGAACAGCTGAATCTGGTTACCCAGCGTAAAAGCGGTGCTTACGCCTAATTTTCCGCCATCTTCAGAAATCAACCGCTCACCTGACTCAGCCATAAACCACTGACCATCTTGCGAGCACTCAGAAACAATGGCATTTCCGAAGCCACCCATTGCGCCATTGTGTTTAAATATTCGATACGCCAACGGGGTGCAAGCGGACTCACTGGTTGTGTCGATATCCGTTGACGGGGTCTCTGCCAGCAAACCATCGCTCTTAAGCGTAACAATTTCAGGAAAGCCAACACGGTTTGTTTCGATGATGGGTTTACCCGATTTAGTCTCTCGCAAGCGTGTTTGCAATGGCTCAGGGCTGCCGAAACTAAATGCATCTACCGAGGTTGCTACCCTGGCACTATTCGCCCCGCCATCAGCCCCTGCCGACGCGGCGGCATGATAAAGGTAATAAACATCTTTGGCCTTGCCTATTCTTGGCACTGAGGCACAGGCTAGTCTGATGCCTTCATCAGGAACAAACGAAAACACCGGCAAGCCATCTGCAACGGTTGAATCCCCGGCTTCCGTTCCCGCCAGCCCGTTCGAATCATTACCCGTACCAGAGCCGCCACTGCCGGCACCGGTGCCGGATATACCACCACTACAGCCTGCCAGCCAACTAAGGCTGAGGGCAAAACAAAGCAACATTAATTTCTGTAATATTTTTGCACGTATCATCAGCTTCTGCCTTTACAGCTTGTCTGTGTTTTCAATGTAGTAGATACCCAACCCAGCTCTGACTTTTTCGCCGCCCTCTTCAATAGTATCGGCATGAGGGTTGTCTCGATCACGGGCCGCCAACCAGCTGTTATAACGTTTTAACAGCGCGAGTGATTCTGCTTCGGCCATACACTTAAACTCACGCACCGTTTCTGCCGATAAATTATCATAGCTGACTGCCAGTTGCAGACGCGATTGTTCGGGGGGGTGACTCATATTATGAGCAATGGTGGACAACAAATCTTCTGCCGAAACACCCATTAGCTGCAGCATTTGCGCATCGGTTTGATAAGGAATATAAGCCTCACTCACCAGCTTCAGCTTTCCTGTTTCGGTCACATCTACAGCGCCAGAGCGCTTTAATTCGTCTAGAATCGCCCGGGCCGGCATATCTCCACTATAAAGCTTCACCAGTTGAGAAAAACTTTCTTCCTCGCCGTCAAAAGGCAAAATGGCAGGCCGGCCAGACTTGGATAGAAACCGATCATCACTCAGCCAGCCACCAATGACACGGGCAGCGCGCCCCAGGGGTTCAATATCCCAGGTATCGCTTTCTCTTTCACTCAGCAAACGGTTCACATCTTTACGGTGCATACCGGTGAGCACACAAACCCGGGACACCGACTGCTTACGCCCATCAATCAGAAACTCTTTATCGGCCACATCCACAAAGGCTCTTTTCGCGATCTCTGCAAACTCATTAAAAGATACACCGTGCTTTAGCATCACGCGCACAAGGGGCCGTAACAGCTTATAAACTGATTGAATGAGTGTTTGTCTAATATCAGGCATGTACGTTAAATCACCGCTTAAGATTTATATGGAATATATTCCAATTTATTAGAAACATCAATCTGATCACACACTGCTGTGCCACAGGTATACTCTAAGCCGTTATGCTTAATAGGAATGAGCATTTAACGGCAAATAATAAGTATAAAATTAATGTTGATGCCATTTGCCAAAGTCCGTTTTTTGGCATATATTCCAACTTACAGCATTATTTTGGAAAATATTCCAAAATATGATCTGCATTAAACATTTCATTTGGGCTAGTGAACAAGGACCTCTCACCATGATCTCGAAACGCCATAGCGGCCAAAAACAAAACTTACTGAAAGTCCTATGCCTTTTTAGCAGTGCATCGGCACTGATCGCCTGCAATAGCGGCAGTAATAACAGCGACAGAAGTGCTGAAAACATCCCCGACGATGGATCATCTTCCCAGAGCGTTAAGCTTGTTCCGGGACAATCTGCGGTGCATCTCGAAAACTATCTAAAAGGGGGATTAAAGCATAGCACCAGAGGCGGCCAATACGCGCTGGATGATACGGCCGAAGGGGATACCGCCAATGCTGCACCGGAAACGGCTTTGTCAGGCGCCAGCAACAGCGACCGTTTTAGTGGTACTAATACGCAAGTGTTAGGCGTTGATGAAGCCGACCTGGTGAAATATGACGGCGATTATTTATTTATCGCCTCTAACGAATATGCCTATTATTTAGCTGCGGATGCCACCATTGGCAATACCAGCATCGCAGACGATTCCGGCTCGACAGATATCGGCTTTGCAGATGAACCATTTTTCGCGCCCTCACCCTCTGCGCAAGCGAAAATTCGCATACTGCAAACCGTGCAGGGTGACACCCCCTCAGCGACCGAAGTACAAAGCCTGACACTGGATGAAAAGCAAGGAACAATCGCCGGGCTATACCTGCAAAAAAACACCGCGGGTTCTACGCAACTGGCGGTGCTTAGCAACAACCAGAGTTTCGCCTGGGAGAGCTGGCTGCGATATGACTATTGGGGCAGCAGTTATACGTATCTGACACTGTATGATGTCAGCACCCCCGCGAACAGCAAAGTCAGCTGGTCGATTGATATTGAAGGCAGCCTGATTGATAGTCGCCGCATCAATGACAAGCTGTATCTGGTTACCCGCTATGTGCCGGAAGTACCCGGTGTTAACTGGTACGCCCACAGCAAAGAAGACGAAGAGAAAAATCAACAAGCTATCGAAGCCTTAACCCTTGATGATTTGCTGCCCAAAATGACCGATGCCTCAGGTACCAACGTACCACTGGTTAGCAGCGATAACTGTTATGTTCCCGAATCTGCACAAGAAGATTACTACTCCCCCGCCTTGGTAACTATCACCACGATCAACCTGAACAACCCCAGTGATATCACTTCAGTGTGCGTGGGTGGTTACAGCAGCGGTATTTTCTCCTCAACCGAGTCTTTGTATTTGTTTAATGATCAGTGGAATCAAGGAACCATCATCCATAAGTTCAGCTTCACCGATCAAGGCACTGCATACAAAGGCACCGGCACGGTTAAAGGAAGTTTAGGCTGGCGTGCGCCATCATTTCGCTTAACAGAAAAAGACGGTGCTTTGGTTGCGGTATCCACCGTGTTTCCAGATGGATTAATCGGCATTGCAACAGAGCCGGCACTGCTTGAAGATACAATGATCATGGCAGATGATATGCCCGCCGCTGAGCAATTTTCACCAACGCATCAACTCAGTGTGCTGAAAGAAAACGACAACAATGAACTGGTCACCGTGGCGACGCTTCCTAACAGCAATCAGCCTGCCGCTATTGGTAAACCTAACGAAGATATCTACGCCGTACGTTTCATTGGCGATCGTGGCTACATTGTCACCTATCAAAAAACTGATCCACTGTACGTAATTGATTTAAGTACCGTTACCATCCCGGTTATTGCCGGTGAGCTGCATATCGAGGGCTATTCTGATTACCTGCACCCCATTGGCGAGCAGTACCTTATCGGCATCGGCAAATCAGCCATCGTAGAAGGTGATATTGCTTGGTACCAAGGGGTTCAGGTCGGCATGTTTGATGTCAACGACATCTCCGCACCCTCGCTGATCAAACAGATCAGTATTGGTAGCCGGGGCACAGAAACAGAAGTGTCGTACAACCATAAAGCCTTTAGCTTTCTTGAGCTGGACGCTGACAGCTTTCGTATGACATTGCCCATGCATGTGCACAATGGCACTCAAAGAAGTCCATCAGACTGGACCAACTGGCAATACACCGGCCTGCACCTGTTTGACATCGAACTAAACGGCACAGCATCGCTCGAAGAAGCCGGTTCGATCATCGCTTCATCAGTCTCGAAAGAGATGCCCTACAATCAATACGTCAATACTCAACGGGGTATCATGCATGATGATGCAGTGCATTATGTCTACGGAGAAAAAGTGATTTCTGCCAATTGGAATGACCTGAAAGCGACCACCACTGTGGCGCAATAAGGGGAAGGTAACAAATCTGGTCGGAATAGCAACGTGCCTACCGACAATTATTTCCAATCATGTCACACAGCCATTGTGCTCCCAAATAGAACATCGGAAGGTGCCTTTGGCTGTTCCAGCCTACGGAAATAACATCGTAAACAAGCCGCTCTGAGTTATTAAGCGCGGCTTTTTCCTTATTCTTAAAGGTGGTGCAATATAACCTTACCCCTCCGTTCAGGCTGGCGAATTGCCGTTTTTCAAAGCCAGAACTATGCTGAATGTGCGGCTCGTCGCAGTCACATTCAGGTGTCAACATGTTGCGTATTTCTGCCCTCCTCACCGGTCTTCTGATTTGTGCACAGGCACAATCAAACTCTTCCTGGTTCAATAGCGCCACCAATGAACTGACAATGACTGAAATTGGTCTTGCTGGGGAAGCGACTCGCTATAGAGATGTCACTATTAGAGTGCTGGGATTCACTGCCGCTTACTTTAATGACCCGAGGGCATCTGTATTCAGTTTCGACACAGCAACAGCGACACTACATCTGCCCACGCTAATCTACGAAGGCCAGGCCTACCCGGGAGCCCGAGTGGAGGGGCTCGAATTTGAGGTATTGAATGTTGGCTCATCAACCGAAGGCACGGCACAAGCCTTTCCCGGTGCGAAGGGTTTTGGGGCGCAGGCCACCGGCGGTCGTGGCGGTCGCGTCATCACCGTTACCAACCTTAACGCAAATGGCCCCGGATCTTTACAGGCAGCGCTAGATGAAGACGGACCACGCACGGTCGTTTTTGCCGTCAGCGGTTTAATTGATGCAGAGCTGCAGTTGACCAGCAGCGATGTCACCATAGCCGGGCAAACATCTCCTGGTGGAATCACCATTCGCCAGCTGCACACAACAGAAGAGCCCTACTGTGATCACACTTCAGCTTGCATAGCCACAAGCCGCAAAGCTGATAATTGGATTCTTCGGCACATTCGGGTGCGTCCCGACGGACAGCACGACGATGGCTTACGCCTGCGTTACACACGCCGGGCCATTGTCGATCACGTGTCCATTGGCGGCGCAACAGACGAAGCGATTGAAATATCCTACTCACAGGATATCAGTATACAAAACACGATTATTGCCGAAACAGTTGGCGACCACGCTGAACGAGGCGGCGTTCTGGTTAACTACAGCAACCCGGACGAAGGCTATGAGCTCACCCGCCTGAGTCTGCATCACAATGTTTTCAATCGTATTCTCGGACGCTATCCCGAGCTGTCGCGAGAAAGCGATGCCGCAGCAAATGCCACTATGGAGATAGAAATTTCCAATAATTTATATTGGGATATGGGCTATTTTATCGATGTGAATAACAGCACCGTGTCTGGCTCAGACTTTGGTTCACCTATCTATTATCATCTAAATTTTGCGGGCAACAGAGCGGTGGTACGCACTCCATCCCAAGAAGAGCCTTTTTCCTATGGGTTAATCCATATGGCAACACCACTAGGTAATATGCCCAACACCAGAACGTGGTTCCATGGAAATAGCGTTAACTTGTACCCAGGCTTTTCTGATTATGATTTGATGTACTGCTGCAATGATTTCGCAGAGTTTCAGCCCCCGGCAACTTCACCTAATTTCGCTGTTAACCAACGTCACGACTTTCCTTTCATTGGCTATAGCAACAGTAGCGATCTGGCCACATTAGCCATACTTCGAGCCGGAGCTTTTCCTCGTGACCCAATGGATATTCGTCTTATGGAGGCAATAAAAAACAATGAAATTGTGATGCAACCCCGCCATGTTAATCCCGCCGCAGACGGCAGTGCGCTGCCATCCGGGGGAACACTTGGCGCCTTACTGGATACAGACGGCGATGGTATGGCGGATGAGTGGGAAACAGCGCACGGCCTAAACCCCCTACTGCACGATAACAACGACACCCAGTTATCGCTTCCACTGCTTGGCGTACCGGGTTATACCAATCTGGAAGTGTATCTGCACGAGTTATCAGAATTACGAATTCGTGAGGGTTTGTAGAGTAGTATCTGACAACTCCGCGAGAACGGAGCTACCTCTCTTCGTAGCCCCCCCAGGAGTTCGTTAAATCCGTCAAACAACAAAACGAGTTACAACGGCAGACAGCTTCTTGGCCAAATTGGATAGCTCACCGCTGGAAATATTGGTTTGATTTGCACCACCGGAGGTAGATTCGGCAATGCCGCTGATTCTGGTGATACTCGCGCTGATTTCATTCGCAACCGCTGCCTGCTCTTCTGCGGATGTGGCAATCTGCATACTCATTTGCTTAATAATGGACACCGTAGAATCTATTTTTTCCAAAGACTTCGACAGAGACTCTATTTGCTCGGCACTGGCGACCGACATATTTTTTCCATCTTGCATTTCTTTGGCAGTTTTTCTGGCTCTGTCTTGCAATCGGACAATCATCGACTCAATTTCTTCAATAGAATCCTGGGTTCTTTTCGCTAACCCCCGCACCTCATCTGCCACCACGGCAAAGCCACGCCCTTGCTCTCCTGCCCTGGCCGCTTCTATCGCTGCATTTAACGCAAGCAAATTAGTTTGCTCAGCAATGCCGCGTATCACATCAAGAATCGAACCGATATCCTTACTGTCTTTTTCGAGTCCATTCACCGCTTCTGCAGATTGATTCACCTGCAGTGACAGTCGGTCAATGGCCTCTTTCGTTGCCTTGGCTATTCCTGCACCGCGGCTGGCTTCATCGTAAGCTACTTCTGTTGCACTTGCCGTCTCAGTAATATTTTCAGAAACCTCATGCACTGTGGAAGACATCTCTTCCATCGCTGTAGCAACCTGGTCTATATCCTGGTGCTGTTGCTGTACACCATCATTGGTCTGTGTTGCAACCGAAGACAACGCATGCGCAGCATCGGAGAGTTGATGCACATCCTCTCTAATCTCAAGCATACTGCTCTGGAAAGAGTCGAGCATGCTATTAAAAGCATTACCAATCTCGCCAATTTCATTGTTGGCGGTGTTCTTTACCCTTGAGGTTAAATCTTTCGTTGTAGCAATCTTAACCATCACCAGTTTAAGTTTAGAGATCTGACCCACCAGAGATTGGGTAATCACTGTTGCAATGAGCCCTACCACGAGCATTATCGCCAATAAGTAAATGGCAGACTTACTAGCGTTGCTCCAAAAGATTTCTTCGATATCGTCAATATAAATTCCTGTTCCTAAAACCCAATCCCATGCGCTAAATCCGATGACGTATGATATTTTGTCGGCGGCAACATCACTGTTTGGCTTATTCCATTGATAA
Organism: Hahellaceae bacterium; assembly: GCA_024234575.1. Taxonomy (GTDB): domain Bacteria; phylum Pseudomonadota; class Gammaproteobacteria; order Pseudomonadales; family Oleiphilaceae; genus JACKOB01. The sequence goes on from JACKOB010000005.1 coordinate 371,806, forward strand.
GCGACAAACCCTTTACCCTTGGACTTAACCAGTGCAACCATGTCTTTAAAAATGGCAACACCTTTCGCGTCTTTCGTCGACTCCAAACTCTTTCCTTCGAGGGCAGGATTAGTCGGGTGCATGACCATTGCCGGCTGCATATCATTAATCCACAAATACTGATCTCCGTCATAACGCATGGCACGGATACTTTCCCTAGCTAAAGCCTGCGCCTCTGTCTGGCTCAACTCACCTTTGGCTTGTTTGTTATGATAGAACTCTAATATGCCGTAAGCCGCTTCGGCAATGTTGCGAGTTTTAGCTTCTCGGTCTAAACGCAGGTTGTCTTTTAGTATGCCGAGTGAAATAAACTGCAGGAGAATCATGCCTAAAGCAGATGCTACGATAAGAGTCAGCAATTTATTTCTTACACGCATCCCCGCAAACCAGCTACCCATAAACAACCTCATAAAGAAAACACTGAAGAACGAACAGCAAGCTGATCGTAAAAAACCAGATAGTAGTATATTTGTACAGATTAAATTTTGACCGCAATCAACAACGATAAACAACAATAAACAACAACTCTTACCTAACGTTAGTTGAATAATCGCCAAATTCAAACAACTTAAATTCGCTTTGAAATATGCCCCCAGACGAGCAAACCCGGCGCAATGCCGGGTTTGTTTTATTCAACAAGGCAAGCGACCAGAAATTACCAATTGTTAAAGCACAATTGGCTAGCGCTTTTGTACACGGTTAATTACCAACATCCCACCTTTACAAGCTTTTAGTCGGCAGCAGAAGAAAAAGCCTCTTTACGCGCAACAATCACCTGCTGAAGCTCTTCCGCAGGAACCGCAGGACTGAATAAGAATCCCTGAAAACTAGAGCAACCACAGCGTTCCAGATATAACATTTGCTCGCGAGTTTCGACACCTTCAGAGATCACGTCTATTCCCATCCGACTGGCCATCGCAATCGTCGACTCGACAATGCAAGCGTCATCTTTGTCGACAAGGACATCCCTTATAAAGGTCTGATCGATCTTAAGTGTGTTAATAGGCAGCTTTTTAATATAGGCAAGGGAAGAATAACCGGTACCAAAGTCATCAATAGAGAAGCGCACGCCAAGCGCTTTAATTCGCGCCATTTTTGCAGAAACTTCTTCAATGTTTTCTAGCAAGAGGTTTTCAGTGACTTCAATTTCGAGGCTTGAGGCGGATAAAGAGGCGGCAGACAATGAGCTTATGACGTCGCTCTCGAATGCTTCATTCATAAACTGTGAGGCGCTGACATTTACGGCAACACAGGAAACAGACATATCAGACTGTTGCCATTGTGCCATTTGCCGACAGGCTTCGCGTAGCGTCCAACGACCAAGATCGTGAATCAATCCTGTGTCTTCGCAGACAGGTAAAAACTCATTAGGCGCAACAGTCCCCTCGTTTGGACGTAACCAGCGAATTAGCGCCTCTACTGAATGCACCTCGCCGTGAATGTTAAACTGAGGCTGATAATACAGCGCAAACTCTTGCTCCTTCATCGCAACTCTTAATGCTCTTTCCATTCTCAGCCATGCATCTGCAGCAGCTTGCAGGCTCGGATCAAAAAACCTGACGGTATTTCTGCCCATTTTTTTCGCTAGATACATGGCATTATCCGCCTGGCGAAGAAAGTCTTCATCAGTATCGTTTTCATTGGGAAAGAGCGTTACACCGATACTTGGGGAGGTATAGAGCTCATGTCCAAAAACGGTAAATGCCGGCCCAAAGGACTCCAGAATTTTCTGCGAGAATTTTTCTGCTGCTGTGGCCGCTGTACGTAGGCTATATCCCATTTCAGAGGCAACAATGACAAACTCATCTCCCCCCAGTCTGGCAACAGAGTCTTCTTCTCTTAAGACTGAAGTCAGCCTCTTGGCGACCTCTATCAACAGGTTATCACCGACGCCATGACCCAGTGCATCGTTAATAGTCTTAAAACGGTCTAAATCTATAAATATCAAGGCCCCATATGCGTGTCGTCGCTTACATTGCGAGATAGCCTGCTTGATCTTATCGACAAACAAACGCCGGTTTGGCAGCTCGGTAAGCGGGTCATAAAAAGCCAATCGGTGGATTTTAGCTTCGTGTTCTTTCGTCTCGCTGATATCCCGAAAAACACCAATGTAGTGGGTAACTTCTCCGCAGGTGTCTTTTACTGTATTAATCGTTAACCAGGAAGGATAAATTTTTCCGCCTTTGGTTTTGTTCCAGATATCCCCGGCCCAATTTCCTGAAGAATGAATACTGGCCCACATCTCACGATAAAATTCGCTGGTCTGCCTGCCTGAGTGCAGTATTGAGGGCTTCTGACCTATGGCTTCCACTTCTGTGTACCCTGTAATTTTTGAAAAGGCCTCGTTAACACGCACCAGAAAGCCGTTGGCATCAGTTACCATAATGCCGTCTATCGTTTGGAAAGCAACGGCCGCGAGTCTAACCTCTTCAGCCAACACATTTTGCTCGGTGACGTCATGCTCGATCGTCGCTATCGCGTAGGGTTGGCTCATGTCATCTAACAGCAATGTGCAAGTCAGGCTTACAGAGACTTCTTTACCATTTTTTGTTAATCGTTTTGATTCAACAACCCCTAGATTGTTGCCATTGATTGTTGCACTGATTATCTCTTTCATCCGCGCTTTGTGGCTTACCGGTACCAGGTCATAGGTGCTTAGTTTTATAGCCTCTGCACTACGGAAACCAAATAATTTTTCTGCACTGTGATTCCATGAAATCACACGACCATCGAGCGAGTGGATAACAATCGGGTCTTGAGAGTGGGTAACCACCGCCGCCAGTTGTTCCTTCTCTGTGGATATTTTTCGAATGGTCGTAATGTCCAGAAAGTTAAGCGTCGCTCCCGATATATCCCCCGTGGCCGTAAGAAATGGATTGGCCCGCATCACGTAAATTAAACCGCTATTAGCAACGTTTTCAACTTCACAAGCAACACCTGTAGCAAGGACCCCCTCGACTACCTCCTCCAGATTCACGCCTCTTAAATGGTGGGCAATATGCGCTATCGGGCGACCAATATCCTGTGGCAACAAATGCAACAATTGGCAGGCACCGGGGGATACCTGGCGAATGCTTTTGTTTTCATCTACGAACAAATTAATGATGTTAGAACTGATCATCAGGTTATTGATATCGTCATTCAGTGCGGCGAGTTCTGCTACTTTTTGTTGATATTCATTATTAACGACCAGCAATTCTTCATTGGAACACTGTAATTCTTCATTCGTGCTTTGCAGCTCTTCATTGCCAGACTGCATTTCTTCGTTGGCCGACTGCAACTCTTCATTGGTCGCCTCAAGCTCTTCCACTGCGCTGCGCAGATTTTGCTTAGTAAAATAGAGTTCTTCTTCTAAATCACTAATACGTTGCAATGTCATTTGGTCGAGGTTGAATTTATCTTCATCAACGCCTGCGGGAATATCGGCGGTACTGACTTTCTCAAATAAAACCGCAAAGAGATCGCCCTGATTTTTACCCCCTGGCAGCTTGTTGATGCTTAAATCAATCAGGATGCTTTTTTTACCCAGCACGACAGGAACACTGGAAAATACCAACGCCTCTTTTTTATCTTCGAAGTTCTTTAACCCCATCGATATTGGCAACCGCAGATTCGGGTCTTTTAGTCGTGATAGGTCATTGACGGGTTCGCCACTGGGAAAATGCAATAAGTCTGTGCTGTCTCCCAATATGTAGACAATATCTCCCTGCAACGTTACCACCAAAACCAGGGGCAAGTACCTTCCTGCAAGCATTTGCAACAACCGCTCGCGCACAATATCGTCACTCGCGCTTCGGCTCATATTGGCTTTTTTCAGGGTAGCGTTAAAAGGCTGATCCATGGCCATTCTCCATCCGGGTAGTGCCGATGCCAAAAAACGCGGTTTATTGGCCAGCTCGTAAATACGCCAGCGTTCGTTTAGCAGCTCAAAGCTGCTGTTGCTTCCCAGTGTTTCACTGGGTGAAAGGATCAGAATGCCTCCTTTTTTAATCCAAAACCAAAACAACGTACCACATGCTGTTGTATTTCAGGCTTCAAGTAGATAAAGACGTTGCGGCAGCTAATCAAGTCTATATTGCTGAACGGGATATCCTCGGTTAAGTCATGCCTGAAAAAAACGACCAGTTTCTTGAGTTCCTCCGTGACCTGGTACTCGTCACCATGGTCTAAGAAATATTTTTCAATTGCCTGTTCGGGAAGTTGTTTAGAAATGCTTTTTGGATAGGTACCCGCATTGGCTTTGCGGATGGACTCAGGATTAATATCACTGGCAAGTATTTTGACCTGTTGCGAGATGCCCTGAGACTGCATGTAGTCGAGACAAAGCATGGCATAGCTGTAGGCTTCTTCTCCCGTCGCACAGCCAGCGACCCATAGTCTTAATTCTCGGCCTTGCGCTTCTTTAAACAGTTCAGGTATAACCGTCGATCTTAGCTCTTCGAAAACACCTTTATCCCTAAAAAATGAAGAGACACCAATGAGTAGATCGCTCCCTAACAGCTCTGTTTCGGACACAGAATGACTAATTAACTGAAGGTAGCTGTCAATATCATTGCACTGCTTGTTCAATAAAATTCTGCGGGAAATACGCCGCTGTACCGTGGATAGTTTGTAACGCGAGAAGTCGACGTGACAGGTGTTTTTCAGTATCGACATAATTCTTAGATAGCCGGACGAGTTCGGGTCAAGACTCAGACTCTGGTGGCTATCCTTGATAAGCGCCACTAACATCGGTGCAATGTTTTCCGGCGTCAGCACAATATCGGCCGCATTCATTTCAATAACCCGATCAGGCATTGATCGAAATTCAGCCGTTTCCGGGTCTTGCACAATAACCAGACCGCCCGCCTGACGCACAACAATGGCGCCCACCCGACCATCATCACAAGCACCAGAGAGCACAATTGCGACGGCCTTTTCTTTCTGATCGATCGCAAGGGACTCTAGAAACGTATTAAAAATATGGCTGCGGATCTCCAACCCTTTGTGCGACTTTAATGCGATTTGGCCATTCGACAACGTCACAAAATAACCAGGGGGTGCCACATAGATGGTGTTGGCTTGCACCAGCTCGTCATGAACGGCGGAGAGCACAGGCATACTACAGTGGTTTCTCAGGATATCCGGCAGCATGCTATCGTTGTCAGGGGCTAAATGCTGCAGGACAAAAAAAGCGGCACCGGTATCATCGGGCGTATCAGCCAAAATTGTCTGAATGGGAGCAAGGCCACCAGCAGAGCCCAACAGCGCGACAATGCTGATTGGTTGGTTGTCTCCCGACTTTACCGTCGTCAGCGTTTTCTCTGTGCCACGCATTCCTGTTGCCCCGCCTTGTATTTAAAACGTCCAGTAGTCGCACCATGAGAAACGCACGCCATCACTAATAGTAGCAGGTTATTAGCGATAACATCTGACAGTTTTATGATGCAACTTCGCAGCTCTCTACGTTACAGTCACTGTATAGATGAGAGCTTGAAGCAGATAAACCCCTGAAGATCACGCCTGACAAAAATAACTGCCCAAATTTACTTGATTACGCAGAGTTCACCCCAACACTGATCATAGCCGTCACCCTTTTTCGCAACTGTGAATGATCTATGCCCTCTGAAGCTATCTCTGTTAAAGAAAGCCCCCGTAAGAAACTAAGTATCTTATTCGAGCTGACTCGTTTTATTCGTCCCTACCTCGGTACCATTGTAGCCGCCGCTATTGCGCTGATATTTACCGCCGCTGTGATGCTTTCGGTGGGGCAAGGTGTACGCATGCTCATCGACGAGGGGTTTGCGCAGCAATCACTAGAACAACTGCGCCAGGCGATCTTTTTTATACTGATGATAACGCTGCTGATAGCGGCTGGCACTTACGCACGGTTTTATCTGGTTTCCTGGCTTGGGGAGCGGGTTAGCGCAGATATCCGTTTGGCGGTGTTTAACCACGTGATTACCTTACATCCCAGCTATTTCGAAACCCATGGCAGTGGCGACATTATGTCTCGCATTACCACCGACACGACACTGCTACAAAGCATTATCGGCTCGTCATTTTCGATGGCACTGCGCAGCCTGCTGATGTTTATCGGCGCCCTCATTATGCTGTTCGCCACCAATATTAAGCTGACGATGATCGTGATGATTGGCGTGCCTTTCATACTGATTCCAATCCTACTTTATGGGCGTCGGGTACGGGCACTGTCGCGCAAAAGTCAGGATTCCATGGCTGATGTCGGCAGCTACGCCGGAGAAGCCATCGAGAACATTAAAACGGTGCAAAGTTACACACGTGAGCCAGAAGAACGTGCCGCATTTATGGCAGAGGTTGAACGCTCGTTTGCCATTGGTCGGCGTCGGGTGAAGCAGCGAGCCACACTTATTGCCAGTGTCATTCTTATTGTCTTCGGTGCTATCACGGGTATGCTTTGGGTGGGCGGCAGCGATGTTATCGCGGGCAACATGAGTGGCGGCCAGCTAGGCGCGTTTGTTTTTTATGCCATTATTGTCGCCTCGTCGTTGGCCACTATTTCTGAGGTGTTTGGAGAATTGCAACGGGCAGCCGGGGCAACAGAAAGGCTGATCGAAATTCTGCAGGTAGAAAGTCATATAGTCGCACCGGTAGACAATCCGCAGTCGGTAGCAGAGCTAACCGCTGAAATCGAGTTCAAAAACGTCAGCTTCCATTACCCTTCCCGCCCCAATCAGGCCGCTACCGATCAGCTCTCATTAAAAGTAGAGGCAGGAAAAGTGCTTGCGCTGGTTGGCCCTTCCGGAGCGGGAAAATCCACCTTATTCGAGCTGCTGCAAAGATTTTACGATCCCCAGTCAGGCACCATCAGTCTTGGTGGCGTAGATCTAAGAGCGCTTGACCCCAAAGAACTACGGCAATCAATGGCACTGGTACCGCAGCAGCCAGCGCTTTTTAGTGCCGATGTGATGCATAACATTCGCTACGGCAAGCCCGATGCAACTGAAGCAGAAGTGATCGAGGCGGCGAAAAAAGCTCATGCCCACGACTTTATCCTCAAGCTGCCACAGGGCTATCAAAGCCATTTGGGTGAAAGAGGCGTGCGCCTATCTGGTGGCCAGCGCCAGCGCATTGCCATTGCCCGAGCCATCCTGAAGAACCCCCAGATTTTATTACTGGATGAAGCCACCAGTGCGCTTGATAGTGAAAGCGAGCATCACGTACAGAAGGCACTGGAAGCCCTGATGCAGGGTCGCACCACGCTGATCATCGCGCACCGGTTATCGACGATTCAGCATGCCGACAACATAGCGGTGTTTGATCATGGCAAGCTTATTGAGGTCGGCGATCACCCCACACTGATGCAGCGCTGCAGCCTTTACCAGCGGCTGGTTGAGTTGCAGTTTACACAGCCACAGTAATCAGCCTGCCAAGAATAGATTACTGCACCAACTGATTCAGCACGGAGGGGAACCCCCAACCGGCATCCGTGTTTGTCACGCCAACTTTGGCAGACGCAGCCTGCTCTCCAATGAGGTAGTCATACATTGTCGGTGCCAGTGAGCCGTTGTCTATTGCATGAAGTTGCTGCGCGGTTGTCACTGGCGCTCCCCAAAAGCCGATATAGGCATCTTTTTCGTGGAAGTGCTCACCCGCATGCCGGCCTGGTACTTTGGTGTTGTAACCAATACCTTCCTTAGGAAAGAGATTAATCGTTCCTGCTCGATCTTCGTCATACAGATGCGCCAATTGATTTACTGAGTCGGGGCGTGGGCTAAAAAAAGCGAGCATTCGCCACTCCTTCTCAGTGCACCAAGTCTTTAGATCGCGGCTCTGGGCCTCTACGACACAGCGTTGCATCAGGCCTTTCTGCGTCCTTTGCGCTTCGGTCGTGGGCATATTTCGATATGGATTCGGTTTATCAAGGTCTAACAAAACAGGTTTACCCTTCGTTGCACCATAGTGAATTTTGTCTCCGATGCGGCTGATAATCTCGTCATGCCTCACGCCCCCACGGTGTGCCACCAACCGGATGCTGCATTGTTCAACATTGCAGGGAGATTCACGTACCACCAGATAGTCGAGTGATTCTTTCAGCCGTTCACTGATTTCAGCAATCATATCAATGCCTGCCTGTGGCGCCTGATAGGAAATGGGCCGCCATTGAATCATGTCTGTATAGAGGGGCTGCTGCGACCAGTTGGCGCCTTGGTCAATAAAGAAATCCATCATAAAATTACCACCCGCCGTCGAGGCGACAACAACATCCACGCCTTTATTGCTGGGGTAATTCAATGCATTGGTAATTTTAGGCCCTTCACCTTCATCTGATGAAATTTTCTCTACAATTAACGGCCTTCCAGTAACCGCCTCTATTTCGCGACTGATATCCGCCAGCGCTTCTGTTTCAGGGTTTAGATAATAGAAAATAGTTGCCAGACCATGATCACCTGCCATCCCCCAGAGGGTTCTGTCGTAACTGCCAGCCTGTTGATAGGCTTTCGTAATTTCACCCAACCAGTAGTCGAGCCGATTAAGCTCTCCGGTAGGAGACATTATTTCATCACTAAACGGCCCCACAAAATGAGCGAAGTGATCCGGCCAGGGAAAGTACGCAAGCAGATAATCGGGCATGCCTTTTTCACCTTTAATCGCTAACTGCTCAATACGGCTTTTAATCAGCAGGTGTTTTGAAACCAGGGCAAATGGTCGCCAAAAACGGAGGGCTTGGTATTGTTTCAGCTCGTCGATCAGGGCAATACGATCTTCTCTTAGGGATTGCTCTGTCATCGCTCTGTAGCGCAGCTCTTTTATACAAAGCAACTCGCCAAAATCCCGTGCAGATTCCCCCAGGGCAAGGTTGATCAAGGCATCAAAACTGACATGGGCGTTCCAATCGTACTGGGCATTACAATTTAATGTCTTCAGATGGTTAAGGCGATCAAACATGGTTTGCACGTTATTGGTAGCTAACAGCAGGTCAAGCTGTAGTGCATCGTTTCCGAAAAAGTAATAAGCCCGGTCTTGCTGTCTATCAACAAAGTGGAAGTTCGGCACCCCAGTGCCTTTTTTACCCGCCACCCCTGCCCCCGTCCATATTAAGGGCAAGTTTCTTACACTGATGGTGGGTGTAGAGGAAATGCCACCTGCAGAAAGCGCCAAAGCATAGTTTTGATAAATCTGTTTAAAAAAAGGCAGATAGCGCGAGTCTTGAAGGAGTTGATACTGGTTGTCACGGGTCATTAATGCATCCAGAAACTCCATTTTAGGAGTCACTTCCGGAGAGGATACGTTTGCGGTCGCGGGTCGGAATGATTCCTTATTCTGGTGGTTCTTATAAACCTCGGTTAAAAATGGTCCGGGGACTGCTTGTGTTAAACTTTTAAGGTACTCGCCCTGCAACCCATCTACGGTAATTTGCACGGCGTGGCGTCGGTCGTTCTGTGCTTCTAAAAACCTGATCAGCTCTTGCGGGTCATCACTAAACTTTTGCAGCATCCAGCCCTTAAATGCCTCAACCCGCGCCGCCTCCAGACGGTACTGCCGGTAGTTTTTTAGCGTATTCATGCGCACGAAATCGATCAGACTGATCGTAACGGCTTCGGCCTTGTTATTCACATCCCCTTCTCGATACGCCAGATCATCTTTAATAATCGTGCTTATCGCATCTTTGATATCCCCTGATTTCGTTGATTTTTCTAGTCGCGTCAATATATCGATAATCAGTGGCTGAATCTTTCTGACCAATGCCATATCCTCAGCGCTACGTGTCAGATATTCGTAGTGATCGGGTATTTCGTCACTCAGAAGGATGGGGTCTTCACTATGAAGCGCATCAAAGATAGTCACAAAAGTTGCTATCAGTTCTCGATCTACTAGCGGCTCGGCACCTGATTTTTGTGTGTTATCTTCAGTTGCCGTCTCGTTCCAGGTAAATAGTGAATGCTCCATTCCTGGCAGCTCATTTTCTTGATACTGAGACTTCACGTATTCTCTGAATGGCGTCACCTCTTCCGTCGTGCTGTAGCGCTCTTTAAACATCGCAAGAAAATAACCCAATCGAATAGCATACACCGGAGTGGAAATACGCTTAATTACTCGCCGTTTGACGTCTGCTTGCAATGGTAGTGACAATACATAGGCATCAAGGCTCAAGCCTCCTATAGTAAACAACGCCGCGTCTGCCGAGACGCCTGCGGTCAATCCAACCGCGGAGACAATCTCGTCTTTAATGACGCGACTCAAATCATAGGGCGCACTTAGTATCGGCACCCTGACCATCTCTGCAGACGCCTGCTCTGCATAGCATTGCCCGGTTATGCCACTTGTGACGAAAAGCGTAAACAGCGCGCTAAGCACCCTACTAGTTACTGTCTTTATGTTGCGATTGATCAAATAGTCTCGTTGCAGATTATGCTGGTCGTAGCTCATAAGCTGTTGCCTTAAATAAATTTGCTGGTAATCGTTGCTAATAAATCTGGTCGTCCGATGTTAATAATTTCGAGCGTTGAATCCCGCCGAGTATAGCGATATGAAAGTAACTTGCCATGACATGAAGCGTAGAAACAAAAATCACATTGACCAAGAAAGACCCTGACGCCACGAGCGCGTTGCGCAGGCTTCCGTACACGACCTTATTACTGTAAATTGCTAACCTTTATCATCTACACCAATGTTGATCGCCAAACCCCAGGAGAAATATGAGCATTCAGGAAATCGCTGTATCCAACAATCAAAAGAAACACCTGTTACGAGCTATCACCGATGAAGCGGTATTGTATCAGGAAGACAATGGAGACCTGGTAGTCGATGTAGCAAGCTATCTTGAGTTAAAAGCAGGCGCAGAAATCGGACCGATTGAGGACATCATTGGTGATGTAGCACTAGACTTCACCGCCGCGTATTTTGTTTTTAGCTGACCGACACGGCGTCAGTTCCGACAACTGCTTGTATGTTCGACCTATCTGCCGACGCCTGAATTGCCCTGACACTCGTGCCAGCTCAGGCAGAGGTTAATGTAGGTGTATCAGGCACCGAAAACGGATAACGCTTGCTCGGTACCTGATACGTCTGGCTGGCGCTTTAAAATGGGTTGTAAACGTAGTTAAGAATGCTCTCGGACTGAATCTCGATCATTCGAATAACCTGCACCAAATCAATCGATTTACTTGTAAAAATAGCGGCCAGGCCACCCGCCCCAAATACCAGCGGTGTCTCACTAAAGTCTCCAACGGGCTTTAGTTTCACAAAAAAGTACTCACTGGGTTTTAAGCTCTTCATCCCTGGCAGAGTCGCAGAAACCTGTATCTGAGCCGATGCAGTAGCGTGGATCAGGTGGTCAACTTCTGCGTTAAAGATACGTCCAGGGTACATACTTAGCGCAAAATGCACGCTGTCACCTGGTTTCACCCATTGCGCTGCCCGCTGATCAATCGCTGCCAACAAGTAGAGTTCATCCGTGCTAACAAAACTGGCTACCGGCTGCTTAATTCGGATAAAGGCACCCGGACGCAACATAAAATCAACTAAATAGCCGTCTACCGGGGCCACGATTGTCGCATGTTCAACATTATAGTTTGCTTCATCCAAGGCGGCGACCAATCCACCAAAGGTACTCTCCATGGCTGCAATCTGCGCGGTCAGGTCATTCACAGCGTCTTGACGCAATGGCAGTTCACGAGCAGCCATCACCTGCTTGGCCACCAGCGTCTTGGCCTCGTCGAGTTTTAATGTGGCATCCGCTAACTTGGCTTGTAATGACTTTTTCTGATATTCGGCAGCATCCAAAGCGGCTTGCGCCTCATCCCGCTGATCTTCCCAGGTTTGCTTATCCATTGAAAAAATCGGATCGCCTTTTTTAAGCGGCACATTTGCCTGGGCATGAACCTCACTTACCAGGCCACCAAACTCCGGGGCCAGCGGGATAACATAGCGCTCCACAACCAACTCTTTCGAGTAAGGCGTTGTTTGCCCCAATAAAATCACTTCTGTCAGAACGGCGGCAGCATAGACACCGAAGACAACAAACTTCCATACTAACGAAAATCGTAACCACTGATACTTGTAAAATACCAACCACACCAAACAGAAATAGGCGACCGTCACTAACAATTCCATGTTTAAACCTCACCTTTTTCGTTTGAAGTACCAGATACTTGCGGATTGTTATTCTCAGGAATACCTTTTGGCTTATCTGCTTCACCGTCAGTAACGGCAACAGACACCGTAAAAGGCGTCAGATAGGCCCAAATAAGCGCTGCCATCCATAACGGAAAAGCCAGCAGGCCCAATAGCGATGTAATTTCAATTGCCTTGGCTTGCGGATTGTTGCGCTGTTCAGCAATTTTTCCGGGCATTGTGTGTACATAAACAATAAACAGAGTAATAACGATAACGCAGCTGATAATGAGCCCTAGCGACACGATGAACAATGTCGTTGATCCGCCTTCCATAACTTTCCCCTAGCAAATAACAAATTGAAGCGTTTCATTGTATACGTCTATCGAATTACTACAAATGCTATGGCGAGTAATGTCGGTCTAACAATAAGAAAACAGAGCTTCAAGCTGATTGACATTGAAGAATAAAAAAAGGGAGCCGAAGCTCCCAAAAGGCAATAATAAGAGATCAAATTTTCGGTTAGCGAGCACTTGACAGGGACGCGCCCTGTGACGCTTCCCGTACCGGAAAGGAATACTTAATGATGCGCTTAAGAACCGATAGGTACTGGGTAGAGAACCGGCCGGTGTTGTAAGGTATGCCATATTTTTCGGCAACTGCTGCGACCTTTGGCGCCATATTGACATAGCGATGTGCGGGAATATCCGGAAATAAGTGATGCTCTATCTGGCAGCTTAAGTGTCCGGTCATAATATGAAACCATCGCTTCGCCTCAAGATTGGACGACCCCAGCATTTGTCGATAGTACCATTGGCCACGGCTTTCACCGGCACATTCTTCCTCTGTAAAAGTATGGATGCCATCGGTAAAGTGGCCACAGAATATGATGGTCGAAGTCCAAAGATTACGAATAAGATTGGCAATGAAATTTCCTAACAAAACTGAAAAGAACATCGGGCCTGCAATGATCGGGAAGAAAATATAATCCTTAAATATCTGGCGCCCGGCCTTGCCAAAAAACGCTTTCTTTAACTGCTCATCCGTCACAAAGCCTTTGCGACCTTCTTTCTTTTTCTTGCGGGTAAAAACTCGCTCACCCGCTAACTCGTGATAGGCAATTCCCCACTCAAACAACAGACTAAGTAACATGTAGGTGCCAACCTGCCAAAGGTTTTTAACACGCCAGGCAAAGTCATTACTCAATCGCAGCAAACCATAGCCAAAATCGCGATCTTTGCCGACAATATTGGTGTAGGTGTGGTGCTCATAATTATGCACGCGCTTCCAGGAGCCAGCATCGCAGGCAATATCCCATTCAAATTTTCGCGAATTCAGATGCGGATCGTTCATCCAGTCATACTGGCCATGCAGGATATTGTGACCGATCTCCATATTGTCGAGTATCTTTGACGCGGCCAGCGAGAGAACCCCCAATAACCAGAAAACCGGATGGATGAATCCAAGCACCAGCATAATACGGCCTACAATTTCGGCAACACGCTGCACGAGTATGACCCGCCGAATATAGTCTGCATCTTTCTGACCCAGATCGGCCGCCTCTGCATCACGGATTGCCGTAATTTCTTGTTCAAAAGAAGCCAGCTGCTCCTCAGTGAGCTTTTTCATTCCTTCACCTTCCATTATAAATTTCTTTTCACTTTCATTTGCTTATAACGCCAGCGTCACATCGCTAACCGGCACCGAAACACACAACTGCACCTCACCAGCGCCGTTATCAGAGGTTTTTCCTGTTAGTGTATTTAGCACACGACCACTGCTTTTCTGACAGATACATTGGTGACAAACGCCCATTCGGCAGCCCGTCACCGGTGACAATCCCGCTGACTCGGCCATTTCTAACAAGGTGGCAGGTTTATCTACAGTGGTAACGATCTTGCCGGACTGCTGAAAAACCACCTTGGCGACACTATCAGGCACCGCCTCAACAAGACTGTCTGCCATCATAGGCGCGGCACCAAAAAATTCGAAAAACACACGTTCGTCGTCAATTCTCTCTTTCTTCAACGTCTCCCGAACCGCAGAAATCATTGGACCAGGGCCGCAGATATAGATGTCTCGAAGATGAAAGTCAGGAACAAACTCGAATAAATGCGCCGTACCAAACCGCCCTTGAGCCAATGCATCAATAAAGGTCACTTTAATACCGGGGCAACGCATCTGAATGCGCGTCCACTCGGTTTTAAACAAGTGCGTCGGACCATCGCAATAGTACAAAAGGTGAACATCTGCCACAGACCCGGTATCGCTTAAATCCTGCAGGATGCTGCGAAAAGGCGTAATGCCCGAACCACCTGCAATAAACAAAGCTGGTTCATTCTTCTGACGATAGGTAAATTCGCCCATGGCCGGGCTAATCGATACCTGACTTCCAGCGTACAGGTGCTCAGGAATCCAGTTCGTCACGACACCCGAAGCCTGCCGGCGAATAGTAAATTCAACAATTCCGTTAGCACGCCACAAAGCGGGTGCCGATGAAACACTGAAGTAACGCGTAAGCCTTGTGCCGTTTTTGTTAACCGTGATGCCAACGAACTGCCCCGGAACAAATCCACCCCAACGATTTGAGACGGTTAATCGTAAGGTAAATATGTCTTTTGATTCGGTATAAATATCAAGCACCTTCGCAGTGCATTCCCCTGCCGACCACATCGGCGACACGAGTTGAACAATCGGCTCAAAATAGGCTGACACACTGTCAGTATTAAATATTTTCTTACCCAGCCAGTGATTTGCACTGCGCATAAAATCAGCAAATCCCTCGCTTTTTTCAACGCTTAGACTACTCATGAACCTTTCCATCCTGCTTGTTTAATTGTCGTAAGCTTGTTCAGTATAAAAAATACGGATAACTTAACCATAAGAAATACATAAATATTACAGCTTACACGCGTACGCTATAATACAACTAACATGAACAATAAACAAACAGACAGAAAAGAAATTGCAGCATTTCACAATGTGCGAAAAGCAAAGATACGACTTCAATAGGTGACATCAGAGACGAGGAGATTGATCAAGAAAATTCCCTGCCAGGGAAACTAATCTTGCATTTACAAAAGGCTCAATAGACGCTCATTACAAATCAACTGGCTCAAAGTTTAGTTTGGGATCAGGTTGCTGAATGAAATATCCCTGAAAATACCGTACCCCCATACCCCATAGCTGGGCGAAAGTGGATGCGTCTTCCACATTGCCTGCGATCACCTTGATAGAAGCCTCTTGCGACGAGGTGAGCAGCGCTTTTATTTTAGCCTGCTGCGCTTTGTTATTACTCATTGACTGGATCAGCGAGCTGTCCAGGCGGATAAAATCTGGTGCCAGGCGATTGATCAGTGCAATACTGTGCTCGTCTACACCGGCATGATCGAGCACGAAACCGCAGCCGAATGCACGCATATCTCGCATATTCTTTTGTAACCGATCCTGGTTCGTTAGTGCCCAGCTTTCACTTACCTGTAAATAAAGTTTTTGCTTTCCACGCAAGCTAGAGTTGCGCAAAACATTACTAATAAAAGGGATATATCGATTTAAGTCTTTGTCGACTGGCGCCAGTTTAACAAATAAGGTTAACGCTTCTTGCTCTTGAGTACTGTAGCTCTGTAACGTCTTTATGGTGCTTTCGAACACCCATCGATCCAACTCAAACTCTAACTGCCGCTGCTTAATATAAGGCATGAATTGAGCAGGTAAAATCAGCTTGTTTTTGTCGTCCTGAATGCGAACTAATGCTTCAAAAAACTTTTCATTTGTATCGAGATTAACGATGGGCTGATAAACCAGTCGAAAGGCTTTGTTGCGTACTGCATTGGCAATACTGTCATCCACCTGACTGACTTCAGCCTTTTCTGCAACCGTCTGTCCTGTCCAAAGCACGGCGGTGTTGCCACCTTGCTTGACGATATCGTTCGCACCCTGCTCAACCTGGGAGAGCGCGCTATCCACGCCAGCCGTCTGTTGATCTATCCGGTAATAGCCAATACTGACGGTCGCCGATATCTGGCTTTGTGCCACCGTAAACTCTTTTTTGGCAATACGCTTAACCAGATCGTGATGATACTCATCAGCCTCCACAGGTGTAAGCGGCTGGGTAATAAGTAGATATGCATGATTATCTCCCTGTGAAAGGTAATTACCCTCTCCCACTTTTACGGCCAGCCATTGACCAAACTGATCAGAAAACTCCACCATGCCGGTCCAACCCAATCGCTGCCGCAGAAACTGTGTTTTATCAAGAATGATGTAACTGAGGTAATGTGATCGTGGCTGATTTTGTGCGGCCGAGACAATCGCTTCGAGCTCGGCAAAAAACCATTGCTGATTGACCAGCCGGCTACCCAGCTGATACTGGCTCACACTGTTAATCTGGCTACGCAGTCGCCTGGATTGTTGAATAACATTTGCCAGAATCGCCTGCAGTTTTTTCGGCTCAACCGGTTTAACAAGAAACTCATTGCCAGTAAGACTGACGGCCTGCTGCTGAATTTCAAGACTTCTTTCTGTCGACAGAAACACAACAGGAATAGTCATATAGCGCTCGTCCTGACGCAACATTTCTGCCAGCTCAATGCCACTGCAGTGCGGCATATGAAAATCCATCAGAATAACCTGCGGCACCTGGACATCCAGTGCCTTGAATATCTCTGCCGGGTTGTTAATCGCCCGTGCTTGATAGCCTGCCGCGTTCAAAACATGCATTAAACTTTCGGCAAGATATTCGTCATCATCAATTACCAGAACGCTCTGATCATTAGCGCCCCCCGTGTGCAGGTTATCTTCAATAATACTTTTTAGTATTTGCACATCACTGATGGGTTTAACCAGAAAACCATTGGCACCCTCCCGCACCGCTTTAAGCTTGGCGACAAAATCAGTTCTTGCAGAAATCACCACGATAGGCAGTTGTTCGTGGCACAGAGCGCGCACCTTTTGAATCGCGTCAATCCCGGCCATCTTACCTTCTGTTAAAACCACATCCATTATTAGAAGATCTGGTGTCTGTGTTTTCAACGCTGCATAGAGGTCCTTAAGATATTGAAAACGAGCCACTTCATACCCCAGATCTTGAAGGACAAGCTCGAAGTAAGTGAGAGAAACCGGGTCATCGTCGACCACAAAAATGCGACCATGGTTCTCGGCCACCGAAGCGAGTGGCATAGGCGGCTGAGGGTCTGGATCTTTTAGCCCAGATTTCTGCAGCAGCTTTATTTTATTCTCTACCCCCTTTTTTTCAGCGGCGCTTGGCGGCAACCCCGACTCCACCAGCGGCATAAGCATCATTTCCAGCTCGCTGGCATGCAAACTTAATTGCTCATAACCAAAGGTCTTGCCATTGCCCGCCAACTGGTGCACGAGCGTGTATAAACTACTCAGGTTCTTTTCGCTCCAGTTCACCTGCTTAAGGTTATCCCACAACTGGCTGATATGGCTCAGCCGGGCGGGTAAAGCCGCTACATACTTTTGCTGGAGTGCGGTCAGTGCTGTCTGGGCATCATTCTGGGTCATAAAAATCAAACCAACTTTAAAGAAGATATGCTGAGTATAGCAGCGGTAAATTCAATCGATACAACATTGGGACGCACAAACCTGTCTGCCCAGACAACAACTTCCCCACACATATTTTACAAGCGTAAAAAATAGCTAGAGAGATCCAAACTCTAAACCTAACCGTAAAAGCTGACATGAGGATAAACCACGCCATGGAACTGTAATGTTCATAAGCGGAAACGAAAGCACCTAATAACGCCGCACTTAATCGGCAGAATCACAACGCCACCCAAGAGAGGTAGAACGTGAGTCACTACAAAACCCCTATCGATAACTTGAACTTTGTCCTATTCGACGTGCTAAATGCCGCGCAGCTGGCACAATTACCCGGATTCGAAGACGCAACGGAAGATATGCTGCAGGCCATTATCGCAGAAGCCGCCAAACTCGCAGAAAACGTACTACTGCCGATAAATCATGATGGCGATCAACAAGGCTGTACTTACGATCCGCAGAGCAAACTGGTAACGACCCCAAAAGGCTTCAAAGAAGCGTATCAAACCTATAAAGAAGGTGGCTGGTCTGCGTTGTCTGCTAAACCAGAGGCCGGTGGACAAGGTCTGCCGCACCTATTAAAAATGGTCGTCGATGAGATGGTCTGTTCGTCTAACCTGTCTTTTGGTATGTACCCTGGCCTATCGCATGGGGCTATTGATTGCCTGACAGAACATGGAGATGACTACTTGCAGTCGGTGTACTTACCAAAACTGGTAGCAGGCGAATGGACAGGAACCATGTGCTTGACGGAGCCACAGTGCGGCACAGATCTGGGCCTGATAACCACCAAAGCGATACCGGTAGCAGATGGTACTTATGAAATATCAGGTACTAAAATCTGGATTACGGGAGGCGAACAGGATTTGGTCGATAACATCATCCATCTCGTTCTGGCAAAGCTTCCCGATGCTCCGGAAGGCAGCCGCGGTATCAGTCTGTTTCTTGTCCCTAAAGTGTTACCAGATGGCACTCGCAACCCAGCGTTTTGCGGTGGCCTGGAACACAAAATGGGAATCAAGGGCTCTGCTACCTGCGTGATGAATTTTGAAAATGCGAAGGGCTGGCTGGTTGGCGAGCCAAATAAGGGCTTGAAGTGTATGTTCACTATGATGAATGCCTCCAGGATTATGGTAGGTATTCAGGGGTTGGGTCTTGCCGAAACGGCGTATCAGGTTTCATTGGGTTTTGCCAAAGATCGCTTGCAAAGCAGGTCATTAAGTGGTCCGTCAAACCCTCAAGGAAAGGCCGATCCAATCATCGTACATCCAGATGTTCGACGCATGCTGTTGCGGCAAAAAGTTATCGTCGAAGGTGCTCGCGCAATGGCATATTGGACCGGCCTGCATTTAGATATCAGTCATGCCCACGCAGATGAAGCACAGAGGCAACGCTCAGAAGATATTGTGCAGCTGATGACACCCATCGTAAAAGCGTTCTTAACCGATGAAGGCTACAGCAGCTGCGACCAGGCTCTGCAAAGCATGGGTGGTGCCGGTTTTACGCAAGACTGGCCCGTTGAACAGTTAATGAGGGACGGACGCATTGCGAGAATTTATGAGGGAACAAATGGTATCCAGGCACTTGATCTGGTAGGAAGAAAACTCCCCATGCACGGCGGCCGTCTGGCACGCACCTATTTTGCTGAGCTGGAGACGATGCTTTCAGGCATCACCGACAGCACACATCAAAATGCCTGCAGACAGTTTATTAAAACTCTGCAGGGTACACTCGCCTGGCTGATGTCTAACGCGAAAGATGCAGAGCAAGCTGCCGCCGGCGCTACGCCGTTGCTGCGAATGTTTGCCCTAACCACCCTTGCCGTATTTTGGGCTCACATGGCGCAAACCAGTCGGCAGGCAAACGTTATTGGCAAATATCGGCCCGAGTTTCTTACGGGTAAACAGAAAGCAGCGGACCATTTCTACCGTTTATTTCAAGCCGAAATGAGTACCCTGGCAGCTGATGTTCAGGCTGGCAAGGAATCACTAATGGCGCTTTCAGAGGCTGAGTTTTAGTGAAATGTTAACTCATTGAGATTGCCGAGAAACATAACCTAACCAACACGGCGCCCGCGCCGTGTTTTTTGTTCGAAGCATTCAATCAATACACGCAAACACTCGCAAAACAACATCAACGGTCAGCTCGATACTTTCAAGGCTTTCCGCCGCATCACGACCAGCCTGAGAGGCTTTATACATGTGCGGTGTCATCACCAGTAAGTTATGAATGGTTTCGGCAGTGTCTAGCGAAATAGTAAACCGCACTGAACGTTGTGACACCTCTTTACAGCCTAATGCTAAAAGTTCTGTGTGCTGAGGGGGTGGAGATTTTTTCACTTCAGGGTAGATGACTTCCCGTAGCTCGATCAGATGATCCGCTCCCGAGTCGACAATCAGGATATGCCCGCCGGTGCGAAGCTTACGCGTAAACTCTTCATAGCATGGGAAGCCAAACAGACAAATAATGAGATCAAGTGAATGGTCTTTTACGGGTAAACGCGCATTGCTGCCCACGATCCAGCTGACCTGCTTGTTTCTCTTTGCCGCTTCAAGAACAGCGTCTTTCGAAATATCGACACCATAGCTCACCCTGGTTGCTGAATTATCTGGCATAAATTCTGCCAGTGACAACAAGAGATTATCAAGATAGTAGCCCTCGCCGCTGCCAGCATCCAGAATAGTGTGTACGGGAGAAGCTTTCGCCAGTTCAATAACTGATTCACTTAATGCCTTGGCAATGGGTTGGTAAAAGCCTGCCTGCAAGAACGATTTTCTTGCTTGCACCATCAATTTACTGTCACCCGGCGACCTGGACTTTTTATGCTGCACAGGCAACAGATTGACATAACCTTGCCGGGCTATATCAAAACTATGGCGGTTGTTGCATGTTAACTGCCGCTGCGCGAGGTTCAGCGGCATTTGGCACAACGGACAAATCAGGTTGTCGGCTTGTTCTGGGGTCATAGCTAATCCTGCAACAAAAAATCTTCAATCTGCTGCATCATATCATTCCAGGCGGCTCGACCTAAGGTGAGTTCATCAATGAGCAGATGATGATACCAGGTCATCGCATCGCTCCCCTTGCGAACGGTCGAGAACTGCCACTGCGTCAGTTGGTGAGATTCGATAAAGCCTTCAATCCCGTGTGCTGAGACCAGCTCATCACCTTTATCAATAACGATCAGAGACGGAATATTAAGCTGATTCGAAGCACCCTTTTCGAAATGGTGCAGTCCATCATAGAGCGCATTGTAAGCCGCCATCGGCGTCCCCCAATTGGCATGGTAAACACTTGGAGAAAAACTGGGCATAATCAAATCGGGGAACAACGAAAATGGCCTTAACAGCTGTGACGTGGCTCGCAAGGAAAGTGCCGGTGACAACAACACCATTTTATCGTAGGCAACCGCAGGCTCTGCATCGATCAGCAAATCAGCCCCGAGCAAAGCACCTATCGAATAGGCGACCAAGTATTTCGGCAACTGGTGGTCGTTCGCGTAGTCTGCCAGCTCGACATAAGCCGCCGCAACTTCGCTACGCCAAAGCGTATAGCTCGCGCGTCTAAACTCTTCAATGCGCTCCATATCAGAGAGACTTTTGGTGTCATGCCCCGACAGGGTGACCTGCAAAACATCTATGCCAGCGGCACTCAATCGTCGTGAAATAGCCGCCATTGCACCTGGTTTGAGGTTAAGGCCATGAATCAGCAGCGCAGCGCCTTTGCTTACTGCTGCCGTGCTGAAACGCCAATGGGTTCGTATTACTCGTTCTACTTTTGCGTCACTTGTAGCGGTATTGCTTTGCATCGAAACCTCTCGTGGCCGGCCAGCACTGTCGCTGGAGTTATCTATCCCGGATTTATTACTAATAGCTGGCACCGAACATCCCTGGCACCCCCACACAACCAACAACAGCCCGCAGTAAATGGGTTGCAATAACTTGCGTAAATATAAGGCTGGTCTGCCAACACAAATAAAGTCTACACTCAACCCAAAGCCAACCGAATCAATGTCATCAACCTTTGTGTTAGTAATATTGCTTTCATACTAAAGCAGTTTTCTGTAATTTTTTAACGCTTCACAACCACTAACAAGCGGTGTTTACCGATAATGAAACAAACGTTAACAACTATAAGCATCAGTATAGCAACGAAACTAAAACCCAGAACGCTAGCGGCCTGCGCTCACAAGAAGCCGATAAGGAAACCTGCATTACAGTTAGCGGCGACGTTATGTGTCTCGGTGCTGGCTTTGTCTGGCTGCGAAACCTTAGCCCCGGCCAATCAAGCAGAGCCTTATTGGACGTTTTCCGCTGCGCAGGGTATCAGTATTCACGACACACAGACAGGAACAACGTTAAAAATCGATACATTCAACACATTGCTGGGCAAGCCAGATTATATTCTGCTTGGTGAAACCCATGATAACCCTATCCATCACGACATCGAGCTTGCCATCGTGAGACAGCTCATTGCCGATGGCTGGTTACAACAAGTATCGATGGAAATGCTTACACCAAAACAGACAGACAGTTATTACGCTGCCATAAACGAGGATAAGACGCGGCAACCGGCAACCTCCGAGCAATTAAAAAAACGCCTGCTCTGGCCTGATAAAGGCTGGCCATGGAACGATTATGCCCGCATTATCGAAACCACGTTGGCTAACCACATTCCCCTCGCCGCCGCCAATATTGAGCACGAAGAAATCATGCGCATCTACCAGGAGGGTGGTGATAAAACTGCGGCAACCAGTAGCACCGTGTTTTCGCCCACCCCGGAACAAACCGCCACGTTGGCAGCGACCATCGAAGAGTCACATTGCGGGCAGATCGACACCAGCATGGTACCGCCAATGATCGCGATCCAGCTGGCCAAAGACCAGGCGATGGCACAAAGCCTGCTGCAAGTTCCCGCTGGTGCTTTATTAATTGCCGGTGCATTTCATGTCCGTAAAGATCTTAGCGTGCCGCAACACTTTTTAGCGACAAGCGCGCACAAACAACGATTAGTCATTGGCATGTTGGAAGAGCCATTACCAGAGAAAGGGACAGCACAGGAATTGACCCGATCCGAACTCGCCCTATCATTAACAGCGCAATACGACATCGTTATCTTTACGCCGGAGCACCCGCGGGAAGATCCATGCAATGTTTTTAAAAAACCTCCACAAACCAAACAGGAATAGTCGATGCAATACTTACACACAATGGTGCGTGTTAAAGATCTGGATGCCTCCCTTCATTTTTACTGTGACCTTTTAGGGCTGGAAGAAATTCGTCGCTACGACAATGAAAAGGGGCGCTTTACCCTTATATTTCTGGCGGCTCCAAACGACAAGGAACAAGTTCGACAAAGCAATGGTCCCATGGTTGAGCTAACCTACAACTGGGATAGCGAAGATTATCAGGGCGGCAGAAACTTTGGTCACCTTGCTTATCAGGTAGAAGACGTTTATGCACTTTGTGCCAGGCTGCAAGCCGGGGGCGTAGTCATCAATCGTCCACCCAGAGATGGTTATATGGCTTTTGTGCGCTCACCCGATAATATTTCGATTGAGCTACTGCAAAAAGGCGAGCCGCTGGCACCGCAGGAACCCTGGTTGAGCATGAGCAATACCGGCACATGGTAGCCTCGAAGCGAGAGCAGATTTCGCTGTTTTTTACTTCTTTGGCGAAAGAAATTGTCACTGTGTCGCTAATGCTGTTCCGGATTATGATTCCCGTGATCATCGTTATCCGGATACTCGAAGAGCTTGGGCTCATCGTTTATCTCAGCCAGCTGCTGGCACCAGTGATGGGCATCGTAGGCCTGCCAGAGTCAATGGGTTTAGTGTGGGCAACCACCATGGTGACCAACATCTATGGCGGTATGATTATCTTCTTCAACGCCGCCGAAACGACGCCGCTTACCATCGCCCAGGCAACTATTATTGGCGGTATGATGCTGGTAGCGCACTCGATGCCAATCGAAGTACGTATCGCCCAAAAAGCAGGAGTCCGGCTTGCCGCCACCCTGGTGCTCCGCATCGTCGGCGCTGTCATCTATGGCTTGTTACTCAATGGGCTATACAGTGCCGGTGACTGGCTGCAAACTCCGCATCAGATGAGCTGGATTCCTGAGCAGGTGGACACAAGCTGGCTGGGCTGGGGAATAACCCAACTCAAGAATATAGGCATCATCTTTCTCATTATCGCGGCACTGATCACATTGCTTAGAATCTTAAAAATCTTGCACATCGAACGCCTGCTGCAGGTTCTATTACAACCAGTATTACGGCTGCTGGGTATAGGACATCAGGCGACTAATGTAACGATAATAGGTATGACCCTCGGTTTATCGATTGGCGGCGGGTTACTTATTAACGAAGCGCGGCAGGGGCATATTCTACCTAAAGATATTTTTTCATCGATGGGACTACTGGGACTTTGCCACAGCATTATCGAAGATACCCTGCTGATATTACTACTGGGGGCAGATATTTCTGGCGTGCTGTGGTTGAGGTTAGTTTTTGGCGTTCTGGTTGTCGCAATTATTTTCAGACTGCTGGAGCGATGCAGCGACTCATTTAAAAACCGGTTTCTTTATCAGATTAAGCCCCCTTCCTGATAGCAGACCGATAATATCGATCGAAATTCAACCGACCGATATTACCCAGCACCAGCACGCATCCTTATACCAGGCTTCTCTGGTTAATAAGCTTATCGATCTAACATCGCCGATATGCGCATTTGCGTTTCGTCATCTTCCAACAAGGCAACAAACGTATTCAGCTCGTTTTTAACAATCGCGCCTACATCAACCCCCCGGTGCTGACGTATAATGTCTTTCGTTGCCATCAACGATAGCTTCGGTTGTTGTAACATGGCTTGCGCATACTCCATTGCCCCGGCCAATGCCTGTCCCTTATCAACCACGCGATTTATCAATCCCCAGACGGCCGCCTCGTCTGCCGAAAAAAATCGGCCGGTAAGCAGTAATTCATTCGCTTGTTTGCTACCGATTGCCGGAGGTAACAATGCACTTGATGCGCCTTCCGGACACACCCCCAGGTTTGCAAACGGCAAACGAAATTTCGTTCCCGCGCCGGCTACAGCCAAATCACAATGCAGTAAAAGCGTGGTACCAATGCCTACAGCCACCCCCTCAACGGCCGCAATAAGCGGCTTTTCGAGCTGATTAAGTGTATCGAAAATATCCTGCACACAGCCCATCACCTGCTTCGATTGCTCACCAATCAAATCGGCCAAATCATTCCCGGCGGTAAATTTTCCACCCGCCCCGGTGATAATGATAACGCTGGTATCTGCGCTTCCATCCGCCGCCTTCAATGCAGCGATAATATCTCGATAGGTTTGAATACGAATGGCATTTAACTTGGTCGGTCGATTAATTTCTACAATTGAAACCTGACCCTCTTCTCTGAGCGTGACATCCTCGAACATAAACTCGGTCTCCTGATTTATTGCGACTCAAAAACTTTAGCTGTTAAGACACAAGAATAGCACTATTCCGGTAAACCTTTTCTGTAGATGTGACCTAAAATTCGCCACAATTATTCAACAAGCCCCATAGAAATGACTTGCCGCTCACCCCTCTCTTCTTTAAGGTAGCCTGTTTAAAACCTCAACAATGAGAAAGTGAGAAATAACACTCCATGCCTGCTAATTCTGTCAACGAACAAAGCCAGTTTATTCTTAATCTCGTCGATAAACTGCAACCTCGCAATGTCATTCATATTGGGGGAGAAGATATCGACTTGACCGAAACGCTTTGTGAAGGCGTCAATTTGATCGAAGACGCGCTGCTTACCCTAATTCCTTCTTACGCTGCCAGCGAGAAACCTGCCCCGGGACTGCTTAAATATTGCGCAAAAATTAACACCGACTATCCAATAGAGATGGTGAATATCCCGGCAGATAAGGTATTACCAGACTTCTACTTTCAACAGCAAAGAATCGATCTGGCGCTCTTGCAACCGGCGACCAATTTTGAGCAAGCGATGGTGGCCTTTTACTATTTGGATAAAATGCTGGCTGCGCATGGCGCCGTCATCATAAGCCGAGCAGACTTACCCGTCATGAAGCGGCTTTGTCGACATATGATTTGGGAGCACGGCTACCGACTCACTGCCAATGAAGCTGGGGCGAAAGAGAAATCACCGCTATTTACACAGGCGATGAAATTTGGTTTAACCAAAGTACCCAAGGCGGTCAAAAGCAAACTCAATGATTGGTTGCACCCTGACCTGCTGGATATGGATAGCACGCTACAAATCGCGGGGGGGATTGTTTATCTTCTCAAGCCAGTGGATGCTGGCAAGAATAAATCCGACGTTGATTATGAAGCACAGATGAACATGGACTTTGATGCGCTCTTGGAAACTTTGATGAAAGAACAAAGCTAAGGCAGCTAAACTATGCCGCTAATCAGCCACCCTTGCTCCGGTGGCTGTTAGCAGGCAACACGTGATTTAGTTGTTTACTTTTTCCCCGCACTGACGTGGGCGACATATTCGCCGTAACCTTCCTCTTCCATTTTCTCCAGCGGTATAAATCTTAATGCCGCTGAATTGATGCAATACCTCAAACCTGTTGGCGCCGGGCCATCTTTAAATACATGACCCAGGTGTGACTCACCGAATTTACTGCGCACTTCCACCCGAGGAAATATCAATCGGAAGTCCTTTTTCTCAACGATATAACCGGCCTCAAGTGGCTGATAGAAACTGGGCCAACCGGTGCCCGAATCAAATTTTTCGACAGACGAAAACAGTGGCTCACCGCTAACGATATCTACAAAAATGCCTGCACGTTTCTCATTGTTATATTCATTGTCAAATGGTCGCTCGGTACCTTCGTGTTGCGTCACCTTATACTGCAGCGGTGTCAGGGTTTCTTTCAGCACATCATCTGAGGGTTTGCTGTACGCTTTTAATGTTGTCATCGTTGCTTCTCCTTTGAGAGCCGGTTTTTTATAGTAAGTTTCAACAGCAAGATCATTTCCCCAGATCTTTTGCAAAAATTGGTCACGCCCTGAATTGCTGCGATAGTATTTATAACGAATCGGATTTCGCTGGTAATAATCCTGATGATAGTCTTCCGCTTTCCAAAACTTGCTAACGGGTACTATTTCTACCGCCAAAGGCTTATCGTAACGCCCGGATGACGCCAACTTTTCGTAAGAAGCCATCGCCAACGACTTCTGCTGCTCATCGTGATAAAAAATAAATGGCCGATACTGATAACCCCTGTCTACAAACTGACCACCATTATCCGTGGGGTCAATATCGCGCCAGTAGGCTTCTAACAACGTCTCATAACTAACCAAGGCCGGATCATAATGCACTTCCACCGCTTCGATATGGCCGGACTTTCCAGCCGACACCTGCTTATAAGTTGGGTTTTCAATATGTCCTCCCATGTAGCCAGAAACGGCATCTATCACACCGGGAACTTTCTCAAAATCTGATTCGGTGCACCAAAAACAGCCCCCAGCGAAAGTGGCAACAGCAGCAGATACATCCCCCGAGTTAACACTTTCCTTACCAGCCTCAGCATGTGAGCCACTCTGCGCGCACCCGGTAAATAACAATACCGAACACGCCAATACTTTTAATGATTTAATCATGCGAACCCACTCCTCAATAACGACTTAAGCGATAGCTCTATTATTTAGTTACCCGGATCAACTTGAAAGAGGATAAGTCTAATCGTTAAACAAACATGATGTTCCGTGATATTTTTGTTAGAAATACCGAACCTTTGTAGATAATTCGGTACATCTCAGCACTATTTTTCAGCGTTTTCTTAGTTTACGTCGACAGCAGTTAATAAGATCACTAAAAAGCGATAGGAATTGATCTAAACCAATTTCATTTTCAAACCAGCCACTAATATAAGAACATTGCTTATTGTTAGTGTACACCTGCGCCGTATTATTGGAGATTAACATGAATAAAAAGCTGAAAGCTTTTGCGCTTGCCATATTATTTCTAGCGTTGATCACAGGCATCATGCTTGGCTTTACGTTGGGATTAACACACCCACTTCCATGGATTTTCATTATAGTACTTGCTGGTATCACGGTGCTCACTAAAAAGATGACCGAAAGTGAGTTCGTTACCTGGAAAGACGAATACAGCGTGGGTATCGAGTCTATCGACAACGATCATAAGAAGCTGCTTAGCCTGATCAATAATTTACAAACGTCTTCTTTGTATTACACCGGTGAAGATTTTGACAAGCAGGCATTGGATGAGCTTCTCGAATACACCAAATTTCACTTCGCCCGCGAAGAAAAACTGATGGAAGATAATGGCTACCCTGATTTTCAGGCGCATCGACGTCAGCATAAGCACATGACAGATCATGTTGTGAAAATGGTTAAAGAGTATCAGGACGATAGCGAAAAAACCGTTGAAGATTTGCTTAACTTCCTGAAAGACTGGCTGATCAACCACATCAACGGATCTGACAAAGAGTACAGCGGGTTCCTGAGAGAGAAAGGCGTCAAGTAATACTGGTCTCTGATTAACTCCGCAATAAAAAGGCCGGGAAAGCGATTTCCCGGCCTTTTTGTTTAGTGCATTTGATCTATTCGACTTGTTGACTCAACCAAAAATCTGCAAATGATTATCCCAGTGCAAACCTGCAGCAACAGACAACTCTTTTATTGATCTGGCTTTAATATCCAGCTCATGTATAGATCCATCTCCCGAAGACAACATCACGTTTTCACCCGTAAGAGAAAATGCTGCGCCACCCACGTCGAAGGCATCCATGTCATACAGCCAGGTATTGTTTTCTAACGACCAAATCGAAACCCGATTACCACGGGGGGCGGTGGTAACCGCATAGGAACCAGAAGGAGAAGTTGCAACACTCGCAATATATTGATTACAGGCAGCTAAATCGGCTGCTGGCTGACCAGTAAACGGCACTAATCCAGCACGTTGAGACGCCTTATAAACCAGCATGGGGGAGTCTTGCGGATTCCCCTGATACTGGGCGCCAACGATGACACCATCACCTACAAGAGATAAGTGTCGCAAACTGAGAAGCTGCTTAGGGGCCGCATGTTCAGCCAGTAACTTCCCCGTGCTTACATCAATAAATGAGACAGTCGATCGCATTGAATCCAGATTAAGTTTCATTCGCGCATAGTCTGGATGAGTTTGAATACCACCATTGGCAACCACCAGGGTTTTCCCGTCATCCATAAGAGCAAGTTCGTGCGGGCCAACTCCGTGAGATGAAAACTCATTCACTTTGACAATTTCACAGGCGGTACCGCTGGTACTCACCGCATAGACACCGATAACACCTCGTCCATCGTTGTCGTAATCGTTCTCGCTGGTGTAAAGCAAGTTGCTATCATGACTAAAAACACCATGCCCATACCAATGACGCCCCTGAGATGGCTGTAAGGTTACGGGAGAAAACTCATTTCTGATATCAACAACGGTTAGCCACAACCCCGGCCGGCGGGAAAAGAATGCCACCCACCGCCCGCTGGATAATACTGCCGCACCATGACCACGAGCGGGTACAGGCCACTGCCGCACTAACGAGCCCGCATTGTTAACCAACCCGATGAAATGGTTGTCATCGTTATCCGAAAACGCCGAAAGGTAAAATGGTTGGGCAACAACACTTGCGAAAGCACTGTTAACGACAGGAAACAGCGAGGCTGTGAGCCCCGCCCCGAACAACTTAAACAGATGCCGTCGACTAATCGCCATCATTACTATTAAACCCTACCTTAATACCCGTAATCGTTGTGTAATCGGACTTAAACAACAACAGCAGCTCTCGTATATTTGTATACAACGAATATAGCTGATCTCGTTCTGGGCCATTGGCTATCGTCACTAAAGCACCCTCGGAGGCATCAGAGGTTTTAAGCAACGCGTTACTTAAAGACAACGCACTTTCGAAACCTCTCTTGATCGAAGCATCTAAAGCCACTGCGTCGGGCGGCGATGATTGGGCATCGTTATCACTAAGCTGGCGCTCTTTCGCGAACAGAAATGTACGCAGGCCACCTTCGCTGATATATAACTTCTGCAAAGCGAGCAACATTGCACGAATGCTCTGTATGGATGTGCCGCTGCGCCAATATTCAAAGAAATAAATATTGGCGGGGTTCTCCGTCAGCTTGCCCTGTTGCAGGCGCAGAGGCTCTCCAAGCTTACGCCCCTTGGTAACATCCAACGCGACCAAAACACCTAAAAAAACCGTACCTACTTTACTACTAAATTGCGTTTGCGGATCATCTTCTTCATCGTAATACAACCACAGCGCTCGATCTTCGAGCCATTTTGTATACGTCTGTGTAGACGCTTGTTGCAAATTAAACGCTGTTGCCATCAGCAAATTGCACCAGCGTTCATTCCGTTCATTAACACCGATAAACCGTTGATCAAATAAAAGGTACTCTAAAGCCCCCAATCCTTGCAGCGCGATGCTTTTTTGCGCCAATTCTTCTGGGGTTAACATGCGTTCTGAGGCATTTTGTAACAGAGGCCGAAACTTCTGCTGCACCAGATCCTTTTTATCTGGCCAAAACTGAACATTCCAAAAGCGAAAAGGCTCTGCAACCGGGCCGCCACTATAGGCTTGTGTAGCACTCCATTGCAGGGCGGCCAATCGCCATTGCTGTTGTAAGTCTGCCAACTGCTGTATATCGACGTTTTTATAGGGGTGGCATGCTTTTACAACCGAATCATTCAGGACTTGCGACTTATTAGCCAAATCGCGATAGGCGGGGATCGTCAGCTCATCCGTCATGACCTGCAACAGCTGCTGTTCAGCAGACACAAACGTAGCCGCCTGAGCCACGCCATGAAAAATACTGATTATTGTCAATATAGATAAAAATAGTGCTTTCATAGGGACTCAACAAAGGCCACTAAGGCAGCCCGATCCTCTTTACTTAAAGCTATAATTCTCTGTTTAGTGGCCTCGGCCTCACCACCGTGCCACAATATTGCCTCCAGCACGTTACGAGCGCGTCCGTCATGCAATAAATTTACTACGCCACTTACCTCTTTTGTTAAACCAATACCCCATAGCGGTGGCGTGCGCCATTCTTGCCCATCAGCCAGAAACTCGGGCCGATTATCCGCCAAGGCAGGCCCCATATCATGCAGTAACAAGTCGGTATAGGGCCAGATAGATTGATTTGATTGCTCTGGCTGCAAGGCAATTTCAGGCGTAACAAAGTTTGGCTGATGGCAACTGGCACAACCGGAGGCGTGAAAAACTTTCTCACCTGTCACAACTTCGGGTGACGCTGGCTGCCGACGCACAGGCACAGCAAGGTTTTGGCTATAAAATTCGACAAAGCGCAGAATTTTGTCACTCACCTCAGCGCCTTCATCCCCTTTATCGTTGCCATTTGGGGCTTTTAAACAATCTTGTTGTGCCGAAGTACAATGATCTTTTGTAAAAAGAGCACTGGTAATACCTAAATCACCATTAAAGGCACCAGCATTTTGCTGCATGAGTGACGGCTGCCCTGCTTTCCAGCCAAACCGCCCTAAAGTTAATCTACCCGCCTGCTGATCCCAGACATAATTTGCCTTGCCAGAAATTCCATCCTGATTCGCGTCTTGCACATCTTCATGGGCCAGGATATCTGAAGCCTTAATCGCTTCCAGCAGCCCCAGGCCGATCATGGGCGGGGCAACACGCGGGGATAGCATCACATCCTCAGCAAGTGGGCCATACTGCAGATCTTCAATGGTAAATACTGGTGTGCGCAGCGATGCGGACTCACCACCAGCTAGCGCTACTGGCGTCTCCGTCCAGGTTACCGAGATGCGACCTTCTGCGGCAACCGAGGGAATAGCAAAGTCTTGCAGCTGGCCACCATATACCGGCTCTTCAATGACACCAGATTGCTTGATTAAGGCGTGCTCTTGCTCTGTTTTAGGTGGGACGCTTAGCCGGATAAGAAGAGAGACGGCATTATCTTCGGGGCCAGTAGGCGCATGCCCGCGACCATCTTTAACATGGCAGCCCTGGCAGGTATTGGTATTAAACAGAGGCCCAAGTCCATCTCGGGCACCTGTAGAAGCTGGTGCGGCAACCCATGGGTTTCTAAAAAAGCTATTGCCGACGCTAAAATCCAGCTTGCGCATGACCGACATATTGGCCGAAGGCAAAGAGAAAGCATTTTCATCAAACTGGTGTACAGATGTTGCACCGCCAGGAGCTGCCAGGCCCTGAGACGCATACTCTAGCGCCTGCGAAACAGAGGCTGTTGTGAACAACAATAAACTTGCCATTCCCGATCTAACATTCATAAATTCATTCTCTTTGACTTGCGGACTACTTTATTTCATACCCGAATAAGGAAGGTTCAATTTTAGAACGAATGGTCTGCTGTTTCTGGATTCAGATCGACAATACCCGCAACATTTGCCGCCTTTTCGATGTAGCCCGTTTGCGTCACCAATGAAGCAATCGCAGCCGTAATTAATGCACGGCCTTTATCATTGCCTTCGGCGATCATCATATCGAACGTCATCGGGTTTTCCACCGACTCCGCAGAGGCTACCATTGAACCCAACGCGGCTTCAGTCTCATTCAGAGCGGCTATCAACGCAGCATCAGCTTCGGCATCCCGCGCCTGGACATAGGCCGAAAGTGATGCACCTGCAAGTACGGAACCATCACGCCGCTGATACTTTCCTGTATACACATTCTTGATGCCTTTGGCATCGTAAAAATGCGAAGCGTGGGTATTATCACTAAAGCAATCATGCTCATCTTCAACAGAATTCGCTTCCAAAGCTACTTTCATGCGCTCGCCAGCCAGCTCGCCTAAAGACAAGCTTCCCATACCGAAAAACATGCGGCGCATGCCTTGCTCGGGCTGCTCGGCCAATAATTGCTGTCGGTATTCTCCAGCAGGTGCCCACTGGGCAACCATGTACTCAAGATCACTCACCAGTAATGCTGTTAACGCCTGCAAATACTGCACGCGGCGCTCACAATTTCCACCGGTGCAACCAGCTCCGGTTTGAAAATCAGTCGCTGGCCGATTACCCGCCCCTGCAGAAGAGCCATTTAAATCCTGACCCCACAACAAAAACTCTATTGCATGGTAGCCCGTGGCAACGTTCGCCTCCGACCCACCAATCTCATTCAGATCAGCCAACAGTTGCGGTGTCAGCACAGACAAATCCTTCGCTTCTACACCAATATTCAGCTGTGGATTGGCGATGATATTCGCTGTCGCACCCACATTGCCCATCACATGCTGGTAATACTGAGTATCCACATAGTCAATCAGTCCCTCGTCTAAAGGCCAGGCATTAAGTTGCCCTTCCCATGCATCGACAACAGGGTTACCAAATCGAAATGCTTCGCTTTGCTGGTAATAGACTCTGGCATTTTTCCAGGCATCCTTTGCCGTCTTTAAGCTTTCTTCATTCGGGCTTGCAATCAAAGCACCGATGCTTTTTTGTAAATCCTGAGCCGACAAAAGTGAGTCTTCGAAGGTAGCCGCAGCGATATCAGCATAATGCGCAACCACATCTTTGCCACTAACCGCAGCGGTAGCCTGAACCTTGTTGGCAATTTCGGCAGGCTTGCTGCTACTGTCGTTAGCAGCTTTGTTACATCCCGCCAAAATAACGGCAGCAAAAAGCCCTAAATAGAACGTCTTGTTAACTGAAAAACCTGAGCGATTCATAAAAACCTCGAATAGACACTAATAAGAATCGTTCGCATCATACAGAAATAAAGACACCAGTCAATAATAAGAAACATTATCATTAGCATTTATATTGGTATTGCAGATGATCAGTCAATGTTGAAGTGAGGGGATAGGAAAAAGAGAGATGTTTTCTTGTATGGAACTCATGACAAGCGACGTGAAGGAACAAATACCTCCACGTCTTGATGGATCAACCGCTTAATTACCTTCAGCCAACCGCCGTAATTTTTTCGATAAGCTGCGCCAGTGTTTCTTCCGCCTTATCATTATCCACCTGACAGGTGCCTGCCGCCTGATGGCCACCACCGTTGTACTGTAGCATTAACTCGCCCACATTCGTTTTACAACCACGGTCAAAAATAGACTTTCCGGTGGCGAAAACCGTGTTTTGCTGGCGCACACCCCACAACACGTGAATAGATATATTGCACTGTGGAAATAACGCATAAATAACAAACCGGTTACCTGCATGAATCAGTTCTTCGTTACGCAAATCCAATACGACCAGATTTTTATGCACAGTTGAACAGCGCTTTATCTGCTCTTTAAACTTTGGCTCTTGTTCAAAGTAAAGCTCTACCCGCTCTTTCACGTCTGGCAGCGCGAGTATCTCATCAATATCGTGCAGTCGACAGTAGTCAATCAGGTCCATCATCAAATTGTAGTTCGATATGCGAAACTCTCTAAAACGCCCCAATCCGGTTCTGGCGTCCATCAAAAAGTTCAGCAAGTCCCAACCTTGTGGGTTAAGCACTTCCTCTTTGTTGAATTGGGCAGAGTCCCCCTTATCAACCGCGTCCATCATTTCAAGCCAGGCTAACGGGAACGTATCTTGCCCGCCATAGTAGTCGTAAACCACGCGAGCAGCAGAAGGGGCCTCAGGGTCAATAATATGATTGTCGCGCTTTTCATTACGAATCGTTTCGGATAAGTGGTGATCAAATGCAAGATACACCCCCTCAACAAAAGGCAGGTTGGTAGAAATATCATTACCAGTAATGTCAATTTTGCCATCCTGCATGTCTTTGGGATGCACAAAGGTAATGTCATCAATCAAATCTAAATGCTTTAAAAGAACTGCGCATACAAGACCATCAAAATCACTTCGAGTGACCAATCGATACTTTTTACCCGCATCAGTCATCTGCTTATTCTCCTTGCTTATGAAATGGTTGTCACCGCCTTCGCAATGATGATCATAGGAGTATAGTTTATATTTTTCGGCTCGCCCGCCGAGGTGATTTAATTATTGAATCCAATGACTATAAATTCTATCCAGCACCCCAGACTGCTTCATCTGCATCAAACGCTGACGTATAAACTGTTTTGTGTTGTCCGACATCTCTCGATCTACAGTGAGGTATATGGAATAAGGAGGAATGATCTTTCCAAAGTCAACATAACGCAAGCAGTCACTTTCTAGTCCTAGCTCTGCCACGTTGTAATTAAGACGAATTTCCATTTCAACAAAACCATGCACACGTTTATGTTGTGACATTAATATGCCAGATTCATATCCGTTTACCGGCACCAGCAACACTTTACCCTCTTTGGCCAGGGCATCGAGACGCAAATACTGAAAATCAGCAAGTGTCGCAATCTTTAGCCCGGTAAGATCAGAGTCACCTTCAATAAGGTTTATTCTTTCATCACACGTAAGCAATGCATGCGTTACTTCAAACAAGGGTATATCAATCAGTTCACCATGTGCACCAAATGACTGCCAGGCTTTGGCATCATAAGAAACCCAGTTGGTGACCATTTTTTTGGCAACCTCATGGTGTAATCTCGTAATTGGAAAAACCATGTGTGTTAATTTGAAATCAGAGCCACTAAATATCTCCTCAACAATATCAGTCACTACCCCGTGATTGCTGACATCATTTGCTTCAATCTGAAAAGGTTTTGCGACCTCACTAACAATGAGGTAATTGACTGTTTCCAGCGCAAAAGCCGGCCCGCCGAATAACACTGACAGCGTCACGGTGAACACAATAGATAGCCTGGCTATCGACATATTTGTGCCTCAAAAAGACCAATACCTGACCTTGGCCGCATCTATAGGTGTAAACAATTTCTGGCATTACTCACCCCATTTGAATTGTTCACTTCTTGACTCTTGACCAGCATCGTTATCTTGTCAAGTTGACGTAAAGTCTAGGTAGTTGCTTAGACAATTCTGTGGGTTCTCTAATCACCGCATAACCATTTGAGCCAAATAAATGCGGCAGATAGTCTTCCGCCTCACTATCGATGGTCACACAAAATGGCTCTAGACCCATACGCCGGGCATCGATGATTGCCTGGCGGGTATCCTCAATTCCATAACGGCCTTCATACTGATCGAGATCATTTGGTTTACCATCCGAAAGTATCAGCATCACCCGCTGATGCGCCTTCTCGGCGGCGAGTATTTTTGCAGACTGGCGAATCGCCGCCCCCATCCTCGTATAATACCCCGGCTGCAGCGCGTCAACACGACCTCGGACATTGGCGCTATATGGCTCGTTGAAATTCTTTACGATATTGTAGCGAACATGATTCCTCTTTCTGGAAGAAAAACCATAGATGGCAAAACGATCCCCCGTCACAGACAGTGCTTCCGAGAGAAGCATCAAACTATCTCTAATGACGTCAATCACCCGGTGCTCATTGTCGACCCAGGCATCAGTTGATAGCGACAAGTCGGCAAGAATCAAACAGGACAACGCTCTACCCTGCTGCAGTTTACTTCTAAAAATACGTTGATCAGAGTGTGACCCCTGATGCTTCGAATCCGTTAAAAATTCGAGCCAGCCGTCTGTTTCCAGCTCTTCACCATCGGCTAAATTGCGCACCCAATTACGCTCGGGCTTTAGATGGCTAAACTGCCGTTTTAGTGTTTGAGCCTGCGGCTTAAGCCTGCCGGGAAGATCAACCGCGGCCGCTTCATCAGCAATCATGGGTTGCAGACAGCAATAATCCTCACGATATGAGTGCGATTTGTAATCCCATTCGGGTAGGAGAATACCGTCTCCCAGATAAAGGTCATCATTTTCGGCACTGGGCAAGTCAAGATCCATACGAATGGCCGATGCACCGGCTTTACGATCTCTGGAAAGGCTTAACACATCCAAGTCATCTGCCACGCTTTCAGCATCTTCTTCTTTTGTATCGTCCCCCGCCCGGTCTACGGGTTTGAATTCTGACCAGCTAAATAAATTTTCGAGGCGGAAAACCATCAACCCTTTATTTTGATCATAACTGTCGACGCGTTCGGCCTTTTTCTTTTGGCGCCTGTTCTTCGGCGAACTTTTTCTAACCGGGGTCTCCTCTCTATCTTCGTCACCCAAAGTAGATGGGTCTTCCAACAATACTGAATAGGGGTAAAGCCACAATGCCACCGGTTCTGGGGCAGTAAAAAGCGGAGGAAGAGTTGGCTCTGAGCCAGGATTGACTAGTGCGCGCCGCAAGGTTTCTTCAACAATGCGGTCGCGTGGCTCCATTTTCTCTAAATCTGGTCTATGGGACAGGTAACTTTGTACCAACGAGGCGTAGCGAGAACGTATGCCCGGATATTTATCGAGTACCTGTCGGGCAAGCTTCTGATTACCAACAAACCAATTGGCAAAGGGTTCAGTCTGTTCACTGGCCAGCGCCGTTAACCAAACATACAGGTGCTCATTCAAAGCCCTTTCAGGAAAGCAGGCAATCCTGGCGGGTAAGCGAAGACTCTCTTCATCACGCCATGCAAGTTCTGCCTGGGCACCCGTCCCGGCAAGCTTTTTTAACCAGGAGCGCCTGCGTTGATAGTCCCTTGGTGTCGCGGCCAACATGCGCAACCCGGCAGGCCCACCCAAAGCCCGAAATAAAATACCAAGGGAAAAGGCGGTATCTTCAAGCTTTACTGCCGCTCGGTCGTATTCGGGCATAGAGTGACGCGTTATAAATTTATGCCATTTAAGGCCAACCCACTCTTCCATCTACGCAAACCCCTACAGCTAAATAACAAGCTCATATCGAAAGACCAGAGCCCGTGCACACCGATAGCAAATATCCTAAACAAACCTAAAATAGTTGCCCGCCAAAAAATCTTACTGAGATTGTTTCTTATTCTCAGACTTTTTGGAGGTGACATCCTTGAGTGGAATCAAAGAGACCTGTTTTATTTTTTCCCCTGCTGACCAATCAAGCAACGTGCCATCAGGGTTATCTTTCTGAACCTTCTGACACGCACTAATACACTGGGCACACTGGGTGCAAGTAAACTTCGCCCGCTTGTAACCTCTTACTGACAAACGCATGGGGCAAGCGTCTTCACAGTCTTTATCACAGTCTTTGCAAAGCGCGGCTCGATCTCTGTCAAAACTCACCACAATGGCTTTCGTGTTCATCATCCAGAACAAACTCTGAAACAACCCCACAGCGCAGCCGTAACGGCAAAATAAATGGCGGGCAAGTATAAAATCAAGCGTGAAAACGATGGTCGCCGCAAGTAAAAAAACATTCTGCGGAAACGCAACATCAAAATTAAAGATGGCAATATAAAGCGGAACCGGGGGCATCAGATAGGACAGCAGGCCTACCGCCCATGTGAAAGCCACGAACATGGCGGTAACCAGTATCATTGAAAATGCAATTGCCCGATGCCACACCGGGCGAACTTCCCGCGAAGGCTCCCACAGGGTTACCCGATCCAACCAGCGCAACATCATGCCGTTTAACATTTCCACAACGGAAAAGTGCGGGCAAAGCCAACCACAGTAGATTCTTCCCCAGCGCCAGAATATGTACAAACCCGAGGCGATAATAATAAAAAGTGGGAGCACAAAACGGGTCAGAATTCTTAAGCCCGCATCTAAAGCCGTCGCCTGAGATAACCATTCGGGGGTGAGATCCAGCGATAGCCGGAACCCAAACACAACAAACTGCGTCGTTGTCAGGTCAAAGCGAAAAATATCCAGGAGAGGGGCAAACAGAAATAATAGGAAAAAACTGGTACGAGTTATTAGTCGAGCATTTTGCAGATAGATACTTCGCATGACATAACCCAATAATTCTTGCTGAAAAAAAAAACGGCGCACCACTAATGGTGCGCCTTTCTTGATCTAACTACAATCAGGCTGCTGCCTTCTCTCCTTTGATAAAGAAGCTAGACAGATATGCAACCAATCCGATCAGGAAGAAAACACCTGCCACTTCACGCAACCAGTAGAACAAAGCAACCTTGTCCTGAGTGGTCATGAAGTCAAGCGCCGCACCTGATTCAGGAATACGCTGAATCCAAACCTGAAGTACGCCTGCTGCAGTAAGGAACAGAGTAATGAACACCATAGAGATAGTCATTAACCAGAAGCCCCACATTTCAACAACCTGCGCACTGTTAGAGTTCGCTTCGCCTTTGCCACGTAGAATTGGCATTGCGTAGGAAATCATGGTCAGAACGATCATTACATAAGCACCATAGAACGCCATGTGTCCGTGTGCTGCGGTAATTTGCGTACCATGTGTGTAGTAGTTTACTGGTGCCAAAGTATGCAGGAAGCCCCAAACACCAGCGCCCAGGAATGCCATGACCGCACAACCGAGAGCCCACAGTGTTGCCGCTCTGTTTGGATGCTCTTTACGACGTCTGTTAACCATGTTAAAGGCAAAAACAGTCATCATAAAGAATGGAATTGGCTCCATTGCTGAGAAAATTGAACCGATCCACAGCCAGTACTCTGGTGGCCCGATCCAGAAGAAGTGGTGACCAGTACCAAGGATACCAGTAATCAACGCCATCGCGATGATGACATATAACCACTTCTCGATTACTTCACGGTCCACACCGGTAACTTTGATCAATACAAATGCAAGCATGGCACCCATGATCAATTCCCACACACCTTCAACCCACAAGTGAACAACAAACCACCAGAAGAACTTATCCAGTGCCAGGTTCTCTGGGTTGTAGAATGAGAACAGGAAGAATACC
Source organism: Hahellaceae bacterium (assembly GCA_024234575.1). Classification (GTDB taxonomy): domain Bacteria; phylum Pseudomonadota; class Gammaproteobacteria; order Pseudomonadales; family Oleiphilaceae; genus JACKOB01. The sequence continues at coordinate 411,167 of JACKOB010000005.1, forward strand.
GCCAAGCCAAGTAAACCAGTAATCATAACGATGTTGATAACCGTTTTACGACCTTTCAGAATCGTCATACCAATGTTGAACAGGAAGCCAAGAGCGACAATAACAATACCTATTTTGGTAATGGTTGGCTGCTCTAAAAACTCTCTACCCATGGTTGGCAGCAGACTGTTACCAGTCATTTTTGCCAAAGTGGCATAAGGAACCAGCAAGTAGCCAAGAATTGTTAAGGTTCCAGCTACAGCAAAAATCCAGAACAGGGCTATCGCCAGTTTAGGACTATATAGTTCAGTCTCTGACTCTTCAGGAATCAGGAAGTAAGCCGCGCCCATAAAGCCGAACAGCAGCCAGACAATAAGCAAGTTGGTGTGAACCATTCTCGCTACGTTAAATGGAATCTCAGGAAACAAAAAGTCTCCAACTACATACTGCAGGCCTAAAACTACGCCGAACAGGATTTGACCAGTAAAAAGCATGAGGGCAAAAATAAAATAGGGTTTTGCCACCGCTTGCGATTGGTATTTCATGACAAAAATCTCCCTTAACCTTCTATATTAGGTGGCCAGTTGTTGGTTTTGATTTTGGAGGTATATTCCAGGAATTCCGCCAAATCACTCAACTCTTCGTCTGTAAAATTAAATTGCGGCATTTGACGACGACCGGGTGCACCCGTGGGCTGTGCCTGCATCCAGGCTTTAAAGAAGTATTTAAACGCTTCTTCGCCGCCTCTTCGGTTAAACACGTTACCCAGCTCTGGGGCAAAATATGCGCCCTCGCCCAGCAGTGAATGGCAACCGATGCAGTTATTTTCTTCCCACAACATCTTTCCGTTAGCCACCGACTCTGTCAGTGCTTCGCGGTTATCACGCTTGGGTAACTCTCGGACAGTGTCGACAGTCAAGGCCAGGAACAGCAGAATGAAAAACACACTGCCTCCGAGATATATATTCCTGGCCATGCTTTTGGTAAAGCGCTCAGCCATTATTGCTCTCCTTAATTAAGTTTAATTCAGCGTCTAAGGTACTTTGCTAGCGCGCAAATGCCCTTGATGTTGGTCAACAGGATTGCAGGAATATCAAGGTAACGAGGGAAAGGCAAGAAAATAGAGGCTGGCAGGGCATATATTAAACAAAGCACCGCGTGTAGCAGTTGTTCTGGATACCGAAAAATAAGGTTCCTAAACCGCATAAAAGCTTACGCCGAATTCATAATTCTGCTGGTATTCAACGTATTTAACTTAACGAAGCATCAACGGGTAAGAAATTTACTTTATTTTTATCCTGGCCCTGGCAGGCCGATAGAGACGTTTGAGAAGTTCTGGCACTTTAAGCGGCATTATTTCCATAAATGCCTTGAGCAGATATACCAGATAGTTCGTCCGTTTGTACCACAATAAGCGTTTGATTCTCGCCTTCATCGGCCAATACCCTTCCATAAAAAGCGCCAGTGCGTTATCCGAATTACCCACCCGACTATAATGGCTAAGATCGAGAGACAGGACGATATCCGCTTTCTTTAGCTGATCCCGGGTGCGCAAATCGATACCAATATCTATAGCATTACCTATCACATCCATGACATCTGTTGGCTCAGGGTATTTTTTGATGCCATTTAAATCGATGGCAACAATAATGCCGGCCCCCATATCTTCAAGAGCCGATACAGGCACATTCTCAACGATTCCACCGTCCACCAACATTCTTCCGTCAATTTCAACAGGCACGAAAAGCCCCGGTACCGCCATCGAAGCACAAACAGCATCTGCAAGGCTTCCCTTTTCAAAAGTAACTTGCTCGCCTGTCATAATATCTGTCGTACAAATTGACAGGGGTATCTTTGCATCCTCAATGTGCACGTCACCAAGGTCACGAAGTATCATGGAACGGATAGAGTCTGTGGTAAAAAATCCCCGCTTCTTCAGGGTAAAGTTTATAACTTTCGTCACATGCAGATCAGACCCTATGGCTCTGATCTCTTCAATAGGCTTGCCAAACGCGTAGTAGCTGGCGACCAAGGCACCAATACTGGTGCCAGATAAATAATCGATACGCACATTCTCTTCATCAAAAGCGCTTAGCACACCGACATGCGCCAGACCTTTAGCGGCGCCTCCGCCCAAGGCTACACCAATCCGGGTATTCAACGGATTCCACTTCATGTGACTAATTTAACCTTTTTACAATAAAGAAAACTCAAGCGAAGTTGACAAGCAAATTTTGATTTACTTGCCAAAACAACGGTTAAATATCAATAGCGCTCGGTCTCACAGGTCTATTCACCCAACAAACCACCTAAACCTTTGCTGAAAAGATCTGACAATCCACCATCACCACCCTGCCCCAGGTATTGCAATACAATGTCCACCAAGGGAGCGACCATTTCAGGGCTGATCCCCAACGCCGCAAATTGATCCATTACACCAGCCCCCTCTGCGAGAGATGTCACCACACCACCCAAGCCACCCCCACTGCCGCCAGACAAAGAAGCAGGAACCGCAGCCAATAAGGTGTCTATGCCAGGAACACCTTTCGACAACTGAGAAAATTCTCCCGCTGATAAATTTGATTTCGTCAGCCCAAACAGCGCCCCCAACCCACCTTCAGCTTGAGGCTGGGACAAGTTCAGCTGGCTCATTGCCATATTAACCAGATCCGTGGTAGCTGCATTGCTGTCAGCAGCGGGCGCCAAAACAGTTTGGGTAGCTGCAATGCCATCACTGGCCTTCTCTAATGCCGAGCCAAGACTATTAATTCCGGCTTGAGAATGAACGGCGAAGCTCAATAAAACCAACCCTAAAACGTTTTGCTTTTTCATATTCGATCCTTAAACTCTACTTGCCAATGCCGTAGGTGAAATTCCCGGCGGAGTTCGGCAGTATAATGGATCGGCCAAGTGATTCAATACAGAGTCGCGGAAACGATAGGTGCACTAAGAAAGGTTTTTGGCAGCGGCATAGAGCTGCTGCCGATGCGTATTGAAGTTGTTACCTGCAAACTAGCAAGTGAGAATTGGCGAGATGCATTGGCATGCTCACCAATTTATCAGATCAGTGGCTGGTGCCGCTTTCGTAATGGGTTTTGTTATAAACGTTATACTTTCCTGAGGGTTTCACCATTGGAAGTCGTTTCTTAATCTCAAGCGTTTTAGCGTCATACACGATCACCTCGCCATCTTGATCCCATATACTCAGCAATACGAACGAACCATCTTTCGTAAACTCGACATGCGCGGCGGTCTTGCCAGGCACAGGCCGTAGCGTTTTCACAATTTCCAGCGTCGACTTGTCAATTAGATGCACGGCTTCTTTATTGGGACCAAAAAATACATCAGCCCAGGCGTATGGCGACTGCTCATGAGATCGCATAAAAAAACCTGGACCTTCAGTTTTCAATTCTTTTATAACCTGCCAATTGGTCATATCAATAATCGAAATTTTGCTTTCTTTCAGGTTTGGAGAAGCCATCACTCTGCGCCCTTCATAATCCCAAGTGATGCCGGAACCAAGGTGCGGCATACCTGACATGGCGATACGTGTCACCAACTTGCCTGTATCCATGTCAACGACTTGCCCCTCCTCTCCCGCTCTCGAAGCACCAATGAGATGTTTATACTCTGGGTCGAAGAAAAAATCGTCAAGATAATCAGTGGTTTCGATTTTTCGAACCTGTAAATAGCTATCCTGCGTCGGTAAACCGTAAGGTATTTCCCACACTTCTTTTAAATCTTTCAACGCTGCCACAAAACTGTTCCTGGGCGGGGCGTTATAGACGGCACTTACCCTGGAATCTTGGCCCTCAGATGACACGTCAATTATTTTATTCAGCGAGAGGTCATCAGCGTTTAAAAGTACCAGCGTATTAGGCAAATAGTTAGCCACCATCACATGTTTACCGTCCGATGATACAGCCAGGTTTCGCGTATTGATGCCCGCTCTGATTTCGGCCACTATCTGCAGATTATAAATATCAAACTTGCTAATCCAGCCATCGCGAGAGGCTAAGTAAACAAAACGCCCATCTGGCGAATACTTTGGCCCGCCATGCAATGCAAAACGGGTTTTGAATCGGTGAATTGGGGTAAAGGTATCGCCATCCAGGACGGTAATATGGTGATCACCCAGCTCAACAACGAGAAACAGATTCATCATATCTGCACTGTAGGCGGGTTTGTCGGGTAAAGAACCAGATGGATGAGTAACGATTCTTGACGACAGTATATCTGTTTTGGTCCAAACGACAGGCTTGGAGGGTGCCTCAAGGACAAAGTCCGCAAGACGATCAATTTCTTCAGTGGTAAGCAGCGATGCAAATGCTGGCATCTGAGTTAGCGCGCGCCCCTGAGCGATCACTTCTGCGACAGATTTACTCCGCATTCGCCCGAGATTCTCTGGCAGCAGTGCCGGCCCCATCGCCCCTAAACGCTCGATGCCATGACAAGAGGCACAATGCTTTTGGTAATTTCCCTCTACGGAGAGTGTTTCACCGTATGTCACAACACTGAGCAGCGCTGCAATGATAGCCGCCAGCCGATAAAAAATGCGTGCCGATATCAGCGTACGAACAAACTGCATACTTCTCTCCTGCGTAAAACTACAACCTCAAACGCGTGCTGTCTTCCTGATGAAATTCAATACCAGGCACTAAATCATTGTCCTGAATCGTTTGTTGGCGTGCTATCGCAACGACTTCTCCAACAACAATCATGGTCGGTGGCTGTAAACTGTTCCGAATGATGGCCTCTGGCATTGATAACAAGTCAGTAATAACCGTTCGCTGCTCCGGCCTGGTTCCCCGTTCAATCAGGGCGACCGGCGTAGACGAAGCACGCCCTGCACGAATCATCTCAGTGGTAATGGTTTCTGCATTACCTAACCCCATGTAAAACACGACCGTGTGCGCACTGGTTGCCAGACTCTTCCAATTAAGGTCTAGCGCCTCTCTGCCGTCACTATCTTCTGCTGAAGACTGTCGATGCCCCGTTACAAAAGTTACACTTTGCGCATAATCGCGGTGTGTTAACGGGAATCCAGCGTAAGTGGTACAGCCCTGTGCAGAAGTTATTCCCGGTACAACACGAAAGCGAATACCGGCAGCAATCAGCACCTCGACCTCTTCGCCACCCCGCCCAAAAATATATGGGTCACCGCCTTTCAGGCGCAGCACCTTCTTCCCCATACGCGCTTGTTCGACCAACACTTCATTGGTTCTATCCTGGGTCAGCACATGCTTTTTACAGCTTTTGCCTGCGTCAATTCGTGTGGCCTTACTCGTCACCATCGCCATGATATCTGCTGAGACAAGTCGGTCAAAAACAACTACATCAGCCTGCTGCATAAGATGATAGGCACGCAAAGTCAATAAACCAGGATCACCTGGGCCGGCACCCACTAATGCCACCTCACCCGCCTGCCACTCTGGCTCGACATAACCAGGGGTTTCCAACCGTTGAAATGATATTAACTTACCCATAATTACTACCTCAGCATGTCTATCTGACAATTGGCCAGACCGATCAGTTACAGATTTATGGCTCTTAATTCCGGGGCAACATTGCTGCCTTGTACAGTCTCTTGGTTATCAATCGACTGCACACCGATTTCCTCATCAGACAAATAACAAGCCGGATCTTCAGCCCAAGGATCGCCGGCCATCTGATGCGCTCTAACGCGGGTATTACCACCGCAAATTGCCAAATGCTTACAGGCTCCACAACGACCCTTCACTGGCCGCGGTTTCTGCCTGAAGCCATGCATTAAGGGGTCAGAACTGTCTGACCAGATACTCGAAAACGGACGCTCCCGAACATTACCCAAATTGTAATCCCACCAGAAAGTATCGGGGTGCACGTTTCCAAGGTTATCAATATTCGAAATATTTACGCCTGACGAATTACCACCCCACCCAACGAGTCTCTGCCGCAAAGCCTCTACCTGATCAGGCGCGTGTTCTTGCGCCCACTGCAACATATACGGGCCATCTGCATCATTGTTACCGGTGACATACTCTCTGTGCTTGCCAGCCTTAAGTTCAGCCCAGCAGCGATTAAACAACATGTCCATTGCCTGGCGCGTCATATCGTGGAACGCATCACGTTTGCGGTTACGGTTGCCACGACCGGCGTAATTCAAATGAGAAAGATAGAATTTATCGATATCGAGCTCATCCATCAGATCGAGCAATGGCCCTAACTCTGCAAAATTATCTTGTGTCAGGGTGAACCGTGCGCCTACTTTTATACCACGGTCTTTACAGAGCTTTATGCCATGCAACGACGCATCAAATGCGCCTTTTAACTGCCTGAAGGTGTCATGGGTTTCTCGCAAACCATCAAGACTGATCCCTACATAGTCATAACCAATCTCTGCTATCGCATCTATATTTTCTTCGGTAATCAATGTGCCATTGGTGGACAAGCCAACATAAAACCCCATTGACTTTGCCCGCTTAGAGATCTCGAATATATCTGGCCGCAGTAATGGCTCACCGCCAGATAAAATCAACACAGGAACACGATAAGCTTTTAGGTCATCCATAACGGTGAAGACTTCTTCAGTAGATAGCTCACCCTTGAAGTCAACATCCGCTGATATCGAGTAACAATGCTTACAGGTAAGGTTACACCGACGAATCAGGTTCCAGATAACAACAGGCCCCGGTGGTTTACGGGCTGGTTTTACCGGCTCGGGATGCAGCAATGTTTCCATGTATTGAGTAATTCGAAACATAATTAACTCCCCTTGCCTATAATTTGCGAACTATTTTGTTGCGCGCTAGCCATTTCAGCCGTTCTTACCGGCTTCGCTGGCTGCCCTGAACGACGCCCACCATCTAAGCGCAACCCTGTTTTCTTTAGAATTCTCGAACTGTATAGAATATCCCGCTGACGAAATTTATCACCGAGCATTTCGGCCATTTCGAGCACTCTATCTTCAACTTCCGAGCGCTCGCGACCATGAACCATGGCGAAAAAATTGTATGGCCATTCAGGCAGGAAGCGAGGTCGGCGATAGCAATGACTAACGTAGGACAGATCACCAATCATCTTTCCGACTTCTTGAATATATTCGTCTTTAACATCCCAAACGGTCATACCATTTGCTTTGTAGCCGATTTTATAATGATTAGGCACGGCTGCAATTCGGCGAATGATACCGGCATCCAACATACGTTGCATACGAGCAATCACTTCATCAGCCGTCATGCCTAACTGCTCACTCAGCAAATCAAAAGGCTGTGGCACCAATGGCAACCCCTGCTGAGTGGCCAGGATAATCTTACGATCGGCAGCGCAAAGACTGAAACTTCCTTTCTCAGAGTTCAAAGCGTAATCCGACATAGAACTCCTCCTCTTTTGGCATGTTATAGACTCTTAATCCGGTCATTGCTTCTATTTGCTCAATAACATCGGCAATCTGTTCGGGCTTTTCTGTTGCCACAACAAACCACATATTGAATTCGTGTTCCCGCTCGTAATTATGCGCAACTTCTTCGAAACTATTGACAATATCTGCGACACGGTCGAAATCTTCAGCGGGCACTTTTATCGCTGCAAGAGTAAGACTGCCGCCCATTCTTTCCGCGTGGTACATCGGACCAAAACGGCTTAGCACACCATCTTCGCGCATGCGGCGCAACCGCCGCACGACATCCGTTTCACTAATGTTAAGTTGCGCGGCTATCTTAGCAAACGGCTGCTGGCAGACTTCAATACCATCCTGCAGCTGGTTTACCAGAACCTTATCAATCGCATCCATGTACGCTCCTTTCGCCCAATCTCTGCCTTTTAATCGCTGTCCCTGCAAGTGCTAACTGCGACGACAGAGGCAAACTTGTTATTAACCGAACCATTACAACTATTGCTACAGCGACATTTCCGTGCACCACCACTAGCAAGGCTCACTGTCAGTCACAACAACTCAACACCTAACAGTTATCATCGAAAGACTTCCAGTTTTTGGCAGGAAGTTAACCCTGATTATCACGGCGGCTTTTGGCACACCCTTCTTGCTGACTTGTTCGTATATTTGATTATTTAACGACTACAATGAGCCTTGCTTAGTGCCCCCGTAACGAAATGTCTTTCGCCACTGCTTTTGGGCCAGAGTAGGCAACTAACCCCAGATCACACTTTTTTTTAGAAGCCAGGACTCCGGTAACAGCGGATGGATCAGATAATTCAGACACATATCTCGCACCACACTGCTTAAATTCCTTGTAACTAAAAAGTACGTCTTTAGGTATCGAATGTAATTGATGTTGCTCAACCAACCGCGCCAGCTGGGCAAGAACACTCTCTCTACTCCTGCCATGAATCATACAAAACAGATTATAAGGCCACTTAGGTAACTGCCGGGGACGCTGATAGCACAGGGTAACCGCCGCCGACGATGCTAGTTTCTCACCAACTACAGGCACGTCAGCATCAGGAATATCCCACACAACCATGGCATTGGCCCGATACCCCAAAGCACGGTGTTTAACGACTAAACCAAAGCGTTTTATCAACCCTTCCTGGTGCCACAAATCCAGCATTCGTATTACCGCCGCCTCCGTCACACCTACGCGCTCGGCTAATGCAAGGTAAGGTCTTTCGGCAATTGGTAAACCAGACTGAACCAGCACTTTTAGATGCTGCATTTGCGCTGTGGTCATCATCGGAATATTCACTCAACTCTCCCGTGGGCATGGCTCCAATCAACCTGAAAACCGAGGTCTATATGAAAGCTATGGATCATTGGTAGGGACATTACTGGGTAGCCACAGGCGATCTCAATTCTATCAAGCGTCGCCTCTAACTGCTCCTGATCGGACGTGGTAACGACAAACCAGATGTTATATTCATGCTCACGAGCGTAGTTATGATTCACCTCAGGAAACTGACTGATCGTAGCTGCAACGGCATCGATATCTGACTCAGGCACCGCTACCGCCGCCAGCGTGCTTGCCCCTGCCTTCTTGTGGTCGAACACCGGCCCTAATCGGGACAAAACCCCAACTTCCTGCAAATGTAACACGGCCTCAATGACCTCTTGTTCGGAGGCGCCCATCAGCTCACCAACAGCAGCAAAAGGCTTTTCACAAAAAGGAAAGCCACGCTGATATGTATCGATCAGACGCATCTCCAAGCTACTTAGTTCCATAATCAAAGCCCTATCCGGTGCGCACGATCAGTAAAGAAAATCCCACTGGGCTTTTTCGCTGCCAGGCACTTCTCTTGGGTAAAGGTTTCGGTATTAAAAATACACACCTTGTTTTCATCCCGCACTGACACCCACACTTTCTCTCCGCGGGGTGTAAATTCCATATGCAAAACCGTCTTGCCTACTTTTTCAGTGTGCACCACAGCGTTTGTCTCGGTATCTATGATCTGCAGGGTATCGTTGTCAGGAAAGGCAAAGTTTACCCAAACGAATCGGCCATCCGGACGCGCCATGACAAATACGGGCTGCGAATGAACAGGTATCGTTCCCTCTTGTTGCCAGTTATTCATATCAACAACCAACACGTTATGCTGACCTACCGCAGGCACAAACGCCTTGTTACCGGCGATAGCCCACCCTTCAAGATGCGGCATCTTATAGACCGGCAGCTTTGCTTCACCTTTGCCATAGTCGCCAAGAATTCTTTGCACGCCTTTTTCTGGATACCAGACATCTAAATGCGCCATGCCATCCTCGCCAAACAAACCTGCAATATAGTGACGACCATCAGCCGACACTAACGCATCATATGGCTGCTTACCCACCCCCACATGTTTGGTTACAACGGGCGGCAGGCTTTTCATGTCCACCTCCCAAATTTCGCCCCCATCAAACAGACTGAATATAAACTTCTGTCCAGGCACATCGACCAAGCCAACCGTTTTACCTGTAGTGCCATCGCTGGCAATGGCCGGTAAATCGGCAACCAGCTCTAAAGTTGACGAGTCAAATATTCTTACACCACCCGGCTCATAGTTAGAGACTGCCACATACTGACCGTTCTGGGATATCGCACCACCAATACTATTACCCGACTGTATGATTCGCTTGGTGATGCTGGCAGTAAGCAAGTCGATCTTTGTCAATCCGCCGTCACGACCAAAAACATAGGCGTATCGCTCATCACGGGAAAACACTATCGAGGCGTGCGATAAATCGCCCAACCCTTCGATGCGAGCAAGAACGGTTTCCGTGGTGGTTTCGACTATCAGCACAGAGCCGTCACCACGCTCAATGATTACCCCCATATCGCCAGTTCCACGGAGCGACGACATTTCTTTAGAGGAAGCCGCCGCTGGCACTTCACCACCGACCACCGCGCAGCCGACAAATAAACATGCCAGCACCCACGCCACTGCGGTTTGAGTCAATTGACCCAACAATTTTTCATTCATTTAATTGCCCCTTGCTTGAGACTTTTAACTATCCATTGCGCCTCGTCCCGACTAAGAAACGCGTTCCAAGGCGGCATCGCGGTGCCAAGTCGCCCCTGAATAATGGTGTCTACCAACATCTCCGACGGCTTATCCGCAATGGCATCAGCGGTTAACGCTGGCCCAAGCCCACCCTTTAGGGTCATGCCATGACAGGAACCACAATCCTGTAAGACCATGTTAGCAATTTCAGATTGGCGCTCAACGGAAGGTTCCAGGGCATCAGCGAATAGAGTCGCCGAACCAGAGAACAAAACCAGGATTAGCGCACCAAAATAACGCTTACAAAGAATCGAAGATATCAACGACCAAACCCCAAATAACCGAGAAATTAGAAATTAATCATGGGGTAGAAGTGTCGCCTTAAAGAGCAAAAAACTCCTTGATGTACATCAGGCTTATACACCTTAGCAACAACCATGCGAAATTTAACACTTATAATTCATATGGTTATCTGAACTCACCACAATTAATGCGCAGCCGCCATCACAACAGCAGTAGATCTGCGTCAATAAATTAACTGAGACTGTACGTGCTCTTCGGAGAGAAATGAGCCCTCACCAGACAGCAAAGACACACAAGAGAAGGGAATAGCAATCAGACATCAAACCCCAGAGGGGCAATCGGCTTACCAGCCATGGCGCGAGCAACGTTTAATATACCCCAAAGAATAAAAGTAGAATGCATGACCGTAAAATAGAGAACAATCATCGCCAAGGCATTGCTTGCAGATGCAGCAAACCACCACATCAGCCCGCACCCTAAAAATATTAACCCTCCGCCAAGCAACGACGCATAAAAAGCGCCTTTGGCAAAAGCAAGTGCAAATGGATGCTCAGCATCGCGCCGATACTGAACAAGCTTCCAGGCAACGACACCAAAGCCAATCCCTGGCAGCAGTAACAGGTTCACGAGATACCATACCTGAACCCTAACTCCTAAAGCGATTGCCCGCTTATCAGTTACTCTACCTTTCAGCATCATTTAATCCTCTCGAACTTTAGTTCCTAATCAATGACGCAGGACAAACGATTATTCTGCCTCAAAAAATGCACTCACAACATGCAACAGCGCTTCAACCGCCCGATCATCATCAGTTAACGTTTCAGCCAGCGCAGCCCGACAAGCCTGATAAGGGTGCAGCCCTCGACGCATCAGTTTTGCCGCATAAATTAACAGCCTTGTTGATGCAGACTCTTCCAGATCATGGTCTTTCAGGTTGCGAATAGACTGCGCCAACGACACAAGCTGAACACACTTCTGCTTATCCAAACCTGACTCATGGGCAACAATTTCAGCCTCGGTCTTGGCATCAGGGTAATCAAATCGCATCGCAACAAATCGCTGTCTGGTGCTCGGCTTCATCCCCTTCAGCAGCGCCTGATAACCGGGATTATAAGAAACAACAAGCATAAATCCCGGCGCAGCTTCGATAATTTCACCCGTTTTTTCAAGCGGTAAAACCCGACGATCATCCGCTAACGGATGCAATACAACAGTCGTATCCTTTCGCGCCTCAACCACTTCATCAAGATAGCATATTCCGCCTTCACGAACCGCACGAGTTAATGGCCCATCCTGCCAAAAAGTACCATCCCCTTTAATCAGGTATCGACCGACAAGATCCGAAGCCGTCAAATCATCATGGCAGGCAACCGTATACAAAGGCACATTTAAACGCTCGGCCATATGCTCAATAAAACGAGTTTTACCGCACCCTGTTGGCCCCTTGATAAGGACTGGCAACTGCTCTTCGAAGGCATGCTGAAATATTTCGACCTCGTTAAACTGCGGCTGATAAAATTTTTGACCTTCTTTTTTACTCATATCTATACCGTTCGCTGCAACTTGCAACCCTTAATAAATACCACCAACCTCACCTTAACCTGGCCATTTTGGCCAAATGAGGATTCAGCAGCTAGTTTACCTGCGCTGATTAAAACCAACTTGATTGATATCAGGATACCGGACAACCCCACCTTACCTACCAGACAAAAGGCTACACCCGCCCGAGGCCTTTCCCACATGGTTTGCAGAAAATTTATGATCTTAGTCAAGGCAATTATGTGACGACAAAACCATAATCCAACCACACATTAAGCACCTGTTACCCAACCTCTACTTGTATATGCGGTCAAATTGGGCACACGGCAGGCTTAACAGACAAAAGTATCTTTATCAGAGAGCAGGAAAACATCATGAAGTACCAGATGATTGATGACTACACATGCCCTAACTGCAAACAGTCTGTCCACCTCAGCGGCGCATGCTGCCCAATGTGCGGTATGTCAGCAGAAGGCGAACAAAGCGATGTACCAATGCTTGGCGGAATACCATTTACCTATTTAGTGATATTGGTTAGCCTCTTTTGTCTCTGTATGATTTTCTATTTACCACGATAAACCCAGTCAGGGCACATATTACACATGGTTAAACCTACGATTGAAGAAGTTCGTTCTCACTATTTATTCACAGCAATAGAGGGCAGCGCACTTGAAGAGGTTTTACAAACCAGCAGAACGTTAACGCTATCACCTGAGCAGCACATCTTTATGCAAGGTGAAGAGGCTGATCACTTTTATTTGGTAGCGGAAGGGCAGGTAAAGCTTACGCGCCTGACCATGGAAGGTAACGAGAAAGTCATCGAAATCTTACAACCTGGGCAGTCGTTCGCCGAAGCTATCATGTTTATGCGCGCCCACTCTTATCCTGTCACAGCAACCGCGCTCAGCAACGCCAAAGTCTTCGCATTTCGCAGCCAGGCGTTTATGCATATACTCGACAGCCATCCAGGGCTATGTCAATCGCTTCTTGGCAACCTTGCCATGCGATTGCGTCGCCAGCTACAAGAAATTGAAAACCTCACAATGAAAAATGCCTCTTATCGTGTGGTAAATTTCTTTAAGAACGAACTCGATAAAAGTGAAAACCAAGGTGATAATGTCATTCGCCTGAATGTACAAAAGCAAGTCATAGCCTCTCGCCTGTCGATTCAGCCAGAGACACTTTCACGTATCTTAGCCAACCTGAAAAAGCAAGGCATTGTCGAAAGTGAAGGCAGAGACATTCTCATTAAAGATGTCAATGCCCTCATCGATTACGAGTAACGCGCTACGCTACTCGACCACATGCACAATCCCCGTCATCTGCGGATGTGGACCACATCGATAATTGAATGAGCCTACGTCAGAAAACTCGCGCGTGTAGCTTTCATCAGGAAAGAAATATTGAGGCTCCGGATCTCCAGCCTCTTCAAACCACACGCTATGGTATTGCCGCTTTTCATTATTGACCCACAATATTTTCTGCCCCTTGCGAACAGTGATTTCTTTCGGTACGAACTCGTAATTAATAATACTAACGACAGGCTCTGCCGCCCCTTCACCCCCCTCTCCCGCATTCACCTGTACAGCAAACAAAAGAGGTAACAAACCAATATACACTATCCCCCTAAACAGCATGCGACTAAACCACTTTATAACTTGCATTATTCCTCCAACCAACCTGTATCATTAGAAATTTCTTTACTATTACCGTGCATGAAAAGAACCCGATCACTTCTCTAGGCAGACTAAGCACAACAAACGACCATGAAGATAGCCACACTGTTGGCTCAATACCACCCAACGAAACCCGCTATCTGTACTGGCAGTTAATCAGTATTTTCTTTAAATGCCGTACCAAAACCAAGCCAATGCCGCTAGACAGAGCCAGTTTTCAAATGAGACTATCCCCATAAAGCTTACAAACCAATCTTGGCAAGGTATGTATTACGATGACCAAAAGATCAATTAAAAAATATCACAGCCGCTTTAAAACAGGAAGATCACTGCTACTTCTTACCGGTATCACAGCACATTCATGCATCTTAATGGCAGACACTGAGCATTCCTTATCAATGACCATAGACACCTACCTCAATCCTGAGATTTCCCAAAATCATCTCGATGCGATGAACATATGGCTAGAGAGCAATAATTGTAAAATAGCAATGCGAGCGGTGAGCAGTAGCAACAGCGACTTACTTTTTGCAATCTTTCCCAAAAACGATGCTCCTAACAATCACATTTTGCTTGCGAAGACACGCAACGATGAACCACTTAAGGTTGTTTGGCTGGTTCATCGCAGCACCGGGGCCAGTGAGCTCAGCAGTATCAGTGGCCAGAGAGTAGCACTGCTTCCAAAAAGCTCTTTACTTGGCCATCAAGCACCCATAAAACAATTAACAGATGCAGGAGTGAACACCAACAATCTAACCATCTACACCTCTGAAGAATACCAGGGTGCAGTTGCCCTACTCCTGCATGGCGATGTCTCAGCCGCCAGCGCTCCCATGCCCCTCGCCAAACCCTGGGCCACTGCCAACGACTTAAACATACTAACAAACAGCGAAACGACATATGTAAGCGGCATTTGGCAGTTAACAGACAATCGGATGACAACTGGCTGCATCAATGCATTTGCCAACATGAAGAGAGAAAGCCGCCAGGATCTTAAAATGAAATTATTTCCTGAATGGTTACAAGGATTCACCATCAACAAATAGACACACTCCTTGCCACCGCAACTCATCTCTCTCGCGACCCAGATAAAAAGCAATAAAAAACCCGGCCTTTTTAGAGGCCGGGTTTTGTCTTACTCATCAAAAACCTACTGCTTCACTACGTTGATCTCAACACCTTCTTCTGCCGTATCGAAGCCTAAACGATAGCCCAACGATACGTGGTGGAATCGCGAAGTACTGTAATCGTCATGAATCGCAAAACCAAAATTGTAGATTTTGCCTGGCTCAAAACTAACATCACCAGCGGCATCCGAAACCAACTTACGCTTCATCTGAACGGTCCACATACCATCCGCCAAACTTGCAGCAAACTCAGCACCTTGACCGCCTGACATCTTTCTTTCTTCAAGCAGATACCCATCTTCAACCTCACCGGTCCCTAACTTGTAACGAATCAGATCGAAGAACTGCTTACCAGCCAGTGCCGCTTTGATTTCATCATCCGACTTTAGCTTATCCCAACCACCAAGCCGCGCATCACCGCTACCTTTAAGCTCAACCTCGGTGCGGCTTTCGCCCAGGTATTTGGTTATGCCACCAGAGACGTCAAGTCGCGAAGCTCCAGGATATGCAGCAACTTCAGCATCACTAAACTGGCTAGGCATTTTATTTACATCGTCATGACAACTTGCCCAGCAACCTGATCGATCGGCGAATTCCACATCATCGGTACCAAACATCATTGCCAATTTCACCTGATTAGCAGGATCCATTTTGCCACCATCCGCAAACGGTACTGGCGCATGCGCAGTTTCTGGCCACACAAACTGCATGTACAGGTACGTATCATCATAAGTCGCCTGAACTGACACAGGAATACTGCCACGCTTACCTGGAATCAAAGCTGTTTCGAGCTTTTCACCGGTAACAATTTTTTGCCCCATATCCTTGGTTTCTGCACCATGACAATCAAAGCAACGCTCACCTTTTGTGAATGCTCGCTTGCCGCCGTGATCGCGCCCATGAATCCACTCGATTGACGCAGTACCTGGATAGAAGAGTACAACCTCTTTAACAGGAGCCGCCGCCCAGTTCGCTGTAATCGCTCCAGAGCCGGATGGCGCTGCCGAAGATGCGCTTGGTGCCGCTGCGGGGGCACTTGCCGCCGCCTCTTTAGCTGCAGCTAAACGCTCTTTTTCTGCCTGCGCAGCCTTTTCAGCCTCTTCAGCCGCAACGATATCCCGCTCAAACAAATGCAGTGTCGCATCTGGCTTAGCCAAGGCAGGATCCGGTGCCTCAAGCTTTTCCAATTCTTCATCAGTCAACAAATGACGCACACTCTTATGAGCAATTCCTTTGTGGCAATCGATACAAGTGTTGCCAGCCTGAATTGCCGCTGTATGCTGCTTCAGTGCGCGAGGCTTCTGAGAATTCTGATGCATGGATTCAAAGTTATGGCAGTTTCGGCACTCACGTGAGTCGGACTTCTTCATCCTTTCCCACTCGTGTTTCGCTAACTCTAGTCGTTTTGCATCAAACTTTTCTGGCGTATCAATACTACCCAGTATTTTATGTAAAACCTCATTAGATGCCTGAATTTTACGCTGTATCTTATGAAACCAGTCTTTCGGAACGTGACAATCAGGGCAGGTAGCGCGAACACCTGAACGATTACTGTAGTGAACCGTTTGCTTATACTCCTGATAGACATTTTCCTCCATCTCATGGCAGCCAATACAGAATTGCTCAGTATTCGTCATTTCAAGAGACCAGTTAAAGCCCCCCCAGAATACGACACCGATAATCATAAAAATTAATCCCGTCCCTAAAGTGGTACCGAGAAGAATTTTTCTTGAGAGTATTGCCTGCAACCAGGACTTCTTGTTCATGATACTTGCTCCACCCAGAACATACTTGCGAAGAATTTCATACCTCGAATACAGCGAATCCATCACCGTAGCAATACGAGACATATATTCTATTGCCCTATCGATGAAAAGACTTAAGTGTTTTAGCACTCATTTTTTAAGTCCCTTCACTGATATGGCAAATCGCAAACTGTGACTTTAATTTTGATTGTAAATCTATAGAAACTAAAAATTGTGACGGGCCAATTGCCCGTCACAACAAACAACCTAGGTCTTATGGTGCGACCGGTTGTACACGTTGAACTTACCTGTTGGTGTGGTCAAGCCTTTGATACGAGTTTTCTCTTTCAGAGTCTTCGCATCATAAACTACGATTTCACCGGTTGGGTTCTTAGCGTCTTTACGGTTCCAGACAGAAACCCATACTTCAGATCCATCCTGGTTGAACTCCATATGCAAAGCAGCCTTGCCTTCTTCTTCAGTCACGCGAATGGTTTTAACCACTTTACGTGTCTTCTTGTCGATGACCTTGACGCTCTGCTGAACTTCTGGCTCAGGATGCTTCAACTGATCAGCCCAAACGTAGTCTGAGGTGTCATGGGTACGAATGAATACACCTGCACCATCAGTAGGTACTGTGTAGCACAGCTTCCAAGCCTGGTCGGCATGTTTGATTGGGTCATTACCCCAAACAGATACCTCACCCTTACCTAGGTGGGTTGTACCACCTACAGGACCACACTTCTCATCAATCCAGTTAGCACCTGGACCTGGATGTGGCAACGATGCTACGTCAATAATTTTCTCCAGCTTGCGCTCTTTGGTGTCAACCACAACCATTTTATTGGAAGCGTTTGCCGCGATCTGGAAATATCTGCCAGATGGGTCAAAGAAGCCATCATGCAGGAACTTAGCGGTGTCGATCTGCTCTATTCTGAGGTTAACCAGATCAGAGTAATCTACCTGCCACATTTGACCCAACTCTTTTATCGCTACGATAAAGGTTGGCTCATTTGGTGTGGTGTAAATTGCAGCAACACGTGCTTCATTTACGTACTCGCCATCAACACTGATACCACGTGAAGAAACCACTTTTAAAGGCTCAAGAGTTTCTGCATCCATGATAACGAAGTGTGGCGGCCAGTAACCACCGGCGATTACGTACTTGCCATCACCGGATACGGCGATATCACGTGCGTCATAGGCCATTTTGGTTTCGGCAACCAGCATTTTGTCAGGAGTCTGCCACAAATCGATCTTGTTAACTTTACCGTCACGACCGATGGTATACCAGAAACGACCCACTGCATCTTTAGGCTTCTGTGTAGCATGATGCTCAGTGCCCTTGATTACGTGCACCGCATAACCAGTGTCAATATGTGCGATAACTTCGTGCTTGTCGCCATCAATAATCGCTGCTTTACCAGCATCACGCTCGATAACTACGAAGAAGTTTTCCCAGTTACGACCATGTAATGGCTTGGTAGGATAGTCTTTCAAAGCAACGAACTGCTTGGTGTGCTCTTTCATCATCGCCAGCGACATTTCAGGCGGAACTGGTGGCTCCATCTGGATATAGGTTGCCAGCTGAGAGATCTCTTCTTTAGAGAAGATATCGTCAAAGTTGTTCATACCACCTTCAGTACCGTAGGCAATAATTTTTTCCAAACGGCTTTGACCTTTTTTCAAGGTCTCTTTTGGTTCTAGATTTTTACCTGTAGCACCCTTACGTAAAACCCCGTGACAACCTGCGCAACGCTGGAAGTACATGGTTTTCGCATGTTCAAAATCAGCCTCGCTCATGGTAGGTTGATTGGCGGTAGCAGCAAACGCACTGCCGGTGAATGCTGCGGTAGCAAAAGTTACTGCCGCGGCTAGCTTTCCAAGTTTAAGTTTTTTATTCATCTGCGACTTCTCCCGTCGAAAGATTGGACGTCAGGATGAACATTAAAGGCGAAGGCCAACAACAACCTTGACGAACATCAAGACAAGATTAAGCACACTCCCACAAAGGCTTTTTACCAGATTATCGCGGCATTTATTGACCTAAATCAGATTTTTGATGGCTCAGCCCAATTGATTCTGTAACCACTCAGAAATGGCTTCAATTTGGTCAAAACACACTTCGTGCTCCATTGCATAACTACGATAATTTACCTGATACCCCCGACTTTTAAGATTAGCGGCGGCTTCTTTCCCTAATGACTCTGCCACCATTGGGTCAAAACGCCCATGATGAATTTCGATAGGAAGTGACAAGTTCTCAACATGGGGGTTAATCGTATCACTGGTCGCAAAATAGGTTGACAACCCAAGCAGACCGCCCAGTTTATGGGGATAAGTTAAAGCGGCTTGGTAAGCAACGGCACCACCCTGCGAGAACCCAATAACGATAATTCTCTGTGCCACAATACCTCGCTCACGCTCACGGTTAATGAATTGGTGCACCCATTCAGCAGAACGTAAAAGCTGATCAACATCTACTTTTCGGTCTATGTTCATTTCCAGGATGTCGTACCAGGCTGGCATCACATAGCCTGCATTGATTGTTACAGGTATTTCCGGCGCATGTGGAAAAATAAACCTGACGTTTAATGATTCTGGCAGCCGCAGCTCTGGCACAATTGGCTCGAAATCATGGCCATTAGCCCCGAGACCGTGTAACCAGATGACCGTCGCATCAGCTGGTCCCTGTGGGTTTATTTCTACATGAGGTAAAACGGTACTTACTTGCGTCATAAAAAAATCAAATCCTATCGTGAGATGTTAACCAAGTCATACAATGATCATTAGGCAACCATAATACCTTGGTATTCCTGATGAAATCGTTAGAATTCATCCATGTTTTTTATCATCAAGCTTTTCGTCGGTATTGATAGAAATAACAGACGAAGTATCAGTGACTTGATGTGGTGCTCATTTCTGTTTGATCAATCCTGATAACATTCGGTGTTAGCTCTTGGAACTTGGAGTTTGATACATGCTAAAGAGATTTACTCAAATAACAGTGGTTGCCATGGTGGCGAGCCTGTTGTCAGGTTGCCCAAAACCCTATTTCGCCTTCGAAAAACATGGCGGGGCTTTTCTTGTTTCCGTTAAAGGCGAGCAATTTGTGCACCGTCCTAATAGCAGCTGGGAAAGCAATGAAAATGCCATGGTGTATTTTTATCGCCCAAACAGCCAGTGGGGGGCCGATGAAATAGACGTCCCCAGCCTTTACATTGATGACAGGCATTATGTTGGCCTGCGCGCCAATGGCTACACCTGGTTTGAAATGGCGCCGGGTAAAAAACAGATTACTATTCGCCGCCCTATTGGACTTTTGCTTGGTTTTGAAGGACTTGGTAGCTTTTCACTCGAGAAAATCATTGATGCTGAGTTTTACCCTGAAGCAGGCAAAGTCTATTACTTCAGGTACAGCGAGGTTGATGTACCCTCTGCTCCAAACCCAGACCTGGACCCTGATAGTCCCTTTGCCAAAGGGGATATTCAAATGGTTTCCCGGGATGTCGCCATCCAGGACATTGTCACGACTCGACTGATCGAAAACCAGCCTCCGTTTGCTAAGAGTGCCGCTGCCACATCTATTGTCAAACAGAATCGCGTCGATGCCTACAAGGCAGAGAAGGCTCGCCTGGGCGAACTGAGAACCGAAGAGTTGGCAGAGCTTAAAAAACAAGGCTATTGGAGGAGTGCATCCTGGTATTGGCCATTTGGTGGTGGTCCAACCAAACGTTTAAAAACAGATATCGAACTGCAAAAGCTGGAAGCGAACTGGCTAGCCTACGAGGAAGAGCTTGAAAGAAAAGAAGCAATGGAAGCCGCGTTAAACAAATCCAAATGGTGGCCCTTCTAAACACATGTTTAGCTTAGCAACACTCCATCCTGTTCGTGATCAACGCCAGGGGTGGAGTTTTACTGAGCTACTTCACTCTTCCACCCACTCCCAACGCAATGGCTCACCAAAATCGTCATAGATAATCCGTTTTTTGGGAGATCTACGTCGAGGTGCCGGCTTTTTTACAGGCTTCTTGCGTAAATCAATGGCAGCTACAACTTCGGGAACAGGTGTCCTACCCTCTTTAGGCTGATCAAAGGCGATAAAATTCGGTTTAATGGGAGCACTGGGATCATGCCTGCCACTAATTCCATTAGCAACCTGCTGCATATCTCCACCTTTTTGCAGGTAGTCATCTACTTGCTCTTCCAGCATGGCGCGAATTTCAGCTTTAGTGGGTCTTCTCTTCACTAAACAATCATCCTAAATTTTGATAAATAAGTCAGGATAAAAGCCATAACAGCATCAATCCGCACATTGCATAGCCGGTTTTGTAATTTAAGCCCTCTATGATTGGCTTGCCAAGCGAATTGGTGCGCAAGACCCATCAACAAAACAGGCAAGTGCATAGCGCGGCTGGCAAGCCATTCGCAGGGTCCTTAGCCTTATTAGCATAGCAGATGACTCACCTCGCCATCGCCTTTTCCATGCTTACACTCTAACATAGCGTCGCAAACTAGTCGTTTTCCTCAGACTGCAAACGAAAAATAACCTTGGCTTACCATGAAACCACACCCTATAAAAGCTGATCTACTATTAATTCTGGTCACGCTGCTAGCCGCCTGTGGTTGGGTATTCTCTAAAGAAACGCTACAAGGGTTGCCGCCGATACAATTTATCGGATCGCGATTTTTACTGGCGGGTGTAGTGCTCGGCCTCATCGGTGCCCCGGCGCTAAAACAAATTCCGCTTACTTCATTAATAAAGGCCAGCAGCACCGGCCTGGTATTTGCGATAGCGATGATCTTTTGGATACTAGGTTTGCATCACGGCCATCACGTTGGTGAGGGTGCTTTTATTACCAGCATGGGAGTTGTACTTGTCCCCTTAATCGCACGATTTTTCTTCGCAGAAACCCCTGCAAGAGAAACCTGGATAGCTCTGCCAATTGCCACGACAGGTCTTGCGCTTTTATCGTTAAATCAGGGGTTTTCATTAGAAGCCGGACAAATCTATTTTTTAATAGCGGCCGTTATTTTCGCTTTGCACTTCAACCTGACCACCAAACTTGTGGCAACCATTGCTCCCTTGGCGCTATCCGCAATCCAGTTATGTATCGTAGGAATAGTATCCCTTGGTGTCAGCTTCACAATTGAAACCTGGCCAAGTTATGTTGATTCGTCAATATGGATTTGGTTTCTCGCCAGTGCCTTAATTGCAACCTGTCTTCGCTTTTGGTTACAAACAAAGGCGCAGTCGTTTGCCCCGGCAAGTCACGTTGTTGTTATCCTCACACTTGAGCCAATCTGGACAGCAATACTAGCCAGCCTATGGTTTGATGAAACGATGACTACGTTACAATTTTCTGGGTGTACGCTAATCTTCTCGGCACTACTCATCAGCCGCTGGCGTTGGCTGAGAACGCTTTTTTTCCCTCAATCTAACAGACCAAAAATATGATTTTACCCGCAGACTTTGTTGACACCATCAGCGCAGATGCGCTAAACGACTTTCTCGACCATCTGATTACAAGCAACGCTGGCGCCGACAGTTACGATGGCGACCTGGCTAGAGACCGTGCGCAACTGCTGCACGCACTTCGCAAGGGAAAACTCCTCATCGAACACCACGCGGGGGATAATGAAAGCGAGGATGATACTGGATCATTTCGTCTTATCACTGCAGATGAGGCAATTAAAGCCGGTTATCACAATCATTAAACCAATAACTAATTCAGGGTAAGACAAACATCCGTTACCTGCTGAATATCTTCATTCTGATGAGTCACCAGCAAGACAGTTTTCCCCGACCGTGTAATTTGACCACGACTCCAGCTTGCAGCCACCTCTCGCGTCTGCGCATCAAGCTCCGCAAAAGGTTCATCTAAAAGAACGATCGGTTCAGTACGTAAAAGAGTACGAATAATTGCTACTCGCTGCCGCTGCCCGCCTGATAGCTGCCCAGGGAACTTCGCAAGTTGATCTTCCACCCCCAGTTCCTCACATGCAAGCCTGATTTCGGACCTGGGAACATCCTTGCCGAATCCTAATTGGAGGTTTTCGATAACAGTGAGATGCTCGAATAAATTATGATCCTGAAATAAAAAGCTGATAGGCCGTTTTTCAACAGGCACTGACAACAAACTTTTCTTTTGCCAGATTATATCCCCCGCATCGGGTGCGGCGAACCCAGCGATAAGATGCAATAGCGTTGACTTCCCTACGCCACTGACACCTTGAACCCCCATCACTTTACCGGCCTCCAGACTGAAATGATAACGCAAACTGGCATCATCTCGCCTAATCGATACGTTACGGACTTCAAGCATTTTTGATACAAACCTCATGGATTTGAGCAGGCTCGGATATCATTCTATGCCCACTGGATGCTGCAAACTGGAACGAACGCCACTCGACCAACCAAAGGCAGGCTGCGCACAAACATAGCAAAATCAGAGACGCAAGACTGGCCTCTGCCAAGCGGTACGAACCGGCAAACTCATAGATAAGCCAAGGCAGGGTTTTCCAATCGCTATTACCAAAAATTGAAAAAATCGCGACATCTCCCATTGCCAGCACGAGAATCAAAGCAAAAGTCGACAGACAAACAGGTCGAATAAAAGGCCATTCTATTCTCCAAATATCAATTTTTTGCAGCTTTAACGATCGAATGAGTGAACCATATTGGGCATCGAATTGTAGTAATCTTGGCTTTAGCTTCTGCACCGCGAAAGGAACAACAATGGCGGAATTTAACACGACCACCATCACAATACCCCAGTCATCCAGACTCACCAAGGGCAAAAGCAGCACAAATAAACCAACACTAACCACCATCGTCGGCGCCAGCAAAGCATGAGTCGCCAGCCATTCCAACAGAACTTGTTTTTTCGACTGTTTTCTAACGTGGGCATGACGAATAGGAAGCAATAAAAAGTAGGCGAACAACACCCCCACCCCGGCAGCAATACAGCCTAAAGTGACAGTAATCACAGCGGGCTTGAGATACATCTGCAGATTTAGCTTTTGCCAGGATAATTCCATGATCCCTGGAAATATCGCCAAAACGGGTAATAACAAGAACGCAAAGGCTGCACTGTAAATACAGACCAATAGAGTTTTTCTCCAGCCTTTCATAGCAGGCGTCCAATACGAGTCGTTGCTATCTACTGACAACCACACGGGAGACCCTAACCGTGCCACCAGAATAAAAAACGCACCTGCTATCAATAACTGAGCCCAGGCAAAGATAAGTGCCTCGGCTATATTGAAGTCATATTTTAGTGACTGGTAAATCGCCACTTCCAGCGTTGTGGATTGAGGCCCCCCACCCAACGCCAATACCACGGCAAAACTATTAAAGCAGAGAATAAAAACAAACCCGAATAGCATGATGATTGATGGTTTGAGCACGGGCCATTCAATCCACCTCAGCCGCTGCCAGCGTGTCAGTTTTAATTGTCTGGACAGTTTCCAGCTGCTATCCGCAATACCCTGCAATTGAATATAAAAAACACGCACTGCCAACGGCATATTCAAATACACATGGGCTAGCAAAATCCCGGAAAGACCATATAGATTCCAATCTGTAAAAATCCACTGCGATATATAGGGTGATAGCCACCCCGAGCGACCCAACAATGCAACCAAGCCAGTGATTAACACCAGGGTTGGCATCACAAAGCAGAGAATACAAAGAGAGAGAAAGGTTTTTTTCAAGGGAAGGCTTTTTATAAAGTAGAGGCTGCGGGCAATGGGCCAGGCCAGAAGCACAGATACCAAGGCGCTTAACAGACCCTGTCCCAGGGAGAATATTACAATCTGATGAAAGTAAGCATCATCTAAAACAGACCAGTCAAACCCCGCTTCATCAAAGTTAAAGAGCCCCACAAAGGCCATAACGGTAAGCGACAGCACCACCACAAAGGGCACCGTCAGCAACCATTTCATTTAAAAGCCCCTCCTGATCGAGAAATCATTTTAACGACTGGCGGCGCTACGCCACTCCTTGATCCAGGCTTGCCGGTTAGCCGCCACTTCCGACGGTGAGAACCCTATGCGCTCTGGTTTGATGAGCGTTGAAAAAGCATCGGGCAAGTTAACCTCAACTACCGGCAACATCCAGTTGGTAACAGGAATGATTGCCTGAGCCTCTGCCGAGATAAGAAATCGAAGAAAATCATTGCCCAGCTTCTGCTTCGTTGTTGCAGCCGTTAATGCAGCAACCTCGACCTGCGCCACATGCCCTTCCGCAAATTTTGCTGCTCTAATATGATCTTTATTTTCGGCAACGATATGGTAAGCAGGCGACGTGCTGTAACTGAGCACATAATCCGCATCACCTTTTAAAAACATACTATAAGCTTCCCACCACCCCTTGGTCACCGTCACCGTGTGCGTCGATAATTTCTGCCAGGCATCAGCAGCCTTCTCTCCATACACGGCTTTCATCCATATCATCAACCCTTGACCAGGCGTGCTTGTGCGAGGGTCTTGATAGATTACCGCCGCATCAGAATTGACTAACGCTTGTAAAGAACTCACAGGGGATTTAACTTTAGTACTATCGTAGACAAACGAAAAATAACCATAATCAAAGGGTACAAATTCTTCATCATGCCACTTAAGTGCCGCTTTGATTGATGAAAGGTCGACACTATGAGGCTGAACCAAACTCTCTTTTCTGGCAACCTCCATCAACGCATCATCGATACCCAATATAACATCCGCTTTGGTTCGCTCTTTTTCGATACGCATACGATTAAGAATGCTAACGCCATCTTCTACCGCAACAAATACCAGGTCACAGGCACATTGTTTTTCGAATGCTGCCTCTAATTTTGGGCCTGGCCCCCACTCTGAAACAAAAGAATCATAGGTGTAAACTGTCAGCTCTTCAGCAGAGGAGGTAAAACTTGCCAGTGCGGCCGCGAGAAAAAGCCCCCTGCGGCTGGATGTAAATGCCAAAAAACAAAATTTCGATAATGGTGAAAGAAAGAATTGAACGGCAAAGGATTTCGATAAAAAGCGTAACATATCAACAAGCGCCTATTTGAGACAAAGGGAAGAGATGTCTCACCGCTCTTGAAAACATCAAGACAAGGCTTCGATATCGCTCATTCCCTCCGCCAGTATTAACCGGATCAGGTTCAACGGGTAAGATCTCAGCAAAGAGTTAATGACACCAACCCTTCGCACCCCGATAAGAGATGCAAAAATCTTAGCACAGTGATTAGAAGCAGGCTATTTGTTATTCTTTCTCTTCCTGCCAAAGCAGTTTACACAATGACAGAAAACAACGTTCAAACAATTTCAGAAATACAACAACGGGAAGCTAACGCTTTTTTGGATGGCAATGCGTGCTGGCAAAAAATTGATAACTCTGGCACAACGAACAAGATATATCGTGGCACCTTAAATAAGCGATCTTTTATCCTCAGACTCAATCAGCAAAACAGCGCTTTGATCGGTGTTTGTCGCCAACGCGAAAACAGCGTACTCAAAGTAATTCAGCCATACCCTTGGGCGGTAAACGTTATCCACAATAACTGGCGACGCGGCTGGTGCCTTATGCAAGATCATGGCAAAAGACTCCCCCCTGGCAACACCTGTGACAGTTCTCGACAGCAGATTTACTCCCTAATGGCACACTGCCAGTCACCAGGCTTCCAATGGGCAGATGCAGCTCACGCTCCCAGTAACGCCGCTACTGCGTCAGATTTAGCCATAAACTACTCAACGCTACTAAATAGTTATCGGTGTTTTTTCGGCCAACATGCAATAGAAAAAAACGCCGACCACGTGGTGGGTGAGCGCATCAACAACCTGATCTTAGATATAGAGCCCTTGCAAGAACTCATCCTCCATACACAAGATTTGCTGCAACAGCTACCCAAACTACCACATTGCCTGGTGCATCATGACTTACACCCAGGAAATATTTGCTTGGACAACCAGCAAATTAAAGTGATCGATTGGGAATACGCGGGTATCGGCAACCCTTTAATTGACGCCATCGCATTAAGAAGACATTGGGATTTTAGTATACAAGAACTCGCTTCCCTGCCTATATTTTCTCAGCTTAAGCAACAGGATTTAAAACAGGGGCTGGATATTTCAGAGCAAGTCGTCGATTCTCTGGAAACACTTTGGAGCCGGGCACAGACCATTAGCAAAACGACGACTAAGCAGCGTACTGCGTAACACTGCAATTGCCACAAAACCACGACTAATTTGTTACACAACTAACCGCTGTCGTTAGTTAAGCCTTTGCCCCGAACGATATAGCTGAAATGCTTTTTCCACCTCAGGTATCGTCAAACCTAACTTGCCCGCAACCCTTTTAAGTTGGTCTTTCGACGGTTGAGTTACCTCATCCGGCAAGTAAAAACTGACATTCTGCCCCAATTCTAACCACTCACTTCGAGACATATTCATTACGATGTCATCACTCATCATTCCGACCATGTCATCACCTTTTATCGTTATGAAAAACATAGAACTCAAAAAAGCTTCTGGATTAATCTTATAACAACAACCACAAAATTATCGTTACTATTTGTTAAGATAGTTTATAGACGTGGGAGGTTATTATTTTCGTTATTGCGGGCACAGAGATTGGGAATAGATAACGCCAGCAGTGGATCGATTATGATGGGCGTGTATTGTCTGCCCACCAAGGCGTCCTGCAAGGGGCTAAGCCCTAACGGATTTGTGTAACGGATAGGGTTATCGGCGGCGTAGAGATAGGAGTAGCCATCACATATTCTTTGACCACCAAAAATACCCCTAGTTCCCTTAAGTAAGTGCTTCCAATACGCTCTATTGCGAGTTGGTCATTTAAAAATCAATACAACCCCGTTTGGCTGCGACCCCGTTTCGCTAGGACAACCTAGCTCGTTTAGAAGTCATCACTTAATTCGAGACCACTAGAACCTTTTTGTGCGTAGATAGATTCGTATTGAAATGATAACGCAAATTCAAAAGAAGTTTGTTCTGATAGATTCAGAACAAACTTCTTCACATCATCAAATGGATTAGGCAATGTGGCATCGACATCAAAATAGATCCGCAATCCAACCGACCAGCCTGCATCTTCCAAGTCTTCTGTTAATATCGTGACATCTTCAAGGTTTGTCTTAACTGACATTGATACATTTGTATTAGGTAAGACTAAAGAAAGTCCGGCTTCCGTCTCAGACAAATCCGAATATTCAACACCCGCTAAAGCCTTTTTAATATCTTCAAGTCTAACACCCTGAGCAATTTCTAAATTGAGAGTCATTGACATCTTAAAACTTCCTCAATAAAACGCTTTCACCATCTATCAAATAAAGGTTTTGTAAACCATTCACTGGCTTTTGATCCAAAAATATCAACATATCTGCCGAAGACAAGGGAGAATCGGTAATGTTCAAAACGATATCCGGTGATTGGTGTTCAACCTTGTGAATCATATTATCCCTAATAGTGTTCGGGTTTTTAGACTTCGGAGAATACACACCTGCGGGTCTTCCATTGATATCTTAATCCGGATTGCCTCCTTTCCGTCCCGTATTAGGTAAATGCGTTACATCCAAGCCTCGATTCGATAAGATTTCTGCTGCTTCATTTTGCCTATTGAGAGAACGAACCATGTCAGCATTCGCATTTGGATGAGGCAACTCAGGCTCTCCTCTTAAGGTGCCGGGTTTTACACTCAATAGCTCAGTGTTTGGAACACCAACCACCGTCCTAGCAGTCGGCGCATGCGCTAAGTCATAAAACTTACCATCATGACCGCGATATACAACATCACCATTCGCATTTTTCCACTGATCCTGCCCATATTCCGTCTTTTGCGCGATGGGATTATAGCCTTCCGGCACTGAGTGGTAACAGCGGTTATGCACCCATACCGCATCAGCCTCATCATTCGCCGCCACAAAGTACGTGTGAAAATCCGACACCGTCAGGTTAAACGCTTGCAGTGGTTTTAGCTCTATTTTGACTGAAACTACCTCGGCCCAAGTACTGCTATCATTCAGCAAGCGGAAACCTGCTTTCAGATTGGCGGCATCTACCCAGGCGCCGTTTGTTATCTCTCCCTGATAGACATGCCCTTCTGATGATGAGACAGCAATGGCTCTTTGTGGTAGTTGCACAAAGTACGGATGAATCTGGTTTGATACGATGGTTTGTATTTTGCCACTTTCACTATTTTGTACAGTGACGCTCACGGTTTCTTCATACGGGTTAGAGTATTGGGCAAGCACGGATTTATAGCCGACTTGGCCACTCGCTTCGTCTCGCGACCAGACTTGATCACCTGCCCTCAGATCGCGAATGGGTGAGAATCCCATGTTGGTTTTCACCAGGGTGTCGCCATGGAATGAGCAGGTTCCTGTGGCCAATTTCGCTTCTCGTTTAATAAGAAACTTTTCAAAAGAGTTCTCTAGCGCTTCTTTTGCCGACCTGGACACAACCCCTATTTTCGCTACCGCATGCTCAATCGCTTTTTTGGATACAACCTTGACCCCTTGGGCCAGCAACGCAACGAGTGCCATTCGGGTCGCAATGAATATTCTTTGACCACCAAAAAATACCCCTAGTTCCCTTAAGTAAGTGCTTCCAATACGCTCTATTGCGAGTTGGTCATTTAAAAATCAATACAACCCCGTTTCGCTTGCTCCCGCATTCGTCAGACCATTCAGATAAATGCAAGTCATCAGGGAAGCTTATTTTTTAACGCCAACCACTCTTTGAGGTCTTCGTGAATACCATTGCAATTCTTTAGTGGTTCTAAAGCATTCAAAATATTTTTAAGATTTCTTAATCTTGTGATCTCGTCCTTTGGAATAGTTACCCAACTGCGGGATTTCTCTTCAGCCTCCTCTGGAGTTAAATTCACTTTCCTGAAAAACCACTGCCTGATAGACCTGATATCTAACAGCTCTTCTTCACAATCAATTCCTAAATGACCGATCGCTTTAACCTTTATTCGAAGCATGGAAATCTCATGACCTAGCTTCAAGTTTTCATTAGCGCTGTGTTCAGCCAGAAAATTATGTATTTTCAGGGCTGCCAACAACCACTTTTTACCGTTTACGCTGTTACCCATATCAAACGACTTTTGGGCTGCACCAATACACTGACTGCTTAGTCCTAGCCAATTGACATCCGCATCTAAATTATCGGTTTGATCTAATTGTGATGCTAAGTCAAGAACTGCATCTACACCTTCTATTAACAATGAAGAAATGTCCAAAGTCGCTCCTTCTGTTATTCAAATAAATTCGGGACAACGTCAAAAAAATCAATTCCATGCTTCTTAAATTCCTCCACTCCAATTTGAAGACTTTCTTCCGATGCTTGGATATGGCCAGTTTGGCGATTAATTGTGATGCCAACTCTTTTACTACCGCTGATTGCTATTTCCGCTTCACCAGCAGCCAGTACCGGCTGTCCATTTGTTAATACAGAGTGCTTTAATTCAACCTCATTAATATACTTAGGGAAACTCTGATTAATTGCCCGCGCAGGCGGATAACTGCGTTGGGTGGTACTCGACAGCTCGCCTATCTCTATGATATGCCTCGCTTTCTGTGTTCCGGCCGCCTTGCTCTTCATCCTGCTCGGTAAATTAATCAGAGGGTCCTTAGTTAAATTTCTACTACCCGCGTCATAATTTGTTTAAAATAAACACATCTTGTCTAATTTTCAGTCTCCATTTTAGCGTTCATTCTCATGCGCCACTGGCAATACCGCTGGGTCACTGCATCTATGATTTAAGTCTGGCTCGAACAGAAGCTCATTCAACACCACAATAAGATTTGATTTCTGGTATCGCCTCTTGATAGCCAAAGGCAATAAATGCCATATAACCCTGACTATTCAGGAGTTCTATCCAGTGGTGTTGTTTCTCTGAGGTGGTTGCCCTGGCATCAGGCCTCTTAAGCTCACAGCGTAAACCGTGGTACTGACCGACTGGCATATCAAGAGAAATATCTGGAAAGCCCGCCTTGAGGCCAGCAGAAAGCAACCTTCCCCGCTCGACTTTTCCCCTTGCACCAGCATTAGGTGTTGCATAAAGAAACTGGTAAATATCTGGATGATAAACCTCGAAGTAATGAAAGATATAACACTGGTGGAAATGTTCCTGATTGCCATAATACTGTGCGGGTCTTTTTAACAAAGATAATAATGCCTTGGAGTGCGGCGAGTCTCGAAATGACCAGGCATCATCAGGAAAAGGTAACCCAATTTTTTGGGCATTGGCGCCGGGCAATTTTGCATTTGCTCCTCCATCGCTCTTGCCTTGCCGCTTACTACTTAGAAAGGCTTCATATTCCTTTTCGGAAAAACGCATCGGCTCTCTCTCTTGAAGTGTCTCGTTTTTTTTAATATGGTCGAACGAAGAGCATATCAGACAACCTGCAGAACGTCAGCGCATCGATAGCAATTACACCACGCATTTATTACTCATTAGAGGGATTACTGTGATTTGGCCCAATCAGACACCATTAACGAAAAAAAATCATAAGCCTGCGACCTATTTTATTGCCTGTTTTTTTTCATGCATCGGACTTCATAGCCAATCGGCAGTGGCCTTAGAATTTCCTATTATGCTGAAGTCAGACACCAGTGATCTGCATATTAATGTGGATACTGGACAGGCCGGGCAACAGGCGCTGGTCTATTTAGACAACCAGGAGGCTGTCTCAGCCTCTTGCAAGATAATTTTCACCAACGGCCCTGAGCTGCCCATTGAGAGACGCGTCACCCTGACCGCCAATTCGAAACAAATCGTTAAGGCGACACTAAAAAGAGACGTCGTAAAACTAAAGGTAGACGTCACCTGTACAAACGCAGAAGAATCAACGAACACTGCAAACTAGCCTGGCAGAAATGCTCGCTTGCCTGCAAGGAAACATGAACAAACCTTAAGCTCGCGGCTATTGAAAAAGCAAAGAACGAAATTAATACTTTGCTTATGAGACTCAATAATCGCGCGCTGCTGAAAATAAAATGGAAAAACCGGTTGCTTACACTGGCATTGCTGGGGTTGATGTGCGCGGGTGTCTGGTTGCTTGGTCGTTGGATTCTAGGCGATATTTTCGCTATATATGCGGTTTTTCTCGTAATGACAATTATCGCCTTTAATCCAGCATTATCTCCCTCACTTTTAATGAGGGCCTATCGTGCACAACCTGTTAAGCCCCAGGATGCATACGAGCTCTGCCAGATCGTTGCCGTACTTGCAAAGCGCGCGCATTTGCCGACAACACCAAAACTCTATTACCTACCCATTGGCACGATGAACGCCTTCGCTGCAGGCAGCCAAAGCAATTCAGTCATAGCTTTGAGCGATGGCCTGCTACGCAATTTAACGCTAAATGAAATTACCGGCGTGATAGCTCACGAAATAAGCCACATTAGACACAACGATATGTTAATTATGATCGTTTCTGATTTGATGGGACAAATAACCCGGCTATTGGCTTTTATAGGCCAACTGTTCTTACTGCTTGCGTTTCCAATGCTAGTAATGGGTGCTATTGAAATTGATCTTCTACCCTTCGCAATCGTGATTCTCACGCCACTTCTCAGCGCACTTATTCAGTTGGCAATTTCCCGCAGCAGGGAGTTACAAGCGGACGTTAGCGCCGCCGAGTTATTGGGCACACCCGAGCCGCTTATCAACGCATTAATCAAACTGGAGAGACAAAGCAGCTATTGGGAAAGGTTTTATCGTGCAAGCAGTGACAATGCCTTGCTCCGCACGCATCCAACCACTAAAGAAAGAATCGAACAACTGGACGCACTCAGTCCTGACACCTCCTGGCAACCGCTTGGCTACCAGGATGGCTGGACAAACCCTTGGTCCCATTCACCTCAGCTTTATCCGCGCCGCATTAGCCGCTATCTCTGGTTTTAAGGCAAGAAAACGGTGTGATCGCGCATCGCCACTATGTGCGTATCATCACTATAAAAGCTGCAACATGTAATCAGAGGTACTTACCTCAAATTGCTTTGGCTGCTCAACATTTAATTGCGTGACCGTACCATCATCTACCAACATAGAATAACGCTGTGAACGCAATCCGCCAAAAGCACCTGTTGCCATATCGAGCCCAATGGCTTTAGTAAAGCTGCCGTCACCATCTGCCAACATGGTGATCGCCTCTGCGTTCTGGCTTTCTCCCCAGGCTTTCATCACAAACGCATCGTTTACCGCAATGCAGATAATGCTATCGACCCCTTTCGCTTTTAACTGATCCGCATCGACCACATAACCCGGTAAATGGGCTTCGGAGCAGGTGGGTGTGAAAGCTCCTGGCACCGCAAACAAAACGACTTTTTTACCCGCAAACAGGTCATCAGTGCTCGGGTTTTGCATGCCTTTGCTGGTTAATAACTGAAACACGTGAGTGGGTAGTTTTTCTCCGACACTTATCATTTCGATTTCCCTTCATTTTGGTAGTTAAGAATGTTCAGGGTAGCTGCATCTCGTGCATCTTGCTACTGACCAGGTAATGCGTTGAGATGTTGATAAAAGCCAGAAAGCTCTGCCTGAGTCAGTGGACGGTAGTCTCCGGGCATTAAAGACTCATCTAAAAGAATGTTGCCGATGGAGAGTCTATGCAGCGCTAATACCGGGTTACGAAACCGTCCGAACATTCGCTTAATTTGATGATAGCGCCCTTCTACCAGTGTGACTTCTGCCACTGTTTCACTGAGAATAACAAGCTTTGCGGGCAAGGTTGTGATGTCTTCATAGCCAAAATACATTCCCTCGGCAAAAGCCGGGGCGTAAGCATCCGTTATCGGGTGTTCAACTTCCACCTTATATACCTTGGCGATTTTTTGCTCTGGCAGTGTCAGGTACCGGGAAAATCGTCCGTCATTGGTTAACAGTAATAGCCCGGAAGAATGTAGATCTAATCTGCCTGCAATATGCATGTCATGCCTGTCTTTTTCATCCAGTAAGTCAACGACGGTGGTATGCTGATGATCAATGGTGGCACTGACAACACCTTTAGGCTTATGCAGCATGAGGTAACGCGGCTGTTTATTTTGCAACAACTCGCCATCGAGAGAGACCTGGCAAAACTCCCCTACCCGCTGTTGTATGTCGAAAGCGGGGAAGCCATTCAGCGCTACCCGACCTTGAGCAAGTACCCTGCGGACATCGCGCCTGCGAATACCTGCCGCTTCGCTTAAAAACCTGTCGAGACGCGCGCTTTTTGACCTCATGATTCTTGCGAACCTACAAGCAGCCCTGTAAAAACATGGCAATCAATCATGGCTAGGTCTGCCCCGCAACGCCTTTGTTTTACCCCGCTGCGATTTGCCATCCATACGCCTCTTCTGCGAGTTACGTGTTGGCTTCGTCGGCCTTCTTTTAGCTTGAACAGTCGTGGCACCTTTGATCAACTCAGCAAGGCGGTTAAGCGCATCATCTCTGTTCTGCTCTTGCGTGCGATATTTTTGCGCCTTAATAATGATCACCCCCTCTTTACTGATACGCTGATCATTGAGGGCTAATAGCCGTTCTTTATAAAACTCTGGCAGTGAGGACGCATTGATATCAAACCTTAGATGAATCGCCGAAGAGACTTTATTGACATTTTGGCCGCCAGCCCCCTGTGCACGAATCGCCGAAAACTCTATTTCTTCATCAGGGATGGTCACGTTTTGAGAAATGCTAAGCACGGCAATGTTCCTTATGTTGGCGTTCGTTATTGTATCAGTCTGAGTCACCTGCCGCGCTAATTTATCTGTCAGTGACTAACCGAATGCAGCCCACCCAGCCGTCAACACATGTGGTTATATGCTTATATCGATAATTGACATTCTTTTATTTCAGCGTATGATTTTTGACCGAACATATAGGTTCGTCCGAGTAAAACCACAACATTCCCATTCAAAGGAGCCCCTCATGGGTACAAAGAAAAAGCAACGTAACGGACATGCGTTTCACCCGATAATGCGCAAGGGTGGCGTGCATGAAAAGTCTGTGAGTGCAAAACGCTCAGCAGGAAAGCGCGAACTCAAGAACCTTCTCAATGAAGGTTCTGCTCAGGTCCCACTTACACCTGTTTCGTACGCCATTGCAGCCTAACCCTCGAATACAGTCTCCTCACCTCTTCAACACTAAAGCTTTCTATTATTTATATGCCTACTCATTGAGTGGTAATTTACTGTAGAAGTATATTTTATAATCTATCCTTACCCCATGGCGCTCATTTTCTAGCCCATTTAAACAGCACTCACTCTGGGGTATTTGATGATGAATAAAAAAATCGTAAACGGCTTATGCCTGGCTTTAACACTTGGTCCCTTCTCTGCATTTGCAGAAAAAACCATCACTCTTAGCTATGAAAACGTCGATTCCTACCCATTTGCCATGGTTGACGGCAGCGGCATCGATCTCATCTTATTAAAGATGGTTGACGAAGCGCTTCCTGAAGTTGCGTTTAAATATGAAACAACACCTTGGCAAAGATGCCTGCATAACATAGAGACGGCGGTGAGTGAGGGTTGTTTTACCGCAAGCTTTAAAGAAGAACGCTTGAAACACGGTTTCTATCCTGGCACCCAAGCAGGTGGGGCGGTTGACCCGGCTCTGAGATTACACGCCTCCAGCTACTCGCTTTACGTACCAGCAGGGTCCAACATCGAGGTTTCAGAAAAGCTTTCGATCACCAATCTCAAAGGAAAAATCGCTGTACCCACGGGTTATTCCATCGGTGATGATTTAGCGAAAGCGGGATACGCTGTTGATGAGCAATCAGCCAAAACACACAGTAACTTCAAAAAACTGCTCGCCGGACGAGTGGATGCGGTCGCGGCACTAACCTTGAACGGCGACAATATTCTTGAAAAAGATGCATCGCTGAAAGGTAAGATCGTGAAAGTAGAAACACCATTGGTCGACAAACCTTACTACTTAATGTTTTCCAAACAATTCTATAGCGCTAACCCGGAGCTTGCAGAAAAAATCTGGAATACCGCTGCGCAGTTAAGGGAATCACCAGAATTTGCTGATGCTGCAGGTGCATTTTTAGCGAAGTAGTGACGGGCTCGCCAACTGCATGATGAATGAGGTTGGCGAGCAGCTTAACGAAGCGGTCAGCGCAGATAAACTAAGCTGCAATGGAGCGTTTTACTTGCATTTATTGATTTTTTCACGCCTCTTGCAGGGACTTTAGACGAAAGGAGACTCGAAAATATCAATTCCTTTAGCTATAACTACAGTCTGAGTTCGTTTTCAAGTATATTGTCAGCGCGAAATTCATTGCCTTGTCAGAACGGCCATCGTTGCACTTAACTGGCAACCAGACGTTGCAACAAACGCCAACTCGCTGACACAGATTTCATCTGTTCGATTTAAATATCTGACACCGAGGGCGATACTTTTGACAAAAATATTGGAAGAAGGAGATCACAAGTCACCTTCCAACCACTTATTTGGTTATCCTGCCGATAAAACTTTGGGGAAAATATGACCGCACCAACTTCGAAAATTATTTATACCAAAACCGACGAAGCACCCGCATTAGCAACTTACTCACTTCTACCGATTGTCAGCGCCTTTGCAAAAACAGCCGGAATAAAGATCGAGACCAGCGATATATCCTTGGCCGCACGAATTCTCACCGCCTTTCCTGAGAATCTTACCGACCAGCAACGAGTTCCGGACGCTCTCGCAGAGCTGGGTGAGTTAACCCTAAAGCCGGAAGCAAACATTATCAAGCTACCCAATGTCAGCGCCTCTATTCCTCAGTTAAAGGCTGCCATTGCAGAGCTAAAGTCTCAGGGATACGACATTCCCGAGTATCCTGATGACGCCAAAACAGATGCACAGAAAGAGGCCAAAAGCCGATACTCGAAAATTCTGGGCAGCGCGGTAAACCCCGTACTGCGCGAGGGTAACTCAGACCGACGCGCACCTGCAGCCGTCAAAGCCTATGCACGCAAGCACCCTCACAGTATGGGCAAATGGAGTCAGGCGTCACGCACGCACGTTGCCCACATGTTTCATGGCGATTTTTACCACAGCGAACAGTCATTGATCATGGACAAAGGCTGTAACCTGAAGATTCAGTTTGTAGGAAAAGATGGCAAAGTAAAAACGCTAAAAGAAAGCGTCCCCACCCTTGATGGTGAAGTTATTGACGGCATGCGCATGAGCGTTAAAGCGCTGCGTAAATTTTATGAAGAAGAGCTGGAAGGTGCCCGCCGCGCAAACCTGATGTTTTCACTGCACGTGAAAGCCACCATGATGAAAGTGTCGCATCCGATCGTTTTCGGCCATGCTGTTACTGTCTATTTTAAAGACGTATTCGAAAAACATGCCGAAACATTTAAAGAGTTAGGGGTTAATCCTAACAACGGATTAAGCAACGTTCACCAGAAAATCGAGAGCCTGCCCTTCTCTCAGAGATCAGAGATTGAAGCCGACATTCGCGCTTGTTACGAGCACCGCCCAGAAATGGCCATGGTCGATTCGGACAAGGGCATTTCTAACCTGCACGTACCCAGCGACGTAATTGTTGATGCCTCTATGCCCGCGATGATCCGTGAAGGCGGTAAAATGTGGGGCACCGATGGCAAGTTAAAAGACACCAAAGCGGTTATCCCTGAAAGTACCTACGCGACGATCTACCAGGAAGTCATAAACTTCTGTAAACACCACGACGCGTTTGACCCGCGGACAATGGGCACAGTGCCGAACGTTGGCTTGATGGCCCAACAGGCTGAAGAGTATGGCTCACATGATAAAACTTTTGAGCTGCATGATGATGGCCTGGTTCAAATAGTAGACGAAAACGGCAAAGTGCTGACTGAGCATAGCGTTGAGAAAGGCGACATCTGGCGCATGTGCCAGGCGAAAGACCTGCCTATTCAGGATTGGGTCAAGCTGGCCGTCACCCGCGCCCGTCTCACCGGCATGCCAGCGGTGTTCTGGCTGGATGAGGAGCGCCCACACGATCAAAGCATGATCAAAAAAGTACAGCATTATCTAAAAGACCATGACACCGAAGGCCTTGATATTCGCATTATGTCTCCTGACACAGCTATTCGCTGGACGATGGAGCGCCTCATTCGTTGCAAGGATACTATCTCGGTAACCGGCAACGTACTGCGTGACTACCTGACCGACCTGTTCCCTATTCTGGAGCTGGGAACCAGCGCGAAAATGCTGTCAATCGTGCCATTGATGGCAGGTGGCGGATTGTTCGAAACAGGCGCTGGCGGTTCTGCCCCTAAACATGTGCAGCAGTTTGTTGAAGAAGGCCATCTGCGTTGGGATTCATTAGGGGAGTTCTTAGCCATTGCGGTTTCCCTCGAAGATCTGGGCCAGAAAAACAATAATGAAAAAGCAAAAGTGCTTGCCGAAACCATGGACAAAGCGACCGAGCGATTACTCGAAAACGACAAGTCACCCTCGCGGCGCGTAGGCGAACTGGATAACCGGGGCAGTCATTTCTATTTGGCGATGTATTGGGCGCAAGAGTTAGCGGCGCAAGACAAGGATGCCGAATTAAAAGCGAAGTTTGCACCGTTGGCCAAGGTACTTACCGATAACGAAGCCAAAATTGTCGAAGAGCTTGAAGCGAATCAGCGAAACCCTGTTGATATGGGCGGTTATTATCATCCTGATGAGCAAAAGGTAACGGCGGCCATGCGCCCCAGCGCCACCTTTAATGCGGCGATAGATCAGCTCTAATCCCCCCAGGAGAGGCATTCTTGCCTCTCCTTCCCTTTCTAATAATTTATTACCTCCCTGTTATTCCTGATACCTGTACGAATCCTAAAGTTTGTATATAATGTCTGGCCAATTTATGACCAGTGTGGTGATAGATTTTAGAAACCTCTGATGAATAAGCCGGGAAGGCAGCTCTCGAGGCCACTTACAAATGGAAAGTTACGTTATAAAGGAATATATATGAAATTATCTCACGCGATAGCGCTTATTACGCTGTCCGCTGGCCTTGTCGCCTGCGCCAACAAACCCGTTGATAACACACCTCTTAACCCAGCCTCAGTATTGAAAGCTGACTATGCCTTAAACGGTGTTTTTGTACCCGACTTTCATGGCAAGCAAACCGTTTACACCCAGGCTGACAAACGCCGTATTGACCTAAAAACAGAAGCCGACAGTTTCTTGATGAGCTTTATGAACATGAATACCAGCGATGTTGCTCGTATCGA
The DNA here is from genome assembly GCA_024234575.1 of Hahellaceae bacterium. GTDB lineage: Bacteria > Pseudomonadota > Gammaproteobacteria > Pseudomonadales > Oleiphilaceae > JACKOB01. The sequence goes on from JACKOB010000005.1 coordinate 450,146, forward strand.
CAAGAAACTGGTATGGAACATTGACCACGACCAGGAATCCTATCGCGAGTGTGCCCTTTCCGGCTGCGCCGATATGAGTTTCATGGATCGTATGAAGGCGAACGGCCCGCAAGACGATCAGGAAGAATCAGAAGATTACGAAAGCTACGAAGAGATGGGTTGTTCCGTCAAAATGTCGAAAAACGACGTTGAAATTAAAAAGACCGGCAAACAACGCGTTATCAGTGGCTTCGATGCGCAAGAGTTTACCCTACAATGGCAAACCGAATTCAAAGACGATGCGGGTAAAAAAGATACCAACCTCGTTCAGTTCGTTTTCTGGACAACTGAGCCTACCGAAAAAATGCAATCAGCCTGGAAGATAAATCGTGCCTTCCAGGAAGCTTATGCAAAAGAAAAATCTGCTGATCCTCTAATGCAATTGCTGGGCAAAGAAGGCTATATGGCGATTGCTGCGTTCTCGGGTGACGTCGAAAAAACAGATAAAGAGAAATACAACGGCTTCACTAAAGAGCTGAGTAAAATTGAAGGCTATCCACTATCCATCAAACTTGAGTGGTTCCGTGAAAGCAATGCCTGCCAGAAGCAACGCCCAGCTAAAAAACAAGCACTTGATTTTTCAAACGGTGTCCAGGGGGCCGCATTGGGTATGGCGAGCAGCTTCTTGCAGGATCAGCGCGATAAAATGGTAGCAGATTGGATGAAAGACGCTCTCGTTCGCTATATCTATGAAGTGACCTACGTTAGCGAAGAAATGGTTCGCGATAGCACCTTCAATATTCCGCACGGCTATAAAATAGCTGATCGCCAGTAGCCATAGAGTAATCAATAACAATTGATCAACGGCGCCTGAGACACCTTTATCGGGCAAAAAAGACAGGGGGTCGTGAAAACGCCCCCTTTTTTTATCCAACGTGTTAAACTGCTGGCGATTTTTCATAAGACTAAGTGAGCAATATGACTGACAAATATACTACTGTTGAAGAGCGTGTAAGCTATGGCATTGGTCGCCAGATGGGTGATCAACTGGCAAACAACCCATTTGAAGGGTTGCACATTGATTCTGTTTTAAATGGTCTGGCAGATGCTTTAAATGGCCAGCCTAACCCGGTTCCAAACGAATTGATGGAAGCGGCATTCCAGGAAATCAGCCAAAAAATGCAAGCGAAAACCGCTGAAGCGGCAAAAGAACTGGCTGCAGCCGGTGAAGCATTTTTGGCCGAGAACGCTAAACGTGATGAAGTGACTGTCACCGCCTCTGGTTTGCAGTTTGAAGTCCTGACCGCCGGTGATGGCGCAAAACCTGTTGCAAGCTCGACTGTACGCACACACTACCATGGCACACTGGTTAACGGTGATGTGTTTGATAGCTCATACGATCGTGGTGAGCCTGCAGAGTTTCCGGTAAACGGCGTTATTGCTGGCTGGACTGAAGCACTGCAACTGATGGGTGTCGGTTCTAAGTGGCGTTTATATGTACCACACAACCTGGCATACGGCGAACGTGGTGCCGGTGGCGCCATCGCTCCTTACTCAACACTTATTTTTGATGTTGAGTTACTGGATATTGTTGATTGATAAGATCATTGGGTCGGAGGTAAATCACCTCTGGCCCAACTTTAATGCCCCAGATTTTCCACAGCTAAACTCCTCGACTCTAAGTGACATTTCTACATCATTCTATTTAAGACGATACTTCTGCGCTTAACCTCTCTGCTACATACCCCGAATACAACCAACTCACAAACTCGACGACTCCTTTCAGCACGTGCTCACTGCGCACAGATGGAAAAACATCAAAGGCATGCTGGGCGCCGGCAATTTCAGCGTAAACAACCGGGTTTGACGAAATTTGCCGCAGTCGCTCTACGAAATAGCGGGTTTCATCTGTTGATACGAGAGTGTCTCTATCACCTTGAATGACCATAAACGGCGGTGCATCCGCATGGATATGATTAATGGGTGATGCCTGTTTATAGAGTTCAGGATTGCGCTGTTTTGACACTTTGAGAACAGATTTTTCCAATATTTCTTCAAGCGCTTTGTGATACTGAAGCCCCTGCTCGTCATAAAAATCGTAAATGCCATAGAACGGAACACAGCCCTGCACACGGGTGTCTTCCTCCTCAAAACCAGGTTGAAACGGCGCGTAGTTTTCAGTGAGGGATAACAGAGAGCTTAAGTGGCCACCTGCAGACCCGCCGGTGACTACAATAAAATCAGGATTGCCGCCATATTCTGCGATATGTTTCTTAACCCACACTAGGGCTTTTTTGCAATCGATTATATGATCCGGAAAGGTGGCCCTCGGACTCAGCCGATAACTGATACTGACGCAGACCCAGCCCATCTCGGCCAAGCAGTTCATGAGCGGTAATGCCTGTTCATTTTTACTACCCATTTTATGCGTCCAGGCACCCCCGTGAATTTGAAAAAGTACCGGTGCGTTGCCGATGCGCCGGGCAGGGTTTCGGTGCCGGCGAATATCGAGTTTGAGGTTAAGCCCATCGATTTGTTCATAACAGATATTTTTTAAACACTCGACATCTGGCGAACGTAGTACCCGCAGCGGCTGTGCTAACTGGGGCTTACTTAATGAGCGTGGCGCAGAGAGCACCGCCTCTGATTGCAATGCTTCGCGATAATTGCTGCCTAATCCACGTACAAGACTTTGTTCTATATCATCTTTAGCCTGATCCGAAAGCTGATGATATTGCAGCATTGCCCACCAGGACACCAGCAACACCAGCATGGCCAAAGCGCCAACGACGCCCTCGACCACTCCGGCACCGATAAACAACAGCGTCATCGCAATCTGAAATGCTAGGTGATGCCAAAGCAGCTCTCCCACCAACCAGCCAGAGATAAAACTAATCACAACCCCTTTAGGATGCTGATAGACCGGGTGGTAAAGATTGTAGGTTGCCCAGGCACTCAGTAACGCCAGAATTAGAAATATATACGTCATGGTTTTCGCTTCCACACTAGCACAATAGTAGGTTATGTCGTCATTGGGGCTATACTTACCCTAAGCCAGGAGGATTTACAATGACCCCGAGCGTGCTTGATCTGTTTTCTATCGGTATTGGGCCATCCAGCTCCCATACGGTTGGACCTATGCGTGCCGCCTTTTTATTTGCTGAGTCAGTTGAACATTTAGCAGTTACGAAAGTGACCTGCGAACTATATGGCTCGCTGGCGTTAACGGGGAAAGGTCACGGTACCGACGAGGCGATTATTCTTGGGTTATCCGGTTGGCGGCCGGAGTCCATAGAAGAGCCAAATAAGCACCTTACCCTCGTGATGGCGCGCGAAGCTAACCAGATCAATCTAGGGCAAAAACGACACATCTCGTTCACGCCAAGTAACGATATTCATTTCCTCTACGACCAGAAAATGCCGTTGCATTCGAATGGACTGATTTTTTACGCCTACGCTGACGACGGTTCACTCGTCCATCGTCAGGGTTATTACTCTGTGGGGGGCGGCTTCATCTGTGATGATCAGGGCAACCCTCTAGGACAAACACTCACCAGCGCCCCCTGCCCTTATCCATTTGCTTCTGCTCATACCTTGGTGCAACTTTGCCAGCAACACGATATATCCATCAGTGAGCTAATGTGGCAAAACGAACGTACCTGGAATAGCAGTGCCAACCTTAAAAAACAATTACTCGCCCTGTGGACGACGATGGCGCAGAGTATTGAAAGAGGATTAACCACCGACGGGGTGTTGCCCGGTGGCCTTAAAGTTAAACGACGCGCCCCGCAGATTTACCAAAAATTGATCTCTGCCAATACCAGTCATTCTAAAACCGCGATTCTCGATTGGCTTAGTGCCTACGCCATGGCTGTCAATGAAGAAAACGCCGCGGGAGGACGTGTGGTCACCGCACCAACCAACGGTGCCGCGGGAATCATTCCTGCGGTGCTTCAATACTGCCTCACCCACTTACAGCCATACCAAGATCAAACTGTCATCGATTTTCTATTAACTGCTGGCGCTATTGGCATCCTCTATAAAGAGGGTGCGTCGCTGTCGGCTGCCGAAGTTGGATGCCAGGGGGAAGTTGGTGTCGCCTGCTCCATGGCAGCGGGAGCGCTAACGGCAGTTCTTGGGGGCACAGTCTGGCAGATTGAAAACGCTGCCGAAATTGGCATGGAACACAACCTTGGCCTGACCTGTGATCCCATCGGCGGGCTGGTACAGATTCCATGCATCGAACGCAATACCATGGGTGCGGTGAAAGCTGTCAATGCCGCTTTTTTAGCCCTCAACTCCGACGGCCGACATCTGGTCTCTCTGGATAAGGTTATCGCGACGATGTTGCGCACGGGCAAAGATATGCAGCATCAATATAAAGAAACCTCACTTGGCGGACTCGCGATACAGGTTAATATGCCGGAATGTTGATCGCATCCTCCATTCAATACGAATAATAGTTTTCCTATTCTAATTTGAAAGCATAGGCTGTACCCATGAATAGGGGCTGGCCAGTAGCCGGTTACCTTTAGAAAACAGACCTAACTTAAAAAGGAATGACTCATGGGCAAGTTACTATCTTTACAATCACAAGTAGAACAAACTGTTGGTTCGGCTATCACCAAAGCAGAAGATTTGTACCTTTCATTGATTAAGAAAACATCGGAATTGACTGATAATTTCTACGACACAAACAGAACTGCAACAATTAAGGCTTGCAGAAAGCTGCGGGAATTAAACGTTAAGGCCGGTGAAGCAGCAGCGTCTGTGATTGCCAAAGTTGAAAAAGAGCCAAGCAAAGAAGAGAAAGTTAAAGGTGCTGTAGACAAAGCAGCTAATGTAACGAAAAAAGCGGTAGAAAAAGCAGCGAAAGTCGCTGGCACCATTGAACGTGCTAAAGATCAAGCAATGGCTTAATTGCTACGTTTGAAGTGCCGCCAGGGTACAAAATTAAAAAGCCCGACCCAGATTATGGGTCGGGCTTTTTGTTTTCAAACAACAGACTATTTAGGCTTCCTGATCTCGCATCTGGTACTGCCCTTTCAACGTATAGACTTGCTCGTTGAATATCTTCTCGAATCGCGCCGCATTCGGCACCGGCGTCTGAATAAAGGTCGCCGCCAGCTCTTTTTGCTTAGCAGAGTTGCTAGGCTTAGTCAGAATATTCACCGCATATTTAGAGAAATCACGAACCATAAAGTCGAAAATCTCATCGACTAAATCATCCTCAATGCCTTTAATTGTCTTATTCTCCAATATCAGCTGACCATAAACCACCAAGGTAAAGCAGTCACCCAGAGCTAGCAGATAGTCGATATCCTTAGACTGCGCTTCGTCTGGTGTTGCTTTCATCAGAAATGATTTAAAAGCAGCGATCTGTTCTTTAAAGACATTCACATTAGGCAGGTCAACGCTGTTATAGGCCAGGTTGTAATCATGAAACTGAATAGACGCCAGGCCTTTGGTTGGCCCCTGATTGAAAAGAAAGTCATCGTTGGCACTGTCGTCACGACGAGGAACCGGCGCAAACTCTGCAGGATTAAAAAAGTAGTTCTTCATAAATTTGATGATCAGCGCCATATTCACATGCACGGTGCCTTCGAGTTTAGGCAGCATACGAATTTCATGGGCGGCAATTTCGAAGAAGGGTTCTTTTTCAAACCCTTTAGCGGCAATAATATCCCACAAATGATTAATGACATCCTCACCCTGGGAGGTGACTTTCATTTTTACCATTGGGTTGAACAACAGATAACGGCGATCTTCTGTCGAGGCAGAACGCATGTAGTCGGTGGCTCTTTCGGCAAATAACTTCATTGCACACAGACGCGCGTAAGCATCGGTAAACAGACGCTTCACATGCGGAAAGTCTGTGACGTACTTTCCATAAACATTACGGTTTGCGGCGTGATCAATGGCTTCGTAAAATGCATGCTCGCACAATCCGATTGCACCAAACCCCAAATTGAATTTGCAGATATTGATGGTATTAAGCATGTTGTCCCATGCCTTGCTGCCTTTCTCCATAATATCCGCATCGGTAATGGGATAGTCATCAACACGATATTCCGAGACATAGTTCTGCTCGTTTACTGTGTTCTTTACACAGGTATATTTGGGGTGCTTGGCATCAACACCAAAGAAGACATAGTCACCGGAGTCGGACATTTTGCCGAAGGTTGAGACAATGGCCGCTTCGTTGCCATTGCCAATATAATATTTATCGCCGTTGGCCTTGTAGTTGCCGTCTGCCTGTGGCTCTAGCATCATGTCTGACGAATAGATATCCGCGCCATGTTCTTTTTCAGACAATCCAAACGCAAATACTTCACCATTTTTTAACAGCTGTGCGGTTTTCTGCTTGATAGCTTCATTGCTGCCAAGCCAGATTGGACCCAGACCAAGCATCGACACCTGGAACGTGTACCAGTAGGTAATGCCGTAAAAAGCGGTAATTTCAGCGAAAACGACGTTACGATACGTATCCCAGCGGGAATCTTCAGCACCATAGCCAGATGGCGTCATCAATGTGGCAAACACCTGGTTTTCTTTCATAAATTCAACGAACTCATGATTCCAGATTTTATCGTGCCAGTCTTTTTTGATGCTTTTTAAACCTTTATTTTCCATAAAGTCGATAAGCTTTTGCATCAACTCTTTGGTTTTTGGATCTTTATACTCGATATTATGTTTCTTTGGGTTAAACAACATAGATTTCGACGACATGTGTTTGGCTCCTTAGGTATTTTTATTTTCCAGCGATCATGCGGATGATGAAGTTAACACCTATTAACTTGAAAATAAATTACCGAGATCAAGGAGTAAATGACGAAAACAAAAGATGGTTGCTGCCAAATATCTGCTCCTTTTGGAGCGATTTTCAGAAAACTGAGCACACACCTAAATGCAGTGTTAACCATTAAAAATGCACTAAAGGCTTTCGGCGAAAACGATTAACTACTATAAATTGTTACCTGCCACTCTATCATTAGCGTTCAGGGATACGGCGGCTATCAGCTCTAAGTCTTGCGATAGGGACACACCGGCTGCGTTCCATGCCACACGGGCAAGGCCATATCTTCTGGTTCTTCGCTGGGGCCACCTGTACGGGATTTAAACGAACCTTCGTTAATGGTCAGTTTCATCAACGCAGTCGCTTTTCTTTCCAGCGCATTGGGCGGTCTTATTTGTTGCCAACGATCGGCTTCCAGCTGATCAATAATGACTGAAAACGCATGATCAAAATCTTCAGGTTCAACCACCCGACTACCGGTGCAGTACAGCACCGCCGAGCGATAGTTTGCACTGTGATGATAGGCCGACTTGGACATCACCCACTCACTGCATTCGGCAAAAGAGACACAAAACTCCGCACCTTGCTCTAACATTCTCTGTAACCGGCTTTTGTTTGCCACATGAAAATAGAGATCATCATCAACACGCCACACCGTTAACGGAATAATCACCGGCCGGCCATCTACCACAAATCCGAGGTGCCCTAACTTTAGATCATCGACCAGACGATATACTGATGCTTTATCATAGCTGGCACGCTTAGCGCCCCGCTTTACCGTACTGCGCGCGGTATGCTTAAAGCTCCCTTCAGGTATCTCCGTTTGCGGCAAACCTGCCTTTATATTCCCTGCGCTGCCCACATCTACGTTGCTCATTTCATCCCTCCTTTCACCGCAACTTAGCCACTACTCACGAATCCGTCTCTGCAAACCGTTCCTCAGAATGGTTATTTTGTAGTGCAACTGGTATCTTTAAAAGATCCAGTTTTATACATATAGTAGTGCCAGTTTTGCATTAAGAAAGCGCGAATAGTTGCACCGTCGTTTTTGGAGCCTGCCTGTTTTTGGGAGCACATAAGATGGAAGTCACATCCCTTAGCGCATTTAGTTTTGATTCGGATACACCACTACAAGCACAATTGCATCGTTTTATCATCGACTGGATTTTCTCCGGACGCCTTCTACCAGGCACCCGTCTGCCCTCGTCACGCAAGATGGCAGACGAACTTAAGATCAGTCGCAATACCGTAACACTGGTTATCGAACAGCTAAAGTCAGAAGGATTTCTCGACAGCCAGCCCGGTCGCGGCGTTTACGTGTGCGCTGACCTGCCCTCTCATGGCAAACAACTTGCTGTAGCCCCGATGAAAGTGCCGTCGATGCACCCGCGCTGGTCACGCTATGGCAACGCCTTGCTGCAGCAAACACACAGCGAACACTCAACGGCACTCCCATTTACACCGGGTATTCCTGATATCCAGGATTTTCCACTAGCACTCTGGACATCCATACAACGCAGGCATCAGCATCGCAGAGATTTGCTGGGCTACCACGATGATCAGGGCTATCTGCCACTTCGCTTGGCACTGGCAGATTACCTCTGTCTGTCTCGGGGAGTGCGCTGCACGTCACAGCAAATTATTATTACTCAAGGGGCGCAACAAGCCATTTCGCTTTGCGCGCAACTCTTACTGGACGAAGGTGACCAGGTATTAACGGAAGACCCCGGTTATGGCGGTGCACGCAAGGCTTTCATGGCGCGGGGAGCTACAGTGGTTCCTTGCCCCCTCGGAGAGCACGGTATAAATATCGAACAGCTGCCTGAATACTCATCGAACCAAACAGACTCAGCAAAGCTGTTATATATCACGCCAACACACCAGTATCCGCTAGGGGGAATTCTACCTGCAGCCCAGCGTTTGGCATTGCTTGAGTGGGCAACAAACAACAATATCTGGCTGCTCGAAGATGATTACGACAGCGAGTTTCATTTTCATCATAAACCGATAGCTTCATTGCAAGGTATGGCAGAAAACAGCCCGGTGTTTTACATGGGAAGCTTCAGTAAAACGTTATTTCCCGCATTGCGTTTGGGTTACTTAGTTGTTCCGGAAACAATGGTCGCGCCGTTTGTCCAGGCAAAGAGCTATATGTGTGGTGAGACACCAACGCTGACACAGGCGGTTGTCGCCGATTTTATAAGTGAAGGCCATTTCGTGCGGCATTTACGAAAAATGCGAAAAATTTATGAAGCCAAGTGGCAACATTTACTGCAATTAATTACGACCACCCTCACCGGCATTGCCCGACCAATTGCCCAAAGTGCCGGTATGCATCTGGCGATTGAAATACCCGGCATCGACGACAAGCATCTAAAGCAACAGTTTGCCGCTGCAGGTTTTGGCAGCTCTTCGCTTTCGTCCTATTTTCTTGATAGCAAGGGCTCAAGCACGAAAACCGGCTTAGTGCTCGGCTTTGCCAACACCACTTCAACAGAGCGAATTCGAGGCGTAAAAGCGCTATCCAGGCTGATTCCACTTTCGTCGCCCCACCCCTAGACACGTCCACCAGAGCAAAGATAACAATGTACACTAGATAACAATATTTATAATATTTTTCATCTTATATTTCATACAGATAAACATGTTATAGATATTTTATGCAATATTTAACAATATTTCAGTATACATATGTACTCTTAAATGAAATAATCCCTCCATCATCAATTAACGTCACTGGTGGTAGTGCTCGACCAGCCGGAGGAGAATATTATGCAACAGCTATCAAACATGGATGCGACATTCCTGAACCTGGAATCTAAAAGTACGCCAATGCATATTGGCTGCATATTGCAGTTCAGTAATCCGGCTGATGGCAAAATGACTTTTGCGCGTTTTAAGAACCATATTGCGTCGCGACTGTCCATTTCACCGGTATTTAGACGAAAGCTGGCCACACTTCCGCTGAATGTCGATCTGCCTTACTGGGTAGATGACCGGACATTTTCAATCGACAACCATGTGAAAGAACACCGTATTTCTGCCATTAGCTCACAAACGCAAAGAGAGACAATGGTCGACCAGTTTTTCAGCGAGACGCTGGACCCGACAATCCCTTTATGGGAAATGCGCTACGTGGATATGGGGAACAGCTTTAACGTGCTAATGAAATTCCATCATGCCGCACTTGATGGTAAAGCAGCGGAAAAGATTTTGGCGGGCCTGCTTAGCCCAACATCCACTTCAATAGAAGCTGATGCTGATAGCTGGACCCCCGCCCCACCCTCTTATACTCAGATGACCGCCAATAAATTAAGAGGCTTGTATCGCAGCCCGAAAAAAATTGCGGCTTTTGGCAAAAGCCTGGGTCACGCCCTGAACAACTCCTACAGGCTACGCCAACGCGATAGATCTCATTCGACACCGCCTCACTTTTTTTTGTCACCGGCAACATCCTTCAATGGTGAAGTGAAACACAGCCGAAGGATTCGCAGTGCGCACCTGTCACTGGATAAAATAAAAGCCATAAAAAGCCTCTATCCAGGCTACACCGTGAATGATGTGGTTTTAGCAATTTGCTCTGGCGCTGTCAGGCAACACCTGACCAACACAAACAAATTACCCAACACTCCCATAGTCGCGATGGCGCCAGTATCGAAAAGGCTGGATAACACCGATGGCACCGGGAACTCTATTTCTGCCATGTTAGTGTCTTTAGCCACCGATATCGACTCAGCCACAGATAGATTGCATGCCATTCATCGCAACGCCGTGCAATCCAAAGAGTACAACAAAGAAGTGAGTATGGAAGAGGTCATCGCCCATCTGCCATCATGGTCATCTTCACTGGTAGTAAAAGCCTATACCCGACTCAGAATTGGTAAGTGGCTGAAACCGGTTTTTAATATGATTATTACCAATGTGCCAGGCTCACCAGTTCCGCTGTATCTTGATGGTGCAAAACTCAAAAGCATGGAAGGCATGGCCCCAATTGTTGATGGCATGGGATTAACGATGGTCGTTACCAGCTACCTGGATACGCTGACCATTGCTGCCACCACGACCATCGAGACTGCAAAGGAGTCGCCTGATCTTGCAGGCTACTTGCAAGCGTCGCTGGATGAGCTTTATGCAGCGGCCACCGCTGATCATCCGACTCAGGCAGTGTCTGGATTTTAACTGGCAGACTAAATTTGGCAGCGACATGCTCAGGATCAAGATAGGTACTATCGATAGTCAGTACGCGCAAGACCGGAAATGTCGCTACCATTTTCATGCCATGGTTACACACCATGCCTTCAATACCTTATTACAGCACTGACGTTAACGTAACTTAGTCTCGCGCAACTTAAGCACCTTTTCAGGCGCGTCAAAGGTTGACCCATCGACTTCGTTCCAGTATTGCTCGAAGACAAAATGATCTGCCGTTCCGGTTAATAGCTGGCCAGGCTCGACAAAATGAAACAGATCAATATAGGACTTCACCTCATTGCTGGAGATACGACGCACAATATGCTCTGGCCCCAGCTCTGACGGGCTCTTCAACCCTGCCGCACCAATGAGATGACCAAGTGCTTCCACTGTATGTTTATGAAAGTTATAAACACGCTCACTTTTGTCTGCCACATCAAGCTTTTGACTGCGTGAAGGATCTTGTGTGGCAATCCCAGTTGGACAGCGCCCGGTATGGCAACTCATCGACTGCACACACCCGAGGGCAAACATGTATCCCCGTGCTGCATTACACCAGTCAGCCCCTAATGCCAGCGTTCGCGCCAAATGAAATGCCGAGGTAATTTTACCCGCCGCACCAATTGAAATATGTTCACGCAGATTGGTGCCAATCAGCGTGTTATGTACCAATAGCAGCGCTTCGGTAAGAGGCGTGCCTAAACGGTTAATAAACTCTACCGGCGCCGCCCCCGTGCCGCCTTCGCCGCCATCCACAACAATAAAATCAGGCCGACGCCCGGTTTTCAACATCGCTTTAACAATGGCAAACCACTCCCATGGATGCCCTATTGCCAGCTTGAACCCAACCGGTTTGCCGCCCGACAGCTCCCTAAGCTCATCCACAAACTCTAACAGTTCTATGGGGGTACTAAAGGCAGAGTGCATTGCCGGAGAGACCACATCCAAGCCTATTGGTACACCTCTTGCGTCGGCTATCTCTGGCGTCACTTTCGCGCCCGGCAAGATACCTCCGTGCCCCGGCTTGGCCCCCTGCGAAAGCTTAATCTCAATCATTTTAACCTGATCAAGCACCGCGTTTTCCGCAAACTTCTCGCGACAAAACGAACCATCAACGTTGCGACAACCAAAATATCCCGAGCCGATCTCCCACACCAAATCACCACCAGGTATGCGATGGTAACGAGAAATAGACCCTTCCCCTGTATCATGGTAAAAACCGCCTCGTTTCGCCCCGGTATTTAAAGACAGTATGGCGTTTGCGGACAGCGACCCGAAACTCATCGCCGAAATATTAAAAATACTGGCTTTATAGGGCTTTTTACAGCTTGCACCAATCTCAACCCTAAAATCAGCATCTTCAATATCGACAGGGCGCATCGAATGATTCATCCACTCGTAGCCTTCCTCATACATCGAGACCAGCGATCCGAAGGGCCGTTTATCGAGAGTGTTTTTAGCACGCTGGTAAACCACAGCACGTTGTTCACGGGAGAAAGGCCGTTCTTCGGTATCTGATTCGATAAAATATTGCCTTATCTCTACCCCAAACGACTCAAGAAAATAACGGATATGCGCCAGAATCGGAAAGTTTCTCATGAGTGTATGCTTACGCTGAAGCACATCACGAGTACCAATCACCGTGAGTATGAAAAATACTGACAACACCCACACCGGCAACTTGCCAACTACCACCATCAATAACGAGACAGCAAAGCCAAAAATGCTTACCACATAAGCCCAGTATCGAACAGGAGGAACCCTAATCATAAATACTCACCCTTTGTTAAACAGATTGGTAGCCAGCAGGCTTAAGGAAATTTTGTGGTGACGACGAATACCAAGCATATTATTGCCGCTGAACGCTCGCGGTATTGATAGCTCGCCTCCATTTAAGAGGACGCTGTCTCGAACTGATGCAGATACACCTTTGCCATTGTCCAGGTGTCGTCCGGATCAATTGCATAGCTAAAGGGTCGGGGGTTTGATTCGGCGGCAATAATACTTTCGATGAGGTCATTGGCAATGACTGGATTATAAACCCTGAAAAGCAACTCTCGCGTTTTGCGCCAGGTGATCCGGGCCAACGGCAAAGCATTACCGGCGCTCAGTAAATCAGACTCCAGTTGCAGGCAGAACGGCTCGATAGCTTTCGCTTCGTGAGACAGCGTCATCCCGCTGGCATCTTCGGTTTGTAATTCAAGGATCAACGATAACTGCCAGCTGAACAGCTGACGGGCGGTAGCATCAAACGATGCAAGAGATTTATTGACGGCCGCATATACTGGCGCACCCTCGTCTTCTCGCTGGATTAAGACAAACGAAGGTTCGGGTAGAATTAATTTAGAACTGCTCACCAAGGGCCTCGCTGATTACTATAAGATGATTCCGGGTAATGTTAGTTACCCGGATTTGGGAGGCAAAGTATACATCTTGATAGTAGCGCAGGCCAATCAGCCATGATCAGACTGGCTTCGGCCACAAAAACTTAACGCTTCAACAGACAGTCTTCAAAAGTGAACGTTTCACTACGATTTTCTTTGTCTTGATTGCTGAATTGCATCCCCACACCTGTAGATTGCCATTCATAATCACTACCGGGGAAGCACAGTCTGACTCCATCTTTATTAAAGACGGAAAAAAACTTTTGATCTCCTGCAGACACATCCAGCTCGGTTACCAGCAATTCTTTCTCATCTTCGTTATCCGCATTGAGATCATAGGTTGTGCCGGGAACATAAGCAGAGAAAGTGCTGCTAGTTTCAGAGGGAATATAAGCTCCACTGCAATAAGAGTCATTGGGATACTCATTGACAAAAGTCTTGATATCGCCAGATGCCAGAAAATCAATCCAATATCTTGAAGATGCTCCACTAGGGGCCAAATAACAATGCTCTGACTTATAACATCCGGTAAGTGATTCACTATCGCCAGTCTCACAGGCTGGACGAGGAACACCGTTTACTTTCCAGTCTTCGGGGATAACTCCTCCAAAGAGGGACAAACGCACATCATCGGTGTAAAACGTATTAAACTCTATTTCCTCTACATCACAACGGGTTTTATCAGTGCTTTCTATGTCGCTATCATAGATGCAGGCTTCGAAATACAGAGTTTCGAATTGCGTATCAGCATAGATACGTTCGCCAGCTATTGGCCCCCGGCAATCTACATAATTATATCCAAGGGCACAAACATAGGAATGCTCTGGGCCACACTCGAAAGAAGCGCCATTGGGATTGGTGGCGCAATTGCGTTTTAATAACTCCCTTTGCTGCGGATATTTGTCGGTGCCGAGCCAGACGCGCATTTGATAAGTGGAAGAAGGTGATGAGAATCGTACGTTCCAGTTTAAGGAAATTTCCGGTGCACCCTCGACCATATGCACCGACTTCGTCGCCAGTCCACCTTGGAACACTTCAGCTGACTGAATACTAACACTTCCCGTTTTCTTCCCGCTATCGCTACAACCTGCGAGAATTAGCGACATCGCTACAAAAAATATTGAAAAGTAAGACTTCATAGATAATCCGGTTTGTTCCGCTCCTGAATTCGGGTGCGTCATACACCCTGGGTAACATCCTAAGGATTGTAACAACCTGTATTTTTTTATTCGTTAACAGATTCTCAAACTCTGGCAGTATTGTAGAGACCCCCGCCTAAAAGCGGTTAAGAACGCTCGAAAGCGGCGCAAATATAATCAATTAAAGAACGTACAGCCGGATTTTGCGCTTTTGCCGCCGTCCAAAACATATTGACGGAGGACGAATCAACTTCGCTCAGTGACGCGGCCAGTCTTGTCCTGTCTCGCACTAACGACCTCATTACCAAACGGAAGTCTTAAGGCTTACCATAACGAATACCAGTATCGCAATGGCTTTGGCACAAATCCACGACATGTTTTTTTACTCTAAACGCAACATCCATATGCGGGTATTGCTCACAGTAGTCCGACAGCAATGTTAGCCTGCCCCCAAGCCATCCAGATCCCTTACAAAAACAATCGTAAGTTGAGACTAAATTCAAGTTACCCTGACACCTTAAGATGGTAAGGTAGCGCGCTGATATACATTAAACTTTTAACCAACCCGTTTTTAATTAATCAGGTTTTACAGATCAGACACCAACGGAATAAAAATGAAAAAAGATAAGTATTGGTTAATGGGGCCTGTTTACGATGCGTTAAGCTGGGTATTTGCAGGTAATGCCATTTTTAAATGTAAATGCAGCATGCTGACTCCCGAATATCTCAAACCCGGCGATAAAGTGCTTTTTGCGGGTGTGGGGCACGGTAAAGAGGCTATTTACGCCGCAGAACGCGGTGCCAAGGTAACGGTGGTCGACCTTTCTGAAGCCATGCTGGATAAATTCCGCGAGGGCATAGCCAAAAGCGGTAAGAATCTTGATATTCGCGTCATACACAACGATATCTTCAAATTCGAAGAGTTTGGTGAATATGACATGGTCACCGGCAACTTTTTCCTTAATCTGTTTCCTGAAAGCATGGTTGCGGATGTGCTGGCCCACCTTATCAAGCTCGGTAAAGAAGATGCCTATGTGGTGATAAGTGACTTCGCCTTTCCACAAGGCAACCCATTAGCCAAACTGTTTAAAAACCTCTATTGGTATACCGCCATCCTAATCTTTTGGGCGACAACCGGGGCGGCAGTTCATCCCGTTTATGACTATCGCCGTTATATGATCGAGGCGGGACTGGACATGCAAGATGAAAAGCATACCGAAGTGCTGGGCATTGATGCCTATACCTCGTTTTTAGGAAAAAAGGTCAAAGCAAAGGTCTAGATAGTTTCTCCCTTCTTCTATTACCTCAATTTCTCATTGATCAGACCCACTCATGGATGATCAATGAGAAATCTTCCGTTTTGTTGCGGTTATTTTGTATTCAAAAATTGCTGCTTTCTCGATCCATTACTAATACCTGAATCCGTGACTTCAGATTCAATAAATGTGTTCAAAACCCTGCAATAGCAAGGCTTCCAACGTTAAAATAGTCATCACTGTCCATTCACCCAATCAGTGATGTTACTACCATGCGTAAGTTCAAGCTTGTTCAGTCTAAAACCGAAGTGATCACACCTCATGGTGGTCTTGCTCTCATTGGTCATTGCATCAACCAAATGACATCACTTCATAAGACTTCTCGTGATGTCGCTAAACGCCATGGTATCGCTAATATCGATCTTATTCGTACGTATGTAGGACTCGTTTGCTTGGGCAAAAGTGACTTTGAAGCCGTCGAACAAGCCAGACATGATCCCTACTTCAAGGCCGCCATGGGTATCAAACAATCACCCTCATCCGCGCGATTACGTCAGCGCTTTGATGAAGATGCCGTTAATTTACTACCACTGTTAAGTTCGGCCAGTGTTGAGTTTTTACAGAATGCATCCATTCCACTAACAGAGCTCTCAACAGGGCATATTCCCTTGGATATGGACGTGTTCCCCATGGATAACAGTGACACTAAAAAGGAAGGTGTTTCCTACACTTACAAAGGGCATGATGGCTATGCGCCGATTGCTGCCTATTTGGGTCAGCAAGGGTGGTGCTTAGGTTGTGAGTTACGCCCTGGCAGCCAGCATGCTAATGCTGAGTTTATCAATGTACTTCAACGCGTGATTCCAAGAGCACGTCAGCTGACCGATCAGTCATTACTGATCCGACTGGATAGTGCACATGATGCGCTTGAAAACCGTGTTTTTCTGAACAACCAAAACGTCGACTTCCTGATTAAATGGAACCCACGAAAGCAGGATGTCTGGCAATGGTACGATGAAGCCTGTGCACATGCGAAGTGGCATCATCCACGACCCGGTAAAATGGAAGCCGTGTTCTCTCAACAGCTGGATGATGCGGCCAATACGCGTCGAGTGGTCAAAGTTACGGTGAGACACTCTGATGCCAAAGGTCAGTTGTTCTTGGAGCCTGAAATCAGCTTAGATGGCTGGTTGACCTCATTGTCTTCAGATGTGGCAGATGACGCCACGGTGATTAAACTCTACAAAGGGCATGCGCTGTGTGAACAGTTCCATAGCGAGTTCAAGACTGACTTGGATCTAGAGCGCCTGCCATCTGGGAAGTTCGCGACCAACGATCTGGTCATGGGCTTTGCCGTCATGGCTTATAACATCTTACGCTGGATCGGTTTACGCGGCTTAATGCAATCTGACTCACCTGTGCGGCACTCAGCGAAACGTCGCCGATTGAAAACCGTTATGCAAGAGTTGATGTATCTGGCCTGCCGACTCGTGAAGAGCGGTAGACAGCTGACACTTAAGTTTGGCTCTCATTGTCCAGGCTTTAGCGCATTCAATCGCGTGTATCACATTACCTGACATACTCGATATACCAAACATTCCTTGCATGGCTAGTAGCCAGGCCTCAGCATGCCAAATCGGTCAAAATTGTTTGAATTTTAACCAGAGAAAAATCCTTTAATAGGCAAAAATCAGTAGCCTGCAATGCAAGCGCACATCAGTACGAATAAAATCGATTGTTAAAGAGCGATAAAACAGTGACTGCTCCGATCTGTAATCTTAAGCAATACTCGTCACTGATTCAGGTAATATTTAAAGATCCAGTTTGCATGCGCCAAACTGCTCTGTGCGCTTGAACGAAGTCGAGCCTGAATCATCCGACTGCTTCACCGCTTTAAGGATGTACGATCATGAATACTCACCACCGCAAACTCGCACTGTCTTTCGTCTGCTCTTCCCTTATTCTTGCTGGCTGTGGCGGCGGTGGCTCTAGTAGCTCGTCCGGCGCAACAAACCAAGGCGCATCTGACAGCGGCGGCAGCACCAACACCGACGGCGGTGCCAATACTGGAGGTGAGAACAATAGTAGTGGTGAAACAACCTCACCCGGCACCATCAAAACAGTGCAGGCAACCGTCACCACCAGCAACGCCGATGCACTGGGGGTAGCGGCCGCCAAGGGGATTAAAAAAGCAGTACTGGACAAGGAAACCAGCTCTAAGCGCACCAAAGATAACCGCACAGCAACGGCTACTGGCGTTGACGTGTCGACCTATTATTGCGATGCAGGCTTTGCCGACGAAACAGAGACCGTAGAAGGTGAGGCCTACACCTACAGCGTAGACTTTGTTGACTGTTACACCGAAGGTGTGACCCTCAATGGCAATGCCACCGAGACCTATTTCTTTGACGAACTCGCTTATGTATTCGAAATCGAGCTAAGCGAAACCTACGGAGATGGTGATTTCTATTACTACAGCGGCTATGGCGCGGAAGAGTGGAGTGAGGATTTCGACTCTATCATTACCTACTATCAGTACCTGCTTATCACCGACGAATACGGCAACGTGCTTGAAGAACTGGTAGACAGTCTGGAATTTTGCACCGGCATGAATACAGATGAGCCTGTGTGCACGATTTCTGACGATTGGCTCGAAGATGGCGAAAACTATCGTATTGAAGAAGCAGCCGTGGCCGGTGACGATCTTAATGGCTTCGAAGTCACCGCAAAAGTCTATGACGAAGAAAACGGTTATATCGAAGTCGGCACCACCTCGGCCTTGCAAGCCTCTTGCGCTGGCGGCGTGTTAGGTGCCGGTGCAGCCACCTTTGTGGGTGCGGGCGGTTCAACCGGTACGATCAACTTTGACTCTTGCAGCGGCTACACGGTAACGGTTGATAACGTATCTACCAGCCACAACTGGTAGGTACAAAGTTTTTCGAGTCCTTAAAAAGCCGGTTTTCCTGACCGGCTTTTTTCTAACAGCTAAATACACACAACTAATCAGCTCCCGCCCCCACAGGCACAAGATAAATAGGTGACATGTCCTGCAAACTGGACTCATCGGCATAATAAAGCTTGTTGTGGCGAATCATTGAAATCAGATCTTTGGCATAAGCACTGCCACGCTCCGAATAGCTCACCAAAGTTTCAGCCAGCGGTTTCCCGGTGATTGGCATGCCCTGCTCGCGCAATTGAGCACGCCTTTCTCTTAGTTTACTGTAGGCTTTATGGGTATTCAGGTTATGCACGTAATCGACTATTGAGTCCTCTGGCGTTGAGAATGATTTAATCAAGTAGTTGCCCTTACCCGAACGCTGCTGCATGGGTTTGATGCCCTCCTCTCCCCAGGTCCACTGACCATAGAGCGCGTTTCCTACATCTGCAAACCGGCTCACTCCCCACCCTGTTTCTAATGCGGCCTGCGCTAATGCCAAAGAAGGTGCAACAATATCCAACCGTCGCAGCAGCTCATCAAAATGATGTCTTGGTTGCTGTTTTATTATCACTATCGCATCAATCACTTCGCCATTTTCAGCAAGAGAGTCACCCTCTTCTATGTATATTTCATAATGGTTCAGTAAATTCTTTAACCATAAGGCCTCTTTTTCTTGCAACGTATCGAATGGATATTTCCGCATTAATGCCTGGTACCGCTCTCGATCCTTGGTGATGGTCGCATTCACCTTGAGAACTAGTGGCGCCAATACAAGATAAAAAAACTCTTTCCTCTCGTTAACCTGCATTTCTGACACATACTTTTTACGCCAGCGTTCAGGAATGTTCTGTAAGAAGAGTTTGGGTACCAGCCGATTACCACTATCCCAGTCATGCAAACTGTAATGATATCGATCAAAAAGCGACTTAATCTCCACTGGGTTGGTAAATTCAAACGTCTGCGGCCAGGAAACCGCAGGCGCAAGTAAAAATAAGCTAACTACCACTGTACGAAAATGAGCAACTGGCAACCTTTTCCTCTCTCTTTAGCCGAAAGCCACCGTCACAGTATAGGCGGCTTTGCCCAATCAATCTGTTCGCGATAGTATCGACACGGATCAGTTTCTGATCTAATTTGCCAATCCCTTACTATCACTAGCCTGTAGTGATATACACAGAAGATATCAAGTGACTTATCCACAGCTTCTGTGCACAAATACATGACCGAAAGCTCTTTTCATCTGATCCAAGTTAGTATTAGTTCCGTATCTGGGGTACCAGAAGAACATTTTAAAGGAGGCCATGTGCCATTATCGCGACATCTGTTATTCCCACTTGCATCGTGCACACTCTTGCTTGCAATGGTAACACCGGGAGAGGCCCGCCCCTTGGCGCAAAACCCCGGATTTGGTGCTGACCTGGCAATTACCACGGCAGTGATCCAACAGACATCGCAGTTCAATGTCGACAGCGATAACGAGATTACCGAAAACCTAAGCAACGCTGGAAAAAACGTTACAGATGCGACGTTTTTCCCACTGGCACGACTGGACTTTACGCTGCAAAACTTACGAACCCAGTTCTTTGTGGGCAACAGCCGGGACAATGTGGGCAAAGGTCAGTTTCAAATTGAGTTGGGAGCGACTCATCAATACCCAGATCAAACAGAAATCACCTTTGCCTATTTTCCAAAACTGCCCTTTCTGGGTGAAACATGGAAAGACCCTTATTTAACCAATCAAGTGCGTGAAACGACCGATGAAAACGCGCAAGGCGGACGACTCGCATTAAACAGGATTGCTGGCAGTCAGGTGTCCGCCGAATATGCCTTCGCTTTTAGCCGGATTGATGATGAGCGCAGCGGCGTCAGCCTGCCAGGGCTTTCTCAGACAGAACAGGACAGCCTGCACAGGGATGCACACTATCAACGATTGACTATCGACTATACACTTCCCATTAGCGCCGAAATCACACTGAAGCCCGGTGTATTTTATACGCAGTCTGATGCCAAAGGCGCTTCAAACAGTTTCGACGAGTACGCCCTGCGACTGCAAACGATTTACCGCCACCGACAGCATTTGTTCACTGGAACAGCCCAATATGCCAGCACCTTAATGGATGTTACCAACCCGGTCTTTGACCGCAGACAACATGACAACCGCTACTCGTTATTTGCCCTCTACAACTACTTTCAGCCATTTGGCTGGAAAAACTGGAGCATTATCGGTTTAGGTTTTATCGGTAAAACCGACTCAACTATCGCATTTTATGAGCAGGAGTCTGCGGGAATAAGTCTGGGGGTTGGCTATCGCTGGCGCTAACAGTAAAATTACCATTAAGCACTAACCAATTGAGGCAAACAATTAATGACGACTCCCACCGAAAAGCCAGAACCACCACAAGAGTGGGAATGTTGCGAAAGCGGGTGCAGCCCTTGTGTCTGGGACCATTACTACAAAAACGTAAAACTGTGGGAAGAAAGCCAGAAAAACCAGCCTCCTCCAACCAGCGATAAAACGTCATCGGCCTAGCAAGCCAGTACCGCTCCCCTAGACGACAGAGGCTACTTCCTGACTGGTCAGCGGCCTCCACTCACCTTCCTCCAAAGATGGATCAAGGGCTATTTCGCCAATTTGTTCTCGATGCAACCCTACTACCCGGTTACCCATGGCCGCAAACATCCGCTTAACCTGATGATATTTACCCTCACGTAAAGTCAGTAACACTTCTTGGGGAGTCAGGATTTCCAGCTGTGCAGGCAAGGTCACCCTGGTTTCATCTTTCAGCATAACGCCTTGTGCGAATACGTTAATAACGCCCTCATCGACCGGCTCTGCGAGCTTTACACGATAGCGCTTACCACAAGTCTTTTTAGGCGAGGTAATACGGTGCGACCAGTTACCATCATCAGTAATTAAAACCAGTCCGGTTGTATCGACATCCAGTCGCCCTGCGATATGCAGTTGCTCGGGCTTATCCACATCAAGCAATGCCAGCACCGAACGTGGATCATCATCTAACGATGTACATACGGTATCTAAAGGCTTGTGCAGCATAATGTAACGGGGTCCGCGCAGCGCGAGTAGCCGACCTTCAAAAACCACCTCAGCTCCCGGTGTAACGGGTGTCGAAACTTTTTTAACTACCACACCAGACACCGTCACATCGCCTTTCCCTATGGCTCTTTTCGCCTGAATACGGGAAAGAGTCGTACAATCACAAATATATTTATCCAGTCGCATACCAGTTACCTAAAATTATTTATGCCATTATCAACGCTGCGAATCTGTGGTGCAAAAAAATAGTGACTCCCCCCTGCCAAGATTCTGCTAAGGTTCACCAACGCCCAACATTACATGAAGCATCCAGAGATGAAACCGATCTTGTTTATCACCCCCTTATTGACTGCCGCGTTTGTGCTAACCGGCTGCGTTGTCTTTCCTCAGCCACAAGAAGAGAAAACCGAATCTCTTTACTGGTGCCCTCCTGCTCACAGTTGTGTTTCAACAGAGGCTGCTACGGCATTCCACCGGATTCAACCATTTGAGCTTATTATGCCAATGAATGAGGCCTGGCCAATCATTCGTGAAACTGTCGAAAACATGCAGGGAACCAGCATTCAATCCGAACATGAAGGCTATATCTATGCGCATAGTTATACCCGCATATTTCACTTCCTGGACTTTTTCGAAGTCTTAGCAGTACCGGAAGAAAACCGGCTTAACGTTCGTTCTTCGTCACTGATTGCACTCACGGACCTTTTCGCAAACTACTTTCGAACAGAACGTTTTAGAGAAGCATTAGAAGAAAAAGGGGTAATCAAACGTTTGTAACGATCAAGGCGAAGCCATCACAACAGTTCGATGAAAAATATCTCTGCTTTGCAGAAACAAAAAAGACGAATAACCGGAAGCTATTCGTCTTTTATAGACATACCAACTTTGAGCCAGTTAGTTAGCCGTTGATAAGGTAATGCGCGTATATGCTCAACGCATAACCCAAGGCAATTGCCCAACTCCACTTCATATGGCTGAAAAAGGTGTACATACCTCGAGACTGCCCCATCAAGGCTACCCCCGCCGCCGAGCCTACAGACAACAAGCTACCACCGACGCCAGCAGTCATTGTTACCAGCAACCATTGATAAACGTCCATATCGGGGTTCATCGTCAAAATTGCGAACATCACTGGTATGTTATCCACTACTGCAGAGAGCAAGCCCGCGATGATGTTTGCATTGGTAGCGCCTAAGCCGTCATAGAGAAAGTGAGAGACCGTAGCCAAATAACCAATGGTACCCAAGCCGCCCACGCAGAATATAACACCAAAGAAGAACAACAATGTATCCCACTCGGCACGGGCTACCTTGGTGAATATATTAAACTCGGTAATGTTGTCAGAAACCTTCTTGTCCTGCATTTTGAGGTAATAAGAGAAGAAAAACAGATAAGACAAGCCAAGCATCATGCCCATAAAAGGTGGTAAATGTAGTAACTGCTCGAACGATACTGCGGTCACAATTGTGCAAAGAAACAAAGCACAAATGACCAAACCACCTCTCTTGACTCCCACATTCTCCTCTGGTGCTTCAGGCGTAACATTTGGCACCGCCAGGCTCATGATAAATGCGGGAACTACAAAGTTGACCAATGCTGGGATAAACAACGCGAAAAAGCCAAAGAACTCAACCTTGCCCGACTGCCACACCATCAGCGTGGTAATATCCCCAAACGGACTAAACGCTCCGCCCGCATTGGCACCAATAACAATATTGATAAATGACAGCGAAACAAATTTAGGATTATCAGAACCAACAGCCAATACTACAGCCCCCATCAGCAAGGCAGTTGTTAAGTTGTCAGCAACTGGCGAAATAAAGAAGGCGAGAAAACCGGTAATCCAGAATAGTTTGCGATAGTTAAAGTGCCTCTTGAGCAACCAACAACGCAGGGCTTCAAAAACATTACGCTCAGTCATTGCGTTAACATAGATCATCGCGGTTAACAAAAAGAGCAATAAGGCAGAATACTCAAGCAAGTTGTGACTGATAGCATGGTCTACCAACTCTTTACCACCATCAACCGACTTCGCCAATACTGCTACTAATATCCAGATGACACCCGCTGCAAAAATAACCGGCTTGGATTTACGCATGTGGATGAACTCTTCCGCGATTACCAACCCATATGCCAAAACAAATATGAGCAGCGCCACAACACCCAATACCGAAGCGGTCATACCCAAAGTATTACCTGCCCCTTCTGAGGCAAATACGGGCATTGCCGAGAACAAAAACAACCATATTCCGGTTAGCAAATATCTCAAGATTTTCACTCCTTTTTAAAGCCAATCTACAACACATATCCTTTAAGGAAACGCCCTGAGCTACAAAACCTCGGTAATACTATACGCGCTAGTATCTCTATGGCTTCGCAAACGCCGCTAAACTAACCTCATTCATCAGTGATTGGGTTGACTTAAGGCAAGACCCGCTAAAATTTCTCGCAACGAGAAACCCCATTCTGCTAATTACGCTTTTCCTTTGGCGAAAAAAATCAAGCCCGCTTTATAGCGGATAACGAGAAAGGGAACCAGTGCTCAATTATCCAGAGCTTACCCTAAACCATTATTTTAAATAGGGTTATGCATCAAATAGGTGCAAGCAAGACCAGCTTAAGTGGCTGGACAATTCAGCGGATAGAACTAGACTCAGAGTACATTGTATAAGAGTTCTGTTACCCCAAAATGCTAGATGCCAACGATAATCCGCTTTTCGAAATTTTCCCCTGGAATTCAAACTTTTCGGTGGGCATAGGGTTTATTGATGAACAACACAGGCGACTAGTCGAGCTGTTGAACAAGGTTATCTGGCAGTTTGTAACCTTTAACGATAACAATGCCAATGAATCCGTGCTTGGCGAACTTATTGCCTATACTCGCTACCATTTTGATGAAGAAGAACGTTTGTGGCATAAGTACTTTGGTGATAAATCTCTGTTTAAAGACCATGCCCGTACGCACGAAGCTTTTTTTACCAAAATCAAACACATCCAGCAGGATACCGCCGCCGGAGAAACCTGCACGGACAAACTGATTGAGTACCTCACTAACTGGCTTGCTGTACACATACTGCACAGCGACAGACGTATGGCGATGATGGTGCAAGAAATAGATGAAAACGGCACTTCATTGGCCGATGCAGAAAAAATTGCCAAAGCCAAGATCAGCCAGGCACCGGTTTTGCAATCGTCAATTGTCGAGCTGTACAACAAGCTATCTAATAGTGCTGCACAATTGATTCGTGAAAAAAATGCCCGCATCGATGCGCAACAAAAGCTCCAGCAAGTCCTCAAGCAAAAAGCAGAGCAAGCGCTGGAATCTCAAGCTCAGGAATATCAAAGCCATCTTGAATTTTTGGCCTATAATGACCCGTTAACAGGCTTACTCAACAGAAATGGGTTACTACGTGAATTACGCGATAGAATGACTCAGGTGTCTGACGAAGCTGAATCATTGGCCGTAATATCTATCAACCTCGATTTCTTTGGTCAAGTCAGTGCACAACTCGGTAGCGAAGGCACAAACCGACTACTAGGTATGCTGGCAAGACGCTGGCAAGATGCCTTACTGCCACATGGTGCGCTGGCGCACATGGGTAGTGACGATTTCGTTGTCATCGTAAAAAACAGCAAACTTCTGCCAGAACAAATCGACTCATTTTTTGCCGCCGCTGGCCGACCATTTACCATTGATCAGTGGCAAAACGGGGTCAGTTTTACCGCGGGAGTCAGCTTTTATCCACAGCAATTTGCCGAAGAAAACCTGGATGCCGATAAACTATTACGACAAGCCGACTACGCGCTCTACCAAGCCAAACAAGAGTGTCGTGGCGTATTTCGATTGTTTGACATAGAGGAAGATCGCCAACGACGATTGAAAAACGACCATATTGCCGAAATCCGCCATGCCCTGGAAGACAACCAGTTTGTTCTGCATTACCAACCAAAGGTTGATATGCGCACCGGTGAACTAGCCGGGATAGAGGCACTAATTCGCTGGCAACACCCAGAGTCTGGGCTATTGGCCCCCGCCGCCTTCCTCCCCTATTTAGAGAAGCATCCGTTTATCATCGAGGTGGGAGAATGGGTAATAGAAGCGGCAATTAAGCAAATGCTGGCCTGGGAAGAGCAAGGGCTTAACTTGAATACCAGTGTCAACATTGATGCACTGCAGATTCAAAATCGCCAATTTCCTCTGCGATTAAAAGCCATTCTAAATAAGTATCCTGGCTTTAACCCAAATCGTCTGGACTTGGAAATACTGGAAACCGTGGCCATCAACGACATCGAAATTGCGGTGTTTAATATTCAGCAGTGCCGTGAGTTTGGCGTAACATTTTCGCTGGATGACTTCGGCAAGGGTTATTGCTCACTTTCTTACTTAAAACAGCTGCCCGTTGACACCCTAAAAATAGATCAGGCATTCGTGCGGGACATGCTGGACGATGCCAGTAACGTTTCCATACTGGAAGGTATTGTTGCCATAGCCAAAACTTTTAACCTGAAGGTCGTGGCCGAAGGTGTCGAGAGCATCATGCACGGCGAATTTCTGATTCAGATAGGGTGCGAGTTTGCGCAAGGCTATTCAATCGCCAGACCCATGCCAGCGGACGAAATGCACGCCTGGTTGAGTAGTTGGCAACCCTGTGAACAATGGCAGCAAAGCAACACTTTACGACGTGACGACATCCTTGCATTGACAGGGCTGGCTGAGTTAAACGCCTGGTTGAAGCGGATTGAAAACGCCAATAAACTACCAAAGCCAGCGGACGACAACGCACCGGTGTTTCAATCAAGAAGTCTTGAGCGATGGATGAAAGTGAGCATGGAAGAGCGTCCATTTGCTGACATGGATACGGTGCAAAACATAGAAAACATTTACCGGCAGTTGTTGGAGCTTGGCAACAAAATGATGGCCTACGATAGCGGTAGCCAACAATCGAAAAGTAGCGACCTCGTTGTTTCCAGTGAAACACTGAGGATCCTCACCGAACAAATTCGCATTGGCCTCAAAGAATGTCTAAAGCACCGCAATAAACGACGGCAGCGTTAAAAGCTGCCATCAACGCTCTATAAGTATTCCCCGCAACAAAAACCATGGCGACTACCGCTGCAGTGGCCTGCCGCGGCGAAGCTCGACAATGCCATCATCAATGCGACCGTGGGCTAACATGGCGCGATCAAGCAAATAGTTTTGATAGAGTCGCCACGGATATTTCGCTCCCTGACGAGGCAATATTGCCGAAGCCCGTTGAATATAGCCGGATGTCATATCCATAAAGGGCAAGCGTTCGAGTGATGCATCTTTATTACGCGGCACCGCCACGGTTGCACCGGTTTTATCCATGTGTCTTAGCAGTCGGCACAGGTAGTGTAACGTCAGATCCGATTTTAAGGTCCAGGAGGCATTCGTATAGCCAAATACCATCCCAAAGTTTGGCAGGTCTTCAAACATCAACCCTTTGTAACAAAGCCGGTTACTAACATTTAAAGGCTTTCCATCCAGTTCAATTTCTGCCCCTCCTAACGCTTGAACATCCAGCCCTGTGGCCGTCACGATGATATCTGCCGCTAACAGCTCACCGTTGCTCAGTTGTACTCCCTGCGGGGTAAAACGCTCTATTTGCCCGGTCACCACACTGGCTTTGCCAGAACGAATAGCGGCAAACAAATCGCCGTCTGGCACCACACACAAGCGCTCATCCCAGGGCTGATAAGCGGGGGAAAAGTTCTCTTCTTTATATTTATCGCCTAATGACTTATGCACTTGCGACAACAAAAAGCGCTTCATTTTTGCCGGAAACGCACGGCTAAACTTATACAACAGCAACGACAGCAGTATATTTCGGGTGCGGGCAAACCGGTAAACCCAATGGTCAGGTAAATAACGGCGTAGAAAGTCTGCCACAACATCTTCGTTAGGGACTTCCATAATATAAGTAGGCGAACGCTGCAACATCGTCACCTGAGATGCTTTCTCAGCCAGAGAAGGTATTAATGTCACGGCGGTGGCACCGCTGCCGATAACCACAATACGCTTGCCTTGGTAATCAAGATTTTCGGGCCAGTGTTGCGGGTGAATAACCGGCCCCGGAAAACTCTCTCTTCCTGCAAACTCTGGCTCGTAGCCTTTGTCGTAGTTGTAATAGCCTGTGCAGCCAATAATAAAACTCGCCTCTACCTGCACCGTTGAGAGCTGTCCTGATTGCGGATCTGTTACCTCAACGTCAACTCGCCACAAAGAATCTTCCGTCGACCAGCTGGCTTTTTTCACTCGCTGCTGAAAGCGAATGTGCTTCGCTAAATCGTACTCTTTTGCCGCTTCTTGAATGTAAGTGCGGATATCCGGGCCATCAGCGATTGCTTTAGGATTCTTCCAGGGCTTGAAATTATACCCCAGTGTCAGCATGTCCGAATCCGAGCGGATGCCAGGATAACGAAACAGATCCCAGGTGCCACCGATTGCCGCACGGCGCTCGAGGATGGCAAAAGACTTGTCCGGACACTCACGTCGCAAATGACACGCTGCGCCGATGCCGGATAGCCCGGCCCCTAGAATTAAGACATCGAATCGCTCATTGTGCATGTGTGGGTTCCCTGAGTTTTATTATTGTGAGAGCAGACTTTAGAAAATTGCTCGCCTCGTCGCAATAGCTGGCAGAAAATTGATTATTACTGCACCAACACACACCGGCCGGTTGCTCACCCAGGCTTTGCTATTTTTTCACCCACATTGTCATCTGTGTGCAATATATAGCCGCATCCCTAGAGCCCCCGTAATAAATAGCGTTGGGAGAGATCTTAAGAAGATATTCAGATAGTTATCCACAGAATGCGTGCATAACTTTTGTCGATCTAATAATCAAACTTTGAGAGTACTGTCACAAGTTTTCCGCAAAACATCACCACACTGCTGGCTACAATTCATTCGCCTTACGGTAAGCTCCGACGTAATCAAACAAACGTTCTTTTACTCGCCAGTGTTTCCCGACCTTTCTGGCGATGACGAAATCTGGTGCCGAAAACCCTTCTGATAAGGTCACCACCTCCTGTGCTGATGAGAATTGTACAGGCTTCACCGCGTGCTGAAATCGCCTGCCAAAAAGGCGATTAAAGACAGCCCGCTGCCCGGCATGAGCCAAATCAAACGATTCTTTCAGCGCAAGGCCATCTTCATCAACATAGCTAATTTTCACACGGGTATCCTCGCGTTCAAAAACAACGCCCGAACAGCGGATAACCATCGCATTTTTTAGGCGAAGCGCTGCTTTTAACTGATCATCCGGGTCAACAACGGCTTGCTGACAACTGGCACACTGCCTTGCGGCTATATCATTTTCGGCGCCACAGTGTGGGCATTCTTTAAACCGAAAGCGATAATCGCAGGGAATTTTGTCGCCTGCTTCGGTGATTTCCAGTCCACGGCACTTTCTTCCGAAGTGCTCTGTGATATGGCCTTGATCATCGACTTTCCCCCAGAAAGTATTCGCAAAGCCACACTGAGGGCAAGGCACCATCACCGGAACGCTATCGGCGGAGGGTCTGGTTTCACCTACTTCCGGATAAAACAAATCAAAACCGTTACCCGCGTAATCGATCACCAGACAGTCGGTTTTATTCGGACTCAGACGCAAGCCCCGGCCCACAATCTGCTGGAACAGGCTGACTGATTGCGTGGGCCGAAGTATGGCGATAACGTCAACATGAGGTGCATCGAAGCCTGTGGTTAAAACAGACACATTCACCAAAAAATGAATGTCTTTATTCTTGAAGCGTTGAATTAACGTTTGCCGCTCAGCAGATGGCGTATCCGCTGTAATCAAGGCGGTATCATCGGCATCAAGATAACTGGCAACCTCAGTGGCATGCTTTACCGTTGCCGCAAAAATCATTACCCCTTGCCGCGGAGTATCTCCTTGTACCAAGGATTTGATTTGCTCTGTAATGCCCTTGGTAACGCGGGGATATTTCTGCAACAGCGAATTTACCTCCTGCTCGTTATAGTTACCAGAGGCATTCGGTATCAGGCTGGAGAAGTCGTAGTGTGCAATCGCCGCATCAACCATTTTGGGCGGTGTTAAATACCCTTTTTTGATCATTAATTTCAGGGGTAAATCATAAATGCAGATTTTGAACGGACGAGCTGTATCCGTGCGGCAATACCCATGATAGTGATACTGGTAAATCCACCCTACCCCCATACGATAAGGTGTCGCAGTTAAACCCAGTACCTTCAGTTGCGGGTTAACAGATTTCAACTGCTTGATTAAGGACAGATACTGACTTTCGTTATTGACTTTCTGGGCAGTATTATCTGCGGGATTGTCTTGATGCAGGAAATCATCATCAAGAATACCACTCACCCGATGGCACTCATCGATAATTACCAACGAGTAGTCTTGTGAAAAGTCCGCAAGATTACGTGCCACAGACTGAATACTGGCAAAGGTCACTTGCCGCGCATTGTCTTTTTGATTGAGGCCAGCGGAATAGATACTGGCCTTAAGCCCATAGCTTTCGTACTTGTTATGGTTTTGCTCGACCAGTTCTTTTACATGCGCCAGCACGAGAATTTTGCGTCTGGCAATTCTTGCTAACTCAGCGATGACCAGACTCTTACCCGCACCTGTGGGCAGCACAATCACCGCCGAGTCATCGCTCTGGCGAAAGTGGGCCACAGTCGCATCAACCGCATCCTGTTGATAATGTCTAAGGATAAAAGGCATAGCGCTACTCTTAAATATCCGGACAGGTAAACATAAGAAAGCCCCCTTACCTGTCTGCTCCACGGCTAAAACAGCCTCTATTTATAACTCGAATAATTCATGACAGCCATCACATTTTTCGATGAACCGATTCACAGTCGCCGTTTTTAACAAACAAGGCTCCGCTTTTGACAATGACTCATCTTAGACAAATAAAGCCTAATGGCCCCATTAGCGCATCGCGGCACCCTCGCCTTGACAGAGGTGAGGCAAAAAGCAACCTGTGCTAGTAAGACTATTGATTATGCAACCAGCAGTACGAGGGCCACTTTATAATTTTTTACCCATAAGTGCTTTCGATAAAAATTAAAACCACTGTATCCGTATGACAACTAAGGACGAATGAGCATGAAAACAACAATATTTAAACTTAACCCGATACGCACAGCCATTGCTAGTGCAGCATTAATGTCAATGAACAGCATCGCTTTGGCAGCACCTGTTAGCGCATCGCTAAATTTCACATGTCCGTTTCCGCTGATTGGCGATCAAACCATCATCGCCAAGATTACTGCCGATTTTCCTGAGGAAGTTGTATTGGGTAACAACCCGGTATTGGGTCCGATCAACATCGATGCGATTACCGTAGTACCGGACAAAGCTCGCCAGGGTTTGGCGTTTGTAGACGCCACAACCATTACTGGTACGGCCAATAGCATTAACACTTTTCATACGGTAGTGGGTGATATTGCCAATAACACCGATCTGACAATTGTTCCTACCAACGTTCCAGCAGGAGAAAGCGGGCCTTTTGATGTCCCCGCAAGCGGCGTGGCGCCGTCACAAACTTTCGACGAATCGCACATCGGCACCGTTTCACTGTCTGTTGACGACCTGATCCTGAATCTTGTTAACCTCAAAGCCAACGGCCAGAAAGCACCAGCACCGATCGGTGAGTTTACCGCTGACTGTGCTCTCGTCGCAGGACAAGACAACACCCTTACAAGTTTCGAAGTGGTTGGTGACACCGTGGTGGTTGACCCTGCAGACATCGCGGTTAACGTCGCCTCTGTTAATTTTGGTTCAATGCAGCTTGGACAGAGTGAAACCAAAACAGTCACTATTACCAATGCGGGTGATCTTGACCTGGGCATTAATGCCATTAGCATAACTGGTACCGACTCATTTGCCTTCACAGAAACTAACTCCTGCACAACTATCTCTGCAGGCTCTACATGCATTATTGAAGTGACTTATACCGCTTCAGAAGAAGGTACCCAGAATGCGGTACTGGTAATCGAATCCACAGACACTGATGAGCCAACCGTTTCTGTTGCACTTTCTGGATCCGGACAGGTCGAGCTCAAGCCTGAAATTGATGTTAGTGTCACCTCGCTTGATTTTGGCACCATCGAAGCTGGCACATCTGCATCTAAGACCATCACAATATCCAACACTGGTGGCGCTGCACTAACTATCGAAGGTTTGGAAGTTGCAGGTACTGAGTTCAGTAAAAGCAGCGATAATTGCTCAATAGTGGCGGCAGGCGCTAGCTGCTCAGCGCAGGTGACATACACATCTGTTGTCGGTGCGAGCACAGGGACCGTCACCATCACATCAGATGACGAGGATGAGGCTACCACCACCATCCCGCTATCCGGTATTGGTGAAGAAGTGATTATCGTTGATCCAGGCTTAGTCGTTGACGTTGACCTAAGCGTTAGCGGAAGCACGTATATTACGGCTAATAAAGGCACCATGCCATTAAATGGGAATATCGCCAGCAAGATAGATCTGTTTACCGGTAATTTAACGGGCGACCTGATTCTCGATCCTACACAAGGCAGCTTTGAAATTATCAGCGGCTGGAGCCGTTACATGGCCACTGCGCAAGTTGAATTTGAACCCGTAGGAATCACCGAAGGCAAACTCGTTAACGGAAAGCTCACAGCAACCTCCACCGCTTATATCAAGCTGCCAAAAGTAACCAAAACGCTCTTTGGGCTAATTAACTGGCCTATTGGTGGTGGCGAAAACTGCCGCACGGCAGAACCAGTAACCTTTACTGTAACCTCTCCCGAAGGTGAACCTTTCGATGCACTCCTGGGTGGCCGCGTTATTGGCACATACGACCTGCCAAAGCTTGAGAATTGTGGCGCATTGACAAGCATTCTAAGCCTAAAACTAAAAGGCAACGGCAACACAATCGACCTGAATATGACACCTATTTTGGATTGATTTCCCTAGTCTAACCAATCTACGGTTCAGGCCGGATAGGTTAGCCCCTTCAAGCGCTTGCCTTATAGGCAAGCGCTTTTTTCGTCTGGGTGTACTAACAGTTTGTAAGCCGATGTTTGAAGGTTTTTGAAAGCCAAAGAAGAGACAGCACCATGATTGCAATCGATTTATAACCCGATCAGGACACCTGTGGGACTCAAAGAGCTGAAGGCATATACCTTGCCTGAGCCACGAGTATGACGCGCTTCACAAATCATGAGGTAGCTATTCACATTTGCCGTTTATGACAAAAAAGACGCCTATTTTGGCAATGACTAAAAAGGCCTCAAAAAGCCTAATACAAGCAAGGGAGACACAAATACTTTGCTCGATAACCATAAGCAAGTTTTAAGAGCTAAGTGTTAATAACACATTCACTGAGCACCGCATAACCGTCAAAAAACGTCGGTTATAAATAATAAAGATAAACACAAACCTCAAATAAAGAAGGATGATGATATGAAAAGCCTGAGTAAAATTGTTCTGGTTACAGCGATAGCAGCCGCTTCGTCAGCGCAAGCGGAATTACTTGCTATGGATGATTCAGCAATGAGTGCCACCACCGGTCAAGCCGGTTTATCTATCGAGATTAATGCGGCAGAAATCAGCATTGGTGCGGTAGACTACCAGGATAAAGGTTTTATCTCGATGAAAGATATACACTTTGGAGGAGGACTAGCAGCATTCGGCGGTCCTGGTGATGGTATTTTCAACGATGTGCTGATCACTGTAGACGTTGTTGGAGCCAGTGCGGACGACTTAGGTCAAAAGTACATGGGGGAAGAGTATATTAGTCGAGCTGCCGCTTTGGTTGTTGGTGGTGGACAGGTAAGCGGCAATTATGTTGACCCAGGCATCAATGATGGCGACCTGGTCATTGCTATCAATGCTCCAGACTTGTCAAAAATGCTACAAAGCGTTGACTACGGTTTACGCATTGGATCTATTGGCCTTGGTAAGTCTACCGAAACACCTGGAGCCGTCACTGATGGCACTCTGCTGCTACAAAACCTCGACATGGCGGGATATTTTGGTCCTACTGAAATCATCATCGACGGCAATAGCAACCAAATGAATATTTCTATGTACTTCAACGCTGAAGGTTCATTGGATATGCCCTTTATGGCGGTAACTACAGACTTTGCAATACACAATAGTCGCGGCACCGATCAAGTGTGGTTGGGTACGCAAGATAAGGGCAACTCAATGGCACATGTACAATTGAATATCGGTGAAGGTACTGCGAGTTCAGGCGCATCGGCTCTCGCTGTAGACGTACAAAACTTTGAAGCCGATATCGACTTGGTAAACCTGACATTAGGATCGGCACCTGCAATTGGTAGCCTCTATATCACTGACTTTCGTCTAACAGCGAACACTGTTATTTACGGTCACTAAAACAACATAGAAAATGCTTAATGCATGCGGGAGGCGAGGCAAGAAGCCGCCTTCCCGCCCTAAAAATGAATACCAACTCACCAAAATTAAAATTTGCATAGGTATCTGATTTGTAAGGACCACTTTTACATGATTACGCTCTTTGAGAATTACAAACTACCTTGTATTGTTTTCTGCGCACTTCTGACCATCACTTGCGTCACCTGCGCCAAAGAAACTGACGACCAAGAACCGCATCCTATTCAAAATACAACAGATGAAGCAGAGGCAAATTTAAAGTATCTGTTAGGACATGCATTACAAAAATCCAAAGTATTACAGGAAACTCACGGGGACTTTGCTCCTTATGGAGCAGCACTTTTCCCAGA
Organism: Hahellaceae bacterium; assembly: GCA_024234575.1. Classification (GTDB taxonomy): domain Bacteria; phylum Pseudomonadota; class Gammaproteobacteria; order Pseudomonadales; family Oleiphilaceae; genus JACKOB01. Next base: position 484,635 of record JACKOB010000005.1, read on the forward strand.
TGGGGCCGTAAAATATGTATGGTTAGCTAAACCTGGTGAAGCAATTAATGACCCGGCTCTGAGCTTGCCATTTATAAGACAGGCACTAAACAACCAGGCTCTCGCTAAGCAAATTATTGGCTCAGCAGTGATATACAAATATCAGAAGAAAGGGCAAAAAATACCTCAGCTAACAGTAGAACTAGAATACATGACGGGGCTGTCAATGGCTTTCGCTACAGAAATGATAGTGGATCACAACAACACCATATCATGGGGTAATAACAGTAATGGCCCTCTTGTGCCAAAAGTTTTTACGCTGAAGTGAAATCAGAAAACCAGATCGATAAAACCTTTATAAACGAATACATAACGCAGCTTTAAACAGCAAACAGACTAAGATTAAAATCAAATAGAAGGTGCCTTCTTTGCCTCTCTCCGAACCTCTCCGGGAGTTTTGCCCGTCCAGCCTCGGTAGGCGCGGGTAAAGCTAGCCTGATCACCAAAGCCGAGTTTGCTAGCGATATCAACGAGAGGCATAGGTGTCTCTCGCAAATACAGTTCCGCAAAACTTTTTCTTATCTCGTTACTAATTTCCCGAAACGAGGTGCCTTCCTCGGCCAATTGCTGACGAAGATAACGAGAACTCATACTTAAAAGCTCCGCGCTTCTCTCGATACTTACCTGACCAGGTCTTTTCATAATATGCTCACGGATTTTTTCAGCTATTCGGCCACTGCTTTCAGTATTGACTTGCAAGTCTGATGGCTGGTTAAGATGCTTGTTCTTGGCAATGGAATAAACCACTTTAAGCTTTTTAGTTTTATCCGAACGCTGAATAAGAGGGAGCGTCACCTGATTATGCTCGGCACCAAAGTTCCAATGCGTGCTGGGCGCGAGTGACAACCATTCATCATCGGGGATGACTGATTCGAAATTACAGTCAAAACGCATATTTAAGCAAATTTTAGATGCTACAGCGTAAATACTACCCATGTAGATCTTTGCCATAAAAGATCTGGTAACACCGATGTCCCAGGTGTCACGAAGGCGAATAACGGCATCTCGGCCGCTGTGCAAAACTTCCATATCAAAAAGAGGCAAGCAAATTCGAATATGCTTCACTACCGTTTCAATTAATTGAGACTGATTCTCTCGACTTAAAAGCATGTACCCAAAGAGGCCATGTGCGTCTAGATCTAATTGCTGTCCAAATTCAAAAGCGGCTTTCTCATCACGCAATAGCCACTGTGCAGTTTCCAACGCGGGGATAATCTGATTCATAGACAGATATGAGTCCGGGTTATCTACTTGCAATTCAGTCATAGGATGGTGCGCTTGAATAGCCGCCCTGCTTATACCTTTAGAGCTTAGAAACTTAAGAAAGCGGGCTGCATACCGAGCAGACACCAGGGGAACATCATAAGTCAGCGATTCCTGCATGGACTCTCCTTTTGTGTCCGAACAACCAAAATCTTTCACCACTCTTAACCAGAGCTTCTTATTTACAGGCTTTCATAACTAACAATGAGCACAGCTACGCAAAAACTGAGAGCTCAACCACCGTAGGAAAAAACCTCAACTATAACCCACTCGGAACAAGCATTTTCAGCGCACACTTGTAATTTTATTATATACATACATGCATTTAAAAAATGATCATTAATTCACAAAAAGCTAAGGACTCTCTGATTAATTCCTAAAATGTTATACGATTAGATCCGAATCCACCAACCCGGTACGGCCATGAAACAGCAAAGTTTAGAAGCCAGCGGCTTTGAGGTTTATCGAAAGAAAACGCGTAAGGAAATGTTTCTGGATGAAATGAGCCAGATTATTCCCTGGGAAGAGTTATGCGAGGCCATCAAACCCTTCTACCCAGAACCACCTAAAGGTGCAGGACGTAAACCGGTCGGGTTAGCGCGAATGTTACGCATCCATTTTCTGCAACATTGGTTTGAATTATCGGATCCCGGAGCGGAGGAAGCCCTCTATGATTCCAGGGCTATGCGTATGTTTGTTGGGATTGATTTGGGTAAAGAACCTGTTCCTGACGAAACGACAATTTGTAAATTTCGCCACCTGATGGAGAAAAACAATTTGGGTGGTGAGCTATTTCGCCTCGTGAATGTGTATTTGGAAGAAAATGGTTTAAAGGTTTCTCGAGGTACGATTGTTGATGCCACGATTATTAACGCACCGAGTTCAACCAAAAACAAAGACAAGCGGCGTGATCCCGAAATGCACCAGACTAGAAAAGGCAATCAGTGGTACTTTGGCATGAAGACACACATCGGAGTGGACAGCAAAACGAAGTTAATTCACTCGATCGCAGTGACGCCTGCTAACACACACGACTCACAGGTGTTAGAAGATTTGCTTCATGGTGAAGAAACGCGAATATGGGGTGATTCAGCTTATGCAGGTCAAAAAGAAGTCATCAAATTGCATGCGCCAAATGCCAAAGATTTTACGCAAAGAAAAGCCTATCGCAATAGACGGTTGAGTGAAAAAGAGCAGTCGGCTAACCGACAGAAGTCGAAAATCAGGTCACGCGTAGAACACATCTTCGGGATAATGAAAAACCAATTTGGCTACAAAAAGGTTCGTTATCGTGGGATAGATAAAAATGCCAATGCAGTGTTTACCAAGTGCGCCTTGGTGAATATGGTATTGGCCAGAAGGCATTTTCAACCTGCTTAGCAGGAAAGTTGCGCCTGAATGGCGCCAAACGGCCGCTTGAAGTGGCCAAGTAGAACAAAAAAGGCTTCGGCCTTTTAGAAATAGACATATTCAAGAAGTAAATAGTATGCCAGGTCTGGAAAAAGAGTCATTGATCAGACCTTCCCTAAGCATATATAGTCTCTTAGCAATAGGTTACCTCAGCTAACACATGTGATTCTATTGGCTGTAAAATCGCTAACAAACGTCATTTTGGCCAATACTTCAACATTTCAAACATTACCGCGTTTATGCATTTCTGTACCATATTTCACTTAGCAACATATTTGATAAGCATGTATGTTTTTAAAACACCTTTAGAACATACATGTTCTTTTTTGAAGATATTTTAGGCCATTTATTGCAAGGCAACAGAAAATCGAACATGCGTAAAATCACAGGCGAAGACATTAATTATTGGATAGACAGCGAGCAATTAACGTTGGTAGATTGTTGGATTGACGGCCTAAATTGTTCAAAGCATGACCTAAATCACAAATTTGAAGTGAATAAAAAGGCCCGCATATGTGATCTAGTTAGCCGGTACGCCTGAGGAAATTTAAAAGGTTCGTGATTGGAAGCACCCGAGTGGGCGAAGCTGTTGCCTACTGGATAACAGGCAGGCAACAGAATGGTAATCATTCGATCAAGGATTAATAGCCAACAACTCAACATCAAAAATCAGGGTTGAACTCGGTGCAATTTTGCCAACACCGCGATCACCATAGGCCAGACCGCTTGGTATAAACAAACGGGTTTTCTCACCAACTACCATTAACTGCACGCCCTCAGTCCAACCTTTAATAACCTGATTCAAACCAAAATCGATGGGCTCGCCCCGGTCGACAGAGCTATCAAAAACAGTACCGTTGATTAATGTGCCATGATAATGCACCCGAACGAACCCGATCAGTGGCGGTGGGGTGAACCGTTCCCGTACCGGTGGTTAAAACCTTGTACTGCAATCCAGATGCCGTGGTTTTTACACCCTCAGCTTTAGCGTTTTCTGCCAGAAAAGCAGCCCCCTTTGCAGCACTTTCACTAGCGATTTGCTTAGTGTTCGTGGCATAACGAACCAGAAGAAAAACCACGCCGATAAGTACAATCGCAGAAATTATTTTTAACACGTTAGATTCCTAAATAAAGTAAATGGCAAACGAATGATCAGCACGAATGTTACCCTACTCCCCGACCAAACAACACGCCATCCGTTGTTGTTTTCCAGGGTGTGTACTTTTTCATCACCTGCTGAAATGCATCGCTTTCGAGAAACTGTGTCAGCCAATTTCGCAGTGCCGGGTACGGCGCCTGATCGAACCACTCCTTATCTACCAACGCAAATTGCCGCACAAAAGGGGCGATTGCCGCGTCGGTAAAACCGAACTGAACACCAGAAAGAAACCTTGTCGTCACTAATTGCTCTTCCAATTGCTGCAAAAAAACTTCGCCTCGCGCCCGATACACCTCGACTGAAAACTCAGGGTACCCTACAGAGTATTTGTAATGATCAAGATGCGTTTTAAAATCATGGTCATTGGTATTAATCCACGCTTCACGCAGCCTGCAGGAGGCATCGACACGTTGATCACTTTGCCAGCTATTCGTTTCTGACTGGGTGAGTGCCCATTGCATAATATCGAGACTCTCATCTATAACCTCACCATTGGGTAGCACCAGCACGGGCACAGTGCCTTTGGCAGAGGCTTCTATCATATCCACAGGCTTACGCTTCAGTTCTACCTCACGCAGTTCAACGCAAAGACCGCTTTGCCAAATAGCCAGGCGGGCACGCATCGCATAAGGACAACGGCGAAAAGAATACAAAACAGGCAGTACAGTCACAGGTACATCATCTATAAAGGGTGAAAGCCAAAGCTTGCGCGAAAAAGAATCGTGATAAGATGCCTCATCAATATAAACGTCACTGAGTAGAGCAAAAGCATCATGGCACTGAAGGCAACTATTTTCAAAGCTGAATTACAGATTTCCGACATGGATAGAAACTACTATGCCAGCCATGATCTCACGATCGCCCGTCACCCCTCAGAAACAGATGAGCGAATGATGCTGCGCATTCTTGCTTTTGCCCTGCATGCCAGCGAGCACTTAAGCTTCACAAAAGGCATCAGTACAGATGATGAGCCAGACCTGTGGTCGAAGAATCTCTCTGGTGAAATCGAATTATGGATAGAGCTGGGCCAACCTGACGAAAAGCGCGTGCGCAAAGGCTGCGGCAGGGCGAAGTCGGTTATCGTTTATAGCTTTGCCGGTAATGCTGGAGACATCTGGTGGCAACAAAACCGCAGCAAGCTGGAAAGATACTCAAACCTGATGGTAATGGCTATTGCCGAGGCACAACGCAAAACCCTTACAACCCTCACTCATCGCACGATGAAGCTGCAGTGTACTATTCAAGATGGCACCGTTTGGCTAAGTGACGATAGCCACAATATTGAGGTAACCCCCACCTATCTTAAACGACTGGATTAACGCTGACTTTGGCTGTATTAAACGGCCAAAAAAGCACCGTAATTTCACAATTTTGTCACCTAAGCGTAATATTTAAACACTTGTTTCAATTTGTTTATTTACAGTGGGTTAATTAGTTTTTCAAGAAGATATTCACGTAGTTATCCACAGTTTGTGTGCATAATAATAGGTGATCAAACAAACACAAAACAGGGTCTAGCGCAGCAAAAATCGAGCATTTCAAAATCCATAAAAAGCAAAGACAACCCCGAAAAACATCCACGACAAAACAAGCAATATCCAAGGCAGCCGGGTATTACTGTCCACATTAGAAATATCATCTGCTGGCTGCACGACTTCAGCTGCCACCTGCTTTTTACTTAGCTTGTCGCGCTCACGCATTTTGGCTTTTTGCTGTTTTTTATACTGTTCTATGCCTTTTTGCACACCTTGCGCAATTAAACGCGTTTGTTCTTTCGTTTGCCCAGGCTTTTGTGTGCCACGCGCGACAGCAAGCGACTCTTGTTTAGTTTGTTCTGAAACAGTTTTTCGATGTGAATATTTCGCCATAAAAACACACTACATGATTTAGCAAATTGTAAGTCACCGCGAATTATTGCCAATCGCCGTGCCGATAGTTCCAAAATGTACTGATAGTTCCAAAATGTACTGATAGTTCAGCAGATAGTCGACATAAAAGGTATTTTTCGGTCAATCTTTCCCTGGTTTAGAAAGCCACAGAAGCCTTGTGTATTGAATAATTTGTTTGTTTTTTAGGCCACACGGTTACTCCCGTATACTTTTTAAACACATCCTGAAACCCCTTGTAAATACTGGCTAAGGTAGATTTCTTAAGATGTTGCTAAGTGAGTTATCCACAGAAGTTGTGCATAGATAAGGATTATAAAACAACCATCTATTGTGAAAAGGCAGACATCTGTCACTGAACTACCATTTTGCTGCAGGGTCTGATCTCATAGACGAAAAATACAACATCAGCAATCAGAGAGGCTCTATGCGTAACCCCAACAATCTGTTTAGTCGATTTATCAGGGACTTGCCTCCGGGAGAGGTTGCATGGATAGGTTTGCGTCCACAACGCAAGCAGCCCATGACCTCAGTCATTGAAGTAAAGGCACTTTATAATCAAGGCTTAGAAGGGGATCATCGCAGCATGTCGGCGTCACCTTCGAACAGGCAGGTAACGATAATTTCTGAAGAGTATCTCGTGCAAATTGCACACTATCTTGGTCAGCCTTCCATTTCTCCAGAGCTGGTCAGGCGCAATCTTGTGGTCAAGAACATCAATCTGGCGGCATTGCGCTACCAGCAATTTAGAATTGGAGAGTCAATATTCGAAGCCACTGCATCCTGTCCACCCTGTGCCAAAATGGAACTGGCATTAGGCCCCGGTGGTGTCGCCGCCATGCTAGGACATGGCGGAATCTGCGCAAAAGTCGTAAAAGAAGGAAGAATTAGCGTGGGCGATAGCGTTCAGATTTACCACCTACAACCCGACCTGTTTGCTGACTAAACAGCTAGTCAAAGTATCAGAATGACACTTCAATACCTTGCTGCTTTATTTTGATATCGCTCAGGGTGGGAGTAAACGTATTGCCAGTCAGCTGTTTAACGTCAAGCAGCACAATCACAGGCATATCCTGCCCAACCAGCTGGGTCACCTGGTTAACCAAATCCTGATTCTCTGCTGCAGGCTTATCAATCCAGTCCAGGCTGGCGATTTTCGGTTTTACGAGTTGCAACTGCTGATTTTTCGAGTCAAAGCGAATACCACCACGTAACATGGTTTTTGCCTGAGCCGTTTGCCCCGACACCTGATCACTTATCGCAATTTTCAGCGTGATTCCTATCTCTTGGGATGACTCGTAAAAATGTGGCTGTGGATTGGTCAGGCGAATCCGGTTAGTACCCATTTGTGTTTCATAGGGGAAAGTCAGCGATAACACACTATTGATCTGCGGCTCTTTAATCATAAAAGAAAAAGCCCAGCTATAAGTGGCAACTGCCATTACCAGAATAAATAAGACAGATTTTACGTGCATCGCATTCGTTTTAATCCGTTGAAAAACGTTTGTTTTTATTAACTTTGTTTTTAGTAACATAGAGGTAGCCCTGCAAAAGATGAACAAGATCGCTCCATTCTATCTGCATAGATTTAAAGTGACAGGGGAAAAGAATTAAATAATGGAAACAACTAATGCCGAGCCGATGAATCCCAGGCGACTAGCGATAGCGCTGAAGTATTTTTTCGATGGTACCATCCGCCCGCATAGCCGCGGCTGCTTTCTGCAGATTCGGTATTGACACAGGCGTTTTGGGAGAAAACGAACAATACCTGTCTTTGACGTCATCAACTAATGGCTCGATACGGAAAGCACCAGAATCCTCACGCCCTTTTAACAAATAACCCGAAATAAATTTCTCGATAATAATGGCATCAACACGCTTTAAGGCCAGCATATCGATGTTCTGCTGGTTCGAGTTAACGTCGACTCTTACGACGTGCCCTTGTGAGACTGCCGCCATCAAAGCAGGAGAGTATTTAAACCCCCGTATCGCTCCGATAACCAATCCTTTCAGATTATCCCTATGCGTCAAACTGATTGGACTATCCACCCTTACCATAAAGTGGTCAGACGAGGTATACATTGGTTCCGACCAGAACAGCTTGTCTGCCTGCGCAGTCCAGGCCGGATTCCACTCGCAGTAAACATGCACATCGCCGTTGATAAGCGAAAACGGCAGTCTCTTGCGGGGAATAAGTTTAAACGCTGGCGTCGCACCCACTCGCGCAGCCAGCTCAAGACCCATATCATATATAACGCCACTGGCGATTTCGCCAGATGACTCGTTAACAATTGCTATCGGTGGCGCATTATGTGAACCATAAGCCACAACCAACTGCGGGCGACCTTCGGCTAGCGCCTCAGCCGAGAGGCACACCGAACAAATAACCAGCCGCAATTGACTTAAAAGAACGTTGAAACTCAATTTTGTTCGTCCAAATATGTTAGGCACTAGCCAATATTATAGTCTCCATAAAGCAAAACCACAGGATACAACATTTATTTTTAGAAACAGTCTAGCCCTCACATATCACTGCCTTTACATAGTAGATAGTCGCGGACGCTTTCGTTCACATAACGTACGGATGGGCAGAGACTTTGCCTGCAATATATTGCAGACTATCGACAACCGTTTCTATGGTAGGACCACAATGCTTAATTTCTCATACCTTAACAGTACACAGATTCACTTTGGCGAAGGCCAGATAGCCACGATTGTCCGGGAAATACCCGCTGATGCGAGGGTGCTGGTTCTCTATGGTGGTGGCTCGATCAAAAAAAATGGCGTGTACACACAGGTTAGCGAGGCATTGAGCCAGCATGAATGGTTTGAATTTGCAGGCATTGAGCCCAACCCGCAGTACGAGACACTGATAAAAGCTCTACCATTGATCAAAGAAAAGCAGATCCATTACTTATTGGCAGTCGGTGGCGGATCCGTGATTGATGGCAGTAAATTTATCGCGGCAGCTGCGTTGTTCGAAGGAGAAGAGCCGTGGGACATCATCGCTAAACGAGGCAAAATCAAAGCCGCATTACCACTCGGGGTAATTGTTACATTGCCCGCAACCGGGTCAGAAAGTAATAACGGCGCCGTCATTACCCGCAATGGGCAAAAGCTGCCGTTAAATCATCCGCTGATACGCCCGCGCTTTGCCATTCTCGACCCGAGCCTGACACTTTCACTTTCTCCCAGACAAATAGGGAATGGCGTTGTAGACGCCTTTGTACACACCATTGAGCAGTACCTCACCTACCCAGTTAATGCAAAAGTGCAAGACCGGTTCGCCGAAGGATTACTGCTAACGCTAATCGAAGAAGGCCCAAAGGCATTAGCGCCTAAAACACAAGACGATATTTCTGTTCGCGGTAACATTATGTGGGCAGCGAGCCTGGCATTGAATGGGCTGATTGGTGCAGGCGTGCCGCAAGACTGGGCGACACATATGATCGGCCATGAACTGACGGCAGAGTTTGGTGTCGACCACGCACGCACGCTGTCGATAATTCTACCCGCAACACTTAAAGTCAGACGAGAGTCGAAACGCGAAAAATTGCTGCAATATGCCGCACGAGTCTGGCAGTTACAAGAAGGCGACGAAGAGCAGCGAATCAACGACGCGATCAGACTTACCGAAAAGTTCTTTCGTAAAATGGACTTGCCAACGCGGCTGGCGGATGTTGGCATCGAATCCAGCGATATCGAAAACATCATTTCCCGCTTGCAAGCACACCGCATGACCCGTCTGGGAGAGCGTCGTGAAGTAACACTGGACATCAGTAGAGAAATATTACAAATGGCGCTTTAAAAGGCGACGCACACTCAAGGAGGAAGTAGCATGTCAACACAAAGCAGCACACCAGAATCTGTGGCAATAACTTCGCGGAGACCTGAATTCGACTTTAGCAACACACCCAGAATATGGCTGGCAGATCCGTTTAAAACACACTTTATGAATGCGCTTTCGGTATTGATTCCCTATTCTGAGCGTACAGTGAACGAAATCATGCGCAAGAATTTTGACGCAGTTAACGACCCTACGCTGCAGGGTGAAATCCTGGTATTAATCAAACAGGAGGGAAATCATGCAGTCATCCACAAAAAATCAAACGACCTGCTTCAACAATGCCATTACCCTGCTATTCGTTTTTTCGAGTGGCTGCAGAAGAAATCTATGCTGTTGATTCGAAAGTGTTCAAGTCATGCTTTCGAAATGGCGATTCCTGCATCGTTCGAGCACTTTACCTCGGCTATTAGTCGTGATTTTCTGACTCACTCAAAGGAGTGGACCGGCACCCAAAATAACGCCGCGATTGATTTTGTAAACTGGCACTCATTCGAAGAAATTGAGCATCAAGCGGTTTGCTACGATGCTTACAAAGCACTTTATAAAAGCCAATGGCGCTTGGTATTGTCGTTGTTGTTTTTCTGGATGCCAATGACAGTGCTATCCACTTATGCCGTGCAGTTATATTTTTTGCATAAAGACAGAGTGATCTATAAGCCTTCGAACTGGCTGCCGTACCTGAAGTTTATCAAACAAAGCATCGGCCTGTTCACAAACGGGATATTCAAGTACCGGCACGCTGAATTCAAACCCTGGCAAACCAACGATCAAGTATTGTATGAATGCCACTTGGCTAAACACCAGCCCGGTTTAGCCAAATAGGCTCTCTCATTTCATGATAGTAAAAGCCCCGTCATTACTTCGAGGCTTTGGCTTTCTTCTTCTTTTTCTTACTACTGGCTGCTTTACCAGAGGCTTTTAGCTTTTTGGGGCCTTTATACAGACCAGCAAGTTCTTTAATGTACTTACGCTCGAAACGAACTTTTAAATAGCGCTCGATAGAGGACATCAAGTTCCATTCATTGGGTGAAATCAGTGACACAGATTGCCCCTGCACACCAGCACGTCCGGTACGCCCGATGCGGTGTACATAGTCATCGCCTCGCCGGGGCATATCAAAATTAACAATTAAATCAATACCCTGCACATCCAATCCGCGAGCAGCTAAATCTGTTGCAACCAGCACATTCACCTTACCACTACGAAAAGCATCAACCGTGGCCTGTCGGCCTTTTTGTTCGACATCGCCGTGCAGGTGGGCGGCCCGCTGTTTTTGATAGCGTAACAGTCCATCCAGCCGACCCGCTGTCACTTTCGTGTTGGTGAAGACGATGGCTTTCTCGAAAGTTTCATTCTCTAACAGCCAGCGCAACAGTTTTTCTTTATGAGAGTCATCGTCTGCCAGTAAAATTTGCTGGCGAATATCCTGATGTTGTTCGCGATGATGATCTATCAGCAGCGACTCAGGATCTGTCATGGTGGTCTCTGCCAGACGACGGATGCTGCCAGGCAGCGTCGCCGAGAATATCAGGGTTTGTCGCTTCTCGGGGCACTTGCCAATAATATCGAGCACCGTATCTTTAAAGCCCATATCCAGCATGCGGTCAGCTTCATCAAGCACGATGACCTGCAGATTTGCCAAATCAGGCACACCATTTTCGAGATGCTCCTGCAGACGCCCCGGGGTTGCCACAACGATATCCGGACCACGCTGCAAAGCTCTCTGCTGCACCAGAAAATCTTTACCACCTGTGACTTCCGCCACTTTTAAATGAGAAAACTGCGCCAGCTTCTCGCTTGCCTGCACAATCTGCCTGGCCAGCTCCCGCGTGGGCACCAAAACCAGCGCACGCACCGGCGTTTTTGACTCGGCGAGAAGGCGGTGCATAATCGGCAACATAAAGGCTGCCGTTTTACCACTGCCAGTTGCAGCGCTAACAATTAAATCCCGATTTTCAAGCACCTTTGGTATCGCTTTTTGCTGTACCGGCGTCGCCTGTGAATAGCCTAACGCTTCTGTTGCCTGAATAAGTAACGGGTTTAATGTTAGATCCGCGAGCATAATCTCTTCCTGAAAGTAATTTTTGTTGATGCAGCGCGAGATTATACATCAATGTTGAGAGCGGCAGTCGGGGTTATCGCGTAATTGCCAATCTTTAGGGATTATTAACCGCAGGCTTTATACATTTTCATTTTTTTGGCTATGCTTATAGTGCCTCCGAGCGGCTTGATTTAGATTTATTTTTTAACTTACAACTGTGATAGAATCGCCGCGCTCTGACAAAGCTCCAAAAACATTTGTTTACTCCACAATCCGGTAGCAAGAATTGGACTCGTTGCTAATGGCATAAACCTGCCACGCATTGTCAGGTTTAATTAATCATCCAAAGGTATTACTACGTGCGACGAACCATTTATAACACGCCTGTCGTTAGACAAATTTTCTGGTTAATTGCCTGGCTTTTGCTGAAATGCTTAGGCTGGAAGCTAGAAGGGAAACCACCGACAGAAAAGAAGTACGTGTTAATTGCCGTGCCACACACAACAAACTGGGACTTCCCCATCACGTTGGCAATGGCGTTTATCTTTAAATTTGATATTTTCTGGATGGGTAAAGACTCACTTTTTAAAGGTGTTCTTGGCCCTATTATGAGATGGATGGGCGGCATTCCTATCAACCGTAAGTCATCAAACAATGTGGTTCAACAAACCATTGAAGCCTTCAATCGAACCGATGGTAGATTAGTCATAACGATTCCACCAGAAGGCACGCGATCAAAAGTAAACAAGTGGAAGACCGGGTTTTACTATATTGCGGTGGGCGCAAAGGTGCCGATTGGCATGGGATTTCTTGATTACAAGCGTAAGGTGGGCGGCTTTGGCCCAACCTTTTATCCCACCGGCGATATCGAGAAAGACATACCAGAAATGCGCAAATTCTACGCCAATATCAGCGGCAAGTACGCCGAACAGTGCCACATTGATTAAAGCACCACGGTGATTCTGATAAAAAAAGGGTGCGCTATGCGCACCCTTTTTTCTTGCTGGCAGCTTAACTGGCTACCAGTTTACGCAACACCCTGACTCTTTAAGTAATCTTCATAAGTGCCATGGAAGTCAACAATACCTGTAGGCGTCAGCTCGATGATTCGAGTCGCCAAAGACGATACAAACTCTCGGTCATGACTGACGAATATCAGCGTACCGGCATAGTTTTCCAACGCCAGGTTAAGTGATTCGATCGACTCCATGTCCAAGTGGTTGGTCGGCTCATCCATCACCATAATATTCGGCCGTTGCAACATTAACTTGCCAAACAGCATTCTTCCCTGCTCACCACCTGAAATCACTTTTACCGACTTCACAATGTCATTGGCCGAGAACAACAGCCGGCCAAGCGTCCCTCTTATCATTTGCTCGTCATCGGTTTCCTGACGCCACTCACTCATCCAGTCAATTAAATTTTTGTCTTCGGCAAAATCTGACGCATGATCCTGTGCGTAATAGCCAATTTGTGCATTTTCGGACCACTTGACCGTACCTTTAGTGAGCGCTGTATCACCTACCAGACATTTCAATAGCGTGGTTTTACCAATACCGTTAGGCCCGATAACGGCTATTCTCTCACCTACTTCCACCATGAGGTTCAAGCCGGAAAACAGCTCTTCGTCATAACTTTTTGCTAACCCTTTCACCTCAAGGGCAAGACGATGCAGTTTCTTTTTCTCGTCAAAGCGAATAAACGGGCTTTGTCGACTAGAAGGTTTCACTTCTTCGAGCTGGATTTTATCAATCTGCTTGGCACGGGAGGTTGCCTGCTTCGATTTGGAAGCGTTGGCAGAGAAACGACTGACAAATGTTTTCAGCTCGGCGATTTGCGCCTTTTTCTTGGCATTATCTGCCAGCAGACGCTCACGTGATTGTGTCGCGGCAGTCATATACTCATCGTAAGAACCTGGAAACAGGCGAATAGAGCCATAATCCAAGTCTGCCATATGCGTACAAACGCTGTTAAGAAAGTGGCGATCGTGGGAAATAATGATCATGGTGCAATTGCGTTCGTTAAGCACGCCTTCTAACCAGCGGATGGTGTTGATATCCAGGTTGTTGGTTGGCTCATCGAGCAACATGATGTCCGGATCTGAAAACAACACCTGCGCCAGCAAGACCCGCAATTTCCAGCCAGGGGCAACCTCACTCATCGGTCCAAAATGTTGCTCAATGGGAATGCCGACCCCTAACAATAACTCACCGGCACGGGACTCGGCGGTATAACCATCCATTTCGGCAAATTCTGCTTCAAGCTCGCCTGCACGAATACCATCTTCCTCAGTCATTTCCATATTGGCATAAATCGCATCACGCTCGGCTTTAACGGCCCAGAGTTCTTCATGCCCCATGATAACGGTATCGATGACACTATGTTTTTCGTAGGCAAACTGATCCTGCCGCAATTTACCAATACGCTCATTGGGGTCTTTCGAGACATTCCCTGATGTGGGCTCGAGATCACCACCCAAAATTTTCATAAAGGTCGATTTGCCGCAACCATTGGCACCGATAAGACCGTAGCGATTGCCATCGCCAAACTTTACCGAAACGTTTTCAAAAAGTGGCTTGGCGCCAAATTGCATGGTGATATTCGCAGTAGTAAGCAATGTTTTCTTCCGAGATTAAACTGTTTTTAAGGGGTTTTACCCAGGCTGAATAAACTTGCCCTGACGGTAAAAATAAAGGCGGCGATTATGCCACAAACTCAGACAGTGCAGGAGAATTTATCAGAGTTAATTGTTATTTTTGGTTAAAAGACAACCACAGTGTTTGTGCATGCAAATTTGAGGGTTATTTGCTGCACGCAGCGCTATCTTTAGTGAAGAAGCAGCATCACATGATGATGACAGAAAACCAGATGTCGATTTATTGTAGATATCTGCAGACCTATAGACTTTACTTATCTCTACTTAAATTTAGCAGGCCGCAGTTTCGCTGAAGTCCTAACGAGCTGATTGCAATGTTACGACGGCGAAGCGTTTTTCCTGCTGTTTAAAAACTAATAAAAAGGAGCGTCTCATGCCCGGCCACACTATTACTCATCATAAAGATCCCCTTGGTGCCCATATCAACCTTGTCCAGAGTTCGGTGAAAGACTACGGCGGCCAATGTACTTTCAAGTTTTCACAATGTCTGCCACCAGTTTCGACCATGATCGGTATGCATCGCAGCACCAGCGGAGGCGTCTGCCAGGCACTGTCAACGAAATGGATGGTCGAGCACGCTAAAGACAGCTCACTCTGGAACTGGTTATACAAAGGTCAGACCATCGATACCGGTGCGATGTACAACATCATGATCAACTTTGCGGACAACATTATCCAGCGCATGGGTCAAATGGCCGCATCGGACAAATACCTGAACATGCATGGCTTGAAGATGCGGCAGAATATTGTAACCGGTGACAATATAGACAAATGGAGCACCACCAGACAGTCTTCCAGAGGGTCAAAAGGCAGCATCGGCAGAAGACTGGCAAGTGCGATGCAAAAAACCGATAAAAACACTTCTGGAAATTATGTTTTATTAGGCATGGACGGTAATGGAGGCCATGCCATGTGCGCCTGGATTGCTCAGGACGCCTGCTTTTTCGATCCCAACTGCGGTGAATTTTATTTCGCTAAGAAAGAAGACTTTTATCGCTGGCTTCCACTGTTGACTCAGCTGCTGCGTTACGATGAGTTCTGGAAAGCGCAAGCAGTAGCCTATGCACGCAGCGTGTAGCATAAACTTCGAAGACACCCAGTTAGGCTGAGGTGTCTTCCTTTATTGTGGTGCCGTAGCCAAACCGGGTTTAGCCGCAATTATATGACGCCGGATGACGGTTTCCTTTATAATGTCGCCCAATTTCCAGCCACCTTAGCTTATATTTATCGGTTGTTATCAAAACGAGGTTTCATTTGACACTCTTTCGCCCCTGTATCGACCTGCACCAAGGCAAAGTAAAGCAAATCGTTGGCGGCAGCCTGAATGACCAAGGTGCCAAAACAAATTATGTAAGCCCTTATAATGCGGCCTATTACGCCAGCCTTTATCAAACGCATGGGCTTACTGGCGGTCATGTTATTGCTTTGGGCCCAGGCAACAAAGATGAAGCGCTTAACGCACTGAAGGCATGGCCACAAGGTTTGCAGTTTGGCGGCGGTGTTACCGATGAAAACGCCAGCGAGTTTCTGCAAGCGGGCGCCACCCACGTTATCGTTACCTCGTTCTTATTTGAAGGTGGGCATTTATCTGCAGATCGTCTTGATCGAATTCGTAAAGAAGTCGGCGCTGAGCGTCTGGTACTTGATTTAAGCTGCCGCCGCACGGACGCTGGCTGGCAAATAGCCACGGACCGCTGGCAGACCATTACCGAAACCGCCATCAATCGCGAAACCCTCGCCGAACTCGCCGGACATTGCAGCGAATTTTTGATTCACGCAGCAGATGTTGAAGGCTTGCAGGCAGGCATCGATACAGAACTGGTCACACTCTTAGGGGAAATTTCCCCACTGCCTGTCACCTATGCAGGCGGTGCAAGATCGTTACAAGATCTGCAGCTGGTCAATGAACTATCCCAAGGTAAAGTCGATCTGACAATCGGTAGTGCGCTGGATATTTTTGGTGGTCATGGGGTAACGCTTGAAGCGTGTATTGCCTGGAACAAACAACACTAAAAACCTTCTCGCATCGCGAAAAGTTAACGTACCGGGCAAAATTAGTCCGGTACCGGGAAGATACAATTTCGGCCCATCGCTTTCGCTCGATAGAGGCATTCGTCTGCCTTCTCTAGCAGGATATCAATCCCGCTAAAGTTGTCGTTTTCGGGAGTGACACAATAGATTCCGGCACTGATGGTAAGTGACAGCTCGCCGGCCCTTGTATCTATATGCGCAACTTCGACTGATTTGCGCACGCGCTCGGCAACTATTACGGCATCTTCTCGTGTTGTTTCTGGCAACAGCATCACAAACTCTTCACCGCCATATCTTGCGGCCACATCCGTGGGCCAGCGCACCCCTAACCCCACCCGACGAGCAATTTCACGCAGGCATTCATCCCCAACCATGTGTCCATAACGATCATTAACAGATTTGAAGTGATCGATATCTATGGCAATGATACTAATCGGATGCTGGTATCGGCAGGCGCGTAACCACTCCATTTTAATCTGGCTGTCGAAAAATCGCCGATTATGCAGCCCCGTCAACTGATCCGTGTTACTCAACTCGCGCAGTTTACAGGTCATCGCCTCAAGCTCTTTGGTGCGCTCCTGAACCCGATACTCCAACTCTTCATTAGCCTGCCGAATACCCGTCAAAGCCTCTTCCTGCGCTTCGAAACGTAAACGACGCTCTTCGTTGATGCGCTCGGCCAGCGCAAATGACAACAACACCACCTCCAGCGCCGAGCCTATATGTGTAGCGTATTCAGTAAACAGGTTAGCTGGCAGCACCCCAGCCTTATTAAGCGCTAAAATCACACCGCCACTTAGCATCGACACCCAGGCAATGGTGTAATACTGCGCCACCTTTTGCTGGCTGTACCAACAAAACACACCACTTAACAGCGCCAGGATGCAGGCAAACGTCGCCCAGGCAATCAACGCTTTGATATTAACGTAATAAGGCAGCATAAAAGTGGTTGCCGCCAAAACAATCCCCCCCGCAAGCGCGATAACTAACAACCGGTCCAAGCCTGGTGAATAGCGCTGCACAACTAAGAAACTACGGGTAAAGGCCACACCGAAAACAACAACCCCTGATAGAAAAAACAGTATCGACTCGTCATTCCAATCGGTAAAGGTCGGCCACATATACTGAAACGAGTACCCTCCCAAACTCGCTAAAAACAGCGGCATGCATATCACATAGCCAACATACAGCAAGTACGTGCGCTCACCTAACACGCAAAAAATCAGCAAATTGTAGGCGGCGATCACCAGCATAATGCCAAAGAAGATGCCATTCATAATGGTTCGCGTGGTGTCAAAACCATAAAAGGCTTTTTCTTCCCAAAGCGTTAACGGTGCCTGCACGGCGCTGGATGACTTCACCCGCAGGTATATCTGCAATGACTGAGACGGCTGCCATTCAACAGGAATAACGAAAAAACGATGGTCAAACACTCGCTCGTAAAATGGCTGTTTATCGCCAAGCATATGTGAAGCCAAAACTTGCCCACCAGCAACAATATACACATCCACATGATCCAGCACGGCATAGCTTAATTCGATTAATCGCCGTTGTGGTTTATCCTGCGCATTGTCAATATCTAATCGTAACCACCACGCAGACTGGTTGTAGCTTTTATTAAAAGACTTGGGGCCACCCTGCTGCCAGGGTAAGGCTTGCTGCAAAACCTCGCCAATATCCAGTGACGCATTGGCATCTTCAATATAAAGCACAGACGAATCAAGATTAACTCTCGTCTGAATATCATACAGCTTAAGGTTATCCGCATGCACTTGGCAGGCCGATAACACCATAAGTAGCAGTGCTAAAAACTGTGTCATATCGCTTCATCAAATTACGTACATTTACTGAAGCTTAGCACCTTGATCATAATTCGCCGCATAACAGGGGTAAGAAATTGGCCGCTATCGGCATCCCAAAAATACACATACGCCAGCTTACATGATGAGAAGTACCGACTACCAAAGCAGTAATATAACGCCAATATTGTAGGCAAGCAGCCCATCACAAAGCCCTATTCGTTGCTTATTGCTTGCAAATTTCTTCCTTAATTCTCTCGTAGTCTAGCCACATCAACACACAACACAGGAAGCAATCCAATGAAAACTCCTCACATCATATCGGCCCTGGCCCTTTTGACTCTCTTTAGTACAACAAGCTACGCCCAGCCACCACAAGAACAAGGCAGGCGCGGCGCCCCACCACAAGAAGCGATCGACGCCTGCGAAGGTCAGGAGGTAGATGTCGCCGTTTCTTTCGTAACCCCCAGAGGCGACACTTTAAACGCCACCTGCAAATTGATAAACGGACAGCTGGTTGCTGTACCTGCGAATCATAAAGGAAAGCCCAAAGACTAATGCCAAAAGCACAGATACGGGGTATCTTATGACTCACCTTTGGCGATGAGTGGCTTAGCAGAATGAATGAAAAGCAGATACTGGACTGTTGGAAAAAGAACGCCGCCCCTGGATTACGGCCATTGCGCAGCAGCAAATAGACAGCAGGGTAATGGCAACCAACCAGGCCATAGTAGACGTCATGGCAACCCTGCCAGGAAAGCACGTTCTGGATGTGGGGTGCGGTGAAGGCTGGTTAGCCCAGGCGCTGGCGAATGCGGGCTATCAGGTACTTGGCATCGACGCCAGCGAACCATTAATCGCGCAAGCGAATCAACGCCAGTGCGCCACCTTTACAGTCATGGCCTATGAAGACATTTCTCGCCAAAACATCATCAACACATTCGACAGCGCGGTATGCAATTTTTCACTCATCGGCAAAGATTCTGTCGAGCAACTATTTAGTACCCTGCCTACACTGTTAAACGATAACGCTCACTTTGTGGTGCAAACACTGCACCCCCACTACGCCTGCACAGACCACCCCTACCAAGACGGCTGGCGACAGGGATCTTGGCAGGGATTTCACAACGACTTTACCGACCCAGCCCCCTGGTACTTTAGAACAGTGCCCTCATGGTTGCGCCTGTTTACGGACAACGGTTTTGCTATTAAACAAGTGCAAGAACCAAGGCACCCGGTAACCGGCAAAATAGCTTCGTTGATAATAGTGGGGGAGCTTAGGCGGAAGTAGGAATGGCTGAGAATCAATAACCAGTTTTCGATGTGCAAACCTTTCACAAGGTTGAACGCCCTCGTATTGTTGGTAACGATAGTATTGCTGCGCCATCGACGCTAGTAACAGCGAAATATAACCTACTGGTACTCAGAAAAAATCTGTTCTCTAATCTTTGCCATCTCACCACTTGCCGTCAAATCTTTTATTAACTTATTAAGCTTAGGCAAATCAGCCTTAAAAGGTGAGTTTTCACCCACCATAAGATGCCAGTTTGTCGCCCCCATACTGTTAGGAACCTCGACAATTTCATCTTTGAAACCCAACACTTTCATTTGATAATTCATTAACGCCCGCTGCTCTATATAGACATCAATCCGATTATGCTGGAGTAGCTTTAATATATGTTTCGAGTCTTGGACGATCTCTTTTTTCGCCACATCAGCAAGATTAGCTTCATGCCACCCTGCGCCTAAAATATAGGCATGACCAAGCATTTGGTTCTCTTTTAACGCCTGAAGAGAATCCATTGATCTTAACAATGCAATATGAGGATTGTGGCTGCCGGTGTAGAGGTAATAGTCGGATACAAAAAGCGGTAGTTCACTCGCTTCACTATAGGACAGACGCTCTGCTGTCGATATGGTAAAGATAGCGTCTATGGCACCTTCCTGAACTTGCAACTGACCACGTGCCCAAGGGAGAATTTTGGCGTCAAGCTTCACCCCCATTCTTTTCTCGAGCAACTCCCGAGAAAAGTCAGGCAAGCCCCCCCTTCACCTCACCATCTTGATTTTTCCAGCTAAAAGGCGGGTAATTTTCAGCAAAAGCGATTGTCATCACTCGCCCAAAATTATCAGCCTCAGCATTTACCAAAGGGCTGATTACCAAAAACAGAGCCGCCACTGCGGTTATAAGTAAGCGCATAATAAACGCCCTTGATTAAGTTCTTGTGGATAAGTATAGCTCATCAAACTTGCATGATGGTGAATTGTGGCAGCACAAGCGTGGCAGTGGATACGTTGTGAAAATTATTCGTCGAAACTGCCTTCAAAAACCTCACGGATCATTTGGTTTGGATACTCCGGAACCACTCGGCCCCTTAAAGGTTACTCCGCAAGACCTTCTCCACGAACAATCAGCCTATCGATAAAGCGATCCCGTGCTCTGAAAGTCCATATCACTTCAATCGTTTACCTAAACCCAAATCCTTCCTTAGTTGCTCAGTTGTGACAACTCGACCCGCTATAACATGGGCAAGACCAGCCTCTATATCTTTGCGAATTCGCTAAGCTGCCTGTGCGGCAGTGAACTTGGTACGTCAACAGACATATCAATTTTATAATTTCTAAGCTGCCTGTGCGGCAGTGAACGTCTGTGCTCACAAGGGTATGATTTTTGATTTTTTCTAAGCTGCCTGTGCGGCAGTGAACCATCTATGTAATCTCTTATTTTGAATGGAGATTTTCTAAGCTGCCTGTGTGGCAGTGAACGCTCTTTCGTAGCGAATCTTTTTAATGCCCTTTTTCTAAGCTGCCTGTGCCGCAGTGAACGTAACCCGTTAAAAACATAGTACCCCCTAACATTTCTAAGCTGCCTGTGCGGCAGTGAACAAGACCGAAAGCGCAACAGAAAAAACCAAAAATTTCTAAGCTGCCTGTGCGGCAGTGAACCGGGTTTTCCGTCCCCGTCAGCGTCTGGCGCATTTCTAAGCTGCCTGTGCGGCAGTGAACTTTTACTGTAATCCCTTGCCAACGCTTCGAAATTTCTAAGCTGCCTGTGCGGCAGTGAACGTGAATGTAACCCTTCAAGCCCGACATACGTGTTTCTAAGCTGCCTGTGCGGCAGTGAACTACCTGCATAATCTTGATGTCCGCCCTGAAGCTTTCTAAGCTGCCTGTGCGGCAGTGAACTCTTTCTCCGCACGGTGCGGTGCAAATCGCAATTTCTAAGCTGCCTGTGCGGCAGTGAACCATATGCACTACAACGCGGCCCCGCAAACATGTTTCTAAGCTGCCTGTGCGGCAGTGAACGCTTAATTACTGCAATGATAAAAGTCGAAAATTTTCTAAGCTGCCTGTGCGGCAGTGAACGGTCTATGCCGTCAACAAATGTCATGGGGTCATTTCTAAGCTGCCTGTGCGGCAGTGAACCAACAAATCGACCGCAAGCGCTATCGATGGCTTTTCTAAGCTGCCTGTGCGGCAGTGAACTTTGTGTCTATCAATATAGATAGTTTTTAGCATTTCTAAGCTGCCTGTGCGGCAGTGAACCGAGATCGTCTTTAATGAATGCCAATGTATAGTTTCTAAGCTGCCTGTGCGGCAGTGAACGGCAAGGTTTCGAACCGAACTTGGCAATACTGTTTCTAAGCTGCCTGTGCGGCAGTGAACAGAACCAGAAAGTTAAAAAGCCCGCTGTTTCATTTCTAAGCTGCCTGTGCGGCAGTGAACGACGGTCACGCGCTCTTTCCACCGCCCAAGCTTTTCTAAGCTGCCTGTGCGGCAGTGAACTGTTGACAATCGTGAATACTGACTTTCCGATATTTCTAAGCTGCCTGTGCGGCAGTGAACATGCTGATCATTGAAAATGATTTGTTTTTTACTTTCTAAGCTGCCTGTGCGGCAGTGAACGCAGCTTAGAAGGCCGAAGCAGTCCCTATAAATTTCTAAGCTGCCTGTGCGGCAGTGAACCGCAGATTAACGAATCTGTATCGCAATAGATTTTTCTAAGCTGCCTGTGCGGCAGTGAACCGCCACTAACAACTGAATAACTATCATCAACCTTTCTAAGCTGCCTGTGCGGCAGTGAACCTTGGATACGCAACGCGCCTGCCGATTACTGTTTTCTAAGCTGCCTGTGCGGCAGTGAACTTTATTCAGAAGCGGGCGGTGCAACGTTCACTTTTCTAAGCTGCCTGTGCGGCAGTGAACACTGGATGACGATGATGGCCGATTACCACAAATTTCTAAGCTGCCTGTGCGGCAGTGAACAGCTAGACAGTTCTGCCGCGTTTGAAATGATTTTTCTAAGCTGCCTGTGCGGCAGTGAACAATATCAGACGCCGAAACGGGCACTTGATTTGTTTCTAAGCTGCCTGTGCGGCAGTGAACTTTGCTCTTGAAACCGTGACAACACCTCTTCTTTTCTAAGCTGCCTGTGCGGCAGTGAACGCCTCCAGAAAAATCGCCGTTAGTTGCGGATATTTCTAAGCTGCCTGTGCGGCAGTGAACTTAGCTCTCTAACCGCTAGCCGTGCGGCTTGATTTCTAAGCTGCCTGTGCGGCAGTGAACATATACGGGGGCGCTATATACGTTTGTTGTACTTTCTAAGCTGCCTGTGCGGCAGTGAACCGTTATACCAAAATAAATAAACGGCTCATTTTTTTCTAAGCTGCCTGTGCGGCAGTGAACTGACTCAGCCCACCCCCAGAACTCAGAAAACTTTTCTAAGCTGCCTGTGCGGCAGTGAACTCTGGTGTGCATTACGCCGGGCTTGATTACACTTTCTAAGCTGCCTGTGCGGCAGTGAACTCACTGATATCACTTTACGCCTCAACTCCCCATTTCTAAGCTGCCTGTGCGGCAGTGAACTGCTGCTCACGTGAAATAGATTTATCCATAATTTTCTAAGCTGCCTGTGCGGCAGTGAACAACAATGCAGGCGATAGAGGACTACCTGAAAATTTCTAAGCTGCCTGTGCGGCAGTGAACAATATTATAAAACGCTTGACGGCCACTATGGTTTTCTAAGCTGCCTGTGCGGCAGTGAACGCGGCATTCTTGAGCACCCGGGAAAACTGTCATTTCTAAGCTGCCTGTGCGGCAGTGAACTTAAGGTTGCGCTGGTTACACTGCAAGCAGGTTTTCTAAGCTGCCTGTGCGGCAGTGAACGCGGGCTTCTTTTCTAACAAGGATAATCAAATTTTCTAAGCTGCCTGTGCGGCAGTGAACGACAAAACGGCGGCGACGGGCTGCATTATCAATTTCTAAGCTGCCTGTGCGGCAGTGAACGCGATACCAAGCATTTGCTCAAGCGCTTCTTTTTTCTAAGCTGCCTGTGCGGCAGTGAACAGCAACTAACGACAGCACATCGTCAACAGTGTTTTCTAAGCTGCCTGTGCGGCAGTGAACCACCAAGGACAACGAACCCGCCATTGATGCCATTTCTAAGCTGCCTGTGCGGCAGTGAACTAATGAAATTAATGTAACACACTGGATGCACTTTTCTAAGCTGCATGTGCGGCAGTGAACCAAATGTTACAGGCGGCGGCGCGGTTAGTGAATTTCTAAGCTGCCTGTGCGGCAGTGAACGTGACGAAGCCATCAGAACCAAGGCTCAAATTTTTCTAAGCTGCCTGTGCGGCAGTGAACTCTTCGGTGGCATTATTGACAGCGTTAGTGCTTTTCTAAGCTGCCTGTGCGGCAGTGAACTGTATCGTCTGGTGATATTTGTCCAGCGTCTGTTTCTAAGCTGCCTGTGCGGCAGTGAACCGTCATACCCTTCATAATACCCTCTAAACATTTTTCTAAGCTGCCTGTGCGGCAGTGAACTCAGGTCGAGTGAATCAGATTCGGGATTGAACTTTCTAAGCTGCCTGTGCGGCAGTGAACTCTGTTGCCAACTCTGGACGATAGAACCAAAATTTCTAAGCTGCCTGTGCGGCAGTGAACACCGCGCCCGCTAAATCAAACTGAATTGTTAATTTCTAAGCTGCCTGTGCGGCAGTGAACTTTTTTGTTGCCTGCGGGTACGCATACTTTTATTTCTAAGCTGCCTGTGCGGCAGTGAACGCTGTTGTTATACTCAGTCAAAAGCCATTTAATTTCTAAGCTGCCTGTGCGGCAGTGAACCGCTACCCGCCAAGAATTTTGGCGAGGGTTCATTTCTAAGCTGCCTGTGCGGCAGTGAACAGCCTGGCGATCTTGTTTTTAGTCCATTTACATTTCTAAGCTGCCTGTGCGGCAGTGAACAGAGCAAGGCAGAGGCCGTATATTTGAGAACATTTCTAAGCTGCCTGTGCGGCAGTGAACACGACAGGGTTTGACGCGCCGCATGTTGATTTTTTCTAAGCTGCCTGTGCGGCAGTGAACGCGAGCGTCGTTGAAGTTGCCGACACCATTGATTTCTAAGCTGCCTGTGCGGCAGTGAACACGACTAATTGTCATTTCCGCTGTACTTTCTTTTTCTAAGCTGCCTGTGCGGCAGTGAACCATCTCCGGTACGCTTGTACACCGTAAAATATTTTCTAAGCTGCCTGTGCGGCAGTGAACCTGTTAAGTATACGAAGCGCTGGGACGTTGACTTTCTAAGCTGCCTGTGCGGCAGTGAACGATAATTTGACTGATAACTTTGTGGTCCAGGCTTTCTAAGCTGCCTGTGCGGCAGTGAACGCGCGTGCTGGTGCCTCGCGCCCGCTTTATGCTTTCTAAGCTGCCTGTGCGGCAGTGAACCAAGTACCAGGCTGTTGCGCTTGCAGCATCAATTTCTAAGCTGCCTGTGCGGCAGTGAACTTATATAAACTTCTCGCAAATGCTCATATTCATTTCTAAGCTGCCTGTGCGGCAGTGAACGTTATCTGCTCATTACTTTTACCAAACAAATATTTCTAAGCTGCCTGTGCGGCAGTGAACCACGCCGAATATGCCCGCAATCTCTGACCGCTTTTCTAAGCTGCCTGTGCGGCAGTGAACCCGTGGGCGGCAATTCGATAACAGAAACAAGCTTTCTAAGCTGCCTGTGCGGCAGTGAACATAAAAAAGGCATGGATGAGAGCCAGGTTACATTTCTAAGCTGCCTGTGCGGCAGTGAACCAGCCGTATTCTTGAAAGTATGATACCCCGCATTTCTAAGCTGCCTGTGCGGCAGTGAACTATTGCCGCAGACCGTCCCCTGATCATTTTTATTTCTAAGCTGCCTGTGCGGCAGTGAACAGATTTTTACTATTGATAACTGTGTATATAATTTTCTAAGCTGCCTGTGCGGCAGTGAACGTTGCTAAAAAAGCGTCGCGTTTGTAGCTAGTTTTCTAAGCTGCCTGTGCGGCAGTGAACTGATAACTGTGTATATAATGGTGCGGTATCACTTTCTAAGCTGCCTGTGCGGCAGTGAACTTAAAATTGGTGATATCAGCAACGGTAACGTTTTTCTAAGCTGCCTGTGCGGCAGTGAACATCAGCGCCTTGGCATGGTACACTGGGGCAACTTTCTAAGCTGCCTGTGCGGCAGTGAACGGCGGGATATGCCGTTTCGTCTGCAATTGAAAGTTTCTAAGCTGCCTGTGCGGCAGTGAACGGCGTCTGAATGGCTCGGATTATGATTTTATTTTTCTAAGCTGCCTGTGCGGCAGTGAACTTGGTAGTTTGCCATCTGTTGGTGTTGGTACTTTTCTAAGCTGCCTGTGCGGCAGTGAACTAAGAAAATGCCAAGAATACAAACACCGATCATTTCTAAGCTGCCTGTGCGGCAGTGAACTATAGTTTAGTGCGAAAAAAATAAGCTACAACAGTAAGCTATGTTGTTTTTGGTCTTTTAACCAAAAAAAAAGCCTCTATTGTAACTTGTTGTTTTTGTTGGATTGTTAAAGAGCGGGAAAAATTTAGGTATTTCCGCTGTAATTGGGGTTCACCCAGTCTTCCAACTGCAAACCTTTAACACGGCTAAACTCTCTTGTGTTGTTGGTTACGACAATACTGCCGCTAGAAATGGCATGCCCAGCGATGGCAATATCATTGGCCCCAATGGGTGTGCCTAAGTCCGTTAACTCTTTTCTAATTTTTGCTGCTTCATCAACCGCCATTGCATCCCAGGGTAGTATCGCATCCAACCGCTTAACAAATTGATCCACCCATTTATTATGTTTTGGGGAAGCTTTTTTTCCGACAGCACCGTAGCGCATTTCTGCATAGCTGATCGCCGAAATTACTATTTGATGCTGTTGCGCCATCGACTGTAGCTTTTGCAAAACTTCAATTGGGTGCTCTCTCATAATAAAACTACATATAAAGGTATCGAGCATATACCGTCGTTTCATATCAGAACCGTCCTTGGTCTTCGATTACATTTTCTCGTTCTATTAAAAAGCCATCATCCGCTTTCTCGGTTTCCGCCAACGATAACCAACTGGGTTTAGGGGGGCGCAAAATAATAGTGTCACCCTCTTTAATGATTTCTAAATCACTCACTCCTTCGAACTCCATATCTTTAGGAAGGCGTACAGCCTGATTATTGCCGTTTTTGAAAATAGAAACTGTCCGCATAAACACCTCGAACTATCATGCCAAGAGTAAATAGCTTACGCACGCCCGACAAAAACATGTGTAAAACATATGTCTAATGGATATTAAATACGCCGAACTCGACGTATTTAATATTTGATGATTCTTAAATGCCATCGAATTCGATGGGTTTAAAACCATGGGACAGTGGCGCCCTTGCCAAAGCCAAAACTATCAAACTCTCCATCAACAGGATGGTCTAATAGTTCACCAAAGCATACATAACGCCTGTGCTTGTGGCCATTTGAGCCACTTTCCAGTTCAAAATAAGGATTGTCTAGCCCTATAGAGAACATCTTCGCTTTATACGCTTTGACTTCAGCATCTGTAATTGAACCTCTTTTAAGCAATCGCTTTAACTTTGACTGCGTCATATTGGATTGAATACGAGAGACCGTTCTGTGTTTCACTGTGCCAGGAATGGATTGAATATTTGCAACTGCACAATAGCCCGCCAAGCCTCCTAGCCAATTTCTATCTCGCAATTGGCACAGCCTTTCCTCGCTAGAATGAATTCTCAATACTCTACCTAACTTAAAGTTGTACAGAGGAAAGCTAACGCCAATATCCACCGCTTGCATTTCGAACAGCGATTTGTGCAGTTTCGTATAAACCTTATTCATCAAAACATTTTCGCGCATTTCAGAATCAGGTTTTACTTCTATATCAATATAAGAATGCATAACCCCTCCTACAACCTGATATTCGATACATAGGCCAATCCCTTTTTACCTAGGTAAAAACTTGAGACACCTGCATTTTCGATTAGTGTTTTTATTTCTTGCCCCTTATCCCGGTCGACATCAATCAAAATCTCTAGTTGACCGCTGGCTTTTGTCATCATTGAGGTGACTTCACCTTGCCCTTTGATTTTTTCCTTCTTGATGTAGGGGTTCCCCCATATCCTCTTCTTGGCACCAGTTGTGTAGCGATCCATGAAATCCTTTTTGGTAAACCCTTTCTTAGATATTCCACACTGCTGTCCCGTTAAGGGGAAATAAAAGAAGCCTGAAATCCCTGCTGTTTTGATACAATGAGTTCACCATAAACCATTGAAAAACAACAAAGAAGTCAGGCTATGGCACATAATAACACGGTATTTTCCCAGCTGCTTAAATTAGTTTCGAGACATGAATTTGAATCACTCGCAAAACAGCATCATTCCGGTCGCTCTTTTCGTAAAGCATCACGTTGGTCTCAGTTCGTTACGCTGATGATGGCGCAATTATCTGGAAGGAGCAGCTTGCGTGACATTATTGAAAATATGACAGCCCAAAAGCATCGGCTGTATCACCTTGGAAGCACCATGCTTTCTCGCTCCAATTTATCAAGAATGAATAACGACAAACCATATCAGTTGTATGAGTCATTGTTTGGAAGATTGCTGACACGCTGTCAGTCTGTTGTTCCGGGGCATAATTTTCGATTCAAAAACCCGCTGTATTCACTTGATGCCACTACTATTGATCTGTGTCTGGATATGTTTCCTTGGGCTGACTTCAGAACAACTAAAGGTGCTGTCAAAATACATGTCGGATTGAATCATTCTGGATATTTACCGGAATTTGTCACCGTCACTGAAGGTAAAAAACATGATGTGACAATAGGCCGAATGTTGCAGTTTCCGAAAGGCAGCATTGTCGCTATCGATAAAGGCTATAATGATTATGCTTGGTATAAGGAGTTGACTAATAAAGAGATTTTCTTTGTCACTCGCCTTAAAACCAATGCAAAATATCGGATCGTTGCACGTCGTTCGGTATTGAAGCACAAAGGACTTACTAGCGACCAAACGATTGAGTTTACCGGCGTACAAACAGCAAAAAAGTGCCCAATAGAGTTACGGCGAATTGGTTACCGAGACCCAGAGTCCGGAAAACACTATGTCTTTCTGACCAATAATTTCTCACTGGCTGCCAAAACTATTGCCGACATCTACAAATCAAGGTGGCAGGTAGAGCTGTTCTTTAAATGGATCAAACAGAACCTAAAAATTAAGTCCTTTGTGGGTACAACAAAAAATGCGGTTCTAACTCAAATATGGATCGCAATGTGTGCTTATTTGTTGGTAGCTTTTTTGAAATTTCAGTCCGGTTTACACAAGAGCCTGCAACAAATTCTTCGAATATTGCACCTGAACTTGTTTGAAAAGCGGGATTTAATGGCATTGCTATGGAATGACCCTGGAGAACATCTGTCACCGCATACTAATCAGATGGCGCTATTATGAAAGTTAACGGGACAGCAGTGGATATTCCACTAATACCACCAGCCTTTGTTCTTGCACTCGACATATCATATTTTTCGGATAGCCTTTCCAACTGCAGATAAAGCGCTGAACAGTAAAAACTAACAGGCGTGACAAGCCCCTTATTATTTAAATACTCAATGCCTGGAAAACTATCCGCGAGAACGTCAAGAGCCTTATTAACATCACCTTCACAGGCAACTGCTTTTTCTTTAAACAAGAGTTCCAAACGGTCAATGATAGCCAAGGGATTCAATTCTAAGTGCGACTCAACTGAACAGCCATGCACAATGAAACTGCATAATTTTTCAAAACTGAAGTCTAAGACTCCCCAAAATTCCTGTGAATAATCGGAGTTAAGAATTGGGTCAGAAACTTTAATCATGCCCGTAAATGAATTCTGATCAGTGCTTCCCTTCATATTCCGGATGTACGTCATTTCATTTGTCAAAACCGGCTTATCCACAAAACTGACTTTGCCTTCCAGTTCCTCAAAAAAATACTGGCCTTCAAACTTTTTGCTTCTGGCTTGGTAGAGTTTTCTCTGATCTCCAATAAGGCGATTCAATAAACCCATCACCGTATCGATCGTCGATTCACAGGTTTTGAAATGCCCTTCTTTCTTGAGATTAGTCATAGAACCCAAAAACTCGCGACCTTTAGAGGGCAAAGGCGCATTATTGCTGCCATCTAAAAACGAATTTCGCCAAGATGAGTCGTATTCAATAATTATTTTCATCTCTTGCCCCTACTTTGAATAAAAGTACGTTGCAAACTCTTGCTGAGGTTCGCTAACAATCTCTGACTCATCTCGTTTTATACGCATCATTTTATTACTGTCGTTATAGTCAACCGTTATCTCATCAACATACATGTACCCTTTCGCCTGGCGAATACTTAATTCAGATAAACGGCAAAGCGTTTCTTCGACCAAGGCTTGAACAGCATCATCGTTAAGTAAAATGCCACACTCACCCTCTTCAAAAATGGTACCTCTTCGGACATAGTTTTTATGGAATGTCGCTACAGGCTTTAAATTAGGGTTGAGTGATTGAATGTACTCTTGGACCGAAGCGGCAACCTCTTGACCTTGGCCTTCTTTAATTACCATGCTTGCACGATCAAACTTTTTATCGAGAGAGATGAACTGAAGCTGCTCAATACTAATAGAGCCATACGAAATATATTCTGTATCACCAAAAGTTGTTTTCGAGAAAAAGGATGAGCTGTCTCTTTCACCCGCCTGACCGAATTGTTCAAAGTTGCCATTACCAAGCTGGTCAACAAAGTCTTCAATCAGCAAAGGACTTGTTCTCTTACACTGACTAGAAGGAACCACATAGCCCCTAATCAAGCCTGTAATTGATGCCAAGACCTGTGTCAGGTTTTTTTCCCCTGCAAAATGCAAGTCAAATGCTTGGTCTCTAAATAAGTGATGACGGATGCAGTTTTGGCTGATGTACAGAGGTGTCTTTCTGAAATCTATATCGGTGGCCTCTTTCTTATATTTATAGCCCGTTTCATCCTTCACCCTTCCCGTTAAATTGGTATAGCCTCTCAATTTTGGCAAAGTATGGTTATCAACTGTTTTACCATTATCACCTGTCAGAGTGGTAGGGCCATTCCAATTCACCACGCCATGCCCAAGCGCCTTAATCTTAAAATCAACACTTTTAATTCCCGTTACTTTTTCCATGATTTATTCCTCATCTTCTGTTGTTGTATTCAATTGTTTTATGGATATTGCACCGATCGGCTGTTTGTCGCAGACAGCGTAATAAATGGCATGCGAGTGCTTGGCAGACTCCCCACCCACTTGTAGCAGATCTTTTTCGGTATAACTTAGGTAAATAGGTGACTCGGGTTCTCTGGCCTCATTGAGAAGCACATTATCATTGAAGGGTTTTGCACCTCCCATTATGTTGTGGTGCTTTTTAAACATGTGTGCGAGTAAGTCTTGATCACTCTTGCCATATCCACGAATAGCATTGACAGAGTATGTGAGGTTGTCGATTTCAATAGCGTCATTTAGCGGTTCGGTGTAGGCATACTCATCAATAAATCGAATATTATTGGCATCGGTTACATCAACAACCGCTAACTGCACAAACCTGTTATCTCCCCTAAGCGAATTCTTACTTATTTTGCTTCGCTTTTTGTCTTTATTCTTCTTTGGTGGTGCAACGATCGGATCAATCACTTTAGCGTTAATGATATTTACACTATTTTTTAAGGAGGCCACGAGGTCACTTTCAATTAAACTTCTGGCGCTTTCCTGACGATGAAACTGTTCATACAGCGCATATATGTCTGGCAAGGTAAACACTTTATTTTCAAAGCCATTCAGCAAGAACTGGTACCAAGCACGGACTGAGTTCAACACATACATTTTTGATAAAAACCGAGATGCGGCACTGCTTCCCTTTCCATTGGCAATACTCTCGGGTACAGCTAAGGTATAGGTGTTAACCGTGTCGTTCTCGCCAAACCGGTCTAAACGCCCTAAGCGCTGTAACGAGTCTTCCGCACTGGTGATTTCTGCAACCATATTGTCACAAGTAATATTTAGTGAAGCCTGAACGATAGGGCCACTTCGTAGTACTTCAAATTTTCTAGTACCACTCAGGCGGAAAGCTTCATAAACCTCTTCAAACCATTTCTGCTTATCACTTTTCTTAAACTTGGAGTGCAATAAAACGGCGTTCTCAGATTGCTGATTTGCAATAAAACTGTTCTGCGCAGTCAGGGCCATATTACTGATGACAAAAGTAAAATTCTGTTGCGGTACAAATAGAGGGTTGTGGGAGCCAAGGTCTGCATCATTAAATATTTTGAAATCTAGCTGATACTTGCTCTGATTAAACGAGGGCATCACAACAATATCGTCTTTATCTATGCCTAATAATTCCTCAACATAAACATAGTGCGGCGTTGCCGAAACCAACAAGGTGTTTGCGTCATGCTCACGCATTTTTTTTACGGCTATTAGCTCTGCGAATAACAAGTTAAATGCGGGCATGTTGACGTATTCGTGAAACTCATCAAACACCACATGCACGTTAAGGAAATCAATTAAGGTATTAGCCTTAGTATGGCTAATCACTGAGCCCAAAATTTGATCAATAGTGGTAATGACCACATCGCCTGAAAAGTAGTCGTTTTCTTGAATCGGTTTGTCCCAAGTATTGTGAAATTTAAACTCCCCCGTGTTAATTTCTATGGTCGCATCTGGTAGATACTGTTCAGAGGTCAACTCATAAAACAAGCCTTGGCACACCTGCACTCGCGGACAAACCCAAATAATTCGTTGTGCCCCTTTTAGCTTCGCCCACTCCAGTGCAATTTTTGTTTTGCCGCAGCCTGCAGCACCCGCGAGTACGGCAACATCCTCAGAATGGGTTAACCTTTCCGCTATTTCTCGCTGCTTTAAACTTCTTTCACTATTTGGAAAGAATGACTTCAAGCAAGTTTCAATATGAGAGACTAGATTTGTTTCCGTAGATAGGGTTTCAAGAGTGTGATCATCTAATGTTCGATGCAAAATTGCATCATGAAGCTCTGCCGCTGTGAGTGAGGATACGAGCCGGTCGGCTGTAATGACGCAGGATCTAATGACATTATTTAGTGCATTAGCTTTAACCTGTTTTCTATTATCGGCAACACTTTCTTCAGGTTCATACTCTTTATATACAGGCACCGATAAGGCACTTGGTAAGAGGTTTTCAAAATCGACGTCAATTGAACTTAGATAAGCTCTATTAAGTACAGAACCGTCCAATTGTCGGTATTTTTTATCGATGCCGCACACTTGATTCAACAATTTAATAGAGTTCTCGACAGCCGTTAAGAAGTCGGTGCTTTTTTCATTCGATTTGAATTTTTTATAGATATCTTTATATGTTAGAAAACCATTCTTATCCTTTCGGTAAGGCTTAGCATGGTGCCAATAAATGGCATGTTTGATTGACCATTTATTGGCAGAATTTATAAACTTTAACTCTGCACTATCCAGTAAATGAAATAACAGCAAAGAGATTTCATTATGTCTTGGGTGCTTTTCAAAACTAAATTTTGACGTATCAATGTGTTGTCCATCTTCTGCAATAAAGTTTTTTTGCTTTGGGTTTATCACCCAACTCTGAAACTCAGGATCTATTTTTCCAAGATCATGCAAACAACCAGCAACAAAATTGGCAGTGGAAAAGCCTTCTTGATCTGGCAATAGCTTTCGATGCAATAGCTCAGCAATGTAACCTACGGCAAATAGATGCTCTGCTAATGGCTGTAATTTTGTATTTGCATACAATACCCCCGCTTGGGGTTTATCTGTTATAACATCCATAAAAACCTCTTTCTCTGTCATATTAACCGCCACCCGCCCCACTTCATCAAACCGATCCCTCTTCCCCACCACCCAAACCAACTCACTCCGCGCCCTCGACCGTATCCAATGACAACTCACCGCCGTACTTTTACTCGCCGTTTTGCGTAGCAATTTTTTAACCGCCAGCAACCCCTCTTGAGTGATCAGTGTCTGCCAGGTGTTGTCGCCAATGCGATCCGCAAAGGCATCCAACACGCGGCGTGTTTTCATCAGCGCGTTTTTTTCACATTGGGAGACAAAGGTGACCATCATGGCTTATTTATTCCGTTCCAATTGTTTCAGTATTTTTTCATCTACCAATAAAGACATCTGCGCAATGGCAATCTGATTTAGACGCTCGAGTCGCTTATGTTGGGGTAGTCCATCATTGATAAATACCGCATTAAGGTTTTCCAAATTGGCGAGACAGACGAGTTGCGCGCCATTGGCGTAGTCTCGAATATTGCCTTTTTCCGTTGTGTTGGCCGCCCGCCACTGTTTTGCCGTCATACCAAATATTGCCAAACACAAATGCGAGATCGCTCGCTATGCGGATAGGTGCCACCATAACGCCCCGCCTTTGCAATCAGGCCAATTGCGTGTGTTTGTGCAACCCACTCCTTTACGCTTAGCTTGTAACTATTCAAGCCCACCTGACTTTTAATTGCGGCAAATCCGCCATAATTAAAACTCTGGAACTGTATATACATACAGCTCAATATTATTGCATCAGCACCTGAAGCGCCACTATATGAGGCTCTGTTATGCATCATTGCCGGCTTCCGTAGTCAGCGCGATGCTTTTCACCTCATCAAACATATACTCCAATGACTTATGATCAGTAAAAGCCTGTAGACACTGCTGGCGAAACTCCTGCTCTGTTGCGCCTTCTTTGGCACAGATAAAAGCCCATGGCAGGATAATGGCGTCTTTGATTAAATCCGCCACATCAAACACTAAAGCTCCCCGGCGGGTTTTACCGTGCATTACTGCAAAACCATGGGGGATACCTAATACCCATAATGTCGTGGCGGCTAATCCATAGGCCAGGTAATTTCCGTGGTTTAAAAAACCATTGGCCTTGTCTTCTCCTTCTCGTTCGCGTTTAAAATCACCAAAGTTGGTGGCTTGAACAATGTACTTGTAGAGAGATTTCGTTAACTCGGCTTCGGTAAGCAGTAAATCTGCATGTTTTTCTGCAACGCTCAGTCGCTCGCGGTAACGATTAAGGGCATTTTGTAGCTCTGGGTGCTTAATATCTATGCCTTCGTTTTGCAGGTCGCGGTCTTTTCCCCAGACTTTTTCCAGATAGGCGATACGCGACTGTTGTATTCTTATACCTGCAGTAAAGCGTTTCTCAGCTTGAAACCAGAAACCTAGCCAGCCTTGCAGATATTCTGTTGGCCGATATTCACTTTGTGGTGTCATCCACTCCACTTCGTTGGCCATTAGCAAAGGGGTGCCTCCGCCGCCGCAAAAGCCAACCAATACACCAGCCTGTGCCAGCATTCTCATGGCGGCTTGGGTAATAGATGTGCCAGTGCCTAACAATAAAACAGTGGTATTGGCGATAGGTATATTAAAGTATTGGTTCTGCTTTTCGGCTTCGGTTAAATACAGAACACGGCCGTCTTTTTGCATCACTCGACAGTATTCGAGGTAATACATATTCGCGCGTTTCGAGTGCAAAATCGCTTTTAAATCAGTCAGTTGCTCCATCACCCTCACCCAAATTTCGTTAAACCTGTTGCATATCCAATACCCACACTCTACACCCCGCCATTCCCAAAACGTGTCCTGGCTGGTTATACAGTGGTTTAGGTAAACATGTTTTAGTCTTCACCTGCATAGCACTTAATTATCTGCTGCGCCCTTGCTATCAGCTTGGTTTTTAATTCTTCCGGGGCAAGCACTTCTACTTCGTGGCCATATCCCAACAGGGTGCGTAGCAGCTCTCTGTCATCGTTGTACGGGATGTTTAAAAAGTATGTCTTATCATGCCACTTTGCTTCCTGGCCTGGGTGCCAAGAGTAGCTGGCGGCTTCTCTGGCAGATGCGCCGGTAAACTTTAATTCTGCAGTTTGTGCGGCTTGGCCCGCGAAGATGCCGTAACTGCTCGTAAAATGTGCTGTGCATTGCTGTTCTGGTACTTTTTTAGCGGCGGCTTCTGTTGGGCTTATGGTGATTATTCTAGCCAGCATAAACGAGCGTAGTTCTTGGCGCAGGTGACACCAGGCATCCAGATACCAGCTTTCATCGTAGTGTACGAGCTTGATGGGGCTGATTGTGCGCTTTGTCTGACGGCCTGCGTAGTCGGCATAGGTGATCTGTAACTGGGTGTTTGCCAGTAAACCCGTGATGATAATTGGCAGGGTTTTTCCTTGTGCTTCCCGTCGGTGTTTGGGCAGGTAGTGTACTTTGCTTTTAAATGCTTGCGGCGAGATATGTCTTGCTAACAGCAGCTTTTCAACGGCTTGTTCAACCAGCTGGATGTCATCAGATAGCAGCCCGGCATCCATGCCCTGGGTGATTTGCAAAATTACCGCCAGCCCGCGAATTTCTTCTGCGGTAAGCCACAGTCCGGGCAGTGTGAATTTGCCATTGTCTCCTTCGTTATAATGCCAACCTTTGCGTTCGTTACAGTATTCCAGCGGCGCCTGACAGATATCCCGCAGGTTTTCCAATGCACGTTTAACAGTCTTTTCGCTGCACTCCAGTTTTTCTGCTAGATCTGCTACGGAAATGGGGGTTCGTCGGGGCGACAGTAACCGGTGAATTTGCTGAATGCGATCATGCTTATCCATTTACCAAACATCCTTTTAAGACTTCCCTAGATGGAATAAATCATCACTAAAACAAGAGCATAGATGGATATTGGCAAATAACATATGTCTTAAAATGCCGATTTCGAACAAATTGATATTTTAAAAGACTGAAAAATTAAGATGCCAACTCCTGTGATCATGTTGTCCGTTACAAGCCACTCACAATGTTACAAAACGCAAAATAACGAAACACAAGTCACATTGTAGAGGCACATTGATTGCGCAAGTTCTGATCCTTTTATTAAATGGTGATTACACGATGGGTAGCGCAAAAGACGATAACAACAGCTACCTGCATCAAATAGTCAATATTCCTATAAATAGCGATCTTATAAGCTATGCGGAGATGCGGTATGACACAACAACTAGATAAAAACTACAGACAGTTCAGCGGCGAGCGCGTTGCAGCGCATTGCGAATTTTACACACCTTCTTTTAACAAGTTACTGCCAGAAAGGGCCAATGCTTCTCACCCCATTGTGTTTAATCTGCGCGGCGGCTGTATTTATATTCAGCAGTATCTTGATGCAGAACACCTGGATGCGCTGTTTCCTAATAATCGCGTGGGTAGAGTGTCGTTTCTGGCGCTTTTTGATGATGAGTCGAACCACTTCAGTTTAAGTGACGTAAAAGTACAGCTCGTTCGTTTGCAGCCAAGTCGTGATGGTATTGGCCTGGTGTTTCGGTTCGTCAACCTAACTCAGCATCAGTTAGACCAGCTGCAAAAGGCACATAGGGCATTCCCTGAAATGGCCTGTGACGAGACCTCCATTCAGCAAACCGCTGACTTGTTAAAATGGCGCATGAAGCCTTCGCGCAAGCCATCCCACCTCAAACTAGTCGGTTAAAGGCTGTCTGCGTATAACGCTTTCATTATCGGCGCTGGCATTTTGCTGGCGTCGGTTGCTTCACTCTCTCTTCAAACTGTTTAATTTTTGCTCATTTATATGAGGCGAGTTACCCCCAAAAGACGCATTAACTATTAAGCCAATGATTAATGTTTGCGATCTCAATCGAGGACAGCTCAATCGAGGATAGTGCAATGGAACAGCGTCTACACAAACAGATAAGAGCCATTCGAAATTACGCGAAGGCGATGCACCTTGATTTAGATACTGCCGCAAAACAATGGTGCGAAGTGGGTCTGGCCGAGCGCTGGGCGGATCGGTACTAACGGGGTTAATCCCGCTCGGCACAAACATTATTTAAACAATAAAGAACTGCATACAATCCATTTGTAACCTGATCGACAGAAGAAAAGGTTGCCCCCACCCTCTCCCATTTTCAAAGCCGTACAGCTCAAGATTTTGTTTCTTTATCGTGTATTCGACCTCAGAAAAGCTCATCTGCCTCATTGAAAATACATGCCCGGCCTGACAACAACTTGGTGAATAAGTAACCACTTGTCTATATAATGCCCCGCGGCTGCTTCGACCAAGGTAAGGATTACCTGATTGTCGAAATGTGTCGAATGGAATGAAATTACTACTAACGGAATATAAAGGGATTTATGTATGGATGCATTTAAGAAAAAACTACTCATATCAATACTTGCGACAATCGTGTCTGGTTGCGGCGGAGAAAGTAGTAGCAGCGCAGTTAACGAAACAGGCTTGCTTGATAACGGAGACGGGGTGTTGCTCGTTGGAGGCGGCACAAGTACGGGCACTTCGACTTTGAATAGCGACAATTACGTTGCGGCAGCTAACCTGGTTTACACTAAAACATTTCTTGACGCTAGCACCGTCAATCTCTATACCACTCTATTTCTTGGCACAATTAAGTTTGCCAACACTTCAGAAGTGAAAACCAGTCCCTGTGGAAAAAGTGGTACATCCACTAAGAATAATGTGGTGGATACTAAAGTTGAGTACGAACTTGCCGTCGGTGACAGCAATACCGTCACATATAACAACTGCGAAAATCTAAGCGGCGTTACAACCACAGGCGAGAGAAGCAGGCGAATCGATACGCTGGAGGGTACCGGCCGAGGCAGTACGTTTGCCAGCATCAGCTACCAAGAAGATTTTTATGAGACAGGTAAACCTGACAACCAGAACGATGGTCAATACCGTTCTAGTTTTGATGTTAAGTCTGGTCATAATGACGATACGGAGATAGAGTATTTCGCAATTAATCCGTCTTACCTTTATGCAAGTAAAACACCTGACATTGGCATTATGCAAGAAGGGTTTACGCTGGATTTAAGCTCCGAACTCGCCAACTTCTCTAGCAGCACCTACTATGAAACACCAATCTTTAACCACCCAATCTTTGCGTTCGAAATGATAATAGCGCAGGCTAATATCGGAGACCAAACGGCAGAAAAAACCTCGCTGCAGTGGATAGTGGATGCCGATTCGAAGCAAGACGATAAATTCGGCTATCGAACCGAAACCATTTCGCCATTAGTGCTTCAGGATATGAAAGTATTTGACGATGATGGCAGCTCTATGACTGTTTCTGTTGCCATGAGCGGAAAGTTTTTCATCCAATTTTTGACAGGCGAAACTATCCTCGTTGAAGCCTTCAGTCCTACTGGCGCAGTACCAGGAACGGCAGTCTCTGATGAGGAGAACGTAACCGTTTCATTTGACAAAAACTCAGATGGTAATTACGAAGCGGTTAGACACATGAGCTGGACTAATTTTGGATTTGGCGGAATATTGTCGACTTATTAAAATTACGATAACGATGGCTGGCCCACATAGGCCGGCTACTCTCTGTTAGCAGCAAAAATACATGTACCATATATTGTGCATATAAAATAACCGAGCTATAGTTGTTCAATAAATTGTACATATAGGTGATTTATGAGAGTTGTATCTTTTACTGAAGCAAGAAATGGATTAAAAGCTGTTTTAGACTCTGTCGTTAATGATGCAGACACCACAATTATAACGCGTCGAGATTCAGAAGATGCGGTAGTGATGTCATTAGATTATTACAATAGTTTGATGGAAACAGTTCATTTATTAAAGTCTCCTGCAAATGCAGAACATTTAAACAAATCAATAGCTCAATACAAAAGTGGTAAAACTACGCAAAGAAATATAGTCGATGAGTAGTCGGCTACTTTGTTGGACTGATGAAGCTTGGAATGATTACGTTTACTGGCAAGGCCAGGATAAAAAGACTTTAAAGCGTATAAACAAATTAATCAGTGACACTAAGCGTTCACCATTTGAGGGTATTGGTAAGCCTGAGCCTCTTAAAGAAAATTTGTCAGGTTTCTGGTCGCGCCGAATTGATGACACCAATCGTTTAGTTTATGCCGTTGATGATAAAACGCTAACCATAATATCGTGCAGGTATCATTACTAATGTGCATGCACCAAATAAAACTGCTAACAAGGCGTTCGATAATAAGACAGCAACAAATCTTGATGATACCTGTCTGCCCCCCCCTCCGATAAGCTGGTGCCTCATGCCTCGTTACTAATTTTTTTCTATAGGGCAACCAGGATGCTCGTTGGAATAAGCGAAAATGATGGTAGAGACTAAGCTAAAAAAGTGGATACTGTGCCTATGTGAAATTAACGCGAAGTGGGGTTTATGTCGAAGCAGGAAATCACCGCCATCCGAGGGCCGGTACTTACTTTTACCGGTGATGCATTTGTAAAAGGCGTTAAAGACACACTGGTTTACGAGCCGGATGCGATTATCGCCATGCATCAGGGTGCTATAACGCACTTTGGACCGGCCGACACTGTCGCAAAAAACCTGCCTGTTGACCTTATGGTGAAAGATTATGGTAAAGACGCGCTGATTATGCCGGGCTTTATCGACACCCACGTGCATTATCCA
The DNA here is from genome assembly GCA_024234575.1 of Hahellaceae bacterium. Classification (GTDB taxonomy): domain Bacteria; phylum Pseudomonadota; class Gammaproteobacteria; order Pseudomonadales; family Oleiphilaceae; genus JACKOB01. The sequence continues at coordinate 524,559 of JACKOB010000005.1, forward strand.
CAAACGCAAATTATCGGGTCTTATGGCGAGCAACTGATCGACTGGCTGCACAAATACGCCTTTGCGGCGGAGCAACAATTTGCCGATAAATCCCATGCTAAGGGCGTTGCCAAAGTTTTTTTGCAAGAATGTCTGCGCGCTGGCACCACCACGGCATCGGTTTATTGCACCGTACACCCGCAGTCGGTGGATGCTTTTTTCGAGGAAGCCGATGCGCTGAATATGCGCATGATCGCTGGCAAAGTGATGATGGATCGCAACGCGCCAGCCGCACTTACCGATACCCCACAACAAAGCTTTAACGATTCGCAGCGTCTGATTGATCGCTGGCACAATCATGGGCGACAGCTCTACAGCGTGACCCCTCGCTTTGCGCCAACCAGTTCACCCGAACAAATGGTGATGGCGGCGGCGTTATGGCAACAAAACCCCGGCACCTATCTGCAATCTCACCTCTCTGAAAACAAAGCAGAGATAGATTGGGTAAAATCGCTCTACCCTAACAGCAGTGGGTATCTTGATGTTTATGATCAACACCAGCTGCTAGGCTCAAGGGCCATTTACGGACACGGTGTTTGGCTGACGGAAGAAGAACTGCAGCGCTGTCACGACACGGGCACCTCCATTGCCCATTGCCCAACCTCTAATCAGTTTTTGGGTAGCGGGCTATTCAACCTGGCCAATGCAAAGCAGGCGACGCGCCCAGTTAAGGTGGGGTTAGGTACCGATATTGGTGCCGGTACATCGTTTTCGATGCTGCAGACACTGAACGAAACTTACAAAGTTGCACAGCTGACGGGTAATCCGTTGTCTGCGGAGCTGGCTTTTTATCTGGCCACGAGGGGCTCGGCCGAAGCGCTTTACCTGCAAGATAAAGTTGGCAGTATTGCGCCGGGGATGGAGGCGGATCTGGTGGTGCTCGATATGAAATCAACACCGATCATCAGCTATCGCATGCAATTCTGTGACAGCTTTGCCGAGGCATTGTTCCTTCAAATGACGTTGGGTGATGATCGCGCCGTGCAGGCCACTTATATTGCGGGCAATTGTTTATATCAACGAAATAGTTAGAAACTGGCGTAACGAGGTATGGTTTTTATTTGGCCTGGACTCTATTCTGGCACAGGTGTATTTAATTGAGCGGAGATGTAAAGGCTTATGCAAAGCGATATCGAAAAAATTGAAGCAAGCATTGTTCGTTATCAGGCGTTAAGGCGTCATTCCGACCCGGCATTCGCACAGCAATTGGCCGTGCTGAAACGCTGGCAGCATCAACGCATGGAGAAAACCTACGCCGCTCTGCTGTCCGCCTCGGGCACGCAAAGTTTAGTGCATTACTTTCTCGAAGACATTTATGGCGGCATTGATCTATCTGAGGTGATCAAATCACTTTCGCGCTCTTTAAAAATCGCAGGCAAACTGTTTTCGGATTTATCGTTAATTCGTATTGCCTTGGAATTCAACACGCTAAATGCGGAAATCGATGAAGCACTCACCGAAGCCCTGCTACATACACAACATATCAACCAGATTAACGCCGAAAACTATGCGGATGCGATGCGGGCCGCCGGTTTGCTTGAGCGTCATTTACGCTCAATTGCTCTGGTGGGTGAGTTTGCCGAAGGATTAGATGAAACCGTGCATAACGCTTTAGTGTATGGTGCATTTGTAGTCGCCAAATTACCGGCTAAATTAGGTGGTCTGGGCAAGCTTTACCAACTACTTGAAAAAGGGTTTGAAGTAATACGCGCTCTGCCAAGTGCGGAACAAACCATTGGCAAAATCGTCGCCTACGAAAAAGAAATTCATTTACCTATTGGCGATGGACAACCTTTATCGCTAAAACCGATGTAATCATTAGCTAAACTTTATCTAAACAAGGTCGCTGGCCGAACTAATCGGCCCTCCTATGGTCTATGACCAATGTTTTATTCCTTTCAATTTTTGGAGAGTTCAAGATGAGCTACGCCCTGCCAGCTACCGTTGCTTTGGTCGCCCTGGTTTCTGTAATGCTATCACCTAAAGCCCACGCTGAGGCGGGCTTTTACAAAGGTGAATCTCCCTCTGGTGCGCAACCGGGATTACTAACGCTGATTCTGAGCCAGGTCACCACCTGGATATTTGCCCGCTCATTACTGAACGCTGCCATCCTGGGATACTACTACGGCATCTGGGGCACTTTAGCCTATGCCGCCTACTACCTGTCATTTCTAACCGGCGGCTTAATTATTGATTCTTTACGCTTTAAGCATGGCTTTGACAGCGTGCAGGACTTCCTGCGCGCCCGCTTTGGCGGCACGGGCACCAGCTGCTACAACGTGGTTATTGGCTTGCGCCTTATCAGCGAAGTATTTGCCAACATTCTGGTTATCGGCATTCTTTTTGGCAGTGAAGGCACCTCGGCTTATGCGTTGGCGGTGATGGCGTTTGCAGGCATCACCCTTGCCTACTCAATGCTGGGCGGTTTACATGCATCACTGCGTACCGATGTATTTCAGATGGTGGTTTTTGTCGCGGTACTGATTGCACTGGTCGCCCTGACGCTGCTCACCGGGCACGTGAATATCGATGCGCTTTTTGGCAAACCGTTTGTGATCTCCGAACCCGGCCCTGTTTTACTGATCGTGGCTTTGCTGCAAGTGTGGAGTTACCCCATGCATGATCCGGTGATGATGGATCGTGGCTTTCTGGCCGATCGCGATATCACCCGCCGCAGTTTTCTGCACGCGGGCTGGATTAGCATCGCCTGCATCATCGTCTTTGGTTCCTTGGGTGTTGTTGCCGGGGCTTATGCCCAGGCCGGTGACACGATGAATGCAGTGCTCGAGCGTCTGCTGGGTGAGCTGCCTATGTTTTTGTTTAATGCCGCCTTGGTTATTTCGGCCATGTCGACGTTAGACAGTACCCTGTCCAGCTCTGCCAAATTAGTTGCTGTCGATATGAAGGTTGTCGCACCCACGATTCGCAATGGTCGGGCGGTGATGGTGCTGTTTATGCTGTTAGGGCTGGCGATGGTGTTTTTTGGCAACAAAGACCTGTTCAGCGCCGTGGCGGTGAGCGGTACCGCTTCTATGTACCTGGCCCCAGTGGTGTTCTTTTCTCTATGGGCCGGTCGGGACAATATTCCGGTCTGGAGTTATCTTGGCTCATTCCTGTTGGCCATGGCCGGTGCGGTACTTTACTTTACCGAGTCTTCCGGACACAGCCAGTGGCTGGGCGATGCCCACAAATACACCAAACTACTGTGGATATCGGCAACGGTATTGTTAGGTGGAATTGCCCTGTTTTTCATTGGTGGTCAATTGCATCCAAAAACCTCAACCAGCGCAATCCCCCCCAACAATCACGCGGCTTCAATAGACGACAGAGGCTCAGCGGCCTGATGAGCGCGGTCAATTTAGGCACGCTTAGCGGCTCGGTAATCATTTTTGGAGGGCCTTATAGCAATCTGGCTGCCACCGAGGCGATGTACCAGCAGGCGCAACAACGCGGGGTAGCCAACACTCATGTAATTTGCACCGGCGACGTTGTTGCCTACTGTGCCGATGCAGAGGCCACCACGCAACTTATACGCAACTGGGGCATACCCGTGGTGATGGGCAATTGTGAAGAATCCCTTGGTGACGAGGCAGACGACTGCGGCTGTGGCTTTGACGAAGGCAGCACCTGTTCGCTGCTGTCTGTGGGTTGGTATAACTATGCTACCCGGCAAATCAGCGATGCCAGCCGTCAATGGATGAAAGCATTACCCCGGCAAATTCTGTTTACTTTCGCTGGCAAAACTTTTTTATGCATACATGGTGGTGTAGATAAAATAAACCAATTTGTATTTGCATCAACCAGCGTTGATGAAAAACGGGCCCAGTTTAAGGGTGCGCAAGCTTTGGCAGCACTGGCAGGCCATACAAAAATTGATGCCATCATCGGCGGCCACTGTGGTATTCCGTTTGGCGAGAGAATCGATGCTAAGCACTGGCTGAATGCCGGCGTTATTGGTATGCCCGCTAACGACGGTACGGCAGATGGCTGGTTTATGCAGCTGTCCGAAAAAGAAGGGGGCATTTTGATCGAATGGCACCGCTTAGTTTACCCTGTTAAGGCCAGCCAGTTAGCGATGCAGCAAGCAGGGTTAAACACCCCGTATCAACAAGCGCTGGCCACAGGCTTATGGCCAAGTCTTGATATACTGCCCGACACCGAGAAAAGAGCCACAGGCAAGCGCCTGTCACTGGCCTCTGCCTTTTTTACGGCTAATTAAGATTTATCGTTTCCGCCTTGTGCTAATATCAGCGAAGCATGCGGTTTACGGCTTAGTATTTCTAATACGGGACAGAAGATGAAAACAGATGATAGCGATGTGCTGATTTCGCACCTGCAAAAGTACATACACTGGTCAGTAAGGGCACTCGCCATTCTGATGGTTGTGGTGATTATTATGGGGGTCATTGATGTTGGCTGGACTCTCTATCAAAAGTTAATGACCCCCCCATCATTTATCCTCACCATTTCCGATATGCTCGCCACCTTTGGTGCGTTTATGGCGGTGCTGATTGCCATTGAAATTTTTATCAACATTACCGTCTACCTAAGGGATGACGTTATCCACGTTAAAATCGTCATGGCGACTGCCCTTATGGCCATTGCCCGGAAGGTAATAATTCTCGATATAGAAAAAGTCAGTGCCGATTATGTGCTGGCCATTGCCGCCATGGTGTTATCAATGAGTATCGGCTACTGGCTCATCCATAAATTACCACGGCAAAACCACGCCGAAGAATAGATTTCAGGCCAGCCTTGTCTGAAGACGTTTAGCGGGTCACCTGAACGTCTTCCAGCGGTGTTTCTTCAAAGCCTTCGTTTAGTGGGTTTAACTCACTGATTACCGGGGTAACGCCTGGGTTCAACGGCACGAATGGCTCTTGCTGTGCCACATCTATCATGCGCCCGCGACCAACACGGTAGTGGGTGTAACCAGCCAGCATAAACAGCAACAAGGCATTGCCAAGGTACATGCCACCCGCCCCCACCAACTCGATAAGTGTCGAGCTGATTACCGGGCCAATACAACTGCCGATACCAAAACTTAGCAACAAAGTTGCCGACGCCGATACCAGCTGGTGACTTTGCAGCCGGTCAGTGGTTAGTGCAACCCCAATGGGGTAAATCGCCGCAACCAGTGCCATAAAACCGGCGTTCGTCAGGGTGATGAACTTTACTGGTAAAATCGGCAAGCATAATAAGGCGCTGAATACGCCAGCCCCCAAACAGACATATAACATCATGTGGGCACGATCGATGCGGTCACAAAGCCAGCCGATGGGCCAGGCAAAGACCATTGCGGCAAAAATAGAAATGGCCATAAACCACGCCATCTGATCTACCGAAAAGCCTACCATGGTTGCGAACAGCGGCCCTACTCCGTAAAAAGCACTGATTAATACCCCCGAGACAAAAGTCGCCAGCAACCCTAATGGGGATACCTGAAACACTTTCTTCAGCGATAGCCTTTCTACATGCTCAATCGCAGGTGCCTGCAATTTGGTTACCCCAAGCGGAATCAGTGCCGCAATTAATAAAACCGCCGCCAGGCTAAACAATACGAAATTTTGAGGGTCACCAATCATCACCAGTAACTGACCGATAGAGGTCGCCAGATAAAAACAGATCTGGTAAAGGCTGAAAATGGAAGCGCGGTTGTCATTGGTGGCAATAGCACTGAACCAGCTCTCGGTAACAATCAGCAAACCCGCCATAGCGAACCCACCGATGGCCCGCAACAGTGCCCACATAATAATCTCGGAATTCATCGGATAGCAGAGCGTGGCTATGGCCAAAATGGCACAGAATACGGCAAAGCCTCTGATGTGCCCGGCCCGTTGCACAATTTTGTCAGCGTAAAGCGTACCCAGCACAAACCCTATCGAATAACACACCATGATGCCACCGATAATACGCGGATCAGATGCATCCAGGCTTAATCTCACGCCGAGCAGAGTGATTAGAAAACTATTGCCAACTATCAAAAATGCAACACTTAAGAACAACGCAAAGAGCGAAGCAACCAAACGAATAGCCAAAAAACTGTCCTTTTTTAAAAAATAGGGCATGCTATTAAAACAAACGAGAAGGCGGAGGTCACCTTTCTCGGGAAATTAAGAAGCACTTCGGTGCGAAACGCGAGGGACAAAGCCATGCTTTTACGCCATCAACTGGTTTTTCTATTATGCATTTCCCTCACAGGCTGCAGCACATTTGGCTTTGTGTTCGAGCGACTGGACTGGCTGACGCTCTGGCAACTGGACCGCATGTTTGACCTCAATGACGAACAAGAGCAAACCCTCGAACCGAAAGCGAAAGACTTACAAAACTGGTTGCGGGTAGAAGGGTTTCCAAAGCTCATCACCGAGCTTAATCAGGTTGTTACGCTTTGGGATGCCGACCAGCTGCCGCAAGCCATAGACCACATGGAGTCTGCCTCCTTGGTTTTGGGTAAAGAGGCATTAAACGCCGCCATGCCATTGCTAACGACCCTGGCAGAATCATTCTCGCCAAATAACGCCAAACACTACCGGCAATATATTAAAGAGAAACAAACCGATTGGTTTGCCTATGCAGAATCTAACGAAACTAAAATTGAGTTTCGCATAGACCGACTGGAAGACTGGTTTGGTGATCTGACCGATGCGCAAGTCGTCATCGCATCGCGCTGGTCAATGCTGCAACCAAACGAGCAGCAAATCAGGCTCGATAATAATCAGCAGTGGACCGAAAAACTTATCGAAACTGCGTTAGCAAAAGACATTGATCAACTCAGGCACTGGTTACAAAACCCGGAAGTGCTCTGGAGCAAAGCTTATCAACAGCTCTACGATATTAATTATGCCAATGTTCAAAGCATGATGGACGCCTTGCTGCCCACCCTGTCGGAAGCGCAAAAAAAGCATGCCCGTAAGCGCGTTAACGACTGGATTAAAAACCTGCAAGAGGTTAGCCAGTAGCTGCCGTTTGCATAGCAATACCCAACAATACTCCACGGGCTTTCTTCAACGGGGTAACTCGCTAGCTGTCATTTAATTATAATTATCAAATATTTGCTTATAGGTACCGTCTATCATCACTTGCATTAAATACTCATCAAAAACCGGGATCATATGACTTAAGTTTGCTTTCTTGGAGAATACGAAATAGGCAGGGGTCGAACTTAAACTAGGCTGCAATGGCACAAACTTACCAGGATACTTTACCCGCGTAAGATATTGACCGACATGCAAATTGGTCAGCACGGCATCCAATCGATTCAGATGCAGCATGTCAAAGCCTTGGTCTGTTGAATTAAGCTCAACCTGTAAAATTCGTTTTTCATAAACGGCCGCTTCGAAATCAGTTGTCGTTTTAAAACCACGGTTAACACCAACCGACCAGCCTTTAATGTCTGCAAAAGTTAAAGCGGGGTACTTCTCCCGATGCGTAAACAAAGTGTAGGCAGTAATGTGCAGAGGAACATTGGAAAAATCCATGTACTCTTCCCGCTCCGGCGTTCTGAAATAGGCCGCCACGCAGGTGGCATTGCCAAATTTTACTTCCTGCTCAAGACGCTTCCAGGGAATCATCACAAATTCGATGTCGATTCCCATACGCTTACCCACTGCCTGAACCACTTCGACATCAACACCATAAATGCGCTGGTCCTTTTCTATCACATAGGGCTCAAAGGCCGTGCTTGCGCAGGTGAGTTTGGTGGGGATTTCGGCTAAAGCCGAATCGGCAAGGGAACACAATGCTACGACAAAAGAGAAGCTAAAGGTGGTAGCAAAAATTCTTCTCGTTTTTCTCTGTTGCATCTTAGATCTCACTCTTTTGGCACACCACAGATTGTTTAAGTTTACACCAGTTTGAGTAATCTGCAGTCAAAAGGAAAAGCATGAAAGAGTGCATCGCATCTGTAAATATGTGACACGGTTCTTCATCAATTAGATTCCCTTTCCCAAGAGATGAATCCAGAAGCCATAGCAAGGTATACTTAGGATCAGATCAATTTATAAACAAAAAGGAACCCTATGAGCTACCGCCAACAATCAGCGCTATTCGGGCTTGCTTTGCTACTGGTTGCACCGCTGGGGCTCACCAATCAGCAAGGGCCGGAGTTATCGACAGTGGATACCAGGCCGCTGGTATTCTGGGAAGCTGTGCTGCCATATGGCTCTGAAGAAGTTACCTCACCGGCGCCCAGAGCCTTTGCCGAACTTGGTGAAGCATTGGCAACCATTAATGCGCTGCGCCGGGCAACAGGGAAAAAAACCACTAATATCGACGCCTGGGAAAGCATTAAGGCGCAGGCAAAGCGAGGAGACCTGGCAGATTTGCTCGCTTATCAACACCCGTTTTTTCTCTCTGCCCCCAACATCGATAAAACCACAGTGCATACGGCAAAGGCAGTCGTTCTGCGGGGAAGCTGGTTAGAACAGGGGGATTATCAGTTTAGCCTGGAAAACACCTACTCTCAGCCAACGCCTGCGCGCATGGGTGATACGGTAATCAGACTGGAAGTAGAACAAGGACAGATGTCGAAAAATTCGGCGGTCATTGACACCGCGATCAGTGTGAATATGGGCACCCTGCTATTTCAGGAAATGCTGTCCAGCATGGAGGCTTTTCATGAAAAACTAAATGCTCACCAGCCAGAACCACAGCTATTCACAACAGCAAAGGTAAGTAACCTATCAAAGACCGACGTGCAGGCACTGGCTAAGTTTGAAGCGAGCACACCCGCGCTGTTAGCCACACTGCTAGCGTTTTCCCGATTCAACAGTATCATTGATGCCAATGAGATTCATCGATCCTACAGCGAAGTCAACGCTGATGAACCTGCATCACTGGCCGTCAGTGACGTTAACATTTCGCTCAAGCTGGATATGGCTGCGATTAAAAAGCACTACCCCAATACCTGGGATTCTTTGGGTCTGCTTTACGATCATGCGACGTTTACAACCACACTGGCCTTGCCGGACAATCAGGGGCAACTGGCCTCGTTCAGCTATAACGCCCACACCCAAACAATTGCGATCCACACCCGCTTGCACAAAGGTGGCATCGTCATCACCCCAGCCACCATGACAGAGAACCCAAGTACAGCGTTGCCACAAATTATCTACCCAACAAAACTACCAGCGCTCACTTACGAAACCCGCACCGATGTCATGATCGATTTTTACGGATTAAATATTTCGATAGAAGGGATAAGTTTGCAATCGATCTATCAGTCAGATTTAACCGCCCAGGGGTCTGGCCACTCTGCCAGCCTGACGATGAACCTTAACAAGCCACCAGTAGTAACAGCAAAAGGGGCGCTATTACATATTTTACCCACATGGTTAATAGATGCGCTTATTCCCGGCACTATTGAAACCATTATCACCGATGCATTCGAACAGATAGCCCATGGTAACGATGGAGCCGGTGCGCAAATTGCCTTCCACTTCAGCCAACACGCTGGCCAACACCTGGTAAATCTGCACACGCGAATGGAGCTGCCATACCCTGTATTGCAAAAAGTGTTTAAAGACTCAGAGACTACAGAGGTTGAAGGTGATACTGCCGAAGCGTCTGGTATTGCATCCTCAGTCAGTGATCACCCTCCCCAAATTTTCGATGCCTTACGACTGGCTTTTCGTAAGGACTTCGACCAAATGGCAGCGCTGCATCCCTACGCTAACAAACTGGGTGGCTCGCAAATGGCAGCTCGATAACGCTTTCTGGACTGGCGGCTTTTAAGTGGTTAGCAATCAGTTTGTAGGCATCAAGATCAAAACTCAGCTCACCGGTTTGCATACGCCGCTGAAAGTCACTTTCATCAAACGCTTCAACAGGTTGGCCATCATGCGCCGTGCCATAGTGCACCCATTGATAAATCAACTGGTAATCAACCTGCTGGGGGAAATCATTGGTTTCTTTCAGGGCAACGGCGCCAGCAAATGGCCAGGGCTTTAACTTCAACTTGTGAAAGGCAATCTGCATACGCAAGTTGTAGCGCGTGACATCTTCTTTGCCAACGCAGGCACCAGCACACTTGTCAATCTTGTGCTTATAACAGGCGGCATCACTTTTCTTATCCAAACCGAGCAGCCGGGCGCAGAGTTCGTTTTTTACAATGATGCCTTGCAACGCTTGCTGCGCAATGGCCTTAGAGCGGAACAACCCATACAAACCCGCCGGGTCAGCAACATTGTCAACGGACTCGATAGTTACCGCCAAATAGCCCTGCTCGTTAGGTTTTAACACTAAAGTCAGAATTTTTTGCACAGCCCGCGAACGTTTATTGTGCAAGGGCTTTAACTGCTTTATTTGCTGCGACTCAAGCAGCAACGCCCCCAGTTCACCGGCGGTGAGTGTCCAGTCTATTCGACGTAAGCTTTCTGACAGCATCAGCCCTTTGGTCGATTTGTGGTCAGAACTAAAATGCGCCATCACCCGCTGATAGATGTTTTTCGCCTTACCAACATACAGCAACACATCGTTTTCACCGTAAAACCGGTACACGCCAGATGATTGAGGAATTTCATGCACCAGATCAGGGGACAGTGCCGATGGCAGGCTGGGGCGTTGCAAATTTTTAGCCACAACCTGGGCGACAGTCTCTGCGCCTTTGTCTGCCACCGCGTGCAGGTAAAACGCCAGCATCGAATCGACATCCCCCATGGCTCGATGCCTGGGGCCACAGGATAGTTGATGTCGCTCGATCAGCGCATCCATATTGTGTTTGTTAAACTGAGGATAAAGTTGCCGGGACAGTTTTACGGTACACAGAACTTTGGCACTAAAATTAATGCGCTGCCGACGAAACTCGCTTTTGACAAAGCTATAATCGAAGCGCGCACTATGAGCAACAAAAATACCGCCTTCGAGCTTGCTTAAAAATGTTTCGGCAATATCAGCAAATAATGGTGCATCCTGCACCATTTCATTGGTTATGCCGGTGTACCGCTCTATAAAAGGGGGTATGGTTCGCTCTGGATTTATCAAAGTTTCCCAAGTGTCTGTTACCTGCCCATCTACCACCACTTTTAGACCAATTTCAATAATTCGATCCCCCGGCGGTTTCCCCCCGGTAGTTTCCAGATCTATAAAGACAAAGGTTTGTCCCGCCACCAGATCAGTCATCCTTGATTCTCCGATAAATTACAGGCGTTGGCCGGCGCTCCTGATTAACAGGGCATTCGCGCTGGCGTATTTCCCCTAAAAAACGATGCATTAGTTTTCTTCGGGTTTGTTCTCTTCGTAAAATTTACTCCAGCAATCTTTATCCTGGCCACACTTTTGTCTGCCATCTTTCATACGCATGCTGTATTGCTCGCGCAGTTTGTCACGGCAGGCTTCGTCATCACCACAATGTGCGGCAATTCGCTCTTCACGCTTGGCGCGGCGTTCCATATATTTTGCATGCAGTCCCTGACGACAGGCCTGATCATCACCACACTGGCTGTTGACGTATTCGTTATAACTTGCCATGCGCTCTTCATACTGGGCACGTTTGCTATCGGCACAGGCGGTATCATCGCCACAGAGTTTTTTCACATACATTTCGATATGCGGATTGCCCGATGCGTTGGTTGTATCGCTCTGCGCATTGACATAAGTCGCTGTCGACGCGATCGCCAACGACAGCACCAATAAAGACTTTTTAAACATATTCACTCGATTTACTCCCTCTCTTATCGTTATTAGACACTTATCAAAAGTGCATGGCATTCTATAAAAACCTGACAAATTAAGCACGCAGACTCTGATTTTCTGAATCATTAAGCAGTCTTCATCAATAGAACAGTAGGCGGAATTGACGTACAGTGAATGGCTGCATGATTAGCTCGCTTCAAACTCAATGACATAACGGCCAAAATCGCCACAGCGGATAGTAATCTGCTCTGCCATAGGCAGCTTTAGCAGCCCTGCATAAGATCCAGTTATAATCTGCTGACCTTGCCGTAAGCCAATACCCTGCTCGGACAAAAAGTTAACAAGCCAGTACAGACCAGCACGGGGGTTGGTATTTGGATGGCGGCCAGCAATCACATCAGCAAGCCCTTTCTCACTGGTCAGATGCAGATCAAAACAGCTTAAATCAGCCGCTACAGTGTCAATAACTTCTGGCCCCAGCCAAAGCCCCTGGTTGACCAAACCATCGGCAAGTGCATCAAAAAAGCTGGCCTGTGCCGGGTCGTCATAACGGCTTTGTATTAATTCTAGAGCCAGTCTCGTTTTTCCCACCGCCGCATCAATTTCTGCTTGGGTGTAGGGTGTTTCTCTAGGGGGTAAGTTCTTTGACAACTCGAACGCCAACTCTGGCTCGACGCGGGCCAGCCCGTCGCGATCCGGATGTAAAAAGCAAACAGAGGCAGCGGTCGCGTCCCGTTGCGATTGTACCGTGCTGCGATAAATTGCACCGATAACCGTTTTTTCTGCCACAGGTAATGCACACTTCCATCCCGCCACGGCCTCTGCTGTCTCACCCGCAAACAACTTGCCAACCGCTTGCTGCAAAGCAAATGCCTGCTCAAAATTTCCCGGCCGCAATGTTTCAGGTAACAAGGGCCCGGTGCGGCCTTCACTGCGTCGACCGGCCAACTCAACGGCGGCCACAGATAAATTCTTATTCACAATATTTACAGCCTGTTGAACCTTTCGCTAGTAACATGAGTTCGGTGCATCATCAGCATTTACCTCACCATAAACCTCTTCAGGATCAACATCATTTAACAACAACATTTCTCTGACGATTTCTATATGCTCCAGAACCTTTTGGTAGTTATCACCATATTCATACTTGTTAACCTCGATGGCTTTTGGCATGTAACTAAACGCTATTTTAAGCGCCATCAATGCTTCTTCACTGAGTTTTTCGGTCATTGACTGTTTCATCCTGTGGTAAGGTTGAATTATACCTGAATCAGTGACGAGTATTGCTTAAGATTACAGATCGGAGCAGTCACTGTTTTATCGCTCTTTAACAATCGATTTTATTCGTACTGATGTGCGCTTGCATTGCAGGCTACTGATTTTTGCCTATTAAAGGATTTTTCTCTGGTTAAAATTCAAACAATTTTGACCGATTTGGCATGCTGAGGCCTGGCTACTAGCCATGCAAGGAATGTTTGGTATATCGAGTATGTCAGGTAATGTGATACACGCGATTGAATGCGCTAAAGCCTGGACAATGAGAGCCAAACTTAAGTGTCAGCTGTCTACCGCTCTTCACGAGTCGGCAGGCCAGATACATCAACTCTTGCATAACGGTTTTCAATCGGCGACGTTTCGCTGAGTGCCGCACAGGTGAGTCAGATTGCATTAAGCCGCGTAAACCGATCCAGCGTAAGATGTTATAAGCCATGACGGCAAAGCCCATGACCAGATCGTTGGTCGCGAACTTCCCAGATGGCAGGCGCTCTAGATCCAAGTCAGTCTTGAACTCGCTATGGAACTGTTCACACAGCGCATGCCCTTTGTAGAGTTTAATCACCGTGGCGTCATCTGCCACATCTGAAGACAATGAGGTCAACCAGCCATCTAAGCTGATTTCAGGCTCCAAGAACAACTGACCTTTGGCATCAGAGTGTCTCACCGTAACTTTGACCACTCGACGCGTATTGGCCGCATCATCCAGCTGTTGAGAGAACACGGCTTCCATTTTACCGGGTCGTGGATGATGCCACTTCGCATGTGCACAGGCTTCATCGTACCATTGCCAGACATCCTGCTTTCGTGGGTTCCATTTAATCAGGAAGTCGACGTTTTGGTTGTTCAGAAAAACACGGTTTTCAAGCGCATCATGTGCACTATCCAGTCGGATCAGTAATGACTGATCGGTCAGCTGACGTGCTCTTGGAATCACGCGTTGAAGTACATTGATAAACTCAGCATTAGCATGCTGGCTGCCAGGGCGTAACTCACAACCTAAGCACCACCCTTGCTGACCCAAATAGGCAGCAATCGGCGCATAGCCATCATGCCCTTTGTAAGTGTAGGAAACACCTTCCTTTTTAGTGTCACTGTTATCCATGGGGAACACGTCCATATCCAAGGGAATATGCCCTGTTGAGAGCTCTGTTAGTGGAATGGATGCATTCTGTAAAAACTCAACACTGGCCGAACTTAACAGTGGTAGTAAATTAACGGCATCTTCATCAAAGCGCTGACGTAATCGCGCGGATGAGGGTGATTGTTTGATACCCATGGCGGCCTTGAAGTAGGGATCATGTCTGGCTTGTTCGACGGCTTCAAAGTCACTTTTGCCCAAGCAAACGAGTCCTACATACGTACGAATAAGATCGATATTAGCGATACCATGGCGTTTAGCGACATCACGAGAAGTCTTATGAAGTGATGTCATTTGGTTGATGCAATGACCAATGAGAGCAAGACCACCATGAGGTGTGATCACTTCGGTTTTAGACTGAACAAGCTTGAACTTACGCATGGTAGTAACATCACTGATTGGGTGAATGGACAGTGATGACTATTTTAACGTTGGAAGCCTTGCTATTGCAGGGTTTTGAACACATTTATTGAATCTGAAGTCACGGATTCAGGTTATAAAAAGAAGTAACGATCACTTAACATCGTCACCAGACTATTATCGTTGTGACTTATACTTGCATTTCTCTGCCGAAAATAAAATGGCCACAAATTTATCTGTTTGCTATTGTGTCTTCATAACGCCTACATTTTAGACAACTCAACATACTGCCAGAGGCCCCTAACGCAATGATTGCAGGAACCAGGTTTTCAGCTTTTACTTTCCTGCTTCTTTTGTTTTTAAGCGCGCCAGTCAGAGCCGAAACTACCGTCAGGTTCGCCACCGACCCTTGGCCTCCATTTTTCCTCGATAACAATCACGCAGAAATTAATCAAGGCGCAGGCATTACCATCGTGCAAGAGATTTTCGCACGAATACCTGGCGCTAAAGCGCGCTTTCCTGAAGTGCCCTGGAGTCGTGCTTTGCACGAAGTGGAAAAAGGCGAGAAGGATGGCATCGCATTGCTGTTAAAAACAGAAGATCGAGAAAGGTTTTTAATGTTCAGTGATCCGGTCATTGAAGTACCTGCATTGTTCTACTCGCGGACCGAAAGCTACCCCGAAGGCATCCAGTGGCAAGAGTTTGCTGACCTGAAAGGCAAGAAAATTGGCGTTGTCCGGGGCTACTCCTATGGCAGCGCGTTTGACAATGCCGTGCATTCCGGAGAATTGAATATCATCGAAGCCACATCATCAGAACTGCTAATGCGCATGCTGGTGTTTGGTCGCGTCGACCTGATTCCTGAAAACGTCGTCGTGGCAGCGTCGATTGTTAGAAGTAATGGCTGGCAAGACAAGGTAAAAAAACACGAACCGCCATTAGACCTCGATGTTTTATATATCGCGATCTCTCGTAAGTCTGTCGCCACCTCTTTGATGCCACAGATAAACGCCGCGATTAAGACCCTGCGGGAAAACGGCCGTATAAAAGCGATTGGCAACGAAATTGGCGTTCCGAGCCTTCCTTAAAGAAAGATATCTTGCACTTAAAAATCGAGAAGTTCGCTTAATCTGTACCCTGTTTAATTATTTCAACTACGTCGGAAATCATCATGACCAAACAAGCAAAAACTGCCGCTGCTCGCCATATTCTGGTTAAGACCAAAGAAGAGGCTGAGAAAATAAAGCTTCTATTAAGTAAAGGTGAAGATTTTGCCAAATTAGCGAAAAAACACTCTACCTGCCCATCAGGTAAAAAAGGCGGCGATCTCGGTGAGTTCAGCCGGGGTGATATGGTTAAAGCCTTTGACGATGTGGTATTTAAAGAAGAAGTTCTGAAGGTACATGGCCCCGTAAAAACACGATTTGGCTTTCACCTGATACAAACGATCTACCGTAACTGAACGTATGTGGCCTGAGGATGATCAAGTCCGTTGCGAGTCTAAACATTCGTTATTAGCCAATTGCTTTCACACTCTCAGCAAGCGCTGAACTAACGTTGCTGACAATTTCTATAAGTGTATCGCCTGAAAGGGATGGATAATTCTCAGCATGCTTACTGACCAAGGCAAGGATTGCTTCGGTCGCATTATCCGTATCGACAAGCCTGTCTAATTCGCTAACAACATCGATGGCTAAATTAGCCATTAACAATTCTTCTGACCGACGGTTATCCGGTAAGGCACCACCATGATAACGCGCAACTTTCTGGTACTCGTCTGGCAACGACCACTGTTGCAACAGCATTGAACCAAGCAAGCCTTCGTACTGGTTGATGATAGGGGTCATCGCCGGCCAGCTGACTTCGCCGGTATAGATTTTTTTTGTTTCAATATGCTCGAATATGCGCAACATTGCCATTTTGCCAACATCATGCATCAGCCCAAGGGTAAACGGGTCTACATTTATTTTGGGGTGCAAAACCGATGCGATGTTTTCACAGGTGAAGGCACAGGCCAGTGAGTTACGCCATACATTCGTTGAATAAGTTTGATATTTTGCCGGCATATTTGTGCACATTTCTTTGGTACTGATGGCACACACCTGCTCCATGGTTTCTCGCAACCCCAGGCGGCCTATTGCTTCACTAAGACTCTTGTTTGGGACAACGCCCCGATAGCGGGAAGTGTTAGAAATACGAATAAGCGAGCCGGTAAGTGCGCTATGATTTTTTAACAAATCAGAAACCGTGGCAAGGTCTGCCCCCTCATCGACCAGGGTTTTTAGCTTTAAATACAGGTCTGGCTGGCCAGGTAAAGTAAACTGACCGCCTTTGATTTCTTTGATCTTACCAATAATCGTATTTTTTAGTGACGTTTCCGCGGGTCTGGCAGTTTGCGCTGCTGGTGTCGAGGCCTCTGGTTTAGTTTTGGGTGCGGGCTCAGAAGAGATGTCTGTGTGATCATCCTGGTCATCCATCACTTCAAGGCCAGCAACCCAGCCAAGTTCGGCAAGTTTGTTGTAAATCCGATCTTCGTTAAACGGCTTAACCAAGTATCCGTTACAACCGTTCTTTAATGATTTTTGCACACTTTCCCGGTCGCTATGGGAGGTAATCATAATAATTTTGGCACGCTTACCCTTACCGGCAAACGACTGCTCGAACTGTCTGAGACGCACAAGGACATCTGTTCCTTTCACATCGGGCAAGCCAATATCCAGTGCCACCAGGTCAAATGGTGTATTAGCATTGAAGTTTCTGACAAAGTAGCCAACCGCTTCATTGCCACTGGTGGCAGTCTCGCACTCCCCCAATTCCGAAAGGATGATTTTGAGTTTCTGTAGACTGACCGGGTCGTCGTCTACCACCAGAAACCGAGAATTACGCACTGATATTTAACTCCTTTATTACTGCCTTAAGTGCCTGCAATTGTTGTTCGAACTCATCAACCAAACCCAACACCGTTAGTTTATCTTTATTCTTTGCGGCTTTTTCCAGCTCGTTTGCTACCAATGCCAGTGGGTAGACAGTAAGGTTGGCAGCCCCCCCTTTGATCCGATGAGACTCTGCACATAGACAGGCAAAATCATCGGTGCTAACCGCTAACCGCAGTTGTTGCAGCTGTTGATCACAGAGATTCACAAACGAAACGATAGTCTCTTCAACGACTTGCCGCTCTCCTCTAAACTCTTTAATGGCTTGCTGAAAATCAAATGGCAGATATTTTGTCTTATCATCAGTATAGCTAAATTCCGGCGATTCGTTAGGCGGCGTGATTGACGGATCGCTCGCCAAAGAATCCTGTAATCGCGGCGTCGATTTAGCCGTGCCAGATGCCTCACTGCCAAGCCATTTTCTAACACACAGCAGCAGCGTTTCCCGCTTGAAAGGCTTAGAAATAAAATCGTCAAAATCTGCAGCCACACACTTCTGCTGATACTCTTGCATGGTGTGCGCACTCATCGCCACAATGGGGGTGCGTGTCGACTCAGAACGATGCTTTTCGATATCACGGATTGCCTTAGTGGCATCGTAGCCGTTCATTTCCGGCATTTGTAAGTCCATGAGGATAATGTCGTATTTTATTCTCTTACAGGCCGCAACGGCTTCTTGCCCATTCTCGGCGAGATCAACTAACAACCCAGCAGACTGCAAGTGAGCCATCGCCACCTGCTGGTTGGTTGGATAGTCTTCTGCCAGCAAAACCCGGCCATGCAAGGGGGCTTTACCGGGTATTGCAGGGCTTTTACCATCACTTTGCTTCTTAAGGGTCAGCGACTTTCCGGTTATTAGTTTGCAAAGATGGTCAATCAGAAACCCCCAGCGCAAGGGCTTAATCAGAAGCCCTTGTACCTGGGGAGCAGATAAAATCGTGTAATCTAGCGTGCCAGCCTGCCCGACTTTAGACAGAATTAAAATCGGAAGGTTTTCGATATCCGTTGTGGCACAGTCAGTAAGCAGTTTTTCGTCAACAATCAGCGCACTGAACGGCTGGTCATCCAGAGCGGCCATCACGGCCATATCAACAACTTCCTCAGTTGAACCGGCAATTGCAGACTGGACGCCCATTGCTGCAAGATAGTCTTGTAGAATGGTGGCGCTGGTGCGGCTGTAGTCTGCGATGAGTACATTCACACCTGCTTTCGGACATTTCCAGGTGTCACCTGCCGTTCGCGACTCGCTTGCCAGTTCAAACTTTGCGGTAAACCAGAACAGACTGCCCGCCCCCAGCTTGCTTGTTAAGCCAATGTCGCCTTGCATAAGTTCAACCAGTTCTTTAGCAATGCTAGTACCCAACCCACTACCGCCAAAACGTCGGCTCATCGAACTATCTGCCTGGGTAAAACGCTGAAAGATAGACGCTTGTTTATCTTCGGCGATACCAATGCCAGTATCCTGAATCTGGTAGCGTAAAATCACATTTTTCGCATCCTGTGACGCCACTATCAGCCGTAAATTAACTTCGCCGGATTCAGTAAACTTCACCGCGTTGTAAGCAAGATTAATCAGTACCTGTCGTAGCCTTCTGGCATCCCCCAAGACCCAAACCGGCACATCCGGCGCCACATAACAGGTGATATTGATATCTTTACCTTCTGTTCGCAAGGCAACATCGCAGGCGATATCTTCCAGGTGCTCCACACAACTAAACGGAGCAACCTCCAGCTCCATCTTACCTGCTTCGATTTTCGACAGATCAAGCGTGTCATTAATGAAGCCAATAAGGGCATCCGCTTCTCGGAGAATAGTCGTGAAGATATTACGCAGGTTAATATCATGCGCTCGATCCCCCGCCATTTGTGCCATACCGATAATACCGTTGAGAGGCGTGCGTATTTCATGACTGATATTGGCCAAAAATTCGGTTTTTGCTTCATTGGCCGCCAGTGCATTCTGCGTGGCGCTTTCTGCTTGCTTACGTGCTTCATTCAGCTCTTCTGTGCGCTGCTCAACCTTGCGCTGAATCTGCAGATTGGCCCGGTAAATACCAGCACTATATAAAAAGAACCCGATGGTTGCCGTACAGAAGATAAAAGTTAAGGCCACGAAAACCGATATAAACACGATACGCGCGGCATAGTGCCCCTGCTGCATGATATCTCTGTTTATTTCTGCCTCGATCATAATGGCAGGGTTATCTAACAAATCACTGACCAAACCATAAGCATTGATCAGTTTATCGCTCACCACCTCTCGGGCAATTCCCTCACTTTGTAAAACGCTCAGACGCTCTGATAGATTCGGCGGTTCAGTATCTGAGAAGCCAGATGTATTCTTCACGGGCACGGTTGAGGCGGTTTTCTGCTGCAAAGGGTAAACATTAAAATGCACCTTCGTTTGCTCTCTCAGTCCGTCAATTAATTGCTCTGTGAGAAAGCGCCCCATGATTAATCGGCCAGGAGAAGGCCCCTTACCAGCACTGGTGAGGATATTTAGTGAACAGATCAGCATCGGCCCCCGCTCTGTCAGCACTAACCCTGCAATATCATCCCCACTATCTGGTCGCCACCAGCGATGGTTATCTTGCAAAAACTCTGCT
The DNA here is from genome assembly GCA_024234575.1 of Hahellaceae bacterium. Taxonomy (GTDB): domain Bacteria; phylum Pseudomonadota; class Gammaproteobacteria; order Pseudomonadales; family Oleiphilaceae; genus JACKOB01. Next base: position 544,544 of record JACKOB010000005.1, read on the forward strand.
GTAAACTCGGGCAGCGATATATTTTTTCCTTCCAGCGGAGAGAAAACCTCGCCCCAGACAACGGAATCCTGATTGTCGACATAGTAGAGCAAGTGCACGCCACTCGCCCCGGACAGTGATTCCCAGGCTAAATTGGATTCAACGTACTCATTGTTCTTACCCTGCACAAACTGAAAGGTATCATCCCATTGCGCCCAATCTCCTGCCAGCATTTGCAAATGCTTTTGCTCACTCGCAATAGATTCCAATACCCGTTCAAGGTCTTGTTTTACCGCTTTATCTTCCAGCTCAGAAAAACTGGGAAGCACGACCCATTGCTGAATTCCGAAACTCAACGCCGCAAAAAACATTGCCATCAAGATAACGGTGACGCTTAGATGATAGGATTTTATTTTCAACGGGGTTGTTCCTAAGGCTGCAGTTTGAAAACGATGAGTCAGCACAACTTGTGTCAGTATTAACCTTAGTACAAAAACCTCAATCCCAATACACTGGCAACAACTTGCTAAAAACCGTACTTACTCTTCCACTAACGGCAGCAATTGCTTCATTCTTTTCTTCGCTTCGGACATATCGCGGCTATGTGTTCTATCGCATGAGGCCCATTTTTCAGCATCTTCCCCTACTAACCAGCCTTCGAATTGGGGGCAGTCTTGCTGCTTTTTACCCGAAGCATCCTGAAATTGCGCGCTGAGTGAATAATATTCGGCACGCAGATCCTGCAATTGTCGGTCATTTTTCTGCAATTCAGACTCAGCCCATCCAATCAGGCACTTATACTCATCAACACGCTCATTTTTATCTTGTCCGGAAGGGTGATTTTGCCTCACGTAGGCCAGGTTTTCTCTGTAGGTAGAAAGTTGCATTTTCACTAATATCAGGTAGCGCACGATGTCGCTATCACCATCTGGAATGGCTTGCGAGCCGCAGTATTGGCGACCATCGCGAAACCGAGGACTGATTCTGCCCGTATTCACTTCCAGTGTTTGCAGGTTGCCGCTGGTCTGCTGCTGCACCGGGGGTGTTTGTGTGAAGTGCACAACACCCTGCTCATCCACCCACTTGTATACCTTTGCCTCTGTACCGCTGGCACCGAGCAAAACGACTAACATGACAGCTTTTAAAAAAATCATTTAATTCCAACCTCTCTGCATTATGGAATTGCACAATCGGATAACTAATATAACCTTAACGATAGCAAAGATCGCATAGCCACCAGGTGTTGTTATACTTTCGTGAAAATACCACACAAGAGAACAGGTTCTGCGTTATAGCCTCATGAACCTCTGACCTCATTATGGAACAAACTCGGATGATAAAACCCCGCCAAACCTTCTTGCTCTTATTGTATATGTGTTTGATCGCGCCACTGTCCGTATCAGCGGCAAAAATGTTTAAATGGGTGGATGAAAACGGTGTTACACATTTTGGTTCTACGCCACCGCCGCCTCAAAAAATTAAAGAGAACAAAGTGGAAGTCGAAGAGCTTTCTACACCAGGTTCAGATAAAAAAGAGTCTTCTTCTGATTATCGCATTCGCGGTGAATGGTGGGCGGCAAAAGACACCAGGGCCACATTAAAATTAAAACTATCTTACGACGACTTTGAATTCTCTGAAAACTTCGTGGGCAGCTATGGCATTACCAAAGCGAATTTTGCATCGGGGAAATATAAACTCAGCAATGACGTACTCGAACTCACTTACTTCGAACATCAAGGAGAACCTGAAAAGCTCGATACCACAGAAAACTATGAAGTTACCTACCTGGATGACACTAAGCTTGTTATCGTGCAGGATTTTGTTAAAAAGCTGACATTCAAACGCCAGCGCCAAACTGACAGCACCGACTTCTCCCGAGAGCTAAAAGGTGAATGGTCAGACCAAAAAGGCCAGAAGTATAAGTTTGACCATGGCACATTTATTATGTATTTCCCCAACAACAACAACCATACAAGACAGATTGGTAACTGGGAGTGGCAAGACCCCGAACTGACACTCGACTTCATCGCTGATTACGGGGACCCAATCGACAACAACATCGGGCGCATGCATCGCTGGATCATCCAAAAAAGAAGTTATCAGGAAATGGTATTTGTCGATCAAGGCACAGGCTCTACGCTAATACTAAAGCGAGATCGCTAACAAAACGCTGATCTCAACGATCTAACAGGCAGAACAGGAAGCAGGACGACTGCGCTTTCATGATTCTCAACACACAACATTAGAAAATAACCCATACAATGAGGAACAGATGAACCTTTCGTGCAAACGCCTACTCATACTCCCTGCCGCCTTGCTGTGCCTGACTGGCGCAAAAGTCTACAAATGGACCGACGAAAACGGCCAGGTACATTTTGGCACGCAGCCACCACCGGCAAAAATGCAACAGGCAGAGGCAACCCGTTATGGTAGCAGTGGCGAGAAAAGTGCCGAAGCGGCGGATGTTATTCAAAACAAGTGGTACGCCAAAGAGAACGGTGGCGTCATCGAGCTCTCGGTGAGCAGTTATGGCTACCAGTGGGCGGTGTATAAAGACCAGCAAAAGCCGGTCTACTCTCCCGGCAAATGGGAGCTATTCCCAGGCAAGCTCACCTTAAACGAGAAAACAGGTGCCACAAAGAACTTCTCTCTTAAAGAGGTATACGAATATAGAATGGTGCTCGTTGAATACGAGTCCGAACGACGTTATACCTTTAATCGTCTGAAAGACTCGCGCTATGATTTGTCAGAAAAAGAAGAACTGGCATCCGGCACCTGGGCCGAGGTTAGCCCAACCGATGACAGCTACGTGATTGCCCGAGTGAAGTTTGAAGACGGCCAGTTTACCCGCTACTACACCGACCACTACGATAAAAACATCACCGCACACCCTAATCCAAACCACGTTAAGGCCCAAGGCAACTGGAAAATCGAAGGTGACACACTGGTACTTGAATATGCCGGAGCATTCAAGGATTTACTGGCGAAATCCACCGAAACAGAGCGCTGGAATATTGAGCTACTGGACCCTCGTAACTTCCGCCTGCGCCAAGACGGCACTGGCGAGATCATGCACTTTAAAAGGAAGCGTGAAAAGTGAAATCAATCGCTCATCTGCTTTTGCCAATGCTGTTAACCAGCATCCTGTTATCCGGGCCGCTTACTGCCGGACAGATTTATAAGTGGGTCGATGAAAACGGTCAAACACACTTTGGCACTCAGCCACCAGCAGAATCAAAAAAGAAAGTTGTGGGGGAGTCTGCAACACAACCAATTGCCAACTCAAAAGGCCCAACTACCATTACAACACCGTCAGAAACACTGTTTGTCGGACACTGGAAGGGCACACGTAACGGAAACGAAATAGATATCGTTTTCGCTAAAAATGGTACTTTTATCGAAAGTTTTTTACATAAAAGAACCGGATATTCAGATATTAACCGGCGTTCATACGGCGGCTATTGGTCAATCCACAACCGACATATCAGCTTTAAAGTCAGTTACAGGGATCAGGGAGCAGAGTTTATCCCGCCGATGACCGGCGCATCGTTTATCCGTTATGAAAGCGGTAAACTTACCCTGGTGTGGGACAACGAACCAGAAGTGCTGACACGCCAGCATAATCAAAGTATGCCAGCGTTTCCCTCGGAGTTGAGAAATTAAAAGTATCGCGTTTTATCACCGTGCGGTGCAATACAATTACCGGGCCTGTTCAAACGCCAGGGTTTATCTCTGGCTTCTTTAAAAAACTGATCCAAATCGATACAGGGATACTCGTTATCGATGTAATAGTTTAGTGTTTGCAAACTGCTGAAACGAAGAAACTCATCAAGATTATCAACCCTGATACCAGAAACATCTAATCGCTTCAGGTTAGGCAAGTCAGCGATTTCCCAAAAACTTTTAACAGGGTTCCCCGATAGGTTAAGTTCTTCTAGCGACGTCATATTTTTTAACGGATCAAGGTACGCCACACCATTTTGTTGCAAACTAAGTTTTTTGAGATGGGTGAACTTCTCAATACCATTAAGCTGCGTAATGCCTTTTTTATAGCACTCGATTTCTGTTAATTCTGTGGCACTGGTCATCTTTCCATACTTGATCAGGTGCTCCCACATTTGCAGACTTTTTTTGATGCAGGTAACAAGGTTGGCATCGGCAATGTTCATCTCATCCACTTCTGCCAGCACGCTTTTATAACGCGCTATCTCATCGGCTTTCATGTTCCGATAATCAGCCACCGCCTCTTGTTCAGCCTTTTGATGCTCAAGCACTATCTGATTGGGCTTTAACAAATACCCCAGAACAAAGTAACCGGCCAGCCCCCACACTCCAATCTTTAAGAAAAGACGAAAATTCACAATACCCCCAATCAATATCATCTATCTACTACGTGTCAACGGAGTTAGTGTAGTGTCATTCTGTTGATCTGACTAAGTTTTTTCCCGTTTTAGCAAGATAAACAACAGGTAAACCTGCTATTCAATGCCCGCCACCAGTAACATCATGATTCCTAGCCGCCTGACCGCAACAAGCCCTGCTTTAGCTTCAACTTTACGCAACAGACAGGTATATTTAGTCACACCTATCGACATGCAAAATCAAAATAAGGAATCATAAACCTGATGTCTCGCTTCATCTCAAGGCTATCCTTTTTAATTCTTCTTACCTGCTTGCTGTCTGCTTGCTCAACCAGAGGTAAAGTGGACATCTATGATGGCTCGACAGCACAGCGCCTGGTGACCTACAGCATCAATAACCTGATGACGCAATTACAAGAAGAAGATCTAAGTCCATTTGCAGCAAAGCCCGTTTACTTACGCAGCCATTTTATCAACCCTTCTCCAGTGGTGGACTATGCCAATGCCCGCTTAAAATTAGAGCTGGAATCACGATTTGCCATGAAGCTTGTCGACAATATTGACGATGCAGGCTACATCCTGGACTTCTTTTTTACATCCCTGGGCACAGACAAAGATACCTTTGGCTTGACCGTTCCGATTTTTTGGGTATCTACCGATGGTCAGCAGCAAAACCTGGATATCCTGGCCGTAAATATGTACCACGGGGTAAGTGAGCTTTATTACTACTCTAAAGACATGGAGTCAGGAAAAATCATCCAGCATTCCAGAGTACTGAATCGCGCACGTGCAGATGTTTTTTCTACCCCGATCATCAGCTTTCCAGTCGACGATCTTGAAGAAGGATCATTTATTGACGAGTAAAGGAACGAATCTAAAGGGCAATGCTAGCCAAAGGGGCGTATTGAACCGCCCCCCATTTATTACTAAAGCCCCGCCAAAAAACTCTGGAAGGGCCTTTTAGATTGGTCAAAATTATTTCAGCCTGACCCATTTCGACTTTATAGCCGACTTAACAACTCTACTTTCTTGGCATTGAATTCCGCATCTGTCAGCGCCCCGGCTTCACGTAGTTGCGCCAGTTTGCCGATAAGATCGATAATTGCACTGGATGACATGCCTGCGCCAAGGTCAGCGTTAGCAGAAGAAGGATTACCCATCGATTGACGGCTATTTTGCTCCACAGGAGGTATAGGCATTTCAAGATTGCTTTCTTGCGGTGCATTTACCACGGGCGGTTCGGGTGCAAGAAAATTGGTTTGCGGCGCAGGTGCGATGCCGGGGCCAGAGACAATGGGCAAGCTCGATACCGCGATGGTGCCATATTGGCTGCTGAAGGTCAGCGCATTGTTGCCACCTTGCTGTTGACTCACGCCGCCAATATTATTGTCCAGCGTGTCATAGACCGTAACCTGGCCGTTTACTTCAACCGCCAGTCGACGAGGGAAAATCGCATAACGCGTGCTGTTTTGTGCGCCACTACTGAAAGGCTGCCCCAGATCGGCAGGCCACCACTGATTGCTGCCCGGAGCGCCGCGCGGAATAACGGGGAATACCTGAATATTTGCCAAAGCATTGGATAACTCATTGCAAAGGTTATCGACGGTCATTTTTAGGCCATGGTTGAACATATCCCCCACCATGGTCATACCGCCACGCATCCATTGCCCTGAGCCTCCCAATTCCGGACAACTAAACTGAGCCATGCTACCACCTCCCTGATTCACGGCGATCAGCATATGGGTAACCGCATCGGTAGAAAGGTTGTATCGATAAGAGAGGTCGTTAACCAGCTGATTGCCAGCTGAAGTCAGTTGTTGCATAGGATTCACTCCTGTAGAAATCCGGTGGCAAAGAGAATCTCTGCCTGATGTGATAGCCGCTATGGCGGTTAGTTGCCGAAGCACCTTCCATGTTTAGTGGCTATCTGCATCAATTCTACGCTTACTGATCCTTAATTGTTGGACTCATTTGATTCTTTTAGTTGGGAAGACTGGAAAAAGCGTTTTCCAGCATGGAGTAAGCCTTTTTAAGCCATACTTTAGTCCGCTGTCTTTCCATCAAACTCAAATGATCAAGCGCTTTGTCTTTAATGTTCTCAGCCCCCCAGAAACTAAAGCTAAGATTATCAATTTTTCGCATGGTTTCTTTATGCAAACCCGGCAGCAGGCATTGTCTTTGCGTAGGGCCGCTATTTGTGCCGTGCTTTTCCAACACGCGATCAACGGCTGAAAAATTACTGCCACGCCCTTCATTTTTAACAACCACCAGCTGTAAATGCTGCTGATACTTGGCCATAAAATTATCGATCAGATTGGCGGAATCGATACCGTCATCAACCACATACCAATACACAACGGGGATGTTCATTTCGGCACACATTTCCAAGACGCCGTTTTCCTCGATCCAACGATCAAGAAAACGTTCGCTCTGTGCCGGCAAATCAATAATAACTTGCTGGTCTTGCTCCAGCGCCAGTTCCATAATCGAATCAGTACTTTCAAAAACGTCGAGATTAAGCGGCCGGGTAAAGTCAGCATAAAACCGGGTTAACGTAGCATGTGACTGGTCTGCGTCCAGGCCCACAAACGGATAGTTTCTCTCAAGACAATACTGTGACATCAGACGCGAAACAACAGATTTACCTACACCACCCTTTTCACCACCAACAAAATGTATTGTACTCATTTATCAAGCCTCGCTAGCTTTGTAATTAATTTTTAGAATTCTGTAGATTTATTGCGGATATAAACGGCGGCCTTTCGCAACCAGCTCAGGCAGTATACTGACTGTTTTCAACTTTTCTTACATCAACCGAAACATTAAGCTTTTGTTTGCCACCACCATCAAAGAATACTCCTTTCATGGGAGAGACATCGGCATAATCACGCCCCCAGGCTGTCGTTATATGTCGCTCGCCAGCCATATTGTTGTTGGTTGGGTCAAACTCAAACCATCCTTCGGTTGGCGAATAGATTGCAAACCAGGCGTGCGAGGCATCACTGCCCACCAGTTTCTCCTGCCCCGGCGGCGGTAATGTTTCTAAATAACCACTAACATAACGGGCGGGAAACCCCAAAGAACGCAAACAACCAATAGCCAAATGGGCAAAGTCCTGACAAACGCCACGCCGCTGTTTTAACACCTCTGCCAAAGGCGTTGCAATACTGGTAGCCTTTGGATCGTAGGTGAAATCCTGAAAAATCCGCTGATTTAGCTCGCGCACCGCCGATAGCAGTGGTCGATCATCACCGAAGGAGATCTTAGCGTAATCACGCAGGCCCTCAGCGGCTCTGATCATTGGCGAGTCTAATGCAAATTCACGGGCTTCGAGTACAGCATAATCCCTGCTCTGTTGCATCGCGGCAAGCGCCTGGCTACAGGTCGCACCCAGGTCGAGGTTTAAATCCATCGCTCGCTGATACTTGGATTCATGAATGCGAATTTCACTTTCTACGTCAACGATTAACTCGTTATGTGGTTGCTCCAACGAGAAATGGAATGCCTGGTTACCAAAGTAATCTATATGGCGTTGTCCAACTGTCTGAAATGGTGAAATCTTAACATTGCTACCGAGACATGTTTGATAGTCTGTGTCCCTTGGTAGTAAATAAGCCTGGTTATAGCAGAGAGAAACCGGCTTTTCGTACTCATAGTGGGTCAGGTGGCGTATGCGATAGATCATAGCTCTTCTTCCCAGTTAGTGCGTATTAATTGCTGGTGTGCTTTTACCTGATCAAAGTATTTATCGCTGATACAATCCGAGGTTTCCTGCAATAGCATCTGCAAGCGTGCCAGTAACTGATCCAGCGCTCCTCTATTGCCGGTTTTGCCTTCTTCAAGAATCAATACATCCGTACGACACAGCTGAATTGCCGTCGAGGCTTCAAGTAAGAACCGTTCCTCCTCAGGCAGTCCTAAGGCAACACCACCGCGAGCAGGTAACTTCAATAAGTGCTGGCGCAGTAACTCGATTTGATAAAACAATGAACGTGGATTGCTGTTGTCGCAGAGTAATAGCTCCAAACCGTGGGACAAGTCACTCTCTGAGTGATAGCGACGGCGAAACGTAATCAACGCTTCATTACTCATCAGAATGGTTTCAAGCACGCGCAGTTGCTCTTCTTCTGGCAACACCTTCACCAGCGATGAGCGCAACAGACGCACGATTTGCACTGATCGCTCTACGCGTCGCCCCATTTCCATAAAGCGCCAGCCCAAACCACGCACCATGCTCTCCTGACAAAGTCCGGTAAAGGCCAGCAGGGTCGTCACCAGCGGATCAAGGGCTTCTTCGGGTGCCGCATTGAGATCAGCACTGATGCCTTTACCTAGCGCATCCAGCTGATCACGAATGTCGTTTATGACTCTTTGCGTATCCGTCGACAGCAGCTCGCGAACCTGATCGGTGCACTTTAGCAATGCATGCAAATTGCTGCTGATACTGCCCTCTCGGGTTGAGTCTAGAATCACCGCCAGTAACTCTGACTCGGGATGCTTATAGAGTTCAGGGTCGGCAATGGTAAAGCCGGGATAAGTAGTCGTTAGTTCTGTAACCGCACGCAAGAGCAGTTGCCGAGTGGACTCTGGCATGTGATAAGTGCTGTTAAAATGCATAAATACCGTGCGCAGCATACGCAGTGCCGACTCTGCCCTTTCGGCGTAGCGGCCAACCCAATAAAGATTTTCCACCACCCGACAGGGAAAGGCCGCTTTCGATTCTTTAACTGTCTGCCGAGGAACAGGTCGCTCTTCTTGCAGTGAAATCTGCTTCTCGGGTTCAGAAGCAATAATCCAGGTATCTTTACTAACCGCACCCTGTTGGTTGGTTAAGCTCAACGTGCCAACGGCACCAACACGAGTCAATCCTCCAGGCATGATACGATAGGACGACTCATCAGCCACCGAAAACCCGCGTAACAAGGTTGGCAGAGGCAACAACTGCCCTCCCTTCCACGAAGGCGTCGTTGAGGGCTGAATATACTCCTGGGCAGAATAATAAAGGGGGTTCTGTCGCAGTAAGTCCTTTACCTGCAGCTGTTGTGCCTCATCCAACTCAGAGCCAAAAATGCTGGTGGTACCCGGCTTTCGAAAAATGGGTTTAATCACCAGATGATGCAGGTTATCAAGTACATAAGCCAAATCTTGAGGGTCACCACACCAGTAAGTTTTAACTGAAGATAAACGCGGCTCTCGGCCTAAAAAGTGGCTGCCTATCTGCGGCAGGTATTTTAACAATGCGGGGTTTTCAAGCACCCCTGAACCAAGCGGATTTGCAATAACCACTCGCCCGGCCCGCACCACTTCCAGCAGCCCAGGTACACCAAGGCTGGAATCACTTTTTAGCTCGACCGGATCGGAATAGAAATCGTCAATGCGACGCAAAACGACGTCAACTCTCGTCATTTCACCTAACGACTTCATCCACAAATAGCCTTTGCTAACCTGTAAATCGCTACCTTGCACCAAAGGGTAACCAAGGTAGTTAGCAAGGTAGGCATGCTCGAAGTAAGTTTCGTTATACGAGCCCGGCGTTAGGATAACAACGCGAGGTTGCTCGGTGGTCATATGACTGGCAAGGCTATTTAACTTGAACCGCAGCGTCTGAAAAAAGAGCGAGAGCCGATGCACGTGACTGTCTCTGAACAGTGAAGGCAAGACTCTTGACATGACCGTTCGATTCTCGAGGGCATAGCCTGCGCCACTGGGAGCCTGTGTCCGGTCACCAATAATCTGCATAGCACCGGATGCATCTCGCACCATATCGGTAGCGTGCAGTACCAGCTGATGCTCTCCAGGCAGCATTAGCCCCTGGCAGGCGCGCAAAAACCCGGAGTGACCAAAAACCAGCTCTGGCGGCACAACGCCATGGCGAATTAGCGTTCGCGGGCCATACAGATCTTTTAGAATAAGGTTAAAAAGTTCGGACCTTTCCAGCAGGCCCGACTCGATTTTTTCCCACTCTTCGCTTTCGAGCAGGATGGGCACAGGGTCAAGCTGCCATATATTTGAGAATGGCGAGGCACCACTATTATAGGTGGCACCATCATCCCGAAGGATACGCTCGGCCTTCATTTGTCGCTCTTGAATGCCCTGGCCACCCAAGGCCTGCAAGCCATCAAACAGATGCTGCCAATGCTTTTGCATTTGCAGCTGACTACCGTACACTTCGTCATAACCAGCTGCCCCGCGGGGATACGAAAACCCGACAGGTTTCACAACGGCGGAATTATCCATCATGTTACTCCGCCACTCTTAAAACCATGCGCTTAAACAACATGGTTTGTGCATCGCTGGCAGCCTGATTACTTTCGATCAATTGCATTAGTTGTTATTTTTCCATATGTCGGCGCAAGTCCAGAGTATGCGGAAACTCATCTGAAGGCATTTCCAACGGCGGCGCCATCGCGCGTGGTGGCTCTTCATTCACAAAAAACTCCCAGATGTCATCAAATTCTGGCCTTGGTGCATTACTGGTTGCGGTATGACCAAAGTTCCAGAATCTGTTGATACGTCGGGATTCCGCTTCAAACGCATTCACCGGCAGTGTCTCATAGCTGCGTCCGCCTGGATGTACAACATGGTAGGTACACCCGCCAACCGACTTGCCATTCCAGGTATCAAACAAATCAAACACCAGCGGCGAGTGCACGCCAATCAGGGGGTGCAACGCTGTGGGCGGATGCCAGGCACGATAGCGCACACCAGCAACATATTCACCATGTCGCCCGGTAGACCGCAGCGGTGCTCGACGACCATTACAGGCAAGCACATAGCGCCCCGGCGTTAAACCATAAACTTTCACCTGCAAACGTTCCATCGAAGAGTCGACATAACGGGAGGTACCAAAGCTGCTCACCTCTTCCCCTAACACATGCCAAGGCTCAATGGCCCAGCGTAATTCAATTTGCATATCATTGACTTGCGCCCGCCCATAATGGGGGAAGCGGAACTCTTCGAACGGTGCCAGCCAATCCAGCTGAAATGGTAAACCAGCTTCTTGCAGCTCATTGACGACTTCGCGGAGATCTTCCCAAACATAATGTGGCAGCATAAAGCGATCGTGCAACTCTGTACCCCACCGCACCAATGGCTTGTGGTATGGTTCTTTCCAGAATTTTACGATCAGGCAACGAATCAGCAGGGCCTGTACCAGAGACATGCGTGCATGAGGTGGCATTTCAAAACCACGGAACTCTAGCAACCCCTGTCGGCCAGACGCAGATCCCGGTGCATACAGCTTATCAATACAAAACTCTGAGCGGTGCGTATTACCGGTAATATCTACCAACAGGTTTCGCATGAGACGATCCACCAGCCAAGGCTGGGGAACTGTGCCTTCCTTCATTTGCGAAAACGCTACTTCCAGCTCGTAGAGCATTTCGTCACGGCCTTCATCAACCCGGGGCGATTGGCTCGTTGGGCCGATAAACATGCCCGAAAACAAATAGGAAAGCCCCGGATGATGCTGCCAAAAGGTAATAAAGCTGCGCAATAAATCAGGGCGGCGCAAGAACGGGCTGTCCGTCGGGCTCGATGAACCCAGGGTAATGTGGTTACCACCACCCGTTCCTGTATGTCGGCCATCGATCATAAACTTCTCTGCGCAAAGCCTTGACTGTCGGGCTTCTTCGTAGATTGTTTCGGTGTTGTGAACCAGTTCTTTCCAGTTTTTCGAAGGATGGATGTTCACTTCGATGACACCGGGGTCAGGCGTCACTTTAAAGCAGTTCAGTCGCGGGTCTCGCGGCGGCTCGTAGCCTTCGATAACGACAGGTATTTTCAGCTCTGCTGCCGTGTCTTCAATCAATTCGATCAAGGCAACATATTGTTCTAACATTTCCATCGGGGGCGTAAATACATACAGCCGTCCGTTTCGAGGTTCGATGCAAAGAGTCGTACGTATGACATCAACGCTAACAGTAGCCTTTACCTCATCCTTTTTATCTGCCCGTGCCAGCTTCGCACTGTCACCGGCGCTCGCCAGAGGCTCTGTCGGCTCGAATGGATCGCGCGGCTGCGGGTCGTCCCGCTCTTCTTCGGTAACATAAGGTAAAGAATCCAGCGGCAAACGGAAGCCGATAGGTGAGTCACCGGGAATCAACTCCAGGGTATCGCGACGCAATGGCCACGGGCTTGAGCGCCAGTGATTGGTATTGTAATTCCAGCCGAGAGGCAAACAGAACCCCACAGGGTCACCTAAGCCTTGCTCTAACAACTGCGCCAGCTTTTTGCGCTCGAGATCATCTTTTAGATTCACCTTGCGCGGATCAACATTATGGGGCAACGACTGCTCGCGCCACATATAATACAGCGCATCCTCATAGGCGGTTACCAGATAGCTATCTTTCAGACCTGCCTTTTTGGTCAGCAACCTCGAAAAAGTCTCTGCCTGCTTAATGGTGATGCCATAGCTTTTATCTACCCGTGCTAACCACTCACGATTACGCCATAAAGGTTGCCCGTCTGTTCGCCAAAAACAGCCCAGAGCCCAGCGAGGTAACTCTTCACCGGGGTACCATTTACCCTGCCCGTAATGCAACAGGCCATCCGGGGCAAACTTATCCCGCATACGCAGCAACAAATCTTTTGACAAACGCAATTTATCATCGCCCAGCGCGGCGGTATTCCACTGATCAGAGTCCATATCATCGATAGAAACAAATGTTGGCTCACCGCCTTGTGTCAGGCGCACATCCATTTCATCTAATTGTTTATCTACCGCTTTACCCAGCGCATCAATACACAGCCACTCGTCATCACTATAGGGCTTGGTAACACGGGGGTCTTCGTGGATACGAACCACTTCATTGCTGAAGCTGAATTCAACTTCACATTTATCCATACCGCCGGTAATCGGAGCGGCTGAACCCGGTGACGGTGTGCAGGCCAGAGGAATATGCCCCTCACTGGCGAATAAGCCAGAAGTTGGGTCAAGCCCTACCCAGCCAGCGCCAGGAATATAAACCTCGCACCAGGCGTGTAAATCTGTAAAGTCTTTCACCGGGCCAGAGGGGCCATCGAGCGACTTGATATCGGATGTAAGCTGCACCAGATAACCGGAGGTAAAGCGCGCCGCCAACCCCAAATGACGCAGTATCTGTACCAGCAGCCAGCCGGTATCACGACATGAACCCTTCTTTATTTTAAGCGTGGTATCACTGTCCTGAACCCCGGGCTCCATACGAATATTGTAGCCAATTTCTCCTTGCAAACGCTGGTTGAGATACACCAGAAAATCATTGATTGGCATGGGCTTCTTCGGCACCGAATCAACCCACTTTTTGATCAGCGGGCCGTCATCCTCTATTTCAAGATAAGGATGCAACTCCTGCTTCAGAACCTTGTCATACTTAAAAGGATATTTCTCAGCGGAAGGTTCTACGAAAAAATCAAAAGGATTAATTACCGTCATATCGGCAATGACTTCCACTTCAATTTTCAGGTTTTTGGTTTTCTCAGGAAACACCAGCCTGGCAAGAAAGTTTCCAAAAGGATCTTGCTGCCAGTTGATAAAATGGTTTTCAGGTGTAATTTTAAGCGAGTAACCGTGAATGGGCGTCCTGCTATGTGCAGCCGGTCGCAACCTTAATACATGGGGTGACAGTGCCACCAGGCGATCGAATTTATATTCAGTCACATGGTGAATCGCGGTGCGTATGGTCATTCTGTACCTCGTTGACGGTGCATCTCTAAACTACGGGAAACCAGATTTCACTGAAAACCTGATGTAAATTGCGAAGATTAAGTTGCTGTTGATTCAAATAGTCTCGAAACTCAACTCCCAGCCGTTTGCCTTCATCCATACCGAATTCGCTGCCTAATGCGGCATTAACCGCTTCGGTAGCTTTATTTCGATTCGGCAGTGCTTTTACAGACTGCAACATATCATCAAGGCAGTACTTCAGGCTACGAGGGAATTGCGAATCTTGCAATAAAAACTTTGCCACATCATTTTGATGTACGGCACTGCGCATGGTTCGACGATAGCAAAGCTCAGCAGAACTGGAACGCAGCACATTACCCCACACGACCTGACTGATGCGCACATCTGTTTCGGCCTCACCCTGAATTTGCGCCGCAGCACCTGCATCAAGCAGTCGCGTCAGCATATCAGCACGTTCAAGGTTACGCCCAAGGCTGAGGAATTGCCAGCATGCATCCCGCCGCATCGTTCCGGCAAAAAGCCCATTAATCTGCTGACATCCACGCACCATCTGCTCAAGGAAGCCATGACGTGCACTTCGCTTAAGGCCTTGCTGAATTTCCGCATTGGCGAATATGTAAAGTTCATTGACCATTTCCCAACTTTCTTTGGGTAACACATCTCGCGTCGTACGAACATTTTCGCGTACCATTTGCAATGCCGACAACATTGATGAGGGGTTGGTGTTGTCGGCCAATAAAAACTTAACAACATTACGCTCATCACGGTTTTTATAGCGCTCGGCAAATAAATCATCAGCACTATTAAGGGTGACAAGGTTATACCAGCTGATATCCAGCTCATCCGGCAGATCAAACAGCAAATTATCATAGACACTGATCAAGCGGGCGGTATTCTCGACTCGCTCAAGGTGACGGGCGGTCCAGTATATTCTTTCAGCTACTTTAGATAGCATTGCTGTCACCTCCGTTAATAATCCATGTATCTTTGCTTCCGCCACCCTGGGATGAATTCACCACCAGCGAGCCCTTTTTCATCGCCACCCGGGTTAAACCGCCGGTGGTGACGTAGCTACTCTTCCCTTGCAACACAAATGGCCGTAAATCGAGGTGACGGGGTTCCACAACTCCTTTACCTACCAGTGTGGGTGCCGTAGAGAGAGCGAGTGTGGGTTGCGCGATATAATTACGTGGATCGGCCTTGATCAGCTTTACAAACTGCGCTTGCTCTTTTTTGGTTGAGTGGGGACCAATTAACATGCCGTAGCCACCAGATTCATTGGCAGGCTTTACCACAAGCTCACTAATATGATCGATCACGTATTGGCGTTGGTCCGGGTCATCACAGAGATAAGTCTTAACGTTTTGTATAAGCGGCTCTTCATTAAGGTAATAACGGATAATTTCCGGTACATAGGCATAAACCACCTTATCATCTGCCACACCAGCTCCCGGTGCATTGGCTAAAGCAACATTGCCAGCCCGCCAGGCACGCATAAGTCCGGGCACCCCAAGCACAGAGTCTTTTTGAAATACTTCCGGGTCGATAAACAAGTCATCAATACGCCGATAAATCACATCAACGCGCTCTTGACCATTGATCGTGCGCATATAAACACAGTCATCTTTGCCCACCACAAGGTCGCTACCCTCTACCAGTTCAGCTCCCATTTGCTGGGCGAGATACGCATGCTCGAAGTAGGCGGAGTTAAAAATTCCGGGCGTTAACACCACGATCTCAGGCCGCTTTATCTTTCGGGGCGAAATAGACACAAGGGTATCAAACAGCCTGGCTGGATAATCATCAACTGGCTTGATCACCTCCAGTTTAAACAACTCGGGCAACACCCTTTTAGTGATGGCTCTATTTTCCAGCATATAGGCAACACCGGACGGCACTCGAAGATTATCTTCTAACACGTAAAACTCACCATCACCATCTCTGACCAGGTCGGTGCCACATATATGTGCCCAAACGCCATGTGCAGGCTTGATACCAACACATTCCGGACGGAAGTTCTTTGAAAATCTAACAATATGCTCGGGAACTATGCCATCTTTGATAATGTTCTGCTGATCATACAAATCACCAATAAACATGTTAAGTGCCCGCAATCTCTGCTTAAGACCCGCTGCAGTGCGATCCCATTGCCCGGCTGAAATTGTTCGCGGAATGATGTCGAATGGCCAGGCACGATCGATATTACCCTGCTCGGTGTAAACGGTAAAACTTACCCCCATTTCATGAATAGTTGCCTCGGCTAACTGTCGGCGTGCTTCCAGTTCATTAGCATCGAGAGCATGCAGATGCTCTGCCAACCGCTTTGCCGGCCCTCTGGGAACTCCGTTTTCCCCAATTAATTCATCAAAAAACCTGTCAGGATCATACTCGTTCCAATTAATACTCATGTGCATGCAGCCTGTTCTAATTGCCTGCTCGATTGATGCCACGAAGGTTCCGCCCTAAAACAGAGCACGGTAAAACATCAATCACCATTTAAAGGCGTCTATCTTGCGTATAACGCCCTTAAACAGGAGGGGAGCAATAAACAGGCCAGCATAATACTAATGAGAGTGTATAGAAGCTGACTGGGTGCCCGGGGCTCTTTTCCAGACGCCTCCGTATAAAGCGAAAAGACCAGGTTTTTCTATCAGCAAAGTCCGGTCTTCAGATTCAATAGGTCTGGCACGAAGCCTGACCATCGATTATTGATCGAAGGGTGCAAATGTTGATACACAGCGCTTATGTCATCCAGAAATAGTGATGGCTGTTATAGGCAACCTTCAGAAGGTTCACGGGGATATACGACACCCGTGTTACCCAGTCACCTTCCGCACCAAGGCCCGGCTGATCATACGCACTTTGCTATCAAACGGCAGGCGTTTAAGGTTGGTGCCGACAATGC
>JACKOB010000006.1 GCA_024234575.1 Hahellaceae bacterium
GAACGTCTGGAACAGGAACGTCTGGAACAGGAACGTCTTGAACAGGAACGTCTTGAACAAGCTCGCCTTGAAAATGAGCGGCTGGAACAAGCACGACAGGAACAAGCCGAATCTGCCGCTGCGAAGCGTCTGCGTGAACAGGAACAGGCCGAAGAAGATAGCTTTAGAATCGCCGCTGAGCACGCTGAAGCGCAGCGCAGAGAGAGAGAACAAAAAATAAACGCCCAACGCCTTGCACAAGCGCAACAAGAAAAGCAGAAGCAAGCAGAAGCTGCGAAAAAAGCTGCAGAAAAGGAAGCAGCCGCTAAAGAAATGTATGAACAAAGCGCACGATCGCAGATGGCATCACTACCTCAGCGCCCAGATGCTGATATTTCTTCAAAATCTTTGGCAGCCAAACGAGTGGAAGAAAAAAAGGGGCATCAGGCCGTTAGTTTGCTTGCTGAGGTTCGTGAGCCTGTCTCGTTAGAAATGAAGTTAATCAGAGCCAGGCTCGCCAGCAGCTTTGAAGACTCTGGCATTGCACCGCGGCTGGTACCACCTGTAGTAGAAGCAAAGCCCGAACAGCCGGTGCAAGAACAGCCTGCGCCACCCGCAGCTGAGGCTAAAGTTAAAAGCAAAGTACAAACAACACCTGCCCAGCAAGCTCCTGTTGAAGTTGAGCCACCACAACCGGTGGTTAAAAAAGAGCAGCAGCCAGCTATTGCAAAGCCGGTTGTTGATGGTAGTGCCAAGCAGCCAGCCAGCCAGGAAACTGCTGCCGAGCAGGGGGCGTTAGAGCCTCCCTTAGACTGGACGGACGAAGGTCGCCCGGTATGGGCGTCCGGCAGATTCGAGTGTCTGCTGTTTACGGTGGCCGGTTTGAAGCTGGCAGTGCCGCTGATCGCGCTGGGCTCCATTCATCCCATAGAAGAGCACTTTACGCCGCTGGTTGGTCGCGCCAATTGGTTTATGGGGTTGATGCCAGTACAAGGGCGGCGACTAAGGGTAGTTGATACCGCACTTTGGGTAATGCCTGAAAAATATCGCACGGAAATACGGGATAATTATCAATATGTTATCAGATTAGGCCGAAGTAACTGGGGTATTGCCTGTGACAAGGTTGCACAGGCCATTACGCTCAAGGCAGATGAGGTAAGATGGCGAACACAGCGCAGTAAGCGCCCCTGGTTGGCAGGTACGGTCGTTGAATACATGTGCGCGCTAATGGATGTGGAAACATTCGAGTATATGCTTGCCGAGTCAGACCGTACCGGAAAGCCGATGCAGTTTTAAGTTGCGCGCTTTGTTGTTAACGCCCTGACTGGTTATCTAGTACAAGTTAGTCTTGTCGCCCGGCTTTGATAGTTCTGAGGACGATAACCAGAAAGATAACGACCCCAATAATGGCAATACCCCCGCCCAGTCCCATCATGCGCATACCGATAATTTCTGGAAGTTGGTCCAGCATTTGGGCGGCTCCCGCTGTTTTACGTTGCACGCCGTAGCCACCAGACCATGCCAGGCCTAATACATGCATTAACTGGCCGATACCATAGATCCACGGTTGTCTGCGAGCCCACTTTGAATACGGACGATTGTAGCCAAGCTGAGGTAACATCAGGTAGGTTAACCCCATAAACGCCAATGTAATACCAACAATCGAGCCGTGATAATGTGCAGGAATAACGACATTAACCCCTTCTATTAAAAAGCCAATGATGCCACCAGCGGTAAATAGCAATAATGAGTTATAGAGAGCGCTGCGTGCAGGGCCTTGCGTGTTTTCGTCAACGTCGAGCTTACGTTTGCGCAGAAAAGCGAGCAGCAGCAAAAGCCCTGCCGGTAAAGAAAACAACCCGCCAATTTGCATGAGTCTGGTAAACCAAAAACGGTGCTCGGCAGACTCTACCGAGAAAAAAAAGTAAAGCACCGGCGCAACCAACGCTGGCAAGGCACATAAAGTAATCGCAATTTTTTGTTGGCTGGTTGTTGCTGCGATATCGTAACCCGAGCCCTGCAACAATATAAACCAGGCGATGATGACGAGTACGGTATGGCTTATTTGCAGCGTATGACCGCTTCCCCAAAACAATACTTCGAAAAACGCATGGGTTTCAAGCGTGCCGGGAATGGTCTGATAAGCCCACACAAAGAGCAGAAAAGCGGCAATTGAGATGGCCGCAGATAGTTTGACGCCTAAGGTCAGCGGAGTAATTGGTTTATCGCTAGGGGCTGCCAACGTCAGCATGGCTTTAATGACAATACCAAACGAAAACAACAACAGGCCCGAGTAAAAAAGCGGGTGTTGCAACACAGGAAAGTAATTGTTGATGACAGGTTCTGCAACGCCGGTAAAAGGACAAAGTATTAGCACCAGAGCTCCACAGAGAGCCATCAGCAAAGATATTTGATCGAAAAGGTCTGATGCGGTTGTTGATCCGGCAGACCAGATTGCGGCAGAAAACGACATAAACCAAACGAGAACAAGCAAGTCGACATGCACGACAAGTGCGGTGTGAAAAAAATCAATAAACGGAATCCACTCCTGAACACCGGGAATACGTGAGACAACCACCAAAACAGAAAAGACCCCCGCAGCAATCAAGGCAAACACACCCATGCTTATCCACGAATAGGTGGCGAGTTTCTGGTTTGATTCACTTAAGTCCATCAGGTTTGACATCGTAGTCGTCCATGCAAAAGATTGTTTTTTGTGCTCAGGGCTGAATAATCGCAAACAAGTTACGCGCACGCAATCAAAGCAGGCTGGCAATTAGTATCATCTGTGCAGCAGTAATGGGGTAAAGTGACAGGAAAGGCTTTTCTGTATTCGTCAGCTAAGGGTAAAAACAAGGAGAAACACGTGATGCGACAACCAGGGGCGAATGAGGCTGCCGAAGCAAAACTCGCATTGGCACCTATTAAAGTCATCTATCATGGCGCCGAATGTCCGGATGGATTTGGCAGTGCCTGGGCGGCATGGGCTTACTTCTCAAAACAGCCTGAGATTAAGAATGGTCAGCGGGCGATTGAATATATTGCCGCCAATCATGGCGAAGCGGCGCCGGATTGCCGTGGAGCAGAGGTCTACCTGGTAGATTTTTCTTACCGGCGAGCTGTGCTCAAGAAGATAGTTGGTGCCGCGAAGAAAGTTACCATCCTGGACCATCATATTACCGCCTCAGAAGACCTGGATGGTTTAGATGCCGAACATGACAACCTGACAATGGTGTTTGATATGCAACGCTCTGGCGCGGTTATTACCTGGGAGTATTTTCATCAAACTCCGCCACCGCTGCTGTTGCAATATGTACAGGATCGCGACCTGTGGCATTTCGCCTTACCTGATAGTCGTGATGTGACGGCAGCGATAATGTCCTATCCTTTCGAGTTTTCCCGTTGGCAGCAATGGCACGAAGATGCGCAGAGGCGACAAGAACTTACTGCACTGGCCCAGGAAGGCAAAACGATTAATCGCTATCGACAGCAACTAATCGATTATTACTGTAAAAGAGCGACACCAGGTAATGTTGCCGGCTACATCGTACCAGTGGTGAACAGCCCTTTGGCGATCAACAGCGAGTTACTTAATGTGCTGGCGCAAGGTCAGGCTTTTGCAGCCGGTTATAGTGACAAAGGGATGCAGCGATATTGGTCATTACGATCAACAAAAGACGGTGCAGATGTGGCCGAGATTGCTTTTGCATTTGGTGGTGGCGGGCACGCCCGAGCCGCTGGCTTTTCGGTGCAACTCGATGAGTGCATGCAAAATTTTGGTTTGCCACTGCCTACGCTCAACCAACAGAGTGAATAGTCAGCATGCAGATCAGCCAGAGAAATATTCGTTGGTATTGAACTAAATTATAGATGGATAGTCATAGTGTTTTCGGTCGGCCCCATGTATATTCCCAGAGCTTCTAAATAGTAATAATTCGCATACAGGAATCACCTGATGTTTAAAAAAATCCTCTTGGTACTATTAGGTATCGTTATTGTTGTACCCATTATCGGCAGCATCGTTGGTGTCAAACTTGGTCAGTTCGAGGCGATGGGTGAGGCTGGTGCTAACATGAAAATGCCACCAACGCCGGTGAACAGTGTTGTCGTAAGCAATATCGATTGGGTGCCGAGGATTGCCGCTATTGGCAGCGTGGTTGCGATTAAAGGGACGACTATCAGTGCCGAAGTTGAGGGTACCGTTCGTGAAATATTCTACACGCCAGGGGCAAATGTTGCCGCCGGTGCGCCGTTGGCCAGGCTGGATGTGGCCATCGAAAAGGCGCAGCTGCACGAAGCAGAAGTATCTGCCAAGTGGGCCAGAATTGCCTTTGATCGGGCGAAAGAGTTAAGTAAAACAAAAAACATTTCAATCGCTGATATGGACACCGCCGAAACCAATATTAGCCAGGCGGATGCCAAGGTAGAGTATTTTCAGGCATTGATTGCGAAAAAAACATTCCATGCGCCATTTGCCGGTAAGCTGGGTATCAGCCATATCACTCTGGGGCAATTTCTGTCAAAAGGCGCACCCATCATATCATTACAATCTTTAGACCCTGTTTATGTGCATTTCTCGTTACCGCAGAATCAATTCGGACAGGTAAAAGAAGGGTTAAAAGTTCGAATTGGGATAGATGCCTACCCTGGTAAATTTTTTACCGGCCAGATATCTGCGATCGACCCAGGCATTGACCCTAGCACCCGCAGTTTCCGCATACAGGCAACGCTAGATAACCCTGATCATTTACTTCGTCCGGGGATGTTTGTCTCGGTAGAAGTCATTACTGATGTGCTTGATAGAAAATTATTTATCCCTGCCACCGCAGTGCTTTATGGGCCTTACGGCGACTCTGTTTTTGTTATTGAAAAGCAGCCAGGTGAGGGGGCTGATAGCAGCGAAACACTGGTGATTCGTCAGCAGCTAGTGAGGCTTGGCGCCAAGCAGGGAGATTTTGTGGCGGTAAGCGAAGGTCTGACAGAGGGGATGCAGATAGTTGCCACCGGTGCTTTCAAACTAATGCCGCAAATGCCTGTCGTTATTGATAATGCGCTGTTACCTGAGTTCAAGCTGACTCCAACACCAGAAAATAATTAGATCTGGTGGTTTTACTTCAGCCTGTTTTAAACGTCAGCAAATTTAACAAACTAAGCAAGCGAGCGAGCTAGTCATGAGAGCAGTTACTGACATTTTTGTTCACCGCCCGGTTTTGGCAATCGTGGTGAATCTGGTCATTATTATCGCCGGTCTACAGGCATGGAATTCGCTTAGCGTTCGGCAGTATCCACAAAGTGAAAACGCCTCGGTTGTGGTGGCAACACCCTATATTGGTGCCAGTGCTGAGGTGGTTCGAGGTTTCGTAACCACTGCAATCGAGCGTGCGATAGCCTCTACCGAAGGCATTGATTACATCGAATCTAAAAGCATGTTAGGGCTGTCGCTTGTGACGGCGCGCCTTGAACTTAACTATGACCCCACGCGGGCCCTTGCAGATATCACAGCCAAGGTCAATCAGGTACGCAATGATTTGCCGGTTGAGGCAGAGTTGCCGGCCATTAGTGTTCAGTCTGCAGATTCTCAGTTTGCCGCCGCCTATTTAAGTTTCTGGTCCGATACGCTATCGCAAAGTGAAATCACCGATTATCTCGTCAGAGTGGTACAACCCCGTTTATCTGCCCTCGAAGGGGTGCAGCGCGCGGATATCTATGGTGCGCGTACGTTCGCATTGCGGGTATGGATGCAGCCGCAAAAAATGGCGGCGCTAAACATCTCTCCGTCCGAGGTTCGCAGCGCGTTGGCGCAAAATAATTATCTGGCGGCAGTAGGCAGTACCAAAGGCACTTTCGTACAGGTGAATTTAACCACCAATACTGACTTGCACACACCGGATGAATTTAAAAAACTGGTGGTTCGGCAAGAGAACGATACCATCATCCGGCTGGAAGATATTGCCGATATAGAGCTGGGTGCAGAAGAGTACGATACCCGTGTTAGTTTCAATGGTGACACGGCGGTTTTTATGGGCATATTCCCCTTGCCCAACGCTAATACCATTGAAGTCGTTGAGCGCATGACGAAAGACATGGAGGCAATTAAAAAGGACCTTCCTCCGGGATTGCAAGGCGGTATCGGTTATGACGCATCGGAATATATCAGCAATGCCATAGAAGAGGTGGTAGGCACGCTAACCGAAACATTGCTTATCGTTGTCATTGTAATTTTTTTGTTTTTGGGGTCAATGCGGTCGGTGCTGGTACCCATCGTGGCTATACCTGTCTCACTGATAGGTGCCATATTTCTAATGCAGTTGTGTGGCTTTACCCTCAATCTGTTAACCCTGCTGGCAATTGTGTTATCGGTTGGGTTGGTGGTAGATGATGCGATCGTCGTGGTTGAAAACGTTGAGCGCCATCTCCGGGAAGGGAAAACGCCATTGCAGGCGGCGAAAATTGGTGCTCGTGAACTCGTCGGCCCTGTCATTGCCATGACGATTACCCTGGCGGCAGTTTACACGCCAATCGGACTGCAGGGGGGGCTTACCGGAGCGCTATTTCGGGAGTTTGCATTGACGCTCGCAGGGGCCGTGACTATATCCGGCATCGTGGCGCTCACGCTGTCGCCGATGATGAGTGCGAAACTACTAAAAAGTGCAGATGATGAAGAGAAGGGGTTTACCGGCTGGGTGAATCATGCATTTGATCGCTGCAAAGCTTTCTATGGTCGCATCTTAAGCGCAACATTAAATGCCCGTCCCGCTGTTTATATTGCCTGGGCGCTGCTGAGCTTGATGGTCATCCCCATGTATATGTTTTCTCCTAAAGAATTAGCGCCGTTAGAAGACCAAGGGTTTATGTTTGGTATTATTTTCAACGCGGCGAATGCGTCTGCCGATCAGAAAGAACATTTTGGTAAAGCCGCCGAGAAAGTTTTTCTGGAAGCTCCAGAGCGGGAAATCACTTTCCAGATACTTATGTCGCCGTCCGACCCTTTTGCTGCCGCCAATGGTGTAGGTGGATTCAGTGGGATGGTCGTGAAGCCATTTGAGCAGCGTGAGCGCACCATTGCGCAAATCGTTCCTGAGATGCAGGCTGGGCTGTCAGCGATTCCAGGATTGCAGGTATTTGCCAGTCAGCCGCCAGCGCTGCCGGGCGGCAGTAACTTCCCGGTTGAGTTTATTATTGCCTCCACCGCCGAACCGGAAGAAATGCTTGGCTACGCGCAAAAGCTACAGATGAAGGCAATGGAAAGTGGTGTGTTTTACTTTCCTCCCCAGATCGATTTAAAGTTCGATCAGCCACAATCTAATATTGTTATCGATCATCAAAAAGTGGCAGCCTTAGGTTTAAATAACGCTCAGGTGGGGCGTGATCTGGGGGCCGCACTGGGTGGTAATTATGTAAACCGTTTTAATATCGATGGTCGGGCCTATAAAGTTATTCCCCAAATCAGCCGTGTCGAAAGGTTAAACCCTGATCAGCTTAAAGATATTTATATCAGCGGGCCAGACAACAAAATGATGCCGCTTAGTGCTGTTGCCAGCATAGAAGATGGCACGGTTCCGCGGTCTCTTAACCGTTTTCAGCAGCTGAATGCCATTAAACTATCAGGTATGACTGCACAGTTGGACGAAGGTCTCAAGGCGTTGGAAAACGCGGCGAAAGAAGTGTTGCCACCGGGGTATACGCTCAACTATACCGGCGAGTCGCGTCAGCTTAGAACTGAAGGTGGAAAGTTTTTACCTGCGTTGGGGATGGCGATACTGATGATATTTCTCGTGTTGGCGGTGCAGTTTAATTCGTTCCGGGACCCCTTGGTTATTCTATTGGGATCGGTACCATTAGCCATGTTTGGTGCGCTGATCTTCACCGTTCTTAAGCTGCCAGACCCGAACATGCCGTACTTTACCGACGGCTGGACTTCAACCATGAATATCTATGCCCAGGTCGGATTGGTGACCCTGGTCGGTTTGATTGCGAAAAATGGTATTCTGATTGTGGAGTTTGCCAATAAGCTGCAAGAGCAGGGCAAGGCCAAGCTGGCGGCAATTCAAGAAGCATCAGAAACCCGCTTCAGGCCGATTCTGATGACCTCTGTTGCCACCATTGCGGGCCATTTCCCACTTACCCTGGTAGATGGTGCAGGGGCCGCGGCAAGAAATTCTATTGGTGTTGTATTAGTGGGTGGAATGGCAATAGGAACATTATTTACGCTGTTCGTGGTACCGTCCCTGTATATGTTGATCGCGAAAAAACACGCACGGAATGAAACAGCAGAAGTATCAGATGAGCCTGTCGAGTCCGCTCCATAGTAAACACGGTGCTGCTAACAAAAAGGCGGGGCTAATCACCCCGCCTTTTTGTTTTAGGTACTAGAACTTGCTACCAATTACTTTTGACGCTTTCTTACCCGGCCACTGGCAGATGGCTGCCCGGCATTGATCGTTTGCTTTTTGGGGCTGTCCTTCACAGATCTTGGTGGTAACCCTGTATGCTGAGTCAATATCCGACCTTTCGCAGCGCTGCCTTTGCGCGAATGGTCAGTTTTTTGATTCTGACTCGATCGATGGTTGGCTGGCTGTGTGGGTGGTATTAAATGTTTTTTACCGTAGCCAATCAGGTGACCTTTACCCATACGTAGCAGTGCTTCCCGCAGCATTGGCCAGTTATCTGGGTCGTGATAACGTAAAAACGCTTTATGCAAACGTCGTTGCCGGATACCTTTAGGTATATTCACATCTGCCGTTTTGTAAGTAACACGGTGCAGCGGGTCTTTGCCCGAGTAGTACATCGCTGTGGCTGATGCCATGGGGGATGGATAAAACGCCTGCACTTGATCTGCCCTGAAGCCGTTTGACTTCAGCCAGATGGCGAGATTCATCATGTCTTCATCCGTGGTTCCTGGATGAGCGGCAATGAAATAAGGGATCAGGTACTGTTCTTTGCCGGCTTGCTTCGAAAAATGCTCAAACATTTCCTTAAAGCGGTTATATGTGCCCATTCCCGGCTTCATCATTTTTGACAGCGGCCCTTCTTCAGAATGTTCAGGCGCAATCTTCAGATAACCACCAACGTGATGCGTGACCAGTTCTTGCACGTATTCCGGATCTTGAACCGCCAGATCGTAGCGCAAGCCCGAGGCAATCATGACCCGTTTAATACCGGGTAGCGATCGCGTCCGGCGATAAAGGCTGGTTGTAGGGGAGTGATCCGTCACCAGGTTCTTGCAGATCGTTGGATAGACGCAAGATAGACGGCGGCATGTCGCATGAATTTCTTCACTGCGGCAATTAAGGTGATACATGTTAGCAGTAGGGCCGCCAAGGTCCGAGATGGTGCCGGTGAAGCCAGGCGTCAGGTCACGAATCTTCTCGACCTCACGCACAATCGAATCTTCAGACCGGCTCTGAATCACGCGGCCTTCATGCTCGGTGATCGAACAAAAGGAGCAACCGCCAAAACATCCGCGCATGATGTTGACTGAAAATCGAATCATGTCATAGGCAGGAATACGGGCCTTGCCATAGGAAGGGTGCGGCACACGCTTATAGGGCAGCTCAAATACGTCATCCAGTTCGGGGGTTGTTAAAGGTATTGGTGGCGGGTTCATCCATACGAATCTGTCGCCATGGGCCTGTACCAGCGTAGATGCATTCGCCGGATTTGTTTCTAAGTGCAACACCCGTGACGTGTGGGCATAAAGTATCTTATCGTTGCGAACTTTCTCGAACGATGGCAATAGCACGTAGTGCGGACGATCGCCTTTGGGCGGAACTATTCGCAACGGCTGAATGTCTTCCTGTTTCGCATTGCCTGCCGAGCTGCAGGGGCCTTTACTGCTGGCGTCTATGACACCAACCGTATTTTCTGAAGCATCATTAACACCGTTGTCGTCAGTTAAGTAAGGGTTGAGCGGAGCCGACACCGGGCCAGGAATGTCAATGCGGGTAGAATCTTTCACTTCCCAGTCGACGGGAAGCTCGTTTAACAGGCAGGCCGTGCCGCGAATATTTCGCATTTCACCGGGATGTTCGCCAGCGGCGGCGCGATGGGCAATTTCTATAATGGCGCGTTCGGCATTGCCGTATAGTAGTATGTCTGCTTTCGAGTCAGCGATAACCGAGCGTCGTACTTTATCGGACCAATAATCGTAATGGGCAATCCGGCGCAGGCTTGCTTCTATGCCACCAATCACAACCGGGCAGTCTTTGTAAGCTTCCTGACAACGCTGGGAGTAAACAATAACTGCGCGATCCGGGCGCTTGCCGCCTGCGTTGTCTGGTGTGTAGGCATCCTCATGGCGGATCTTTAAATCAGCGGTGTAGCGGTTAATCATCGAATCCATATTGCCTGCGGATACGGCGAAGAATAGATTGGGGCGGCCAAGGCGCATGAAGTCGTCTTTGCTCTGCCAGTCTGGCTGCGCAATGATGCCTACGCGGAACCCCTGGTTTTCTAACACCCTGCCAATAACCGCCATACCAAAGCTGGGGTGATCGACGTAGGCGTCACCACTGATGATGATAATGTCGCAGCTGTCCCATCCCAGCGTGTCCATTTCTTGTTTGGACATAGGCAAAAAGGGCGCGGGCCCAAAGCATTCTGCCCAGTATTTACGATAAGCGTGAAGGGGTTTGGCGGCATGCATACAACGGGTCCAACAAGTCGAGTGATGGAAGTATGGTCGCTAAGGCGGCATAATCTTCCTAAGAAAAAACGGGTGTTTCAATAATACCCGACTATTTTACCCGATTATTGTTCTGCTTGCGATCTTACCTGTGAAGTAGGTTGTGAAACCCGCTTATTCGCGAGTTTCACAGAACCAAGCGACGCTGATCAAGGGAATGACCTCATAAGATTATAAATGGCCGCTTCAATTCGCTTTTGCCGGGTTTTGTTGTCGATGTCCAGGTTTGTGTCCCCTTGAATGGCCCCCCGCCAGATGATTTGTCGGTTAGCGTTAAATACATCGACGATAATTGTGCCGGTCTCGAAGTGATTGCCGTGGTTTTTAGGTATCCAGCCCGGGTCTATACCATAGATCTGATTAATTGCGTCGTGACTTAATGCACTTTCAAGGGCCGCGACAAACCCTATGGTGATATCAGGTTGATGGTTCGTCAGAAAGAACCGCTTTTCGTTGAGGCTGTCGACAAGTGATTTGCGGATCATTTGTTCGATACCAGTATCCACAAGCCGCTCATCAGCAAAGAGTTGGGTATGGGCTGTCTCCCACCCGAACGTGCCCGAAGACGGAATATCGTGGTTGGGAGACTTTAGAGTAAGAAAGGTTGCCTGCAGCGAATCATCATTATTTGGCGTGATGTCGGTTGTGGTGCAGCCAATTAGTAATCCGATCATTAAAAAGTTAAATAGTACAAAGCGTTGAACAATATAGCGAAGAGACGCAGATCTCATTAATTCTATCCTTTAGAGGTCGTTGATTTGTGACAGCCCGAGGTATAGTCTTTTTCGTTTGCCAGTGCAAGCCTCTGCCGTGTTGGCACCTTAGAGTAATAATCCTCAGTAAACCACATGGGAGTAATAATGAAAAAACTGGCAATCTATCAGGTTGATGCGTTCACCAGTCATTTGTTTGCGGGTAATCCGGCGGCTGTCTGTCCGCTGGATGAGTGGCTCGACGATGCATCTTTACAAAAGCTTGCCGCCGAAAACAACCTGTCTGAAACTGCTTTTTTCGTACCCTCCGGGGAGGGGTGCTATCACTTGCGCTGGTTTACACCTACAACAGAAGTGCGTTTGTGCGGGCACGCGACTTTAGCGACAGCACATGTGCTCTTCAATGAACTAAAAACAGAGAAAAACAGCGTTAACTTTCAGTCGTTGTCCGGAGACTTAAGTGTGTCTCAGGAAGCCGGCAAGCTTTGGTTGAATTTTCCTGTTTCAACCTGTACACCATGTCCCGAATTACTTCCTGAGATGTCACTGGCATTGGGGCAAACCGTTCTGGAGTTATTTAAAACAGAGCCGGACTACAATCTTTACGCCATTCTGGACAGCGCCCACACAGTGACGTCGGTTGATCCGGACTACGCCGCTATTGCCGCTTTTCATCCCTTTGGCACGGTAGTGACGGCCCTAGGTGTCGATGTAGATTTTGTTTCTCGTTATTTTGCGCCGAGCTACGGAATCTCTGAAGACCCGGTAACAGGGTCAATCCACACCGCACTCACGCCGTTGTGGAGTGGCAAACTGGATAAGCAGAGCATGCAGGCTAGACAGGTGTCAGCGCGGGGTGGTCAGTTAAGCGTAACCATGCAGGGCGATAGAGTTTTAATTGGCGGTCACTGCGTAACTTATATGTCTGGCGAGTATCGCCACACAGAAAGTGCCAGTAGCGACAACTAATGAGGGGGGTGGTCATGCCAAAGCTGGCAGCAAACGAAAAGGTTTTAGTCGCCAATTTCATGTCGGATATTCCAACTTCCATTCCGCAGGAAATGTTTGATCTAATCGTCGCCAAAAATGGCGTTAAAATAGAGCGAATTGTATCCAAAGGGCAGTGTTCCGCCAGGGACGAATGGTATGACCAAACACAATTTGAGTGGGTATTGCTCATTGCCGGAGCAGCGGTACTTGAGTTTCAAGAACCTGCAGAAAAAGTAACCTTGCAGGTGGGTGACTATCTGTTAATTCCGCCACATAAAAGGCACAGAGTAGACTGGACGGATCCTGATCAGGAAACTCTCTGGCTGGCAGTGTTTTTTTCGTAAACTTTTCGCCAAAATAAAAGAGAGCAACACTGGCTCTCTTTTATTCAACTTGAAGTTTCTGAAACAAAGCGGCTAGCGATTAGGCGACCATTTTGGCAATCAGGTTTTCACAGGTGGCTGCGTCCATGTACTTTGGAACTGCATAGGTGAAATGCGCTTCTTTTAAGGCGTTTTTGGTAATTCCTGCAATATCTTCTCGCTTCAATGCTTCAAGCTTTTCAGGAATGCCGAAATCGCGAGACATCGCACGCACATGGTCAATAAATTTCTGTGCCAATTGCGCTTTGCTCTCTTTGCCTTTTTTCAGGCCGCTTACTTCGGCCAGTTTTGCCAGACGCTCAATAGATGCATCTTTTGAATAATCCAAAACGTGTGGTAACACGATAGCATTAGCCAGTCCGTGTGGTGTGTGATAGTACGCGCCAAAGTTATGTGCAATCGCATGTACATAGCCAACGCCTGCTTTGGTAAAGGCCAGGCCCGCGTAGTAAGAAGCCAGTGCCATATTTTGGCGAGCCTCTAAATTTCCACCATCTTTTACCGCAGTTTCAAGGTTTTGCATGATTAAACGGGTCGCTGCCAGGGCGCAGGCATCTGTTTCTTCAAACGCGTTAGCAGAAATATAGGCTTCTACTGCATGGGTCAGCGCATCCATGCCGGTTGCGGCTGTAATGTGTGATGGTAAGCCTGTCATTAAAGATCCATCCAGTGCTGCCATTTGTGGCACAACTTTCGGGTCCATAATGGGGGTTTTCGCATGTGTAACCGGGTCAGATACTACTGCTGCTACGGTAACTTCAGAGCCTGTGCCTGCAGTAGTAGGAATGGCATACAGGGGCAGTATCGGTCTGAATACGCGGAACATGCCAGCCAGCTTGCGAATTGGCTTGTTGTTGGTAGCACGGGCGCAGATAACCTTTGCGGCATCAATGGATGAGCCACCACCCACGGCAAGTACTGCCTGGCACTTGTTTTTCTTTAAAACTACCAGTCCATCTTCAACCTGTGTATAAGTCGGGTCAGGGAGAACGCCATCAAATATCGTATATTTCACGCCTATTTTGTCCAGCCGGGCAGTGATATCTTTCAATAAACCAATTTTAACAAGCATCGCATCGGTCACGATCAGAATATTCTCATACCCCATCTGACCAATCGCATCGCACAGCTCTAAGGATGAGCCAGGACCAGAAAATAACGTCGGGCGAGGAAAAGGAACGTTTTTAGCGGCAATCTTGAGCACTTTTTGCAGATTGGTATAACCTGCTACCTGAATTGAAAAAGGGATCATGCTGAACTCCTGGTTATTTGTTATAAGTAATGTGTCGTTAAGAATCAGTTATCACGATAATCTTGCTTGCGTTGTAGCAGCGTAAACGGCAAAACAGCGACTTTACGGCAAAGTTAACGCATGCTGGCTAAAATTTGGCGTTTATAATAACCAAGCTGTGCAGGGGAAGCTATACTAACTAATCGTTCGAAGGTAACACGGCAGAAAATAGTTAGACTTACTGCTCTACAATTGATATGAGACAATCGCGCGGTCAAATTTAAACGCTTCTTTTTAAATGCAGAGTAGTTACTCTTGGCATTGGGGTTAAACAGAGGCAGGCACTGAATATCAACAGCTTATCAAGGGTAAAAAATGAAAAAGATTATAAGTATAAGTTTGGGGCCATCGAGCCAGGACTACGAATTTACCACCAAGTTTCTTGACGAAGAATTTACCGTCCAACGTATTGGTACTGACGGTAACGAAACCGAAGCATGGGAGCAGTTACAACGCCTGCAGAGTAAGTGCGACATCATGGGTGTTGGCATGGTCAACGATAACTATGCAGTTGGTGATTATCGTTTCGAACACCCTGAAACCCAGCGTTTAACGCATGTGGTAACGCGGGTTCCTGTTACTACCGGTGCACGTATTCGTCGAATCCTGCAATGCGCGGCAGTTCGTTATGTGCAAAAAGAGCTGAACCACTACTTCAATAACAATAAAGTATTGTTTTTATCTGGTATGGAAAACTACGAAATGGTGATGGCCATGTCGGAGTACACCGAAAATATCAGATTTGCCGACCCGGTGATTCAAACAGGCGTACCGAAAATGCTGAACTCGATTACAGCATTAGAAATGTACGCGATGGGTAAGCACAATCTCAATCGTCTTAACCCGATGAAATCGATGACACCTGATGTGCCGAAAATTTCTAAACTGGTTACCAGTCAGGTTCGCAGCGCGATGAAAGAAGCGCATGTTATTGTTGGTACATGTAGCGAAATTCTGCGTTATGGCAATAAAGAGTGTTTAGAAGGCAAAACCCTGATTACCTCCACTGTGCTCGATTCGTTCCTGGAGCAGTTTAAGGCAGCGGAAGTCAATATGATCGTCGATGTCACGCCAGATATCTTCCATCGGGCCATCGGTGTGAACGTGCTGGAAGCGATGATCCTGGGCGCAACTGGTGTTGACCCTGAAGATTTGTCTAATGAAGACATGTCTGAAATTATTAAAGAACTGAACATTCACCCCAACCTGATTCATCCGACAGGTAAGTTCCGTGATATTCGACGCTTTGCATTCGTTATTCACCCGCTTTCTGCCGAGTATATTCGTAATGTGTCACACATTCCGAAGAAGCTTGCTGGTCCGGCGGTGATGAAGGCGCTTGAAAAGACAGTCGCATACAGCCCACCATTTGTTTACACCGAAGTGAAAGGCATTAAGTCACCCACAGGTGCAGAAGCTGAAGGCTGGCTGATTACCGTTGGTGGCACACCCAAAGAAATGTTGGCCCACAGCCCTGAGTTTACCTATAAGCGTTTGCTTGCCGCTGCCAAAATGGCAGAGAAAATGGGTGCCCAAATTATGGGGCTGGGTGCGTTCACCAAGGTTGTTGGTGATGCCGGTGTGACCGTAGCAAAGCGTGCGAGTATCCCGGTGACTACCGGTAACAGCTATAGTGCTTCTGGTGCATTGTGGGCTGCTGCTGATGCAATGCGTCGCATGAAAATGGTAAAAGCTACCAAAGGCAAGAAGATTCCTGCAAAAACGATGGTTATCGGTGCTACCGGTGCAATTGGTTCTGTATCGGCACGGCTGTTAGCCATGGCATTCGAAGAGGTTTATCTGGCTGGTCGTAATATGAAGACGCTGGAAAAACTGAAAGCATCCATGCTGAAAGATACCCCCGATGCGAAAATTGTTTGCACCATCGACTATGACAATTATTTGCATGATATGGACATGATTGTTACTTCAACCTCTGGTGCTGGTAAGAAAATTCTCGATATTATGAGAGTGAAGCCTGGCTGCGTTATTACCGACGTTGCCCGACCACTGGATTTACCACCAGAGGAAGTTGCTAAACGTCCTGATGTGTTGGTAATTGAATCTGGCGAAATCGAGTTGCCGGTGGATGGCAAGCTGCACATGAGAGATATCAAGCTGCCGCCCAATGTGGTATTTGCTTGCATGGCTGAAACCATTGTGTTGGCTCTGGAAGGTCGCTTTGAAGTCTTTACCATTGGACGCAATACCGAGTGGGAAAAGGTTAAAGAAATCTACAAAATGGGCTTGAAGCATGGTATGAAGCTGGCGGCGATATCTGGTGTTAACGGCGCCTATACCGATGAAGATATTGAACGCGTTCGTACATTGGCGTTAGAGAATCGTAAGAACTGGAAACCAGGATAGTACGTTTAGATCGTGTTTGCCTGGTGGTGTGAGCTGCCAGGTAGAAAGACCATAAAAAGCCAGAGCAGGGTGACCTGCTCTGGCTTTTTTGCGTTCATGTGTTCGCTTTTATCGTAGCAACCCATGTCGACATGAACTGATTCACACCTTTTATATTTTGTATTTGCGACAATTGCGGCACTTATTACATAAACAAAAAATCATAATAATCAAATCCGCAGGGTAAATCAGATGTCGCACGGTTCAGTAAATTCGCTTACGAAAAAAACGATCAAGTTAAGGGGCATGTCGCTGGTATTGGCTGCTATGTTGTCGGCTGGCGCCTCTGCCGAAATCGTTGAACGCACGTTTTGCGTGTGGGACCCGGTGGGTGCTGGTGGGCCGGTCGTGAACCTGATTAAGGGAGCGGTTACCAAAGCCATTGGTTGGGGCGTGCAGTTAAAGCTTGATGTCTACACCGATGAGAAAGTGGCTGCAAATGACTTTAAAGCGGGCAAGTGTGCCGGGGCGATGATGACGGATGTCTCGGTACGGGATTTTAACCAGTTTACGTCGACCTTCAACGCCGTTGGGGCGATACCGGGGAATGAAGAACTTAGAACAATACTGACCACAATATCCAGCCCTAAGGCTGCTAAATTAATGCGCGAAGGGCATTACGAAATCGCCGGAATTTTACCGATAGGATCTGTCTTTATTTATGTTCGCGATAAGAAAATAGACAGTGTTGAAGCCTTCCAGGGTAAAAAAATGGCAGTCTTAAATAACGATCCTGTTGCGGCACAAATGGTTAGGCGTGTTGGTGGCTCGGTGGTTAACTCCAGCCTTACCAGCTTTTCTGGCCAGTTTAATAATGGCAGCGTGGATATTATTTTTGCGCCAGCAGTGGCGTTTAATACGATGGAGCTATACAAAGGGCTAGACAGTGGCGGTATTCTGGATTACCCCTTACTGCACACATCACTGCAAATCGTTATTCGCCATGATCAGTTTCCGGAAGGATTTGGCCAGCATTTGCGAGACTACTCATTGTCGATGACAGATGAAATGTTGGAAGTGGTAGCGAAGGCCGAGAGTGAAATACCGCCGCATTTTTGGATTGGTATTGCTGAAGATGTCAAAGGAAACTACAGCGAGTATATGCGCCAGTCTCGTATCGCCTTAAAAGGTGAAGGGTATTACGAGCCCAAAGCCCTGAAGCTGATGAAAAAAGTTCGCTGCAAATACTCACCAACTGCCGGTGAGTGCGTTCAGAATGACGAGTAACCACTCGTTAAGCTGTTTGCATGAGCATGTAGCAGGCAGTGCCCGCGCCAATACTGAGCAGCGGGTGCTTGAATACCAGGTGCAGTACCGTTACCGTTGCAAGAGAAACACCTTCGGCTAATCCCGGCAAGTGCTTGTTCGTGTCCAGATCCTTAAAACAGTAGATTAGCAATAGCAGCATAATCGCCGGCGGCAGGTATGTGCCGAGATATTCAATGACAGGGTGATCGCCTCGATTTTTGAGAATAACAAACGGGGCGGCGCGGGTAATAAATGTGGCAACGGCCATCACCAGAATAAACAGAAGGAGGTGGTGTGGTTCTACAGGCATGTAGTTTTACTCTTTAGACTCGATGGTTTTATGGCTAATCTTTGGCTGGTAGCGTCGATAGCCTAACAATAAAGATAGTGTCAGAATTATCGAGACCAGCAACATACTGCTTTTGGAAAACAAAATCAGTGCCAGCGCGGCGGAAATCAGTGCAATGATGAAAGGAAACCACTTTCGCGTTGTTTTGTACTGCTCGATAACCAACACCATAAACAATGCTGGCAAGGTAAACTCTAAACCGGCCGTATTAAAATGCACCATGCTGCCGATCAATGCGCCGAGGGTGCACCCCGTTACCCAATAACTATGATTCAGACCAGTCACCCAAAGCTGATAGCTACGCTGTTCTTGTGGGGAGGAAAATTGGCGTATTCGGGATGACAGTATTGAGTAGGTTTCATCTGTCAATCCGAAGATAAGGTATTGCTTCTGCCAGCCGCCAAACTGATACCGCGATAGCATTGATAGGCCATAGAATATGTGTCTCGAATTTAAGAGGAGTGTGGTGACGCCAACTTCTACAAGCCCCGCATTACTTGCCAGCAGTCCTACCGCTAAAAACTGGGCAGCACCGGCGAAAATAACCAGCCCCATGAGTGTTGCCCAGAACCAGGGAAAGCCCTGGCTCTCAAGTAGCAAGCCAAACGCCATACCCATTGGCACGTAACCGAAAAAAACAGGTAAAGAGTCTGACATAGCCGCGCTGCGTGCTGCTAACATAAAGGTATCGCTTTCGTTGCTTTTCTAATAAATCAGTAATGAGTCAGAGCGTTTTTATCATGTAGAATAATGTTGCGCTCCGCTTTTATATCCACTCAAACCTGTATTGATATTATTCGTGATGTGTTAAAAATGGCACGGTCAGGTGGACATCATTATTCAGTTCTCAGGGTATCGTTATTTGCTAACCATAAAAATCATTAATCAGCGCTTTCTTAACATAATGGTTTCTTTATTGCGGTCTATCGTCCTTGTCATGCCTCATGCTGCTCGCTGCCTAGTGGTGTTGTGCCTTTTACCGCTTACCGTTTTAGCTGATGTTTCTATTAAAGTGAATAGCGGCGTCGCTGACGTCGATACTAATATTCTGGCACACATTGGCAAAATAGCTGTGGCAGATATTAAACAAAATGATTTGCTGGTGCGACGACGTATTCTTAAACACATTGACGATGCCACGCATGCGCTTGGTTACTATGGTGCAACCGCAGAAATTGAGTTTTTGCAAGATGAATCCATACAGGTAAATGTCACCTTAGGGCGCCCGGTGTTGTGGGGAGAGGTCAATGTTTCAGTGATTGGGCCTGCTGAGAATTTGATCGCCATCCAGAAGGTTGTCGCCGCGCCTTTGCTGA
Source organism: Hahellaceae bacterium (assembly GCA_024234575.1). Classification (GTDB taxonomy): domain Bacteria; phylum Pseudomonadota; class Gammaproteobacteria; order Pseudomonadales; family Oleiphilaceae; genus JACKOB01. The sequence goes on from JACKOB010000006.1 coordinate 19,360, forward strand.
AAACTGGCGAACGCGCACAGCACTGGCAGTACGAGCAGACAAAAAAAGAGCTAACGCAATTGCTCGCACGTTTTGGCTATATGGACGCCCGTATTGACTCGTCTGAGGTAAAGCTAAATCTGCAAAAGCTCCGTGCTGATGTTTCCCTCATCGCTGTCTCAGGTGAACGCTACCGTTTTGGCGAGGTTAAGTTTGAGCAAGAGGGTCTCGATGACAGTCTGCTACATCGTCTTATGCCTTTCGAAAGTGGTGAGCTGTATGACAATGAAAAGGTCACCCTCTTTCGTAAAGAACTTGCACTAAGTGGGTATTTCGAAGATGCCCAGGTTCTGATTAAGAAACAAGAGAAATATAGAGTTGATGTGCTGGCTTTGCTGAAAGTAAAAGAAGCACACTATCTCGATGTTGGCTTGGGCTATAGCACAGACTCGGGCCCACGGGCAAAGTTGGGCTGGCGTTGGCCCGTTGCTGGCAGTTTTGGCGGTTCGCTAACTAGTACAGCAGAAGTCTCCAATCCGAAGAAGGAAGTGGGGGTGAATTATAGAATCCCTTTGGTTAAACCGCTGACCCAGTCTCTCGACTTCGAAACCGGCTGGCAGGATAAAACCGTCGAAAATACGCGCACGATCCTCACCACTCTCGGTATGGCATTTAATAATCGCCGGAAAACGAATTGGCAGCATCGCTATGCCATTAACATTGACCACGAGCGGAACAGTTCTGACTTTGTTAATGAGAATGGGGAAGCAGAAACCACTGAGGTCGCCTCATTTTTTCTCGTACCTTCGGCCTCGTGGAGTCGGTCTGAGTCAAATGAAGAGCGCGACCCAGACAGTGGTTATTATGTTCGATTTGGTGTGCAGGGAAGTCACCCGGCACTGGGGTCAGACACAGAATTTTTACGGGGCACTTTTGGTGTGCGTTGGCTGACCAAAGTCTTTTCGCCCAAAGCGGTCTTTGTCGCTCGTCTTGATATGGGCGCAATCGCTGCGGACGACATTGAACAGGTGCCTTTTTCACGCCGGTTCTTCGCCGGTGGTGATCAATCGATTAGAGGTTATGAATACGAGTCCCTTGGTACCCGTGATGAAGAAGGCAATCTGATTGGTGGCAAATACTTAAACGTTGGCGGATTAGAGCTTAATTATCGAATATTTGATGAGTGGCGCACGGGAGTATTTTTCGATACCGGGAGAGCTTTTACCAGCACGACTGAGCCTTTCTATTCCAGTGTAGGTCCCTCAGCCCGGTGGATTTCTCCGGTCGGACAAATACGTCTGGATCTTGCTTTTCCCCTGGATGGAGAAGATGCGGGAACACCCAGAGTACACATCTCCATGGGAGGTGTCTTTTGATTCACCTGACGAGACGGATATTGCGCTGGACGATATTGTCGTTTCTCGCCCTAAGTCTTGTGCTTGTTTTATGGGCGTTGACTTCTGAGTCTGCACCACGATTATTGGGCCGCTATTTAAGCGCATTACTACCACCCATGCAGCTGGAAATCAGGCGTGGTACTTTGTTAACAGGTGTCTATGTCGACTACTTTCGCTGGAAAACGGATGCTGTTGATATAGAGGCGGAAAACACCAGCATTGAATGGTCATTTTCTTGTTTTTTATCCGCCTCGCTTTGTATCGAGAAAACCCGCTTTGGCTTGCTTCAGCTGGTATTTCATCGTGTCGATGATAATGGCGAAGAAGAGGTGTCATCCGGTTTACCGCAGGTGCCAGCGCCATTTTCAATGTATATCGATGATGGCGAGATAGATACGCTGCGGTTTGTCTTGCCCGGAAGTATTGAAGAAGTTCGAAAAATAAAGCTGAAGGCAAATTGGGTTGACGATACCTTATCGATAGAGCAGATCGCCGGGAGATATCGCGGCATAGACTTTATTACGTCAGGCCCATTCTCAATGGTTGATAAGTGGTCACTTGCTCTCGATGGCAGTGTTCAACTTGGCCAAAAAACCTTAGCTGATTTAGGACTGGATGCTGTTTTCAAGAATACACTGAACATTCCCTTTCAGCTTAGCGGGCAGGGGTTAGCTTACGTATTGGACCTGTCTCTGAATCAGCAGTTTCCAGGCAATTTTAGTGGCTTTATCGATTTCTCTGATGAATCCATGCCGGTAACCTTGTCTATGCAGTCCACTAGCGTTTGGCGGGTTCCGGCTTCGTTGGCGGAGCAGTTTTTAGCAGGCGATGCGTTTGCGGAAAATGGACGCTTTCCTGCAGAATCTTTTCGACTGGATGAGATCAACTTGCAGACAAATGGCTCGTTGCGGGATATGTCCCTGCAAGCGCAGGCCAGTTTAAAGACTCCATTGTGGCCCATTGAAAAAATTGACTTTAGCGCGGGCCTTAAAGATAACCAGCATGTTTGGCTGGATAAACTCAGGATACATACTACCAAAGGAGAGCTGACAGGCGACGCCCAGATAGCGCTGCTGCCCAGGCCTTTCGGGCAGATAAATCTGCGTGTGGCAGAGATGGACTTTATTGATACTCCCATTAAACAACCATTGAATGTAAGCAGCCTGGTGAGGCTTACTGCTGAAATGGAAGAAAGCTCATTGGACTTACGGCTGGCACTAAAAGACACCGTACTGCTCTATGATGGACATGATTTGCGGGGTGAAGTGGTAGTGCTTGCCGGCAGTGACACCCGTACTAACCGGTGGGATTTTTCTGCAGACACTGTGTTAACCCTTGCAGGTCTGCCAACACTAAGGGCGGGTGCTGATGTTGCGTTAGACGGTAATTCTCTCGATTTTTCCGTTCTGGAGTTCGCTTTTGTAAATGGCGTTAACGGCTTGTCAGCAAAGAAAAAGAACTCAGCCAAAACTGGTGGCAAGCATATCAGCTCAGGGGGTATGGGCGTTGTTTCTGGTAGTGGAAAACTGCAAATAAGCGAAATACCTCAGTGGGATTTTCAGTTTGCGATGCGGGAAGTGCTGTTACCCGCGTCCCTGATGGCAATGGTTCCATCCGATGTGGTCGATTTTGCGGCCGGTGCGATTAATGGTGGTATTAAGGTTAAGGGGAACGAGGCATCCTCTAAACTGATTGTCAGCAACCTAAAGACTCCGGTCCGTATTCATGGTTTGCAGAAGTCAGAAGATCTGCCCCTAGCGCTAAACGGCACATTTCATCTGCAGCCTGCAGAGTCACTTAATATTGAGTCGGCATCGCTTGATTTCGGCGCTAGCCGTTTGTCTGCTAATGGTGGCGTGTTTTGGGGAAGTGTCCCAAGTAGCAAGTTCCCACCCTTAACATTCGAGTTCTCGCGTTTGGATTTGTCCCGCTGGATTGAAGATGCTACGGGTGTTATTAACGGTCGAGGGTCTCTCAATGGTCATGTCAGCTCGGCAGATCTGGTCGCCAACATTGTGGCCGAGGGTTTAAGCTACCAGGATTACTCTAGCGCTAAAACCGTAATGAATATTGATGCCCGTAAGCATGGCGTCCAGGGCATAACCGGTAGTCTTAAAGCGGAGCAACTGCAAATAGGCGAGAAGGCGATAGCGTCGGTGTCTTTAGGTATAACAGGGGATAAGAGTGCGCATACCGTTCGGTCTTCAGTGTTAATTAACACTGATGCAAGTGTTCAGCTTGATTGTCAGGGTGGAAGTGTCGGAGCAATATGGTCGGGTGCTTGCGCTAATTTTGTTGTGCGACACCGGGAAGCGCAGTGGCGCTTACTGCAATCGATTGGCTATAAAGTAAATGTTGAGTCGCCCTCTGCAGACATAGCGCCATTCTGTCTGGCCCAGGCTACAACGTCGATGCAGCCGGATTCGCCGGCACGGGTTTGTCTCAATGAGTCTTTTTCGTTTACTAAAGACGCCTATCGGGGGGAGGTGGGTCTGCAGTCGTTCCCTGCCAACTGGTTTGCCCGCTACTGGCCTGAGTTACCCGCTCTGCAAGGTATTTTTGACACCCGATTATCCTTTTTGGGCAGAGAGAACAGACCTTTTGAGGCTGTTATGCAGGTCGATTCCTCTGAAATTGGCATCATTGACTTGGTGCAACGCAATAGTGGAAAAGATAACCCTTTCATTATCAAAAATATATCGGCCAGTTCAAAAGTTAAAGGTGATAAAGCCGACGTCAATGGGCGATTCGGCATTGGTAAAGAAGGGGAGTTCGGCCTGAGATTGTCCCTCTCTGATTTAAAGAACAGCAAGAAAATGTCTGGCAAGATCAACTTAAATGACTTCGATCTGGCCATGCTGGCAGGAGTTTTACCCGACATCGACACCATTGAAGGTAGCCTGGGTGCTTCTTTAAATGTAGCAGGAACGTTAACCGACCCAAAAATTTCCGGGCAGTGGGCGCTGGAAAATGCCGTGTTAGATACATTGCAGCTACCTGAGCCGATCAGCAAAATTAACATCGCCGGTAAACTAAACGATACTAATATGCATTTCAACGGCGGCTTTGCCACGGCAGCAGGCGGTGCAAACCTTGAAGGACTGCTGGATTGGGCTGGTCCATGGTACCTTGAGTCACGGCTGCAGTCTGAACAAATTACGGTTGCGCCAATTCATGGTGTTAAGCTGCATGTTCGGCCAGATATTGAAGTGAAGGTTCGTGAAGGCTTATTGTTTGTGGGTGGTAAAGTGGATGTGCCACACGGCAGCATTGAAATTATCGAACTACCTCCTGATGCAAAATCGACATCTTCAGACTTTGTTATTGTCGCTGAAGGCAAAGCGGTCGAGTCGAAGTGGAAAGTAACGACGGACCTCAGTGTCAATCTTGGCAAAGATGTCCAATTTAAAGGTTTAGGGGTGCAAACCTATATTGATGGTGGAATCAAAATAAAGCAGCGGCAGAACGTCATGTTTGCCGATGGTCAGTTGGCATCACGGGAAGGCTCCTTTTCGTTTTTAGGACAGAAACTCGAAATAAGGGAAGGGCGATTAATATTTAATGGCGCGCTTGAAGACCCTGATATTTATATCGAAGCGGTGCGCAATATTGAGGATGAAAAAGTTGTTGCGGGTATTCGGTTGACCGGTAAGGCATCCGAACCAAAGCTGGAAGTGTTCTCTGACCCCACCATGGAGGAAACGGCCGCTCTGCATTACGTTATGACTGGTCGTAAACCCGCACCGGGTTCAACCTATGGTGCTGGCCTTGCTGGGAATCTTTTGCTTGGCCGAATGGGGGCGAACAACGGTTGGTTTACCGAAAACGTGGTTGGCAAGCTTGGTGTGACGGATTTTCAGATCTCCACGCAAGCAGAAAACGAAGGCACCAGTGTACAGGTAAGCGGCTACTTGTCACCCGATCTTTATCTTCAGTACGGGGTTAAATTGTTTGATGAAGTGAATACGCTTTCTTTACGCTACCGGTTGCATTCGGACTTATTTCTCGAGGCCATGACAGGTCTGGATAGCTCACTCGACTTAATTTACTCATTTGAAATCAAGTAAACAGATGGCCTTTAGCGGCTTCTGAATGTCCCCCATCACTACTACCAGGCCATCAAATTTATCATGCTGATTGATGGCCGCTATCATTTTGCGTTATTTTCGCTTTTTTCTCGAATTGGCACGTTTGTACGTTAAATAGTCTGTTTTTAGCGCATCTTTCACTCTAATGGGTGATACATAACATTCACCTTTCGTTCATAAAATGAAGAGGCTTAAGTAGTGCACAAACAAAAATAAACATGGCAACTACTCACGGAGAAAAGGCATGAAAAAAACAACAAAACTGGCCCGGATTTTAGCTTGTGCGGCACTGACATCTATGATGTCAGCTGGTGCGTATGCTGTAGGCTGCAGCCAATACTGGCTAACTTCAGGTGGATACACAGACACTAAATATCCCTTTCTGCTCGTTCACGGTGTTACCGGGTTCGATTCGGTTGGCGGCCTCATCGGCTACTTTCACACGGTTCCCATGAACCTGTGTCGTAGTGGAGCAGATGTGAAAGTTGCGCAGGTTTCACCGTTGAACGACAGTGAACAGCGTGGCGAACGTTTAGCACGAGACATCAACAACAATGTTTATGGAAACTCGGCGAAGTTCAATATTATGGCCCATAGCCAGGGTTCGCCAACAACGCGTGCAGCCATTACCTTCGATGCGAATATGAATGCATGGGGTAAAGGTCGTATTGCGTCTTTGACGTCAGTTGATGGTGTTAACAAGGGGTCGAAAACTGCCGATATGATTCGCGGAATTATTCCTGTGGCCAGCGGCATTGAAGGTGGTGTTGCGGGTCTGGCCAATGCGTTTGGTACGGTAATTGGCTGGATCTCTGGCGACAGCAGCCAGCAGAATGCGGTAGAGGCGCTGAACACGCTGACAACCCCAGGAACATTGGACCTTAATACCCGTCATCCTTATGGCGTGGCTTCGGGGTACTGCACCAATGACCGTGCAACGTCAGTGAGTGTGCGCGGTAACACGGTCAAGCTTTACTCCTGGGCGGGTAAAAAAGTATTCACCAACGTACTTGATGTGCTTGACGGGTTCCTGGTAACCACTTCGTTGGCGTTTAAAGGTGAAACCAATGATGGTTTGGTGTCTGAGTGCTCACAGAAACTGGGTCATTTTATCGGCTCATATAACGCCAACCACATCGATGCAATTAATCATGTGTTAGGCGTGCGCTATTTGTGGCACGACCCAATAACTCCTTATCGCACGCAAGCAAACAGACTCAAGAATGCCGGTCTCTAAAGCCTACGCGTAACCAAGCCCGCACGACTTAAGCAAATAACAAGGGACGATGAGTTTTCATGGTCCCTTGTTTGCGAGTTTTGGTACAAAAACAAATATAAAAACTAAAAAGGAGATGGTTATGTTGATCGACTTTATCATGCGCAGGCGTAAGGCTTTGCTTATTGCATTTTTTGTTCTAGCCAGCTGTCTGTTGACTTTGCTGCTATATCCTAAAGTTCCTGCGGCAACGTCACCGGGCAGTTCGCTAGGGCAGGGAGAAGGCATTGTCGATGATAGTATCAACGTTCCACAGCTGACGGCAGGTAGTAATTTCAAGGCAGAACCCCAGGCACCCGTTGCAGAGCCCACTGTTGTAGAACAACCCAAATACCCTTGGAATCCAGAGAAGTACGCACCTTCGTTAATAGGTACTGAGGTAGATGGTGAGTTAAAACTGGACGATAACGGCAATCTTGTCGTGGCGTTGGAAGTAAAAGACTTTTTTGATTACTTCTTCAGTGCTGTTGGAGAGGTCAGTCTGGATGATGCTGTCAATCAAATACAGCGTCAGGCCGAGTTGCGCTTGCCTCCGAATGGTGTTGAGCAGGTGATGAACTTGCTGGAAAACTATATGGCGTACCAATATGCCATGCAAGATGTAATGGCTGCGCCACTGCTGCCGACCGATCAGCAGGATTATCACTACTACAGTAAAGTGATGGCGCAAACATTTGAACAAATTAAGTCTATCCGGCGCGACTACTTTTCGCCTGAAGCCGCGGATGCATTTTTTGCAATGGAAGAACGCTTTTCTGAGTATGCTGTTGAAACTATTAAAATACGGGCGGATGACAGTTTGTCTGAAGCAGAGAAACAACAGAAAGTATTAGCACTGGAAGCTGAAATGCCCGAACAAATGCGTATCGCGCAAGAGGATGCAAGGCTGACAGCTGAGATTGCGAATGCAGCCAAAGCGATGTACGACGAAGGTGCTGGTGAGGACGCGATCGTATCGCTGCTGTCGCAGAAATATGATCAGCAGACCATCACGGATATGGTTGACTATTACAAGCGGGAAGAAGCGTGGCAGCGTCGGATGAATGATTTTATGGTGCTTAAAGCCCATATAGAAGGTGCCGACCTTGATGCTACATCCAGGGAAATGCAATTGCAGGCGCTACGTGAGGATAATTTTACGAAAGATGAAATATCTCGCGTCTTGGCGCATGAGGCTATCGCTCGTAAGCAAAAAGAAAGTGGTGCGTAAGGTTGGTTTAAATTTTCTAAATTCCAATAAAAACATATGTATATGATATGTCTTTGGTTCGGTTGGTTAATTCGGTATATGAGATTAATTATAAATATGTGAACGGATGTAAGTTAAGTTTCTGTTCCTTTTGCTAAGCTTCGCTACACTGTGTTGTTGGGGGTGACCCTTGTCAGGAAGCGAGGCGTAGACATGGCCGTTAATGCCAGAAATATCTATTTGTTTGCAAACCATGCCCGTAGTTTTTTAGGGGCGGTGAAGTTCAGGGAATTACATTCCGAAAATTATCACTGGCAGTATCTTGAGGCTGGCGATATTTCTAAGCCAACAGTGCTGCTAGTGCATGGCTTTGGTGAGTCGAAGGCCGTATGGCGTTCTTTGATGCTAAGCCTTTCGCGTAACTATTATGTGCTGGCACCTGACTTGCCCGGATTAAAGTCTGGTATCGCCACGCAAGATGGGCGGTACGACTTTCCCCGATTAGCCGCCTGTTTAAATGAGTTTGTCTGTGCGCTGGACCTTGGAAGGTTCCATTTGCTAGGGCATTCACTGGGGGCAAATGTCGCGGCGGTATTTGCCGCCAGATACCAGCAGCGCATGCTGTCGTTAGTGTTAATATCCCTCTTGGCTATTGATCATCTCAATCCATCATCTCAGATCGCACGATTTTCAGATTTTCAGGATCTGATTCGTTGTGAGCGAGAAAACGCGTTGCAAGCACTGCTGCAAATGCTTTTTTATCAACCGCCTGCCATTCCGTCTGCCGTATTGCGTTACGAAGAGCGAAAGATGTCGTCACTTCGCGGCTTTCATCAGCAAGTTTTGGCAGATGTACGGCTAAATATGCTTTTTTTACTGCAAAGCCTGCAGTATTTGCCGTCCCAGACAATGCTCGTCACCGGCGAGGATGATGTTTTTCAAAGCGATGACAATTGGTCTGTTCTGCGTCAGTCGCCTCAAAAGGTGCAGTTTCGCTCGATACCCAGATGCGGGCACATGCCGCTTTTGGAGCGCCCGCGCGAGCTGTTGCAGATTTATTCCAACTATCTCAATTCGTTTCATCAGTACTCTTTTGATACTTCAAGTAATGGGAAAGAAACCATCTCTGTGGAGCCTCAATAATACCTCCGCGGTGTCCTTTTCTGTTGTTTGAGTGTAATGGCGTTTGTAGCTGACTTTAATCAAGGCGAACGATAAATTGTTATTTACAACTCGCCTTATAGCTGTTACAAACTATACTCTTCAAAATGTATCAACATGAAAGCAAAGAATAAAAATAATATGCAGGTGTTGTTTCAGTCGTCAGGCCTATCTATATCAGCGTGGCCGCACGATCGATGAATCCCTGTAGAAGGCAGTAGAATCGCTGGTGTGATCCTTGGGAGGCGTAAAGCCTGCTTGGTTAAGATGACACATCACTGATTTGCAGAAAATAAAAATAATAGGGCAATTGTCTTGTGCAACAGACAGTAGTTAAGTCTGTAAGAAGTAAGCGTGATAAAACTTAGCCGCTACTAAAAATATCAGCACCTTGCACCAAGGTCTGTTGGTCTAGTTGCGTCATCCGTGTGTTGAGCTCGCTAGTTTTGTGTCGCTTGTCTTCTTTTGTCCTGCTAACTCTATGGCGAGGAAAAAGGGATGTCATACCATTTCGGTGCTCTTTCCGGCAGTGTTTCTCACAGCATTCAGGAACCGCATCCAAACTCTAAATCTAAAGTCATTCACAACACGTCCTATCGTAAAAACCTTTTCGTCCGGTCTGCGGCTATAACCACTTTTGCCTTGGGAAGTTTGCCAGCCTGGGCTGAAATGAAACTCAATTTGGTTGAACCTGTATCGCCACTCACCAAGAGCGTGTATGACCTGCACATGATTACGTCATGGCTGGCGTTCTGGATCATGGTGGTTGTGATCGGTCTGGTTGGCTACGCAATGATTAAGTTTCGTAAGTCGAAAAACTATCAGGCCGATCAGACCTTTCATGAAAACTCTTTTGGCAGGTGGTCCTGGCTGCTGGTGCCAGTCATTGTTCTGGGTATTGATCTATCTATCGCGGGTAAAGCGAATAACACTTTTGATCAGGTTGAAGACATTGGTACTGCGGATGTGACGGTAAAAGTCACAGGTTCTCAGTGGAAGTGGACATACGACTATATTGAAGACGATATTCGGCTAATCAGTAGCATAAAGAAAAAAGAGGATGCCGGTGATGAGTATTTGCGTTCGGTAGATGAGCCGTTGGTGCTGCCGGTTAATCAGCGAATTCGTTTTTTGCACACTGCCACCGATGTATTGCATGCGTGGTGGGTTCCGGCGATCGCCGTTAAAAAAGATTCCATTCCCGGTTATATCAATGAAACCTGGACCGTTATAGAACGAGAAGGTTTGTATACCGGGCAGTGCGCTGAAAACTGTGGCACCGGCCATGCATACATGCCGATTCAGGTTGCCGCGGTTAGTGCTGATGCCTACCAAAGCTGGATGGCAGAGAAAAAGTCTAAGAAACAGGCTGAAATTGCACTGGCATCATCGGATAAGATTTGGACGGTAGAGGAGATGTCTGCTAAAGGGGAAGAAGTTTACAACACATTTTGCTCTGCTTGTCATCAGCCAGGTGGTGAAGGGTTGGCACCAGTTTTCCCTGCACTAAAAGGTAGTCCCATTGCGACAGGAGATATCGCTGCCCATCTGAATATTGTTATAAATGGCAAGCAAGGTACTGCAATGTCGGCATGGGGGGCTCAGTTAAGTGATCTGCAAATTGCCGCAGTGGTTACTTATGAGCGTAATGCCTTTGGTAATAACGTGGGTGATGTGGTGCAGCCTTCTGATATTAAAGCGGCGAGGAAGTGATGCCGGGTTTTAAAAGAGAATTACGTTTAAGTGACCACAGCAAGGCTTTTCAAAATAATAATGATCAGTTATGTCTCATGACAGGAGAGCAAGCAGAATGAGTACCGTAGCAGCACATCACGATGATGATCATCACCACGCGCCACCGGCCGGGATGAAGCGCTGGTTGTTTAGTACCAACCACAAAGACATCGGTACGATGTACCTGATCTTTTCTCTGATTATGCTTTTCCTGGGCGGTGGAATGGCGATGCTGATTCGCGCCGAGCTTTATATGCCTGGATTGCAATTGCTAGAGCCTGACCTTTACAACAACATGGTAACCAATCACGCCTTGATTATGGTATTTGGTGTAGTTATGCCTGCGGCTGCGGGTATGGCGAACTGGATGATTCCGTTGATGATCGGGGCGCCAGATATGGCTCTACCAAGGCTTAATAACCTGAGTTTCTGGCTGTTGCCCGCCGGTGCTACCTTATTGATTATGTCTGTTTTAGCGCCATTTTTTGGTGGTGGGGCGCCTGTCAATACGGGTTGGACATTGTATCCGCCGCTGTCGATTCAGGCGGGCATGTCGATGGATTTGCTGATATTTACATTGCACGTGTTAGGCATATCATCCATTCTTGCGTCTATTAATATCATTACCACTATCATCAATATGCGCGCCCCCGGCATGACGATGATGAAAATGCCCTTGTTTGTCTGGGCCTGGTTCTTCACTGCGGTGTTGCTCATTATCGTCATGCCGGCATTGGCAGGCGGGGTAACCATGCTTCTTTTTGATCGTCACTTCGGTACAAGCTTCTTTGATGCCGCTGGTGGCGGAGATCCGGTGCTTTTCCAACACCTGTTCTGGTTTTTCGGACACCCTGAGGTTTATGTGTTGCTGTTGCCATCGATTGGTGTGATGGGCGTTGTCATTCCAACCTTCTCTCGCAAGCCGTTGTTTGGTTATAAGTCGTTGGTCTGGGGAATGGTGGTATTAACTATTTTGGGCTGCGTGGTCTGGGCACATCATCAATACACCATTGGCATGTCTGTTTTTGCGACCAAATATTTCATGATCGGTACCATTCTTATTTCGATACCCGTTGGGCTGATGATTTTTAACTTCGTCTTCACCATGTGGCGGGGGGCAATGACTTTTGAAACACCCATGCTGTTTTCAATCGCGATCATCATAATGTTTTCATTTGCCGGGGCGACCGGGGTCATGCTGGCCGTTGTACCAGCGGATCTGCAGTATCACGATACCTATTTTGTTGTCGCCCACTTTCATTATGCCCTGATACCGGGAGCATTGTTCGGGCTTTATGCTGGCGTGTTTTATTGGCTGCCCAAGTGGACCGGGCATATGTATAACGAAAAGCTGGGTAAGATTTTTTTCTGGTGGACAACCATCGCCTTTAACGTCACGTTCTTCCCGCAGCACTTCTCTGGCCTGGCAGGGATGCCGCGCCGGATAGTCGACTACGGTGTTCAGTTTCAAGAGTTTAACGTTATTTCCAGTATCGGAGGGTTTGCCTTTGGCCTCTCGCATTTACTGTTTTTGTATATCATTATTCAGACAGTTCGTGGTGGCAAGAAAGCACCAGCTATGCCATGGGAAGGTGCGCAAATTGGCACTTCCGGATTGGAGTGGACGGTAAGTTCACCACCTCCGCATCACACGTTTACGACGCCGCCAACGGTTAAGTGAACAGCGACGAGCCACTGCGATCAGTGGTGGCTCTTAGTAGTACCTTTAGTTTGGCCGCGGGGCCAGCAATAGCAGCGAGTGTAGAGCGATGAATGAAAAAGCAAGCGAGCCAAACACTGTTCAAGTAAAAAAAGAGATAACTGTTTCAGTGCGGCGAACAAATGTGATCCTGGCCTTGCTGTTTGGTGCAATTGCCATTGCCAGCACCATGATTCCATTTTGGACGGCAAGCCGCATGGGTATCACCGGCTAGTAAATGGCAGGGTGTAAGGAGTAACAATTGGCTGAATCCGAGCAGATCGCCGCTCAGGCGGCAAAGATCAAAGCTAGTAACCGCCGTGTCTTTCTCACTCTCGGCATGGTGGCGGTGTTGATGTTTGGTTTCGCTTTCGCTTTAGTGCCCTTGTATCGCATTATTTGCGATGTAACCGGGGTGAACAGCGTTGCCACCAACACGACCCGCGTGAAAGCGTCTGATGTTGTAGATATGGTTGTTGATCGTTCGCGACTGGTTACCATCGAGTTCGATGCAACGATTAATGGCAATCTACCCTGGGAGTTTAAGCCCAGTATCAAAAAGGTTCAGGTGCATCCGGGGGAACGTAAACAAGTGAGCTATTACTTTAAGAACAACGCAGACCACCCGGTTACGACTCAATCTGTGCCGGGAGTGACACCTTGGCAGGCGTCTCGTCATTTTCAGAAGATTGAATGTTTTTGTTTTAACACGCAAACCCTGGCGGCAGGAGAAGAAGTAGAAATGGGGTTGCTGTTTGTTGTGGATGCAGAACTGCCCAAAGAAATTAACACACTGACATTGTCCTACACGATTATGGATATAGACCGGGGTAAGGCTTTAGAAAAGCCAGATCTATCAGCAGCAGACAATGATTATGAAGGTCAATCTGCTCGACGGATTTCGATGCGCTGAATAGACAAAACTAAACTACATTTAAGTAAGGCTACAAAAACAAAAGAGGATAAGTCTTATGGCAGCAACAGGTGAACATTATTATGTTCCAGAAGGAAGTCACTGGCCGATCATAGCAGTTGCCGGTATTTTCCTAACGGTTTTAGGGTTCGCTTTTTGGGCGAATGGAATGTCTTTTGGCCCCTTTTCAACCGTTGCGGGTCTGTGCATTATTTTCTATTTGTTTTACGGGTGGTTTAACGATGTGATTGACGAGAGCATGTCGGGTAAATACAGCACCCAGGTCGATACATCGTTTCGACAAGGCATGATGTGGTTTATTACCTCTGAAGTTTTTTTCTTTGCGGCATTTTTTGGCACACTCTATTACATTCGAAATATCGCCTTGCCTTATCTAAGTGGTGAAGGGCATCTTGGGTCGTCGAATTTGCTATGGGACGGTTTTAAGGCCACCTGGCCGCTGGTTAATACACCTGACCCCGACAAGTACACCCAGGTTAAAGAAGCGATGGGGGCTGGCGGTATACCTCTGTACAACACCATCATATTATTGACCAGCGGTGCAACCATTACATGGGCGCACTGGGGGCTAAAAAAGAATAGTAAAACCCATTTGGTTACCGGGCTGGCATGCACTGTTGCTTTAGGTCTTTTCTTCCTCTCATTGCAGGTGTATGAGTACGTTCATGCGTATCAAGAGCTTGGCCTAACGCTGGCGTCCGGCGTTTACGGCTCAACGTTTTTTATGCTCACCGGATTTCATGGCATGCACGTTACCATCGGCACTATCATGCTGATCGTTATTACCGTGCGTAGTATTAAAGATCATTTTACCGTTGAGAAGCACTTCGCTTTTGAGGCAGTTGCCTGGTATTGGCACTTTGTTGATGTCGTGTGGTTGGGTTTGTATATCTTTGTTTACTGGATCTAATCCTGTGAATAAAAAAAGGTGGCTTAGGCCACCTTTTTTATCGCTTTAGCAAAGTCTTCGGAAGTATCGCTGGTTTAGGGTGAGCCCAATGAGTTTGGTGTGATATATCCCATCATGGCACCAACAACAATTAACACAAGTAAGCTGATCGACAGCACGATCCGAATGGTTAGTGCCTTGGCCACCCGTTGCTGGCCGCTCGCGTCTTTTGTCAGGAAGAAAGCACCACTGAATAGACTGGCCAGAATGGCAATCAGCAGCGTAATAATGAGAATTTTAAACATAAAGCACCTGAGTTTTTATTATGATGACGTTATTGGCCGTGTTCGTGCACTGTCTTACGGAATTAAGAAATAATAACCACATTCGTTGTTGCTGCAAGAGGTTTATGTTTTTTGATCAATAATAAACGCTTTGTCTTTAGACCATTCCTGACGCTTTTTTGCGGCCTGTTAATCGTGGTGTTTTTATTTTTGGGGACATGGCAATGTTTGCGCGTCATTGAGAAAGAAACGCTGCAGCAGTCATACGATAGTAAGCAGCGAATGCCGGAGCAGCCCTTGTCAGATTTGATACAGCAGGGGATAGGTGGCAATGATGAGATGATGGTGTATCGCAAAGTAAGTGCTTCGGGTACTTTTGAAATTGACGATGCGTTCTACGTCGACAACGTCATCCTTGATGGTAAACCGGGCTACTTGCTACATGTGCCTCTGCGGCTGGAAACGGGGCAGGTCGTACTGGTAAATCGCGGTTGGGTTGTTGCCGATAAAACAAGGGGGGTTCTGCCAGATATTGTGTCGTCATCCTTACCGGTGCAGGTCAGGGGTACGTTGGTCGCGCCACGCTCTAAACCTGTTATGTTGTCAGATTTACCCAGGCCCGATTTGGAACAGGAAGGGCTATGGTTTTATGTCGATCTTGAGTATTTATCGCATCGATTGGGGACAACCGTTTTACCGCTTGTATTGGAGTTATCGCCAGAAGACGCGCTGGCATTACGTGTTAATCCAACGCAATTTGATGCCAAAGTTGGCATGCATATCGGCTACGCGATTCAGTGGTATGTTTTCGTTTTATTTGTTTTAATGGGGTACGTTTCAATGAGCCTGAGAAGTAAAAATCAACAAAGCTCAGAGTAATAAAAATAAAAACGATATGCTTAAAAGCCTGTGCTCTTCTTCCTGCTTTTATCGCCACAATATCGGTTAAAAAAAATTAAAAACAATAACCAGAACGCTGCAGGTCACCATGGCAAATATGAATACTCCCGTTTCTGGCGTGCCCGAAAAGGGTTCGACGCAATCACCGACACCTGAACGGATATCTCCCTTCCGCAGCGCCAGGCCGGTGCTCATCATGCTGCTGCTGTTTGCGCTCCCTTATGTGATTTCCTGGTACTACTTGTTTTCTGACGAACCAGTTATTGCCATTTCCCCCAGTAACAAAGGCGTCTTGATATCTCCCATGAGGGCTTTAGATGATCTGCGCTTTGATTATCTCATGGGGCAGTATCAGGCTAGCAGTGAAAGTGCAGACGAGCAGGGAAGTGAAGATCGCATTATTGACTCTGGTACAACTTCAGTGAGCCAGTGGCAGAACCATTGGACAATGGTCACTGTTATCGACTCTACTTGCGAAGACGTTTGTAAAAAGACGTTGTTTGATATGGGGCAAGTCCGGCGCGCTATGGGGGTGGGTCGTGACCAGGTTAAACGCGTGGCGCTGGTAACCGATACCGCCCAGATGGAAGTGGTTAGGCAAAGGGCCTCCGAGTTTCCCGGGACAATGTTTGTCATGTCTCCCCGTACATCTGTTGATCGGTTGTTGTCACAGCTCGGTGGTGCGATGCCAAGCATGACCCATGGTGTATTTCTGATTGATCCCTTGGGCAACTTTATGATGGCTTATACGCCTGATATGCCTGCGAAGTTTTTGTTGGATGACCTCGAAAGGCTATTTAAAGTAAATAAAAAATAGAAGCACTAAAACAACTTAACGTGCGTGTCTTGCACCGACAATATCGCAACATAAGTTTCACCTGATGTGTAAAGAGCGAGTATGAATAATAATACAACGCTAAACAGACTATTGGGGCTGGCTGCATGCGGAACGATGCTGGCGCTGCTTGTTATCGTTCTTGGTGCATGGGTAAGGTTGTCTCACGCGGGGCTCGGTTGCCCAGATTGGCCTGGCTGTTACGGGCAAATCATTGCCCCTGATGAACTCCATGAAATCGCCCAGGCCAATGCTGCCTTCCCCCATCGGCCGGTTGAAACTGACAAAGCCTGGAAAGAAATGGCACACCGTTATCTGGCCAGCACATTAGGGCTGGTGATCATATTGTTAGCTGCATTTTCTTGGCGAGCGCGAAAGCTAACCGGTGTCACCTGGTTGCCGTTAATGCTGGTCGTATTAGTGATATTTCAAGGCCTGTTAGGAATGTGGACGGTTACCCTGTTACTAAAGCCTGCGGTTGTTACGATGCATTTATTAATGGGGATGTTAACCGCAGCGCTGCTATGGTTGACGGCGTTGCGCCTGTATCGTGTAAAAGCGGATGTAAATGCACCTGCACAAAGCTCGCTGAGGGCTGCAAACATCAGTCTCAATACCTCATCTCGTTTGGCACGGCCAGCATCGACTACATTGCGCTGGTGGGCTGCCGGGGCGATGCTGCTGGTGTATATGCAAATTGGTTTAGGCGGCTGGACCAGTACCAATTATGTGGCACTGCATTGTTGGGACTTGCCAACGTGTCAGGGGCAGTGGTGGCCATCGATGGATTTTAAAGAAGGTTTTAGAATCTGGCGCGAAGTCGGTGTGGACTATGAAGGTGGCGTACTCTCTATGGAGGCTGGTACCGCCGTGCATATGACCCACCGTCTGGGGGCAATAACCGTTTTACTCTTGGTTGGCAGTTTGCTCGTTTCACTGTTACGAGTGTCGTTTGACCATGTCACTAAAAGAATAGCGCTGGTTGGATTGCTCGCTTTGCTGTTGCAGGTATCTCTGGGGCTATTGAATATCCTGTTGGTTTTACCGCTGCCTGTTGCGGTGGCACATAATGGCGGCGCAGCCGTCTTGTTGTTAACGATGGTGACATTGAATTACAGAATGTTTTGTTGCTATCAGGATAATCGGTGCACGGCGAAAAACACGATAGACAGTTCTGAAGCATCTACAGGCAGGTTTGGACTGGCTGGCGGACTACAAAAATAAATATAAAAACGAGGTGAATCACATGGCTGAATCCGTACTAAGTGTAAACGTAGAAAAAATAAGATGGCGGCAATATCTTGAGCTATGCAAGCCCAAAGTTGTTTTGCTGATTGTATTCACTGCGGTGGTGGGGATGCTGCTGTCGACCCCTGGCGCCATTCCTTTACAAGAGTTCGTCTTTGGTACGCTGGGCATTGGTTTGGCGGCGGCATCCGGCGCTGCGGTTAACCATTGGGTTGATCAGCGTATTGATCTGTTGATGGAGCGTACCCAAAACCGGCCGCTGCCTACAGGTGGTTTATCGTCCCGTGCGGCAATCACATTTGCTCTTGGGCTTTGCGCATTATCGATGGTTTTGCTGGTCGCCTTCGTTAATAATCTGACTGCGCTCCTAACACTTATTTCCATGATTGGTTATGCCGTGGTTTACACCATGTTTCTCAAGCGCAATACGCCGCACAATATCGTTTTGGGGGGCGCCGCTGGTGCTGCCCCACCGGTGCTTGGCTGGGCAGCCATTACCGGTACGGTCAATACCGAGGCGCTGTTACTGTTCTTAATTATATTTATTTGGACACCGCCGCATTTCTGGGCGCTGGCCATTCGGCGTAAAGATGACTACGCCAAAGCTAATTTACCGATGCTGCCGGTAACCCACGGTATTGATTTCACCAAACTGCAAATATTGCTCTATACGCTGATGCTGGTTGCTGTGACACTGATTCCGTTCGTGATCAAAATGACTGGTCTGGTTTATCTGGCTGGGGCGTTGGCCCTGGGGGTTGGATTTGTCTATCACGCCGCAAAACTCTACTCGACAGAGAGTGATCAACATGCGATGAAAACCTTTGGTTATTCTATTTTCTATCTGAGCGCACTGTTTGCATTTCTATTGGTTGATCATTACGCCCGCATTGCCGTCAGAGCCTTTATGTAAAGGCTGTTATATCCGTTTAATTTGTAAAGTCATCAGGGTGTTAATAAATGAGTTTTGAGGCAATTTGGGAAGCCCGAGAGCTGGTGTTTGTTTTTGGTCTGCTATTGGTCACCATTGTTTTATTTGTCATCGATAAAATCAAAATGGATATGGTGGCATTACTGGTGGTTCTGGCACTGGCTTTGTCAGGAATTATCTCCCCAAATGAGGCTGTCTCAGGTTTCGGCGCATCTATCGTCATTACTATTGCGGCACTCTTTGTGGTTGGCGAAGGGCTTTATCGCACCGGTGTGGCGGCGATTGTTGGCAGTTGGATATTAAAAGTTGGTGGCACCAGCGAAACTCGCCTGCTGTTATTGCTGATGCCTGCCGTGGCATTGCTTTCAGCGTTTATGAGTTCGACAGGCGCTGTGGCGCTGTTTATCCCTGTGGTGCTCAGTATTGCCCGAAAATCAGGAATGAGTGTCTCCCGTTTGATGATGCCACTGGCTTTTGCGGCGCTTATCGGCGGTATGCTGACGTTGATCGGCACGCCGCCTAATATCGTTGCCAGTGGAATATTAGCGTCTGCAGGCCATCAACCTTTTGGCTTTTTCGAGTTTACCCCCATTGGCGGTGTGATTCTTATTGCAGGTATCGCTTATCTGATAGTTGCTGTAAAAAAACTGTTACCAGAAGGTGAATTAAGAGACCCGGATAATCCGCATCCACATCTTGACGATTTTGCAGAAAAATACGGCGTTGGGAATTTACTGCACCGACTGCAGGTAGTGGAAGACTCGCCACTTATTGGCTGCACCGTTGTTGATGTTGGTATGCGTACGGCTTATGAAGTTACCGTGTTTGGTATTCGTCGCCGGGGTCAGGTGATTAAGTCGTTGATGCCTGTTTTGGCAGAAACAGTTTTCCACAAGGGCGATGAGATATTTGTCTATGCAACGTCTGATAATCTGCACAGACTTTGTCAGGATCTGCGTCTGCTAAGTCATCCGATTACTAACGCTGATATCAGGCGCGTACAGGAAGAGTTTGGTTTTGCCGAAGTGATGTTGCGGCCTGGTTCGGCATTGATAGGGCAAACAATCCGTGACGGTCGTTTTCGCCAAAAATTCAATTTAAGCATCATTGGTGTGCGCCGTAACAATTCACCGTTGGAGGCGGGGTTTAATAGCGAGCCTTTAATGTATGGGGATACCTTGTTGTTGGCGGGCGGCTGGCGTTTTATTCAAGAGCTCGAAAACAAGCGTGACTTTGTGGTTCTGGAAACTCCCGCCGAAATGGAAGAAGTTGCCAGCCGGTCAGAAGGTGCTCCCATGGCATTGTTTATTCTTCTAGCAATGATCGTCACCATGGTGGCGGGGTGGCTGCCGGGCCTGACCGCAATACTATTCGCGGCGATCGCGATGGTGGCGACGAAATGTGTCACCTTGCCAGAGGCGTATGCCTCACTTAATTCGCGAAGTCTGGTGCTGATAGCGGGGATGTTGCCACTGGCCGCTGCCATGGAAAAGACCGGTGCGCTCACACTCATCACGGATAATCTTGTGGCGATGCTGGGCGGTAGCACGCCACTGATCATGTGTGCCAGCTTATTTATTTTAACGTCACTATTTAGTCAGGTGATATCCAATACGGCCACAACGGTATTGATTGCACCCATCGCCCTTAGCACTGCAACCTTGTTACAGGTGAACCCTGAACCTATGATGATGGCTGTCGCCATTGCTGCTTCTACCGCATTCGCAACACCCATCGCATCCCCCGTCAACACGCTTGTGGTGGCTGCCGGCAACTATAAATTTATGGATTTTGTGAAGGTTGGTGTGCCTTTGCAGATTATCTCTCTTATTCTCACGCTTATTATGTTACCGCTACTGTTTCCTTTTTAGGGATGACCACCAAAGATCCTGGTCGGCGTAGATGCCAGCAGGACCTTTGGTGTTTAGTAAATACTGCTTCGGCACCTAGGCTGCGACTGACTCTATGAGTTTGCGAGCAGTCTCAAGCCCTTTTTCTCTTTGCCCATTGCCAAGGTTTAGGCCTTCCGCGTAAATCACCTCGACATCCGTTAATCCCAGGAACGCCAGAAAGGTTTTCACAAACGGGATTTGTGTATCTTGCGCACTGTCTTTATGGATGCCTCCTCGAGTGGTGACTAAATAGACTTTTTTGTCGGTAAGCAGACCCTGCGGGCCGGTCTCGGTATATTTAAAGGTTGTGCCGGCACGGGCCACGTGATCGAACCATGCCTTTAATGTTGATGGAATACCAAAGTTATACATGGGTAACCCAATAACGATGTTGTCGGCGGCCTTGAGTTCTGCAATGAGTTGATCTGAAAACGCTGCCAGAGACTTTTGCGTCTCGGTGCGCTCATTCTCTGCCGTGCTGATAGCGGTAATATAGTTGGCATCAAAATGAGGAATAGGGTGTTTAGCAAAGTCTTTATGAACCAGCACGCTCTGCTCGGATTTATTTGCTAACTGAACGACAAGTTCGCTGGCCAGTACCGAAGAAAAGCCCTGGCCAGAAAAAATACTGGTATCTAATTGCAGTATATTCGACATGTTTAAGATTCCTTTAAGTGGGGTAGGTAACGCTGTACCTGTAATATATATCGCATATATCGATTGGAAGTGGTAATTATGCGACTATTAATATCGAAAAAATCGATGTTATCTGGCATAATGTTGTTTTTCTCGTTGGTGCAGTTATATGAATCACCCCAGAATCACCTTAGAACAGTGGGCTGCCTTAAAGGCTGTTGTCGAAGAGGGCTCATATGCCCGCGCCGCAGATGCGCTGAGTAAAAGTCAATCTACCGTAAGTTACGCCATTCAAAAAATAGAAGAGCAGCTGCCGGTAAAAGTATTGCGTCAGGATGGCAGAAAAGCAGTGCTGACAGAGGCAGGAGAGATCCTTTATCGACGAGCGGTGGAGGTATTGAAGCTCGCCAGAGACGCTGAAGAAACTGCCCGATTACTCTCCGAAGGGTGGGAGTCTGAGATTACCGTTGCCATAGACGTGATCGCTGATATCGAACCTTTGCTCTGGGCATTCGAAGCGCTGGCCAAAGTATCACCCATTACCCGCGTAAAAATGTATGAGACATCGCTGTCTGGAACCGATGAAATGCTTTTAGAAAGACGCGTCTCATTAGCCATCACACCTAGAGTACCGCCGGGTTTTATGGGTAAAAAACTCGAAACTGTGAGTATGATACCGGTGGTGCATAAGCATCATCCGCTTGCCAATAAACGTGACATTTCTGAAAATGAACTGAAAGCTTATCGACAGGTAGTGCTTAGGGATTCGGGCACCAAACGCCAGCAAGATGCAGGCTGGCTAGGGGCAGAGCAGCGATGGACGGTCAGCCACTTTCAAACAGCGTTGGGAGTAGTGCGTCGTGGTCTGGGGTTTGCCTTTGTACCGCGATCTGCAGCGAAAGAGTTAATAAACTGTGGCGAGATAGTGGTGCTTGATCTGACATGGCAGGCCGAGCGTCATATACCTGTCTATCTAGTGCCCGGGTCTACTACAACCAATGGCCCGGCAACCGAGCTGTTAATGGAAGAAATAGTGAAGCGGTTTTCTTCACTGCGTTAGGGTCGGTTATCTCTTCAGATTAAAAAGGAATATGTGTGCAAAAACATGGTGCTGTAGAAAAAGTCGATGTGGTCGTCGTGGGGGCGGGGGCTGCGGGATTGATGTGCGCGATGACCGCTGGTGCGCGTGGCAGATCAGTACGGCTGCTTGATCATGCTAATAAGCCAGGGAAAAAGATCCTGATGTCTGGCGGTGGCCGCTGCAACTTCACCAATATGTTCGCAGAGCCAGAGAATTTTATCTCTCATAACTCACATTTTTGCAAGTCTGCATTGGCAAGATACACCCAGTGGGACTTTATAGCGTTAGTCGCCACCCATGGCATTGCTTATCACGAGAAAAAACTTGGGCAGCTTTTTTGCGATAACAAAGCCAGCGATATACTTAATATGCTGCTAAAAGAATGCAGTGATGCAGGTGTTAAACTGCAACTGAACACCAGCGTACTAAGCATTCGCAAAGAAGATGACCACTTCCATCTTGAAACGGATCAACAGGCCATCGACTGCGAGTCTTTGGTAATTGCCACGGGTGGGCTCTCCATCCCAACGATGGGGGCAACCGGTTTTGGTTATAAAGTCGCCGAGCAATTTGGCCACAAGGTTTATCCCACACGCGCTGGTTTAGTACCCTTTGTTGTGACGGACAGCTTAAAGGCTCTTTGCACTGAAATGTCCGGCGCATCTCTAGATGCGATTGTTAGCTGCAATGGCACGTCGTTTCGTGAGAATATTTTGTTCACTCATCGAGGCTTAAGTGGCCCGGCAATACTGCAAATATCTTCGTACTGGAATGTTGGCGATAAAATTGAAATTAACCTTTCACCAGCACAGAGCATTGCAGATTGGTTTGCCAGCGAAAAAGAAACACGCCCTAATGCAGAATTAAAAACCTTGTTAAGTGAAAAATTCACCAAAAAAATGGCTGCGTGGATGTGTGAGAAATGGTTTGTCAATAAACCGATCAAGCAGTTAAACGCACCGGAAATCACCCAAATTGAACAGCAGTTAACAAGCTGGAGCGTAACCCCTTCTGGTACAGAAGGCTACCGTACCGCAGAGGTTACAATGGGGGGCGTGAATACGGATGAACTCTCATCCAAAACCATGATGTCGAACAAAGTCGGCGGGTTGTATTTTATTGGTGAAGTTGTCGACGTAACGGGCTGGCTAGGCGGCTTTAATTTTCAATGGTCCTGGGCGTCGGGACATGCCGCGGGGGAGGTGGTGTAGCCAGTTTGACCGGCTCGAATCGCAGAGAATCCCGAAGGTGGAGAAGACTTATTGGTGGCCATATAGCCAGTGCATTTCAGTTTTTTAAGGCATCTCCGCGCCATTGGTACATGAGTAATAATCTGCGCAAGGTGCCAGTACGAACTCATCAAGAAAGCTATGGTCTGATAGAAAAGCGTTTTCCAAGTCTTTAAAAAAACAAGCTGGCTTAAAGAGCCAGCAATTTTTTCACCGGTTTTAAACTGTCTTGACCCCCTGATAGCTCTTTATTGGCAAATGCTTCAATGGCTTTTTCATGGGCATAAACGTAGGCAAAAAACTCCCGATGAGTTCCTTCTGCATTGTCCTTAAGCCGCAGAAATTTTTCCTGAAACGGCAACGTGCCGTCTCTCAGCAGTTTCATCGCTATGCGCCAGGGCAGAATGCCTAATCCTGCGCCTTCAACGAGCCCCTTTAAGCGCCACCCAGTAGGGTTAACTACCGCCTGTTTTGATGCTTCCATATACGCCAGGTAACGCGCTAACGTCGTCTCTTCCAGGGCTTTTAAGGTGAGCCACTTTTGTCTGCGCTCTCTGTTCAGGGTTAGCCGGGCAGCGGCTTCAAATACCGCAAGACCATAGACTTCAGATTCGTGAATACGTTGCAGGTCTTCTTTAAACTGTGGGTAATTCATAGGGTATCTCTACTGTTTTCTGTGTTTTGCTACGATTATATTGTGCCTCGATATCGATGAGCGCGCGCTCTAACGCGTTAAAGTATGCTTCAGTATCCTCCATAAAAGGCATGTGGCCGACATGACGGAAAACCACCGTTTTAGCGTTATGAATGCGGCTGGCTAATAGGAGCGACTGTGCGGCAGGAACGATTGGATCATGGGTGCCTGCAAAGAGGTAACACGGCAATGTTATCTGCTGCAACTGGTCTGCAATGTCTATCGATCCCATTCGATTAAATAGAGGGAACAATGCCCCAGGGTCCTGCTGACGCGTATTGTCTTGTATGTTTTCGATCATGCGCTGACTCACAGAGCTTAATCGATAGGCTTTGTGGTTGTAGGACAAAAAACTCGCAAATGTGCGTTGAATAAAACGGCTTTTTTGTGCCAGTGCGACGTTAGCGACAAACAAACTTCTCGCCCACTTCCCCAGCCCCGCCAGTTTCACTAATAGCCCCTCAACGCCCCCCCAGTTTCCGCTATGAAAGCCTGCAATGCTGACAATACCAACAACATTCGGTGCTTGGTTTATGGCAAGATTTAATGCGATAAATCCTCCGGTAGAGTGGCCGACGATAATCGCCTTCTTGTCGCCTAAAAGCGCGCTGAGTGCGCCACTCATTGTGTGGTAGAACCATTGTTCATTCACTTGCTCAGGCGCAAAGTCCACTGGCACCTCTGATGGGTGATGCGCCGGCAAACTCAGAGAGTACCAGGCGTGACCTTCTTTGATGCCTGCTGGCACACAATCGCGCCAAAAGTTTACCGAGGCCAATACGCCATGGATAAATACGATGCTGGGCTGGTCTTCGCGGGCAAGGTGTTCATTGACGGCCAAATAGGCCAAACGATGTCCATTAGATTGAACAAACCCCTCCCTCACTTTCATGTCTTGATTCCTATCGTCCAGCTCGCGTAACTCGTCATTAACCCACACCTAAGAGGAGAGGTAACGGTAATTAAGAATGGTCATCAGGGTAACAAACCAATTTTTTGCCGTATTGAACGAAAGAGCTAGTTTTTTCTGACATGCTCCCAGGCACGCTGGGCATCAAGATAAGTGAGACCAAAAGAATCAGAAAACTCACGGCTCATATGGGTCAGATCGCTGAATCCTGCCAACATGGCCGCGTTCATAGGCGAGATCCCCTCTAACAATGCATCCATCGCTACTCTTAACTTGAGCCACTTCTTATAGCTTCTTAACGGAACCCCGGTTTGTTCGACAAACCAATGGGAAAAACGTGTTGGTGAAAGATGCACAAGTTGAGCTAAATAATCGCGATCTACGTCTACCCCTTCGCTAAGTTTGGTTTTTACCTCTTGTATGACGTTTTGCAATCTCGCGTTTGATGAGGATGTGAGATCAGTCAGGTTAAAAGGGGGAGAGTTGACCAGCGCGGTAAGGTCGGTGTTTTTCGTGATGGCGCCCAACGCGTCTGGCAAATCTTCGCGGCAAAGAGGGGCACAACCGTCACGTGTCTTCTCCTTCAGGGTTTTGGGTATGGCATCAAACATCGGATCAAAATAGATCGAACAAACAAAACCCGAGAGTAAACGATGTTCGGTTTTTGAAGCAAAGTAGACGGCCTGTGAGCGCATCAAGCCGGAAGCGGATTCAAATTCAATCTCTCCGTCTAACGCTATCGTAATTTGGGAAGCCCAGTGACTGTGTCGTTTATTGTCGCCAACATGGCCCCGAAATATCGCCATATTATCCGAAAAGGCAATATCCCCCCTCCAATTTTTAGGCATTTACTATCCTCATGGTTGCACCTCGCCATCTGTTGCGAGCATATGTGCGTAGCAGTCGCGCGCGATCTATAGCCGTGTTTACTAACTTGGAGCCAGCCCTCAGCAATGCGGCGACTTTGGTTTAACGACGCCCAGGCCATCTGATTATAGACGGTTGGAACATAAAGTGGGGGTCTAGTTTAGGCTGGTGGGCGGTGATACGCGTTGTTACGGATGCCCCCTGCTGAAAGAATAAACACCAATCTAACCCCTGAGTCTTTGTTAATGGAGGCTATTGTTTGATCCGATGCTATACGAAAGATGAAAGGCCGTGTGTTGAAACGTGATCATGCCTGCAACAGATACTGTGTTGATGCTGAGAATGAAACTCGATTAAAACTGTTTAACCTTCACGGGATATAGCTATACTGTGGCCAGTCTTCCTTTCAATTTCTATAAAAACCAATCAGGAGTTTTTCATGCGTGCTTTGGCCATGCTTCTCACCTCGTTTATGGTGATGCCCCTATTATCTGGATGCGACAAGCAGGAAACCGCTGCCAAACCAGTGCCGGAAGTGTTCGTAATCAAAACTAAAGAACACCCCTACACCCCCCAGAAAGGGTTTAACGCTCGCATAGAGTCCCGCAGTGATGTTGAAATAACGGCACAGGTATCCGGCAAGCTCATGGCGATACACTTTAAAGAGGGTGATCAGGTTAGCAAAGGTGCCGACTTGTTTGATATTGATCCGGCTCCGTTTAAAGCCGCCTTAAACAAGGCCAAAGCAGATCTTGCGAAAGCTGATGCGAACCTGCACAACGCCGAGAAAAACTTCGAGCGAGGCGCAAAGCTGGTGGACGATGGTTATATCTCTGCGTCTGAATACGACACCCTTGAAGCGAAGAAGCTAGAAGCCGCGGCCGCTTTAGAGTCTGCCAAAGCTGCCGTTGAAAGTGCTGAGGTTGATCTTGCCTACACCTCGATAAAAGCACAACAGGATGGCCGTATTGGTCGGTCAAAACCTGCTGTTGGTGATGTAGTTAGCCCTCAGTCGGGAGCATTAACGACACTGGTCGGTCAAGATGATATGGATGTGGTATTCCAGCTGCCCGAAAAGATTCTGTTGGCAACCAAGCGCGCTGACAGCAAAATTAAAATTGAGGACATCGTAGTTAGTTTGCATATGCCTGACGGCTCTGTCTATCCTCACACCGCGACACTCGATTATTTTTCTAACCGGGTCGACACAGCGACTGGCACGATCGAATCCCGCGCCCGGATCAATAACGAAGGCGACTTGTTACGCCCTGGCATGTTTGTGACGGCTGTACTGCAACTAAACGAGCCTTTAATGGGACTGATGGTACCGCAGGCAGCGGTTCAAGTAGATCAGGTTGGTACCTATGTTCTCGTCGTCGACAATGAGAACATGGTTTCCCGTAAGAATATCACGACCGGCGATCGCTTTGGCGAAAACGTATTGGTCGCTGATGGCCTCGAACTCGATGAGCAAGTGATCGTCCGCGGTGTACAAAAGGCGCGCCCTGGTACCACTGTTACCGTGTCGGAGTATAAGGCAGCCACGGCACCAAGCGAGGGTGACGTCAGTGATAAGTAAAACCTTTATTCAACGACCCAAGTTTGCGATTGTTATTGCGCTGGTCATTACGCTTGCGGGCCTGATTTCGCAGAAATTGCTGCCAGTGTCCGAGTACCCTGAAATTGCGCCGCCGCAAGTAAAAGTGCAGGCCAAATGGCCTGGAGCTTCGGCTGCGGTAATGGAAGAAAGTGTTGGCCAGGTCATTGAAGACGCGGTCAATGGGGTTGAAGGCATGGAATACATGTCTTCTAACTCGGCAAACGATGGTAGTTACAGCCTGACTATAACATTCGGTGTTGGTGATGACGCGGATATGGCATTGGTACGGGTACAAAATCGCGTCAAACTGGCTGAGCCGTCACTGCCACCAGAGGTAAGAGCGCAGGGCCTGACAATCGATAAGATCTCGCCAGATATTCTTTTTACCATTAACCTCTATTCGCCAGATGGCAGCCTCGATGAGTTGTTTATCGCCAATTATGGTCTTCTCAATATTCAAAGCAGTTTAAAGCGTACGCCGGGGGTCTCGGATGCGGTGGTCTTTAGTACCGCCGATTATTCTATGCGGCTATGGTTAAACCCAGCGGAAATGACTTCTCTTGGCATTACGACGGCAGATATCAGTAACGCTTTGAATGAGCAAAACCTGCAGTCTCCCGCCGGTAAAATAGGCTCTCCGCCATACGATGGTAACTTAAGCACCGAGTATACGTTGCAACTGAAAGGCCGTCTTAAAACCGTTGAAGAGTTTGAAAACATTATCTTGCGGGTATCGGATGATGGTGCTGCGGTTCGCCTTAAACAAGTGGCGAAAATAGAGCTGGGTCAGCTTGACTACAAGGTTAGTGGTAATTTCAAAAATCGCCCGGCAACTGTTATGGCTGTGTATCTATTGCCAGGTGCAAACTCATTGATTACCGGCGCCGAGGTTAAAGCCAAACTGGCCGAGATGTATCAGTCGTTTCCTGCCGGGTTGGAGTATGAAATTGGTTACGACACCACACGCTATGTTGAAGTGTCGATCAGTCAGGTGACCACTTCTTTATTTCAGGCAGTTGGTTTAGTTATTTTTATTACCTTTATTTTTCTCGGTGACTGGCGGCCTACGCTGGTGCCTACCGTGGCAATTCCGGTGTCATTAATCGGCACCTTTGCGGTATTGCTATTAAGTGGTATGACGATCAATACGGTAACCTTGTTTGGGTTAATTCTGGCCATCGGTATCGTCGTTGATGATGCCATTCTGGTCGTTGAAAACACCGACAGGCACCTTGTTGAAGATAAAGATATCAGTGTCAAAGATGCTGTTACGCGCACCATGGAGGAGGTGAGTGGTCCAATCGTGGCAACGACATTGGTATTACTGGCAGTGTTCGTGCCGGTTGCGCTCTTACCTGGTATTACCGGTGTGATGTACAACCAGTTTGCCGTAACGATCTGTGTTGCGGTGGTGCTTTCTTCTGTTTGTGCTCTAACACTTAGCCCTGCCGTTGCCAGTTTGGTGTTGCGCCGACAGACAACTCAGCCAGGTTGGTTTCAAAAATTCAACCGGATGTTTGATGGCATAACTAACAAATATATGGGGGTGGTCGGCAAGATGCTTTCTCGGCGCAGCATGGTTGGTTTGCTGTTTGTCGGCATCATGGCCGGGTTGCTGCTAGGGGTGAAAACCATTCCGACGGGCTTTGTTCCAACAGAGGACAAAGGGGTGCTGATGATGAACGTGCAGTTGCCAGATGCTGCCTCCATTACCCGAACCAAGAAAGTAATGGAAAAATTGCAGAAACTGATTGAGGCTGATCCGGCTGTCGAGTCAGCCACATTTTTGTCAGGCTATTCAATTCTTGCAGGTGCTGCACAAAGTAACGGTGGTACTGGCTTTATCGTACTGAAACACTGGAATGATCGCCCCGACTTCAAGGACATATCCTTTGCAGTTGCCGGAAGAATCAACCAGCTCGCCTATCAACAAATCCCTGAAGCGTTGGTGCAGGTTTTCCCGCCTCCATCGATTCCCGGTATGGGTGTGGTCGGCGGTATGGAGCTGGTGGTCGAAGATACCCAGGGGCGCAGTCATGAGGAACTGGCAGGCGTGATACAGAATCTGGCGGCGGCAGCAAACCAGTCGCCACTGATTAAAGACGCCTTTACGACGTTCCGTGCCAATGTTCCGCAGTACTTTATCGATATTAACCGCGACAAAGCTAAAACTTTGCAAGTACCGCTGACGAATATATTCGCCACCTTGCAAAGCCAGTTAGGGTCAGCGTACATCAACGATTTCTCGCTCTTTGGTCAAAGCTTTCGGGTGATGATGCAGGCGGCTCCGGAATTTCGTTCCGAGTTACGTGATATCGACCAGCTCTATGTTAGTACCAGCTCAGGAAAAATGGTGCCTTTATCAACCCTGATTAGCATATCGCCCACGCTTGGTGCCGATGTTGGTACACGTTATAACCTGTACCGCTCGGCCATTTTGCGTGGCAGTGCCGCACCCGGGGTTGCCAGTGGCGATGCCATGGCAGAGCTTGAACGTATCGCCAAAGAGAACCTGCCGGAAGGTTATAAGACAGAATGGACGGGTATGAGTTATCAGGAGGCGAAGGCTGGTAATCAGGCAATTATTGCATTTGGCCTGGCGCTTATCTTCATCTACCTGTTTTTGGTGGCGCAATACGAAAGCTGGTCGATTCCTGCAGCCATTATTCTGGTGGTGCCTGTCGCTGTGGCAGGGGCAATTGGCGGCTTGCTTGCGGTGGGCCAAATAGGCATTCCTCAGCTGGGAGCGCTTGATCTCTTTGCTCAGGTGGGCCTTGTACTGTTAATCGGCCTGGCTGCCAAGAATGCGATACTAATCGTTGAGTTTGCCCTTGAGCGTCGGGTACAAGGCGGCCTCTCCATACTCGAGGCGGCGTCGGAAGCAGCAAGGCTGCGTTTTCGCGCTGTCTGTATGACAGCTCTGTCGTTTGTACTGGGTATTTTTCCGCTGGTATTTGCCTCCGGTGCCGGTATGTTCAGCCAGATGTCGCTGGGTCATACGGTTCTCTGGGGCATGGTAACGGCGCTGTTGGTAGGCACGCCAATGATCCCGGTATTTTTCGCCATCATTCAGGGCGTCAGGGAAAGGTTTAAGCAGAAATTCTCTGCCTGAACGTTCAGTAATTAACCTGCTCTAAGGTGGCAGTAACCCACCGGGCTTTATTAAGCCTCAAGGGTTGCTGCCGCTTAACCTTCCTCTAAAAAGACATGTACCAACTTTGCCTAACATCTACTACGCGCAAAAATTCACATTAGATTTGTCTTGGTTAAGCATAACTTTTATATACAGCTATCATTAGGTGAGTAGTAGTTTTTCTAATCACCGAAGGAATTAGCCTGGCCGTTTATGTCTCTAAACCGTTTTATCCACTGGTCAGAGCAGTTTGCCAATGGCAATGTTACCGGGGTGTTTGTCGCCCGACGACGTCAGGCCCTTAAATCTACCCTGATGGCTTTAGCCGGCTATCATGCTCCCTACTTTATTGCTGCCATCAGCTTGTGTATGGGCTTCCAGCCTTTTGGTACCAAGCCTTTTTTCTACCTGTATTTTTACACGGTTCTGACCAATTTATTTGCCTACGTTTTGATTCTCAGGGCTGGCCAAATCACGCATCGATTTTTGTACTGGCAAACGGTGTTTCAGCTTGTTGCCTGGTTGATCATGTTCGCGTTCTATGCGCTATTGATGGCAGAAAATCGTTCAGTGGCACTTATTTTTGCCATGATGACGTTTGTTTTTGTTGCCTTGATAGGCAGCTTGAGGGAAGGTCTGACTCTATGTATCGGCGTTGTACTGAGCTACCTGTTCGTTGTTAATGTTGGCGAAAGGTTCTTTGGTCAGCCAGTCAATGTTGTTTCAGAGACGGTTTCACTTGGTGCATTTTTAATGGTTAGTCTCTATCTGACTATGATGGGACGGTCTATGCGCCTGAGTCGAGATAAAGCGAGGGACACCAAGTTACATCTGCAAAAGGCGCAAAACGAATTAAATGTTGCCATGTCGCAGTTGGAGAGAAAAGCCCGGACAGATGAGTTGACAGGGCTGGATAATCGCCGTCAGGGTCGGGAGACGTTGGAGTCGATCCAGGAAAAAGTTGATAATGGAAGCATCAAAGCCACGCTCATGTTGTTGGACATTGATCACTTCAAACAGATCAATGATCAACATGGTCACGACATCGGCGATCTCGTTCTCAAAAAAGTCGCAGATGAGCTTTCAAAGCTAAAGCGAGACAATGATATGCTGGCGCGCTGGGGAGGTGAGGAGTTTTTAATCGCCTGGCCGCAATTAAGTCTTGAGTCCTCAATCCGGGTTGCTGAGCGTTTACGGGTAGCCATTGATGAGTTACCAATTCAAACTGGTGCTGTTTCAGTCAGGGTTTCCTTCAGTGCAGGACTGGCAGAAATGGTACCTGGTTCAGACCCCGACAGCATTATCAAACAGGCCGATGAGTATTTGTATCAGGCTAAGCAAAGTGGAAGAAATCGAGTCTGTGGCCCGCCTGTTGCGCAAGGGAGCAAGTGAAGTCAAACAGCTCATGCCTAAAAATGACTATCGGTATTGTAGCAACTAAATAAAGCTTTACCTTGAAAACAACGCCAGCCATTCGTTATTCGTACCATCTCGGTTTTTTATTCTATGCTTGTTCAGGGGAAGTTAACTATTTAAGTAAGGCTATTTCTTGACTAATCGTAACCAAGAGCTGAGTGAACTAATGCAGCGCGATGCTGCGACGTTACTGTACGGCAATGCCGTGCCAGTTATTTTGGTGTCTCTACTAACTTCCAGTTTTTTGGTTTTTGCATTTAGCAATCCTTTAACTGACACCTTCAAACAAATGTGGAGGTGTGGGATGAGTTTCCTATTGGCACTTAGAATGGCGGACGTATTCTGGTGGAAGGCTAAACTACAGCCAATCGAATTTAATGGAAACAACGCGGTTCGCCGTTATACTGCCGGAGCCAATTTAACGGCAATCATGTGGGCCGGGTACGCTGTTTTTAACGCGATCAATGATACTGGTTTTGAACTCACCACCACGGTTGTTACCGTAGCTGCGCTGGCTGGCGGTTCGACGACGGTTCTTGCTGCCCACAAATATACGATCATGTTTTTTGCCTTTATACTACTATTAGGCCCCAAAAATAGATGAGTCACTACGATTTGTTAGTTATATCGGGAATTCTGCTTTATGCTTTTGCGCCAGTTGCGATAACAATATTTTCTTACAGCTCAACTGGTAGGAAGCTTGGATTGCCCGTCATCGGAACTATCTTCGGGTTCTGTCCATTCATATTATTTGCAGTTTCAATTTATTTTAATCTTGAAGAACGTACACATAAGACGATTTTCGATCTTGACGTGTTCTCATATTCAATATTGACAGTATCTTTCTTAGTGTGTTTTTTTCTAGTCTTAATGTTTTATGACGATCCGACGGAGGAAAAGCCAAATCCATTATATTCCTTTTGGAAGGCGATGATTTTAATTATTTGGCTTGTATTGCAATTAGCGTCAACTATTTCTTTTGTCCTCTCAACCCATAGTGGGCCGTTGATGTAGATGCCTAGCAAGCCAATGCCCGCGGAGCTAGCTATGTTGCACGATTATTTGTAGTGTCGGTGCGCTCCTTTATACCACAAAAATTGCTCCACTCCGCCAGCCCGG
Organism: Hahellaceae bacterium; assembly: GCA_024234575.1. Lineage (GTDB taxonomy): Bacteria > Pseudomonadota > Gammaproteobacteria > Pseudomonadales > Oleiphilaceae > JACKOB01. The sequence continues at coordinate 52,481 of JACKOB010000006.1, forward strand.
TGACTGGGGCATTCCCTGGCTCTATCTGTTTGCTTTTATCAGATGAATATGCGCTGCAATTACTCGGTATTTTAGGCATTTCTTTCAGTTTCGTGATGATTATTGTTGCCAAAAAATCCGCTGACTTTACGCTTCATACATTGGTGTTGAAAAATGAGAATGCTGTTTTAGTGCACCATATGGAAGAGCAAGTCGAACAGCGAACACAAAAAATTTACGAGCTTTCCAACCTCGACCCGCTAACAGGACTATTCAATCGAACCGCTTTTTTAAGTCAATTAAAGTCAGTGATAGAAACGTCAGAGAAATCTTTTGCCTTATTATTTATTGACTTGGATGGCTTTAAAAAAATAAATGATTCAATTGGCCATAAGGCAGGATACGAAGTTCTAAGGCAAACAGCCAGGCGGCTTAATGAGTGCCCCCTCGATAGCCAGCTCATTTGCCGCTGGGGAGGCGATGAATTTCTCGTTGCCTTGGAGAATACTGATGTCGCAACGGCTGTGAAAAATGCGGAGCTTGTCATAGAGATGCTTTCTGAGCCTCACAACATTGAAAACAGCGCACTATCCGTTAGCGCCACTATTGGCGTTTCGCTATACCCAGACCATGCTGTTTCTGAAGATCGCCTCATTCAATCAGCTGACATGGCGATGTATTTTCAGAAAAAGCACGCGCCTTCGTCTGTCGGTGTGTTTTCGAAACAGTTAGAAGAAATCTATTCTCATGAACTACGTTTAAAAAACGGGTTGTCTGTTGCCATAGAAAAGCAGGAATTGAGGGTAGTCTTTCAGCCGTTGATATTGTCGGGAAATCATAAACCTATTGCTTTTGAAGCACTGCTCCGTTGGAATCTCGATGGTGAGAGTATTCCCCCCGATGCCTTTATCGCTATCGCAGAGCAATACGGCTTCATACATACAATAGGTGCATGGGTACTTAGGCAGGCATGTTTACAAGCAAGTCAGTGGGGGAGAGAACATCACCTGGCTGTTTGTGTGAATGTGTCGGTCATTCAACTGCAAGATGAAAACTTTTTGGCTATTGTCGACAGTGCGCTTTCGAACAGTTTGCTTCCCGCTGGGCTTTTACATATCGAAATTACTGAATCTGTTTTTGCTTCGGATATTAGCGTTATATCTAACCAAATTAAGCGGCTGCAAAGTCGCGGTATTAAAGTCTCAATTGATGATTTTGGTACCGGCTACTCATCGCTTTCAGTGATGCAGGAGTTAGCCGTCAATGTTGTTAAAATCGACCGCTCATTTGTAAGCCAGATGAACAGCAATGGGTATGCGATTATATCTGCGGTGATGCATATAGCATCACTACTAGATTTTCTAGTTGTTGCAGAAGGCGTGGAAACGGAAGAGCAAGCTCTAGAACTATCCAATCTAGGCGTGCATTTTCTCCAGGGGTTTTATTATTCCAGGCCAATAGAAATCGAAGACATTCCCGCTTATTTGAATGGATATATCCTACCTAACGAGTAGCCAAGTCTATTTTACATCCAGTTAATAACCAGTCTTTTGTTTAATTCATATGGGCTGCAGATGTCTCAATCACTCATCCCCCTGAATGTACTTTAGTTCGCGACAAAGGTTAATGCGTGCGCGACCATCGTAGGCTTCATAAAAGTAATCGTAAAAATATAACCGCTCTCGGTTTAAAAAGCCGTTTAAAACCTCTGCTCTTTTTTTAGCGTAAACTGTCATTGGCACTTTTTCGTATTCTATTCGCACGCCGGATTGATATTTTCTATATATTTCGACTGGCTGCCCGAGTATTTCTAAGTCAATATCCACAATCAACTTTTCGTCATCACTATTTGGTGTATGAGCGTGGGAAGTAGCCATAATCAACTCGGATACTTTTTCTTGCACCGGTTCGCTAACATGATTTTTCTTTAAAAAATCACGAGCCCATTCAGCGCTGTCTGATTCGTTTGAGGCTGAGAACGGTTCGTAAATCGCATCGTGAAACCATAACGCGAGTTCAATTTCTGCTTTGCGATGGGCTAAAAATTCCACCTTATCTAAACAACTTAAAACGGCTTGAAGGTGAGAAACATCATGATACTTTCTATGGCCTTCAGCGTAGGCACTCATAAGCGATTGATAAGTCGCTTTGTTTTCATGCAGTCCGAAACTCGTCATAAGTTGTTGCCATCTGGCTATCAGCATTGTCTTATCCTCGGTGCGTCATCTCTTCTTAGCCCCAACGCTTGAGCCACGTTTTTCCCTGAGAGCATCATGTACAGCCATGCTTTCTTCCAGCGACTGCCCAAAAGAACAATATGGATGTGCCATCCTTTTTCACGCCGAGAGCTATAACCGCTGTACAGGATTGAGAATGCTTCAGGGTCACCAATAAAATCAGATGCCAGTTTTTTAGCATGAGATATTCCGGTAATCATCATCTCTGCCACGTCGTTAGGTGATGGCTCACCCTGTGATATTGGAAAGACCAGAATATAGTAGTTCGGAATCAACTCTCTTCTAATGCGCATCAGCCTGCATTGGTTTCCCGATGACAATCCAAATGATTTATTCATTAGAGCACCTCTGCACAAGTCTAAGTTCTATAAATGCACTTACACGTATATTGGGTGAGCAACCAATATATGGCCAGCTTACTCAAAGAGTTCGTAAAAAGCAAAGTAATTTGGTTAAATAACCAATTTAGTTGTTGTGACAGGAATCTGATCAATGGGAAGGCCCTCAAATACTGAACAAAGGAAACAAGAAATCGTTGAAGCGCTGTTACGTGTCATGTCTGAGTGTGGTTACGAAAAAGCTTCGATTCAAATTATCGCTAAAGAAGCAGGGTTAGCGCCTGGGCTGATTCACTACCATTTCAAAACAAAGCAGGAGATCTTATTGGCGCTTGTGAATTGGATTGCATTTTCGGCTACCGAGCGCCTAGAAAAAATGAGTGAAGAAGTTAGCGACCCTTGGGAAAAGTTAGGTGCCTTTATTAATGCTCGCTTAGCCAAGGGCGAAACAGAGTTGCCACAGGTTGTGTCTGCCTGGGTTGTCATTGCCGGTGAATCCATACGACAGCCAGAAATTAAAGAAGTGTACCAAGGGCTGATAGAAAAACAGCTTGAGATGCTAAAAACACTTATCGCAGAAGTTTGGCAAGGGAAATCTATCGAAAGCAAAGAAGTAGTTCACCTAAGTGCAATTATAATTGCCGCAATGGAAGGCGCATTTCAACTTTCAGCGACTGCAAACGAGATTATGCCAAAGAATTATGCAGCACAATCAGTATTAGCTCTTATCAAAAACCATATTGGTGCGTAATCGTAATGGACAATAAAAACATTGTTATCTTGGGTGGGTATGGAAACTTCGGTAAGCGAATAGCAGAAGGCTTGCTCGATTTGGCGAATGTGACAATCATTATTTGCGGACGTAGCAAAGAAAAAGCAGATCTTTTATGCAGGCAATGGCGAAATAACAATCCAACGGTTTCGCTGATGCCGGCGGCACTTGATATCAACTCCCCGCAATTTGAAGCAGATTTGAGCAGTCTAAACCCCTATATCGTTGTCCACACCGGCGGGCCATTTCAGGGTCAGGATTACAGCGTGCCTAAAGCCTGTATTAATGTGGGGGCGCACTATATTGATCTGGCAGATGATCGACGGTTTGTTTGCGACATTGCCGTGCTCGATGAGGCGGCGAGAAACAAAAGCGTGCTTGTTGTTTCCGGTGCCAGCTCTGTACCTGGTTTGTCCTCCTGTGTCGTTGATCATTACATGCCCAAATTTTATGCACTTACTACCATTGATTTTGCCATCTCTCCCGGCAACAAAGCCGAACGAGGCGAAGCAACAATTCGAGCCATTCTTTCTTATACCGGCAAGACTTTTAAAGTATTGAGAAATAAGAAGTGGATTGATGTTGTCGGTTGGGGAGAGTCGAGAAAACGCGATTTTGGCGGAAGTATTGGCTCTCGCTGGTTGGCTAACATTGATATTCCAGACCTTGAGCTATTTCCATTGCGATACCCGACTCTCGAAAATGTCCAATTTCAGGCGGGTTTAGAAGTGGCGGTCTTGCATCATGGCATGCGTGTTATGTCGAAACTAACGCAACTCAAGATCGTACCCAGCTGGGCGCCGATGACAAAGCTGATTGTCAAAGCGAGTGAGTTGTTCCTTCCTTTTGGTACAGACAATGGCGCAATGCAAGTGACTTTAAGAGGGGTAGGTCACAACGATGAACCCTTGCAAATAGACTGGACGCTTTATGCCAATGATGGTGTAGGCCCATATATCCCGACAATATCTGCCATCATCCTGGCCCGTAAGCTCTTTAACGGCACGCTTAACCGGGTAGGGGCAACGGCCTGCCAAGGGATGTATAGTTTGGAAGAGTTTGATCATTACGCTAAGCGATGGGGAATCTTTCATACCGAAAAAAGCCGCCAGTCAAAGTCGGCGAGGTAACGGCAGATGGAATATTATTTAACGATAAAATTGATCCACGTATTGGCGGCAGTCGTGGTTGCTGGCACTGGGACAGGCATCGCATTTTTTATGTTTATGGCCAATCGATCCAACAATACCCAAGCCATTGCCGTTACTACAAAGCATGTGGTGTTAGCAGATTGGATATTTACTTTTCCTGCCGTAATCGTGCAATTTGTCACGGGCATGATGCTCGTCGACATTCTCAATTATTCCTATACATCTGCCTGGTTCTTGGCAGTTATTGGTCTTTTTATATTCATTGGTGCCTGTTGGTTGCCCGTTATCTATTTGCAATACCGGCTAAAGCATTATGCAGACCAAGCAATGGATGAAGGTGTACTCAGTGACTCGTTTAAAAAGACAATGAAGTTATGGACGGCACTTGGGATACCGGCCTTTGCTGCGATTCTCGTTATATTTTGGCTGATGATATTTAAGCCGCTGTCGGTTGTTTAAAGAGAACTCGTCATGACCAGCAATCAAGCACTAGCAGCAAAACTAAGTCTCGCTTTTCTTTGGATATTTACCGGGCTGACGTCGGTTTTCTTCGCCCCTGAGATCGGCTATCAAATCTTAGAAAGCGCCGGAATAGATGACGCGTTGGCTGATCTTTGCGTGATGGGTGGAGCCTTTGCAGATGTTGTGATGGGGATATGGGTGCTAACCAATAAGTATCAGCGGCTCTGTTTTTACGCACAGATTGGCATAATTCTTACGTTCACCGTACTACTAACAATCATTGCACCAGCATTTTGGCTTCACCCGTTTGGGCCTGTAACGAAGAACATCCCAATACTTGTTTTGATATGGGTTTACTATTCCTTCAACGCCAGGAATAACGTATGAAAAATGTATTGTTTATTTGCAGCCGAAACCAGTGGCGCAGCCCCACAGCAGAGAACATTTGGCGTAAACATCCTGGCATTAATGTCAGATCTGCAGGCACTAGCCCAAAAGCACGTAAAACGGTTAGCGCAAAAGATATCGCCTGGGCTGATGTGATTTTCGTTATGGAAGAAGAGCATAAAAACAGGCTTAAAGCTGACTTTAATAGAATGCTGTCCCACAAGCCAATACATGTGTTGGATATTCCTGATGAATATCAGTACATGGACCCTCATCTAATTGAAGAGTTGAAATCCACCGTTTCTCCGATTTTGGATCGGTGACAACCGATTCTGACCAAGGGTTGTAGGTGCAATATCTTTTGCCTACAATGTAGCTAAGTTTAGCTAAGCTATATAGGTGTTTTATGACGCAGGCAAACATGCACGAGGCAAAATCAAAGTTATCTCAATTAGCTGATATTGCTCATTCGGGGGAAGTGGTCGTGATTGCAAAGGCAGGAAAGCCATATGTTGATTTAGTGCCTCACCAAGAACGTAAGGTTAGAGAACCAGGCGGCTATGAGGTTGATATGACAAAATTCGACGCTGTTGATGCTGAGATTGAATCTGACTTCTACGGCAGTATCTGATGAAGAAAATATTATTGGATACCCATGTTTTTTTATGGTGGATCGACAGCCAAAAGCACAAACTCATTGGTGAGAAAGCTAGAGTTTTGATCACAGATCCGAGAAACGATGTTTATGTCAGTGCCGCAAGCACATGGGAAATATCTATCAAGAAAAATATCGGAGCACTTTTGGCCCCAGACGATATTGATTCGATAGTTGAGGATAAAGGATTCTCTAAGTTGCCAATTTCATTGTTTCATGGTGAGCAGGCAGGAAGCTTGCCGCTGCCAGCACACCCTCAAACAGGAAAAGAGCATAAAGACCCGTTCGACAGAATGCTTATTGCTCAGGCGCAATCTGAAGGCATGTATTTAATGACAAAGGATAGAGCGTTCTCCGCCTATGCCGTTCGACTTATCGATGCAGAAAAATAACCCCAGAGACTTCATCAGTAATTTCCAGACGAAAAAAAGCCTGGCAAGCCAGGCAAAAGTACCTATCCATAGGTCACGATTTTACTATCGATTAATCATGTGACTGCGTCAGTTTATAAAAGGTCGCTTGTACATAGTCACCAGCGTTACCGCCATTGTTCTGGTTGTAAACGCCTGCTTTAAAGTACATCCAGTCGTTTTGGTAGGCGCTTTCTATCGTGATAGTCTCATCAAATTGGCTGCCGTCTGCTTCGTTACCGTGACAGTCATTTTTTGACCATATACATTCACGTCATAGCGCCATTTTTCATTAAGGCTAAATGGTGAATAGTAACTACTCCAGAACAACTTGCGTTGATGCAGGGTAGGCGGTGCAGGGATAGATACTCTTTCCCAGCTGGTTACCAGAGACCTGGCCTGAGATCAAAATGGTACGACAGGTGCCACACATACCAGATCGACAGCCGTGTTCTAATTGAATACCATTTTTTTCGGCGGCTTCCAGCAATGTCTTGTCACAGTCTTTCGCTGCAATCACAAAGCTGATATTGCGTGATTTTAAGAATACGGTCACATCTTCATTAAGCTGACGTGATTGCTCAATGCCGCTATTGGTGCGAACAAAGTGCTCAATTTCCAGCTTGTTCATGTTGTATTCGATGGACTCGAGGTATGCAAGAACGTCATGTTTAAAGGGTTCAGGGCCACAGAGGTAGATATCCCGCTCTTTGAGATCAGGGTAGGCTTCCAATAGCTGGCTAGGGAGGTATGACGAGCCCGCATCAGTGTAGCGAGAATAGCTGATATCCACGCCAGACCCGCTTAGGGTTTGATCGAGCTGCTTCTTGAATATAGTGTCATCAGGTGTGCGCGAGCGATAATAAAATGCAATGTCAGGCCGGTTGGGACGATTGTCGAGCGCTTTAAGTATAGAAAAGCACGGCGTGATTCCAGCACCTGCACAAATAAACAGCAGCTTCTTTTGATCACGATAAACAAACCGGCCACGGGGTGATGAAATATTTAGCACCATACCTGGTTTGGCTCGGTCATGCAGCCAGCTGGATACTTTACCTTCCCGGTTATGCTTTACCGTGATCGAGACAGTATCGCCATCTATCTCTGAAAGTGAGTAGCAACGTGACTCAGTCTTGCCGGAGTTCTCCGGGTCAATGGTCAGTTCAATATGTTGCCCTGGCAGTGGCTGTTTGAAGTGTTGATTGGGCAGCAGAACGAAGGTTTTGGTGTCGGCGGTCTCTTGTCGTACGGCTAAGATTTTGGCTTTGCAGTCGTATGACCAGATAAACGGGTCTAACTTTTCAGTGACCACGTTCATGGTGTTGCTGGCAAGATACTCTAACCAGTCGCGGCCTAGTTTTTGAATAGCCCAAGGGTGAATAGACGAGCGTAAACTATTTAGCATGAGTGGACTCTTTTTCCAGATATGACGCTGCGACAGGCAAAGATTCCGACGTTTTAAATGAATAGCGCCACAGCACGCTCATATAGCCACTAATGGCCTGCCACCAGTTTTTATTTGATTTGTAGGGCAGGTTGAATTGCTCACAAACCTGCTGCACTTCGATGGCCATATCGGGGTATCGGTGCGCCGGAATATCCGGAAACAAGTGGTGTTCCACCTGATAGTTTAAATGCCCCCACAAAATACTCTGCCAGCGCGTTCCCTTAAAATTTACGGACGAATCAAGCTGGGAGACATACCATTTCCCCTTGTTCTTTAGTGCGTCTTCTGGCTGAAGAGGCTCTGTTAAATGCGTTGCCTGAATGGTTAAGGCGATCCAGTAATTATTAATAACATCAGCCAGCAAGTTAGCGAGAAAGACTTTAAAAAATCCATAGCCAGTTACCAATGCCAATATGGGAAATACCAGGTACTCTTTCACCAATACGCGCCAGACTGCTCTGTTATGCCGCCTTTTTACATCCTGCTCAGTGAGTTGCTCAGTATTCTCGAAAACAGCATAGCCTTTATTGCCTAAAGGGAATTTGCGCTCTCTAAACTTGTCGTTAGTGCCCAGGTTTTGCGCGTTAAAGTTGTAGAGCATGCCGGGGTAGACAAAAAACAAATAAATAGGCACCTGGAAGTAATGCCATTTATTATGTGGCACTTTCGAGTTCGTGCGTAAAAAGCCGTGATTTAGGTCTGGGTCTTTTTCATACACATTAGTATGAACATGATGAATGCCGTTATGTTCCTGACGCCACGCCGCTTCATCAATGGGGGCCTTCCAGCGGAACTTGCGGGAATGAAACTGTGGGATATCTGCAAACGAATCATATTGGCCATGTAAGACATTGTGTCCAATTTCGATGGCTTCGAGATTGCGGTGTAAAAACAAAAAGGGCACACCTAACAATGCCAACGGGCCAGGTAAAAACCAGATCAGTGCTCTGCCAATGGCTTCGAAGATACGAGAGTAACGTCGTATTCTGGTGATATGTCGTACATCTTTTGCTCCAAGGTCTTGGCGATGTTTTTCTTTGATGTTTTCGAATGCCTGATGAATGGCATCGTAATCTTGTTCATTAGGTTTTACGTGAGACGACATAGGGAGTTTATCTATTAAGCTGTAAAAACAGAGGTTATTGGTGCAGATATCTTAGGCTGTTTAAAAACAGGCCTAAGAAGTCTGATCGACGATGGGGGCAGCCGCTGCATCTGGTAATTTGTTGTGGCTGACTTTGAGTGCTTCTATCAGCGTGTCTTTGCTTTGCCAGATACCTTGTACCCACTGCTGAAATTCGATCTTGAAGGCCCTGTCCTGGGTGTAATCTTTTCCTCTCAAGGTGCTTGGGATGCTAATGGCTTTGACGTCAACAACAATGTTTTTCACCTTCCCGCAAAGAAGGTCCCAAAAATTGGGTACCCCATCGGGATAGTAGATGGTGATATCAAGCATGGTATGCATTTGCTCACCCATACTGCTTAGCACAAAGGCAGCCCCCCCATATTTTGGTGCGAGAAGATTCTTATAAGGTGATTGTTGTTTCGCATGCTTGGCCGGTGTTAAGCGCGTCCCTTCCAGAAAATTTAAAACCGCTACAGGTGTTGTTTTAAATTTTTCGCAGGCTTTACGGGTAGTCTCCAGGTCTTTTCCTCTCATTTCGGGATGCTTTTTTAGATACGCAGGCGAATACCGTTTCATAAACGGGAAGTCTAATGCCCACCAGCAAACCCCCATAACCGGCACCCAGATAAGCTCTTGTTTGAGGAAAAATTTTAACATTGGCACTTTCCCATACATGGCTTTTTGCAGAATGGGAATGTCAGTCCACGACTGGTGATTACAGCTCACAAAGTACCAGTCATCTCTTTTAAGGTTTTCATTACCCGTGATGGCCCAGTTAATGTTTTGCATTAAAGACAGTACAAAACTGTTAAACGACACCCATATATTGGCGATGCCAATTAATAACTCGGTCATCAATTTGCGAACAAAACCAATAGGGATGGCCACTTTTAATAGTGCACAAATCAGCAAAAACGGCAGCCAAAGAAATGTATTTGTCACTACCAGTAAAAAAGCGAGTGTACCGCGGAGCCAATGGGGCAGAAAACTAAGCATTAAAAGTCCCGGAAGTAGAAATGTTAACAGTGTTATACAGCAGGTTAATTATTCTACGGGGATAGGTGAAGGAGATCAATGTATTCAGCGTACAGGTGTATGCAAAATGTGCAGGTGTGAAAAGAGCAGCTTTCTTTGTCGTTTGGCATCTGCATGATAGGGTGTTGTGCTATGGGAAATGTATGCAAAGGTGCTTTTTTGGCTAATCTAGCTAGCCATTGCTGTGTTTTTTCATTCTGTTGCTGCGCTGGGTGCTTTTCTGGTAAACGTGCTCTTTCTTATAGATTAAATACTCTTTGATATAGGTACCAAAAAAGCGATCGATGTAGTGCAGGGCGCCAGCGTAGTTACCTTTAAATTTGGCATGATGAAAGTCGTGATAAACCGGGCCGTCATAAAGCGGCAGAAAACGAAGCGGGTTCCAAGGAAAGTCATAGCCAGCATGGCCATCCGCGGCTTCAATATTACGAATAATTATCCAGGTATAAAGCACATAGATGTGGCAGCCTAACAGTATCGGGCCTGCCATTGCTAATGAGCCAATTAGCACAAACTCCAGCCAATGAAAGTAGTTGCCGTCTAATGCGCAGGTATTTTTGATTCGGTGATGAACGGCGTGTACATTTTTTAGCATCCATTTGTTTTCGTGAAGCCAGCGATGCATCCAGTAAAAGAGAAAATCATCTAACAGTAAGAAAAAAACAATCTGGCTGACCCATATATACCACGCAGGTGCTTCCCCGGTATGGATGCCGCTTAGACGCAGCAGTGGCCATGTCAAAACTAAAAAGACCAACATCATGCACGAGTTAATCGTTATGCGAGCCATATTGGGCAGAAAGTATTTATTAACCTGAAAAGGCTTTTGCTGAATTTTGAATGGCTTTGCCCATTCGGGGTCAACCCACGCCAGTATTGTCCATGGTGTTGCAACCAGCAGGAAAGAGCCAACACTCAATAGCAGGGTAGCAATCGGTAGTTGTATAAACATTGGATCCTGATACAGTTTTATTAACTCTTGATAAAGTTCGCTCATAACATCCCCGATGGTTTCCTTTAATCTTCTCTCGTCTGGTAATAGATGTTGTGATCAGCATAAACCAACCCGAGAAAAAGGCTTGTGAAATGATGACAAATGCTTGTTCTTCTGCGACAGCCTCACCTTATCGTGGAGAAGTCGCTCTGGGTTATTGGCAGACACTTTGTCGCGCGCTGGCTTCACTTGGTGTAGAGATGCCAGAACAGGAAAGGGTGAATGTCAGCCGGTGTGCTGTTCGGGTAGAGGATTATCTTGCCGCATTAGAAGTAGGTGTCTTGCGCACCAATGATTTCGGGTTGCGAGTGGGGGCATCCGTGTCACTCAAAACATTTCCTGTATTGGGCATGACTTTGCTTAGCAGTGGACAGCTTCAGCAGGCGTTGAATCAGATCCTGCGCTACGAGCGTTTAAATCACGACCTGGGTACTTCGGGGTTACTTAAAGGGCCACAAGAAAGTCATTTTACCTGGATGCCGAACCCATTGTATCTCGCCGACCCTGCCAGCGAGCTTAGCTTTCATCTCGCGCTCAGTGTTTTTGCTGGTATTAAAACTTTTGCGCCCTTGTTGATAGAAACTGAAATACCGATTACACGAATCAGCTTTGTGGCAACAAGACCCAGCAATGCCAGCGTATACCAAGACTTTTTCAACACGGACATCATCTATCAGCAACCGCAAAACGCCATAACCTTTGCAAGTGAACTGCTGGATTTAGCTGTCTTGGGCGGTGATACATCGATGTTTGCCACCGTATCCTCGCATGCCGACAGATTGCTTCTGCAAGAAGAAAACCAAGAAAGTGTGGTATGGAAAGTAAGATCTATTTTGCCGGAGGCGCTTCGTATGCAGGCGTTTCGTATCGAAGATATCGCAACACGTCTTAACTTAAGCGCAAGAACACTTCAGCGAAAACTAAGTGCAGCAGGGTATCGATATCAGACACTGCTGGATGAAACCAGACAGAGCCTTGCTGAAATTTATATTGCAGAAAACAAGCTAAGCATGACTGAAATTTCTTTTTTAATTGGCTACCAGGAACAGAGTTCGTTTAATCATGCCTTCAAAGCGTGGACTGGCATTTCGCCAGGCGAGTATCGACAAAACCTATGTCAACAGAAAAGCGGGGAAGCTTAAATCCTGGGTGGGGATTTTCGTCATCACTTTGCCAAGCAGTGCCGCCGGCCGACGCCAACACCAAGCCGGTATAACATAGCGTTACCCAAAGGATCGTATGTTGATCCTTTAGATTGCAGCATTGTTAACAACTGCCGCGCACATTTAGGATCTCTTTCACTTCACAAGAGATCATACTTATCATGCATACCGTTCTTTTCGTTTTAGGGCTTGGGCTTATTCTGCTAGTGGTAGAGAGGCTGATTCCCGGCAGGTTATTTCCTAAACGTGCGTACTGGTATACGAGGGCCATTGGTTTTAACCTGGTGCAGGCGGGATGTGTATTCCTTGCTGCAGTCACATGGGATCCTATTCTTGCACAATACACGATCTTGGATCTGGCAAATCTCGGCACGGTGTATGGGGCGTTAGTAGGATACGTTGGTATAACCTTTGTATTTTACTGGTGGCATCGGGCAAGGCACGAGAGTTCGATTCTTTGGACGTATCTGCATCAGGTTCATCATAGCCCGGCACGATTAGAAGTGCTGACAAGCTTCTACAAGCACCCGTTAGAAATCATTCTAAACAGCATTCTGTCCTCTTTTTTGTTGATCACATTATTTGGTTTAAGCCCGGAAGCGATTTCTGTGGCGTTTCTGATGACAGGCGTTGCCGAGCTGTTTTACCACTGGAATATCAAAACTCCCTATTGGTTAGGATTCTTGATCCAGCGACCAGAAAGCCACTGTGTGCATCATCAAAAGGGTTATCACAAAAATAATTACAGCGATTTACCGTTGTGGGACATGATTTTCGGTACGTTCGAAAACCCCAGAAATCAGGTGAATGACTGTGGTTTTTCTAGCGACAAAGAACTTGATCTTATGGGGTTAATTTTTCCTGGGTTACGTCGTACTGCGACAGGGGTTATCAATGAAAACAGTTCAAACAATTAAAACAACCGTCATTACCTGTTCTCTGGTCTCGATAGGTTGTCTCACGATGGTTGGCGATTTATTGGGGCTTGAACGGCTTAAGGGGGTAGGTTTGGCGACACATGCCTCGCCGGCGCCAAAGGTATTTACCACGCAGCAGGGCTTTGAAACTTTTTCGCCGCAGTTTCAGTTGTCATGGATGAATGAATCGGGTCAATCTGAGCACCTCATGCTTACCAGAGAAGTCTATAAGTATCTGCATGGACCTTATAACCGTCGCAATGCCTACGGAGCTGCCATTTCATACGGCCCCGTGTTGGTCGCTAACGAGCATACCAGGGGGATGCTGGCAAGTGTCAGTCAGTATGCATTCTGTGGTGACAACAATCTGATTCATGAACTAACCAACAACACCGTTAAAACAACAAGCCATCCAAAAATTTTAATTATTCCGCGATCTTCTCAAGAAAAAGTCTTGTCTGGAAAAGCGTGGCAACTAGCGTTTGAGATCAATTGCAGCAAGGAGAAAAGCTAATGCGATATCAATTTAGCCCAAATCACTATCGTATCTTTCGAGGCTTATTGGGCGCCTACTTGTTGATACATTTTGCGCATTTAATGCCATATGTGGTGGAGCTGTTTTCATCGCAAGGTATGTTGGGTAACGCCAGCCTAAGCCCGTTGTTCGGTATTGTTCCCAATCTACTTGCCGTATCTGACGCGCCCTTGTTTGTGTACGCCCTGGTCGGGTCAGCAATTTTGGCTTCCGGTTTACTCTTAACAGGCACGTTCGATAAACCTGCCGCTCTCTGGTTATGGTATGTGCTCGCCTGTTTGTTTGCGCGCAACCCTCTGATAGCCAATCCTGCCTTACCTTATCTGGGGTGGATGTTGCTAGCCCATGGTTTGATGCCAACACTGAACCCAGGCGAGATATATTCCCCCAATAACAAACAATCTGAACTTCGACGCCATATCTTTTGGGCAGCATGGATAGTTTTGGCGTTAAGCTACTCCTATAGCGGTTATACCAAATTGCTCAGCCCATCTTGGTTTCATGGCGAGACCGTTGAAATTGTTCTTAACAACCCTTTGGCGAGAGATCACGCCCTAAATAGTTTAATGCTGTCATTACCCTCTGGGTTGTTAGCGTTACTGACCTGGTTTGTTTTGTATGTAGAATTGCTGTTTGCCCCTTTGGCACTATTTAAAAGTCTAAGGCCATGGCTGTGGTCTGCGATGTTGGCCGTACAATTTGGATTCTTGATTTTTCTGGACTTCGCTGATTTGACGATACCCATGTTGTTATTTCATTTACTGATTTTTGATAGCCGGTGGTTTTCGGGTAAGTCGTATAGAGAGCAGGGCTCACCTGTTTTGCATTACGATGGTGATTGCGGTTTTTGTCATGGTCTTCCAAAATTTATCTTGGAAGAAGATAAACAGGGGCTGTTTACTTATAGTCCTCAGCAAAGTGAATTTAGTAAAAGTGAATTGCGCAAGTTGGGAGTGCAGCTGAAGAGCGACAGTATCATTTTACAAGTTGGCCCGGTTATCTACCTCGAGTCTGATGCGGTAATAAAAATACTGGAAATTCTGGGAGGATTCTGGCGCGTAACCGCAGCGTTATTGCGATTAATTCCCAGAAGTTTTAGAAATAAGACCTATCAGTTTGTTGGACGCCACCGACATCGTTTTATGTCTGCGCCAGACACGCTTTGCCCGGTATTACCTGACGATTATCGAAAGCGCTTCAGACTGCACGATTAAAGAGTACCAATTGGTTAACGAAGTTTTTTAACCTGGTTTGTTGGTATATGCTTCTTTAACTGTATGGCTGATGCAACCGGGCATCAGCCATATGGCATGATAGATTCGGCATATAACTTCAAATCTTCCAAAATAATCTGCGCCCGGTTGTCGCCCTCGTGCTCTTTGGCTAAGCGGGTAAGTTCTTCGGCGTATTTTTGCAGTGACAATCGCCAGCTATCCCCCTCATGCAGGCGTTGGGTTCGATAGCTTTCCCATTGCTCATGTTCTTCCTCGGTGAGTAGGTCTGGGTAATTGCGGGCTTTATATCGAAAGAACAGCTCCGGCAGTCGCTCATCGCTAAACGTGGCTTCAAAGTATTGCAGTTCGCTTTTGTCTAATGTGGTGATTTTGGACATGATTGTTTTGTCGTTATGCCCAAAAAAACCGCCAGAATATAACATCTGTTCCGGGTCGGTGGGTTCGCTCAGATTATGCCGCTCACCCATAAATACCTGGCTGATCTTTTTACCAATGTCCGGCACGGCCTTTAGCTTTGCTAAGTTTTCTCTTAATACATCGCCGATCAGTTCATGTTTTTGCCGGTACTCCGGGGCTATTTCGGTCGTTAATGCCATAGGCGTAACGATGGGGCACTTGTTGGTATGGACAACTTTTAACGCCAACCGTTGTTCATCTTCACCCAGATCCTTCGCGGGGGTGAAGATTCGCCTTTTTATTTCGTCAACGGATAAACTGATGAGTTCATCCGGATTGTGGCGAAGGTCAAAGACGATGACACCATTTTTATTAACAGGGTGTTCTGCCAAAGGTGCGACGACAGCGCAGCAGCCCAAACTTGCCGGGTACATGGAAGAAATATGAAAGACAGGTTTAAACGATGAAGTATCAAACAATGATTTCACGAAACGTTTGTCGCGTAATGAGAGCGCGTGGGTATAAAGGTCCGGGCAGCGGGTTTTGATAAGCTTGGCCAATGCGATAGTCGCGTACACATCACTCATGGCATCGTGTGCGGACTCGTGGGCTATGCCGTTGCATGCGGTAAGTTCTTCAAGCCTGAAACTCACCTGGCCATCTTCTCTTGTTGGCCAGGTTAAGCTTTCTGGTCGTACCGCATAAACCAGTCGAACAAGATCAATAATGTCCCAACGTGAATTACCATTTTGCCATTCCCGGGCGTAGGGATCATAAAAGTTGCGGTACAACAAATGCCGGGTAACTTCATCGTCAAACCGTATGCTGTTGTAGCCTGCGGTGCAGGTGAGGGGGATAGATAACTCGTCGTTGATAAGTCGGATGAAGTCCGCTTCGATATAGCCGTCTCTGTCAGCATCCTGAGGTGTAATGCCGGTGATAAGACAAGCCTCAGGTTGCGGCAGGTAGTCATCTGAAGGTTTACAGTAAAGCTGAATCGGCTCGCCAATGATGTTTAGATCAAAGTCAGTTCTGATTGCTGCAAACTGGCTTGGCCGGTCAACCGCCGGGTTGGCGCCAAACGTTTCATAGTCATGCCAAAGGAAGGTTTCCATTCTGATTTACTACCCTGAAAATATCAAAAACGGAGAGTATCAAACTGGTCGCAAAACGTGAACTGAAACCTCTACCTTAATGCTTATCATGTTGCATGAAAACGCAACGGTTAGAACAAACCAACACCTCGATCTATATACTCACGTCTGACACCAGAAATACCGTTATACACTTCACTTAGATTTACTTGCACAGCGCCTGTGGGTAGGTTCAAGAAAGCACCTGCTGATGCCCGCACGAAACTTTCCATGGCTTGTGACCCTGCTTTGCCTGTTGACCAGTCAAGATCTTTGTTTTGAAATGACAGAAAGAGCCCGGATGCGGTGTCGGTAATGTATTGACGACCGTTGATTTCTTCAATTTTACCCACTGGCATGCTCTGAAAGCTTGTTAATGGGAAACACGTTGGAATACCCAACATCACGCAATTGTCTGACTCGATATAAATGTTGTAGCAAGAGAGCAGGTTAAACAATCCACAGCCAAAAGTGCTTACTTTTTCTGATCGGGAATCGCTGCCGATCAGGCCAAAATCAGACAGTAGAGGCACCACACCTGCTGCCAGAAAGTCGGCGCCTTCGATCTTAAACTCTGTACCATTCTCCATTCCGATATAGCTTGATCGAACTGGATCCGCATCGCCTTTTTCATCAACCAGAGAAGCCTGAGCGCTCAGGTCACCATCCTTCACTAATAGCGGCGTTAACAAAGTCAAAGCAGATTCAAGGAGATTACCATCTTGTTTCTTTCTCGCCTCAGACAGGCCGTCTACGCCATCTCTGATATCGACGTCAACCGCACCGGTCAGTGAAAGTATATTTCCCGATAGAATTCCCTTCGAATCCCCAAATCCCAAACGCATACCGATAATTTCTTTGGTGGCATCATCAATTGCAAACTCGAAGAAAGGGTCATTAATTTCAAAAGGAACAATTTCACCATCATTGTACTTAATGGGGCGACCACGGGAGTCAAAGCCTTTGGCAACCATGGGTACAGACTTGTACTTGTTTGAGTAAGCGTCACTTTGGATATAGCCAAGCGCGAAATTCTCTGCTTTCAAGTCTGAGCTATTCCTTTCCAGACCTTCTTCGGTGCCATTGCAGGTGTTGCAGGCTGTGCCGTTCAGGCTTGGATTGGTTGGGTGTTTTTCCCAGCGGTGATAGGTTCCAAGCTCAAAATTTTCAGCGGTGACCTGAGTCTCTATTTTCATCCCCAGGTTTATTCTTGTGTAGTTTATACTCGACTCTACCGGGTGGCTTTGCTGATCAATAGAGATATATGCCTGGCCCGTGACATTTGATAACTCAGAATCGCCCAGTGCTTGTAGCTCTGCATGACAGCCGAAACTAGCGATAATTAGCGATGAAACTACAACGGATTTAGAGGAGAACAACATACCCTTAGATTCCTTGTAAAAGGTAAAACACAGCAAAAATAATATATGTACAAATGTACTATTAGAGTTGCTGTTGCACCTCACCCAAAAGGGGGATAGGGGACTAAGAGAATCACAGTTTTTGAAGAATCAGGCCTGTGAATTGTGAACTAATGTCAAGTGCAAAATGGGGAGCGGGGAAGCATAAATGATCGGACGTCATCAGGAGGGGGCGGCTATGAAGCGGTGGTGCTAAGAATGTCGTTCCTATGTTCATGGATAACAATAAGCTGCAGAAGGTGTCATGTTAACGAACATGGACCCTTCTGCTTTACTCTTTTAAGAACGAAACCTTACTTTTGGTAGATCGTGTATTTAGGAATGAGTTTGCAGGGGCGATAGCTCATTTTCACTTTCTTCAAATTCTCGAACCCCATGTCATCACCAACGTTGATATATTGTGATTGGTAGGTTTCCTTCAACTGCTTACTGAATTCCCGAAAGATAAACTGCGCACAGCCAAGCACTTCAAAGTCGGTTTTTTCGATAATGATCGAAGCGGTAGTCGCGTTGATGCGCTCGCCCACAGTAAAGCCTTTAATTTCATCGTCGATATAAATCACCAGACCAATGAGGCTTAACGCAGCGTAATCTTTAATGATTTTTTCCAGTGCCAGTCGTTCGAAGTAAATACCATCCATAAAGGCATCGGCTTTTTCATTCGGCATAAACTTCATGCGGTCAGCTACCCACTTATGAAACAGGCGCTGTATGCCTGCACTGTGCTTTTCTATATCCAGCACTTCGGTTCGATAATTGGGGTGCGCGCGCTTGAACTTGTTGATCTCATTGCGCTTGTTTTGGTAATCGTTACCTTTCAGGTCGATTAAGGCGTCTGTTTCGTAGACGTAATCGACTAATTGCCGCTCTACCAGATAATGCTCAAGCATTTCGAATATATCGCTGTTACCTTCCAGAAGGTTTACGAAACCTTCTAGCATTTGCTCATCAACGTAGTCGATTTTCGAGTGGTATTTTGACTTGTTATTGCTATTCATCAGGTCGAAGCAAACCTGCATGGCTTTATAGCAGTCCTCTTTGCGGCCAAGCGGGGGCAGTACCATCGAGATATCGCCACCGGCGAGCATGAAAAAGCAGAAGGTATCCTCAATGATGGCGTAAAAACCGCTCACGTGACTAAGCCAGATATAGTTGGCGGCAAAAGTGTAGTCACTGGTTTCGAGGTCCAGGCGCGCCAGGTAACTTTCCATCTCATCTTTTGCAGCAAGATCGAATGGATGGAGTTCGAAAGCACCGATTTTAAGTTGGGCCATAAAAGTTATAAATCCTTAATATGTGGGGGTAAGAGACGGCTAATATTCACTGAGATTGTGCTTTTATAAAATCTTATATCAACGGTGTTGCTTAAAGCACTTTTGTACGTGAGCATAGAAGGGAATGCAAGGGTTACAAAGTAGGATGGGAAAATAATTTAACGCCTGATTTAAGCGTGGCAAGTGGCAGCGATATTTGTCAAATATTAAGAAAGTGAGTTGTGCAAAAAAACTGAGCGGAGGTACGTTGCCCTCCGCTGCAGAAAGTAGACCTTATTATTACATGCGGTCAATAGTTATTGATTCAACCACCTGATGAGTCGGCTGGTGAGTCCTGCTTGAAGGGGTGCTCTTTAGACTCGGTTGTCTTTGAGTCAGGAAGCGTTCCGGGCAGTAATTCGAATGCCATCGTGAAGGTGCTTAACATTCCTTTAAGTTCGTCAAAAGGAGTGCGGCTTCCTTTAAGTACAGCTTTTCCTGCCTTAATTTTATCGTCAAAAGTAACTTTACCCATCATGACATCGTTGAGTTCGGATCGATTCATCGTGATGGTCAGATCTGCATTAGGCGATTGCACTCCAGAAATATTGGTTAACGCCGAGTTACTCAACTCGACCAGATACTTTTCATCGTTGTCGGGTGTAACAAAGTTGATGGTAAAGTGCTTTCCTTCTGCCTTGCTGACGTCCAGGCGAACACCGAGAAAGTCAAGCCATAGCCCTGTTGACATGCCACGAATGACATCTGGTCCTGATGCTTTAGGAGAGGCACCAGAAGGCATCCCATGACGTAATTCATACGCAGCTGCAAGAAAACTGTTTCGAACGCTGGGACTTTCTTTTTGGTAGCCGATTTGTTCATAAACATCTGCTAACAAATCTTTTGCCGTTTGGTTCTTTGGCTCAGCATAAACCAGTTTATTAAGAATCTCTGTTGCATGCAGATATTTACCCTGGTTGTATAGCTCCTTACCTTTGGCAATAATTTTATCTGACCCGCCCATCATCTCAACATACAACGGTGCTGAATCTTCCGGCGATAATGGGATTAAGGTTGCCGGGTTTGCGTCCCAGTAACCGAGATAGCGATTTACAACGGCTCGACTATTGTGTTCTTCCGATCCATGGTAGCTATGCGCTGACCACTGATTTTGTAAGCTGGTTGGTAGCTTGTAAACATTGTGAATCTGGTTGATCGTTACGCCTTGGTTTGCCAAATGCAGGACCTGATTGTTTAAGTGCGCGTAGGTATCCCGCTGAGTACGCATAACTTCTTGTATGCGATCATTGCCCCAGCGCGGCCAGCTATGGGAGGCAAACATGACCTCCGCTTCCTGGCCAAATTTATAAAGTGCCAGGTTGATTTGTTTGGACCACTCCAATGCATCTCTAACTAATGCTCCTCTTAATGTATAGATGTTGTGAATGGTGCCAGTGATATTTTCGGCAGCCCAAAAGGCTTTCATGTCGGGGAACCAGGTGTTCATTTCGGCTGGCGCTTCAGTACCCGGTGTATTTTGGAAAACCATTTTTATTCCATCGACCGTCATGTTTTCAAAATCTTCTTTGATGATGACATTCGGTGCAATTAGACCAAGATTTCCCGCAGCGGTGTTTTTACCGATTGACTGATCTACGTGTCCAAATGGACTGCGAGGCAGCAACACACCATATTGGAAAAACATACGTCGAGTCATTGCGTTACCCGCCATTACATTTTCAGCAACGGCGTGATGCATAAATCCTTCCGGGGCAATAATTTTAACTTTTCCGCTTTTAACATCCGCTTCATCTACAACGCCGCGGACACCACCAAAGTGATCGCCATGAGAGTGAGAGTAAATAACGGCAACCACTGGGCGCTCACCTAGCTGTTCGTTAACAAATTTTAGCGCGGCAGCGGCGGTTTCTTTCGCTGTTAAAGGGTCAAAAATAATCCAGCCGGTATCTCCTTTGATAAAGCTGATATTGGCGAGATCATAACCACGTACCTGGTAGATTTTGCCCGGCAGAACTTCATACAAGCCATACGCCATATTTAGAATAGCTTGACGCTGTAAGGATGGGTGTATGCTATCGAAGTTTTTCCCTTCTTCTAACAGCCACTCATAACTACCCATGTCCCAGGCAACGTTGCCTGCATCGGCCATAATTTGTTTGTATTTTGGTGCAGCAATAAAGCCTTTCTTTGCTTCTTCAAAATCCCGCTTATCATCAAAAGGTAAGCTTTTTCGTAGTCCATTTTGTAGCTCAATTGTGAATTTTGATGGCAATTTGCCTTTTGCATCAAAGTGCTTGCTAGGATCACTTGTGACAATTGCGCCACCCCCTGATGCAAGTGCGCCCATAGTAAATCCAATGGCACACGAGAATACGAGAGCTAGTTTCGTTGGCTGTTTAAGCATTGATTGATCTCCTTTTCAGAGCATTGCATCGCCCGCTTGCTAAAAGGCCTGCACATATGAGGTTTTTTTCTAAGCGAAACAACAAAAGTCGGCATAGAAAGCTTTGGTTTTTATTTTCATTTTTTGCCAAAAGCAACCTTAGCACCCTGTTTTATAGATGTCACTTGTTGAAACTAATCGTCTGAATTAGTTTGCTTTTATTCAGCAAGCGACTGATAAACGGTACTTTCTATAAATCAGCCTGCTATTTCAGAACTTTCTCTATACTTGATTCATGTAGTTCAAATACATTTTTGCGAGCGAGTTATATGTTTTCGTTTTTAGACAGTGCATGGGTTTTGGTTGCTGAGGCAGATAGCCCACATTGCAATAGACGCCACAAGGTCAGCCTTTTACCGCTGCCTGTATGGGATGATCGTTACGTTAGACGGGCAATGAAATAATATGAAAATGTTACGACAGCTTCTTCTGTCGATTTGTTTCCTGTTGTGGGGGGACTGTGTCTTTGCTGCTCCCCTGGATGTAAATTCGATTAAAAGCGGCGACTTGCTAGGTAAGCACAGCCTGTACTTGGCCGATGATACCGGCTCGTTAACATTGGAGCAATTACCAGAGGCTACCGATGACCGCTGGCGGCCGGTTACTAAGGATATTTTGTCTTTAGGCTATACATCCACCGCCATCTGGAATCGACTGGCGTTTACGAACACCGGTGAAGATACGGAGTGGATGTTTGAGGTCGCCTACTCGGTACTGGATAAAGTTGATTTTTATATCCTTTATCCTAATCGAACCCAGGTTTATCAGTTAGGTGATCTGGCTAAATTTGATGAACGGCCTATTAATCACCGAAACTTTGTTGTGCCGCTGTCATTGCCCATCGGTGAAACGGTGGTCGTGATGGTGCGGGTGAGCAGTAGTACCTCTATGCAGATGCCTTTAAAGCTTTGGCAGCGAACAGATTTTTATGACCATGAGCAGGGGACGCTGCTTTGGCAGGGAATGTATTTTGGTTTAATTCTGGTGATGATTTTCTATAAAATTTGTCTCTACTTTTATATTAAAGAAGAGCAATACCTAAATTATGCTGCCAGTTTTACCTCTTTCGTTTTGTTTCAGGCGACCATTAGTGGTTTCAGTTACCAGTTTTTATGGCCGCAATTGCCGCTGTGGAATGATCATGCGTTACCCATATTTCTGGGGTTGTTACTATTAACAGAAAGTATTTTTGTGCGTTCATTGTTAGGCCTGAGCTCTCGTTCTCCCAGAGTGTCGATTTTTTTGCGAGGTTCAGAAATACTTGCGGCTGCGGCTATGCTCCTATCGGTATTCGTGCCTTACCGGTTTTCCATTTTCTTTCTCATTGTATTAGCGTTGCTAATAAACAGTTTTTGTCTGGCGGTTGGGGTTAAACAATGGTTAGAGGGAGACAAGGCGGCGAAATTTTTCACTATCGCCTGGGTGGGGATTCTGGTTGGTGCGGTGCTGCTGGCACTAAGCAAATTAGGAATTATTGAGAGAAACGTATTTAACGAGAACGCCTTGCAAATAGGGACTACTCTTTCTGTTGTCTGGTTATCCTTTGCGCTTGGTGAATATATCGCTAAGCAGAGCAGAGAACGGCAAAGGTCGAAAGAAGAAGCATTAGGATTTGCACTAAACGTTGCTGAAGAAAGAAAGGGCAAGCTGGAGGCGCAAGAAGAAACGCTGAAACTGCAAGAGGCCGCTAACGCTAATCTTGAATCGCAGGTGCAAGAACGTACAAGCATGCTGGAAAAAACAATGCTTGAGTTAGAACAGGCCAATGCAAAGCTGCGACAGCTTAGCTATATCGATGAGTTGACCGACATATATAACCGGCGTTACTTTAATAAAAAGCTTGAAACAGAATTTAAACGTGCGCAACGCATTCAAGTGCCATTGTCGTTATTGTTGTTAGATATAGACCACTTTAAATTGCTGAATGATAAATATGGTCACCTGGTTGGAGATGCTTGCTTAAAAACCGTAGCAAAAGTTTTTCAGTCTTGTCTGCCAAGAGCCGAGGACACGTTGGCGCGGTTTGGCGGGGAAGAGTTTGTTATCTTGTTGCCTGGAACGGCAGAAGAGGGCGCATTGTCAGTTGCCGAGCGTATTTTGCAGGCGGTTGCAAATGAGGTGGTTTTCTTCGAAGACCTGGAAGTAACCATGACAGTAAGTATCGGGGTAGCGACAAAGTGTCCGTCATCCACGGATTACCCTAAAGAGCTGATCGCGAGGGCCGATGTGGCGCTGTACCAATCCAAGAGTAGTGGGCGCAATCGTATTTCTGTGGCTTAGTGAAAGAGCTTTCCCGAGTGCTTTATACTGCAAATCCATCCAGGTGATTTAATACCACAATAAGGCTCAGCACTCCCAAAATAAGAATCGTTCTTATGATTTTACATTTCTTGCAGTATTTCATCGCACTTAAGCGCTCGTTTGGTTGAGTGGTTTTCGGCAAATCATTCGGGCGATTGCACTGGGGTTGTTCGAGTCTAAAACACCCTCATCATAGGTGAGTATCTCCCAACCCTCAAACCAGGCTTTCAGCTCTTCTGGCTGCAATAAAAAATCAGGGTTAGTCGGCCGCCCATACTTAGGCTGGTCGGTGGTAAACGTCTCGTAGAAAACTAACCCGCCCGGAATGATCGCGTCTTTAATTGACTGAAACAGCGGCCGGTGCAGATAACTGAAAACCAGGATCGCCGCAAAGGATTTACCCGCCAATGGCGACCTCTCTGGTAACTCAAAATCTGTTTGCCAGGTTTGTGCGTTTAAGTGGTGGTCTGTAATGATTGCCTCAATGGACCGCAATAATTCGACGTTCCTATCAGCCATTATAACTTTGCGGGCTTTGCTGTCTGATGGGGTTAATTCTTTATCCAGCTTGGCCACGTATAAACCGTTGCGGCCAGAACCGCAGGCCAGATCGAGAATATCTCCATCGGGTAGATCATCGAATAGGTTTGTATTGTCAGTTAAGAGCTTAGCGGGTATTGGCGAGTTGAGTTTGTTCGCGTGTTTGTCAGCATGTTGGGGCATTTGCAAGTGTCCTTATTTTCTCTTAATTGACCTTCCCGGTAGTTCTTTCATTGGCTCATCCGGCCAGCGGTGTTTGGGATATTTACCGCGCATATCTTTGGCGACTTCATAGTAGGAGGTATGCCAGAAGTTCTTAAGATCGCCGGTTATTTGAATCGGGCGTTTTGCCGGTGAGAGCAACTCAAAGGTGATGGCTTTTTTACCGTAGGCTAGCTTGGGTGATTCGATTTCGCCAAACATTTCCTGAAGAACGATGGATACGATAGGGTCCCGTGTTTCGCTGTAAACAATAGGCACTTGCTTGCCAGAGGGTGAGACGTAAACCTCCGGTGCGTGTTCGGCCAGTTCTTGCTGTAAGTTCCAGCCAATGGCGGTTATGAGAATCTCGGTAAGGTTAAGTTTTTGCAGGCCCTTAATGTTTTTAATGCTGTGTAAATAAGGCACAAGCCATTCACTTAGGTTCTCTTTTAACCAGTCATTTGATAGCGATGGAAATTCCGGGTGTTGTGCCGCCAGCCAGCGAATTCTGGTGAGCAGTGACTCTGATGATCTATTCCAGGGTAACAAAGAGAAGTTGCTATCGGTAATGGTTTGCAGCAGGCAGGCAACCAATTTGTCATTATCCGGCTCTTTAATGTCAGCAGTGGTCAGTAAAATTTTGCCAAAGCAGGTTTGCTCCCTGCCGTAGATTTCGTTTTTTTCCTTGTCATAGCTATAGGCTGAAGCAGTTGTAAAGCGATCACTAAATTCTTGTTTGATATCCTGTAGAGCAATGGGCGCCGCCAGGTAGACTAATCCCTCGCGGCGTTGCCCATCAAGGTTGCCGACGACGATCCACTCGTTAGCCCCAACAGGGTCTTCTGCGCGAACGAGTGCGCCTTTACCGTTTGCCAGTTGAAACCGTGATTCGTCGCCTTTGCGCCTTTTGCCTATCCGATCAGGAAATGCAAAGGCCAGTAAGGGGCCGCAATGTTGGCTCATTTCATTCAGTGAACATGGTTTGTTTGCCTTTACAATACTGAGCTTTTTCTGCCAGTTTTCACTGTTTTGCAGCGCCTGTTCGGTAGCTGCCGGATTGAAGTGGTATTGCTTTTTTGCTGTACTGCGAGAGGCTCGATAGTCTTGTAAGGCCATTAATCTTGTAACGATATCGCTGCTGTTGTAATTGATCAGAATATCCCGCTCAGCCAGGAGAGCGGCAATGTCGCAAGCTAAAGCGCCAAGACCACGGTCGTTGCCCGCAATGATCATCTTGGCCAGTCTTGGGTGCACGCCAAGGGTCATCGCTTTTAGTCCGCCTGGTGTGATGCCTCCGGAGCCTGAAATAAAACCAAGCGCTACCAGCATATCCTTGGCTTGCGCAAAGTGTGCGGCGGGTGGTCTGGTTAGCCATTTCAATTCATTCAATGACTTTACGCCCCATTGTGCAAGCTCCAGGCACAATGAAGACAAGTCCGCTTGAATAATCTCAGCCTCGTAATGAGGGGTTAAGCCTTTGTGCTGACTTTCTGTCCAGAGTCGGTAACAAGACCCCTCGCGCAGTCGTCCGGCCCGCCCTTTACGCTGATCCGCTGAAGCCAGCGAAACAAAACGTGTGTCGAGTCGGCTCATGCCGCTTGCCGGGTCGAACAAAGAAACTCTCGCCAAGCCGCTGTCAATGACACAGCCAATGCCTTCGATGGTTAAGCTGGTTTCGGCGATATTGGTAGCGAAGATGATTTTACGGCGTCCCTGATTGTCAGGTCGTAAGGTTTCATCCTGAGATTGATTGCTTAGCCCACCCCAAAGCGGCAGTAACGACACCTGTTTGGGGTTGATGTCTTTTGCAATGTTATCCATCGCAAGCGATATTTCTTTTTTTCCAGGCAGGAAAACCAATATGTCGCCATCCGTTTCGTTTAGTGCTCTGCAAACTGTACGCTGCAGGGTGGCAACAAGGTCTCGTTGCACTGGCTTGTCGAGATAATGTGTGGCAACCGGGAAAACTTTTCCGGGGCAGCTGATAATCGGTGCACCGCCAAAGAATTCGCTGATTTTCTGTGCATCCAGGGTGGCTGACATCACCAGTATTTTAAGGTCGTCGCGCAGTGCTTGCTGGATCTCCAGCGCAAACGTTAACGATAGATCAGCATTAATAGATCGTTCGTGAAACTCATCGAAAATAATCAGGGATGTTCCCGGCAGTTCCGGGTCGTCTTGAATGCGCCGGGTGAGAATCCCCTCAGTTACGATTTCCAGTTTGGTTTGTTTAGAGACTACCCGCTCGTTTCTGATCTGATAGCCAACGGTTTGACCCACTTTTTCACCCAGTGTCGAGGCTAGAAACGTCGCAATTGAGCGTGCCGCAATTCGCCTTGGTTCAAGCATGACAATTTTACCCGCTGCAAATGCAGGTAAGTTGATTAGCGAAAGCGGAACGCGAGTTGACTTTCCAGCCCCAGGGGCTGCTTCTAAAACGGTGATGGCATGATTTGCAATAGCCTCGGCGATAGCGGGCAGAAAGCTATCGACCGGAAAAGTTTTATCTTCTGTCATGAATATTCTTCAGTGCCGAATTTTTTGCAGGAGGCTAACTACCTCCCAACAAGCTAAGATGTAGGAGCTATCTTCTATTATTTTCGTTGCCAAGTTAACTGTTTACGGGATTTGCCTAAATATAGGTAGCTTTAAATGGCTGTTAGGGTTGGCAACAGGTTTGTGTAAGCGCAAAAGTGCGGGAGCGGTATGAACTGGCTGTTGGTGCTGGACTTGTTTGGTGTGTTTGTATTCGCCTTGTCGGGGGGATTTGATGCGGCCAAATATAAACTCGACATCCTCGGCATCATGGTGTTAGCCATTGCAACGGGCGTTGGTGGCGGCATTATGCGAGATGTATTGCTGGGCGTAAATCCACCGGCAGCCTTTACCAATGAGACTTATCTTTTAGTTTGTTTAGCTGGTGGTTTGGTTGTTTTTTTCTTCGCCAACCGAGTTGAAAAACATTATGACTGGGTAAGGTATGCAGATGCTATCGGGCTTGGCGTTTTCGCTGCGATAGGAGCTGCCAAAGCCATTGATTATGGACTAGGTTGGGTTGGTGTGTTAATGATCAGCACTATGACGGCCACAGGTGGTGGGCTTATTCGAGACCTGTTAGTACGGGAAATCCCTATGATTCTACGAGCAGACTTTTACGCATCGGCTGCGATCATCGGTGGCTTAACGTTTTTATTAGCGCATCGACTGGGTCTTGACGTACAGATCCAAACGGCGCTGTCGGCATTAACGGCCATTGCTGCAAGGCTATTGGCGATGCGTTATGGTTTGTCGTTACCAAAGGCGAGGGGATCAAAGTAAGTAACAGTATCTAGTTGGTGTGTGTCGGTCTGTTCACCGTGCTGTTTTACCGGCCTGCCTCCTTGATAGAGCTTAGTGGCCCATAAATTCATCTATCAGCACTGCCAGTTTTTCGCAAAGGTGCGACTCAAACTCATCAAGGCTTTTATCGAAATGCGCTAAATATTTTTCGGCTTGTGTGTGGTTCATTTTTTTACCGACAACATTGTATTGCATCTCGGGAAGACTCTTATCTTCTCTGGGTACGATATTCCAGTGGACATAGTCAGCGTCCAATGGCGCAAGCTCTTTCTGCGCAAACTGGCAAAAATCGACTATTTTGTTTTTCCCCTCTGGGCCAAGGCAACCAGGCTCAACGCGATAAGTTACGGTTAATTTTTTACTATCGGGCAACGGCAAAGATACTTTCATTCAACTTAACTCCAAACCCATGGGTCGTTAGAGATAATAGTAGAGCAGTTCACCGAAATTACCGAATTATTAAAAGCTAGATATAATATGTTGTCAGCCACAAGGACGGATGACTGACAACAGGTGTGAAAGCTAACAGTTACCCCTCTCACATATTACAACCTTAAATCACTATCCTTATACTCCAGGCCTTTTGTCTTTGCCTGCTTTTGAATGGTTTCAAACACCTGGTAATCTAATGACGCCTCGCTGGCGGCGGTGCCAGCGACTTCGTTTTCAACGTAGTCTCGGCGCTCTTTGGTCAGGTCAGACAACGCTTTTTGCAATCGTTGTCGCTGTTCGGATTTTTCACTGATTAACGTTTGTTGTACGGCAGGAGCCAGAGCGCGTAACTCATCTGGCAGCAGGCTTTGGTCCAGTTCTTTGACATCAACTTTCCCGGTTGCGACATCGTCAACCAACTCACTTTCTCCCAACAGATTTTTCGCACCACTGGCTGAGCTGTTAAATTCGGCTCTTCTGGCAAGTGCCGACGGGCTGGCTTTTTCGTAAAGCTCATCACTCAGGCGCTCTTTGTTCTTTAACGACGCTCGCTTTTCTTCTGTGCCATAAAAGATTCGGGTATCTTCAATTTTTTTGGCAATCATCGCAATTTTGCTGTCGTAGGGCGTTGTTACGGCTATGGCACCGCCATTTTGGGCAACAGTAAAGTAATCGCCGCCCCCCAGGCTGGCCATGCTTTGCCAGTTTTGCTTAGTGGATGCATCATTACCGCATTGAATGGTATTAACGAGAATGCCTTTACTCTTAGCTTGTGCGATTGAGTCTTGATAGCGCACGTCATTTTGATAATCCATGTGCGGTGGCGCATCGCCAACGAGAAATATCACCTGATAACTATTTTGCTGGCTGCTCCAGGATATATCCTGGACCGCTTCATGTAGTGCCTGATTAACGCTTTCCGGTGTGTCGCCACCTCCTTGCGCTTGCAGTTGCATCAGCTTCGCATAAACCGAATCCAGATCATCGGTTAAATCTGTGGTGAGTGTCACGTAAGCATCGCCCCGGTCACGGTAGGCGACAAGTCCGATTTTGATGTTCGGTGCCGGGTCTGCGGTGGCCATGGTACTGGCAATCGACCAGATTTTTTCCTTCGCGGCCTCAATCATACCGCTCATGCTGCCGGTTGTATCAAGTACAAATACTACTTCAATATTAGGTATTTCTACGGCATTTTGTGGCGGTATCATAGGTTGTGTATTGGCGATTGGCGGCACGGTAACGGGGGGCATCACTTTGGCATTTAACTCTGGATAGAGCGCAATTGACGCGGTGGTTACGACGAACAATGTGGTAGCGAGTAATGAAGTTTTCATGTCGATATCTCCTGGTATTAGTGATTAACAAGTTTTTGCAGTGCCGCTTCGGCGGCTTGCTGGGCTTGATTGAATTCCGCATTGGCGCTTTCAGAGGGTGTGCCTGCCATCAATGGCTGTTTTGTTCCGGTCAGTTTTTTAGGGATAAACGCCGTGAGTGACTGCAGCAGAAAGAAAACCCAGAACCCTAGAAATACGCTTTGGTGATAGCGAAAGGCTGAGGCCGCAACGATGAAAGACAGCATCGTCAACAGCATGTCTGCCAACGCGCAAAAGATGCTTTGGTAGTAGTAGGTGGAACGAGCCAGCCATATAAAACCAGCCAATGCACTAAGCGTTACCAGGGCGGAAGGTGTGAGAAAAGTCAAAACGATCATTAACATGATGAGTACTGCCGGTACGCCAAGCATGCCTGTTTTACGAGGGTGTTTGGCGATGAGCATGACAATGTAGGCAATACACACCACCGCAGCAGCGATTTCTAACGAATACGATGCGGGCAATACCAACGTCAACACGTAAAAAAGAACGCTTCCTAAAAGGCTGACGGCAAATCCGATAGTTGCGCTTTGGGCAAAACTAAGGTGTTTCATTGTGCACCTCCTTGTTTATCTTTGTTGGCGCGCCGCTGTTTTTCACGTAGCAGGGCGATGTCGATATCGTCGGCCGTAATAGTCATAGCAAAGTCATCGGAACAAGATATCGGTTGGGAAGGTTCTGTCAGTGCGGCGCATTTTTGTTTCAACCCGTCAATCGTCATTTGTTGCTGCAGTATTTGCTTCTCTTGCTTGGCAATGGATTCGAGACGTTGTTGGTTCTGGCTCTTGATGGTCTGCAACAGGTTGGTCGATTGTAGTTTGCGTCTGACGAGGTTTTTGGCCAGCGCATCGTCTTTCGCGTCGATTGCCAAGTCGAGGGATTCTTCAATACGGCAAAGCTCCGTGCTGAGTGATGCTTCTACCCCCGTTAGACGCTCATGGTCTGATTGAAGCTGCTGCAACTGCAGCTGGTTTTTTAACAACGCTGCTTCCATTTCTCTGATCGATTGTTTTAGTAAAGCTGATGGATCTTCAATCTGATCCAGCATGGCGTGAATGTCTGCATGCAGTAATTGATTAAACCTTTTCAGTAATGCCATGGGTTGTCTCCTGTGCCTTGTGTGTTGGATGATGAGTCCACTATAAAAGTGCTGCACAGATAATTTGAGACACTGCCAGGTAAAACTGTGGGGCGTACTTTTACATAAGTTTTACCAACAGGCAGGTGCGAATCCTGCGCTGTCTTGCTAGGCTGTTAAACATGGAAAAGAAACTGAAATTACTCATTGTTGAAGATGAAATCGCCATTCGTACCGGGCTGGTGGATGTCTTTGTCTATCATGGCTACGACGTTGATTTTAGTGGCGATGGACTCGATGGTTTGCAAAAGGCGCGGACTGGCCGTTACGACATGGTGCTGTTGGATGTCATGTTGCCGGGCATGGATGGTTTCGAGATTTGTCGGCACATAAGGCAGCAAGACAAAGAGCAGCCGATTATTATGCTAACCGCGAAAAATACCGATGACGCCATTATTCAGGGTTTGAGTCTTGGCGCGGATGATTATGTCGCCAAGCCTTTTTCGGTGGCGCAACTGGTATTACGGGTAGAAGCTGTCTTGCGGCGCTCCCGATCTGTGCAGGAAGACCTTAGCCAACTGACGTTTGCTGATGTTGTCATAGATACGCGAACGCTGAATGGGCACAAAGGAAGTCAGGCGCAGGTGTTTACCCGTCGTGAAGTTGACATTCTAACTTACTTGCTGCGAAACCAAGAGCGGCCAATTACCCGTGAAGAGCTGTTGCATAAAGTGTGGGGGTACGGCAAAAATTTAGAAATAGAAACCCGAACCGTTGATATTCACATTGCCAAACTGCGCCGTAAAATAGAAAGTGACAGCAAAAATCCCTCGCTGTTGGTGACCGTTCGTGGTGAAGGTTATCGCCTGATGAGCGCAGAGTAATTCCTTATGGCACAGAGCAGTCATTCACTAAGCAAGCGTATCCGATTATTGCGTTGGGCTGTGTGTGCTTTTTTAGTAGCACTCTGTGTTCCGGCGATAGTGCTGGTGATGCATGCCTACAGCCAGCTGAAATGGGAAACGTTTTTTCAGTACAGTCGTCAGGCGCAAGAGTTTGCTAACCGTGTCAATCTCGATTTGTTAGCGTTTATCGAAAAGGAAGAAAGTCGTCGGTTTGCCGATTTTCAATTTCTAGTGGTCAGTGGTGACCCCGCGGTGGCATATCTCCAGCGGTCGCCTTTATCAGACCTGCCAGACCCTGATTTATCACCGGGATTGCTGGGTTATTTTCAAGTTAATGCCGAGGGTGTGGTGCATTCACCACTGCTACCAGATGACCCGGTAGATGCCTTGAAATATGGACTAACCACCACTGACATCGCCCAGCGTAAAGCTTTAGTGGGCGAGATGATCAGTGTATTGCAGGATAATCGGCTGGTTAAAAAGCGACCGGACAAGGCAAAGTTTACGGATAGAGCAGGTGTCATCGCCGAAAAGGTAGAAAATGAATCACCGTATGCGGAGGATTCGTTAGGCGAACAGCTATCATCGGTGGTCTCTGGCATAGCCTCAGCGCCTGGTAAACTTTACGAAAGGCGTCAGGAGTCAAAGGTAGAAGATCGTGATCAGGCCTTGGCGGTTTCCCCCGCACCCGCACCCGCCGAACTGGCAAGTTCTGCACCGATGATGGAAGCGCGTGAAGATGAGGCAGATTTTAATGCGGGTTTTCAGCGGCTAACGCAAGCGCCGACAGAGAGTAAAAGCAAAAAAGGAAGCGCCAACACCTTGGGCAAAGTAAAGGATCTGCCTATTGAGCTGAATTATCAGCAAAATAATGGCCCTTTAATCAATGAAAAACAGTCAGCCGCCTTTTTACCTGATGCTCAGTTAAAGCGGGAGAGCCGTAAAGAGCAGTCGGTGATAACACAATCTGCCGAGGTACTCGCAGATGAGAGGACATCAACAGCGCAACAGGTCAGCCTGTTCGAGAGTGATGTCGAGCCCTACGGGTTTAGCCTTTTGGGTAGCGGGCATTTTGTGTTGTATCGACAGGTGTGGAGCCAGGGACAGCGCTATATCCAAGGGGCGCTGTTTGATCAGCAGGCGTTTCTGCAGCAGCATATAGTGACTGCATTTAAAACTACCGAGTTATCTGCCATAGCGCATTTGGTTTTGGCGTATCAAGATGATGTGCTGCTTAATGTACAGGCGAGCCGTTATCAACGTTATCTTGATGATGCTTCACAATTACGTGGTGAATTGTTGCACAGATCAACATTGCTGGCGCCTTTCGAAAATCTGGAGATGTTATTCACTGTCAGCCAGCTCCCCGTGTCCGAGACCGTCAGCGTTATTAACTATACCGCTGTTATCTATCTGATCATTCTTGGGGCAGGCAGCCTTCTATTGTATCGCCTGGGGGCAAGGCAAATTCGCTTGGGTCAGCAGCAGCAAGATTTTGTGTCGGCGGTAAGCCATGAACTAAAAACACCACTTACCGCAATCCGTATGTATGGAGAGATTTTAAAAGCCGGGTGGGCCAGTGAAGATAAGAAAAAAGAGTATTACGATTTTATTTATGATGAGAGTGAGCGACTTTCGCGCTTGATAAACAATGTGCTGCAACTGGCCAGATTTAATAAAAATGAACTGCAGGCAACGCTAAAAGCGCACACAGTTGGCGAGTTGGTCGACCTGATCAACGCCAAAATACTGTATCAGTGCGAAGCGGCTGGGTTTACGGTGGCGCTGCAGGCAGATCCTGAATTAAAAGACAAAGAGGTGATGGTTGATGAGGACTTCTTTCAGCAAATTATTATCAACCTTGTGGACAATGCTATTAAGTTTTCGTCTAAAGCCGAGCGCAAAGAACTTCAGATTGGTGTGAACGGAGTCAGTGAGGATGCCGGCCGGGTTGAGTTTTTTGTAAGAGACTTTGGTCCGGGAATTCCCAAATCCCAACTGGGTAAAATCTTTCGCTTATTTTATCGGGTTGAAAGTGAGCTGACCCGCGAAACTGTAGGTACCGGCATCGGCCTGGCGTTGGTTGATCAGTTAGCGCGTGCCATGCGGGCAAAGGTAGATGTCATCAATTGCGATAGGGGGGCTAAGTTTTTGTTGGTTTTACCGGCTCGGGATTAGCGTTTGTCAAAGCAGACACAAGCCATGAGGGACATGGACCCTCATACGGCTTGAGTTTAAATCTGCTTTAAGACTTTTTCACAAAACAGGTGAGAATCACGATACGTGTACCATTAACACGGCCTTCGATATGCTCCGGATTAGACGTCAGTGATATGCCTCGTACCGCCGTGCCCCGTTTGGCGGTAAAGTTGGCACCTTTGACATCCAGGTCTTTAATGAGGGTAACGGTATCGCCTGCTTGTAATTCAGCACCATTGCAGTCGAGTGTCGGCTCATGGTTGGGGTCAACAGGGGCGGGTTGCGTGGCCTGAGCCCATTGCATAACGGATTCTTCAAGATAGAGCATGTCGAGTAAGTCCTGTGCCCAGGTTTCGCCCATGTTTGACAGCTGCTTTAACTGTCGCCATGCCATCACTTGTACGGCGGGCTCCTGGCTCCACATGCTATCGTTCAGGCAGCGCCAATGCTTTGCGTCAGTGGTATCAGGGTTAGCTATTTGACCCAGACAGACTTCGCAAAGCATGATGCTTTTTTCGGCACTATTGTCAGAGTCCGGCGGAATGGGAAAGGCGGTAAGGTGTGATGCAGCAGAGCAGAGCTCGCATTTCGAATCACATCGTTGAATCAGCTTTTGTTCTGTCGTCATGCTATCAGCCTCAAAAAATGTGGCTATTATGCCTTTTTGAGGCATTGATGTCAGGCAGAAATTGCAACACCGAAACAACCGTCATTCTGAGGTGTTGCGGTGCGCAGCAGATACAATTATTTGTTGCAGTGTTGGTACCATGCGAAGGCTTGTTTCAGGTCATTAAGGTTTATCGTGGCTTGTTGGCGACGCTTACCCAGTTCGCTACCACCTAATACCAGATTAAGCTCATCGTGTTTTTTTAGTGCGTTATTTAAGTTTCCGGTCCACACGGCATTATTGGCAAAATGGTTATCACTAAACGCTTCTAGTGCTCCGTTACCAAAACGGATACCCACATCTTTGAGGGAGATATTGATGTTTGTTGATGTGTTGACGAATAAGGCTCCATTAATCACATCAAAAGACACCTGCGTTGCATAGCCTTCCTGGTCGATCTGAATGGTAGGTGTTGACAGGCGGCACTCGCCAGGGTGCTGGCCATCCCAGTTCTCTTCAATGGACCAAATGCCAATTGCGGCCGGTCGTTTGCCTGTTAAAGTCTGGGTTACCAAGTCTGCCTTGGTTTTTGTTGGCTTCTCTGCAGCAACGCGAGCCACCGCTTCTGCCACTTTGGGCGCTTGTTTTTCTTTTGGCTTATCTAGTAATGCCACGGTTTCTACTCCGGCGGCGGTCGGCTGTTTCTCGATAATCTCATTTACCTGTGCAGCGGTAACTTCTTCCTGTTCTGGAGTAAGTGGGGGTGCAGCTTTTGGAGCGACAGCCACAGTCTGTTTTTGCGTGGTTTTTAAAGCATTAGCTGATGCTTTTGGTTGCTCAGTGGCCGCGGTTGCTGCTGTCGTTGCTGTGACAGCTGCAGCAGTTGCGACGGCTTTTGTAGCAACAGGCGGGCGATTTGATG
The DNA here is from genome assembly GCA_024234575.1 of Hahellaceae bacterium. Lineage (GTDB taxonomy): Bacteria > Pseudomonadota > Gammaproteobacteria > Pseudomonadales > Oleiphilaceae > JACKOB01. The sequence continues at coordinate 87,888 of JACKOB010000006.1, forward strand.
TGGCAACTACCGGTGGTGAGTAAACTGTTTTTGCGGACTGCTTGGTGTTGGGCACGTCAACTTTGGCTGTTTGTTCCGTTGCCGTGTATCGGCCTCTGATCATGTCCGTCGAAAAGGCACGCATGTCTTGCAGTGCTTTCGGTTCTTTAAAGCTGGGTGATGAGGCTGGCTGGCTACTTCTTGGGGGCACAATCGGCGCCGCTTCTGCTTTTGCCACCTTGGTATCCTTTACTTTAGATGCAGGAGCCTGAGGTTCTGTTTGTGTGACCGCGGATGATGCTGGCACAGATGGTTGCGCTGGTTTCGATTTCGATGGTGTTACAACGTTTTTCTGTTGCTCAACATCATCTTCATCATTATTTAACCCTAACGTGGAGCAGCCTGTTAATAGAACGGAACCGAATAAGAGTGAAATACAGGTGCTTCTCATCCCTATGGAGGGTACAAAATATTTGACAGCGCTCTTAATCTTAATCATTTCCTTTATTCCGTTTATTCACATGGGAGAGTCATCATTTGCAAAACAACTGACTGCCAATGAACTGCTGATCAATCCTTAACCTTATCAGCATACAGCTTGGCCAGGTCTCAAACTATTTACTGGTTAACAAGTTTCCAAGAAAAGTGACGCTAAAGAATTTAATTTGTTGGTTTCATTACCGACATTCTATCGGCAATAGAGGGAAGACAAATTAATGCTAGAATGCGCTCCTCAGTTAATAGCTAATTACAAGGATGAAATTTTATGGCCGGTACCAGCTTGTTTGCGCTTCTCGATGATATTGCGACCTTACTTGATGACGTTGCAGTGATGTCAAAAGTCGCCGCTAAAAAAACAGCGGGCGTGTTGGGAGATGACCTTGCTCTAAACGCCGAAAAAGTCACGGGGGTGCGGGCCGATAGAGAGTTACCGGTTGTTTGGGCGGTTTTTAAGGGGTCAATGCTCAATAAACTGATTCTCGTACCCCTGGCGCTAGCCATTAGTGCGATACTGCCGTGGGCCATTACGCCCTTATTAATGATTGGCGGCGCCTACCTGTGTTATGAGGGGTTCGAGAAAATAGCGCACAAGTATTTGCATCCAGAGGAGGATGCCAAAGCTGAGCACCAGGACAAGCTTCGGGCGTTGGCCGATCCCAATGTCAACATGGTTGAATTTGAAAAAAATAAAATTAAAGGGGCCGTGCGCACAGATTTTATTCTCTCGGCTGAAATAATCGTTATTGCTTTGGGGACCGTTCAGAGTCAGCCATTTTTGACGCAAGTGTTGGTTGTTGCCGGCATTGCCGCAGTGATGACGATAGGCGTTTACGCGTTGGTCGCCGGTATTGTGCGGCTTGATGATGCAGGCATGTATCTTATGGAAGACCAACGCGATTCCTTCTGGTCAGAAGCAAAGCGACGTACCGGTTCTTGGGTCCTTGCGGCTGCGCCGAAATTAATGAAGGCAATTTCAATTATCGGAACGATCGCAATGTTTTTAGTTGGGGGCAGCATTCTGATGCACGGCATGCCGTTTTCCCACGATTTGATGCATAGTATTGCAGTGGCCAGTGCTGCTGTGCCTTTCGCATCGGGTTTTTTGACTGTGCTGGTGCCTATGCTGATAGAGGGGGTATTCGGGGTGCTGTCTGGTGCGCTGGTGCTGGGGGTAGTTTCATCACTGGCTAAGCTGCGAAAGGTCTCCACCTAGCTCCCCACAGACATAGGCTAAAGACGCGCCATGTAATTGCAGCCCTTCGACGCGGTAGTAGTAATTATCGTATATGACGTCTGGTTGATTGTAATTTCGGACTATATCCGAACATTTTGCAATTGCGTTAGCCGCGGGGCACTCTGTTTGGTCAAATATTCCAGCCATGGATTTGCAGCCGTCTTGCAAGTCGCTCAAACTATCTTGGGCACCAGAGAGGATTTGGTACTCGCGGCATTGCCCGGAAGAAGTAATAAGATTGCAGCGATAGAGAGTGGTGTTTGTGTTTTCAGGTAGTGACAAGGCAGGAGTAGAGTTACCGCCATATTTTGTACTTTCAGCAGACGGTGTAGCGATTACATGCAGTGAGCAGATAAGCAAGAAGAACGTTAATACAGTTTTCATTTTTCGAAAACTCCTCCGAGGTTTAAGCAGGTTATTTGGATATTCGCTGCTTGCCAGATCTGTGCATCGCTTTGATAGTAAAAATTGCTATAAATTGGAGACTTGTGGTCGTGTTCGTTATAGAGGATGTTGTCGCAGCGGCCAATTATCGCTGTCTTCGGACAGTGGCCAGAATGAAAAGTGCCACCCATCGACTGGCATCCTTCATTGAGCATAGCTGCTGTGCCCTCAATACTGTTATCAAAGACCTGATATTCGCGACAGAGGCTCGAAGCTATTGGTAGCTCACAAGCAAATGGCTTACTGGTCTGTGCCGCACCGTGCTCTACCTGGTGGCTTGATCTGTGCTCGCTGTGTGTATGATAGTGCGAATGAGAATGTTGGAGAGTTGCTGAATCTGGTTCCAGGCTAGCCGCATCAGCCAGAGCATTGGCAGCATAAAGTGCAGAAGCGCCCAGCAGCATGGCTGCCGGGGCCCCTTTAGCAAGGCTGATAAGACGCTTGACGTTATTCAAGCGCTTCATATTTGCGTGCCAGATCATCCCCACAAATATTGCAATAAACTTGCTGGATACAGCGTATAGCCGGCTTACCTGCTACGCCAATATCCCCGTCTACTTTGGTGCAGTCAAGACTAGCTGGCGTTATATCACCAGCCGGGCATGCATCTTTTGCTTCTTCAAAGGCACCAGCTTTGGCATCTTTGATTTTTAGGGCCGTGTGTCCACCTTCAACCATGGTTGACTCGCAGCCAGCATAAACCTGCACACTAACGATCATCAGCACTGCAACGATTAACGACTTCATATTAGTACCCCTTGTTTACAGTAAATTGATCGATCACCTTGCCGGAGATGTTTTTAAAGTAAAATTCTGCCCGATCATCATAGAAAGTCGCAAACATCGCGCCGTAAGTGGCTCCCTGAGTTGATGTATATATTTTGGCCCAGTGGCTGCCACCACGCTCCTGATCACGAATACCTATGCCACCTAAACCAGATACAAAGGCAAAAGTTTTTCCAGGACTAACTGTAAAGGTTGAAGATGTGCTGGCAACGCTTTTACTGCTCATATCGCTCAACAGGTGTGTACGCTCGTACGAGTGCTCATGCCCGGTAGCGATAATGGCTCCTTTCTCACGGCAGGTTTCATAAGCGTTCCAGCCCACTTCGTCGGTTTTGCCACCTACTTGCATATCTCTCTGGTTCTTGTGCCAGGCACAGACACGCCAGGCGCCGTTAGGAGATTCATTTAAGCTGTTGCTGATAAAGTTTTCATGAGAGGACTGGCTGCCTGTGGTGCCGATACTTGAAAGCACAAAGTAGATATTCTTGTAACGACAAGTCATCTGTTCGCCATATGAACCAGAGCATTGCACGTTGGATGCTCTGCTCAGGCGGCTTTTACCAAAAGAAAGCACATCACTTAGCTTGCTGTCCTGGGTGTCGTGATTGCCTGCTACAACTAAGGCCGGGTCGGAAGAACCCAGGGTGTTGCGTACCATTGCATCCCAGTTGTCGTCACCGCTGCTGCTGTAAGATGTGTCGCCTGCGACGATAGTCAGCTCTGCTTTCTCGCTCTTGATAAGGTTTAATACTTTCTGGAAGTTGCTGCCATAACCTGTATCGCCGATAAAGGCGATTTTTACACCGCCCGCACCACTGCCTGAGTCGCCGCCACCAGAGCCATTTCCAGTGTTAGTTGACCAGACCGAAGTGCCTGACCCATTGAGCAGCACCAGGTTACCATCATCCTGTATGACAAGCTTCGTGCCGCCTTTACCATTGGTTTTGCTAGACCATACTGATTGATTGGCAGAGGTGTAAAGAACCAGGTTGCCATCGCTTTGTATAACGAAACGGGTAGCCCCTTTGCCATTGGTTTTAGTTGACCACAGAGCCTGACCTGATTTCGTGTACAACACCAGATTGCCATCTGTCTGTAAAACGAGTCTGTAGTTACCGTTTGCCGATTGTATGCTTTGGTTAACATTAAGCTGCTGGCCAGATTGTAAGACGCTGCCACCATTACTACCGCCGCTTCCTGAACTCACTACTGTGATGATGCGGGTTACGGTATTTGCCGCGTTGCCTGCCGCATCCTTCACATTATATTGCCGCTGGTAGACGCCTGCCGCTGCGGTATTTACGGTACCAGTAACGGTAATCTTGTTGCTGATGTTGCCGTCTTGGTTGTCGCTGGCAGTTGCCCCAGGATCGTTAAAGGTTGACCCCTGTGGAATGGAAATATTGGCGCTGCCATTGAGGGTAATAACCGGTTTAATCGTGTCGGGCGTATTACTTCCTCCACCTGTTTCAGAAGTGCCTTTGCTTGACCACACCGCAGCGTTTGATGATGTGTAGAGAACGAGATTGCCATCATCTTGCATGACCAGCTTCGTGCCGCCTTTGCCGTTAGTGCCACTTGCCCAAATGGCAGAGCCGGATGAGTTTCTTAATACGAGGTTGCCATCTCCTTGCAGAATAAAGCGGTTGCCACCCTTGCCATTGGTCTTGGTATCCCAAATGGCTTCGCCGGTATTTTTATAAATAACGAGGTTGCCATCGCTCTGTAATACTAAGCGATGAGATCCGTTGGCAGATGTAAGGCTTTGGCCTGAACTAAGTTGCTGATTTGTTGCCAAGGTGCTTGTCGCGCTGGCGCTGTTGCCTGTCGCTTCTTTTAAAGAAACTTCGATGCTATCCAGGTTTGGACCACCAGAGCCAGTATTTGCCTGCAGTCGCAAGCGATTATTACCCTGTTTCAGTGGCACTGCAATTGTATCAGAAGCCCAGTTTTTCCAACCGCCGGTTTTGGCAAAGCCAATGTTGCCGCGGTTGCTGCCATTAACGATTGCGGCGGCCTGGCGATCACCTTTGCTGCCGTTTGCGTACCTTAATGTCAGGATATAGTCGCCGGTGGTGGGAACAGACAGGTTGTCTAGCTCGATCCAGGAGCCGTTGCCGCCGAAATCGACAAACCCTGCACCTGTATAACCAGCGTGAGCCTTACTTTTAGTGCTGCCACCTGCGCTGGTGTAGTCTTCTGCCTGGTAAATTGTTCCTGCGTGTGCCGTGCTTATTCCGAGTAAGAGCGCTAATGGGGTCTTAATCCTGTTATTTTTATGTTTCATTCTCGTCGCCTTGTTATGACCGCTGTCTAATTTGTTTTTCGCTCTGCTAAATAAACGATGATGAAAAGGGTAGTGTGTTGATCATTGCGGCGGGATTATTCTATGGAAGACGAACTATGGTCATGAACGAATCAATGATGTTCGTGATAGTGTTAACCAGTAGGCAGTTGGTGTGGGAAGGATGACTGGAAAAATATGTTGCCACGCGCAGCATCATTTAAGGTGTCAGTCACCGTCTTTGGCATTAAATCGAAATTGAATGCCAGCGGCCTTTGCGTAGTTGTTTCTGAGCAATTGAAGCAGCAGTTCGACGTCTGTGTGTAATTGCAGTAGATAATTAGTGTCATTGTTTTGTAATAGTACAAATATGCTCTTGTCCAAAGCGGCTGCTCGCTGGTTAGTGGCAGCGAACAGATCACTGATTTTTTTGTCCAGAATTTCGGCGTCTGCGGTGGGCGCCTTCGTAAACAGATACCAGCGAAAACCAAACTCCATTTCGTACAGTTCCTGGCAGAATTGCATCGTTGCCAGTATGTGGGATATTGATGTCTGGCTTCGCCAGGACTCTACTTGCCAGGGGTTAGGTTTAGCGCCAACAGGCAATGCACTTTCCCCCTTTTTAAAGCCCAGAGGTGTGCCCAGTTTTTGGCTTTTAATGGTGTCCAGTGCCATCACCATGCCGCTAAACAGGCTTTCTATATTGCGTGTATAGTCTTCAGGATTCTTCTTATCTAGCCATCTTACTGGATATTCCTGTTGCCATGCTTTGTTTAATAGGCTCGCATTTGTCGCAAGGTTCGCGGCGGTACCCACTAATATCGTGCAGAAGTGAGTTTTAGATTGGTAGTCGGAGAGTGATATTGACGGGTCGAACAGCAGAAACTCAATGGCAGACAACCCCTGAATAGCCGTGCTGGCCTGCGCCAATTGATTTGGGCTGTTATCTTTGTTAGCACCACTCAAGCGCGAGATGAATTTGCGTTGTACCAGGTTGATTGGGTCTGGCCAGAACTGAAATCGCCATAACGCTTCAGTTTCGTCAATCGGGCCGAAATTGATCGCAGCTAAAGCAGACCAGGTATGCATCGCTTGCTTCCAGGCACCTTGTAAGTCGTTAAAACTGTTTTGCGTTGGGGTTTCGCAAAAAGAAGCAGTAAGTGTATGAAGCTGCAATGCGTGTTCTTGTAATTGGTGGTGTGTAGGCTGTATCAAATTGCTGCTTACTGCCCTGAGCAAAGCTAACTCAGCGTGTTCTTTTTGGACTGCGTAGTTATCTTGGACTGCGTAGTTATCTTGGACTGCGTAGTTATTTTGGACTGCGTAGTTATCCGATGCTGCTTGGATGTCTTGGGCTATAAGTTTTTCACTAGCAACTGCACACAAAGAGACTTGCACCGCCACGCCGAATAAAAACAGTTTTATTGTGCTGTTAATCATGCTTTATGTGCTTCTCTGCAGTGGATGTATAGGTGCAATCAATGATCAATGTGTCACCAACGGTCATGATCATGATAATTCGTAGATAATAGCGACGGCCAACCAAAAAGCAAAACGACGTCATCTTTAGAAAGTAGTGGCGGTGACGAGAGGGTTAGAAAGTTGTCATTATTGACAGAAAATTAATGGTAAGGGGGACGTGACACTGTCTTATAGTGCCACATCTGCAAAAAATAAATATTGAAAATCGATTGGTTGAGAAAAAAAACACACAAATTAGGCGCGTTCGAGCCGCCTTTTGTTGCTCCAGTCGCCAATAACCTGTTTTAGTTTGGTAACAGTTACCGACATATCCTCATTTTTTAAAATGTAGTCTAATGCACCGGTTTCCTCGGCCAAGGCCTTATACTCAGGGTTGTCATAACCAGTATAATAGATAATGTCCGTTCTACTAAGGTTCGGATTTTTTCGAATCTGCTGCGCAACATCGAAACCGTCCAGGTCATGCATAAGCTCTATATCGAGCAACGCAATATCTGGACAAAATTGCTTTTTTTCCAGCAATGCCAGTGCTTCTTCGCCATTTTCGCAGACTGTTAGATTGATGTTCATGTTAAGTCTGTTGACGGCCATTTGTGCGAGTAGCTGATGGTCAGAATTATCCTCCACCAGGAGGATATTAATTTCGCTTTCCTTCATTTAAAACGGACTCGATTAAAAAGAGTTAAAGAGCGAATGCTCAAAGATTAATTTAATTTACGAACACAGATCCTGTTAAAACAGATTCTTTTGATGACTTCTCGTTAAGGGTGTAACAATAGCACTAAAGTATTAAATTGGTTATGTCCTATAGTGCCGATTGAAATGTCATATTTCTCGAAAAATATTGCTTGCAGGATCGGGTTGTCATTGATCGAAGGCAAAAATATGCTCACAATGCACATAGTTATTGAGCCAAATCAAATTTGATTTTTTTTCATCTCATTTAAGTTTTATATGTCCTAAAATGCCTCATGACCTGCTCTGTCTCAGTTACTGAGTGCAGACTATTACTAAAGGAGTATGCAAAAATGTACGAGGCAAACGTAAAAAAGCTGCCAGAACGCCTGCGGCAGCGGCGAAAATTGCGGGAGATTTCTATTCGAAGACTCTCAGAATTAACCGGAATCAGCCCTCGCCAGTACGCAAAATACGAACGTTCAGGGCCTAAAATGGTGATGCCGCCAATAGATAAGTTATTGATTATATGTAATATACTTGATTGTACTGTGGATGAGTTGCTATACCAGGAAGGCACGGTGCATACGATCGTTGGTGAGTCTCGATATATCAGAACGCGTAAGAAACTCTTGAAGCGCCTGGACACCAGTGCCGAATTCAACTTTTTTGTGCTCAGCGCGATGAGTAGCAGTGATGAAAAACTGCGTCACTACAACGAAATTACCCTGATAGACGCCGAAGAAAGTGAACGGCCACGTCTCTGACCCTTCAAATCGTTAAATTTGATGTAAAGATGCGAACTTTAGGACATATGCGCAGGCGCTAGTTAATGTTAAGTTCTTACCTTCACAGACGGCAGCATTGTTTTCGCCGATTCGACAATGATATTTGAAGGGAAGATTAGAGATTGTCAGGAAAAGCTGAGCAGTATGTTGCCGAAATAAAGGCACAACGCATAGAGTTTAATCGTGCATTTAACGAGTTTTTTTCTTCAATCGACGAAGACAAAGGCTCTGCGATTACGTCGTTTTTTGATTTTTTCACCGAAAAAAGTGCAGATATATTCTCCCGCCAGGAAGAAATCGCAGAGGATGTTCATTATCCCTATGCCTTTGATCATAGTTTAAAGCACAAAGATCTTGCAGGTAGAGCCTTTACCCTCAAAGGGCGGTACGGCGAAAATAATGACATTACTGAAGACCTGAAAGAGCTGATAGATGATTTTACGCATCATTTAAACCATGAAGACACCCGGATCGTCGAATGGATAAAGGTCAGAGCAGTAATGTTGGGCGAGACCTAGGTTACACCAATCGTTATCGTGCGTTGGTCGCAACTTTTATAAGTATTTAGCGGCTGCTATGTTAAGTATCTAGCTGTTCCTCAGTGCGCTTTTTCTAAACGCACGCTGGCTTTTAATGGTTTTTTTTGTTTAAGATGCTTTGTTTGCGGGTAAATGTGGTGGTGCCCGCCGATACGAAAACAAAGCGAGGACGCACTTATAAATCTTCTGAGAATCCATTCTCTATTACTAATGGTGACGTTGTCAGGTTGTGCCACTATGCCGCCTGCCAAGCCCAACAATCTTTGTTCAATATTCTATGAGAATAGAGATTGGTATGACGCCGCAGTCAAAACCCGCGAGAAGTGGGGGGCGCCGGTGCATGTGACGATGGCAATCATGAAGCAGGAGTCTGGCTTTCGACACGATGCCGCGCCACCAATGGAATACTTTTTAGGGTTTATACCGATTGGCCGCGCCAGTGATGCTTATGGTTATGCTCAGGCCAAAGATGCGGTTTGGGGTGAGTATACCGATGCAACTGGCAGCTGGTTTGCGAGCAGAGACGACTTTGCAGATGCGATGGACTTTATTGGCTGGTATATGCACCAGACTCAGCGTGTTAACAAAGTGTCCAAGTGGGACACCTATAACCAGTATTTGAACTATCACGAAGGGCGTGGTGGCTTCCGCCGCCAGAGCTATAACAAGAAACCGTGGCTACTAAAAGTTGCGCGTAAGGTAGACAACCAGGCTAACACTTACAGTCAACAATTTTGGGGGTGCAAAGAAGACCTTGAAAAGGGCTGGTTTATGAGATTGTTTAGCTAAAGGCACCCTGATATTTGGTGTATTTCACCATATTGGACCATTCTATAGACTAGGAGCGAAGTTGAAGAGCAAGACGCTCGCTTGGTCGATTGGGCAGAGGGTGCGAATGTGGACAATGATGAGGTCATAAAAGCCGAGTTCGAGTTGTTTTTTTCTGGGCTTGAAGCCCTGGCGGCATCGGCGTTTCCTAAGAAGTGCAGTTGTTGTGGGCGTATCTTTGAAAATTCAGAACAATTTTTACGGGAAACAGAAAGAATCCCTACGGCAAAAAGCTCTTTAAAAGAGGCGACCGAAGATGATGGGTCGATCATTATTGAGGTCTTCCGAAACTGCCCCTGCGGATCGACTTTGATGGATGAATTCAGTGACCGCCGAGAAATGTCTGAAAAGGGTGAAAAAAGAAGGCGGAAGTTTCAGCAGATGTTGGATTTTCTCGCAGGAAAGGGGCTTCCACGAGAAGTGTCCAGGCCTGAGTTGCTAAAATTGTTACGCGGCGAAAAAAGCGAGATTTTAGCGAAAATTGCCCCACCGAAGACTTAGCGTGCGTTATTTCCGTGCTGAAGTTATTGATAGGGCGGTTGCGCAAACAGGCAGATTAGTTTTTATCCAGCGGCAGATGGGCTGATCACGCCACTATACAAAAGAGCAAACAGCAAAAGACCAAAAACAATACGGTATATACCAAAGGCTGTAAAAGTAAAACGATTCAGAAACGAGATAAAAAGCTTCATCACAAAGTAGGCACATATAAATGCCGTCACAAAACCCACGAGTAAAGGCGTTAGTGCTTCGCCACTGAACTCCTGATAATTCTTTAGCAAGTCAAGCCCGCTGGCGGCCACCATCACTGGTAATGCCAATAAAAACGAGAATTCGGCACTGGCTTTGCGATCAACCCCAACCAATAGCGCCCCAATGATAGTGGAACCTGCGCGACTGGTGCCGGGAATCAGCGCAAACACTTGTGCAATACCGATAATAATCGCCTGGCGAAAGGAGATTTCTTCAATGTCCCGAGTGGTGGGAGGGTGGCTTTTTAGATAATGTTCGACCCAGATAAAAATAACGCCACCCACAATGAACATTATGGCGACGATTTCGACCGAAAACAGGAGTTTAATTTGTTTATGAAAAAGCAAGCCGATTAGCCCAATTGGTACAAACGCCATGGCGACTTTAATCCAAAGCTGCGTATGCGCAAAACTGAATTTTTCACGATAGTTTGCCACCACCGCCAGAATTGCTGCCAATTGAATAATAACTTCAAAGGCTTTATTGGCTTCGGATTGCGGAAGGCCAAGTAAATCGCTCGCAATGATCAGATGGCCTGTTGAAGAGATGGGGAGAAACTCGGTAATCCCCTCAATAATCCCTAAAATTATGCTGTGTAATAACTCCATTGGCACATTCTCTGTTTTTAAGTCGTGTTGGTCTGCAGTGATCGGTGTGAATGCGTTAGCTTGTCCGAAGTGCGACGGGGAGGCATTTTAAAATTTGTGAGCTGAAAAATATATCGCTAATACGATAGTTTTCCCTGAAAGGCTTATCCTGTTCAGTCCATACTTGCCCTGAACATGCTTATTGACTAGATTTGAGCCGTTTAAATGAGTCTCTGATAACTAAAAAGAATTTTACCTATGAAACCCAGTAACCTGTTACCAATTGATAGCCTGCATGATGACTGGTGTGATAAAGACGAGATAATGTTGCATGCCTGCTTTCAGCTGTTGGTGGATTGTATTGAAAAAGAAAACCTGTTTGAGGGCGCGACAGACTTTACCCAGGATGACGAACACGAAGCGGCAAAGCTTGAACTGCAGACGCTCTACGAGTGGTGGGGTATGCGTAAGCATAAAGATCAGAGCATACATAGTCTGTCGACCCGACAGTATGATCTCGATAGTGAGATGCTTATTCGTTTGATCGCCCATCGACGCTGGCTGTGGACCTGATCTGGCTCGGTATCGACCCTGCAAACGAAAACAGGTCACATTATTTAAGGTTGTAAACATGAACCCTGTATTGATCTCTATAGCACTTTTAATCTGCAGTAACGTATTTATGACCTTTGCCTGGTACGCGCATTTAAAAGAGTTGAACAATAAGCCATGGATTATCGCCGCGCTTGTTAGTTGGGGCGTTGCGCTTTTTGAGTATTTATTTCAGGTGCCAGCCAATCGAATCGGATTTACGGTACTAAGTGTCGGCCAGCTAAAGATCATCCAGGAAGTTATCACATTAACCGTTTTTGTGCCGTTTTCGGTGATGTATCTCAAAGAGCCACTCAAGCTTGATTACTTGTGGGCGGGGCTTTGCTTGCTTGGGGCGGTATATTTTATGTTTCGTAGTAAGATCGGCTAGTGAACATAGAAAATAAGATCATAGCCTGTATGGGGTAGTTATCGTATAGTCGCCGCTCGTGTTTTATCAGATCAGGTCTGATGCCCCAAGTATAAAATCACCGGAGATCGTATGAGGCCACAAACCCGTTATGATGTTGACGCAGAACCTTTGCGTTGGAGTACGCTAAAACGTCTGCTGCCTTTCTTGTTAGAGTACAAGGGGCGGGTTTTGTTAGCATTGGGTTTTCTTGTTCTCGCTAAAGTCGCCAGTGTTGGCCTGCCTTTTGTTTTAAAGTATTTAGTGGATTCACTCGATCGCAGCTTGGTTGATGCCTCGCTGATAGTGCTGCCGCTGGGGTTATTGTTGGCTTATGGCGCGGTTCGATTTTCAACCGTTCTCTTTGCAGAAATCCGCGATACGCTTTTTGGTCGAGTCACCGAACGGGCAATGCGCCGTGTTGGGCTAAAGGTGTTTGATCACCTGCATCGCATGGACATCGATTTTCACCTTAATCGCAATACCGGTGGCTTGTTTCGTGATATCGAGCGTGGCGTAACAGGCATCGGGTTTCTGATGCGGTTTATGGTCTTCAATATATTGCCGACCTTGCTTGAGATCAGTCTGGTGATATTTATTCTATTCAAGCAGTATTCCGGCTGGCTGGCATTTATAACGCTGGTTTCGATTGTTGCCTATGTCGCTTTTTCGATTGTCGCCACCGAGTGGCGGACTGCCTTTGTGCGGGAGGCAAACAAAGCAGACTCTCAAAGCAATACCCGCGCCCTTGATAGCCTGCTTAATTATGAAACCGTAAAATATTTTACCAACGAGGCGGTTGAATCCCGTGCTTATGATCATGAGTTGGCACTATGGGAGCAAGCGAAAAGAAAGAACCGTCTCTCGTTATTTGTACTGAATACCGGACAGGCGCTTATCATTGCCGTTGGGATGACGGCGATGATGATCGTGGCGGGCCATCAAGTGGTTGCCGGGGTGATGACACTCGGAGACTTCGTATTAATTAACGCCTTTATGATGCAGATATTTATTCCTTTGAACTTTCTGGGTTTTATCTATCGTGAAATGAAAGGGGCGTTGGTAAACATCGAACGCTTATTCGGCTTGCTCGATAAGCAAAGCAAAGTGATTGAGGTCGCAGATGCAAAAGCCTTAGTGGTGGGGGGTGGTAGCGTTCGTTTTGATAATGTTACTTTCTCTTACAGTGACGATCGACCTTTACTCAATGGCATCAGTTTTGCGGTGAATCCTGGAGAAAAGGTTGCGATTGTTGGGCCGAGTGGATCGGGGAAGAGCACGACAGTTAAACTCCTTTTTAGATTCTATGATCCGATGCAGGGAGCCATCTATGTAGATGATCAACCGGTAAAAGAACTGTCGCTGTATTCGCTGCGTCAGGCCATTGGTATTGTGCCTCAGGACACCGTGCTGTTTAACACCAGCATCCTTGAAAATGTCCGTTACGGGCGGGTTGATGCAACGGATGAGGACGTGCGACATGCACTAAAGCTTGCCAACCTGACGAGTTTTATTGCGAAGCTGCCACAAGGAGAAAATACCCTGGTAGGCGAACGGGGGTTAAAACTTAGCGGCGGAGAAAAACAACGTGTCTCAATTGCCCGTGCCGTATTAAAAAATCCACCCATACTGGTATTTGATGAGGCCACATCCTCTCTCGACAGTCTGTCAGAGGGGGCGATTCTCGATGCCATCAGAGAGGTTTCCCAGCATCACACCAGCCTGGTTATCGCCCACAGACTTTCTACCATCGTCGATGCCGATCGTATTCTGGTGTTAGAGGATGGAAAACTGATTGAGCAGGGCACTCATGCACAGCTATTAGCTGCGGGGGGAACCTACCAGCATATGTGGCAGACTCAGCAACGTGAAAAGTCTGTTCGCAAAGTCTGAGCAGAGATTGCGCGTGTCAAGCGGTGAGTGGATTCGTTATACTGCACTATGTAAAAAACAATAGAGCCTTAAGAAATTAAATGCGTGGACCCTCACATGACGCTACCTGATAGCCCTGACAAAACCATCAAGGGTAAAAAAAACACCCCGAGCAACCTGGATGACACCTTTAATCTTATTGCCCGGTTCTTACCGCAAACCGGCAATGGTGCAAATCTGCCGCACCCGGATAAAGAATACACGATTGACGAATTGGCCAGGGCGACAGAAACCACCAGTCGTAGTATTCGGGCTTACCAGGAGAAGGGGGTGCTGCCGCCGCCAAAACTAAAGGGTCGCAAAGGTATCTACTCTAACGCTCACTATTCACGGCTAAGGCTGATTGCAGATTTACTTGAGCGCGGTTACACCATTTCTACTATCGCAGACTTACTCAAGGCCCTGGAGCAGGGCATTGATTTGCGCAATTTCATGGGGATTGAGTCGGCCCTGACCAGCCCCTGGACTGATGAAACAACGGTTGTCATGCCCATTGAAGAATTGCTGGCACTATTCAACAATAAGGTGACATTGCAAACCCTGGGTAAAGCGATTGAGCTTGATCTGGTGAAATTCGAGAGCGACGGTAAACATATGCAGGTGCGAAGTATGCGCACCATGCGAGCAGGTGCCGAGCTAGTGGCCACCGGCATACCTTTTGAGGCCTTGTTGGATATCATTAAAATGCTACGTAGCAATGTCGAAACCGTGGCTAATGAATTGGTGAAATTAGTTTCAACTCATGTGCTGCACAAATATCACGAAGAGATGCCCCCCAAAGAAGATTTACCTCAGTTAGCAGACTTGATCTGGCGCTTGCGCCCCCTCGCAGAAATGGCAGTACACGCAGAGCTCGCACGCGCCATGGAAAAAGCTGCTAATCACTTTCTGGGAGGTGAGCTGGAGAAAATTGTTAAGCAATTAGCGCCGGTGCAAGGCAATGATGAGCGCTAGGTTTGCGCAAAGCGTTGCCGTCATTGACGTTTTATCTCAACCGAAATAAAACGGGCTCCCTAGATGTACCGAGTACCCCAGCGTATTGCCGGCAGTAATAGCTGGTCATAACTGGCGGGTAGTAATCGCTGTACCCAGTCCAGAATTTTTGCATCCATACCTACCAGTACTCGCCGTCTGTTTTTTAATATTCCCTGAATAATAATGCTGGCTGCTTTTTCGGGGCTGGTAAGGGCTATTTTCTCAAAGAGTGAGCTCACTTCTTCTGTCGATGTTTGCGCGCCATCGAAGCCATCGAAGTGCTCGCCGGTTTTAACAAGGTTTGTTTTAACGCCACCAGGGTGAATACAGGTAATGTTAATCCCGGTGCCAGCAAGGTCTTGGCGCAATGCTTCGGTGTAGCCGCGAACCGCAAACTTAGAGGCATTGTATGCCGCCTGTGTGGGCATGGACACCAGGCCAAAGACACTGGATATGTTGACGATGTGAGATTCTGGCTGTTTTCTCAGGTAGGGTAAAAATGCTGATGTACCATTTACAACGCCCCAAAAATTAATATTAAAGACTCTTTCCCAGTGTGTCCGTGTCATGGTTGTAGCGCTTTGTGACAGGGCGATGCCTGCATTGTTGATGATCACATCTACGTGTTTGTAGTGTGCGGCAACATTTTGTGCCCATTCAATCACGGCAGAATCATTCGAAACGTCTACCACCTCCGTGTGGATGTTTATTTTCTTAACGCGCAGTTCATCGGCAATGTTTTGCAACGACTCGGCATTAATATCCGAGAGTGCGAGGCTGGCACCTGCCGTGGCGCATTGGCGGGCCAAAGCCAGGCCAATTCCTGACCCTGCACCTGTGATAACGATGACTTTATCTTTTAGTGAATTCATGATTTCCTCGATTAATGTAATGGGGTGTAGCCTAATAAACTTATGCGGGCACGGCTTCTGCGGCATGTGTTGAAGATGGCTCTACATAGGTAACCTGGTAGTTGTCTCGGCTGAACCAGGATGTTTGTAGTCGGTATTCTGCTGAAAAGCCCGGCCACAGAGTGGTGTTTCGGCCATCTTTAGTCAGGTACCAGCTTTGGCAACCACTCGTCCAGACGGTTTTTTTCATCCGTTGCGAGATCATCTGATTAAAGCGCTCCTGCACGCCTGGCTGCACATCAAGTGACACAACCTGTGGACTGTTAAGTGCCCTCAGGTATTTCATAATGTAGTTAATCTGTGACTCAATATAAAAAATAACAGAAGTATTTCCGGGGCCGGTATTGGGGCCCATTATCAGTGCCATATTCGGATAACCCGAAACGTTGATTCCTTTGTAGGCTTCAGCCCCCTGATTCCATTCCTGATTCAGGTTTTTACCACGGATACCCGTTATCTCGAAGGGGGCAGAGGCAACAGGTACTTTGAACCCCGTTGCCAGGATGATTACATCCACGGACACTTTTGTATCGTCGTTAGTAACAAGCTGTTTAGCCGTAACAGCTTTAAGCCCGGTGGTTTTTACTTCAACGTTTTCGCGGATAAGAGCCTGGTAGTAATCATCGGATAGCAGCACGCGTTTGCATCCAATGCGATAGTTTGGGGTGACTTTATTTCTTAAGTCGGCACCCTTTATCTGCGTTCCAATGTAGTGCCGTGCCAGTGACTCCGCCGCGCTTGATAGCGCAGAATCACGCAGGAAAACAGGCGTCACTGCCTCACCAAATAAGTAGACCATCTGGCGGGCCAGTTGTTGGCTAAAGGGGAGTTGCCGATAAGTCCAACGCTTTAAAGCGCCAATAGTGTGATCGAATTTCGGCATCACCCAGGCAGGCGTGCGCTGCAGTACGACCAGCTTTTTTACCTTTGGTGCAATAGCAGGAATAACCTGGATAGCGCTGGCGCCGGTACCTACAACCGCCACGGTTTTTCCGGCAAGGTTAACATCATGATTCCATTGTGCGGTATGGAAAATGTCGCCTTTGAATTTCTCTACGCCACTAATTTTTGGAATTGATGGCACATTGAGAGCACCGGTTGCTGCCACAATTGCCCTGGCGCGAATACGCTTGCCTTGTGCCGTATAAATATGCCAGATACCCTCGGGTTCAATAAATTGTGCGCGTTGTATTGGCGTGTTAAACGTTATGTGGTCATAGAGCTTGTGCTTTTTCGCACAATATTGCAGGTACTTGAGTATTTCTTTTTGCGGCGCGAAAGCCTTTGTCCAGTTTGGATTGGGCTCGAACGAGAAGGAATAGAGATGCGAAGGCACATCACAGGCAGCACCGGGATAGGTGTTATCCCGCCATGTGCCGCCAACTTCATTGGCTTGTTCAAATATTGTGAAGCTGTTCATTTTTGCCTGTTTAAGTTTTATTGCCAGTCCGATACCACCAAAACCACTGCCGACAATCGCGATCTCGGTATCAACATCGGGCTTGCTGTCGATAGGCGGGCAGACCTTATTACTTTTATGTTTTGTATTGTTGCGCTTCATCACTTTCTCCAACATGTGCTGCTCTGGGAGTTTTTATGGGGAGGCTAGGCTGCCTGTTCTTTCGCCGGGGTGAAGGTATTAACTTTTTCGATCAGGGCATCTATTTGTTGTAAATAACCCCGGTTGTCCTGGTCCCATGGATGAAATCCGGGTCTAAAGTAATCAAGCCAGGCAGGTATCGCCTTTCTCATTGCTCCTGGTTTTAACCATTGATATTTAAATGATTGCCACCAGCCACGCAGGTTTCGGTGTTCATTGCTCGTGCGCAGGATTTGAAAATAATAGGTGTAACACAGAGCAAAAAAGATACTGGTCGCCAATACCAATGTGCCTGTGCGTAGCAGATAGCTTTGCACCGATGTACCGATAACTTTCTCGAAAACATCATAGGCAACGGCTTTGTGCTCTGTTTCTTCCAATGCGTGCCATGTCCAGAGGGCGGTGAAGTTGGGGTCAGATTTATCCAGTAGTTCAGGGTTTGCCAGCAGGGTATCAGCCAAAATTGCTGTCAGATGTTCGAGGGCGATGGTAATAGCCAGTTGAAAGGCTGGTGGAGAGTTTTCTCTTATCAGATTTAATAGCGAGGTCACCTGAGCTTCCATTTTATCAACCGGAAACCCTGCGTTAATCATGGCTTGATTGTATTCATCATGCTCTCGGCCATGCATGGCTTCCTGGCCAATAAAAGCTCTCACGGCGGCCAAAAGTTCAGGCTCCATGATTCTGTCCCGATAGTGTCGAACGCTATTGATAAAGAAGCGCTCACCTTCTGGGAAAAACAACGACATCGTATTGAAAAACTGGGATACATGGACGCCAGCGCTGTTCCATTGGGAGACAGTATTTTTGGGTAAGTGAAATTTGAGGTTTCGTTGGATCGGGGTAACGAGCATGTCCATAATAGGTACCTATGAGTCATTTATTAATGCGCCATCAAAAGGTGGCACGTTAATAAATGTATTATATGTTTTGATGTAAATGCAAGTGCCGAAGAGAAATTTATCTGCAATGAAAATTTTGGTGTTATCAATAGCAAGAGTATCTATAGCTAAACTCTGAGCCCGGTATTAAGTCACCAATAACTGCAAGACAAGGCACCAATGGTGGTCGTGGCATCAATATCGTGCACGTTTTTGGATTGGTTTCTGTTTTTGCAAGGGCACCGAACAAGGGCATCAATGGATTTACTGAAACTAAATGGAAGATTATTCGCATCATATAGTCAGTATGAGGTGCAATTTGATTGCCGCTGGGGAACTAAATTTATAAGAAGACTATTTTGGCACGTTTGCTGCATAGGTTGATAAGAAACTACCACTTTATTTCTCTTGACACTGATCAAGGATAGTATTTTGCCGCTGCTTTAAGTTGGAGCTATAAAAGCGCTTCACCGGAAAAGTTTATTAAAAAAAATAACTTAGCGCGTTAATGGTTTCCAGAAGCACGATGTTTAAAAAGAACATAGTTTAAGACGATCAATTATTACTCGGTAAGGAGTATCGTAAATGAGAAAGACCTCTATCGCTAAAGTATCCATGAAAAAATCACTCTTGGCAGTATCTGTGGCGGCGTTCGCTATGTCAGCCCAAGCAGAAGATGCCGCAACGTTATATGACGCAATTGCTGATGGTTCTGCCGATTTAACCCTTCGTTACAGATACGAGTTTGTTGATCAGGATGGGCCGTTGGATAATGCAAACGCATCGACACTGAAAACTCGTGTGACGTATAAGACCCAAACTTTTGAAGGCTTATCAGGCTTGCTGGAATTTGATAACAACAGCGATGTGTTGACGGGTGACTTCAACAGTACACAAAACGGAAAGACAGACTACGCGGTTGTTGCAGACCCTAAATATACAGAAATAAACCAGGCCTATGTTGACTATGCGGCACCAGCGAGCACATTGCTGCGTGTAGGTAGACAGCGTATCAATCTTGATAACCAAAGATTTGTTGGTGGCGTGGCCTGGAGACAAAATGAGCAGACTTTTGATGCTTACACTTTAGTAAACAAAGCGTTACCAGACACTGCAGTAACGTTGTCTTACATAACGAACGTCAACGATATTTTTGGCAATAATATCAACGGTGAAAATCACGGCATTCTGCACGCCCATAACAGTAGCCTTGATTTGGCTAATGTTAGTGCCTATGGCTATCTGCTGAATGAAATCAGCGACACCTACGGCCTGCGGTTGAACGGCAAGCTGGCAATGGATAGTGCGGCGTTAATGTATGCACTTGAGTACGCAACGCAAGAACAAGATCAGGCCAATGGTTACACCGCAGACTACATGCTGGCAGAAATTGGTGGACAGGTTGCGGGTATTACCGCAACGCTTGGCTACGAATTGCTGGGTGCGGATGACGACGGCAAAGGTGCGTTTCAGACCCCATTAGCGACTAAGCATAAGTTCAATGGTTGGGCAGATAAGTTTTTGGCAACGCCAAAAGATGGTTTAGAAGATCTCTATGTGTCGGTATCGGGCAAAGTTATTAGTCCAAAAGTAACGATTGCCTACCACCAGTTTAAAGCAGATGAGGGTGGTGCAGACTACGGCAACGAAATTGACTTCTCAATCGGTCAGGATTTCATGGAGCATTATAATGTTCTCCTGAAATACGCCCATTACAGTGCTGATACATATGCCAGTGATACCGATAAAATATGGTTACAGTTAGGTGCTAATTTCTAGTCAATTAGTATCCTGATGTGAGTTGGGCGTGCTGCAAGGCACGCCCTTTTTTGCGGGGTTGTCTTTGAGTCTCAGGTATATTCTATTTTCTCTTCAGTTAATCCATTGTTACCAATGTCTACTTCTGATTCTCAGGTATATCCCAAAAGTCCCGATTTGATTCTTCGATAGCATCGTATCGGCTAATCCCAATATCTTTCAGTTGAGAATCATTCAGCTGCGCCAGCATTCTCCTTTGTTTGGCAATCTCTCTCGCCAGACGAATACGCTTAACCACCAATTTCGCCCAAGACATCACTCGTTGCTTGGATAATAGTTTAGTCAGTTTAGGTAGGTTTAAGTGTAATGTCGTCGTAAACATGATCGCTTTCCTTTGCTAGCGGTTAAGGTTTTATGCAATTGAGCATGATGTTACTTTAAGGTAAAAAACTGCAGCGTAACAGATTCAGAATTATGGTTTATTAAGCATGACAGGATGGTTTATTTGCAGACTGTTATGGTGTTACAGCAATCAACTGTTATGCTCAAGGCGTGTCTGTTATGTTTGAATTGCTTTAATACCTGGCGTTGATAGGTGAGACATCAGTGTTGATGCGGCATTTAGGTGGAAACTGACTGCCTTTGAAAAAGACCAGCACTACACAACTGTTATGCTACAAAAATTAAAATGTATCGGGGTAGACGATGACTGAAACTCAGAAATATGCCAAAGAAACCCACTTATATTCCCGTTTGGCGGATCAGATACAAGATCAGATACGTCATGGAGTCTATCGTGCTGACGAAAAGTTACCCTCGGTTCGCCTGCTAGCGCGTACCCACAATGTCAGTATTTCAACGGCTTTGGCTGCTTACGGTTTGCTAGAAGATCATGGGGTTATTTATGTGAAACCCAAATCGGGGTATTTCGTTAAATCCTTTATGAACAGAGAAGTTAAAGCGCCCAAAATACGGCAAGAGGCGACATTGCCAGCAGAAGTTTCATCCATGCAACGGGTGATGGAAGTAATGCGGGATTCAAGCGATGCCTCTTTTATTAGTTTCGGTGCAGCTGTTCCTAGTGCAGACTTTCCCGTAATTTCGCAACTTAAAAAAATATTTGCCCAAAAAGTTCGCAGTGATGCTTTTTTGGGAATTGGGTACGATTCACCAAAAGGTAACGAGCCTCTTCGGCGTCAGTTGGCAAGGCGCGCTGTCGATGCAGGTGTGCATGTATCGCCAGAAGAAATTGTTATTACACCGGGGTGCCAGGGAGGGATTGCTCTATGCCTTAGGACCTTGACCAAGCCTGGCGATATCATCGCTGTTGAGTCCCCCAGTTATTACGGGTTGTTACAGCTGATTGAAGCGTTGGGGTTAAAAGCTATCGAGATCCCATCGGACGCAGAAACCGGAATGAGTTTAGATGCATTGCGTATGGCTCTTGAGCAGTGGCCTATCAAGGTCATTCTCACCATCCCAAGCTTTAACAATCCTGTAGGTGCGTTGATGCCAGATGCAAATAAAAAGCGACTGGTCGAATTTATAGAGCATCACGACATACCCTTGATCGAAGATGATATCTATGGCGATCTTTGCTATGACGATATACGGCCTCGGGCGGTAAAGTCATTCGATACACAGGGGAGGGTGTTACTATGCTCATCCGTATCGAAAACACTCGAGCCGCAACTAGGTATTGGCTGGGTGATGCCGGGAAAATATCAAGAGCAAATTGAGTATGAGAGGTTTCTTACCAGCATTACCAGCTTTCGCTTACCGCAGTTGGCAGTAGCCGAGTTGCTTGCGCATGGCGGCTACGAGCGGCATCTACGGCAAGCGAGAGAAGTGTATCGCCAGCGCCGAGATCGCTTAACTGACCTGGTGGCAGAGCATTTTCCTGAAGGCACTCGCATGTCCCGCCCGCAAGGTGGTTTTGTTGCCTGGGTGCAAATGCCTAACTGGGTAAACTCGACTGAATTGTATATAGCTGCAAGAGAACAGGGCATTTTAATTGCCCCTGGGGAAATATTTTCCTCCAACCCCCGGAAATACCCCCATTCCATTCGTATTAGTTATGCCAATGCTTGGACTGCTGAGCGTGAGGATGCGATAAAGGTGCTTGCTAAACTAGCGGTAAGTCAGTCGAGGTCTGCATGAGCATTTTTAGTTTCAACTTAAAAAAATATTGAAGTGTGAAGCCTAAACCACCACAATGCGTAGCGAAAAAATTGATGGGTAATCATAGAATTATCGAAAATATGTACGTTTTTTAGCGCGACATTGCATCGATTAGTGATTGTCTAATGATAATTTTAAATAATGAAAAGAGGATACAGAGCATGATGAAAAAGTTTTGGGTTTCCAGTTTGGTGTTGCTGATTTCATTGTTATCGGCTTGTGCCATGACACCGGAATATGCAAAAGATATCGAGTACGCATCAGAAACCGACCCAACGGTAAAAATGGATGGATTTAAAAGCTATGCATGGTTGGCTGCTGCCGCTATTGTGAATGATTCTGAAGGTCGGTGGGAGCCGCCAGCATTGGACGTCGATTCTGAAATCAAGTTTCTTGCGGACGCTAACCTGCGCAATAAAGGTTTAACTGAAGATTCGGCTAATCCAGAATTGTTGGCCGTTTTCACTATTGGTTTGGACATGGATGCTCTGAAAACTATCAAGCTTGATGAAGCAAGCGAAGGAATGATCAAAAACGTTCCTCAAAGTGCTTTGGTATTAATGTTGGTAAACGCGCAGACGCTGGTTCCTGTCTGGATTGGTGCGGCAAAAGCGGAAGTGAAAAGCGGGCTGAGCGAAGAAACGGTGAAAGCCAGACTTAAGTACGCTATCGATGGTATGTTCGAGACAATGTAGTAATTTGTCGACCCTTGAAATTAACCAACTCATTGATTCTTAATGTTTATTGGTAATGTCGCTAAACTATTTCGACCGGAAGGAGTATTTTTTTCTGGTCGAAATAACTCAAAAATGCGTTCAAAAAGTCCTGTTAAAGAGCCTCAGTGACGAGTCGGTAGTCGCGCAATGGCAAATGAACCCGTACTACCAGGTGTTCTGTGGAGAGACCACATTTCAAACAACAGTCCCCTGCCATAGCACAGAGTTGGTAAAGTTTCGTCAACGCATTGGCGAGGAGGGCATAAAGCGAATTTTCGAAGACGAGATGCCCATTGTTTAAGAGCCAACCTATACGACTATTTCGATACTGACTGCACGCTAAAAACCCAAGCAGAAAAACACTCTTTGGTAGATGAACATGAAGGCAAGGGGATTTTCAGCTTACGCCCAGATTTATTGGTCTTACAGGGGCGAGAAGTGCAATGTGTGATGGACACCAAATGGAAGCTTCTGGATGCTTCAGACCGGAAAAATAAATACGGCATTTCTCAGGCAGATATGTATCAGCTATACGCCTACGGGCATAAGTATTTAAAAGGCGCGGCGGAAAAGTCGTTGATGTTGATTTACCCGAAGACTGAGTTTTTTCAAGAACCGTTGCCAGACTTCACCTATGAAGACGGGTTTGTGCTGAAGGTTGTTCCGTTTGATTTGGATCGAGGGGAGCTGGTTTGGTCGTTTAAGCAACAGCCCTAGGTGTAGCCGCTAGGGTTGAGAATTTATACGATTAATAGCCAGATTGACCATTATCGGTGAGCCAGGTAGATGATGGTGGCGTTAGAACTCGTCGTGCGATCATCTCTAGCTTAAATGTGCAGGCCATTTGTTTCCGGTATGTCTTAAAGTACCTATCTCTGTGCAATTTGTACCAGTGCTTTGACAGCAAAAAGTAATCTTTATGTCTCTTAGTTCGTGTTTTAACTAGCCTCGACTTTGGTCACAGACTGGAAATTCCATAAACGTGTAACATCCTGTTACATAATGTAAGTGTGGTTATTAACTTGGATAGATGCCACATATAAAAGGGACGGTAAGGTGAAATGGATATATTCATGCTTTTCTTTGTTATTCGCGTCCTCAATAAATTCTTTCTATCAGCAAAATACTTTCAAATGAAGTCGTCAGCAACCTTAAGGCGGTCATAAAGAGCAGGTTAGATCGTAACTACACCAAGATTTCTTAAATGAATCAGGAAATATAGGCAGTATTGGAGTTTTAATGAAATCAATTCTCAAATGGCTAGCATGTTTTTTATTAGGATGCTGCTTAACAGTAATTTTGTTTGTGACTTTCGGAAATGAAGATTTTAAGCAGAACCTGGCGTGGTCAGTGAAAGATCAACCTAAACTTACGTTGGAAAGTTTTGATCTTCACCTACCTAATGTTGAAGACCCGAGGGTGATGCTTCAACTCTCTTATAAGATGATCGCGGCGAATAGACCCTTCCATGCGATTGGGTTGATCGATAGAGCGCTCGAAAAAGCAAAAGAACTGCACGACCTTAATCTGCAAGCAGAAGCGCATTATACCTATGGCGCAATTTTGCATACAGAGCCTTTCACGAACTATCAAACCGTAATAAAAGAGGCTGGCATTGATCTTCGACGTTTGAGTGGGTTTGAAGTAGCACTGACGCTTTACCAAGAGAATAACAATTATGCAGGTGTCACCCTAGCCAACTACGCGCTAGGTTGGCGAAATTACTGGCGAGGGCGCCCTTTTGCGTGTGGCTATTTCGCACGTGCGCGCGAGGCAATTACAAAGATAGAAGACAAATCTTGGTTAAACACAGCCTACGTGGCAGATGAATATGCAACTTTTGAAGAGCAATTGTTTGCCGCCGAAAACACACCACTTTATGCAAAGTGTGAGAACTACACCAAACAGCCAGATTTTTGGAAAAAGTTTGAAACGGGATTTGGTTTTGGACAGACCTCGGCTGGTGGTCAAAAACGGCCATTCAACTTTCCCCCTTTAGCATGTGGAACAGAGTGTCAGAAAATTTGGAAGAATTTGATGGATCAAGTGAAAGCAAGAGTGGAGCTGCCAGCGTATGACACATGATACAAATGGCATCAAACACAAAGGCTATATGTACCTGTTTTTAGCGGGTGTTATTACTGCTTTGGTTCTTGTGTACAAGGTGAACTTTATTGGTAAGGAAAATAGAGCAACAGCGCATAGGCATCAGCTTTATAAGTCTTGTGTGGAAAATGCGGGACAGTACGTATTTCGACAGGTGGGTGGGGTAAAAGGGGTTGCGCAGTTAAGGTTGCGCGAGTGGGCGGGACACAGGGCGGATTGGGACAATCTGTCTGACTATCCTTATGACATGTATGGATATAGCTCTGGCTCAATAGCACATTCAGATCTGGATTATGTTGGTGACCATCCAAATAGTTTTAGTTTTTTTGAGAGCATAATTCCATCCGATAAGTTTAAACACCCTCGTTATTATCGTAACGATCATCGACTACCTCCAATTGTGGTCGACTCGAATGCAAGGTTTAGACGTTTCTCTGGTTATAGCAGCGATACGTCAAAAATGAAGGAAGAGCATGTTGCTGCGCTACTGAGCCGCTATGGATTTACCTTTCAAGAAACACACACCGAAGAAGATGATTTGTTTGATGTCATAGGCAGTGATCTCATCGTAGTTGATATCGCAACGGGTGAAGTCCTAGGTTTACGAAAGGCTTATTGGTCCAGGGCAGAAATTAATGCCAGCTCAATTTGTCCTTTTGGTGTCGATTGGAATAGTTCAAGTAAGTTTGTTTCAAAAGTACTGATTGCAGATACACCAAATGGAGTTGACAAATGAGTTTTCAAGATACGCGTTCTTTATTGGATTTTTTATTGGCTCAGGTTGCGGCCGAGAGTTTTTTAGATGACTTCGCTACTATTAGTGAATCAGATTTAAGAAAAAGGTTAGAGCTTGGACCAACACATTATAATTATGATGAGCTAGTAAAGTCTCAAGATAAAGAGAGCTCTACTCGGTCTACTGAATTGATGAAAGATGAGTTCCAAAGCACCTGGGATATTCTTCATCAGCTACCAAACACTGAAAGTGGCCTTTCTGTCACCATTCTCAAGCACAAAGAATCTGGCGAGCTCACTTTCTCTTTCCGCAGCACAGAATCAAATACTCGTGATATCGGTGGTGATATGGAGCGGGATGGCCCCGATGCCGCTGATGGTGAAATAATGAATGTGGGTTTTGCCATTGGCCAGATTCTTAAATATAAATCATTACGACCCTTTTATTCCTTGATGGACACACCCGATGTAAAGAGCCTGGACGGCATCCCTATGGATGAGCTGAAGGCTATCCGTGATGCGAATGGCGGCAGCCTCGACAAGGTGTTCGAGCATGTTCGCAACCATTCATTGTTGCAGGTTGTGCTGAGTGGACTCAAAGACGGCAATTATCAGGATTACTTGAGAATCACCCCGGACGATTATGGCAGTGAACTGGCGAAGGGCCATAAGTTGCAGTCCGTTGTGGAGACCTTGAAGGCGCTGGTTGAAAACTCATCAGAGCGGTATACGGAGTTTAAACAATGGGCCTATGCGGCCACTGACATGGGAGAAGCCATGTTTGAAAATTCCGCCAAGGTGGGAAACAAGCATGGGCCGGTGGGGGTGGTTGTGATTGTTATCAGGCATCACGGTTTATCACAAAAACTGGCCGGTGGCAATGGGGCTCAATCAGGCATTCCAAAACCGTTTTTGAAAAAAAATGATTTTGCAATGTTTGAATGGAAATGATGTTTCAATCAAAGGAGAGCAAGTCTATGGCGTTTGTGAATGAAGTAATACCTGAAGAGCAAAAAGATAAATTCAAATTTCCCGTGCAGATACTTCACAACGGAATGAAACCGACCATGTATAAATGGGTCATCGA
This sequence comes from Hahellaceae bacterium, assembly GCA_024234575.1. GTDB lineage: Bacteria > Pseudomonadota > Gammaproteobacteria > Pseudomonadales > Oleiphilaceae > JACKOB01. The sequence goes on from JACKOB010000006.1 coordinate 114,650, forward strand.
TCATGAAAATGATTTCTATCTTGTTAAAGCCAGTAAAGAAGGGAGTGGGTACGATGGAGTAAAAGAGCAGAATACCTTTTATTTTCATGCTTACGGCCACGATGTATATATCAAAGCAATTCCCTGGGACGTTGAGCCAACGAGTGATAATAGGTGGATCTTTCGTTGGGAAATTATTGATTTAACCATCCCTAATCAACTGAAGGGTAAATTGAAAATCATAATTGAGTTGATTGTACAGGCGTTTAAAGTCTGGGGAGCGCGAAACAATGGGCCTAGCTACGACGAGGTAACGGTTGAGTTTTTATGCGATGTTGATGTTCAAGATAACAAGGAAGGCAAGTGATGAGTGCGATACAGGGCGTTTTGGAATTCTTAGAAGCTAACGAAGCTACTGATCACAGGTCTGAATCCGAATTAACATCTTTTCTCGACCAGTTAAAGCAAAAGCTAAGTTTGGTGTCTACCGAGGTAGTAGGGCTACCCGAAGATGCTACGACCGTTTTGTACAGTGGCCTTATTTCGGGAAGTTATAGCGATCCAGATAGGTTTTCTGCAGAGGACGCTGTAAAAGGTTTGGATGGTGGTGATCTCAGAACCATCAATAAAACGGATATGTTTGCCCTCCTTACATTGGATGACTTTCAAACTAAACTTGAGAATGCACTAGGCCCAGCTAGCCCTCAGACTAAACAGCTCTCTCGCAAGGTTTTGGACGGTGTTAATTTAGCTGGTGATACCAGAATATCCAATGACTCTTTGTGGGATTTTGCATCAGACAAGTTTGCCAGAGGTGCTAAGGGTGATGTCCGATTCATTGGTCCCAATGCTGATCCCACAAGGGTTTTCGGGGCGACAGAATTAAAAGCTTTGATGAAACGCGAAAAGGTGTCAGATCTATTTTCTGAACAATCACAGTGAGTAAATCTGAAACTTTTTAAACGGTTAAGACGACAAGGAGTGTTGCCATGCCAAGAGGAAAACGGTTAATCGTGCCGAACTGTCCGCATCATATTGTACAGCGGGGCCACGATAGAAAAGCGGTGTTTGTTTGTGATGAAGATTATCAGCATTACTTAAGCACCTTGGTCGAAACGAAAAAGGAACTAGGCTTGGCGGTCTATGCGTATTGTTTGATGACGAATCATGTCCACTTAATTGTTGACCCCATGGATCAACCTGAACACTTAAGTGTCTTGATGAAGAAATTATCCAGCAAGCAAACGCGATATACGAACCGCGTGGAAGGGCGCTCAGGGACATTATGGGAAAGCCGTTTCAAGTCGAGCCCCATTGAGGCTGATGCTTATTTACTGCAGTGCAGCCGTTATGTGGAGCTGAATCCGGTGAAAGCCAAAATGGTGAAGCGTGCAGAAACATGGAAGTGGTCAAGCTTTGCAGAAAAAATCGGTTTACGTCAAAAAGACTGGTTGGATTTCGATGTTTGTTATTTGGGGCTGTCGGAGACTGAGCGGGGGCGTCAAACAAGCTATCGTCAGTTTGTTGAAGATCAGGTAAGTGAGAAGAAGGACAAGCAAATACACGATGCTTTAGAGCGCTGCCAATTAACAGGAACAGGGAAATTTACAGATGAAATTGAAAAGCGGATGGGAAAACGAATTGAAAACCGAGGGCCTGGCAGGCCAAGAAAAGGGAAAGAAGAATAAAAATAGATCTGACACCTTTTTCATTTAGTTACAGGGTCGTTACAGGGTCAAAAATAGATCTGACACCTTTTTCATTTAGCACCTTTTTCATTTAGACGCTGCTAACGAAGCCACAAATCTTTCAAGCTGGCTTCGTTAGTACCCGGTGACCCTCATTCCCCCCCCCTTTAATGCCTTATTTCCAGATTAATACTCACAGACGCATTGAGCGGGCGAGCATCCCGTTGTCTGTGTGCAGTAAACTCAGTGTCATTCTCGCATACAGTGTGTATACCATTAGCTCAAGGGAAAGCTGTTGTTCAGCGGTTATATCAGTCAGGCTGCAGCGGTCGGCATAGATGAGGGCCTGGTACCCCTTGGATATTGGCAGCAGTGCCGCCAAAGCAGGAATGGTTTTATCCGCAAAAGGCGCCTCTAACCTATCACCTAGATCCGCGCTGGCTGATGGTGCAATATTTTGCTCGTCAAACCTGAATACTTTATTTACCGGTAATTGCCTGGCAGTTTGAAATATTCGGCCACTGAACCACTGGTGTTGTCCCGCCCCGGTGCTTTGTAACAACTGAAATTGCGTTGTTTTTGATAGGGTAGCCCCTTCTGGAGAGCATCGGCTTAAGAATACGCCTGCTCGCTCAAATCCCATCCCCTGATGCAAGGCGTAAAGAACGATATCTACGGCTTTTTCATCAAACCGACTCTTTTGCATCATAGATATTTTTTGCAGACATTCTATCTGCACGACCGGGTTGGGTTGGCATGTCTCCATTGCTGGCTGTTTCGAGTCTTCAAGAAATCGCGTTACCTGTTTTATACCCAACGTCTCGGCCATGCGCATGGCGATCTTTCTATTTTCCCGTAACGCTTTTTTCACCACATCGGGGTTTTGGTTAGTAAATTCACTACAAAGCTTCAGACTGGCTTTGTCCACATCCAGTGGCAGGCTCATTTGGCCAGCCTGGTCAAACAAATTCGCTATAGCGCAAGCAGTTGCAACGACTTTGGCGACGCGGCTGTGAGGTTGGGTGAGAGATTCTTCTATCAGGTGTCCAAGGTTCCAGTTTTTGGCAATTGTTCTGGTGATCGTTTTAAAGGTTGTACCAAGAAACTCTCGTTGGGTTTGTGCAGGGTCTGACGCCATCAGCTGTGGGTGTCGTGAAAGCTGTTCAGCAAGCTCGTGATCACAGGCCCAGAATGCGGCTTCACTGAGGTTTGATAGTAGCGCCGCAACAAATATTTCCTCTTGGGTTGCAATAGGAAAATCTTTCGCCAGATATTTTGCTTGCACCGCAGAATGAAGTGACTTTGCCAGACATCGGTATAGACTATCTCGCTGTTTGCATTGGGCCATGCGATCAACCAGTAAACTGGTGACGGTCATAGACTTAACCGAGTTGAATCCGATCACCATGATGGCCCGGCTTACGGTAGAGATTGATGCCTGTGATGGGTTGTACAGGGCCGAGTTTGCCAGCTTTAATACGTTGGTGGCCAGGTCGGCATCGTCCAGCACGACCTCGGCAAGCCGGGAAACAGTGGCTCGGTCGCTTTCAGTGATATGTAAAATTTTACCGAGTGTTTCTTTTAAAACCGGCAGCTGTTTGCTTTCAAGGTAGTTTGCCCACGCCTCTCGCCCTTTCATTCTATTAGCCATAACGAAACCTCGAAAATGTTAAGTGTGTCACATATTCAGTATGCGCTTGAAAGAGGGGAAAACGAGGCTAACTCTGTGGTGATTCTGTATGAATAGATTTAAATAGTGGCGCAATTTTGTAGCGTTGTGAAACGGCTGTGGGGGAGTGTAATCTTTTATCACCGTCCTTGTAGACTAGTAAGAAGCCGTAACAAATCGGTGCCTAAACCTAATTACGTTTGTCTTGTGCACCACTCATAGCGGACCATGAGGTCGCGCGGATGCCACCTGCAGCAGACGAGCTTCGTAGTGCTTTAGCAGCCTGGTCGATTAAATGAAAACCATCGGCAACGGTGTTTGGTATTGAACTGGCGATCCCTAGGCTCACAGTAAATTTAATCGAAAAATTGTTAACATTGCAGGTGAGATTTGCCACGTTTCGGCATATTGTTTCGGATAATTCGGCTGCATCTTTGTGTGGTGTGTTGGGTAACAGAATGCAGAATTCAATGCTGCCATAACGAGCAATCACATCACTTGCACGGCTGGAAGATTTTTTCAGCTGCCTGGCCAGAGCAATCAGGCATCGGTCACCGATGACATTGCCGTACTCTTCGTTAATGGCCGTAAAATTATCCATTTCAATTAACATGACGGACAGTGATGTATGATGCCGTTGTGCTCTTTTGCATTCGCTGTGGAATACTTCATCCAGATATTTGCGGTTTCTGACACCGGTAAGGCTGTCCATGGTCGCGATTTCTGTCAGTTTTTTATTCGCTTCTTCCAGTGCAGCTGTTCGTTTCTCAACTTTTTGTTCGAGAATTTCATTCGCCCTTCGCTGCTGCGCTAGTTCGTTTTTTTGTGCCTCGTTTTCTTTACGTTCGCTGATGATTGCCAATTGCTGCTGTTCAATTAATTCTCTTTCTTCTGTTAGCGTTGCCAGCTGCGCCGCGATTCTTTGTTGCTTGTCGCGATTGGTGCGTTCTGTCAGAGCGAGGGATAACAATATAGCCTGTAACGCCGAGCCAACCATTAGCGCGTTTTCGGTTATCGTTGTGCGTGGCAGCAGGCCAATTTTATTGCCTATCAGCAGCAGTCCACTGATCATTAAAAATGCGAAAGATGCAGAGAAGTAGCGTGCGGCGGCATCTCCCTCTCGTGCCCGGCTGATGCCTAGCCACAGGGTAAGAGCGAAGCCAAACAGGCTGTCTATTAATGCCAGCTTTATCGTTAGTGCATAGGGCAGAATCAGGCTGGACAACACAACAAACACTGAGCAACCGATAAACGCATAGGTTAACCGTGCCCGCCACAGCGTGTCTCGTAGACGAAGAAAATCGAGGGCGAACAGGCCGCCGAAGATATAAATGCAGCCCATAGAGAAAACGATAGAGATATGATTCCACCGTACAGCCTCTGGCCATAAATATTGATAGCTTAATCCTTCGAGCGAACTGATTAACGCCGCCGTCGAAATGGCATAGGCGGTAAAGAGGGTATGGCGTCGGTCACGGAGAGAGAGTCCGAGTATGAGGTGATAAGCCGCCAGGCCAAAGAGGCAGCCAAGATAAAGACCAATCCCCAAGTATTGCTTCAGGCTATGCTCGGTAAAATCATTCGGGTGCCAGAGAAATATGGGTGCCTGCACAGACGAAGAACTTTTAATGCGCACCAGAACTTCTGCTTTCTGCTTACCAGTAAGTGACAATGGCAGCACAAAAGTTGAGTGAGGATAGGGGCGTTGGGCAAACTGTCTGTTATCGCCGGTATGGTAGATTTCAAGATCACTGTTTTCTTTGCGCACAAAAAAAGTCACATCATCAAGAATGGCATAACCTACCTCCAATAAACCCTCGGCTTCTTCGTCGGCCGAATTATTCACGTTAAGTTTTAACCAATAAGCGCTCTGGGTGAAGCCGAAGTTCAGGCTGTCAGATTGGCGTAGCTGTTGGAAGGCTGCATCATCTAATAGAAAAATACTGTCGGCGGTTTTGAGTCCTTCTGCATCTTCAAGATAAAGCACAGATGTTGAAATATTGTTGTGAGGCTTGGAGAGATCCAGCGTGTCTGCCTTAGCTAATACAGACAACATGCCAATAATAAAGATAAACAGGCGTATTAACGGAATGTTCGGGGGTGGAAGGGCAATGTTGCCAGGGTTGAAAAATACCATCAAGAGGGTGGCCTTACTGAATAAATTAAATGATCGTTCTCGCGGATTTATCAAAACCTAAAACGACTTATGATTAGAGTATAGACAATACTTAACACTTGTAACGCAGACCATAGTTAAGGAGCCACTGGCTGCGTTCGTTTATGGGATGCTGTGTGTAGCGCCCGCCGGTTAAATCCTTTGTCAAAAAATATTTCTTATGGCGAGAACTGATAGGTTATACACAGAAACTGGTTTATTTATACCGGACAATGTGGGACTGTCAGCAATTACGCAGGTGTGAGGCGCGCCAATTTAAAACGTGCGTCTATGCCAGTAAAAAAACAAAAATAGAAATCAATAAAAAATAACAATATGGAGAACAAAAATGAAAAGGAAACACCTTTCTCGTATGGCAAATAAGAGTCAAAAATTATCAACAGTTTTTACCGCATCCGCATTAGCCTTGGGGCTGGCGACTTCGGCGCAAGCCGTAGAAAAAAGATCACTCTGCATATTTGATCCGTTAGGCGCATCCGGGCAGATTTTTAACGATCTAAAACAGTTAAAGCTACAGGCGATATCATGGGGTTATGACCTGCAGTTGAGTGCTTATACCGATGAAGCCATTGCCTCTAATGACTTTAAGGCAGGCCAGTGCGATGCAGTGTATCTCACGGACGTACGCGCCCGGGACTACAATAAATTTACTGCTACCCTGGTAGCTCTGGGGGCCATTCCCAGCGATGAAGAGCTAAAAATGTTGCTCGGTACGCTGTCTCAGCCTAAGGCGGCGAAGCTGATGTCCAGTGGTGATTATGAGGTTGCCGGTATTGTGCCTGCGGGTGGGATATACGTGTTTACCCGTGATCGGGCTATTTATAATGTCGAAACCATTCAAGGTAAAAAAATTGCGACCTTTGATTACGATCCTGCGGCGATGACAATGGTGCAGCAGGTAGGCGCCTCTGCAGTTCCCGCAACGCCTTCCAGTTTTGCTGGCAAGTTTAACAATGGCAGTGTTGATATCGCCTATGCCCCGGCTATCGCTTATAAACCACTCGAAATGTATAAAGGCGTAGAGCCACACGGTGGTGTTTATAGCTACAAGTTTGCGCAAATGACCTTTCAGCTGGTTTTGAAAAAATCAAAGTTTGACGACAACTTTGGGCAGAAGTCTCGAGAATACTTCTTCGCTGGCTTTGATAAAATGATGGACGGTGTCCGAACCGCCGAGGCAGATATTCCGCCACAGGTATGGATGAGCCCAACAGAAAAAGATGCCGCGGGCTTCGACGAAACCCTTAAAAACGTCCGAGTTTCACTTCGTGAAGAAGGTATTTACGATCCCAAGGCTCTCAACCTGATGTTGAAGGTTCGATGCAAAAAGAGCCCTACCAGGGCGGAATGTGCCTCAGATACTGAATAAGTACCTTGGGTAATATCTATATTTGCCAGGCTTAACCAATGTGGGCGAAAAGGTGACCAGACTTTGATATGGTCACCTTTTTTGCTTTTAGGGTGCAGCTATTGCAAGTTGCACGCTGATTTGCAAGGAAATAAACAATTAGAGCTGGCAACCCCGTGGGCTTGTTCTATAGTAATTAAGAATTGTCGGGTTTTTCTTTGCGGATCTATCGTCGAGAAGCCTGAATTAACCAATACACTTATTTAAGATAGTTCGCTCAAATTCAAGAGGTGCCAATTATGGCTTCCAACGCTGGCCATAGCAGTCAGACCGCAGATGATCCTATTCTCCAGTATGTGACGTTTCGTCTTGATCATGAAACGTATGGCATCAACGTAATGCAAATTCAGGAAGTGTTGAGGTATACCGAAATTGCGCCGGTGCCTGGTGCGCCTGATTATGTTTTGGGGATTATTAATCTGCGCGGTAATGTCGTTACCGTTATTGATACCAGAAAGCGCTTTGGCCTGCTTGATGCCGATGTGTCAGACCATACCAGAATCGTTGTCATTGAAGTTGGTGGGCAGGTGGTCGGTATTCTGGTCGACAGCGTTGCCGAGGTTGTATACCTGAGACAGTCCGAAGTTGAAACGGCGCCCAACGTAGGTAACGAAGAAAGCGCCAGGTTTATTCAGGGCGTTTGCAACAAAAATGGTGAGTTAATCATACTTGTCGAATTTGAAAAAATGCTAACTGATGAAGAATGGGCTGATATGGGCGCTATTTAATTGTATTAGTTATTAGGTATGTCTGCGAAAGCCGGGTTCTCCCGGCTTTTTTGTGTCTGGGGTTTTTACATTAGTGGCTCTTGGCCTGTTTTGTGCATTGGTTTAAGCATAATGATGGATGTCGCTATTTTTGTGACAAATATTTGGCATATCTTTAATACAGTACCGAAGATTCAGTCGTCACGATGACTAATAATTGACAAAGGGAGATCTCAGATGACATTCGATGTAGTTGGGCTAACCACATTGATTGCTTGTATCGCACTGGCGTTGCACACGATATTGCTGCGGCGCAAACTGGAAAGCCTCCAGGCGATAACCCAGCAGCAACAGCAACAGCTTGCGCAAGAGATGCAAGGTGTTAGTAATGGTTCGGTGGGTGTCGGGCGTCGTCTGCTGGAGTTAGAGCACGAATATCGAGAACTGGTTACACGCCTGGATACACTCGAACATGATGATCCATCACGGGTGGCCTATTCTGAAGCCAGTCGGTTAGTGAATCTGGGGGCAGACATCGAAGACCTAATTAGTAGTTGTGGTATCTCGCGGCCCGAGGCAGAGTTAGTCAGCGCCGTGCATCGTCGCAACAAGCAAGCCCCTGTTTTAAATTAGTTTTCTGCATTAGCCTGCGCTTAAGCAGGTTTTTCATCGGTGGTAAAGCCAGACGGTGTTTTTCCTTTGATATAAAATGCAAAGGCGATAACTTCGGCCACTATTCTGTAGAGCACTTCTGGGATCTCATCCCCAAGCTCCAGGTGCGATAGCGCTTCAATCAGATCGGCGTTTTCGTATAACGGCACGTCATTTTCATGGGCAATCCGAATAATTTCACTGGCGATATCACCTTCGCCTTTGGCGACAACATGAGGTGGCCGCTCTTCGTCGTAGACTAGTGCAATGGCTTTAGGCTCAACATCTGGTCTGTTTTCTTTGCTCATCAATCGGTCCTTTTTTCAAAATTGAAAGCTGTCAATTCAACGTAATTGGCCTGCTAAATATCTGCATCGCTGTTTGCCTCAGGTGTGGATATCGACAAGGTTGTGGCTGATGACGTTTTGTTTTTCTGACACCCGGCCTCGCTTACACTCAATCGTCTCAACTTCTAATCCAAGTGATAGGAGTTGTTGCCGAAATCTTGGCACTTCATTATTCAGTAGTTTTAAAGTGTCTACCCGCTCGGCCCAAATCGTAGAGCTTAAAATATCGTTCAGGCAGCGCACCTGAATCTGCATCGTTCCTAATGTATCAAAGTCGAAACCCAGCGTTACTTTCCACTGTCTTTTCAGGTCATCACTGCCACGTTGTTTGTTTTTTTGCTTCTCGCGGTATTGCTCGATTTTAATTTGTACAGTTTGTGTTTTGTCCTGACCAACGATGAATGGCAGGTCGATCATCCAGGTTTGTACATTCATTGTATCGGTGGTCGCACTTTGTGTTTGATGCAGGCTGTTGAGCTGGTTAAATTGTATCCGGTTAAGTGCCCCGGCTATTTGCTTAAGCAGCTCGCCTGCGCTGAGCTCTGTGTTGGCTGTGGCACCTGCGCGGGCGGTACTATGAGTGCGAGGGAAGTCAAAAGGTGCTTGCAGAAGTTCTGGGGCAATGGCAGTGGGAATCTTTGCCGGGTTAGTGATCTGTCCCTGTGTCTTCAAATGTTCCGGGGCCAATTGAGAGACCAGTCTGATCAGGGATGATTTAATATCCTGAGTAAAGGTGCTCTGTTCTGCTGCCAGAGGGGTTCTCGCCAAACGGTTTTCCAGTCCGATGCCTGAAGCATTCAGGTGTGACTTCATCATGCTGGCTTGCAACCAGGCGCGAATTTCTTTGGCAGGGTTGCTGGGCAGCCTATCGGTGCTGGCAGGACCGACCTTCATGCCGTTATCAGATGAGGGTGATAGATGGTGGGGCGTTGACGGTGGTTTGTTTGGCTCACTGTTGGCAGGTGCTGCCGCATTCATTACCACTCTTTGCAGTGTCGCCATGGTGCTGGCAATGTCCCTCGAATTACTGAGCGCTTTCACATCTAACGCTGTCAGTTTCACGGCAAGTAGTTCTTGGAGGTTACTGGCAAGTCTTCCTTGTTGTTGCGGGCTAGCCAACTTCCCGGTATCAGCGGTTGGCAGGGTGCCCGGCATCGCGCTGGCAGACAGGTTTTGTGGCGAGCCAACGGCTTTTGCTGTATCGCTTAATCTGGCGGTAAGTTCAGGTGCGATGAGCTTCAGCATCGTTTGCGGAGAGGCTTGCGACAGCGAAGATAGCGCCTGGCGTAATGGTTCTGAGGCTGCCAGTGTTGGCTGTTGTGCTAGCGTGCGTGCCATGTTCTTAAGCACGTCTGCAACCGTCAGTTCTGCGGAGGCGTTGGATTGAGTTGCTAACAAAGTAGACAAGGTGCTTTGGGTGATTTTTGCTGTCATGAGTGACAGCGTCAACTGATCCAGCTCTTTGGATAATTGTCGTATGTTCGGTAGCTGCTTTATCAGGGTGTCTATATTTTTTAGCAGTGCCGTCGACGAAGCGCTGTCAGTTGATGCGTTGGCTAGTTGCTGTCCAAACTGCATGGCCGAGGCAACACCCTCTCCAACCGAACTCTGGTAAGGTAGAATACGCGCTATCAGACTCGCCAGCTTTTGTGCGCTGGGCAGGTTGTTGTCAATCAGGGCAGGGGTGAGTTTAAGTGTGTAGTTATCGGCCACCTTGACGGTCACTAACTCACCTTCTTCCAAAGGAATGTCTGTTAGCACCGAGAATGTAGTATTCGCAGTTGTCAGCAGCACCCGCTGCATCTGCACTTGCTGTCCTTCTCGCATCTCGCTCGCATGCTTCTGGGTAACGGTCGCCAGGTAACTTTCGCCGATTTTTAAGCCGCTATCCACAAGGCTTGCAGAGCTCTGGGAGGTGCCGCTTGCGGAGGGACCTGCGCTGCCAGGTTCTCTCGTTGTTTTGGAGGCGCTGTTCTTTGTCGCATCCAGCGGCGGTCCTGAAGGCTTGCCTTGAATATCCATTTCAGCCAGCGACCATGACTGTGCCAAATCTTGCCGATTCCTGAGACATGTCAAGAGACTTGTGGCAGAGGGTCTTATATAATGGCGTCGTTTTAATAAGTGGCAGTTTGTACATGAGCGCGTCCTTTTATTATCGGCATGTATACCGCCGTTCTAAAAAAGCCTGGCAGGTAAATCGTCGCACACAACCTGGTTTAGCTCTCAGTATAGAGCAAGATTAGCAGCGTATTGCGGAAGCTGGATTAGTTGTGCGGCCCATGTGCTTATTTTGTCACTAACGCTTGAAAATGTTGCCAATCATTAACTTGATTCGAATCGCCAAACATCGTTTTATCACCCCTTTTTGGCGCAGAAAGTTTACGAATCTGATGATTGGCGATCCTGCACTTGTCAAACTGATGTAATAATAGGTCTCGTTTTGGTGAATGATAAGCCCTTGATTGAAGCAAAATCGCTATTCTGCGAACGGGATGACCGCGTGCTATTTGAGTCACTGAGCTTTGATATTCATGCGGGTGAAATGGTGCAGATCGAAGGCCCTAATGGATCCGGAAAAACAACTTTGTTGCGTATTCTCAGCGGGTTGTCGGAGGCATACGAAGGCGAGATCTACTTTAATGGTGAAGATATCGCATCGGCGCGAGCAGAGTATTTCAGTAATTTGTTGTATCTCGGGCACAAACCGGGCGTTAAAGCGGTTCTTACCCCTGTCGAAAACTTGGTTTCCTACACTGCTTGCCGAGTGAACCGCAGCGGTGCCGAAATTGAAGCTGCCTTGGCCAAAGTGGGGCTAAACGGCTACGAAGATGTGCCTTGCCACTCTCTCTCTGCCGGGCAGCACAGACGGGTGGCACTGGCTCGTTTATACCTGTCGGATGCGCCATTGTGGATTCTCGACGAGGCTTTTACGGCCATTGATAAGGCTGGTGTGAAGACCCTAGAGCAATTGATGGCCCAGAGAGTCGCAGAAGGTGGCACGATTATCCTCACCACGCATCACGAGTTATCTGTAGGCGGCGGCTTGAGAAAAATTACCCTGGGTACAGGAGCCATTGCATGACGGTGATAAAGAAGTCGGGTCCTGATGCAGGTATGATCGCCACCCTGATAGCCGTGTTAAAGCGCGATTTAACCATTGCCTACCGACGGAAACAGGATCTTGCCAACCCACTTGTATTTTTCATTATCGCTGTGAGTTTATTTCCTTTGGGCGTCAGTCCCGATAAGTCATTTTTGCAAGAAGCTGGTGCTGGTGTCGTTTGGGTTGCAGCCTTACTTGCTACCTTGCTGTCACTGGATGGCTTGTTTAAATCAGATTTTGACGATGGTTCTTTGGAGCAGTATGTTCTCTGTCCACAACCGTTGTTTCTCGTCGTCCTGGGTAAAGTTATTGCGCATTGGTTAGTCACCGGGCTGCCTTTACTGCTACTATCGCCGGTTTTAGGTGTCATGATGTTTCTCAGCGGCGAGCAAATCAAGGTGCTGTTTGTAACCTTGCTGCTTGGAACACCAGTACTTAGTTTACTGGGAGCGATAGGGGCGGCGTTGACAGTCGGGTTGCGCTCCGGCGGGGTATTGATTTCATTGCTGATTTTGCCATTGTATATTCCGGTTTTGATTTTCGGGACGGGAACGGTCAATGCGGCGGTTAGTGGCGTCTCCACGTTGGGGTTTCTGTCGATACTGGGTGCCATGTTGGCACTTGCCCTGGCTTTGTCGCCGATCGCGACAGCGGCAGCCCTAAGAATCAGTATGAGTAACTGATCTGGTTTTTACTCAGATCAAAAGTTTTAAGTGTACAAGAGTGAGTATATGTGGTCTTTTTTTCATAAATTAGGTTCACCCAGATGGTTTTATGATATCGGTGGCAAATGGTTGCCCTGGTTTGCCCTGGCGGCAGGCATTCTGCTGGTTACGGGGGCAGTTTGGGGATTGCTATATGCTCCTGCCGACTACCTGCAGGGCAATAGTTATCGCATCATTTTTGTACACGTACCGGCGGCGTTTTTGGCTCAGTCGATTTTTATGATGATGGCGGTCTCAGGGGCGGTTGGTCTCATTTGGAAGATGAAATTAGCTGATATGTTCCTTAAAGCCGTTGCCCCGGTTGGTGCCTCGTTCACTTTTCTGGCGCTGTTTACCGGCGCGGTTTGGGGCAAACCTACCTGGGGTACCTGGTGGGTTTGGGACGCCCGATTGACATCCATGTTAATTCTGCTGTTCCTCTACTTTGGTGTCATGGCGCTGCAAGCAGCCATTGAAGACGCCAACGTCGCGGCCAAAGCATGCGCCGTTCTGGCGCTGGTTGGTCTGGTAAATATCCCCATAATCAAATATTCGGTAGACTGGTGGAATACACTGCATCAGCCGGCTTCACTGAAGCTAACTGAAAAGCCTACGATGCACCCGGATATGTTGATACCGCTACTTATTATGATTGTCGGTTTTTACTGTTTTTTCGCTGCTATATCAATCATGCGTACACGTAATGAAATTCTCGAAAGAGAAAAAAGAACAGCGTGGGTAAAAGCCTTGGTACAAACAGGAGGTCGCAACGCATGAGTTTCGAGTCACTGCAAGATTTCATCGCGATGGGGGGGCATGGGCCATTTGTATGGACATGTTATGGTGTGACCATCCTGATTATTTTCTACAACATAGTGCAGCCAATAATTCGCCGAAAAGACGTATTGAAAAGACTTAACAGAAATCTTAAAAGAGAGAGTAATTCTTGATGAACCCCAAACGTAAACAGCGATTAATTATCGTATTGTTCATAGTATTTGGTTGTGCAACTGCTATCGGCCTGGTGCTTGTGGCACTCAATGAAAACATCAATTTATTCTACAGTCCCACGCAAATAGCCGCAGGTGAGGCGCCGGTTGATGCCAGAATACGAGCAGGTGGCATGGTGGTTGAGGGCAGTGTAAAAAGAAACTCCAAAACACTACAAGTGGATTTCCAAATCACCGATTTTGCCGAAAAAGTAACGATGTCTTACGTTGGAATACTTCCCGATCTTTTTGCCGAAGGGCAGGGAATAGTGGCCTTGGGCCGCCTGAATGCGGATGGTGTTTTTGTGGCCGACGAAGTATTAGCCAAACATGATGAAAACTATATGCCACCGGAAGTTGCCGAGGCATTAGAGAAAAGCGGCAAAACGAAGGATTCGATGAGTCCGGCACCAGCGTACTAAGTGGTTGTATTAAATTCGCAGGTTGCTCGCGAAACCTGCACTACAGATTTTAGCTAGTTTAACGGAGAGGAAAAATGGTACCTGAACTAGGACATTTCGCACTGATACTGGCATTGCTGATTGCTGTTGTGCTATCCGTGATTCCCATGGTTGGTGTCGCGCGTAATCATGTTGGCATGATGGAGTATGCTAAACCAATGGCGGTTGGTCAGTTTGTGTTCTTGTTAATCAGTTTTCTTTGTCTTGGGTGGGCATTTTTTACCGACGACTTCTCTGTGCAATATGTTGCCAACCATTCCAACAGTTTGTTGCCGGTGCAGTATAAACTTAGCGCAGTGTGGGGTGGGCACGAAGGGTCTTTGTTACTTTGGGCGTTAATTCTGGCTGGTTGGACGATCAGCGTTGCAATCTTCAGTAAACAATTACCACAAGACATGCTGGCTCGCGTACTTTCAATTATGGGCATGGTCAGTATCGGCTTTCTGCTGTTCATCCTTGCTACCTCCAACCCGTTTACGCGCTATTTACCGGATTTCCCTGCAGACGGTGCCGATTTGAATCCGCTGTTACAGGATGTAGGTCTGATTTTTCACCCGCCAATGCTTTATATGGGCTATGTTGGGTTTTCAGTGGCTTTTGCCTTCGCGCTCGCGGCATTGTTGGGTGGGCGACTTGATGCAGCCTGGGCTCGTTGGTCGCGGCCATGGACTGTTGTTGCCTGGGTGTTTCTGACGATGGGGATCGCCTTGGGTAGCTGGTGGGCATATTACGAGTTAGGTTGGGGCGGCTGGTGGTTTTGGGATCCGGTGGAGAATGCCTCGTTTATGCCCTGGCTTGTCGGTACAGCGTTGATACATTCCTTAGCGGTAACTGAAAAACGTGGCATGTTTAAGAGTTGGACGGTTCTACTGGCGATCTTTGCTTTTTCATTAAGTTTGCTCGGAACCTTCCTGGTTAGATCGGGCGTGCTAACTTCTGTGCATGCGTTTGCTACCGACCCTGCAAGAGGGGCTTTCGTACTGGCTTTACTCACCGTAACGATTTTTACATCGCTGTTAATTTACGCTATCCGCGTGCCTACGGTTCATGTTCGTTCCCAACATGGTTTCTGGTCCAGAGAAACGTTTTTGATGCTCAATAACGTAATGCTGATGGTAGCAATGGCCACAGTGCTGTTGGGCACTCTCTACCCACTGGTGATCGATTTTGCGGGTATGGGAAAAATCTCTGTTGGTGCGCCATATTTTAATACGCTGTTTGTACCAATTGTGGTCATTCTCGTGTTGATTATGGGGGTTGGGCAGTTTTCGCAGTGGAAAAACACCAAAATATCTGCACTCTCGTCAAAAGCGATAATTCTGGCGGCAGTGAGTTTACCTATTGGCGCAGTGGTTCCGTTTATATACGGAGGCGAGTTTAATATATGGGTTTTTCTTGGTGTCACGGCGACAGTCTGGCTGGTTACCGCCACCATCGTCGATGTCTATCAAAAGTCCCGCAGTTCTTTAGGTTTTGTGCCCGGGTTTCTGCGTTTGAGTCGAAGTTACAAAGGAATGGTGATCGCCCATACGGGATTGGCAGTCGTTATAATGGGCGCGACTATGGTTAGTAATTATACCGAAGAGAAAAATGTCAGGATGGTAGCAGGAGACTCTGTAGAGCTGGCGGGTTATAAGTTTGTAATGGATGAAATCAAACCGGTTAAAGGGGCCAATTACTTAGCGGAAAGGGCTCTTATTTCCGTATATGACGGCGACGAATTCATGAAAAAAATGCATGCCGAGAAGCGAACTTATCTGGCAACCAGAAATGTGATGACAGAAGCTGGCATTGATGCGGGGCTGTTTCGCGACCTCTATATTGCAATGGGGGAACCTTTAGAAGGTGGTGCCTGGGCAATGCGCTTTCAATACAAGCCTTATGTTCGTTGGTTATGGTTAGGCGCAATTTTTATGTCAGTGGGTGGAGTTCTGGCGATTCTTGACCGACGCTATCGTCTAAAAGTAAAACGGTCAGCCACATCTCCTGATCAGTCTGCAGTTAAACCAGTTGGCGGCGCTGGTCAGTTAGAGGCGAAGTAGGCTTATTGCTTGATTTGCGATCAAGAGCGGTTAAAAGGTAAGAAGAGGGGAGAGCTCCCCTTTTTGTAAGATTAAATTTTGGATACAAGAACTATATGAAAAGGCTCGTATATTTTTTACCTCTGGCGTTGGCTTTGGCTGGTATTGGGCTGTTTTTTCTCTATATGCAGCAGATAAATCAGGGGAAAGACATCCAGGCGCTGGATTCTGCAAGGGTCGGCAAGCCTATCCCCGAATTCTCCATTGCCTCACTGAAAGACAAAGATCGCATGCTTGTGCAAAGCGATTTAAAAGGCAAGGCTGGGTTGTTGAATGTTTGGGCGACCTGGTGTCCCTCCTGCAGGGTTGAGCATCCTTATTTGATTAAAATTGCTACCGAGTTTGGTGTTCCGGTCTACGGATTGAACTACAAGGACGAGCGCGTTGCGGCAATAACCTGGCTCGATAAACTAGGTGATCCGTACACTTTTAACATTTATGACGAAGACGGGAGACTGGGCTTTGATCTTGGTGTCTACGGTGCGCCAGAAACCTTCATATTTGATAAAAATGGCATCATTCACATGCGTCATGTGGGGGTTGTCGATGAAAGGGTGTGGAAGGAAAAGATCAAACCGTTAATTGATAAATTAAACGCTGGTTAGACTATCGAGGTGAGGCAACAGAGGATGAGAAAAGCGGTACAGATATTTGCCTGGATACTTTTTCTAGCAATTAGCCAGGGTGTAACGGCAGTCGTTGAAACTTATGACTTCGCAACTGATGAGCAGCAGGGACAGTATTTATATCTTACTGAAACCTTACGTTGTCCAAAGTGTCAGAATCAAAACATTTCAGACTCCAATGCGCCCATTGCGCAGGATTTGCGAAGAGAAGTCCATAGGCTGGTCAGTGAAGGCCAGAGTAATGATCAAATAGTAGAGTTTATGGTTGATCGATTTGGCGATTTTGTTATGTATAAGCCCCGACTCGATATGACTACAGCACTGCTATGGTTTGGCCCACTGCTACTGGGGGTGGCAGGGATTGCTGCGGTGGTGCAGCTTGCCAGGAAAAGTCGGCAGGGTGGTGTGGCGACTGATTCAGCCGAGCCAACTGCATTAACCGATGTGGAGCGAAGTAAGTTAAAAAAGATGCTTAAAGATTAAAATGTTCTCGCCAGCTCATTCGAGCTGGCGAATGGCAGTGTGTAAATAACGAGAGTTTTCATGTTAGATATTTGGTTGGGTTCTACCGTATTACTTGTGTTGGCGATGGTTTTTATTCTTTGGCCTGTTTTTAGGAATAGAAAAGTTGCTTTGTCTGATAGCCAATTGCCGCTAACGCAGCAAGCCTTGAATATCGCAGTGTATAAAGATCGACTACAAGAACTGCAGAAAGAAAAGGCCAATGGCGTGATTAGTGAGTCCAAGTATGAAGAGCTTCTGGCCGAGTTAGAAACCGGCCTTCTAGCTGATGCTGACGACAAGCTTGAAAGTGTGGAAACGCCGCAGAAGGTAAGCTTGCAAAGGCTTCCGCTTGCCGCTGCGTTGGTTATGGTGCTGATTTTACCTTTGGCATCCTGGGGGCTTTATTGGAAGTGGGGTGCCTATGTGTCGCTGGAAGATTCGCGAACCAACGAAAGTGTGGTTGCTGCGACAGAAGGCATGCCATCGACAGACATAGAACAGTTACTGGAAACCCTTAAGCAGCGCTTGGCAGAAAGCCCCGACAATCTTGATGGCTGGTTTCTTCTCGGGCGTTCATACATGAATATGGAACGGTTTGAAGAGGCTGCCGCGGCGTTTTACAAAGTGACAGCGCTGCTCGAAAAACAAGGTGAAGATCCTTCTGCAGTTTATGGCATGGTTGCGCAGGCGCTGTATTTTGCAGATCAGGGAGTGTCCGAAGAAGTTTCGTCCGTCATGAATAAGGCTTTAGCGCTTAACCCCAACGAGATAAATTCTCTGGGGTTGTTGGGGATGCAGGCCTTTGATGATCAGCGTTATGTTGATGCCATTAGAGCCTGGCAGAAGATTCTTGATGTGGCACCAGCACACCCCAGCCGTCTGGCAATTGAAGAAGGTATCGGTAAAGCCCGTGCTCACTTGAATGAGACCGGTGTGGCGGTACCTGATGAGGTGCTTGGCTCTCGACCCAACCCAACCGCTGCTTCTGGGCCACGTTTAACAATTAATGTCGATATATCGCCAGAGCTAAAAAAGAGTGCTGCACCCGAGGACACGCTTTTCGTTTACGCCAGGGCAATGAATGGGCCTAAAATGCCTTTAGCTATTGTCAGAAAGCAAGTACAGGATCTGCCTTTTACTGTGGTACTGGACGACTCAATGGCGATGGGGCCAATGGCAAAGCTCTCCAGTTTTCCTGAAGTTGAGGTTTTGGCGAGAGTTTCCAAGCTAGGCGCACCCGCACCAAACCCAGGAGACCTTGAAGGTCGCCTTGGCCCGATCGAGACAGAAAGTGCGGTCGGCGAGCTGTTTGTATTGATTGAGACTGTCGTGCGATAACGATAGTGCTGTCAGGAGTAACTATTTGAAGATGGTTGCTCCGCGCTTAGATAAATGTTTTTTTTCTACAAGCCCAAGAGCCAGCGCGGTACGCTTTTTTGGTATTGCGCATACTCTTCACCAAAATTTTTTCTTAAAGCTCGCTCTTCAGGAATGATCTGGTACCTCGTCAGGTACCAGACAAATGCCAAGACCCATGTTAGTGCCAGCCACTGGCCAACCAGCACACACCCAGCTATTAAAAAAAAGACGAATCCGACATACATCGGATTGCGCGTATGCTGATAAATTCCGCTGACGACCAGGGCTGCGCTGCGTTCAGGGTAGCGTGGATCTACGGTTGTTTTTTGCTTCCTGAAGTGCCAAACACCGGCGCCACAGAAAAAAGCGCCAACTAAAGAAAAGAAAGAAGCAAGTGAGATAGCCAGAGGGTCTGCCGCAGTTGGCGGTGAAATGGCTGCCATGAGTCCCATCCCTGTTCCGCAAACCGCCAGCTGAAGCAGTGGTGGAACTTTTAATTCGAGGCGACTCATGGTTTTTTCTTCCTATTTTGGTTGTGCGTCAAATGCCTGTCCGGAAACACCAACACTGTCCGCGCCCATTAAGTACAGATAAAGCGGCATAATTTCTTCAGGAGCAGGGTTGTTGTTGGGGTTTTCTGCCGGGTAAGCGTGGGCTCGCATATTAGTCCGCGTTGCTCCCGGGTTAATACTGTTGGCTCGAATTGCATTTTCTGAATCATCCAGTTCATCTGCAACAACCTGCATCAAACCTTCAACACCGAACTTAGAAATGGCGTAGCCTCCCCAGTATGCACGGCCTTTTCGTCCGACACTTGAGGATGTGTAAATGATAGATGCATTCTGAGAATTTCTTAGTAAAGGAATCATTGCCTTCGTAAGTAAAAATGGCGCGGTAAGGTTTACCTTCATCACTTTGTTCCAACTTTCTGCGTCATAGTGTTCGATGGGCGTTCTTGGGCCTAGCAGTGCTGCGTTGTGCAGTAATCCATCCAGCCGACCAAATTCACTTTCAATTTGCACAGAGACATCTTCATATTCCTTATCAACAGCACTTTCCAGATTAAGTGGGATAATCGCAGGCTGTGGGTAGTTTGCAGACTCAATCTGATCATAAACTTCTTCCAGCTTTTGCAGTGTTCTGCCCAAGAGAATAACGGTTGCCCCGTATCTGGCATAAGTAATTGCTGCCGCTTTCCCGATGCCGTCTCCAGCGCCAGTCACGAGGATGACGCGGTCTTTAAGTAGATCTGCGGGAGCTTCATAATTGTGCATGGCTAATCCTGTTATGGTGAAAATTGTCTTAATGATTGTCAGTAAGTTGGAAGTTAATTTTTAGTGGATAAACCGCCTTATACAGCGGTGATCAACGGCCCTTGTCAGTAAATAATTGTTGCAATGCCAGAAGCATCTCCCGGCAATCTGATGTATTGTAATCGGCATTCCAGTCGTTAACACTTTCTGTGTGTGGTATGTAGCCATAGCTTGCGGCAATCGTTTTCATTCCTGCTCGCCGGCCCGCTTCAATATCACGATCATGGTCGCCTACGTAGATGGTGTTCTCAGGTGAAACCTGCAGTATCGAGCAAGCTAAAAATAATGGTTCAGGATCAGGCTTTTTATTTACCACATCGTCAGGGCAGACCAGTGCCTGGCAACGTGTTGTAAGATTTAACCCTTCAAGTAGCGGTTCCGAGAAGCGTCTTGGTTTGTTGGTAACAATTCCCCAGGGTATCTGGTTCTGCTCTAACCAATCTAGCAACTTATCCATCTCAGGAAATAAACGGCTATGGTCCGCTATATGCGTCATGTATAACGCCAGTAGTTCGCGATGCTTTGCCAGGAACTCTTCCTCATCCTCCTTGCCTGAGAACGATAACGATACGAGAGCTCTGGCACCTTCCGAGACAGTGTTTCTAATCAATATTTCATTTAACGGAGACAGACCGTGAATCTCCCGTTGTTTATTAACGGCAATAATAAAATCGGGTGCCGTGTCCACGAGGGTACCGTCGAGATCAAAGAGGACCGCGTTTTTCGTGTTCATAAGTCATCGTAACCTTCAGTCTGGTTTGATGACGTGCATCATATAGTTAACATCCACATCCTTACCCAGCGAATAGACGCCGGTAACCGGGTTATATGTCATGCCGGTAATATCCTGCATCTCGAGGCCTGCGTTGCGGACAGATTTTCCAAGCTCAGATGGGCGAATAAATTTTTTAAAGTCATGAGTGCCTTTAGGTAGCAGTTTAAGCAGATATTCTGCCCCAACGATGGCGAACAAAAATGATTTTGGGTTACGATTGATTGTCGACAAAAACAAGTGCCCGCCTGGCTTCAGAAGCTTCGCACAGGCTGCCACCACGGAGCTGTGAGAAGGCACGTGTTCTAGCATTTCCAAGCAGGTGACCACGTCAAAACTTTCTGGCTCTGCCTCAGCTAATGCTTCGACGGTAATTTGGCGATAGTCAACTTTGATACCACTCTCAAGGCCGTGCAGTTTGGCAACTGTGAGAGGTGCTTCGCCCATATCAATGCCTGTTACATGCGCACCTCGTTGACATAAGCTCTCAGACAATATGCCACCACCGCAGCCCACATCCAGCACTTTTTTCCCCGGTAAATGCGCCCGTTCATCAATATAGTTAAGGCGCAGCGGGTTGATATCGTGCAGCGGCTTAAACTCGCTTTGCTTGTCCCACCAGCGACTGGCCAGCTGCTCGAATTTGGCGATTTCATGCGCGTCTACGTTTAAACCGCCTGTTGTTTGTGTTGCCTGTGTTTTTTGCTCAATCATTCGCTATTCCTGCGCGTTAACATGCAATTGAATTACTGCTTATTGCCAATTTTTTCAACCCACTCATTCACACGAGCTTTCAGGTGAACAATATCGATTTTAGTGAGTTCTTTCTCTTTTAAATGCAGTTGACCACCAATCCAGTTATGAGATACGTCAGCGCCGCTGGCTGAGTAAACAACGTGAGAAATGGGGTCGTAAACCGGTTGATGATAAACGGGGCTGAAGTCAATGGCTATCATATCGGCCCACTTACCACAGGTTAATGAGCCGGTTTTCTCAGCCAATCCCATAGCCGTCGCGCCGTTAATTGTCGCCATAGACAGCGCTGCTGCAGCGGATACTGCTGATGCGTCATTGGCAACAGCCTTACCAATCAAAGCCGTGGTTTTTATTTCGGCCAGCATATCCAGATTGTTATTACTCGCTGCGCCATCTGTACCGATGGCAACGTTTACACCGGCATTGGTAAGCTTTTGTACGGGGCAGTATCCACTGGCCAGCTTTAGATTGGATTCCGGGCAATGAATAACATGGGCACCGCTCTCTGTAACCAGCTTAAGGTCGTCATTGGAGATCTGGGTCATATGCACACATTGCAGGGCGGGAGACATCAGGCCGAGATCATACAGCCGCTGTATTGGTCTTACCCCGGTTTTCGCGACGGCATCCTCGACTTCAAACGCCGTTTCATGCAAATGGATTTGTATGTTGGCATTGAGTTGTTCAGATAAAGTCACTATCTTTTTCAGCGGTTCATCTGACACCGTGTAAGGTGCATGTGGGCCAAATGCGGTATGCACGAAGTCGCTATTGCGATACTTATCGAATAATTCGATTCCTTTGTGGATGTAACTGTCAGCATCACTGGCCCAGTTGGTAGGGAAGTCCAGTACCGGGAAACAAACCTGTGTTCGTATCTTGTGTTGCGAAGCAACTTCTGCGGCGATATTTGGGTAGAAATACATGTCGCTAAAAAATGTCGTGCCGGTGCGCAGCATTTCAGTAATTGCCAGAAGAGTACCATCCGCGACAAACTTTTCACTGACCCACTTAGATTCGGCGGGCCATATGTGCTCACCCAGCCACACCATGAGAGGTAAATCATCGGCTAGACCTTTAAACAGATTCATCGCGGCGTGGCCATGGGCATTGATCAAACCGGGCATCAGAGCATGATCATTTAAATGAAAGGTATTTTTGCCCTGGTACTTATTGGCGGCATCTGCAGCAGGCAGGATGTCTGTAATTTTACTTCCCGTAACCGCTACGGCATGTTCCCTCAGGACGACACCTTCCGGCACAACGGGGATTATCCATTTAGCGAAAATCAGGGTATCGACCGCTATGTGAGTCATCAATGTATCCTTACGAGGTTTGTTTTAATGTACATGTTATTTTTTTTAGGCTGCTGTGATGCAAGTATTAAAGTTAATGGCAAGTATAGTGGTTTTAAACAGAGTAATTAACCGCTTAAATGGGATTTTATTGCTTCAACAGAATTTACTACATCAAGCCTGTTTGTCAGGCTTTATTTCGTTACAATGTCGCCGGAAATTTCAGTCAAGGTTGCAGCGGTTAGGTGGTTATCAGTTGCTTTCGTTGGCCTGGTTTAATGAATCTAATCGAGGTGTTTTCAATGAATACAAAGCAGGTAGAAATTAAAAACTCGAGTGTCCAGGCGATTGAGTGGTTAGCAGAAGGAAAGTTACGGCTGTTGGATCAACGGTTGTTACCCGTATCCGAAGTCTATCTCGATCTTGGAGATTACCAGGCCACTGCTGCAGCCATCACTGATATGGTCGTGCGAGGTG
The DNA here is from genome assembly GCA_024234575.1 of Hahellaceae bacterium. GTDB lineage: Bacteria > Pseudomonadota > Gammaproteobacteria > Pseudomonadales > Oleiphilaceae > JACKOB01. Next base: position 137,715 of record JACKOB010000006.1, read on the forward strand.
CACCTGCCATTGGCATTACAGCTGCTTATGCGGTGGTATTAGGTGCGGTAGAAAAATACAACGAAGATGAGATGCGCTGGAAAGCTTCTATGGCCGATGTGTTTGACACATTGGCACGATCCCGGCCGACTGCTGTGAATTTATTCTGGGCGTTGGACAAAATGAAAGCGGTAGTCGCCGCCCATAAAAGCGGCAGTCCAATTGGTCAGTTGTTAGCGGCGGCAAAGCAAATACATCAAGACGACATAGCTGCCAACATAGGTATGGGGGATGCCGGAGCATTAGCCATACTAGAACAGTCTGGTGCGTCCAGACCTGTTGGCAAAGTGCGTGTGCTAACACATTGCAATACCGGGTCGTTGGCCACTGGTGGGTATGGGACAGCTTTGGGTGTGATCCGTTCTCTATGGAAAATGAATCGTCTGGAGAAAGTCTACGCTGATGAGACAAGACCCTGGTTGCAAGGGGCGCGTCTTACTGCCTGGGAGCTTTGCCAGGACAATATCCCTGTCACGTTAAATGCGGACTCTGCCGCTGCCCATTTGATGAAGTCCGGGGAAGTAGACTGGGTGATTGTGGGGGCTGATCGCATAACAGCCAATGGCGATGTAGCAAATAAAATTGGCACCTACAGTTTGGCGGTATTATGTAAACATCATGGTGTGAAGTTTATGGTTGTGGCGCCAACTTCAACGTTAGATCTGAATATGAGTTCTGGCGGTGACATTCCTATCGAAGAAAGAACTGCGCAAGAAGTGACTCATATACAAGGTAAAATGATTGCGCCAGATGGCGTAAACACCTTTAACCCGGTCTTCGACGTCACACCTGCCAGCTTGATCGACCTGATCGTAACGGAGAAGGGCGTGGTTAGCGCACCTTTTAGTGAGTCACTGGCGGCATTGTGTTAACACCGAGGTGTGCTGCCAGGTAGGGCAACCGATGCTGGGTCAGGAATTCTGCCTGACTCAGTACGAAGAATAAGCTTCGCATTACATTGCCATTGTCTATTTTGAATCATGACTTCTTAGGTCTGGTTTTTTCTGCCTGCTCTCTCAGCTCTTTGGCAATTTTTTCATCTTCAGCCAAGTTCTCATCTACTTCGACCCGCTCTTGTTCGGCGATAAAGTGCAAAGACAGCTCAAATGCTTTCCGGGTAAATTCAAGCACCTTATCAAACCCTTCATCCGAGAGTTTTCGTGCTTCATCATGGGCACGGTAGATGTTAATGAATTTTCTCTCGCGCTCGAAGTGTAGTGGAATTCTCCCCAGTCCCCAATCGTGCAATACCTTCCATATTTCCGGGTTATAGGTACGTGTGTATTTGAGAATAAAGGGGATAGGGTCATTTCGCGCGAGCAGGGCGGCAAGCCTTAAAATTAATTCAAACGAAAGCGTGGCCGTCCCATTTTCAACCGCCTCTAACAGTGTTCTGTCTTTCAGCTTTAAGGCATCGTTCAGCTCAGTAATGGTCAGCCCTGCGACTTCCCGGACATCCCGTAGTGACTCTCCTGCAGAAACCATCAATTTCAACTGATCCTGAGATTTAATCAGCGCCTTACCAACCTTGAGTGAGTTCCCCGTTGTTTTCTTGGCAAATTTGAATGCAGAGGAGGTCAAGTCTGATAACTTACCAATCAAAGACAGTTCGTCGGGGTCTTCTTTAATATTTTCGGATTCTTTAGTTTTTTCTCTTGTGGCCTCTTTTTCAAAGGGGGTTCCTTGAGATGAAATTGCTGAACGATATTGGTCTGCACGTGAGCTCATATTTTCTTCCTTGGCGTCTTTGTTAGTCTCAGTATCGTCATTGTCCATCTTGTCGCTCCAGCTATGATGACTGAATAGTTTTTCAGGTTTATTTAAAGCAAAGGTGAGCCCAGTAAATACCAATGAAAAGGCCCCATCAAGAGGGGCCTTTGAAACGTCAATAAATAACTCTTTAAAGCGGTTTATTGGTTAGCCACAACCTGTTTATTAAATTCAATATAGTCGAGAATCACTTCTCCTGTTTCCTTTACAACAAAATCCAGCTTTTTATCGGTTTTAGCCTCTGGTTCTGGCTTGTCTTCACTCTCTTCTACCAGCTTAGCCAGAGGCTTTTCGCCTTCTAGTGTTCTTTTGCGATTAACCAAGTCAAGCTGTTGCTTGTCACGTTCTAATTTTTCAGCCTTACGGGCTTCTTCCTGAAGTGATAATTGAGTTTGCTGGCGTTGCTTATTAATAAACTGAATTTCCTCAAGCAGAAGCTGGTAATTCGGTGATGCTTTCATGCGCTCGTCATGAGCTGATTGCAGGCTTGGCAATGAAGGCGTAATGCTCGGGTTTTTAGTATAGTTTGCTGCCACTATCTGATCCCATGGCAGCGCTGCTGGTAAAGAGTCTTCACCAATCTCTTTCTTATCGATAAGTGACGGCAGGCTAATATCAGGTTCAACACCTTTGTGCTGCGTGCTGGCACCGGATACACGATAGAACTTGGCTTGGGTCAATTTAAGCTGGCCGTGTTGCAAGGGTCGTATTTGCTGCACTGTGCCTTTGCCAAAGGTTTGTTCACCAACGATTATACCGCGGCCATAATCCTGAATAGCTCCGGCAAATATCTCAGAGGCCGAGGCACTTAGCCGATTAACCAAAACCGCCATAGGGCCATCGTAAGCGATGCCCTTATTAGGGTCTTTCATAACCTCAACGCCGCCGCGGGCGTATCTGATTTGAACGGTAGGTCCTTCATCAATAAACAAGCCCGTCAGTGCATTTGCTTCGCCAAGAGAGCCCCCGCCATTGTTACGTAAATCTACGATGAGTCCGTCTATGCCTTGTTTGACCAGCTCATCCAAGAGATTCTGTACGTCTGTTGTGGTTCGTCGAGCATCCGGGTCACCATTCTGTATGGCCTGAAAGTCTGCATAAAACGTGGGGATATCGATAACCCCAAGTTTATAGGATTTTCCAGCCCGTTCTATCTCGAGAATTTTGCTTTGTGCAGCTTGTTCTTCCAGCTTGACGGTATCACGCACAATGGTAATTATTTTTGTCTGTGAAGCATCCTGACTATCTGCTGGCATCACTTCTAACCTTACGCTGGTTCCTTTCGGGCCGCGTATCAGGTTGACAACTTCATCAAGACGCCAGCCAATAACATCTTCGATTTCGCCATCCTTATCTTGCCCGACGCCCACTATCTTATCTGCCGGATGTAACTCACCTTGCTTGTCGGCGGGGCCCGCAGGCACTAAGCGTAATATCTTGGTGTGCTCATTTTCGGTTTGCAGCACTGCGCCGATGCCTTCCAGTGAAAGGCTCATATTGATGTTGAAGTTTTCGGAGGTTTGGGGTGAAAAGTAATTAGTATGCGGATCATAAACACCTGTAAACGCATTCATGTATAGCTGAAATGCATCTTCACTTTTGGCTTGTAGCACCCGATTTAGCTGGCTTTGATAGCGTTTTTTTAACGTTTTGGCAATTTCTTCGGGCTCTTTCCCCGCCAGTTTCAAGCTTAATATGGCGCTTTTAATCCGCTTTCGCCAAAGATCATTAAGCTCTGCCTCGGATATGCTCCATTGCACGTCTTTACGTTCTATTTCGATTGACTCTGCTTTATTGAAATCAAACTTGTCGATACCTCTGTCCATTAAAGACAAAGAAAATTGCAGGCGTTCAATGACTCTTCTTTGATAACGGTTGTAGATTCTAAATGCAGGGTCGAGCTGGCCGGTCTTTAAAGCACCGTCTAAGCGGTTTCGGTATTGATTAAACTCTTCGATATCAGCGGCGAGGAAATAAAGCTTTTGACCGTCTAGCGTTTTTAAATACTCGTCAAAAACCTTCTCCGAGACTTGCGCATCCACAGTGAGGTTATTGTAGTGATAGCGTTGCAGCTGATAGGCAATTAAAGCGTTGGCTCGCATTTGCTCCTTTTCGGGGGTCAATGGTGTGAAATCACTAACATCCAGCATTTTAGCGTGCAAACTGCTCGCCACTAAACCCGCAAAAAGTAACCCCAGTGTGTTTAACTGCAACACTTTTTTTATCATCTAATTAATACCTTTTCTCTTTGGGCATCAGGCTAGTAACATGCCCAGCAAGTCGAAATGCAAAAAAATTAAACCATATGGCTTAAGTATCATGCGGTTATCTGTGATTCTGGCCTCAAATAACAACAAAAAAACATGGATACGTCAAAGCAGAGTCAGGCACGATTCTAAGTCAGTTATTCCTGCAAGAACAAGTGATAACGCGTTAATTATAGTTAACTGCAAGCATTTGCGTTAAGTTTCGATGCCTATAGTTACAGGGGCGGGGCGCAACAAAAAAAAGAGGCTACCCCAAAATTGAAGTAGCCTTGATCGAGGATATTCTAAATTACCGATATATTAGCTAAATGACTCACCTTTACCAGATTTTTCTAGTAGAAAAGATGGCGGGGTAAACCGCGCGCCGTATTTTTCTGCCAGTTGATGCGCGCGATCGACAAAATCAGGTACACCATACTGATTAATGAACTGAATCGCGCCGCCAGTCCAGGGGGCGAAGCCAATGCCGAATATACTGCCAATGTTTGCATCTTGTACAGTTCTTAACACGTTTTCTTCCAGGCATCGCACGGTTTCAATTGCCTGTATGAACAGGATTCTGTCTTTAAGATCTTGCAGAGAGCTTGTATCTCTCACCTCAGGCTTAACAAAAAGCTCGGTTAGTCCCGGCCATAAGTATTTTTTTCCGCCAGCGGGGTATTCGTAAAAGCCTGCTCCACCTGCCTTTCCTGCACGCCCGCAATCCTTAAATAATTTGTCGATGACCGCTTCTGCAGGGTGTGGTTGATAGGCTGTGCCTGTCGATTCTATATCGGCTTTCGTCTGGTCACGGATATGCGTGATGAGATTGAGGCTGACTTCATCACATAATGCCAGAGGTCCAACCGGCATTCCTGCTAGTAATGCAGCGTTTTCTATGGACGATGGGGCATGCCCTTCACTCAGCATGGCGACGCCTTCGTTAACAAAGGTTCCAAAGACGCGGGAAGTAAAGAATCCTCGGCTGTCATTCACAACGATTGGCGTCTTGTTGATCTGCAGAACAAAATCAAAGGCGCGTGCCAAGGTTTCCTCACTGGTGTTTTTGCCGGTGATAATTTCTACAAGCGGCATTTTATCCACCGGTGAAAAAAAGTGCAGGCCAATGAAGTTGGTAGCATTCTTTGCGGCTTCAGCAAGTTGCGTGATGGGTATCGTCGACGTGTTGGAAGCAAAAATACCATTGTTGCAAAGTTGCGGCTCGGTTTCCTTGGTGACAAGGGCTTTTAGTTTACTGTCTTCGAACACTGCCTCGATAATCAGGTCACAGCCTTGCAAATCCTGATTATTGTCTGTCGCTTTTATTCGCCCCATGACGCTGTTTTTTTCATCCTCTGTCATGTGCTTTCGCTGAACTTTTTTGGTGAGAATCTTATCGGAGTATGACTTACCCTTGTCGGCGTTTTCCTGGCTGGTGTCTTTCAGTACAACATCAATGCCTTTAATTGCGCAGGCGTAGGCGATACCTGACCCCATCATGCCAGCCCCTAATACACCTACTTTTTTAATCTCTGACTTTTCGACATTTTTAGGGCGACTAAAACCCGCCTTTATCTCGTTTAACTGAAACCAAAAGGTGCCGACCATGTTCTTGGCGACCTGACTGATTACCAGTTGTGTGAAATAACGATTCTCGATGATCTGAGCGGTATCGAAATCGACCTGCGCACCTTCAACGGCTGCACTCATAATGGCTTCCGGAGCTGGGTAGCAGCCGCGAGTCTTGTTTTTTAGCATCGCCGGCGCAATAGCCAGCATCTGCGCTACCTTGGGGTGGCTGGGTAAACCACCAGGTAACTTGAATCCTTTTTCATCCCATGGTTGTTTCGCTGTGGGGTTTTCTTTAATCCACTGGCGCGCTTTCGCATGCATCTCTTCGATTGATTCTGCTGTGGAATCGATCAGCCCTGCCGTCAGTGCTTGCGCCGGGCGGATCTTTTTGCCTTCCATCAAATAGGGGAAAGCTTTCTCCAACCCGAGCATGCGGGTCATTCGTACCGTGCCACCACCTCCTGGGAGCAGTCCCAGTGTTACTTCAGGTAGGCCAATTTGTACCTTGTCGCTGTTCAGTGCGATGCGGTGATGGCAGGCAAGGCATAGTTCCCAACCACCGCCGAGTGCGGCGCCATTTATAACTGCTACCACTGGTTTTCCCAGCGTTTCCAAGCGTCGCAGAGGCCCGGTGATTTTCGAGCGCAGCATTTGTTGAAACGCGTCAGCTTCTTGTCTGGTAACTTTTATCAGCTCATTCAGGTCACCGCCGGCAAAAAATGTTTTTTTGGCAGAAGCGATTATTACGCCGGCTATCTCTTGTTTTTCGGTTTCCAGCTTCTCGATACATGTGGTAAATGCCTCACGGAAGTCTTCGTTCATCGTGTTTGCAGACTGGTTGGGCATGTCCATTGTCAGGGTAACAATATTGTCCTGATCTTTCTTATAAGTAATTGCTGTCATTGTTTTTACTCGCTTTCGTAATGGGGCGGCTACGGCCTAAACGTAAAATTCAGTGGTGATGGACTGGTTCTCTTCACACCCGTTCGATAATGGTGGCGATACCCATTCCACCGCCAACGCATAACGTTGCCAGGCCAAAGCGCAGCTGGCGTCGTTCAAGCTCATCCAGCAAAGTGCCAAGTATCATGGCACCGGTTGCACCTAATGGGTGTCCCATGGCGATAGCACCGCCGTTTACGTTTACTTTTTCATCAGCGACGTTAAGTTCTCTTTGAAAGCGCATCACCACCGATGCAAATGCTTCGTTGACTTCGTACAGATCAATCTGTTCTGCTGTCATACCCGCGATAGCCAGGGCTTTCTTTGCTGCAGGGCCAGGTCCGGTGAGCATAATAGTGGGATCGGTGCTGGTCACCGCCGTTGCCACGATGCGCGCTCTAGGGGTCAACCCCAGATCTTTGCCAATGCGCTCGCTGCCAATCAGCATGGTAGTCGCGCCATCAACGATACCTGAAGAGTTTCCAGGTGTGTGTACGTGGTTTATTTTCTCCACATAGTGGTATTTTTCTCGGGCGACACTATCGAAACCCATCTCGCCCATCATTTGAAACGAAGGCTTAAGCTTGCCTAACGCTTCCAGCGTGGCGTCTGCCCGGATAAACTCATCCTCCTGAAGAACTGTGATTCCGTTTTGATCCATCACCGGAATAACGGATTTTTTAAAGTACCCGTTGGCTCGGGCATTAGCAGCTTTCACCTGTGAGTTCAGGGCAAACCGGTCGACATCGTCACGACTGAAGCCTTCCAGTGTGGCAATAAGGTCTGCGCCTATGCCTTGCGGCATAAATCCTGTGTGTAAGTTTGTCTGCGGGTCAAGCGCCCAGGCACCGCCATCAGATCCCATAGGTACCCGGGACATAGATTCAACACCGCCGGCAACGACTAACTGCTCCCAGCCGGAGCGCACTTTCATCGCTGCGAGGTTAACCGCTTCAAGCCCTGACGCACAAAAGCGGTTGAGTGTAACGCCTGCTACACTTTCACTCCAATTGGCGGTAAGCGCCGCTGTTTTTGCGATATCAGCACCTTGATCACCCACGGCTGTGACGCAGCCTAAAACTATGTCGTCTACTTTCGATGTGTCTAAGTCATTGCGTTTTTGAAGTGTGGATAACAAATTGCTAACCAGTGTGACAGGCTTAACGGAGTGTAGTGAGCCATCCGCTTTACCTTTTCCCCGTGGGGTTCGAATTGCATCGAAAATAAAAGCTTCGTTCGTCATTATTGTTTTCCTGCAAATGTGTTTACCGGGAACGGCCTGATAATCGTTTGGTGCCGGTTAGAGACACGCTTCAATTACTGTAGACATAGTTGTGTCATTACAAAATAGCGGCAGCAATCAAAAGTATTAGCGAAAAAGTTCATAGTATTTGCTTTTCGATAGACCTTAACTAAGTTCAATAGAGAGTATTTACACAATCTGTGGAGGCGAGCACCGGTCATGTCATTATTGGATAACATCAGAAACTATTACGAGAACTGGGTATTAGAAGAGCTTGAGAGCCTTTTGCAGGACAGGCGACTGGAAGAGGAGATGCTGACAGACATCGTCTGTGTTGCCCTTAACCACCTGCCGCCACGTTACATTAAACACGAGGTCGATATGGTGTATTACCTGTCGCCTGTTGAGTATCAGGAGATGCGGGATAAAGTAAGAAATGCCGTGAAGAACGCCATCCAGTATGTTGAAGACCATTCACGAAAGTAATATACGGCTTTATCCAGGTCGTTGCTCAAACTTATGGACTAAACGCCGGCAAGCGGCGTCAAATAGGGCAGAGTTTAAGGGTAGAGTAATGAAAAAGGCAGAGCTTAAAGCGGCTCTGCCGTAGGCGCAATGCTATAACTGAGGTTTACACTGCTGCAGACAGGAAGACACGCGCGTAACATATTTCCTGGCAGCGTCAGGATCGGCAACAGCCTTACATACCCATTGCGCTAGCGCACGTTCAAACGTCTCAAATGCATCATTTTCAGAGTTTTCCTGCCGAATACCGGCGGATAAACGATTGACTTGGATCTGCATTCTTACCGCCTGATCTTCTGCCGGGCTTTCCGCACCTGTGACTATCTCCATCAGAATGCAAAGCTCCTGTAAAGACGAATTGTTGTCTTCGGCGCGAATTGCAGATTGCAGAATTTTCTGCGCGTCATCTGAGGTCGTGAAGTCAGCAATTGATTTCACCGAGCCAGAGCAAGACTGCGAGACAAGGTCTGTCCACAACGTTCTAAACGTTGATATTTTTGCAGCAGCCTGGGCAGAGCGGTTAGCTTTCAGGCAGCTCTGCAAGCGTTCTTTAAAAGGCGCTATCTCCCGATTTCCCATCGGCAGTTCAACCAGCTCCATGTTAAGTTTGTTCAAACTGCTTTGGGTCTCGGCGTCGTTAATCGGCAAAGCTTCGGCTCGTTTACAAATATCTTCGGCTTGGGCGATTAGCTCGTGTTGTTGCGCTTGTTGCTGCTGTTTTTCTTGCTCTCTTTGTCCAAAGATGGTGTCGCAGGCTTCACGGAATTTTTTCCAAAGCTTTCGGTCTTCGCCGTAACGAGTAATACCAACAGCGGACCATTGTTTCTGCAGTTCTTTGGCTTTATTAATTGCCGAATGAGTATCACCAGAGTCAACTAATAGCTGAGCTTGCTGGACAATCGCCTTTTTCATGGCTTCATTTTTTTCACGCTCGCTGTCCAGGAGCTTGTCAAGTTTATCCAGGCAGGCATTGAATTCAGCTTGCACTTTCTTGTTGGCTTTAAAGTCAACGGGAAAGGTGTTTTTCCACTCTTCTTTCGCGGCTTTTCCTATTTTCTCTGTCGCTTTCCAGTCGGCAGATTGCCAGTCGTTATTGTTGACGAAATGCGCAAGTTCCTGACAGATCTGTCGACGTTTTTCGAGATTCGTAGACTTCAGCTGCTTTTGCTCATCAAAAAAGACTCGGCAGACCTCAAATGCTGCATCGGAGGCGACTTTAAAGCGTTGCCATAGCTCCTGGTCCGAAGACCCGCCCAGCGCTTTCCACTCATCTTGCAAAGCTTTGATTTTATCTGCCTTCGCTTGCGGGTCGAGATGTGCTTGCCCAAGCGCTTCCATTCTTTCACAAAGCTCTATTTGCTTCGGCGTTGTGGCAAAGCCTTGCCAGTCTCGCAGATCACTCACTTGTGCTCCCAGAAGTTGAGATAAAGCCTTAAAGCGATCTGCCTCTGCATGGGGTAGCTCTTTTAATTTCTTGCTTAAGTCCTTGAAGAGCTGTTGGGATTTTTTAAGTTGTTTTTCTTCTAAAGCGCTTTCGAGGGATTTTGCCAGTGCCTCAACTTCTGCCTTGGCTTTTTTGATATTACTCGACACCTGTGCCTTTGCAGTATGGTGTTCACCCAGGAGTGTTTTAATGTTGTTAAGCGCTAAGGGCACAACGAAACCATCCGGCCAATCCACCTCTTGCAGAAAACTGTTTAATAACGTCACTTCACTAGCGGTAATTTTTTGCCTTTCTGTTGATGTGTCCTGAGATAAAATAGCGGAAACTGGTTCGGGCAAGTTGGCTGCTTTGGTTGCAGCGAGTTGCCAGTGCTTTAATGTGTGCATTGATGCTTGGTATTGTTTCTGTTCCTGCTTGGTAACATCGGCCTGTCGAGTCGCTTCGAGCCAACGATTTTCCTGGGTTTTTATTACCGCATCCACCGACTGGATTTCGCTGGCAATGAACTGGTCATTCGCCTTTAGCGACGCGATGGTCTGTTCTAAAACAGCGAGTGTGGCCAGTCTTTCTGTCTCGCTTTCTGACTTTTTGGCGGCGGCTCTTTCCGCTTCCTGTTGTTCGAGATTGAATGCGCGCGCCTTCGCTTTAGCTTCGATAAAACTTGCGGCGATCAGCTCGACCTGATCTTTACTGGCATGCTCCAACAACTTGTCCCATTGGGATGAGAGTGCGTTCAGTTTGGCTTCGTAGAGTTTGTTCGCTTCTGTTCTGGCATGTTGCTGAATCTGTAATGCCAGTTGTTCTACCTGGGCGCTGGTTCGGGCTTTCTCTTCTAGTTCCTTGCGCAGGATACTGAGCTTATCTTTCGTAATCTGGAAGACTTTCTTGTCTTTCCCTTTTGTTTCTTTTTGAATCTTTTTCAGGGCAAGCTCACTGATGACACGGCTGGCTGCAAGTTGTCGTACTTTGCTAGATTTTCCTTCGGTCGCCAGTGTTGCCAGTTCGTCTTCATTGGTAATGTCCGCTAGAAACTGCTCAATAATACTGTCATTTTTAATCCAGGGAATGAGTGAGATTCTCTCATCTTGTGTGAGATTTCTAATATTGTTTGCTGTGTCTTCGTTCAAACAGTTGTTAATTATTTCTGCCAGACGGGGGAATGATTCGGGTGAGGTACCGTGGATGAACGCGATAGCATGGGGTAGCGACTTTATATTAGTTAAAGCCTTATCTTTACTGGTACCAGCCGGAAGTGCGTGTACTGCCGAAACGAGAGTCTTTAAGTCTGCAGCCACATTGGGATCAAGATCTTCGAGGTTTTTACCGGTAGCAGGTGTGTTCGCTTTTAATGATTTCCCTGAAGTGTTTTCGTGGTGGAGTTTTTTCTTACGAAACAGCTTTGAAAAGAATGTTGCCATAGTAGAATTGTCTCTCTGTGATAAATGCTCTCTGTGTTAACGTCAGGCTTTTAAAACCATGTGGGGTCCAGCTGGATTTCGGACTACAGCGATGACAGCCTTCATAAGGTGACATATGCTGCAAATCAACCCGTATTGCGGGTAGAACGCTCGAATCTCACTCTAATGTGGTAAATCCGAACGAGTATTTAATAATCGCCGGCGCAAAGTCTAACGCCCTAATCCATTTTTCGTAAGTAGTCTGCTAAAAAAGATTTACTGACTACAAATAGACCATGAGGCCAGCATAGTTGTGGAAGTAGATCAGTCGTTGTTATGCGAAAGCGCGAAAGACGTGGAACGTAGGCTTTTTAACCGGGCGATTAACTGTTTGGCGCGAAGGGAGCACTCTAGAAAAGAATTGCATGACAAATTGGTAGTGTATTTTGACAAGTGGCTAAACGATAGTGATGTAGTGATTGACATTGAAGTTTTGATCGAAAGCACCTTAGCGCGAGTTTCCTCATATGGATATCTTGATGATAGGAGGTTTGCCGAAATGTTTGTGCGCAGTCGAACAGCTAAAGGGTTTGGTCCTGTTCGTATCAAGTCGGAACTAGAGAGAAAAGGTGTCGCCTCTGACATCATTGCAGGGTCATTAACTCAAGAGCGCAGTGAACAGATTGAAATACTTGTCTCTGGCATCAGTATCAAAAAAAAGTGGTCTAACATTAACGACTACAAAGTGCGCGCTCAGATCTCTCGGCACTATGCAGCCAAAGGGTTTTCATTTGAGACGATTCGTGCGGCTATTGAGACGGTTTCCCGTACTATTTAAAGCATCTAAAGCATCTAAAGCATCTAAAGCATCTAAAGCATCTAAAGCATCTAAAGCATCGGTGGCAAAATATCGAACGCTTGCGACTCTATTATTGCATCGACAGGGGGAGATTCTTCAAATTCTGCCGCCTCTTTCGACACCAAGGCGGCATCATTCTGCGGCTGACTCATCCAGGTAAGGGCGTCATAGTAGCGTCTTATGTTTTGTACATAAGCCACGGGTTCGTAACCTCTGGCGTAGCCATAGCGAGTTTGTGAATACCACTTTTTCTTCGACAGTAAAGGAAGGTACTCTTTTACGACAACCCACTTGTTCGGGTCTTTATTATCTCTTTGCGCGAGTATTCGGGCATCTTCAACGTGACCGAAGCCGACATTGTATGAGGCGAGCGCAAACCAGGTTCTGTCTGGCTCGGTGATGCGATCCGGTATTTTATTCATGATTTTCGCGAAGTATTTTGCACCGCCCGCAATGCTCGACTCGGGATCTAGCCGGTTTTCAATGCCCATATCTTTAGCGGTGCCACGAGTCAGCATCATTAGGCCTCGGACGCCCGTTGGTGAAGTCGCATTGGCCTTCCAATGTGACTCCTGGTAGCCAATAGCAGCAAGCAGCCGCCAGTCTAACGAATACTCTTCTGCTGATATTTTGAAAGCCTCTTGATAAGAGGGCAGGCGCTGCTCGATATGTTTAATGAAAGTTTTAGCGCCAACATAGTTGAGTTGGTCCAAGTGGCCATAATAGCGCTCTTTAAGTTGCAGAAGTGTACCGTTTTCTTCAACTTCAGAAAAAAATTCAGCGGCAAGTTTTAAAAGAGAGTCGTCTTCAGTATCCGGGAATACCCAGGCATGAGGTTCGGGCTCTGTCAGGTCGAAAGCAGCCCGCACATGTGGATAAATTGCCTGATACATTTCTAATTCGTTAGAGTCGACGATGGCGTAATCAATCTGTTCTTCTTCAATCAGGCGCAACAGGTCGGATATTTCCATATCATCTGTTTCTACCCACTCGAGGTTTGGTGTGTCTTTACCCAACTCCTCAAGGGTTGCCACATGATGCCCTCCTGATACTGCCCAAACAGGCTTTCCTGCAAGATCTGCGACCTTTTTAGGACGCCCGGAGCCTAATCGGTAGACGACCTGCTGACTTACATGCAGATAGGGGGGGGCGAATTTAAATCGCTTTTGGCTGTCTTCCGTGACCGCAAAGCCGGCAGTACCGAAGTGTGCATAACCTTTTTGAATGACTGAGGCTACCTCTGTGGTGTTGCTTGCCACGCGAAGACGTAGCTCAACACCTAATTTTTCTGCAAACAGTTTGGCGAGGTCGTATTCCAGTCCTGCCGGGCCATCTTTATCTTCGTAATAAACAGTAGGCGCGTTACGCGTGATGACATGCAAAACGCGCTCCTGCTGTATTTTCTCAACGATCGTTGGCCTGGAGCAGCCAGTTATGGCGGTGATAAGCAACAAGGCGATAAAAAGATTACCGCCGTAAATAGCGCGCTTCGTAAAAAAAAGAAAGGTTGATGTGCGCGCATTGATCATGGCTGGACACTCTTGGTTATGTCGCCAGTAACAGTTGCGTCAATAAATGATTCATCAAATAACAAGGTCATGCCTATTTTAAATGTCCATGTGGCAAATTATGCTTCTGCAGTGATGCAGGGGCCCTGTATTCCGTTTCAGAGCGAGTGCCATTATTTAGTTTACCAAATTCGTTTTATGCAAACATGGAACCAGTTTGCAATGTTTTTGTCTAGCATCCTAGTGCCCTGCGATGAAAACGATTGTAAAAATTCTAACCAATTCTATGGCTTGAACTTAGCTTTCTTTTTCGTTGGTAGTATTTTTTCTCGTTGTACAGTCGTTTTTTCTCAGTTGAAACGAACGATGCGTGCCAATAACCCTGGGATTTCGTGAAATGATGTGAAATGACACAGTGCTGTAAGTCGAGGCTGTATTCGAGTAAAATGCCGTTTTTCATTTTAGCCTGAGGACAATCCTGACAATGTTGGAACTGCGCGGCGCTCCGTCACTATCGGCTTTTCAAAAAGACAAAATATTTAACAGTATTAAATCAATCCATCCGCAAGTAGTGTCGGTTTATGCCGAATACATGCACTTCGTGGAAGTAGAAGAGGTATTGTCAGCGGACGAACTAAGCGTTCTTAATCGTCTTTTACGTTATGGACCCAACGTTAAGGTAGAAGCAACGAACGGTTCTTTATTTCTGGTGGTCCCGCGTCCGGGCACCATCTCTCCCTGGTCCAGTAAAGCAACTGATATTGCTCACAATTGTGGTCTTGAGAAAGTGGTTCGAATCGAGCGCGGCGTTGCTTATTATGTCAAAGCAAGCGAGAAGCTTGAACGTAAAGAAAAGGAAGCGATTGCCTCATTACTTCACGACCGAATGACAGAAACGGTATTCCATGAAATGGGCGGGGCCGAACTTTTATTCAGCCATCATAAGCCCAGAGAAATGGGGCGGGTAGATGTTCTTGAGGGGGGGCGCAAAGCTTTGATGCTTGCCAACCGGAAACTGGGTCTGGCATTGGCTGATGATGAGGTGGACTACCTTACTCAGGCATTCATTGATCTAAAGCGAAACCCGACCGATGTTGAGCTAATGATGTTCGCGCAGGCGAACTCTGAGCACTGTCGCCATAAGATTTTTAACGCCTCCTGGGATATCGATGGCGAAGCGCAGGAAAAGTCGTTGTTCGGGATGATTAAAAACACCTTTGAAATGAACAGTCAGGGAGTGTTGTCCGCCTATAAGGATAATGCCGCGGTTATTGTTGGCTCAAAGGCCGGGCGGTTCTATCCAGACGCACAAACCAAGGTTTATGGTGCCCATCAGGAAGATGTTCATATCCTGATGAAAGTGGAAACTCATAACCACCCGACGGCAATTTCTCCTTTTCCGGGGGCATCAACAGGGTCTGGTGGAGAAATCCGTGACGAAGGTGCAACCGGCAGAGGCTCTAAACCGAAGGCGGGTCTTGCAGGATTTACCGTGTCCAATTTGCGTATTCCCGGCTATGTCCAACCTTGGGAAATCGACAATGGTAAGCCGGATCGAATTGTTTCCGCTTTGGATATCATGATCGAAGGCCCCTTAGGTGCTGCGGCTTTTAACAATGAATTTGGCAGGCCAAACCTTACCGGTTATTTCAGAACCTATGAAGAGACAGTTCCAGGCCCGTCAGGCCAGGAGCTGAAGGGCTACCATAAGCCCATTATGATTGCTGGTGGCCTGGGTAATATCAAAGGTGATCACGTTGAAAAAGGTGATATTCCTGTAGGCGCAAAGCTTATTGTGCTTGGTGGACCAGCCATGTTGATCGGTTTGGGTGGCGGTGCTGCCTCCTCCATGGATTCTGGAGAAAGCCTAGAAAACCTCGATTTCGCTTCTGTGCAGCGTGGCAACCCCGAAATGGAAAGACGTTGCCAGGAGGTTATTGACCGTTGCTGGCAGATGGGTGATCGAAATCCCATCGTTTTCATACACGATGTAGGTGCCGGTGGGCTTTCCAATGCTTTTCCTGAGTTAGTGAAAGATGGCGGTCGAGGTGGACGCTTTGAACTGAGGGATATCCCAAACGATGAGCCCGGGATGTCGCCACTTGAAATATGGTGTAACGAGTCACAAGAGCGTTATGTGCTTGCTGTAACTGATGCGCAACTGGATGAATTCGATGCTCTGTGCCAGCGTGAGCGATGCCCTTATGCAATTATTGGTGAGGCAACAGAAGAAATGCACCTGACACTGGGCGATGCGCACTTTCATAACAAGCCTGTTGATTTGCCGATGAATGTACTATTCGGTAAACCACCAAAAATGCACCGCACGGTAGCCCGTAAAACGTTTACGAAGCCGATTATCGATTCCACCGTCATTGACGTAAACGAAGCAGCTGAGCGTATCCTGCAACTTCCGGCAGTCGCCAGTAAGAGTTTCCTGATCACTATCGGCGACCGCTCGATTACAGGCATGGTTGCAAGAGACCAAATGGTAGGGCCTTGGCAAGTACCTGTCGCCGATGTTGCCGTCACCACCAGCGCTTACGATACCTATGCTGGTGAAGCCATGGCAATGGGGGAAAGAACGCCTGTTGCGATAATTGATGCGCCAGCATCAGGGCGTATGGCGGTGGGAGAAGTCATCACCAACCTGGCTGCAGCATCGATCACTAACTTAAGCGATATACGTTTATCGGCAAACTGGATGGCGGCTGCGGGGTATTCCGGCGAAGACGAAAGACTCTATGACACGGTTCGTGCTGTAGGTATGGAATTGTGTCCAGCGTTGGGAATAACGATTCCGGTAGGCAAAGACTCAATGTCGATGAAAACCGTTTGGGAAGAAGGAGAAGAAACGCGAGTAATGACGTCGCCGCTGTCTCTTATTATCAGTGGTTTCGCGCCCGTCGAAGATGTACGCAAAACGATGACTCCCCAGTTAAAGTTAGATGCTGGAGAAACTGACCTTATTTTGGTTGACCTGGCGAATGGTCAGAATCGGCTGGGCGGATCCTGTTTATCACAGGTATACAATCAAGTGGGCGCCGTCGCTCCAGATCTGGACGACCCCGAAGACTTGAAAGCATTTTTTGCAGTGATTCAAGGGTTGAACCGTGACGGGTTAATTCTGGCTTATCATGATCGTTCTGATGGCGGTCTTTTTACAACCGTTGCGGAGATGGCTTTTGCAGGGCATTGCGGAGTCGACATCCGTCTTGATTATTTGGCAGAGGATTCCGGCCATTTTTCAAGAGAACTGTTTAACGAAGAGCTAGGCGCGGTAATTCAGGTCAGAAGGGAGGATACGCCAGCGGTGTTGCAGCAGTTTACTGCCGCAGGTTTAGGTGAGCACACTTTAGTAATTGGTACGCTGAATGCGGATGACCACATCCGGTTTATTAATGAAGGTCAGCCGGTTATTGAAAACACGCGTGTTTACTACCAGCAGCTGTGGTCTAAGACAAGCTACGAAATCCAGTCGCTTAGAGACAACTCCAGTTGTGCCAAGGAAGAGTTTGACCAGATTGCCGATATTGAGAATCCCGGATTAAGCGCAGATTTAACATTTGAACCACAGGAGGATATTACCGCGCCCTATATTAATAAAGGCGTGCAGCCTCGTGTCGCGATTTTGCGTGAACAGGGTGTTAACGGCCAGTTAGAGATGGCCGCGGCTTTTGCGAAAGCTGGGTTTCAGGCCAGTGATGTGCACATGAGCGATGTTATAACCGGCAGGGTAGACTTAGCCAACTTCAATGCATTTGCAGCCTGTGGCGGTTTTTCTTATGGCGACGTATTAGGGGCTGGTGAAGGGTGGGCGAAGTCTATTCTCTTTAATTCCCGTGCTCGTGATCAGTTCTCGGCATTTTTTAACCGCAAAGATACATTGGCGCTGGGTGTTTGTAATGGTTGTCAAATGATGTCGAACCTGCACGAACTGATCCCAGGGGCTGAGAAATGGCCTCATTTCGTTCGTAACAGGTCCGAACAGTTTGAAGCGCGAGTTGCTATGGTTGAGATTCTAGACTCACCTTCGCATTTTCTAATGGGAATGGCCGGTTCGAAAATGCCCGTGGCGATAGCGCATGGCGAAGGCAGAGCTGAGTTTGTCAGTGATACGGCTATAGATGAAATCTTTAGCAGTAAAAACGTCTCTTTGCGATTTGTCGACAACTATGGCCGTGAGTCTGTGCAATATCCTTCCAATCCAAATGGCTCGCCACGCGGTATCACAGGGGTAACAACTGATGATGGGCGCTTCACCATTATGATGCCACATCCGGAGCGGGTGTTTAGAGCCGTGACGAACTCTTGGTATCCTGCTGCTTGGAAAGAGGATGGTGCCTGGTTAAGGATGTTCAGAAATGCACGAGTATTTTTTGGCTAACTGATAAGCTAAAACTTACATAATTAAAATAAATGGTTCCGGCAATAGGGGCCATTTTTTTTGTCCGATATTTTGTCAATTGTAAGCCTGTGTGTGTTAAATGTTACAGATTGTTAAAAGATGTGAATAAGTGTTCTTTGATATTCGATATAGGAATAAATGGTTTGGTTTTGATAAGGTAATGAGCAGAAAAATATAAGATTTCAGTATTGACAAATATTTTTATTCACAGATCAGATTGCTGGTTCATTTATTTGCCTGTTGATGCACAAAGGCGCCGATCATAGCGCTATTGACAAAACTAACGTATTGATAATAAAGGATAAATACGCTGTGTCTGAAAAGCGTTCAAAATAACTGTAACCTAGAATCTATAAGGGGTAAGGGCAGTTTCCCAGAATATATCCCCATAGTTATCCACAGAATCTGTGGAGAAGTACGGCAAGTGCTTGTTATTCTACAAAATGAACGTCTAATGTGTAGAAGTGTAAGCAATCTGTAGTAAAGATCTGTTAGGTAAACTGAAACTTTTCAAGGGGCGTTATATGTACAAGTTATGTTTTTTTGTTCCCGAGGCGCAGGTCGAAAAGGTCAAAATGGCTATCTTCGAGGCTGGAGCGGGAAAAATAGGTAATTATGATTGTTGTTCCTGGCAAACTCTTGGTGTTGGGCAGTTTAGACCCTTAGCTGGTAGCAATCCCGCATTAGGTCATCATGGCCAAGTAGAGATCGTTAATGAATTCAAGGTGGAGTGTGTGTGCGAAGTTGACAAAATCACCGCAGTTGTTGCCGCATTAAAAGGCGCCCATCCATACGAAGAGCCTGCATATGAGGTGTATCTATTAGAGTCACTTTAACTGACGTGTGTCAAATTACTTAGCGTTGTAGTGGATATCCTCAACTCTGACAGGAAACGTTTTCTCTTTTCGGTCGGCGAAGTAGTGTTTTAGTGTCACGTAGACTGTTTTAAAGGCAATATCATTCCATGGAATATCTTTTTCCAGAAAAAGTTGAGCGTCTGACGTTTCAACTCCAGCGCCATATTGACCATCTAATATTTTGCCGAGATAAAAAATGTGTACCTGATTGACATGCGGTACGTTAATCATCGTATACAGGGATGCATCGACTATGCGCGCTTCTGCTTCTTCAAGTGTTTCTCTTAAAGCGGCACTTTCTACCGTCTCTTCGTTTTCCATAAAACCGGCGGGTAATGTCCAAAATCCCATTCGCGGCTCAATAGCTCTCTTACAAAGCAAAACCTTATCACCATGATACGGAAGTGTTCCGGCAACGATGTTAGGGTTTTGGTAATGGATTTGGTGGCAGCTAATGCAGACAAATCTCATTCGATTGTCGCCTTCAGGAACTCTTTGCATTACTTTCGCGCCGCATGTGCTGCAAAATTTCATGGGAAGCAAATACCTCTGTTATTCGTAGTGCAATTAAGGTATTTCTTGTTGCGGTCGGTTGCAACTATTTATACTTGCACGAATGCAGATTGCAGTTGCTTGGGAGGTGGTTGGCTCGACTGATGCTTGGCTTCAGTCGGGGGCGATTATTTTATTAATGCGTACCATGACCTTCCGGGGGAGTTTAATGAAATCGGAGTATCTAATGATTTATGAGTTAGGAGATAAGGTGCCACAGTTTATTGGTGACGGGCACTATGTGGCTGATTCTGCGGTGGTGGTTGGTGAAGTGTTGTTCGAACCTCAGGTTAGTGTATGGTTTAACGCTGTAATTAGGGCTGATAATGACCGAATTACAATAGGTCGCTCAAGCAATATTCAGGACGGTGCAGTTTTGCATGTTGATAAAGGAAGTCCTATTAATATTGGTGATGGTGTTACGGTCGGGCATAAAGCCGTATTGCATGGTTGTCAAATTGAAAGCAATTGCCTTATCGGTATTAATGCCGTTGTTCTTAATGGGGCGAAAATCGGGCGTAACTGTTTGGTCGGGGCTAACACGCTAATACCAGAGGGAATGGAAGTTCCAGAGGGCAGTCTGGTTGTGGGCTCGCCAGGTCGTGTAAAACGCAAGCTATCCGATGATGAAATTGCGTCCTTAAGAAACAGTGCGTTACATTATGTTGAAAAGGCGAAGACTTACACGGAAGCGTTAGCTTTGCTGCAAAGATAAATAGTATTGAGTAATGTGGGCGGTTATGAGTGTTAAAAATGGGGTGGCGGAAAATCCAGAGATTGTAACCTCTCCTTGTGTTGGAATCTGTTCGTTAGATGACGAGGATGTTTGCATCGGGTGTCAGCGAACGGGTCAGGAGATTAGCTCCTGGGGGGGGATGACAGAATCTGAAAAAAAACTGGTTTTAAAAAATGTCGCGCAAAGAGAGCAAGAGAAGTATGGCTGGTAATAATTTGAAAGACAGTAAAAGTGACGTGCAGCAGGGTCAGGGTGCTCTCGTCATCGGTACGCCTGGCGCAAAAAATGCCACGAAAGTTCTTTTTTTGGGTGCAGGTGAGTTGGGTAAAGAGGTGGCAATTGAGCTTCAGCGCTTTGGTGTTGAAGTGATCGCGGTTGACAGATATGCAAATGCTCCTGCTATGCAAGTTTCTCATCGGTTCCATGTGATCGATATGTTGGATGCGCAGATGCTGCGAAAAGTAATAGAGTTAGAAGCCCCTGATTTTATTGTCCCAGAAATAGAAGCCATTGCCACGGCTGAGTTGGTCAAGTTAGAGGCAGAGGGCTATCGTGTTGTACCCTCAGCCAATGCTGTTCATCTAACCATGAATCGCGAAGGAATCAGGCGGCTCGTAGCAGAAGAGTTAGGGATTAAGACGTCCCCTTACTGCTTTGCTGATAGTTATGAAAGTTTTCTCGCTGCAGTTAACCTTGTTGGTTTTCCTTGTATTGTGAAACCAATAATGAGCTCTTCGGGGAAGGGGCAATCTCTGATTCGAGATCGGGAAAGTACGGAAACTGCCTGGAAGTATGCACAGGAAGGTGGGCGAAGCGGTAAAGGTAAAGTAATCGTTGAAGGTTTTGTCAACTTTGATTATGAGATTACCCTCTTAACTTGTGTTCACAGTGCTGGGGTTAGCTTCTGTGAACCAATTGGTCATGTTCAGGTTGATGGCGATTATCGTGAGTCGTGGCAGCCGCAGCCTATGGACATTGATGTGCTTGAAAGTGCAAAAACGATTGCGAAAGAAGTGACGGCAGCTTTGCAGGGTTTTGGTGTCTTCGGAGTTGAGCTTTTTATAAAGGGTAAAGAGGTTTATTTTAGCGAGGTGTCGCCGCGGCCTCATGATACCGGATTGGTTACCTTAATTTCGCAGGATTTATCTGAGTTTTCTATGCATGCCAGAGCCTTGCTAGGTATACCTGTTGTCAATGTTGCGCAGAAAGGGCCGTCTGCCTCTGCGGTAATTTTAGCGGAGGGGGTATCCAGAAATCTGTCGTACGCAGGTGTTTCGGAGTTGCTGAATAGCAAAGGTATTGATATTCGTCTATTTGGTAAGCCTGAAATTAATGGGAAAAGGCGGTTGGGCGTTGTGCTCGCCAAGAGTGAAAGCATAAAAGATGCGCGTGAAAAAGCATGTGATGGTGTTTCAGTCATATCCGTTCGAATGGATTGATCGTTGTAGGTGATTATGTGTAATTGCTAGCGTTACAATCCGAAACAAAATCTTTGCTATACAAGTCTTGTAAATTTCGTTTTTTGGAGCAGAATATATTCGCTGACTTGAGAGAATGTTCTGAAGTTAACGGGTCTTTGATTATTTTTCATGTTTTCTAAAAATACAGTTGACCTGCGCTGAAGTATCCTTATAATGCGCGGCTCTTCAGAAGGGAGCGCAAGGGAACTTCGGGGAGTAAGAATTTAAGCAGTTGATTTTGAAGGTAAAAATTGATTGTGGTTGTTGGTTTGATCTTTAGCTGGCTGAGAAAGAAAGTTAAAGAAAAGAGTTGACAGCGAAGGTGGCGGCCTTATAATACGCGCCTCGGTTGAGCGAGAGCTTAACTGGTTCTTTAACAAGAAGCCAAGCAATGACATGTGGGCACTGACTGGAGATATTTCTACAAGAAATAAATCAAGTCAGTGATATCACGAAAGTGGTTCATTTGAATTGAGAAGAAATAGAGTCTTCGGACTTAAAAAGATTGAACTGAAGAGTTTGATCATGGCTCAGATTGAACGCTGGCGGCAGGCCTAACACATGCAAGTCGAGCGGTAACAGTCCTTCGGGAGCTGACGAGCGGCGGACGGGTGAGTAACGCGTAGGAATCTACCCAGTAGAGGGGGATAGCCCGGGGAAACCCGGATTAATACCGCATAATCTCTATGGAGCAAAGGGGGCTTCGGCTCTTGCTACTGGATGAGCCTGCGTGGGATTAGCTAGTTGGTGAGGTAAAGGCTCACCAAGGCGACGATCTCTAGCTGGTCTGAGAGGATGATCAGTCACACTGGAACTGAGACACGGTCCAGACTCCTACGGGAGGCAGCAGTGGGGAATATTGCACAATGGGCGAAAGCCTGATGCAGCCATGCCGCGTGTGTGAAGAAGGCCTTAGGGTTGTAAAGCACTTTCAGTAGGGAGGAAGGCCAAGTAGTTAATACCTGCTTGGATTGACGTTACCTACAGAAGAAGCACCGGCTAACTCCGTGCCAGCAGCCGCGGTAATACGGAGGGTGCGAGCGTTAATCGGAATTACTGGGCGTAAAGCGCGCGTAGGCGGTTTGTTAAGCGGAGTGTGAAATCCCCGGGCTCAACCTGGGAACTGCACGCCGAACTGGCAGGCTAGAGTATGATAGAGGAGTGTGGAATTTCCGGTGTAGCGGTGAAATGCGTAGAGATCGGAAGGAACATCAGTGGCGAAGGCGGCACTCTGGATTAATACTGACGCTGAGGTGCGAAAGCGTGGGGAGCAAACAGGATTAGATACCCTGGTAGTCCACGCCGTAAACGATGTCAACTAGCCGTTGGGGAACTTGATTCCTTAGTGGCGCAGCTAACGCGATAAGTTGACCGCCTGGGGAGTACGGCCGCAAGGTTAAAACTCAAATGAATTGACGGGGGCCCGCACAAGCGGTGGAGCATGTGGTTTAATTCGACGCAACGCGAAGAACCTTACCTGGTCTTGACATCCTGCGAACGCTTTAGAGATAGAGTGGTGCCTTCGGGAGCGCAGAGACAGGTGCTGCATGGCTGTCGTCAGCTCGTGTTGTGAAATGTTGGGTTAAGTCCCGTAACGAGCGCAACCCTTATCCTTATTTGCCAGCACTTTGGGTGGGAACTTTAAGGAGACTGCCGGTGACAAACCGGAGGAAGGTGGGGACGACGTCAAGTCATCATGGCCCTTACGACCAGGGCTACACACGTGCTACAATGGGGCATACAAAGGGTTGCGAAGCCGCGAGGTGGAGCTAATCCCAGAAAATGTCTCGTAGTCCGGATTGGAGTCTGCAACTCGACTCCATGAAGTCGGAATCGCTAGTAATCGCGAATCAGAATGTCGCGGTGAATACGTTCCCGGGCCTTGTACACACCGCCCGTCACACCATGGGAGTGGATTGCACCAGAAGTAGGTAGCTTAACCTTCGGGGGGGCGCTTACCACGGTGTGGTTCATGACTGGGGTGAAGTCGTAACAAGGTAGCCGTAGGGGAACCTGCGGCTGGATCACCTCCTTAAACGAAGTAGGAAGTTTTCGGTCAAGTGTCCACATGTCATTGCTTGGAAGAAGTTGAAGGTCCAGGGTCTGCGGGCCCATGGCATTGCGCGAGTGATGTGATGAGAATTGGGTCTGTAGCTCAGGTGGTTAGAGCGCACCCCTGATAAGGGTGAGGTCGGTGGTTCAAGTCCACCCAGACCCACCAGAATGAGCTATGCAGTAAGACCGACATGAGGGGCCATAGCTCAGCTGGGAGAGCGCCTGCCTTGCACGCAGGAGGTCGGCGGTTCGATCCCGCCTGGCTCCACCAAGACTTGGCAAGAATCAAGGTTATTCGAGAGAGTGATTTTGCTTCTGATCAAGAGGATCGGAAAGTTCTTTAACAATTTGGCGAGTGAAACGAAACGAGATTCATAATCAAGCGAATCTGGTGTGAAAAATCGTTACGGTGTGAGAAGCAGACTAAATCTCAAATGAGGTTGAAGCGAAAGCAGAGACTGTTTGGGGTTATATAGTCAAGTGACTAAGTGCATACGGTGGATGCCTTGGCAGTCAGAGGCGATGAAGGACGTGGAAGCCTGCGAAAAGCTTCGGGGAGCTGGCAAACGAGCTATGATCCGGAGATGTCCGAATGGGGGAACCCACCTGGTTTACCAGGTATCGCGATACTGAATACATAGGTATTGCGAAGCGAACGCGGAGAACTGAAACATCTAAGTACCCGTAGGAAAAGAAATCAACCGAGATTCCCTAAGTAGCGGCGAGCGAACGGGGACTAGCCCAAAAGTCTGGTGAAGGATAAAGGAACACTTTGGAAAGAGTGGCCATAGAGAGTGATAGCCTCGTACTTGAAATCCGAATCAGATGAAAAATGAGTAGGTCGGGACACGTGTTATCCTGATTGAATATGGGGGGACCATCCTCCAAGGCTAAATACTCCTGACTGACCGATAGTGAACCAGTACCGTGAGGGAAAGGCGAAAAGAACCCCTGTGAGGGGAGTGAAATAGACCCTGAAACCGTATGCGTACAAGCAGTGGGAGCAGACTTGTTCTGTGACTGCGTACCTTTTGTATAATGGGTCAGCGACTTACGTTTAGTGGCAAGGTTAACCATTTAGGGGAGCCGTAGGGAAACCGAGTCTGAATAGGGCGAACAGTCGCTAGGCGTAGACCCGAAACCGAGTGATCTATCCATGGGCAGGGTGAAGGTTGAGTAACATCAACTGGAGGCCCGAACCCACTCCCGTTGAAAAGGTAGGGGATGACTTGTGGATAGGAGTGAAAGGCTAATCAAACTCGGAGATAGCTGGTTCTCCCCGAAAACTATTTAGGTAGTGCCTCGTGTATCACTTCTGGGGGTAGAGCACTGTTTGGGCTAGGGGGTCATCCCGACTTACCAACCCCATGCAAACTCCGAATACCAGAAAGTGCAAGCACGGGAGACACACGGCGGGTGCTAACGTCCGTCGTGAAGAGGGAAACAACCCAGACCGCCAGCTAAGGTCCCAAAGTCCATGTTAAGTGGGAAACGATGTGGGAAGGCTAAGACAGCTAGGAGGTTGGCTTAGAAGCAGCCATCCTTTAAAGAAAGCGTAATAGCTCACTAGTCGAGTCGGCCTGCGCGGAAGATGTAACGGGGCTCAAACATGGCACCGAAGCTGCGGATATTAATTTATTAATATGGTAGGGGAGCGTTCTGTAGGCTGTTGAAGCGGAATTGAGAAGTTCCGTGGAGGTATCAGAAGTGCGAATGCTGACATAAGTAACGATAAAGGGGGTGAAAAACCTCCTCGCCGGAAGACCAAGGTTTCCTGCGCAACGTTAATCGGCGCAGGGTGAGTCGGCCCCTAAGGCGAGGCCGAAAGGCGTAGTCGATGGGAAACAGGTTAAAATTCCTGTACCTCGTATTATTGCGATGGGGGGACGGAGAAGGCTAGGCCAGCCGGGTGATGGTTATCCCGGTTTAAGGAAGTAGGGAGAGGACTTAGGAAAATCCGGGTTCTTAATTCTGAGATCTGATGACGAAGTCGAGCGTGCTCGATGAAGTGGTTGATGCCAAGCTTCCAAGAAAAGCCTCTAAGCTTCAGATAATACGGGACCGTACCCCAAACCGACACAGGTGGTCAGGTAGAGAATACTAAGGCGCTTGAGAGAACTCGGGTGAAGGAACTAGGCAAAATAGTGCCGTAACTTCGGGAGAAGGCACGCCGGCTAGTGTGAAGGACTTGCTCCGTAAGCATTGGCTGGTCGAAGATACCAGGTGGCTGCGACTGTTTATTAAAAACACAGCACTCTGCTAACACGAAAGTGGACGTATAGGGTGTGACGCCTGCCCGGTGCCGGAAGGTTAATTGATGGGGTTAGCGCAAGCGAAGCTCTTGATCGAAGCCCCGGTAAACGGCGGCCGTAACTATAACGGTCCTAAGGTAGCGAAATTCCTTGTCGGGTAAGTTCCGACCTGCACGAATGGCGTAACGATGGCCACGCTGTCTCCACCCGAGACTCAGTGAAATTGAAATCGCAGTGAAGATGCTGTGTATCCGCGGCTAGACGGAAAGACCCCGTGAACCTTTACTATAGCTTCACAGTGAACTTTGAACCTGCTTGTGTAGGATAGGTGGGAGGCTTTGAAGCCGGACGCCAGATTCGGTGGAGCCATCCTTGAAATACCACCCTGGTATGTTTGAAGTTCTAACCCAGGCGCTACAACGCCGGGGACAGTGTATGGTGGGTAGTTTGACTGGGGCGGTCTCCTCCCAAAGAGTAACGGAGGAGCACGAAGGTACCCTAAGTACGGTCGGACATCGTACGGTTAGTGCAAAGGCATAAGGGTGCTTGACTGCGAGACAGACATGTCGAGCAGGTACGAAAGTAGGTCTTAGTGATCCGGTGGTTCTGTGTGGAAGGGCCATCGCTCAACGGATAAAAGGTACTCCGGGGATAACAGGCTGATACCGCCCAAGAGTTCATATCGACGGCGGTGTTTGGCACCTCGATGTCGGCTCATCACATCCTGGGGCTGAAGTCGGTCCCAAGGGTATGGCTGTTCGCCATTTAAAGTGGTACGCGAGCTGGGTTTAGAACGTCGTGAGACAGTTCGGTCCCTATCTGCCGTGGGCGTTGGAGATTTGAGGGAAGCTGCTCCTAGTACGAGAGGACCGGAGTGGACGAACCTCTGGTGTTCGGGTTGTCACGCCAGTGGCATTGCCCGGTAGCTATGTTCGGACAGGATAACCGCTGAAAGCATCTAAGCGGGAAGCCCCCTCCAAGATGAGATCTCCCTGAGACATAAGTCTCCTGTAGGGCCCTTGAAGACCACGAGGTTGATAGGCTGGGTGTGTAAGCGTTGTAAGGCGTTGAGCTAACCAGTACTAATTGCCCGAGAGGCTTGACTATATAACGCCCAAATGGTTTTTAGCACCAGATAGATTATGAATGTAAGTGACACTCGCTGATTGTAAAGAATGGAAAGAAGATCAGACAGTTTTGTGCCTGATGACAATAGCGGACGTGAACCACCTGAACCCATCCCGAACTCAGTAGTGAAACCGTCCAGCGCCGATGGTAGTGTGGGGTCTCCCCATGTGAGAGTAGGTCATCGTCAGGCTTTTATTGAAGGCCCTGCTAGTGATAGCAGGGCCTTTTTCGTTTGCGAATCTTTTTGTCTACATTGAGTGATCATTAAGCCGCGATTCATAATGCATTTTAATCCATTTGTTTATTGTAGACATTGCATTATTTAGTTCGCTAGCTCTTTTGACGCATCCACCTTTATCAGGATGTTCAACGGTCATTTTTTTTCGATAGGCGAATTTAATTTTTTTCAAATCTTTTGTATGGTCTATTTCTAAAGTTTTAAAAGCGTTCAATACTTTATGCTGAAGGCTTACTCTGTTCCAAAAGTTATTCATCATAGTGTCTAATTTGGTTGATGAAGTTCTAAACAAATTTTTTTTATCTCGATAAAAATTACGGACATGGTCGTAGTCACCGACGTTTGTGGTTTTTTCTGGATGTCTACTTAATATTATATTCAGCGGTGAAACTCTTAACTGATATTCACCTAACACTTGCACTTCATGCTGCCACTCATAAAGCGCATTGAATAACAAGAAATGTATAGGGAATAATGCCTTGGGGTCACCAAAATTGATCAACTCGTGCCATGGCGAGTCTATTTCTTTTAATCGTTTGAGTAATTCGTACTCTGAGATGCCTGATGCTTGTTCTTTTATCCAAGACTTTACTACGGAGCAGAAGGTCAGGTTAAATGCAGTAAATATGTTCGGAATTGATGTGTCGCAATCGCAACGGTTGGAACTTATGTTGTAGTTGCCAGTCTTAGAGTTTTCCATTTTTATAAATTCAAAAATTAGAGGGTTACTTGTGCCAAAGGTTCTTTGGATTGTTTTTATATTAACCAGCAGTATAGTTCAAGCTGCCCCAAAAGCTGATCTTTGGGAGCGCTGGCTAGGGTACAGTGTCGATAGCAAAATAATAGTTGATCATAAAGTATTAGATGATTTTCTTTCCAACTATACGTTGGAAGATAGTCATGGCAACAGGCTTATTAAATATGCTTCCGTTACCAAGCAAGACAAAAAGGATTTGGATGACTATATCAAACGATTAGCTGCAGTTGATCCTGCTTCGTTGAATAGAAACGAGCAATTTGCTTTTTGGGTTAATTTTTATAATGTGTTAACAATTCAGTTAATACTTGATAATTACCCCATTGAGAGTATTGCTAAGCTCGGTGGATTTTTCTCATTTGGACCTTGGGACAAGAAAATCACGTCGGTCATGGGGGAGGAGTTAACGCTAAATGACATCGAGCATCGAATCCTCCGACCCATCTGGAAAGATAACCGAATACACTATGTGGTTAATTGCGCCAGTATGGGATGTCCGAACATAGGTAAGAGAGCGTTCGCGGCTGAAAACAGAGATGCACAGTTGGACGCTGCGGCTAAAGAGTTTATTAACGCTTCTAAAGGGGTTCGTGTCAGCGGGAGTACGTTAGTGCTCTCCAAAATCTATCAGTGGTATAGTGAGGACTTTGGAACGCTGGATACACTCATGGAGCATTTATCTCGCTATCGAGAAGATCCCCTGCTTTACACTAAGCAGGAGTTAACGAGACTGCAAGTTTCTTTTGAGTATAACTGGTCCTTGAATGAGCCTTAGTTTAGAAATGGAAGGCTCTAGATCTGATTAAGGTTGATCTCGAGCCTTGGCGCAGCTTAATTAGAAGCTGCGCCTATCTCGTGAAGGCCGCCAAGAAACAGTTTAGTGGCAAAAAATGCTGCTTTTTTGGGGTCACTATCCGTTTCCGCTAATTTCAGCCCAAGCTCTGAGCCTACTCCACAAAAAGAGGCGGCTAAGAAATCAACATTCAGGTCTGGGATGATTTTGCTTTCGATGGCCGTTTTAATATCTCCCTCAAGGGAGTTTAAAGCCAGACCAAAAATTGAAGAGCCGTAGATGTCTTCGACAATTTTATCATTTGCATGCACAAGCTTGTAAATTACCGGGTCTTCAGCAATCGCAGTAAAAATAGCAAGGTAGGAGCTATTTATAAATTGTTCAAGAGTGTTTGCGTTTTTACGGAACTCTTTGAGGTGGGCATTCAGCCTTTGGAGGTAATCTTCAATGAGCGCCGAGAAAATTGATTGTTTATCTGGGAAGTAGTTGTAAAAAGTACCCGATGCTAAACCGGTCTTTCTAATAATGTCTCTGACAGTTACTTTATCAAATCCGGCCTCACTAAAGCACTCTCTTGCAGCATCTAATATAGAATTTTGGTTGTTTTGGCGGTTGAGCTCCCGCTTTCCTATCTTAACGGTATTCATAACGTGTCCTTACAGTCATACATATCCAGCGGCTAGTATAACTTCTTTTGTTTAAATAAATAATCGATTGTTTCCAATATTGTGAGTAATTCCGAGAGTTTATGTGTGTTACAAGGCGTGAAAGGATTAATTTATCCGGGTGGCCTGCATGGTGGGACAGGTTAGTGAATGTATATCGATATAATCATTAAAAGCTGAAAAATACTTTGTTTTATGTGAGAATTCGCCAGCTTTTATCGGTGTGTTTTTGAGCAAGTGTTTAACGGCGCTGTAGTAATAGTTGTGTGAGGTTGTTATGCAAGATTTAGTGGGTGCTGCAAAGTACGAATTCAACAAATTGCAGAAGAAATTGCGAAGTGGAGTGGGGCGGGCAATTTCGGATTTTAATATGATCGAAGACGGTGATCGGATTATGGTCTGCCTGTCCGGTGGTGCTGATAGTTATACTTTGCTTAGCATTTTGATGAGTCTGCAAATTAATGCCCCTATCAAGTTTGAGCTTATCGCAGTTAACCTTGATCAGAAGCAGCCCGGGTTTCCTGAAAACGTTCTGCCTGACTATCTTGGCAAGCTCGGAATTGAGTATTACATCGTCGATCGTGACACCTACTCAATTGTTAAATCAAAGATTCCCGAAGGTAAAACTACCTGCTCGCTATGCTCCCGGCTTAGACGCGGTACTTTGTATTCGTTTGCGGAGGACATTGGCGCCAACAAGCTGGCACTAGGGCATCATAAAGATGACATAGTTGAAACGATGTTTTTGAATATGTTTTATGGGGCTCGATTATCTGCCATGCCACCGAAGTTGCTTTCTGACGATAAACGAAACGTTTTGATTCGCCCATTGGCCTATTGTCGTGAAAAAGACATCAAGGCTTATGCTGAGATTATGGAGTTTCCGATTATTCCTTGTAACCTATGTGGTTCACAAGAAAACCTCCAGCGTCAGGCAATTAAACAAATGTTGGTCGCCTGGGAGAAAGAGCACCCGTCGCGGGTCGAATCGATTTTCGGCGCATTGCAAAATGTAGCACCCTCTCAATTAGCCGATACCCAGTTATTTGATTTTGAAACGTTGCAACTTGACCGTACCGGTGAACGGAAAGAGTACGAGTATGAATTAGATCAAACCATTTCACACTCTAGCTCCTCGCCAGTTGATAACATGGTGCAAATTTTAGAGATAATGCCGAGTCACTCTTGATCGTTGTTTAAAATCTAACTTCAATCTGCCGGGCTTATAGCCCGGCGTTGATCCACAGCGAAGTTCGCAGAAATTCTTAGATGATTCTGGAGTAACCCTGGGGCTTGGCAGTGGCGGGGATGTAACTATCAAAGACCTGGCAGATTGCTCTAATTAGTAATCGACCGCTATCTTTTACCGCTATTTTTTCAGGCGTTAAATCTACCAGTCCATCACCTGCAAAGCCTTTTAGACGAACCAGTTCGTCTTTAAAGTAAGTATCAAATTGTAGTTTGTGATCTGCCTCGAATTTTTTAATGTCTAGCTCAAAATGGCAGATCAGCTGCATTATCAGGTCTTTGCGAATGAAGTCATCTGTTGTCAGCCATACACCTCTTTTAACCGGCAACTGTTCGTTGTCGATTGCCTGCATATATGCTTCGATATCGTGATGGTTTTGATAGTAGGACATACCCACCTGACTGATAGATGAAACCCCCATACTCACTAAATCGCAATCTTTATGCGTGGTATAACCCTGGAAATTGCGATGCAGTTTTCCATTTCTTTGAGCGACGGCCAGTTCATCATCAGGCTTGGCGAAATGATCCATGCCAATATACTCGTACCCCGCATCTATCAGGCGCTCGATTGTTTCGTGCAGTATGGTCAATTTCTGGTCTGGCGTCGGCAGGTCGTTTTCATTGATGCGTCGCTGCGGCATAAAGCGGTGTGGCATGTGTGCATAATTAAATACAGATAACCTGTCTGGTGACATAACCAGCACTTTTTCCAGTGTATTACGAAATGTCTCTGGCGTCTGAAAGGGTAGCCCGTAAATCAAGTCCATATTGATAGATTTAAACCCTAACTCTCGGGAAGTATCTAAAACAAACTTGGTCTCTTGCTCTGACTGCACCCGGTTGACAGCTTTTTGAACGGTGGGCTCGAAGTCTTGTACACCAAGACTGACGCGATTAAAACCTATCTCTCTTAATGTTTTTAATACGGAAAGAGATGCCTCCCGTGGATCGATTTCTATTGAGTAATCGCCACTGTCATCATCTAATAAATTGAAGTTTGAACGTAGCCGGTGCATCAGTTCAACCATCTGGTCTTCGGCAATAAACGTAGGTGTACCACCGCCCCAGTGCAACTGCTGCACCTGCCTGTTACCGGAAAATAACTCAGCTTGAGCGGTGATATCTTTGTATAACCTGTCCAGATAAGGTTGCGCTTTGTCTCTATGTTTCGTTATTACCTTGTTACAGGCGCAGTAATAGCAGACGTGAGCGCAAAAAGGCAGATGCACGTAAAGTGATAATGGCTCGAGGCTCGCTTTAACATCCGCCGCTGCCTTTTCGCAGTCTTTACTGCCAAAGGATTCTGCAAACTGCACTGCAGTTGGGTAGGAGGTGTATCTTGGGCCTGACAGGTCGTAGCGTCTTATCAGGGATTCGTTCCAAAGAGGTTGATGAGCGGTCATAATGATAGTTGTTCGCAATTGAATTAGAGAGTTACAGTGTAATCTATTTTATGTGTCAGGGTTTGATTCCTGTCAATAGCGTTAAATGCACGCCCGCAGAAACCCTTATTAAGCGTGTCTAGCTACCGTGGTATTGGGAGTGTCCAGATGCCAAACGCAATAACGGCACAACCCGTTAGAATTGGAAAAAGTTTATTGTTTTTTAACTGGTTTAACTGGCGGGATAAATAGCCAACGCCCAATACTGCTGGTATTGTACCTGCGCCAAAACTAAGCATTGTCATGGCAGCGGTGCCAGGGCTGGATTGGCTCGCTGCAAGTATAAGTGTTGAGTACACAAGGCCGCAAGGCAGCCAACCCCAAACCATTCCTAATAGGAATGCTCTACTGGGAGTTTTGGCCGGCATGAGCTTACGCCCATAGGGCTCGATGTGCTTCCACAATATTTGCCCAAATTTTTCTACTTTGACCAGGCCCTGCCACCATCCTGTAAGGTATAGACCCATCGCAATCATGAACAAGCCCGCTAACAACCGTGGAATCCAGCTTAATGCATGTGCCTGGAAATTTGCCAGAGTAAACAGGGTTCCGGCGAGTAGTCCAGCTATGCCATAACTAGCCACGCGTCCAACGTTATAGCACAGGAGGATGGTTGTTTGGCGGGCTCTAAAATGATTGCCGGTTGGAATAGATAGTGACAGAGCGCTCGAAATGCCGCCACACATGCCAATACAGTGTGCCGATCCCATCAGGCCTATGATAAACGCTGAAATAATTGGCAGTGGTTCAGTCATTCGTGGTGCTGTGTTCTTTGCTGTTAGCGGTGGTTGGCGTTTTTTTGGGGATCATACCTTCATCATCCTCAAAAAGAATTCTGTGCGCTGGTCCCTCCAGGTCATCAAACTGGCCGGATTTAATCGCCCAGCTCAAAAACCAGATAGCTATCGAAAGCAGCACAATAGATAGTGGGATCAACACATATAGTATTTCCATGGTGACGCTATCCTTTTTTAATTCGTAACGAGTTGAGAACAACTACCATTGAGCTGATCGACATACCCGCCGCAGCCAAAAATGGTGGAATCAAACCGCATGCAGCCAAGGGCAATGCAGTAGCATTGTAAGCAAATGCCCAGGCTAAATTCATGACTATAATGCGTTGGGTTTTTTGAGATAAAACAATCGCTCTTGGTACCAGGGTCAGATCGTTGCGCAACATCACAGCATCGGCGTTTATTTTGTTGATGTCGGCCGCATTGGCCATGGCAATAGAAATGTCAGCGGCCGCCATCACCGGTAAATCATTGATGCCATCTCCAACCATAACGGATTGAGTTACCGAAGATTGTTGGTCTCGAATATGACGAAGTTTATCTTCTGGAGACGCATTGGCGACTATATCTTGAATGTTTAGGGTATGCGCAATACTTGTGACAGATGCAAGGTTGTCGCCACTGAGTAAAGTCGTTTTAATATTTAAGTCGGCGCATTGTTGCAACATCGCCGGTGCGCTATCCCTGATTTTGTCTGTGACTTCAAAAGCAGCCATAAGTCCTGAAACAGAACCCGCCAGATAAAGCGTTGTAGTGGTTTCATCAGGAAGCATTGCTCTGTTTTTAATAATTTCTTCCACATATCGTCGGCTACCAATGCGAATACTTTCGATGGCTGCCTGGCTGTGCTCTTGCGCAAGAAGCATGGCTTCAATGCCACGACCGGGTGTGTGTTTGATGTGTGTGAGGAAAACCTGTGTTTCTTTTTTATCCGGTGTAGTGCTTGCGTGAGTCGGTGTATATCGTCGAAATGCTGATGCAATAGGGTGCTTAGAGGTCGACTCTAATGCACTGGCCAAAGAAAAGGCGCGCTCTTCTGTTGTCACATTAAACAGCGTGGTCTTTACAATTTTTAGCCGGCCCTCGGTCAGTGTGCCTGTTTTGTCGAGATACACATGAGAAGCTTTGGCTAACGCGTCGATTACATGTGACCTTAAAACTAGTATGCCTTCCGTTCTCATCTTGTCCATCGCGGCTGTGAGCGCAGTTGGCGTCGCTAATGACAGCGCACATGGGCAAGTCACAACCAATACGGCCAATACAATATCAAATGCACTTGCAGGGTCATTGATGTACCAAAACGTGCCGACTGCTGTTGCTGAAAAAAGAATAAAGGCTACGAAATAGGCTGCAACTCTGTCTGCTGCAACAGCAACGCTACCTTTGTTAGTCATCGCCGCTTGCATGAGTGTGAGAATCGAAGCTATTCGGGTGTCTTTACCTGTTCTTGCAACTTCAATGAGTAGAGGGGAGTCGATGTTGGTGGTTCCAGCAGTAACATTGGCATTTATGGTTTTTGCTACGGGAAAAAATTCACCGGTAAGTGCAGATTCATCGACGCTGGATGAGCCATCGAGAACTTGGCCGTCGCACGGAATATTATCTCCTGCTCGCACCATAACACGGTTTCCCGGAACCAGATCTTTAATGGGTACAGTGCTTTCGGTTCCATCCAAAGCGACCAAAGACGCAGACGTCGGTAGCAGTGTGTTCAGCCTTTTCAAACCTTCGGAGGCTTTAAACCGTGTGTTCATCTCTAAATATCGACCTATCAATAGAAAGAAGGTGAACATGCATACCGAATCAAAATATACGTCTTTGCCGCCGCTCACGGTTACAATTGCGCTGGCGAGGTAGGCGATAAATATCGCGATTGAAACTGGCACATCCATGGTTAAATGGCGCGTTTTAAAGTCGCGTATCGCTGCTTTGAAGAATGGTCGCGCGGAGTAAAACACAACAGGTGTGGCGATTAATAAGCTAACCCAGCGGAAAAACATTTGGAATTCATCTGTTATCCCAGAGCTTGCGCCAATGTAAAGGGGCACAGCAAGCATCATATTTTGCATCGTGCCGATGCCGGCCAACCCGATTCTTAAAATGGCCTGCTTTTTTTCCTTCGCTTGATATTTTTGCAGCTCGTCAAAAATAAAAGGTTTGGCGGAGTATCCTATTCGGGATATTTCGAGTAATAGTTCACTAAATTTTATTTGATCAGGCTGCCAGGTTAGATTAGCCCTCTGATTGGAGTGATTGATATGAATGCTGATCACTCCCGGTTGCCTGCTTAGGTGTTTTTCGATTAGCCAGATACAAGCCGCGCAGGTGATGCCTTCGATAAACAATTCTACGCTGGCTTGCGTGGTTTTATCAGTGCTTTTACTAAATGTGATGTAGTCTTCCGCAATATCCCCGCGGTCAAACAGGCGCAGTTCTGCCTCCGCCTGTGCCGAAATTGTTTTCGGCGTAATGGCGTTTTCGCTACGTTGAATATAATAAGTGTCTAAGTTGCTGGCCAAAATGGAGTGTGCAACGGCTTCGCATCCATGGCAGCAAAAACTACACTCAATACCATTGTGGTTAAAGGCGATGACAACGTTTTCGGGAATTATTGCACCGCAGTGATAACAATTAGTTGTTGTCATCTTAAGCCACGATTTTCAATATTTAGTAGGCGAGATCGTTGTGCCACTTTCACTGGGGAAGCTGGCTTCACCTCTTATTTGCCACAAACTTTGTGCCGAAGAAATAGTAATGTAGCGTTTACCAACGATTGCCTCTGCAATAACGACTTTGTAGACGTCACCAGACTTACTTAATTGCAGTGTTGTGTCGCTATTTGCGCGGGTAGGGTGTTCTAATTTCATAATAATGGTATTTGGTGCGGTTTCACTGCCCGCATCGAGGGCAACCGTAATTTCGGTACCTTGGTTATTGGATGCGATTTGAGCAGACATACCTGCGTCCAATGCATGTTTATCAAGAGAAAGGTCTTTATTAATCGCCAGGCCATCTTTGTAATAGTTGGCGCTAATTAGCGTATCAGGTTCATCAATTGCCTTAAATACCATGATTGAACTCAGTATCACTGAAGCTAGTGGAATGCTGATAAGAAACCACAGCCAAGGTTGTTGGTGCCAAGGTTTAATCGCGTTGTTTTGCATAAAATGTGTGTTCCGACTTTTATAACGATTGGGGGTGGATAATTCAAAAACTAGTGATGCAAATATAAAAGGTGCAGTTGCTTATGCAAATGCACCTTAGTTTACTGGATAAATATCAGCGGCGGTAAGTTGGTGGCCCTAAAAAGCGACTCTCGGCGCTGTCAGATACTGTGCTGTCATCGGTCGCTGTCACAATAAATCGTAATTCTACATTAGTTGCATCAAGTTTTCCTGGATCAATTTCGACCACGGTTGGAATAGAGGCGACTTCACCTGAACCAATCTTTACAACAGTTCGTGTGCTGATTTTAGCGCCTTCCAAGCCCTCGGTTGAAATTACAAACTCTCTTTGATTGTCGACCATGTTAACAATTTTTAGGGTGTAACCATTCTCGATAAAGCCTACTGCATTGGTTTGATAGAGAGAGCCTCGATCTCTTAGGGCATCCAGCTTCAGTGGCACTCTGTTGGAAATGCTATAGATTACTGCCGAAATCATAATAATGATCATCGCGAAATAACCAACCGCCTTGGGGCGAAGAAGTTTGGACTTCTTACCTTCAAGATTCACTTCAGTTGTGTAGCTAATTAGCCCCTTGGGGTAATTCATTTTTTCCATTATTTGATCACAGGCATCAATACATAAGGCGCAGCCAATGCACTCGTATTGGAGGCCGTCACGAATGTCGATGCCCGTAGGGCAGACCTGGACACACATGCCGCAGTCTACGCAATCACCAAGGTTCTTATCCGCTGGATTACTGTTTTTCTTTCTACTTCCTCTTGGTTCGCCTCTGGCGGGGTCATAGGAAACAACGAGAGTGTCTTTGTCGAACATGACTGATTGAAAGCGGGCGTAAGGACACATATATAAGCACACTTGCTCTCTCATCCAGCCCGCATTGGCATAAGTTGCAACAGTAAAAAAGCCAATCCAGAAATAGGCCCACCCGTCTTCAATTGAGAAGGATAGCAAGTCAGGTACGAGCTCTCTGATTGGATAAAAATAGCCCACGAACGTAAGACCTGTGGCAAAGGCCACAAAAATCCATAAAGCGTGTTTTAGCAGTTTTTTACCAAGTTTGTTGGGGGTGTTCTCCGCTTTGTCGAGCTTCATGCGCTGGTTACGACTGCCCTCTACGCGCTCTTCAATCCACATGAAGATAAATGTCCAGGCTGTTTGTGGGCAGGTGTAACCACACCATACTCGCCCAAACATTGTTGTAATGAAAAACAGACCAAAAGCACAGATGATAAGCAACCACGATAACAGGACAAAATCTTGTGGCCAAAATGTTGTGCCGAAGAGGTGGAACTTTCTGGCAGGCAGGTCAAATAGTACTATCTGGATGCCATCGAATTGAATCCAGCAGGTAGCGAAATACATGATCATAAGCATCCATAAAGATACAGATCGTATTTTCTGAAAGAATCCCGTTATTTCTTTAACGTAGATCTTTTTTCGACTGGCGTATAATTCAACCGTTTTAGGTTTGGGAGGGACTGGAATATTCTTAACCGGAATTTTATCACTCATAACAACCCTTGAACTATTTCAATCAGAATAGAAATAACAAATCGACTTTGGTATTTCTAATATGACTGCGGGAAGGGTGAGCAGGCCAGCACGGAAAGTGCTGGCCTGTGAAACCACTATTTATTTAGTGATAAGCTGTAGACGTAAGCGGCAAGTATGTGAACCTTGTCTTCGCCAAGCAGGTCATTATGCGCAGGCATAACACCCGCTCTGCCATGGACGATGGTCTGTTTAATTTGCGCAGCTGTACCCCCGTACAACCAAATACCGTCTGTCAGATTAGGAGCACCCATCGCGTGTGTGCCTTTTGCATCTGCGCCGTGGCAGGCTGCACAAGCAGTTTGGAACAGCGCAGCACCCTTTTCAGCGGAGGCCGCATCGTCAGCGCGGTTGGTGAAAGCCAATAGGTAATTTACCAAATCGCCAATCTCAGCTTCAGACAAGTTTGGATTGAGTCCCTTAGCCGGCATTGCGCCGTTGCGTCCAGCCAATATAGTTTGCTTAATTGTGTCAGCTTCTCCACCATACAGCCAGTCATTATCAGTAAGGTTAGGGAACCCGTAGCTGCCTCGGCCACTAGAGCCGTGGCAAACTGCACAGTTATTGGCAAACAGGCGTTGGCCAATTTCTAGCGCGCCAGCATCATTGGCTAGGTCTTCAACTGTCATACTTGAGTATTGAGCGAAGATCGGGCCATATTTCTCATCAGCTTGGCTGACTTCTTTTTCCCACTGGTTAGTTGACGTCCAGCCCAAAACACCAGGATAGTTACCCAGGGTTGGATAAAGCACTGAGTACGCCAGGCCAAAAACAATGGTTGCCATGAACATGTACAGCCACCACTTGGGTAGCGGGTTATCATATTCTTCAATACCATCGAAGGCATGGCCCATGGTATTTTCGGTTTCAGTGTCTGTGGTCTGGCTTTTTCTTGTGGTGTAGAGCAGCCATGCACAGCCGAAAATACTTCCGAGTACAATTGCACTTATCCATAAGCTCCAAAACGTGTTTAAGTCACTCATGGTCTTTTTTCTCCGTTTCTTTAAAGGTACGTTCGGCTATTTCGTCGTCATCGAAAGGTAAGTTGGCGGCTTCTTCAAATCTTGATTTGCGATGGCTGCTATACGCCCACCAGCAAATACCCAGAAAAGCTGCCATAACGAAAAATGTCGAAATACCACGTACTGTATTAATATCCATTGCAATTACCGCTTGGTAGGCAATACGGTACCTAGTTGCTGCAAGTAAGCTACCAAGGCATCAATTTCTTTTTTACCTTCTACAGCTGCAGAGGCACCGGCAATATCTTCTTGCGTATAAGGCACACCTACCATGCTGAGTGCTTCCATTTTCTTGCCAGTTAACTTGTGGTTAACCTTATCCTTAAACAGCCAGGGATAAGACGGCATGATGGACTCAGGCACAACATCGCGCGGGTTATACATATGTGCACGATGCCAGTCGTCACTATAGCGCTGACCTAAACGCGCAAGATCTGGACCCGTTCGCTTTGAACCCCACAAAAATGGGTGCTCGTAGACGTGCTCTCCTGCGACTGTGTAGTGACCATAGCGCTCTGTTTCTGCCCTGAAGGGTCTAACCATTTGTGTATGACACACATGGCAGCCCTCACGGATATAAACGTCGCGGCCTTCTAATTGAAGTGCGTTAAGAGGCTTTAACCCAGCCACTGGCTCGTTTATTTCCTTAGAGAAAAACAGCGGTACGATTTCAGCCAAAGCACCCCAGCTAATCGCAACGATAGTCAACACGATCATTAGACCAATGTTTTTTTCAATTAACTCATGATTTTTCATAGTAAGTCGTCTCCTTAGGCTGTATGAGGTGCATTGTCTAAGGCAACGGCGTCTTTCTGCTTCACAGTCATCCAGACGTTATATGCCATAATCAGCATGCCTGCCAAGAAAACGAGGCCGCCAAGTGCGCGCACAAAGTAACCTGGGCCACTTGCTACAACTGCCTCAACGAAACTGTATGTTAAGGTTCCATCCGCGTTAACTGCTCTCCACATCAAGCCTTGCATGATGCCGTTTACCCACATGGATGCGATATAGAGCACGGTTCCGATAGTCGCCAACCAGAAGTGGACGTTTATAAGACTGACGCTGTACATGTCTTTTAGTCCGTGCAGCTTAGGAATCAAGTGGTAAATAGCACCAATTGATATCATTGCTACCCAGCCCAGCGCGCCGGAGTGAACGTGACCTACGGTCCAGTCTGTGTTATGTGACAGTGCGTTAACTGTCTTAATTGACATCATTGGCCCTTCGAAAGTTGACATTCCGTAGAAAGAAAGGGAGACAACCAAAAAGCGAAGAATAGGATCGGTTCTTAGCTTATGCCAGGCACCTGAAAGCGTCATCATACCGTTGATCATACCACCCCAGGAAGGAGCAAGAAGGATCAGTGACATTACCATACCGGCACTTTGTGCCCAATCTGGCAACGCACTGTAGTGAAGGTGGTGAGCGCCAGCCCAGACATAGATAGAGATCAGCGCCCAGAAGTGAACGATTGACAGTCTGTAAGAGTAGACTGGGCGGCCAGCCTGTTTAGGTACGAAGTAGTACATCATCCCGAGGAAACCTGCAGTCAGGAAGAAACCTACCGCGTTATGTCCGTACCACCACTGAACCATGGCATCAATTGTGCCAGCGTAAATAGAGTACGACTTCCAAGCGGTTACCGGGACCTCCAAATTGTTGACAATATGAAGTACGGCAATGGTAATTATGAAGGCGCCATAAAACCAGTTGGCAACATAAATATGCTTCATTTTTCGGCGCATGATGGTGCCAAAAAACACAATGGCGTAAGACACCCAAACAATTGCGATGGCGATGTCAATTGGCCACTCTAGCTCGGCGTATTCTTTTGTAGAGGTAAAGCCCAGCGGAAGAGTGATGGCCGCCGCGACAATAATTGCCTGCCATCCCCAAAAGGTAAATGCGGCAAGTGTGTCGGAGAACAAGCGCGCCTGAGAGGTTCGCTGCACAACATAGTAAGATGTTGCGAATAAAGCACTGCCACCGAATGCAAAGATTACAGCGTTAGTGTGAAGGGGACGCAATCGTCCAAAACTTGTCCAGGGAAGGTCAAAGTTTAATTGCGGCCAGACAAGCTGTGCAGCGATAAGTACGCCAACAGCCATGCCAACAATGCCCCATACAACTGTCATGATGGCAAATTGACGCACCACCTTATAGTTGTAGGTTGTATTGTCGTTTCCTGTGCTCATATGATTATACCAATGAATTAATGGTTAATAGTTTTTTGCGGCGGCAAGTATGCGAAATTGAGGGTCTATTTTCAATGACTCATATCAATATTATTCGTATGGTAATGTCCTTGGCTGAGTCGTGGCGGTGGATTGACGGCTTTTTACTGAAATTTGACGCTGCAAAATATTTATTAGATTACGGGGTTGTAATCTCGAATTACTCGAATATTTGTAGAGAATGAAGGCTGTGGCTTATGAATGTGATGGTTGATGGTAATGGAAAGTTCACTTTAATACTGGCTCACGGAGCGGGGGCGGGAATGGATTCGGCTTTCTTACAGAGCTTTTCGACAGCGCTGGCAAAATTGGGGGTACGTGTCGTTCGTTTTGAATTTCCTTATATGGAGCTGATCCGGTTAACTGGTAAGAGGCGCCCACCAAATAAGATGCAGCAGTTATTGAACCGTTTTATTGATGTGATAGAGGCCGAGGGTGATTGTGAGCACCTGTTTATTGGTGGAAAGTCTCTGGGTGGGCGTGTTGCCACGGTGCTACTGACGGATATCGAAGCTGCAGTACAGCTAAAAGCTAGAAATATTCATGGTTGTATCTGTCTTGGTTATCCTTTTCATCCACCGGGTAAACCTGAAAAGCTGCGCACGGAGCATTTATTCAAGCTGGCGCACCCTCTCCATATCGTTCAAGGGGAGAAGGACCCTTTTGGCAGTTTGCAAGATATTCAGGGTTATCAGTTACCGAAAGGCATTAGTATTGACTATGTTGAGGGGGGTAATCATGACTTGAAGTCTGCCAGAAAATATGGGGTTGCACACGGAGAGCAAATTTCCCGTGCTGCGCACAGTGTTTATATGTTTATGAAGTCGGTTGCACTTTGATCTACTTGTAGAGATCAATCACTTTCTGCTGTTCCTGGATTAAGAGCTTTAGCTCCTGACAAACAGACAGTGTGTCTGCAGCTTGATCGCTGACATTTTCTGAAAGATCACCCACGTCGTTCATTTGTGCTTTGATGGATCGTGACACATCTTGCTGCCGGGCTGCAGTATCTGAGATTTTAGAAAGTTGTTCACCTGCTTGGGTAATTGTCTCGGCGATCTGAGACAAAGAGGCGTCCATGTTATCGATCGCCAAAATGGTTTCGTCCACCTTT
This sequence comes from Hahellaceae bacterium, assembly GCA_024234575.1. Classification (GTDB taxonomy): domain Bacteria; phylum Pseudomonadota; class Gammaproteobacteria; order Pseudomonadales; family Oleiphilaceae; genus JACKOB01. Next base: position 179,761 of record JACKOB010000006.1, read on the forward strand.
GATTTATTCTCTGTCAGAATGGTTTTAGATGAGTGTGTGTCGCTTAACAGTTTCTCGATAATGTTTTGAATTGACTCAGTCGCATCCTGGGTTTTCACCGCTAAAGATCTGACCTCGTCCGCAACTACCGCGAAGCCCCTTCCTTGCTCACCCGCTCTTGCGGCTTCTATCGCAGCATTGAGTGCAAGCAGGTTGGTTTGTTCGGCAATTTCGTTAATCTGATTAACGATGCCGCTGATTTCTTCGCTGTCTGCAACCAGTTTATTGGCGATTTGATAGGCTTGATCTGTATGTGTGTTGACCGAGCGGATTGAGCTATGGGTAACTTTGAATTGGGTTCTGCTTTCTTTCGCCATTGAGGTGCAAGCCTCATTACCTGCCTGAGCTTCCTCCACCATGACGGTAATGGCTTCAATCTGTGAGTCCAGCTCGTTGGAGAGGGACATTGTCGTATCGATTTGACCTTTCTGTTTTTTGGCTAGCTCACTGGTGAGCATAGCATTCTGTTCAGACTTATCGGTATCTCTAAATATTTGCAGCACGGTATCCCGAAAGCGAAATACCAAAGAAGATTGCTTTTGTTCATAGAGCTTGTACATGGTTTGTATCAGACCTGTTTCTGAGACTTTTCCCACGTACATAAATTCGGTGATAGGGTTGTCGTAGAGTAATCTCGATCTGGTGACCAGTAATCTTGATTCGCGAACCAGGTGCAGGGTAAATATGGCGCCGAGCATTGAAGTAAAGACCGCAATTGCAACATAGCTCCATGGCGCAGGTACCAACATATTAAGAATGACGGCAGTGAACGCAGCCGTCAGAAACATGATTGTACCGGTTAGCAGTTGCGGAATTTTAAAGTGGTTTGGGTAAGGGCGTTTGCTTGTTTTACGCAGCGCATCGTAAACAACCCGGGCGCGCAAAATCTGCTGTTCATTTGCCTTGGTTGCAACACATTCGTAGCCGTATATTTTACCTTGTTTCTTTACGGGTGATATCAGTGCATTGACCCAATAGGCATCGCCCTTCTTTGTTTTATTGAGAATGATGCCTGACCAGCTTTTGCCTTCGGATAGTTGGCCCCAGATGTTTTCAAAAAGTCGGGTGGGGACTTCAGGGTGCCGCACAAGATTGTGGGCGGCGCCAATTACCTCGTCTTTTTCATAGCCGCTGATGGTACAAAAGCTATCGTTGCACGATGTAATGTTGCCGTTGATATCTGTGGTTGTGACAAGGGCAACGTCAGGCGTAAAAAGGTCAACATCTTCTTTTAGCGCCGAGGAGGCTTGGCTCTCATTCTGTTTATAATCCACCGCAGACATCCGGATAAAAGTTAGTGTTGCTACTTATGCACATAAAATGTGACGACATTTTCATCATCGGCCATTTAATGAAATGCTTTAACTGATAAGCAGGTCGTTTAGTGCAAGCGCACTCCAATTTATTTTTAGCGCGAGCAGTTTAAAGAATAGGAGATAAAGCCAGGTCTTGCACTATAAGGTGGGAAGAATAGAGGTTTTTTTGATTGCTGACTGTCAGCTTTAAAAGGGAAGGTATTTAGGATTGAAACGTGCGTACTTGATTACGACCGTTTTGTTTGGCTTCATACATGGCAGTGTCAGCACGTGAGAGATAGTCTGCTTGTTGTATGAACTGGTTTGGTATATTGCTGTATACGCCTATGCTGACTGTCATAGGGTAGGGGGTGCCATTAAAAAAGAACGGGTGCTTGCGAACTTCGTTCAATATTGTTAAAGCTATTTTTTCTGCACCTTCCTGATCGGTGTCCGGCAAGATGATCGCGAACTCTTCACCACCGTAGCGTGCCAGAAAGTCTTTGGGTCGGTGTAGGCAACCGTTAATTATATCGCTTACAAACTTTAAACAATCGTCACCTGCTTGATGACCTAGTTTATCGTTTAGTTTTTTGAAGTGGTCTATGTCAAGGAATAGCAGGCTAAGGCTCTCGTTATCGCGACGGGCAATAGCGTATTGTTGATCCAGCATTTGATTGAAAAATCGTCGATTGGCGACTTGCGTTAAATCATCGCGCGTACTCAGCTCTTCTAACTTTTTATTTAGCGTGGCGAGTTTAACATTCGCTTCAGTTAGCTGCGCTGTCCTTTCATTGACCTGTTGCTGTAATCGCTCACGGGCACTTTTTTCAAAGTCTATTAATTGGGTGGACATGTCTTTTGTTTGTTGCGCCAACGCGAAGTTGAGGAATATTATCTGCGCAGTTGTGCCGGTTAGCATTACGACTTCGTTGGCGTAATAGTCTGGTATAACGGCAAAGGCACCCAGTGAGTAAATAAATGTACTAACCAGTAAAATAGACCATGCCAGGATGAATGTTTTGGCAGCACTAATACCCTGACGAAATCTGACGATACCGACCCAATACACAAACATGATGGAGACGACTGCAAGCGCGGTGTTTACTTTTACCGCAATGGCGTATTTGATGGTTATCGCCAATAAAAAAGCAATTAGGGACAAGGCGATGAAGAATATGAAAGTTCTATCAAACCCCATCTTCTTGCTAGAGTCTTGTAGGAATGATCTGCCAAACAGCAAGATAGCCAGCATGCCATTAGCTTCCAGAATAGGGATAGACATATTGCTCCATGACGGGTATTGGGGCCATAGATACTGGTAGGCATACCCACTCATTGACAACATAAACAGCATAATGGATAGCATGTAGTAAGCATTGAAAAAAAATGAATTTATGCGTGTTGACGAGTAAACCAGCAGGTTGTAAAGGATCAGGATAAACAACGCGCCGTAGTATATTCCGTAATAAAAAGACTGCGTGCTGCTTTTTTCGATCAGCTTATGATTTTGCACGAGTGAAAAAGGCACATTTAACGATCCGCTGGACTGCACTCTTATATACACGGTTGCTGTTTGAGAGCCGTCAAAACGTAGAGGAAATACAAAGTTAGGTAACGCTATCTCCCTTAACGAAAAAGGATACTTGTCTCCGCCTGTGTACTTTTTGGTTTGATTAGGTGTGATGAAATAAACGGTGATATCGTCAAGTAAGGGATAGTTGATTATCAGATTCCATACCATTTCATCTGCGGACATGTTCGTGAGGGGGATTTGCAGCCAATAAGCAGAATCCGTATGACTAAAAGATGCCTGGTTGCCGTGGAGCCGAGAGAATTTTTTCTGATATTCAGGTGTGAGGATTTGCTCAAGCGTGATACTCGCAGACTTGTCTTCCTGAAACACCATGCTTACTGAACCGTGGTAGATTTCAGTTTCGGGAAACAAGTGTAAAGGGCGTATATGGGCTGTATGGTCCTGGATGTTAGTTGTCTGAGATTCTGCACGCGATATCGTGCTTAGCAGCAAAAGTGCTACCAATAAAAGCTCTAGTGTTGTCTTCAGTATGATACCTGCACGAAACCAAACTCTGGTGACGTCAAGCTGTATTACCGTCGCGACTGTTCGCATATGTAGTGTTATATGTTGAGCAATATTATTATTTTATGCATGTACAAGATGGAGGGAAGTATACGCTAACCCTCCTTAAAAGAAAGAATAGGCCGTCAGGTTTTATTGATATATTAAAACGTAGACATCAACAGTGGTGTTGCTTAGGAAATTTCCAAGGCTGTGATGTGTTCTTCTCTTTCTAGCATGGGGCTAAGTTCGGCAAGCATCTCTTTGCGCTCGTCGGACGTATACCAGCGCTGCCAATCTTGCAGGCTTCTCCAGGTCGATAAGATGACCCTATGATTGTGATCGACAGTATTTTTAAGGGTTTCACCGGAAATAAATCCACTCACCTGAACTGCCTTTTGAAGTGTTCTCTTTGCAGTTTCTTCGTAAGGTATTTCTAAAGTAGGGGCAATATGCCTCTCTATTATCACTCTGATCATTGTGGGCTCTCTTCAGATCTAATTATTTGATATAGTAGCACAGTTAAATTCTAGGGTTTTTCTCGGCATAATCAAATGATGATGCGCTTGTTTAATTTTATAAGTATATAGTATGAATGAAAAAGAAATGACTGCTCAGCTTGATACGAAAGGGCTTTTTTGTCCTGAACCAGTCATGATGTTGCATGCCAAAATTGACGAAATGGCAGCTGGAGAGATACTGCACATTGTGGCAACAGACCCATCTACAACCCGAGATATTCCAAAATTCTGTAAATTTTTAGGACACGAATTGTTAGCTACCGAGTCTGATGACCTTACCTACTCGTACTGGGTTAAAAAGGGCGCATCCAGCTGACGTTTAAACCAAGTGTCGTTTCTATTGATTGGCATAATGCTGCTTAACTATTTGCAGTGTTTTCTCAAATGACGCTTTACCGACTTCGCCCTGAATTCTCAGGTTGGCCAACTCATTACCATTTGTGTCAAAAAATAAAATGCTTGGTGGGCCGAATAGTTTGAACTTTTCCAGCAGAGCTGTTGTCCGTTCATTGACGTCGGTTACATCAGCTTGAACCAAATGCAGGTGGTTTAGTTCAGCGGCAATTTCTGGTGATGAAAATACGTCTCGCTCCATTACTTTGCAGCTGATACACCAGTCCGCATAGTAGTCCAGCATCATTATCTTCTTCGAATATTGGGATGCGGTAAGCTCTGTTTCCAGCTCATCAAGTGTGGTGATACGCGTAAAAGGTGTGTGTGTCTGTGGTGCGCCGTTAGTATATAGCCCTGTTGGCAATAAATTGGCTGACTGCAGGGTCGGGAAAAAACTGGCAAGCGCACTGATAGTTAAGAAAGCCGCATAAAAGAACAGTAGTAATGTAAATGATTTAAAAGTCATTGCCCAGCCGTTCTCAGCTTTAGCGAATGCACCAAGGTGCACGGCGGCTTGTGCAAAGAGCAGCCCCCAAAGAAGCATGGAGACATTTGCGGGAAGTAGTCGATCGAGCAGCCAGATGGCTAAAGCCAACAGCAGGAAGCCAAAAAACTTCTTTGTGGCTTCCATCCATCTGCCAGCTTTCGGCAAGAATTTATCTCCACCTAGCGCGATCAGAATAAGTGGTACGCCCATGCCGAAACCAAGTGCCAGTAGAGAGACGCCCCCGAGCAGCGCGTCCTCTGTGGTGCTGATGTAAACTAGCGCTCCTGCCAGAGGTGCCGATACGCAGGGCGAAACGATCAGTGCCGATAAGGCGCCAATAAAAAAGACGCTACCAAGTTTTCCGCCAGATATCCTCTGGCTTTGGTCATTTAATCTGTCCCTTATAAATGCTGGTAATTGCAGTTCATACAACCCAAACATAGATAATGACAATAACGCAAAAAGAGCAGACAAGACGATAAGCACCCCGGGGGCTTGCATTTGTGCTTGCAGGTTGGCAGTGGCACCCAGCAAGCCGGTTAGCACACCCGCTGCCGCGTAGGTTATGGCCATCCCGCAGACGTAACTGAGGGATAACAACAACGAGTTACGGCTGCTACGGTGTTTTTGCCCGGAAATTACGGTGGTAATAATGGGGATCATAGGCAAAACGCAGGGGGTAAAAGTCAGACCCAAGCCAAGCAGGAAAAACGTAAAAACGATACTTCCAAATGATGCATGATTTAATAGGTTAAAAATTCCTGAAGAAGATGCTAAGTCCGTCTCTGGCGAGTTGGCCGCAGTAGTCTCGGTTTGAGATTGCGTGTCTAATTGTTGCGTAGAGGGTTGCGCTAAAGTTTTTGTGTTCGTCAGTGGTTCTGCCGCTGACATAAAGGCTATTTTGCGCTTTTGTGGCGGATAGCAAAGCCCCGCTTCGGCACACCCCTGGTAGGTGATCATTAACTCGAAAATCCCTTCTTGAGTCGGATTTCCCATGATGACTGGGACGCTCATTTCGACCAAGTCATGGAAGACGGTTACCATGCCAAAATTCGGATCATCTTTTTGTTCGCCGATTTGAGAAAACGCTGGGTCTCCTAACGCTATGCTGGGATTGTCCGCCTCAATTTTTATACGGTCTTTGTATAAGTAATATTCTGGCGCAATCTGCCAGCTAACCATAATGCCATCATCTACCGCAATTTGATTGAAAACAAAGGCCTGATCCACTGGCAAAAACTCAGGCTCGGCGAACGCGTTACTGTTTTTACTAAGAAAGTTTTCAGCGCTGACGGGAGATGCCAAAAAATAGACTAAAAGCAGTAATAGCGAAATGATTTTAGAGGAATTCATGTACGACTGTGTTCCTATAATAAGTCTGAGTGGCACTTAAACGGCCGATGTTAGTAAGACTTCAACCACTCTTAGAGTGGCGGCGTCGAAAATAGTTCGCATTTTATCGAGATGATGTTCGCTTGAAACCTTATATTTTGTTTATGTCGACATCGTTGATCTTGCACAAGTCTTAAGTCAGTCTTTTTTTGCTTATTATTGCGAAGCGAGAGAGTAGTAACACCGCTGCCATCGTTAACCCTGAAATCGTGCCGGTCCAGTAGCCAGGAGCCCCCATAGGAGTTGACAGAAGGTCGGTTTCAGCAAGCAGGTAACCTACGGGAAGCCCGACTACCCAGTAAGCAAAAAAAGTGATCATCATAGCCGCCCTGGTATCATTGTAACCCCGAAGAGCGCCAGCGCTACTGACTTGCGTTGCATCCGAGAACTGAAATACTGCCGCGTAGCAAATCAGCAACGACGCGGTCGCAGCGACTTCAGCGTTGTTTGTATATAAGTCTGCGATGGCGTTATTAAAAAGTATCATCGATCCGGAGCTTACCAGCGCGCAAAATAAGGCGAGTAAAATACCGCAAAAGCCGGCCTGGCGTGCGAGGACCTGTTTGCCTTCACCCAGCAAGAAACCTGTTCGTACCGTGGTGGCCATGCCAATGCTAAGCGGAATCATAAATACCACAGCGGCAACGTTATGGGCAATCTCGTGGCCCGATAATATAGTTGTGCCGTGATTTGAGATCATCAATGTTACAACACTGAACAGAGAGCACTCGAAGAAAATGGCCAGGCCAATGGGAAGTCCCTGTTTAAACATGTTTTTAAGCAAGTGGAAATCGACAGGCAGTATTTTTTTAAGCGGGCTGTGTTGCTGATAAAGCGAATGTGAGCGGATATGCAAAACGAATAACAGCAGCATCAGCCAGCTGACTATCCCTGTTGCCCAGCCACAGCCTGCCCCGCCAAGTTTTGGGGCACCGAAAAGACCATGCATCAAAATATAATTAAGCGGTATATTGGCAATTAACCCGACTACCGTGATTAAAGTGACGGGGCGAGGATTACTGAGCCCTTCGCAGTAATTGCGCAGGGCTAACGACAAGCCAATGGCCGGTGCACCAAACGCGAGGCCTATGAAATAGTGGTTTGTGGTGTCGATAACGTTATCGGGCAAAGTTAAGAATTGTGTCAGGAAGTTGGCAGATAATGCGAATGCAATACCAGCTCCACCGCATAGCAATCCCAGATAAATAGCTTGCGAAGCAACTTTCTGAATTCTTTCCGGCGATCTCGCTCCATGGGCATTAGCAATCATGGCTGACGTGATTATCATGATACCGGTTAAAAAGAGAAGTACTGGAAACCATAAGCCCGCACCCACCGACACCGCTGCCAGGCCTTGCTCACTTAAGTTGCCTGCCATCAATACATCGACCACGTTCAAGCCGACTTGTGCAAGCTGCGAAACCATTATTGGTGCTGCAATAGACAGGTTTTTGCTGGCTTCAGTCTTAAGGGTGTCAGGCATTGCGGCACTCGTTGGTGTTCAAGGTTTGGTGGCACTGGGGGCTAGGCATTGACCAGCGTAAATTGATAGAATTTCGTGTTCTTTGTTACAAAGTATTAGCGAGAGACAACAGTGCTCCACGATTATCATGATCTGATTTCTTTGTTTAATGGGTTATTTGCCCAAGAGTACGATACTATCTTAGTCGCCGGTGAACAGGAACCTGTCTACTTGCCAAGGACAGAAGGCGAATCTTATCATCGCATTGTATTTGCAAACGGCTTTTTTCAAAGTGCCATGCACGAAATAAGTCATTGGTGCATTGCAGGAAGTGAGCGTCGGTGTCAGGTTGATTATGGATACTGGTACGAACCTGATGGTCGCAGCGACGTTCAGCAAAAGCTTTTTGAGCGAGTAGAGGTAAAACCACAGGCGTTGGAATGGTTATTTTGCCTGGCCGCTGGCAGCAGGTTTTATGTTTCGGTGGACAATCTGAATGCTTCCGTGCCCTCTGATAGTGCTGATTTTAAAAGAAATATTGTTAGTCAGGCTCGTAAATATGCCACCGAAGGGGTTAATCAACGATCTGATAAATGGATCAGGGTACTGAATAAGTTTTATAAAACATCGTATCCAGAGGCCGCATCGTTTAATCTTGAAAGTATTCAATAATTAATGCTCTATAATTGCATTCAAGCCAACAGGCAAAACGCTCTATTCCGAGAAAAGTAAAAATGATAGATGAATTAAACAAAGCAAGTTCAGCCACAGATACAAAAGAGAAATCTGTTGAGGAACTTGTTGAAAGTTCAGTAGCAACCGATGCTGTTGAATTGCCCGTGAAAAGCAAGCCAGCGGAAGAGTCAGGCGAGCAGGCAACAATCGTTGATGAGTCTAACGACACCGCTACTTTGTCTGAAGATGAAGTGCTTCTCGATTCGAAAGAGTCTGATGAGCCTGAATTTATGAGTTTCGCCACATTGGAGTTGCAAGAGAGTTTGCTGGGGGCCATTCATAAATGTGGTTTTACCCACTGCACGCCTATTCAGGAAGAGACTTTACCTATTTCATTAACTGGAGTGGATGTTATTGGCAAGGCCCAGACGGGCACAGGTAAGACGGCGGCGTTCCTCATTACCGCATTCGAGCATTTGCTGAAAAACCCCATCGATATCAATGACCGCTTTGCCGGTGAGCCGAGGGTGCTGGTTATTGCACCCACACGAGAGTTGGCTTATCAGATCGAAAAAGATGCTAAAGCGTTAAATGGCGGCAATATACTAAATATTTTCAGTGTCGTGGGTGGCATGGATTACGATCCGCAGCAATACACGCTGAACAATTACGTGATTGATATTCTGGTGGCAACCCCTGGCCGATTAATCGACTTTTTAAACAAAGAAGATGTTTATCTAGATCAGGTTGAGCTTCTAATTCTTGATGAAGCTGACCGCATGCTGGATATGGGCTTTATACCGGATATTAAGCGTATCCTAAGACGGACGACACCAAGAGAAGAACGCCAGACTTTGCTGTTTAGTGCGACCTTTAATCAGGATGTACTTAATTTGGCATCCTTATGGACAGTTGATGCCGAGTTTGTTGAGATAGAGACTGATTCGGTAGCGGCAGACACCGTAGAGCAGAAAGTTTTTCTCGTCACCGCTTCAGAAAAGAAAAAACACTTGCTTAACTTTCTGGAAAATGAGCCGGTTGAAAAAGTAATTATTTTTACTAACAGGCGAGATCAGGCGCGTAATATCGAAGAGTATTTGCGGAGAGCAGGCATTAATTCGGCGCTTTTAACCGGCGACGTGGTGCAAAGCAAGCGTCTTAAAGTGCTTGATCGATTTAAATCTGGTCAAATTAAAGTATTGGTGGCGACAGATGTTGCTGGCCGAGGGCTGCATATCGCCGGAATCAGTCATGTTATTAATTATAATCTTCCCGATGATCCCGAGGATTATATCCACCGCATTGGCAGAACAGGTCGCGCAGGAACAGAAGGTATAGCCATTACCTTCGCATGTGAAGATGAGGCATTTAGTTTGCCCGAGATCGAAAAATATATGGGTAAGAAATTAGAATGTACGCAGCCTAAACAACTGGGCTGATGTTAAGAAAATAGAGTGCTTGCGGGCACTCTTTTTTTTTGGATGAATTTAATGAATAACTATAAGTCGTGTATGGAGGCGAGAGACTGATGAAAATTGTGGCAGATGAGAATATTCCGTTATTGATGCCATTATTCGAATCAATTGGCGAGGTTCACACTTGTGCAGGGCGTCAAATGAATGCGGATATCGTAAAAGACGCTGATATCCTGTTGGTTCGTTCTGTCACGAAAGTTACGCGCCACTTACTTGAAGGGTCACGTGTCCGTTTTGTCGGCACCGCGACCATCGGGCTGGATCACATTGATGTTGATTACCTGAAAGAAGCCGGCATTGCGTTTGCCAATGCGCCTGCATGCAACGCCAATTCGGTGGTTGAGTATGTACTAAGCTGCCTTTCGTTTATGAGTGAGTACTATCAGTTCAAGCTTGAAGACCGGTCGGTTGGTATTATTGGTCAAGGTAATGTCGGCAGCCTTTTAGCAAAACGTCTGATTAAACTTGGGGTTAAGGTAAAACTAAATGATCCACCGCGAGCTAAAGAAGATAGCGAAACAGAATATGTGTCTCTTGACGAAGCCTTAGCTTGCGACATAATCAGTTTGCACGTCCCCTTGGTAAAAGATGGGGACTACCCCACATTAAAGCTGCTGGGTGCATCGGTGCTTGAGAAAATCACTGACAGACAAATATTGATCAATACGTCCCGTGGCGAGGTGATTGATGAAGCGGCACTGTTGCAGAAGCTGATGGCATCTCCTGCTTTTCCTGTAGTGCTGGATGTCTGGGAAAATGAACCGCAGATAAATACCGATCTTTTAGAACGAGTCACCATTGGCACTCCGCATATCGCTGGCTATTCCCTCGATGGCAAAGCCAATGGTACGGAAATGATTTATCAGGCACTTTGTCGGTTTTTGGGCTTTCCCGTGCGTCATAAAGCCGCACAGTTTCTTGCTGAAGCACCGCTCTCTAAATTGGCGTTTACCGGGCAGGCTGATCCAAGTTGGTTGATCAACACGGCCATCAGGGCTTGTTATGATGTCCGTTCTGATCACTGGCGGTTACGTTCGGCGCTGGCCTCTGCCGAAGATGTTGGTGCAGAGTTCGACCGTTTGCGTCGTGAGTATCCCGTGCGTAGAGAGTTTCAAAACACAAAAATTCAACTGAAAAACCTTAACTCGGAAGTGTTCAATCGAGTAAAAAATCTTGGATTTCGCATGAAAATTTAATTTATTGACTAACGTGGCCCAGGCTGATTCTTTCGGCTCTTTGTAACGCCTGGTCGATCATGTTTTGGCTAACTGGTACTTCTCGTCCACCGTCGTCAATTAAGTTAATAAAAGTAGCAGCTGTGGTCAGGGTTGGGCGTGGTGTCAGCGTTTGCTTACATTGACTAGGCTGAGCTGGTAGCAGGCGTGCGTTCACGGTTGTGTCTCCTGTTTTCATCCATGGTTTTATTTTTGCTGTGCAACGATTGATATCGGTTTACCAGGCTGAACCTTAACAGTCTATTATTAAACTAATGTTTCATCTGCAAGTTGCTGCTATTTGATGTTTGGCGAGGTGTTTCCGGTTGACTGACGAAAAAGAATTTATCGAAAGCGTAGTTAAATCTCAGAAAGAAGGTGAGAAAAGAACACGCAAGCAATCTTTTGCCGATTTGGGATTGGAAATAGGTGAACAAATCACTATCGAGACGATATCCCCAAAGCGAAAACTCAGTATCAAACTGATGGGATTTGTGCCCGGAAAAAGTATTGTGATTACCGCCCCAACACGGGATGGAAAAGAAGTTCTGTTAGAAAAGGATGAGCAGATTGCCGTGCGGGCTATGACTAAAAATCAGGCGTTCGCGTTTGAATCAAGAGTTATCTATCGTGCCATTAATCCATATAGTTATTATCACCTGTCTTATCCTGTAGACCTCATTCTAGTTGAAGTGAGGCGGTCATCGCGGTTGCATGTCGATATTCCGGCAATTATCACCAGTGAGTTTGACGTGGGGATGGGAGATTGGCCGAAAGCGGCTACCGTGCAGGATATCAGTGAAAACGGTACCGCGCTGATAACGCGACAAGTGCTGGGGGATATTGGTCACGAAATCGTCATTGGTATTGGCATTCAGGTGGCGGATATTTCCAGAAACTTATTAATTAATGGGTTGATTCGTAACCGCGTGGTAGTCGACAAACCAAGTGGAACGCAGTACCTGTTTGGTGTCGAGTTTGTTGATGTCTCGGAAGAGTGCAGGCTTGCATTAAATGGGTTCTTGTATGAACTGGAGCATCGCATCTAGTGAAACGAAATCGATGTGCTGAACAAATATGTTGAGAATTGGCTTAATCTTAAACCCGATTGCGGGTCTTGGTGGTCCTGCTGGGCTCAAAGGTAGCGATGGCGAAGCCTCCAGGCAAGCGCTGGTAAAGGGGTTCACCCCCCAGGCTGAGTCCCGCGTGGTGAAAGTGTTAACACAGCTTTCATCGATTACGCAGGATTTTCAAATTATCACCTGCGGAACGAAAATGGGCGCTGATGCGTGCCGTAAAGCGGGTGTTGAGTGCCTCGAAGTGTATGCGGTGGCCGAAGAAACGACGGCTCAGGATACCGAAGAAGCCGCGCAGATTTTAATCGCCTATCCGGTTGATATCCTTGTTTTTGCAGGTGGTGATGGTACCGCCCGAAATATCTGTCATGTGGCTGGTGATCGCTGTTTGGTGCTGGGTATTCCCTCCGGAGTGAAAATGCATTCTGGTGTATTCGCTGTGACTCCTGAGGCAGCCGCGGATCTTTTGGTAATGCTCTGCCGTCACCAGCTTGTCGGAACGATGGTCTCGCAGGTGAGAGATCTTGATGAAAATGAGCTGCGTGCAGGCCATGTAAAAACAAGATATTACGGAGAAATGCTAACCCCTTGCGAGGGGCGCTACCTGCAGCATGTTAAATGCGGTGGTGTCGAGTCTGAAGAATTGGTGCAGGCTGATATCGCTGCATTTATTGCGGAAACCATGCAGCCCGGACAAACCTATGTGCTGGGTAGTGGTTCGACCATTATGGCTGTTAAAAATGAACTGGGTATTGATGGCACGCTGTTAGGGGTGGACGTCGTGAAAGACCATCAATTGATTGCGAAGGATGTCGATGAAAAGCAGCTCTACCAATTAGCTTGTGAGTCGGCGCTGGTGCTGTTCGTGACGTTGATAGGCGGACAAGGGCATGTATTTGGTCGGGGAAATCAGCAACTGTCCGCCAGAGTCATTACGAAAATAGGGCAGAACAATATAAGAATTATTGCCACCAAAGCTAAAATTAAAACCCTCGAAGGCCGACCACTGATTGTTGATACGGGGGATGAGACCCTTGATAGTCAACTGTCTGGGTTCAAGACAATCATTACCGGCTATGACGATAGTGTTGTGTACCCTATGGGAAACCCTGAACACTGTAGTCGTGATGAGGGTATTCGCAGTTAGGGGACTAACTCAGCTAAGAAAAAGTCTTTGCATGACTCGGGTTATTCGTGTTGAAGAGCCGCTTTCAATTACTTCCCGTAAAATACTAATGTAAGTTTTTTTATCTAAAGCAATTTGAGGAGGTAGTGATGCCTCGTCTTCGGCTGAAAGTGCAACATCATTATCTAAAACGACAGGGTCTGTGCAAACCTGGGAAAGCAACTTCATTGCTCGTTGGCTCAATACTGCCTGGTCGAGCGCTTCTTGCTTGATGGTATCGATGTAACGAATAAAGCCTTCTTCTGCCAGCCACAACATGGCGCCAAAACAGGCCATGTGTCTGTTACTGTGCAGGCCGTACTCGTCTGGATTGTCGTCCCCGGCGATATCTTCAACATAGACGGATGTTCGCCGTGGAAAGGCGTTATAGAGCTGAATCAGGACTTTTGCACTATCTTTGCAGAAGTCCTCAATGTGTATATCTGCCATCTTCTATTGTTCGTACTTTGACAGGAAGTGAGCAAATTTACCCATCGCATCTTCTAATATATCCGTGCGAGGTAAAAAAACCACTCTAAGGTGTTGTGTGTCCTGAAGATTGAAGGCTGAACCCTGAACCAACAGAATTTTCTCTTGCAGAAGCAGGTCTAGCACCATTTGTTCATCATTGGCGATGGGGTAGCGTTTAGGGTCAAGTTTAGGGAACATGTACAGCGCCCCCTTAGGCTTGACGCATGAAACTCCAGGAATCTGGGTTAATAGCTCCCATGCTGTATCCCTCTGTTCGCGTAACCGCCCACCGGGTGCAACCAGGTCTTCGATACTTTGGTAGCCACCTAATGCGGTTTGAATGGCAAACTGAGAAGGGACGTTTGCGCAAAGCCGCATAGACGAAAGCATATCGATACCTTCTATTAAATCTTTCGCGCGGTGCTTGGCCCCGCTAATTATTAGCCAGCCAGAGCGGTAGCCGGCTGCACGGTAGGATTTGCTCAAACCGTTAAAGGTAAATGTCAAAATATCTGTCGACAAGGACGCAAGAGGGATGTGTTTTGCGTCATCGTACAGTATTTTATCGTAGATTTCGTCGGCGAGAATCAGTAGCTGGTGCTCGCGGGCCAGTTTAATGATTTCTTCCAGTAGTTCTTTAGAATAAACCGCACCGGTTGGGTTGTTGGGGTTGATGACCACGATCGCCTTAGTATTTGGCGTTATTTTATTGCGAATATCGTCAATATCCGGAAACCAGTCGGCAGACTCATCGCACACGTAATGAATTGGTGTGCCACCAGATAGTGATACGGCAGCGGTCCATAAAGGATAGTCGGGAGAGGGAATCAGCACTTCATCGCCATTGTTAAGCAAGCCCTGCATTGTCATAACGATCAGTTCGCTAACGCCATTGCCAATGTAGATGTCTTCGATTTCTACGCCGGCGACACCCTCTTGCTGGCATTTGTGCATGATTGCTTTCCGCGCCGGGAATATCCCCTTGGAGTCACAGTAGCCCTGGGCCTCGTGCAGGTTGTGAATAACGTCTTGTAGAATCTCTTGTGGTACATCGAATCCAAAAGGTGCTGGGTTACCAATGTTTAGTTTTAAGATTCGGTGTCCTTCGTCTTCCAGTCGGCGCGCTTCTTTTAGCACTTCGCCTCGAATTTCGTAGCCAACGTTGGTTAATTTCAGGGATTTCTTAAGCGTGCGCATTAAATGTCTCAATAGATGTTGGGCGTAAAACGGATTTCTGTTCAGAAACCTATAACAATGCGCTAGATATTAGCATAACCATTCGTTGCGTAAATATATGGCAGGTGTTTTAACCTGAGATAGTGTTTTAGGCGGTAAGACTTAAGCGTATTTATCTTTTTTAAATAGTATGGTGATATAATATAATGTACAAATATATTGTGCACAATATAATGTGTGGGTTATTATAGCTGCAACTCCTGAGTTCAATAACCCGCAAATTGGAAGGCGATACGATGACGAATGAAATTTATAATATTGATGTTAAGAAAATTGACGGAAATAAAATTCCCATGTCTGAATATAAGGGCAAGGTTTTGTTAATTGTGAATACGGCTAGCAAGTGTGGCTTTACGCCACAGTTTAAAGGCCTAGAAAAATTATATGAAGAGAACAAAGATCTGGGCTTAGAGATTTTAGGGTTTCCCTGTAACCAGTTTATGAATCAAGATCCTGGCAATGAGCAGCAGATTAGCGAGTTTTGCTCTCTCAATTACGGGGTTTCATTTCCGATGTTTGCGAAAGTGGAAGTTAATGGTGATAACACGCATCCCTTGTATAAGTTACTTAAGTCTGAGGCGAAAGGCGTAATGGGAACAGAGAAAGTTAAATGGAACTTTACTAAATTTCTCGTGGGTCGAGATGGTCAGGTTGTGAAACGTTACGCGCCAAATACCGAGCCTGCGAAAATTGCGGGTGACATTAAGAAGCTACTTTAATATGCCGAAACCAGAGATTGAATACCCGCTGGCGCTGGAGAATCAGCTGTGCTTTGCACTCTATTCAGCAAATCGCGCCATGACTGCGCTATATCGTCCACTGCTTGAGCCATTAGATCTCACGTATCCTCAATACCTGGTGTTTATGGTGCTATGGGAGTTGCAAAGGAAAAAAGAGTTGCCTTGCAAGGTTACACTTATTGGTAATACCCTGGGGCTCGACACCGGGACGCTCACCCCTCTGTTAAAGCGGATGGAGACGAAAGGCTGGTTGGTTCGAGAGCGTCTTTTGTCAGACGAGAGAGTGGTTGGTATTGATCTTACTGATACGGGGATTGCCCTAAAAAGAAAGGCACAAGGGATTCCTGCAAAGCTCTTTTGTCAGACCGGTTTGGAGTTGAATGCCATTACTGGCTTGAAAAAAGCAATTGAAGAATTAACCTGCCATTTGCGAGATTCAGATCGACAGAGCACTTGATACGGCCGCAGAGATGATGCGGCTGCAGTTAGATACTGGCTGAACTAACGGGCAGTGCTTAATAGCTGTAAAACCAATGAAGGGGCGAGCGCGGTTTGGGTGCTCGCCCCTTGATGTTTCCTTGCGTTAGTTGACGGCTTCCATTGGTGGCATCGGCGCGTCTTTGGCGGCAGCAGGTGCTTCTTTGATGACAGGCTTAATCGGTACCACTTTGCCATTGCTATCAAACTCTGACAGTGCGATTTCCTGGCCGTTGAAAAAAGCCATCGCATCTTTAACTGTTTCTTCGGGTATCTCTTCCATGGGCATGTGACCGGCCGTTGGATACACCTTCAACACAGCTTTAGGGATGTCTTCCTTCCATCTTTTGGCAAGCTCTACGGGTACCCAGCGATCCTTTCCGCCCCACATGAGCAGTGTTGGTGCAGATACGCGATGGAATGGTACAGGCGCTTCGATAGTGCTTCTTTCTTTTAGAATATCAAAGGTTTTAATGTAGGCTGCCTTAGCGCCGGGACGTTGCGACATGTGTACATATCGATTCATGTGCTTGTCTTTGATGCGGGCGGGGACGCCGTATGTTTCTTTGACATTCATCGTGACCAGCAGAGGCGGCATCACCAGTTGCCCCATCTGCCTCATGACCGGCGCCGTTGCCATATCCATTACCCAGGGTGTTTTTTGCGGGTAAGCAACCGGATCCAGCAGTATGAGTTTGTTAACACGCAGTGGATATTGTGATGCATAGGTTGCTGCAATGTAGCCACCTAATGAATTGCCTGCAATGGAGAAATCATTAAGACCGATTGCATCCACAAATTTGGCAAATGAGTTCACCATGTTGGCTTCGTTAAAATCGTCCAGATTTTCAGGCGCGCCTGTCAGGCCATAACCAGGAACGTCAAGGGAAATCACGCGGTAATATTTTTCTAATTGCGATGACCATTCATCCCAGGTGTTCAGAGAGGACATGATGCCGTGCACCAGAACAATCACCTCGCCTTCACCGGCATCGCGATAATGGATATCCATACCATTGATTTCTATGTACTTTGAGTGCTCATCTTCGTACATGTTTTTCAGGTCTTGCAGAGGAATTTCTGCAAAACCCATTGCATTCATTAGGGTCGGGCTGGCCTTCATGGCCGCGCCCATACTCGAACATCCTGATAACGAGAGGATGAGCAACAGGCTGACTATGCTGTACTGTAAAAACCTAGTGGCACGATTCACTCTAGTAAAACTCCATAAAACATCGACTTATAAGCGGGAAAGATACTGGCTTGTGGTTTTTATTGCAGTGACCTAGTCGATAAAATCTGTCAAAAGTTATGAAAGTGTACAACATTTGCCATAACCGGCTTTGAGAATTTGGCCCGAGAAGCAGCGTGGCTTCCCAGGTTTGGTAATTCGCTTCGCGATTGCAGCGCTTTATTCTGTCGTTTCGCTGTCCAGGCTTCCCATCGCAGTGCTGCAAAAACCGCCGTCCACGTAAACGATTTGACCTGAGATGCCGCTGGCAAGGTCCGAGCTTAAAAAAGCTGCCGCATTGCCAACTTCGTCAATCGTGACGTTTCTGCGCAGTGGTGTTCGTTTTTCATTTTCTGCCAGCATCTTGCGAAAGCTCTTGATTCCCGAGGCTGCCAGTGTACGTATTGGTCCTGCAGAGACGGCATTTACACGCGTTCCCTCAGGGCCAAGGCTCGCTGCCATATAGCGTACATTTGCTTCCAGACTGGCTTTGGCTAAGCCCATAACGTTATAGTTGGGAAGCGTCTTTTCTGCACCAAGGTAGCTTAAAGTTAGCATTGAGCCGTTTCTGCCACGCATGAGTTTACGGCCACCTTTGGCAAGCGCGACGAAGCTATAAGAGCTGATGTCGTGCGCAATTCTGAAACCTTCTCGGGTAGTCACGTCGACATAATTTCCATCTAATTCATTTGCGGGTGCATAACCGACTGAGTGAACGATAATGTCCACACCATCCCACACTTTTTCAAGTTCGGTGAACATACTGGTGATTTCATCATCACTGGCGACATCACAGGGCAGTATTACTTTAGCATCCCACTGTTTGCCAAACTCTTCGACTCGTTTTTTAAGTTTTTCGTTTTGGTAGGTGAGTGCAATCTCGGCACCTTCCCGATGGAAGGCTGACGCGATGCCATAGGCAATGGATAGTTTGCTGGCAACGCCCACAATTAAGGCTCTTTTCCCTTGTAGAAAACTCATGTTTACTCCGAATTCTATGTGTGTTGTATCGATTAATTCTAACGTGATAGAAAGTTAAAAATCAGTATCAATTAGGCTTACTTAACCAGCTTCAGACGTTGAATGCGAGTAGTAAAAGGCCGCTTCCAGTAACGATTTGGTATAGGGCTTTTCAGGCTGCTGAAAGAGTTTATGGGCTGGTCCTTGCTCTATCACTTCGCCATCTTTCATGACCAGTAACGTGTGGCTAAGGGCGCGTACGACCGATAAGTCATGGCTGATAAATATGTAACTTAATCCGTATCTTTGCTGCAGGTTGCGCAGTAAGTCGACGACCTGACATTGTACCGTTCGGTCCAGAGCGGATGTAGGCTCATCCAGAACAATAACATCTGGTTTTAATACCAGCGCGCGAGCTACGGATATGCGCTGCCGCTGGCCACCAGAAAACTCGTGTGGGTAGCGGTTACGAGTCTCAGGGTCAAGATCCACATCAATCAGTGCCTGAATAACCGCTTGTTCTCTCGACTCGGCGTCACCAATGCCATGAATTTCAAGCCCTTCGGCTATAATTTGCGCAACTGACATACGTGGGCTGAGGCTTCCAAACGGGTCTTGAAATACAACCTGGATATCTTTTCTATAGGGTCGAAACTGTTTTTGGTTGAGGTTATCGATACGCGCGTTTTTAAAGTCGACTCGCCCCCTGCCAGTCACCAGTTTTAGCAAGGCCAGAGCGAAGGTGGTTTTACCGCTGCCACTTTCGCCAACGATGCCTAATGTTTCACCTCGTCGTAGCTCAATGGAAATATTTTTTGCGGCACTAAAAACCGCTTTAGTTTTTCCAAACAGACTCTTTTGGGTGATAAAGTCAACACATACATCGGTGGCTTTTAGTAAAGTCTCTGCATTTACATCCAGCGGGGCAACAGATCCGCTCGGCTCTGCCGCGAGCAGCTGCTGCGTATATGCTTGTTGAGGGTGGCTAAAGATCTTGCTGCATGGGCCTGCTTCTATCTGATCGCCGGCGCACATAACAATGACTTCATTCGCATAGTTTTTGACAATATTAAGGTCGTGGGTGATCAGTAAAATGGCCATGCCCAGTTTCGACTGCAGATCTTTGAGCAATTCGAGCACTTGTTTTTGAACAGTGACATCCAACGCTGTGGTAGGTTCGTCGGCGATCAATATATCCGGTTCATTAGCCAGCGCCATGGCGATCATGACGCGTTGTTTTTGTCCGCCAGAGAGCTGATGGGGGTAGCTCATCAGTCGGGATTCTGGTTGCGGAATACCCACCAGATGTAATAGTTCGAGGCAGCGAGCACGTGCTTCATTGCCGGTGAGCCCCCGATGCAGCAACAGTACTTCGCTTATTTGTTTTTCGATGCAGTGCAACGGGTTTAACGATGTCATTGGCTCCTGGAAGATCATGCTGATTCGATTGCCTCGCACAGATCGAATATGGCTCTTTGAGGCTTTCAGCAAGTCCTGGTTTTCAAAAAGTATTTTACCAGTAGGGTGGCTGACGTGGGCTTCTGGCAGGAGTCGCAAGATTGATAGTGCTGAAACTGACTTGCCTGAGCCGCTTTCACCCACAATGGCCAAGGTTTTACCTTTGTGCAGGTTGAAAGAAAGCCCTTTAACCGCTTTATGCACGTTACCACCCTGGGTGAAACAGACTGATAAATTGTCTACTTGCAGAATCGGCACAGATGAAGGTATGTTCATTTGCAGATTTTTAGGATTTTCTTGGGTCAAATGCATCCCTGACAGCCTCACCGATAAACACCAATAAAGTTAACATGGTAGCCAAGACCACAAATGCAGATACACCCAGCCATGGGGCGTGTAAATTTGTTTTTCCCTGGGCAATCAGTTCGCCAAGTGACGGGGAGCCAGGTGGCATGCCAAAGCCTAAAAAGTCGAGGGAAGTCAGTGTCGTGATAGATCCCGTAAGAATAAATGGCATAAACGTCAGTGTGGCCACCATCGCGTTCGGGAGCATGTGATGAAACATAATACCAGTATTGCTTTTTCCAAGTGCCCGGGCAGCGCGAACGTACTCGAAATTTCGCGCTCTTAAAAACTCGGCGCGCACGACATCAACGAGCCCCATCCAGCTAAATAGCAGCATAATTCCTAACAGCCACCAAAAATTAGGGGTGACGAAGCTGGTTAAAATAATTAACAAATAAAGCACAGGCAACCCTGACCATATTTCGATAAAGCGTTGGCCAATTAAATCAACTTTACCGCCATAAAAGCCTTGCAGGGCGCCGACAATAATTCCCACCACGGAACTGAACAGCGTAAGGGTTAAGCCAAATAAGACAGAAATACGAAAACCGTAGATTAACCTGGCCACCACATCTCGTGCCTGATCATCGGTGCCAATCAGGTTTTCGGTAGATGGTGGTGCAGGGGCGGGGACATCCAGATGATAATTTATCGTATCGTAGCTGTATCGGATAGGTGGCCACAGCATCCAGCCTTTTTCATTGATTAATGCTTGTACTTCTGCCTCACGGTAGTCGGCTTCGGTTTCAAAGAAACCCCCAAACATGGTTTCGGGGTAAGCCTTAAAAACAGGCATATAGAGAGCGTTGTCATATACAACAATAATAGGTTTGTCGTTGGCAATAAACTCGGCACCAAGGCTTGCCACAAACAGGAATAAAAATATCCAGAGGCTATAAAAGCCACGTTTATTGCGGCGAAAGTTGTCATAACGACGTTGATTGATGGGCGTCCAATTTGCCGGGGAGAGGATTCGCATCGTTAACCCTCCCGACTGTCAAAATCGATGCGGGGGTCGACAAAGACGTAAGTCATGTCGCTGATGAGTTTTAAAATCAGACCTATCAGGGTGAAAAAATAGAGCGTACCAAACATGACCGGATAATCGCGATTGATCGCTGCCTCGAAGCCCAAAAGTCCCATGCCGTCTAACGAGAAGATAACTTCGATTAGCAAGGACCCGGTAAAAAATATGGTAATCAGTGCGCTTGGCATACCTGCTATCACGATGAGCATGGCATTACGGAATATATGGCCATACAGGACCTGATTGTCCTTCAACCCTTTCGCTTTCGCAGTGATCACGTACTGCTTATTGATTTCATCCATAAAGCTGTTTTTAGTCAACATGGTTAAGGTCGCGAACCCGCCGATCACGTTGGCAGTAATAGGCAGGGCCAGATGCCAGAAATAATCGGCTATTTTTTCGTACCAGGTAAAATCCTCAAAGCCTGAAGAGGTGAGGCCTCTTAAAGGAAACCAGTCGAGGTAGGATCCACCGGCAAATAATACGATCAATAATACGGCGAACAAAAATCCGGGAATGGCGTAGCCAACAATAATGACGCTGCTTGACCAGATGTCGAAACGAGATCCATCACTGATTGCTTTCTTGATTCCCAGTGGAATAGATATCAGGTAGATCAGCAGTGTTGACCAGAGCCCCAGCGAGATTGAAACCGGTAGTTTATCAATGACGAGATCGATAACCGCCTGATCTCTAAAGAAACTATCGCCAAAATCAAACACCATGTAGTTTTTTAACATCTCGAAAAAGCGTTCGCTGGCAGGCTTGTCAAACCCGTACATCTTTTCGATGCGCAATATCAGATCCGGGTCAAGCCCTTGTGCGCCACGGTAGGTTGATTCGCTGTTACTGGGTGTGGACATGGATTCGGCTGAAGATGACCCAAGGCGGCTATCCAGGTCGGAACCCATGCCTTGCAGTTGTGCCATCATTTTTTCAACGGGGCCACCAGGGGCTGCCTGCACAATGATAAAGTTGATCAGCATGATTCCCAGCAGCGTGGGGATTATCAGCAGCAGTCGTCTTAGTATGTAGTTAAACATTAAATATGCTCAGCCAAGGCAGTAAGTGTTCTTTAAAGTGTCGGAGTGTCAGTGCTATTTAAACCACCATGCATCAAGTTCGACACCTGTTTTCGGGTTAACGGCTGGTTTTGCTAATGTGTTTTTATACGCGACGCGAAGATTGGGGTTGTGCCAGTTGGGAATAACATAGTGGCCCCAGAGCAAAACGCGGTCTAACGCACGTGTGCGGTTGATGAGCGCTTCGCGGTCAGGGGAGCTGATCACT
Organism: Hahellaceae bacterium; assembly: GCA_024234575.1. Classification (GTDB taxonomy): domain Bacteria; phylum Pseudomonadota; class Gammaproteobacteria; order Pseudomonadales; family Oleiphilaceae; genus JACKOB01. The sequence goes on from JACKOB010000006.1 coordinate 202,270, forward strand.
TGCTCGATCAGGTTGTCGACAACCGGGTCACGAACACCCATTAAATTGCGTGAGCCTGGCTTATCGGCGATTTCTGATTGCCAAAAATGTCGCTGCTCATTGCCGGGAGAATTTGATTGACCAATAGTGTAGACAATCATATCGAAGTCATGATTTTGCACTCTGTTAATATATTGTGTTGTATCAATCAGGCGGACATCAGCTTTAATACCAAGAATTTCCAGGTTTTTGGCGAAAGGTTGAATAACGCGTTCAAAGTCTTTTAAAACGAGCAATATCTCGAAAGTCATCGGTTGATTAGTCTTCGAGTTTGTCAGCACTTTATTTTTTACTTCCCAGCCTGCTTCTTTCAGCAGTTGTACCGCTGTTCTCAGGTTTTTTCGGATGCTGGCGGGTGCAGTGGTGGATGGTGGTGCGTATTCAGTCGTGAAAACTTCTGCCGGAAGTTTGTCTTTAAACGGCGTTAATATTGCTAGCTCTTCCCCTTTAGGAGTGCCCTGTGATGCCAGTTCTGAGTTTTCAAAATAGCTGCTGGTTCGCTTGTACTGGCTATAGAACAGATTGGCATTGGTCCATTCAAAATCAAAAGCATAGGCTAATGCCTGTCTGACTTTCCGGTCTGCAAAGACGTCTTTACGGGTGTTCATGATAAACGCCTGCATTCCGGCCGGCATCTCGTGGGTCACTTCTTCTTTAACCAGTTCGCCTTTCTCAAATTTTGGCCCCACATAAGCATTTGCCCAGTTTCTGGCGGTGCTTTCCGTTCTAAAATCAAACTCACCAGCCTTAAATGCCTCTAGTGCGATAGTGTTATCTTTATAGTATTCGTAAACTATTTTATCGAAATTGTAGAAGCCCTTGTTAACGGGTAAGTCTGCTGCCCAGTAGTTCTTCACTCGCTCCCAGGTAACCGAGCGGCCAGCATCAAAGGACGCAATTTTGTAAGGTCCGCTGCCTAAAGGTGCGGTGAGGTCTGCTTTACTAAATGCGTGATTATCGTAGTAATGTTTTGGAAATACCGGTAGCTCAGCGAGGATTAAAGGCAGCTCTTTATTTGTATTGGTGCTGAACATAAAGCGTATAGTAAGGGGCGCGCTGACTTCGACACGAGAGACGTCCGCGTAATACGCCTGATAGAGCGGGTTAACTTTATCGCTTGTCGTGAGGGTCTCAAAGGTGAATTTGACATCTTCTGCGGTAATTGGGTGGCCATCATGAAACACGGCTTTCGGGTTAATCTTAAACTCGACCCAGCTGCGGTCAGCGGGAACTTCGATACTTTCTGCAATTAAACCGTAAAGACTAAAGGCCTCATCTTCCGCCTTTTTCATTAATGTGTCGTACTGGTAGCTCATACCAGCCGCAGGAACACCTTTTACTAAATGTGGGTTGAAACTATCAAAACTATCGCCCACAACGCCAAGCTTAAGCGTGCCCTTTTTAGGTGCTTCAGGATTGCTGTAGGCCAAGTGCGTAAAGTTTGCAGAATACTGCGGCGTACCATGCATCGCGATGCCGTGCATCGCTCCTGTTGCGGTAGTTGCGGAGTTGTTTGTGCCAGCCGCGTTTGCAAAGCCAGATGCACTAAACAGGGCAATGGTGATTGAGAGGGTTTTTAAAAGTGTGTTGTTGATGAGGCTAATAGAAGACATCAGTGACCTTATTATTTGTTTTTAGTCATTGTTTTTAAATTAGTAAAACCCGCTGACCTGTGTCAGAGCGAAAACATATTACCTAAGGTGGTGGCTAACGAGAAGGCTTTATCCACCAATTTTCAAACCCTAGTGAATATTCGGGCCTGACATCGGGAATGCCAAATCTGTTTTGATAGGCGACTCTGTGGTAGTCAATATGCCAGTTAGGAATGATGTAATGATTCCATAGTAGCACTCGATCCAGAGCCTGCATTGTTACCATAAGTTCATCAGGTGTCTGAACATTCAACAGCCGCTCTGTTAAGGCATCTACGGCCGGATGCTTTACGCCAGACAGATTAAGACTGCCAGATGTATCGGCTGACTGTGAGTGAAAGTAATGTTGTTGTTCCTGAGCGGGAGCGCTGCCTTGGCCCAATACAAACGTTGTCATGTCGAAATCGAATGTATCGAGCCTGATTTTATATTGTGAGGAGTCGACCAGCCTGATAGTGGTTTTGATACCCAGTTTTTCAAGGTTTTTACTAAAAGGCAGCAATACGCGCTCTAGCCCTTTTTGTCGCAAAAGGATTTCGAATTCGAAGAGTTCGTTCTCAGCGTTAGTCAGTTGGCCTCCTTTGATGGTCCAGCCGGCTTCAGCCAGCAGAGAAAAGGCCTTCTTGTAGGTGTCCCGGTCTACAACTCGTTCTGGCTGGTGTTCTGGTAAAGGCAGGGACTCGCTGAAGACCGCGGCTGGCAACGAAGCCTTAAATGGGGTTAACAGTTCTTTTTCTTGATCGGAGGCATAGCCACTAGCGGCATGATCAGAGTTAGGGTAGTAAGTGGTTGAACGTTTGTAAGCGCTATAAAACAGGTTCTCGTTAATCCAGACAAAATCGAAAACGCTGCTGAGGGCCTGACGAACTCTCACATCTTCGAATAGCTTTCTACGAGTATTGAAGAAGAACCCCTGGGTGCCGGAAGGAATCTGGTGTGGTATTTCGCGTCTGATAATTTTACCGTTTTGAACGGCCGGGAAATTATAGCCTGTTGCCCAGTTTTTGGCCGTATAGTCTATGAAGATGTCGTATTCCCCCCCCTTAAAAGCTTCGAAGGCGATGGTAAGATCTCGATAGAATTCTATCTTTACTGAGTCAAAATTATATTTGCCTGTATTAACTGCTAGATCTTTACCCCAATAGTCATTTACTCGCGCGAAGCTGACAGATTGCCCTGGATCAACATCAGATATTCTATAAGGCCCGCTTAACAAAGGCGGCTCAAGTGTGGTTTTCTCAAAGTCCGCTGTTTGCCAGTAGTGTTTAGGTAAAATAGGCATTTCACCAAACCGCAGAATTGCTGCACCAGAATTTGGTTTATTGAAATCAACACGCACTTGACTAGGAGAGGTGGCGCTAACCGAAGCAATGTCTTTAAAGTCCAGACTAAATTTGGGGTGTCCTTTTTCTTTCAGCGTTTCGTATGAAAACACCACGTCTTCGGACGAGATGGCCTTGCCGTCGTGGAATTTGGCTATGGCTCTTAGATTAAAAATTACCCAACTGCGGTTAGCAGGATATTCGACACTTTCGGCTATTAATCCATAAGCTGAGTAGGTTTCATCACCAGATTTTCCAACTTCGCCAGTGCCCACCAACAGGCTTTCATTGAGTTCCCCAAAACCGTATAAAAAGGTGCCTGGCGTATTAAACGGGCTGATGCCCTTCATGGTATATGGGTTGAGCGTATCAAATGTGCCGGTCGCCATTAAGGTGACACTTCCTCCTTTTGGGGCCAGCGGGTTGACATAGGAAAAGTGAGTAAATGAAGGGGCGTATTTCAGCTCTCCATAGAGTGCAAAGCCGTGGCTTTTAAAAATTACTTCGTCTTCATCTTCGGCATTGGCGGTTATTGAGCACAATATGGCAATAAAGAAAGCAGCAGCTAAGATTGGTATACGGCTGCCGGAAAAAATAATGGTGTGGATGTGTGCTGATACGACTTGCCCGTTGGAAAAAAACACCTACAACTCCCCACAAAAAGATTTGAGCAATAACTGGATAAACTGACACGCGTTGGCCATAAACAGCAATACTAACAGTATTTTACCTTGTTAGAACTGGATCTGTTTCTAAAATAAGAGGTGTAACATTAATAAATTAAGGGTAATTAAGTGGAAATACGCGGCCTAGAGCATTGGCTACAGCGATTGGAAAGAACCGAAGGTGTGGCTCTGACCGGCACGGTACAAAGGCTTAATCAGTTAACCGCTTCGGATTTAAGCTCTGCGAATCAACTTGCGGAGGTTATTTTAAAAGATGGCGCTTTGACAACTCAGGTCATCAAAGTCGCCAACAGCGTCCATTTTAATCCAACCCATACCTCAATCACTACGGTGAGCCGCGCGATATTTCATATTGGATTTAACACAATCAAGTCGATTTGTGTTTCTATCAAAGTGCTGGAGAGCATGCTAAAAGAAAATCCCTCAACGCATTTGGTTGATGTGATTGCCAGCAGTTTGCATGGCGCGATCCAGGCTAGAAACCTTTGCCTGAAAATGAAGACGGATTCGAAGGAAGAGATTTTTGTCAGTTCGATGCTGTTTAATCTCGCAGAGATGCTGGTGTTGAGTACCAGCGAAGAAAATGTTCAGGATATGGAGTCTTTTTATACAATCGACACCACACGGTTGGATAAAGATCGTTTGGCAGAGAAATATCTCGGGGTGTCGTTTTCTCGTTTGTCTTCGTCGCTGTCTAAAAAATGGCGACTTGGCGATACGCTTATAGAGGCGTTGCACCCAAGTGGCCAGCCCTCGGACAAGGCCCAGGCGGTCATTTTGGGGGATAAGATTAGCTTTGCCGCCAAGAAAGGTTGGAATTCTGAAGAGTTTAGGGTGTTACTGAAAGAGCTAACCCTTTTTACTGGGCTTAGCGTTAAAGAGCTGCATGAGAAGGTTATGGAAAGCGCCAACGAAACAGTTGAAGTGGCGGTAAAATACGGCAATAAAGCGCTGTTAAGGCAAATTCCCTCCAGCAAAGCCGTTAATGGTTTGGCCGATATGGGTGAGCCGCAAACGGATGCCCTGGTTCAGCCAGACCAGGAGTTGCAGCTGAAAGTGCTGCAAGACTTAAGCACAATGATTATGCAGGGGGTCGATATGAACGCGATATTTCAAACGATCCTCGAAGGTTTGCACAGAGGGGTTGGGCTGGAGCGGGTTGTTTTAGCTATTTTTGATAAGAACCGTGATTTTATCGAAGCAAAGTATGCTATTGGTCTTGTAAAGGACAATTGGAAGGAAAAGTTTCGTTTTCGCTACTTTAAAGGAGATGGCAATTTTTTCTTCAGTGTTTTTAAATTGGGCGAAAGTACACAGATCCGGAAATCACATAGTCTATATGGGAAGTTAGCGCCAGATATGAAGGCCGTTATTGGCTGTGAAGAGTTTTTAATCGCACCCTTATCGGCCAATGAGCGTCAAATTGGCTTCATTTATTCCGATATCGGTGTTAGTAAGCGCCCGCTCTCATCAAACTATTTATCAGGCTTCAAGCATTTTGCCATGCAGGCGAATATGGCCTTGGCCGTTATCGCCAGTAAGAGCAAGGCTAAAAAATAATCTGCCGCCATTTTCATGCGATGGCAATCAAGTTCTAGTAGCCAGAGGCAATATCAACGTGCAATGTGAGGCGTTGGCCTGGTTGTAAATATGTCTTTGGGTTGATTTTGTTCCAGCCAACAATATCACTGACCCGAACATTAAACTTATCTGCAATTCTTGCTAAAGAGTCGCCACTGCGCACCCGATAATTAATTTTTCTTATCATTGTGCGGCTGGATGGAATCTGATTCGAGGCTACATTGATGTTTTGCGTGCTAGCTTTTTGTGGCCCGGCTTTTGACCAAATAACCAGTTTTTGTTTGGGTTTTAGTGGGTCTGTTGGCGCAATGCCGTTCCATTTTGCTAAAGACCGGACACCAACGCTATATTTGCGAGAAAGGTCCCAGAGAGTGTCGCCACTGCGGACTTCGTAATCAATTTTTGCCAGCCCTGGTGTACCGGTGTATTTGCTTTGGGTTGTTTCTAAGCGGCTGCCTGCACTTAGCGCATACTGGTCAAGGCTTTTGGTTGCTACAGGTATTAGCAGGGTATCACCGATACGGATGAAGCTGGAGCGTAGTTTGTTTACGTCTTTAATAACCTGTGGTGTGGTGTGGTGCTTTTTCGAAATGCTGATTAATGAATCGCCACTTTTAACTTTGTAACGTTGCCAGTTTACACGTTGATCTTTCGGCAATGCGGACAGGTTTTGCCTGAATATATCAGCCTGCGCAATTGGGATAGCCAGTTTGTGGGGTCCCAGTGGTGGAGTCGCCCAGCGATTAAAGCCCGGGTTGAGCAGGTACAGGTCATTCAGGTCGATTTCGGCAAGTTTTGCCGCTTGTGCAAGATCAATCTGACTTTCTGCATTGATCACTTCGAACTGCGGTTTATTATCGATATGGGGTAGGGTAACGCCATACTTTTCGGGGTCAGCAACAATTTTTGCAATGGCAATCAGCTTGGGAACATAGGCCCTTGTTTCGCGGGGTAGTTTTAGCGACCAAAAGTCAGTAGGTTTACCTTTTGATGTGTTCAGTCTAATAGCCTTGGATACAGTGCCGCCACCGGAGTTGTAAGAGGCCAGTGCGTGTTGCCAGTCACCGTCAAATCGTCCGGCAAGATGATCAAGGTAGTTTAGTGCTGCATCTGTCGAGGCGACAACATCTCGGCGACCGTCATACCACCAGTCTTGTTTAAGACCGTACATTTTGCCTGTGCCGGGAATAAACTGCCAAATGCCGGAGGCCCTGCCATGGGAGTAGGCAAAGGGGTCAAAGGCGCTTTCAACAACGGGCAAAAGCGCCATTTCCATGGGAATATTTCGTTTTTCTACTTCTTCAACAATGTGGTGGAGATAGCGCTCTGCGCGTAAAAAAGTGCGATTCAGGTAGCTTTGGTTCCTGGCGTACCATTCCAGCTCGACGGCTATACGGCGGTTATCTTCGGTGAGGTCTAATTTAAAGCCATCACGCATGCGCGGCCAAATAGATGTTGGTGACTCTGTCGCGGCGCTAGTGTTATGAGTTGTGGTGCTATCTTCTGTATCGCCAACAGTCACTTCTTTTTGCAGCTCCGCCAGCTCAACACTGTTGGCTGGGAAAAATGCCTCGGCTTCTTCGTTGTCTGCTGAATCTGTTCCGGCATCTGCCATTGATGTGTCGGTATAAACAATATCATCACTGATATCTTTTTGTGGGGCGGGGCTCTCTTCTGCTTCCGCTAAAACTTCATCATCTACGCTTTCTTGGACGGAAATTTCACCTGTGGTGGCGTTCTCTGAAAAAAGAGTCGGGTCTTCAGTATTCTCATCGGTTATGGAAACGAGTGAGCAAGACGTAATAAAGAATATAAGGGTAAGAGTTAAAGCTCGGTTGTTAAATCGCATTAAGAAGGTGTTGTAACTCGTTGTGAAATAAATAAAAATCTGCGCAATCCGGTGCTGCAGTCGGTCCATGTAAGAGGCGATTGTATGGCTGGTATTTTATATTATCAATAGGCCTTACTTTTTTGTAATAAAACCCCTGGAGGAAGTTTGCGGAGACTGGAGCGTCGTCTCCGCAGATTAATCAAAAAAATCGGTCTTTAAAAACTATCTTTCCATTTTCGCAAGTCTGCAAAAACCTGGCGCTCATCTGTTAACGTCTTCGCGATCTGCTGTGACACACTTGATTTAACCTCGCCGGTATCGCAGCGCAGAAATGGGTTAATCTTACGTTCAATTTCAATAGTAGAAGGGAGTGTCGGGTTGCCGGCGCTGCGCATAGATTCACAGCTGTCGCGATAGCGTGTCAGGTCGTTGTTTTCCGGCATCGCGGCCCTGGCGAAGGCAAGGTTAGACAGCGTGTATTCGTGGGTACAATAAACTTGTGTCTCGGCTGGCAGTGATTTCAGTTTTGCCAGGGAGCTGAACATGGTGTCAGCCGTACCTTCAAAAAGCCTGCCGCAACCTCCACTGAAGAGCGTGTCACCACAAAACAGAGCTGGTTTGTCCAGGTCTTCGTTTACGGTATACGCGATGTGATCCAGTGTGTGCCCGGGAACCTCCAGCACTGAAAACTCAAGCCCCATCAGCGAAAAAGTGTCGCCTTCCTTCACTTTGTGGGTAAGTGTATCTATTTTACTTTTTTCAAAACCGTACACAGGAACGCCATAGTGATCCTTTAGAGATTGAATGCCACCGATATGATCCATATGATGGTGTGTCACCAAGATACCAATAAGACTATAGCGCCGTTGTTGGAGGAAGGCTTCGACCGGTTTGGCGTCACCCGGATCAACAACAATGACGGCTCCCGTTTCAGGATTGCAGATGGCCCAGATATAATTATCTGTAAATGCGGGTATGGGTATGATTGAATACATGAGAATTGGCACCATTTTATAGATTAATTGGGCGTTTTCGACCGTAAAGATTAACTGCTAATCAAAAGCGTCGCAAAAAAATAAATCAAATTGTGCTGTTGATAGAAGCCGCTAGCCTAAGTGGATCCACTTTGTATCTTTATACACAAAGGGGCAAGTACAAGATATCAACAAGCTCCAGGGAATCGATATGAAGTCGATGAAGAATAGCTCGGTAGAAGAGCATCTTATCTGTCAAAAAAGCTATGAGGACTGGTTCCAGACGACGTTGGGCCGACAGCTTCTCGCCGAACAGCGTGCGCTTGTCTTCGAAAAATGTGCTGACGCCTATGGTTCACACCAAATAGAATTGGCGATCAGTCATCGTTTGCCCGTTGCCAGTAATGGTAACATTCCGCATCGCGTAGCTGTTGTACCTAAGCGGGAAGCTGATATGCCTGACGGCGTAGTAGCCGCTTTACCACATGAGTTGCCTCTGGCTCAGCATAGTGTTGATCTTGTTATCATGCATCACACGCTTGATTATGCCTCTTTTCCCCACCAGACACTGAGAGAGGTAAGCCGGTCTCTAAAAAGTGGCGGTCACTTGCTTATTATTGGCTTTAACCCGTTAAGTTTTTGGGGAATGCGCAGGGTATTTAATCGGGATAGGGGGGCACCTTGGAATGGTCGCTTTATCTCAAGTCAGCGTGTTGTGGACTGGCTTGAGCTGCTTAATTTTGAAGTCGACAGAACGAATTACGGCTTTTATAAAATGCCGGTGCAACGTTGGGCCTACTCGCAAAAACCCGGATTGCTCGAAAAGATAGGCAGGCATTTTAAGTTGCCCTTAGGTGCTTATTACTGTGTCTATGCACAGAAACAGGTGAGTGCGGCGATACCGATTAAACCCAAGTGGAAAACCGCCAAGGTAATTGGTATGCCGGTGGCAAATGGTCTCAGTAAGAACTCATTGTTTGTCGCTGATCCGTTTTCACATAGTCGTAAGAAAGGAATAAAAAGTAATCAATGAAAAAGATCAGAGTATTTACTGATGGCGCTTGTAAAGGAAATCCGGGTAAAGGCGGCTGGGGGGCGGTATTAAGGTATGGCGAGCACGTTAAAGAAATTTGCGGTGGTGAGCCAGCTACAACCAATAACCGAATGGAGCTTATGGGGGCCATCAAAGCGCTTGAGTCACTAAAGGAGCCTTGTGAGGTAGATATCTTCACTGACTCGCAATATTTGCGAAAGGGCATTACTGAGTGGATATTCGCCTGGCAGAAGAATGGCTGGAAAACCAGTGCGCGAAAGCCAGTGAAAAATGCAGATTTGTGGCAAACGATTTGGAAGCTGGTTAGTTTTCATAAGGTTAACTGGCACTGGGTAAAAGCGCATGCCGGCCACCCAGAAAATGAACGTGCAGATGAATTGGCCAACGAAGGTGTTTTGACGATTGGATAGGCTGATTAAGCCAGTGATGGGTAAGGGCAGGATAGAAGAATATGCGTCAAGTAGTACTGGATACTGAAACAACTGGCCTGGAAGTGAGTCAGGGGCACCGCATTATTGAAATCGGTTGCGTCGAGATGGAAAACCGAAAACTCACCGGGCGGACATATCATCAGTATATCAATCCCGAAAGGGCAGTGGATGAAGGAGCTTTTGAGGTTCACCAGATCGGTAACGATTTTTTGAACGACAAACCTGTATTTGCTGCTATCGCAAAAGAATTTTTAGAGTTTATCAACGGTGCGGAACTTGTCATACACAATGCGGCATTTGACGTTGGTTTTATTAATTATGAGTTTTCACTGCTCTCGCCCCAGCTAGGTAATGTCACTGACTATTGCAGTATTCTGGATACGCTGCTTTTTGCCCGGAAGAAGCATCCTGGTCAAAGAAATAGCCTGGATGCGCTTTGTAAACGTTATGGTATTGATAATAGCCACCGGGAGTTGCACGGTGCCTTGTTGGACTCGGAGATCCTTGCTGACGTTTATTTAGCGATGACTGGAGGCCAGACTGCGCTTCTACTTGATGCAGGTACAGACGATGATGGCGAGGTGTCAGCGAGTTCTCTGATCAGGTTAAGCGATGATCGTGCGCGTACTCGCGTTATCAAGGCCACGGAAGCGGATATCGAGAAGCATCGAGAGCGCCTGGAGGCAATCGATAAGGCAAGTGAAGGAGCGATTTGGAAATCGTTGGAAGGTTCTGGCTGGTGACTTTTTGTAGTTGAATAAAGTTGGTGTAGTTGAATAAAGTTGATGTAGTTAAATAAAAAAGACCCATCGCAGGGTCTTTTTTATTAGCTGAAACTGTTTGGCCTTCTTAAATAAAGTTTGAAATAGCAATGTAACCGACGCCACCCATAACCACGGTATATGGGAGTGCCATCCACACCATTTTTCCGTAGGAAAGGCGGATAAGGGGGGCAATAGCGGACGTTAGCAAGAACAGGAATGCTGCTTGACCATTCGGGGTGGCGACACTAGGTAAGTTTGTACCAGTGTTGATAGCGATCGCCAGTTTTTCAAAATGTTCACGAGTCATATCGCCAGCATCGAAGGCGGCTTTCACTTCGTCAATGTACACCGTTGCCACGAAAACGTTGTCGGAAATCATGCTTAATACGCCATTGGCAATAAAAAACATGCCGGGTTGCGTGTTGGTCTCCATGTGTAAAACCGCCTGGATAATGCCGGTAAACAGGTGTAATTCGTGGATAACGCCAACAATAGTGAAAAACACCACCAATAAGGCAGTAAATGGCAGCGCTTCTTCAAAGGCTTTGCCTATTTGGTGCTCTTCGGTGACGCCCGTCAGCGCGGTAGCCAGCACAATAACCATTAAGCCAATCAGACCTACTTCAGCCACGTGGAATGCGAGCCCAAGAACGAGAACTACTGCCACCAGACCTTGGGATATGAGTGCTGCTTTTTGATCCTGAGTCATTTTGCGAGACTCTTGTTCGGCAAAGTCTTCCAGAATACCTCTAACCGAGTCAGGTATGAGTGCGCCGTAATCAAACTTGCCTGTTTTTTCCAGCAGGTAGCAGGTTAACAGGCCCATCGCCAGAACTGGCATCGTAACAGGGGCCATTTCCACAAAGAATTGAGCAAAGTTCCAGCCTAAACGATCAGCGATTAACAGGTTTTGGGGTTCGCCAACTTGCGTGCAAACGCCTCCTAACGCCGTGCCGACAGCGCCGTGCATCAACAGACTACGCAGAAAAGCACGAAACTGCTCCAGATCCGCACGATGGGTGTCGTGTACCGCACCGTCGTCACCATGATCATGCGCGTGTGAATGGTTTTTCCCAGAGGCTACCTTGTGGTACACCGCAAAAAAACCGACACTCACACTGATAATTACGGCGGTTACCGTCAATGCGTCCAGAAATGCTGATAAGAGGCCGCAAACGAAGCTGAAAAACATTGCCAGCATGGGTTTCGATTTGATGCCAAGCAATATTTTAGTAAAAACATACAGCAACAGGCTTTTCATAAAATAGATGCCTGCCACCATAAAAATCAGTAGCAGTATGACTTCTAAATTTCCTTCCACCTCATGGTAAACCGTTTCAGGCGAGACCATGCCGATGACAACAGCTTCTAGTGCCAAAAGCCCGCCTGGCTGCAACGGATAACACTTTAACGCCAGTGCCAGAGTAAAAATAAATTCTACGATCAGCAGCCAACCTGCGGCATAGGGGGCAATGTAGAAAACCATCGGATTAATGATCAGAAACGCTATAATTGTTTGTTTATACCAGGCAGGAGAATGCCCCAAGAAGTTTTTGTAAAAAGCCTGTGAGAGTGTTCGTGTCATACCCATTGTCCGCCTCGGTTTTTGGAAGGGGTGATTCTAAAGAATGACGATGAAAAGCCAAGCTAATTATTGGCGCAGTGCCGCTATATCCGTTTAATAATATGAGATTAGTTGGCTTTCCATGGATTTGCTCAAAAAATGTACTGTTTTTGTTTGGCGAAAGTTTTCAAAACTAAAAAACCGGCAGAGTTGCAGCGCATTATTCACAATAGGGCTATGCTTAGTAGTTATAATGCTCGGATATGCGTGATAAAACGGTTACTAAGCGAAACACAAGGTTTCTTGTGAAGCGTCAAATATGTGTTATAAGTTAAGAATAAATCGAAAGTTTTTATCCATTTGTTCGGGAATCAATTTGTGCCAGTAAGCAATTTTTTTCTGGCCGGAAAATATAGTTAGGGATTGAATTTACATGGCACAAACGTCCTTGGCGGCATCGGCTGCTTCTTTTGATCTGGTTAAGGTGGAAATTGAAGCAACTATTAACCAGGCTGAACAAAGCCTCGAGCACTTTCAGGAAAATCGCGATAGTAGCGAGGATTTACAGAACTGTATTGATTTCATCAATCAGTTGCGCGGCATTTTTGTTCTGGTAGAAATTCACGGTGCGGTACAACTGTGTCAGGAAGCCGTATCTTTGGCTAACGAAGTGCCGGTTGGTGCGACTGACGACAAAAATAATCTTCTAACAACACTGATAAATTCTTTGTTCATTCTCCGCCGCTATGTCGAATACTTCCATAAGAAAAGGGAAGACCACCCGGAGTTGTTACTACCAATAGTCAATGAACTTAGAGTGGCAAGAAATGCCAAGCCGCTGCCTGACTCCCATTTTTTTGAACTGGACTTCTCGAAAAAGTTTGATATCTGCACACCCTTTAAAAAGCACAATAAGCCTGCTTTAAGCGACTTTGACCACCATGCCAAAAGGCTACGTCATACCTATCAGATTGGGTTACTTGGCGTCCTGCGTGAAGCTAATGTCGAAATCAGTCTCAAGCTTATCGCACAGGCATGCTCAGGGTTCTCGCGACTTTGCGATGGTGCCCCTTTGAGCCAGCTGTGGTGCCTTTCAGTAATCACCGTACAGGCGATGCTTGATCGCCAGATGGAAATCACCAAGTCCCGAAAAAGACTATTCATGCGGGTGGAAAAGTATACAAAAGAACTGGTATACGTGGGTAAGGTTGTTACTTCCAAATCGGCGCCTGATGCTATTGTTAAAGAGCTGGTCTACATGTTGGCTCTAAGTGGTTCACACAACGAAGAAGTGCTGTTTGTACTGGATGGCTATGGCAAAGCTCCCATGGAGTTTAACGAGCGCAAGCTGGTCGAAAATAAGAAGCACCTGTTTGGTCCAGGTGCAGATGTTCTTAAATCGTTGGCATTGGCCCTACAGGAAGAAATAACACAATTAAAAGACAAGCTCGATATTATTGAGCGTGGCATAGATCCGGATGTAACAGACTTTTCGGTGATTGTGTCGACATTTCAGCGTCTTGCCGACACGCTGATGATGCTTAACCTTAGCAATCTCAGTGAACTTGCCAGAAAGCAGTGCGCGGTGTTAACGGATTGGTCTGAGCAATCTCGCACGCCCACTGAAGACGAACTAATGGGCATTGCCGATGCGGTATTGGCTGTCGAGCAGGCCAGCCAGAAAATCGCGCAAACCGGCATTACGATAGAAGCTGATGATATTGCTCACGAGGAAAACAGGCGTGGTGGTGAGAGCCCGTTTTTGGTTGAGGCATTAATCGTTGTTATTGGCGAAGCGCAGTCTGGTATAGCGTTAACCAAGCGTGCGATAACTACTTACTTTGAATCGGAGTACGACAAACTGCACCTTGCTAATGTGTGCGCATCTCTTGATGCGATACGGGGCAGTATGCAAATAATAGGTGAACAGCGGCTGGCGGCTTCACTCATAAACTGTGCTAGCTGCATTCAAAAAGAGTTAATTGATACGACAACACGCCCTGAGCAAAAGACGCTGGAAACACTGGCAGATATACTGACTTCGCTTGAATACTATATCGAAAGTCTGGCTGTACATGAAAAGCCTAATCCAGAGCTGCTGGTGCTGACTGAGGAGAGTTTGAAGTCAATAGGTTATGGCAGTTAAGTCAGTCGCTCGCGATAGAGTCTGTGTGAATTAGATTAGAAGAGCGGGGAAGGTTGAGAGGGAAGAAAAGTGAGGCCATATCCGACCTCACTTAGCTAAAATTAACCGATGCTGAACAGCTCGCCTAATTTAGTGGCCAACATCATATCGCCTTCAGCACGCAGCTGACCTGCCATAAATGCTTGCATACCATCGGTTTCACCGCTGACGATACCCTGAAGTGTTTCAGTGCTCATGATTAGCGTTACTGATGGATCGCTGTTGTCGCCTTTGACCAGCTCACATGCACCATCTTTGATAACCAGGTGATAGTTGTCCGCATCTTCGATATCAAATTGGAAAACAAGATCAAGACCATCGGCTGCATCAGCGTTAAAGTTGTCTTTTAACTGCTCGAAGATTTTAGCTACAGGCATTTTAATGTCCTTTTCGTTCTTTTAGGTCGCGCAGATACTAAGTTTGCTCTTTAGTGAAGAGGTGGTAAGTTCTGCATTCGCTTCAAATGACTATCGGGTTACACCCGATCCCCGTTTAACAGCACTGAATTTAAGTTGATTCTTTAACGTTGTCAACAGCAAAGCGAACGCTTGTTTGAATTTTTGTCAAATCTTTTTTGTTCGGGTCGTAGCATTGATATTCGGCTATTTTGCCCAATGTATGGTCTTTGCGCGTTTTACTTCTGAGGACAGTTTTGTGGAATTTTTAACAGAGTACGGAATTTTCTTGGCGAAAGCAGTCACTATCGTGGTGGCAATATTGTTAATTATATCGGCGGCAGCGTCTGCAGCGATAAATGGAAAGAGTAGTGAGAATGGTCATATTGAAGTTAAAAACCTCAATAAAAAATATGAAAAAATTAAGCATCTGATGATGGAGCATGTTCTCGATGAACATGCATTAAAACTTTATGATAAACAGTTGAAAAAAGACGCCAAGCAAAAAGCCAAAGAAGCTAAAGCGCAGCCGGAAGGCGCCATTGAAGCCAAAAAACGTGTCTATGTGCTTGATTTTGATGGCGACATTAAAGCGTCGGATAACGAGCAGTTACGGGCATCCATTACCGCTGTGTTAGCCATGGCGAAGCCGGGCGTTGACGAAGTTGTGGTGCGGCTAGAAAGCGGCGGCGGTATGGTACACTCTTACGGGCTGGCATCGGCGCAGATGGATCGAATTCGCAGTAAGGGCGTGGGCTTAACTGCCTGTGTTGATAAGGTCGCCGCCAGTGGCGGATATATGATGGCTTGCGTTGCAGATAGAATCATTGCTTCACCATTTGCCATTCTTGGCTCGATTGGCGTGGTTGCACAGATTCCCAACTTTCATAGATTATTGCAAAAAAGCCATATTGATTTCGAAGTGCTCACGGCGGGAGAGCACAAACGTACGCTGACTATTTTTGGTGAAAACACCGAGAAAGGCCGTGAAAAGTTTGTCAGCGACCTTGAAGATACGCACGAGCTGTTCAAGAGCTTTGTGTCAGAGCACCGCCCGGTTGTCGAAATTGATAAAGTCGCCAATGGTGACGTTTGGTTTGGAAAGCGGGCAATGGATGTGAAGCTTGTGGATGAATTGATGACATCAGATGATTATCTTCTGCAGTGCTGTGACGCTGCGGATGTCTACGCAGTGACTTATGTTGAAAAGAAAACTTTGCAAGAAAAGTTGGGTATAGCGGTTAGCACAGGAATAGAGAAAGCGACCCTTAAGTTATTATCAGCGATGAACACTAATAGGTTTATGTCTTAATGAATCCAAAACTTCGCTAGGAGTATATATTATGACGATGTACCAGGCTTTACAGATAACTGAACCAGAGAAAGGTATCTTCGCGCAACAGGTCACGACCCTTGATACTGATAACTTGCCGCCCAATGAGTTACTGATAAAGGTGCAGTACTCATCGGTAAATTACAAAGATATGCTGTCTGCGAACGGTAATAAGGGAGTTACCCGCAACTATCCCCACACCCCAGGTATCGATGCCGTAGGGATTGTACAGCGCAGTTCGTCTGAGCGTTTTAAAGAGGGCGATCAGGTATTGGTAACAGGTTACGATCTGGGGATGAATACTGCGGGTGGTTTTGGCGAATATATTTCCGTGCCTTCTGCCTGGGTGCTGCCTTTGCCTGATTCGCTCTCGGCTGAAATGGCTATGATCTATGGTACTGCCGGACTCACTGCTGCCTTGTCAGTGGATAAGCTTCTTCAAAACGGCTTAAAGCCCGCTGGCCAGGTATTGGTTACTGGTGCCACTGGTGGTGTCGGTACCGTTGCGGTGGCAATTCTGGCGAAGCTTGGTATGCATGTGGTTGCCTCCACCGCAAAGTCAGACGCGACTGATATGCTGTTGATGCTGGGGGCTAAAGAGGTCGTTGGGCGTGATGTGCTGGAAGCGTCTCCAAAGCCGCTGCTGAAAGAACAGTGGGATGCGGTATGTGATACGGTGGGTGGTGAAGTGCTCGGTTCGGCAATTAAACAATTAAAGCATAGTGGTAGTGTGACGACCTGTGGGTTGGTTGCTGGCACGGCGTTTAATGCAACGGTTTTACCCTTTATTCTGCGAGGTGTAAATCTGTTGGGTATCGACTCTGTTGAAATTCCACTGAGCAAGAAAAGCGAGATGTGGAACCTGATTGGCTCGGCGTGGAATGTTCCTGAGCTTGCCAAGGCTACGACAACGGTGAATTTGCATGGCCTGACCGAAGTGTTGGGTAAAATGAAGCAAGGCGCTGTGTGTGGCCGTTATATCCTCAAGCATGACTAAGCGCTGTTGAGGTGTCTTTTTCTCAGTCCCTTCGCAGTTTGTCTGAAATCGCGATGGGGCTGGGGTAGCGAAAGATCACCATATAGCTATTGACCAAAAATGTAATGATTGCCGTTGCCTGAATCAGCGTTGAGGCGCTTTCACTGATAAGTTGCGTACTGGTTGCCAGAAATGCAATCAATAACGAGAACTCACTGATTTGCCCTAGTCTGACTCCTACCTCCCAGGAAATGCTGGGTGGCTCTTTGATGGTTTTGAGCAGCAGGTGGAACGTTACCGGTTTTGCCAGCAGAACAATAAAAGCCAATATTAGTGATGGAATTAATATTTCTGCCAATAGTGAAAGGTTAAAGCTGGCACCAAGGCTGAAAAAGAAAAGAATCAAAAAGAAATCCCGCAGCGGCTTTAAGTGTTCAGCGATATATAACGAAATAGGGCTGGTGGCCAGGCTGATACCGGCAATAAACGCGCCGATTTCATGGGATAGCCCAACGTAATGTGCTAGTTCTGCTATGCCTAAGCACCAGCCAATCGCGACAAGAAAAATGAATTCGTGAAAGCGATCAAACTTGCGTATCACCCGTAATAAAACGATTCGCACAGAAAAGAAAGCAAATATTATCAATAGCGGCAGATTAACCATCGTGATCAGAAATTGTACAACCGATAGCGTGGGGGCTTCGTTATTCGAATTCTGGTGTCCGCCAAGTATTAATAACACGATGATGGCGATCAGATCTTGTAATAGCAGCAGCCCGACAACAAGTTCGCCGGTATGTTTGTGATGCAGGACGGTTGTCGGCAGTAATTTAATACCGATGATGGTGCTAGAAAACATCATCGCCACGCCAATGATTATCGACTCCCTCTGGGAAAAGTCCGCCAGTACTCCAACCGAGTAGCCAATGGCAAGGAATACCGCCGAACTGCCCAGTGCCACCAGGGTGGCCTTTTGTAGCATCGTGGCTAAATTTTTTGGCTGCATGTCCAGACCGAGAAGAAACAGCAAAAAAATAATGCCTATCTTAGAAAACTCAGCCAGTAAGTCAGGGTCGTTGACATAGTTGAAGCCGTAGGGGCCGATTACCGCACCTAAAACTATGTAGGCGATAAGAAGTGGCTGACGAGTGTATAGCGCAAACGAAGCGAAGAGTGCCGCACCAGAGAAAATTAAAAAGAACGAATTAATTATGTTGATATCAGTCATTTAGCATCACATGATAATCGAGAATGGTTGAGACACTTTGAAAGTATAGTGCATCTGATGCTGAGAAAATGAAATAACTAAACTTTATCTGGGGTGGGAGTCGGGTTCTTTATACTGCCTGCATAGTCATGATCGCGTATGCAGGCAGTAAGGGGCAATTAATTATACAGCTTAACGCTTGTGAAACAGCGCAGGAGTTTCGTCTGCGGCAGCTTGATAGACCGTTGAAAAATCTTTGAAGCTTTCAATTGCAGATTCATCGATTCTGTCTGCTCGCACTTGAAACGAGTTAAACCCGCAACGTTGTAAGAAATAAAGCTGATCCCGCAAAACATCACCAATAGCCCGAAGCTCACCGGTAAACTGATAGCGCTCTTTAATCAGCCGGGCAATCGAATAGCCTCTGCCATCGGCAAATTTGGGGAAGTTAACCGCGATTACAGGAAACCTTGTTAGTTCAGCCCCAATTTTCTCTGGCTCGTCATCACCTTCGAACCAGATACCAATATCCTGGCGATTTACCAAGGCTTCGTGATTCGCTAGCCAAACTTTTACCGGCACCAGAACATTTCCTGCAGGAATAGTCTCAGCACATTCTTCTTTCGTTAAGATTGTCCAGGTGTCACTGATGATCTGGTTGTCTTTAATGAGCTGGCGCATAAACTCGCTCCTTAAACGGGTCAATTCCAATTCTTCTGTAAGTATCAATAAAAAGCTCTTCTTCAGTTCTATTCTCGGTATAGACAGTAATCAGCTTCTCGATGACTTCTGGCATGTCAGCCCGAGCGAAAGAAGGCCCAAGAATTTTGCCGATGTCGGTGTCGGTGTGCCCGGCAATTTTACCTGATGATCCACCGAGTGATACCTGATAGAACTCAGCACCTTTCTTATCAACCCCAAGAATACCAATGTGCCCTACATGATGGTGACCACAAGCGTTCATACAACCCGAGATGTTTAGCTCAAGCTCACCGATATCGTAGACGTAATCGAGATCGTCAAACTTTGCCTGAATCTGTTCCGCGACGGGAATAGATTTAGCGTTTGCCAATGAGCAGTAGTCGCCACCGGGGCAGCAGATAATGTCGGTTAACATGCCTAATACGGGTGTTGCAAAACCTTGTTCGTAGGCTTTTTCCCAAAGAGCAAAGAGGTCGCTTTGTTTTACATCGGCGAGCACGACGTTTTGATTGTGCGTAACCCGCACTTCGCCAAAGCTGTATTGATCGGCAAGCTCGGCAATTGCTTCTAGTTGTCGGTCGCTAACATCCCCTGGTGGCGTGCCAAGTTTTTTCATGGTTAACGTTACCAGGCGGTAGCCGGGCTTTTTGTGGGTGTCCGTGTTTCTCTCGTACCAACGGCTGAAGGCCTTGTTATTGGCTAGTGCTGCGGTGAGTTCAGCGGGATTGTTGTCGAGAGTCTCGTATGCGGGGTCAACGAAAAATGCTTTAACCCGGCTGATTTCTGCACTGGTTAGACGGTTTGAAGATGCTTTAATGTGCGCCCATTCTTCGTCGACTTTGGCGGCGAATACCTCTGGCGTCATTGCTTTTACGAGAATTTTTATACGAGCTTTGTACTTGTTGTCCCGTCGGCCGTATCGATTGTATACACGTAAAATCGCCTCAAGGTAGGTGAGCAGATCCAGCTCTGGCAGCTGTTTTCTAATAAGACTTGCGACCATTGGCGTTCTGCCCAAACCGCCGCCAGCGTAGATGTCGTAACTGACATTGCCGTTGGCGTCTTTTACCAGTTGCACACCGATATCGTGTACTAATGTTGCAGCGCGATCGTTATTGGGAACCGAATTGACTGCAATTTTGAACTTTCTAGGCAGAAAGGCAAATTCTGGGTGGAAGGTAGACCACTGACGAATAATCTCGCAGTATGGGCGGGGGTCTGTTACTTCATCCGCGATGGCGCCAGCGAACTGATCCGTCGTGGTGTTGCGGATGCAGTTACCACTTGTTTGAATGGCGTGCATTTCAACGCTGGCAAGTTCACTTAGAATGCTTGGAACATCCTCAAGTTTTGGCCAGTTAAACTGCACGTTCTGACGTGTAGTGAAGTGTGCATAACCTTTGTCGTACTTGCGGCAAAGTTCGGCAAGTTTTCTCACCTGTGTCGAATTAAGCATGCCGTAAGGTACCGCAATACGCAGCATCGGTGCCAGACGTTGGATATACAATCCATTTTGCAGGCGTAATGCCAGAAATTCTTCGTCAGAAAGTTCACCTTTTAGATATCGATCGGTTTGACCCTTAAACTGGCGAACCCGCTCGTTAACAATTGTTTGATCATGTTCGTCGTATTTGTACATTTTTCTCTACCTGAATCCTGTTGCGGCGCAACGTCAATCTGGTGACCTTTATTAACGGTCGAAATTAGAAAACGGGCGGTAAGATACCAGTTCGCCCTTATTCATAAAATGATTATTTTTAAATATCCTAATAGCCAATGA
Source organism: Hahellaceae bacterium (assembly GCA_024234575.1). Classification (GTDB taxonomy): domain Bacteria; phylum Pseudomonadota; class Gammaproteobacteria; order Pseudomonadales; family Oleiphilaceae; genus JACKOB01. Next base: position 222,746 of record JACKOB010000006.1, read on the forward strand.
TACTAACAAAGCCATCAAATGCCTGGCTGGGCCTCACCTCAAGTGTCGTAGGACAGTGATGGGGATAGCCAGCGCTCGGCTTCGGACACAGTCATATCTTTGCGGCGCGCATAATCTTCAACCTGGTCTTTACCAATTCTGCCGACAGCAAAATATTTTGACTGAGGGTGTGAATAATAAAAGCCGCTTACCGAGGCAGCCGGCAGCATTGCAAAATGCTCGGTCAGCTTAATGTCGGCGTTTGCTGTCGCATCAAGAAGCCTAAAAAGCGTGTCCTTTTCTGTATGATCCGGGCATGCTGGATAACCGGGAGCAGGGCGAATACCGCTATATTTCTCTTTTATCAGCTCTTCATTGGTTAAGCTTTCGCTTGTTTGATAGGCCCAGAATTCTGTGCGTACTCGTTGGTGCATGCGCTCTGCTAGTGCTTCTGCGAGTCTGTCTGCCAGGGCTTTAACCATGATGCTGTTGTAATCATCGTGGGCCGCTTCGTAAGATTTTGCCAGAGCATCAGCGCCAAGACCTGTTGTAACCGCAAATGCACCTACATGGTCTTTAATGCCCGTGCTTTTGGGGGCGACAAAGTCTGCCAGTGAGTAGTTTTGCGGTTCATTGTTTTTATTGGTTTGCTGACGCAGATGATGCAGTGTTGCGATGGTGTTGCCGGTATCATCTGCCACCGTGACGTCGTCTGCACCATTGCTGTTAGCTGGCCAGAAGCCAATTACCGCCTTCGCCTGGATTAGTTTCTCATCAATTATTTTACGCAGCATTTTTTGTGCATCGTCAAACAAGGTTTTTGCCGCTTCTCCTTTCTTTGGGTCGTCAAATATTGCAGGATACTTTCCTGAAATATCCCAAGATATAAAAAACGGTGTCCAGTCGATGTATTCAAGTAACTCTTCCAATGGATAGTTATCGAAAACTTTTACGCCGGTAAATGTTGGCTGCGGTGGCGTGTAGTTATCCCAGTCAGGGCTGAATTTTCTCGCGACGGCTTCTTGGTAATCTAGCAAAGGCGTTTTTTCTGCCTTGTTAGCGCGTCTAATTCTCACCGCGTCATATTCTTTGCGAGTGTCGGCAACGAAGTCCTGTTTTAATGTTTTGCTGATGAGTTGCGTGGCAACGCCAACGCTGCGCGAGGCATCCGAAACATAGACGGCAATATCGTTTTGATATTGTGGTTCGATTTTTACGGCAGTGTGTGCCTTGGAGGTAGTCGCGCCACCGATCATTACCGGGATATTCAGGTTTTGACGTTGCATTTCTTTGGCAAAATGAACCATTTCATCCAATGAAGGTGTAATCAGGCCGCTGAGCCCGATGATATCTACCTTTTCTTTTAATGCTGTTTGAATGATGGTTTCGCAAGGCACCATTACACCAAGATCGATGACCTCAAAGTTGTTGCACTGCAGCACAACGCCGACGATGTTCTTACCGATATCATGCACATCGCCTTTTACCGTCGCCATGAGAATTTTACCTTTGGCTTCAGTGGCGCCACCTTTCTCGGCTTCGATAAAAGGGATGAGGTGAGCAACTGACTGCTTCATCACGCGCGCACTTTTTACCACTTGTGGTAAAAACATCTTGCCATCGCCAAACAGGTCGCCAACCACATTCATGCCTTCCATCAGCGGGCCTTCGATGACCTCAATGGTTTTCGTAGATTGTAGTCGGGCTTCTTCAGTATCTTCGATAATAAATGTCGTGATGCCCTTGACGAGGGCGTGCTCAAGCCGCTTTTTAACCGGCCACTCACGCCAGCTAAGGTCTTCTTCTTTTTTCTTGCCTACTTCACCTTTGAATTGATCGGCGATTTCCAATAGTCGGTCCGTGCCATCAGGGCGACGGTTGAGAATGACATCCTCAACACGTTCTTTTAGTTCAGGCTCGATATCGTCGTAGATAACCAGTTGTGCCGGGTTAACGATACCCATGTTCATGCCCGCTTTGATAGCATGATAAAGGAAGACAGAGTGTATGGACTCTCTTACATGGTTATTGCCGCGAAAAGAGAATGAGACGTTACTCACACCGCCTGAAACGCTGGCGTAGGGAAGGTTCTGGCGAATCCAGCGGGTCGCTTCAATAAAGTCGACGGCGTAGTTGTTATGTTCTTCAATACCTGTCGCCACGGCGAAAATATTGGGGTCAAAAATGATATCCTGAGGTGGAAAACCAATGCCGACAAGGATGTCGTATGAGCGTTTACAGATCTCTGTTTTTCTTGCAAAACTGTCGGCCTGACCGGCTTCGTCAAAAGCCATAATTACCGCTGCAGCGCCGTATTTCATGCAGGCTTTGGCCCGTTGAATAAATTCTTCTTCACCTTCTTTTAAGCTGATTGAGTTAACAATAGCTTTACCCTGAATACACTTCAGGCCGGTTTCAATCGCCTCCCACTTAGAAGAGTCGACCATTATTGGTACGCGGGAAATATCCGGCTCGGATGCAATAAGATTCAGGAAGGTTTGCATCGCATAGGAGGCGTCCAGCATGCCTTCATCCATATTGATGTCGATGACTTGTGCGCCATTTTCGACCTGTTGGCGGGCAACATCCAGTGCCTGCTCATAGTCTTCTTCTTTTATCAGCTTTAGAAATTTGGCCGAGCCGGTAACGTTGGTTCTTTCGCCAACGTTTACAAACAATGAATTTTCGTCAACCGTAAAAGGTTCGAGCCCCGACAGGCGCATAGCAGGTTTTATGTCCGGAATTCGTCTGGGGGCATACTTCGCCACCCTTTCGGCGATGGCTTTGATGTGTGCCGGGCTGGAACCACAGCAACCACCAATAATATTTACCAGGCCGTCACGGGCGAATGATTCAATGATGTCTGCCATTTCTTCTGGCGTTTGGTCGTATTCGCCAAACTCATTAGGCAGTCCGGCATTAGGGTGGGCGCTGGTATAGGTGTCTGCCTTGTTGGCAAGCTCAACCATATAAGGGCGCAGGGCATCGGCCCCTAATGCACAGTTTAGACCGATACTGATTGGCTTGGCATGTGCCAGAGAGTTCCAGAAGGCCTCGGTGGTTTGTCCTGACAGTGTTCTGCCGGAGGCGTCAGTTATGGTGCCAGAAATCATTACGGGCAAACTGAAACCTACATCTTCAAAATAGCGCTGCGTACCATAAACTGCTGCTTTCGAATTCAATGTATCGAATATTGTTTCGATCAGAATGGTGTCGACGCCACCTTCTACCAGCGCTTTGACAGCGGCATAATAGTTTTCAGCCAGCTCATCAAATGATGTGTTTCGGTACCCGGGATTATTAACGTCCGGTGATATCGATGCAGTTTTAGAGGTTGGGCCTACCGCACCTGCGACGAATCGGGGTTTGTCCGGGTTGGCGGCAGTAAACTCATCTGCCGCCTCGCGGGCAAGTCTGGCCGCCTGAAAATTCAGCTCGTATACCAGTGACTCCATACCGTAGTCAGCCTGAGAAACCACTGTCGAGTTAAATGTATTGGTTTCGACAATGTCGGCACCCGCCGCCAGATATTCTTTATGAATGTTACGAATTAAATCCGGTTGCGTCAGACAGAGCAGGTCGTTGTTACCCTGAATATCCCTGTCATAGTCTTTAAAGCGCTCCCCCCGGTAGTCTGCTTCAGACAGTTTTTGACGCTGAATCATCGTCCCCATGGCGCCGTCGAGCACCAGAATACGATTTTTAAGGGCTTCATTCAGTTTTTGGATTCTGTTATTACGGTCATTCATCGTTTTTATCTGTCTGCCGGTAGTCACAATTATTAAAACAGTTCGTCTTAGATACGCTGCTGTAGATTAGCGCTAAGCGAGTAATGACGCGCGATGTTACCAGAATTCTGTTAGTCAGTCTTGTCTATGGTGTCCCATAATCAGTGCAAAATTGTTAATTCCGAGTTTTTCAGTAGGTCTTTATTGATGCGCTCAGATGTCATAGAATTGCTCGTAATTAAACAGTCTTAGATTTCATGAGGATATTCATGGTTACGGTGACAGAATCAGCGCAAATGTATCTTGCTCAATTAATAGGCAAGCAGGAAGTTGAGGGCATGGCGGTTAGAATGTTTGTTTCTCAGCCTGGTACGCGTTTTGCCGAAACGTGTCTTGCGTATTGCAAGCCTGATGAAGTGAAAGAAGAAGATGAGCGGATCGATTATCCATCGCTGATCGTCTATCTCGAAAAGATCAGCGTGCCTTATCTCGCCGAGGCGGTGGTCGATTACGACAAAGATAAAATGGGAGGGCAGTTGACGATAAAAGCACCCAATGCAAAGGTGCCAAATATTGCATCTGACTCGCCATTGTCAGAAAAGGTAAACTACTTTCTTATTACCGAGATTAATCCAGGGCTTCAGTCGCACGGCGGTGAGGTGAGTCTGGTGGAAATTAAAGATGGTATCGCTGTATTGAAATTCGGCGGTGGGTGCCAGGGTTGTAGCGCTGTTTCAATGACCTTAAAAGAAGGTGTCGAGAAGAAACTGGTCGAGCGTATCCCTGAATTAAAAGGCGTAAAAGATGTTACCGACCATTCGGTAACGGATAATGCGTATTATCAATAGTAGAAATATGTTTTAAAAAAAGCCTCTTTATGGGGCTTTTTTCGTTTTGGTGGTAACACTAAAAGGTGGTTTTGCAGCACTTGTTGTTACGTGTCTCAAATTGCCTGTCTCAAATTGCTGATGCCGGCTCAGGCTATCTTGATTGGCGACTCTTTCGGTGGGTTGGCCGAGCGCCTTGTTATATATTCTTCTTCGGCCACTGAATTATAAGAAAGTTCTTGTAAAGCTGTGCCCCAAGCACAAAAATTGCCGACGGGTTTCGATATACTCGATCACATTTAACTAAGACTAACAAAAAAGGGCGTCAGCATTGTCTGAAGTATTTGTTCTCAGCGACTTAATCACTTTCTGGTATATCCCTTTGTTTGCCGCTCTCGTCGGTTGGGGAACGAATTGGCTGGCGATTCAATTAACATTTTACCCTGTTCAGCGAGTGGGCTTAACCAGGTGGATTGGCTGGCAGGGTGTTATACCGCGTAAGTCCCGAAAAATGGCAGCCATTTCTGTTGACCGGACTCTGGCGCGATTTGGTGACATGGAGTCGGTTTTTCTAAAGCTGCAGCCAGAATTAATTACGAGGCAGATTTTAAAGCAAGTACTGCCAAGGCTGGAGGAATATATAGATGAGGTAATGATCGAGCATCATGCTGTGCTTTGGGATAATCTGCCACTGGCGATGCGCCAACGCATCTATAAGTGGGCAGAAGCCCAGCTACCAAAACGAATTGAAGCATTGGTGGCAGATTTTGGTGATGAGCTGGTTGATCTGGTTGATTTGCAAGAACTGTTTGTCGATGAGCTTGATAAACACCCGGAGTTGATGGTTAAAATTTTTCAACAGTCTGGCGAGAAAGAGCTCAAGTTTATAGTAAAAAGCGGCTTCGGTTTTGGACTGATAATCGGCCTGCTCATGGTTTTAGCAGTAAAAACAGCACCGGTGGCCTGGCTGCTTCCTGTCGGTGGTTTTGTCGTCGGGTTCATTACCAATTGGCTGGCGTTGAATTTAATATTTCGTCCGCTCAATCCCCGCTATTTTCTGGGTTTTTGTATTCAGGGGCTGTTCCTCAAGCGCCAGGAAGAAGTGTCAAAAGTGTGGAGTCGCCTCATTGCGGAAGAGTTAATTACAGTAGAAAAAGTATCGCGAAGTATGGTCTTCGGTAAAAACGGTCATCGTACCCGCGCTATTATTCAGCGGCATATCAGGCCTATTCTTGATCAGTCTGTGCTGTTAAAGGTCGTCACCCAGGTTGCCGTGGGGGCTGGTGGCTACGCCGAACTTAAAAAAGCATTGCAGGACAAAGCGGTAGCGGTTTCGACGGAGCCTTTTCATGATATGAGCTTTAATAAAGATAGAGCACCGGTTGTCGCAGAAGTTATTGAGGCAAGAATGACCTCCTTATCGGCAGCCGAGTTTCAGGATGTTTTGCGTCCGGCTTTTCAGGAAGAAGAGTGGCAGCTTATGCTAATCGGAGGGGGGTTGGGTGCTTTAGTCGGTGTGATTCAGTGGTTTTTATTGGTGTAATGACAGTTCATCTGCTGAATAACGGCTTTTAACAGCACAGTGCCTATCACTAAGAACGCTTAAATGCAGGGGGAAGTATGGAAGGGGTATTGATGGCATTGTTTACAGCTTTTTTATCCGCGCTGATGGTTTTTGCCGTCATGGCGGTGTTCTTCCGTTATAAAGTGCAGCCTTATCTGGATGCCAAGGTTGAAGAGATGAAGCTGGTCGCTAACCAAATGGAAGAAAGCATCAGGTCTGGGGTTAGAAACGGCATGAAGGATTCATTGAAAGAATTGCCGACCGCGACTGTCAAAGAAACTACCAGATCTGTGGTAAAAATGGGCAGTGGCCTGGTAGAGGGCGGTTTAAGTTCTATATTTGGTGATAAAAATAAATAAAATCAAAAAGATATATGTTGTTTTTGTCCGTTGCTACTAACTGGAATTTTAATCTGGTGAGGCGGCATTGTGTGAGAATTTTCTCAGCAATTAAAAAATCTCTAAAAAATCAGGGCTAAACTGATTTTCTCTTCTATTCTTGGTTTTATAAGAGTATTTAAGTAGTTGTTTGTGTGAGGTATTTGATTAAGTAGCGCTGGATTTGATCGCAATTGCGTCAAACCGATGGTACTCAACAACGTTTTATTGCCTAAACCGGATTTATAAACAATACTGAAACTTAAATGCATGTCTGAATGCTCTTTCTAGTTAATACTTATAATCTGAGTCTGGTTTTGCTCGCTAGGTTAAAAATAAAAGGAAAAGAATTATGATGCGCAAGCTCGCAATCGCTCTTTCGCTTGTCGGCGCAATGGGTCCTGGTACTGCAGCAGCATTAGGGTTGGGCGAAGCAACTGTGAAGTCTTCGCTTAATCAACCCCTAAGTGCCGAAATTGAGCTGGTAAACATCAGAGACCTTGAGCAAAACGAAATCCTGCCGGGAATGGCCTCTCGTGAGGAATTTTCCAAGGCGAGTATTGAGCGGCTGTTTCTGCTGTCGGATATTCGGTTCGATGTGGTAAAAAACGCAGAAGGGCGGTCAGTTATTCGGCTGTCTACCAAAAAGCCCATCAGAGAACCCTATCTGAATTTCCTGGTTGAAGTTATCTGGCCTAGTGGTCGACTGCTTCGGGAATACGCTTTATTGATCGATCCTCCAGTATTTAGCGAAGATAAGGCAAAGCCTGTACGCACACCTACGGTTACTTCAAGTGTTGTGCAGGTGCCAGAGGTTTATGGTCGCGATCAGGCGTTTAGCAGCACAATGGTGTCAGAGCTTCCGCCGATTGAAGTCAACTACGATGGTGAAACCTACGGCCCGACGGCTGGTAGCGATACGCTCTGGGCAATTGCCTTAAAGGTGCGGCCATCAACCAGTTTATCGCCACAACAAGTGATGCTGGCGATCCAGGAGGCCAACCCGGACGCATTCCTGGATGGCAATATAAATCGTTTAAAGGCTGGTCACGTACTACGGGTGCCGTCTGCTGAAGAAATCAGTCAGCGCTCGAAAGCGAAAGCAGTGCGTGATGTGGTAGAGCAAAACCGCGCCCTGCAAGAAGGTCGCAGTGTTGCGAAAAGAACGCTTGATGCCACACCAGAGCCTGCTGCGCCTCGCCAAAAGCCTGCCACGCTTGAAACTGTTGGCGATGAACTGAAGGTAGTGGTTGCGCAGAATGAGCAAAGCGATAAAGCAAAAGGCTCAATGGGTGGTAACGCTGCAAAAGGCGGTGGTTCTTCTACCGAGCTGGCAGTGGCGATGGAAAAGCTTGATAAGGCCAACAGAGAAGGCGAAGAGCTTACCAGTCGCGTTAAAGATCTTGAGGATCAGTTGCAGACTTTACAACGTCTGCTTACGCTAAAAGATGACCAGTTGGCAGAGATGCAGCGACAGGCCGGTAAGGCTGAGGCGGCAAAAGAGCAGGCTGACCAGATTGCTAAAGCCGAACCATCATCACCATCTAAAGACGCCGACGTAGCGAAAGCAGCCGATGCGCCAGCAACGGATGTTTCGCTAGCCGAAACCCCGAAAGCAGCGGTTAAAAGCGCTGGTGAAACCCCCGCTGCAGCAGCTGTGACGGATGCAGAAGTTGTTTCAGAGACCGCTACCGACGTAGCGAAAGTTGAAAAGCCTGTTGAGAAAATAACTCCCAAGCAGATTTCCAAAAAAGAGCCTGAGGCTCCTGTAGAGCAAGAGCAGAGCCTGGTTGATTCGATAATCAACAATCCACTGTATATAGGTGGTCTTGGTGCTGGTGCGGTGCTGCTCATTTTGGGGTTGATTGCACTGTCTCGCCACAATGCCCAGAAAGAAAAAGCATTCCACGAAAGCCTTGCGTACGGTGGTACTGCAGATGCTGACGATGATGATGACTCCTTTAGTCTAGGCGTTGATGATGACGAAGATGAGACACCAAAAAGCAAGGATGAAGCAGAAGACCCAATCGCCGAGGCGGATGTCTATATCGCTTATGGTCGTCTTGATCAGGCGGCCTCTGTACTTGAAAGCGGAATATCTGCAGAACCAAGCCGAACTGATTTGCGTTTGAAGTTGTTAGAGGTTTATAAACAGGCTGGTGACGAGCAATCATTCTTTAAACAGTTCAGAGAAGTGCAGGCACTTGATGATGAAGAAGTGCTGGCCGAAGCCGAACTGTTAAAAGGTGATATGAGTGATGACGCCTTTGATGAAGAACCAGAAATTTCAATTGATGACCTTGAGAAGGATTTATTATCCGGAGGCTTTAACAAGCCAAAAGAAAATGAAAAAGACAAGGCCATTGATTACGACATCAGCGATTTGGGTATCAAGCGCCCGGTTGAAGCAGATAAATTAGAAGCTGAAGAAGAAGCAGATGACAACTTTATGCTGGACCAGGCTGATACCGACCTGGATCTTGAACTTGATCTCGACAGCGAAGAGACGTTAGAGGACGAGTTTGCCTCTTTGTCGCTGGATGAGACAGACGAGCTGGCATCTGAATCCGATGAATCTGACGACTTCTCTTCGCTGGAAAGTGACATTGACCTCGAAGAGCTGGATAAGTCTTTAGATGATGATTTTGCGGACCTGGATACCAGTGAAGAATCTTTAGCTGAAGAAGATCTTCTCGAGCTGGATGACGCCGAAAGCGATGATGAGCTTGATTCACTAGATGAAGAACTGGATCTGGATCTTTCGTTGGATATGGAAGATACAGAAGCTCTTGCTACAGAAAACCTCGCAGAAGCAGAGGATGAGTTGTCTTTGGATGATTCAGAGCTTGCCCTGGATGAAGATGAGCTGGCACTGGATCTTGACGATGACCTAGCAGAAACCGTTGAGCAAAAAGCGAAATCAGGCAGTGAGGAAGACGAAGTATCGTTGGACGACCTGTCTTTAGATGATGTTTCTTTGGATGAGTTGGATGCGGAGCTGGATTCTGATCTTGAGGCAATGGATCTTGAGCTGGAAGAAGAGATCGAGCACGAAGCCCAGGCCGAGGCGGAAGCCCTAGCCAAGCAGGATGATGCGGAAGAGCTTGATGGTCTGGTTGAAGAACTTGAGGAAGTGGCGAGAGATCTGGCGGATGAAGATGATGACGCGCTAGAGCTGGACGAGTTGGAAAGCTCGCTTGAACTGGCTTCTGACGATCTTAACGAGCTCGAGCTGGATGAAAGCCTGGAAGATGAGCTGGATCTTGATTCTGCTGATATGCTTGCCGAGCTAGATAGTGATCTTGCAGATGTTGCAGCTGAAGAAGATGAAACTGAGGATGAAGAAGACTTCGATTTCCTCTCTGGTACGGACGAAGCGGCGACAAAACTTGATCTTGCCAGAGCCTATGTGGACATGGGTGACACGGAAGGGGCGAGAGATATTCTGGAAGAAGTATCATTAGAAGGTAATGATGATCAAAAAGAAGAAGCAAAAAAACTGTTAAAAGGTTTGGACTAAAAGCAAAATTTTCATATCCTTGACGCCCGATTGATTTGGAATGTTCGGGCACCCTAAATGCTTCAGGAAAATAAAGACTCGGCCAGCGACCTTATCGGCGCTGGCCGAGTTGTTTGTAAAATACAATATGACGGTTCTGCTTTTCATGGCTGGCAAATGCAGCGTGATAACTTGCCGAGTGTGCAACAGTCGTTGCAGAAAGCGTTGTCCATGGTGGCCAATGAGCCGATTGAATTGGTCTGCGCCGGTAGAACTGACGCAAAGGTTCATGCTACAGGGCAGATAGTTCATTTTGATACCACGGTTACCCGGTCACGGAATTCATGGCTAAAAGGCGTAAATACCTATTTGCCGACGGGCATCTGTCTTAGCTGGCTTGACAATACTACGTCAGATTTTCATGCGAGATTCAGTGCCACCGCACGGCGCTATCGTTATTTAATTTACAACGATGCAATTAAGCCAGCACTCATGAGTCACCTGCTTACCTGGAGTTATTGGCCCCTTGATGCGGCAAGAATGCACGAAGCTGCCCAGTCCTTGGTAGGTGAAAACGATTTTTCTTCGTTTCGTGCAGCGGAATGTCAATCCAATACCCCCTTTCGCAACGTACACTTTATAAATGTCTCCCGAAAGAATAAATTAATTGAAGTTGATATTCAGGCAAACGCGTTTTTACATCATATGGTGCGTAATATTGTGGGTGTATTGATGCAGATAGGAAGTGAGCGTGCGCCAGTAAACTGGATTGATGAGGTGTTGCATGCGCGTGATAGGCGTAAAGGGGGCGTGACAGCACCCCCGTTTGGGTTGTATCTTGTCAAAGTTATTTATCCAGATCACTTTTCCATTCCTGAAGAAGAGTTAGGCCCTTATTTTCTAAACATGTAATGCGATTTATTAAAGTAATTTAATTGCGTAAAGACGTTGGCAGCTATGGCGAGAACAAGAGTTAAAATTTGCGGTATTACAAACCTAGAAGATGCGTTGTCTGCAGTTGAGGCCGGGGCGGATGCACTGGGTTTTGTATTCTACGAGAAAAGCCCGAGATACGTGTCTCCAGAAAAAGCAGCCGAAATCATACGTCAGTTACCGCCATTTATAGTATCCGTTGGGTTATTTGTTGATGCCAATGTTAGTTTTGTTGAAAGTGTCATCAACCACGTGAGATTAAGTCTGCTTCAGTTTCACGGCAACGAAACTGAATCGTTTTGCCAGCAGTTTGCGCTTCCCTATATCAAGGCGATCCGCGTGAAGCAAGGGCAAGACATTCTGCAAGCTGTGCAAAGTTACCATTCTGCACGCGGTCTGCTGTTAGATGCTTATGTCGAAGGGGTGCCCGGTGGAACAGGTAAGACCTTTGACTGGTCAATTATTCCCGAGAAGCATCGTAACCAAATAATTCTGGCAGGTGGTTTGGATGCGGAAAATGTTGCCAGAGCGATCAAACATATTCATCCCTATGCTGTTGATGTCAGTGGCGGCGTAGAAGCCTTTAAAGGAAAGAAAGATCCTATGTTAATCAGTAAGTTCGTAAGTGAGGTGATTCGTGAGTAAAGTGTTTTCAGAAGAATTATTACGGAGCCTGCCTGATGCGAATGGGCACTTTGGTAAATTCGGTGGCAGATATGTATCAGAAACCTTAATGCCATCGCTTATTCAGCTGGAAGCGCAGTACAAAATGCTCCGCGATGATCCAGAGTTTCGTAAAGAGTTCGACCGGGACCTGGCGGATTATGTTGGTCGTCCTTCGCCTCTTTATCTTGCCTCCCATTTAACTAAGAAAGTCGGTGGCGCCAAGATTTACCTTAAGCGTGAAGATTTGAACCATACTGGCGCACACAAGGTAAACAATACAATCGGCCAGGCGTTGTTGGCGAAACACATTGGTAAGCCCCGTGTCATCGCAGAGACCGGTGCAGGTCAGCATGGGGTGGCAACGGCGACGGTAGCTGCCAGATTGGGGCTGCAGTGCAAAGTTTTCATGGGGGCCGAGGACGTCAAGCGTCAGTCTCTAAATGTCTATCGAATGAAGCTGTTGGGCGCCGAGGTTTTTCCGGTTGAAAGCGGCACACGCACCCTTAAAGATGCAATGAATGAAGCCCTGCGAGACTGGGTTACCAATGTCGATGATACGTTTTACATTATCGGTACTGTCGCTGGTCCGCATCCGTACCCGATGCTTGTTAGGGATTTTCAGTCGGTAATCGGCCGTGAGGCGCGGCAGCAAGTGCTCGAAAAAGAAGGTCGTTTGCCTGATGCGCTGGTGGCTTGCGTTGGGGGTGGCTCGAATGCCATTGGCCTGTTTTACCCGTTTATTGGTGATGAAAGTGTAAAAATGTATGGTGTCGAAGCGGGCGGTGACGGCGTTGAAACCGGCAGACATGCCGCGCCTCTATGTGCCGGACGCCCCGGAGTGTTACACGGCAACAGAACCTATTTGATGGAAGATGAGAATGGCCAGATCAGTGACACCCATTCTGTGTCAGCCGGGTTGGACTACCCGGGTGTGGGGCCAGAGCATGCGTGGTTGAAAGACTGCGGCAGAGCAATTTACACATCGGTAACAGATCAGGAAGCGTTGGCGGCATTTCGTGAACTTACTCGTGTTGAGGGTATTATGCCAGCCCTTGAATCAAGCCATGCAATTGCGTACGCCATGAAACTCGCTGCAGGTATGAGCAAAGACGAAATCGTTGTGGTAAACCTGTCTGGTCGCGGTGATAAAGACATCCACACTATTGCGAACATTGACGGAATTCACGCCTAAGAATATCAAGTTTGGAAGGAATAAATATGAGTCGTATAAAAAGTGTCTTGGGTGCGGCTAAGGCAAACGGGCGAACAGCTCTGATCCCTTACATTACTGCGGGGGACCCGAATCCAGATATCACGGTTTCATTGATGCACGCGCTCGTAGCTGGCGGCGCAGATATCATTGAGTTGGGCGTGCCCTTCTCAGACCCGATGGCAGATGGTCCCGTGATCCAGTTAGCCTGTGAAAGAGCATTGGCGCATGGCACGTCATTGCGCAACATTTTGGCAATGGTGGCAAAGTTTCGTGAGCAGAATACGGAAACGCCTTTGGTGCTAATGGGCTACTTAAACCCGGTTGAGGCCATGGGTTACGATGTTTTCGCCTCCGAAGCGGCGAAGGTGGGTGTTGATGGTGTGCTGATAGTAGACCTGCCACCTGAAGAAGCGGGTGAAATGGCGCAGCTTTTTGAGGCAGCACAGCTGGATTCAATTTTTCTGTTGGCGCCGACCTCAGATGCAGGTCGCATCAAGTCAATTTGTGAAGTAAGCACGGGGTATATCTACTACGTCTCGGTTAAAGGTGTTACCGGTTCAGCTAGTCTTGATGTCGAGTCTGTTAAAACCAAGCTCGAAGAAATCAGAACCTATACCGATCTTCCTTTGGGTGTTGGTTTCGGAATAAAAGATGCGGCCTCTGCCGCGGCTGTCGGTAAGTACGCTGACGGTGTGATTGTCGGTAGTGCGCTTGTGAATATTATTGCTGCCAATGCTAAATCTCCTCAACTCATTGCAAACAAGTTAACGGCCTTGTTGCAAGAGATGCGGCAAGCGCTGGATGCGAGCTAGTTAGCAACCATGCTGGCTTGCTGGTATGTTTTTTTGCCAAACGCTAGAGAGATGATCTATGAGTAGCTGGCTGGATAAAATAATGCCTGGTATGGGGAGTGTTGCCGGCGCGAAAAAGGCGAATGTTCCTGAGGGATTGTGGGTTAAATGCCCGAAGTGCCAGGCCGCTTTGTATCTTCCTGAGCTTGAGAAATCACTTTATGTTTGTTCTAAGTGCGATCATCACTTAAGGATTTCCGCCCGACAGCGGCTCAACTGGTTATTGGATGAGGATGATCGTGTCGAACTGGCGGAAGATCTCGCACCGCTTGACCGTTACCGATTTCGAGATACCCGCAAGTATCGGGATCGATTGCATGATGCGATGCGTGAGAGCGGCGAAAAAGATGCACTGGTTGTTATGCATGGTAAGGTGGAAGGTGTTTCCCTGGTGGCAGCGGCTTTTGAGTTTGGTTTTATGGGTGGCTCGATGGGGGCTGTCGTCGGAGAAAAATTCTTTCAGGCAGCAAATTTTTGCTTGCTCCATAAAACTCCGCTGGTCTGTTTTTCTGCCAGTGGCGGTGCCCGAATGCAAGAAGCAATTGTTTCTTTGATGCAAATGTCCAAAACGGCGGCGGTACTGGAGCAAATGCGGCGTAAGCGGCTGCCATATATCTCGGTACTTACTGATCCGGTTTTTGGCGGGGTGTCAGCCAGTTTGGCTATGCTCGGAGATATCAATCTGGCCGAACCCAATGCGTTGGTGGGGTTCGCGGGCCCAAGGGTTATTGAACAGACCGTTAGAGAAACCCTGCCGGCAGGCTTTCAGCGCAGTGAGTTCCTTTTAACGCATGGGTTTGTTGACATGATCGTGCACCGAAAGAACATGAGGGCCAAATTATCATCACTTTTAAGGAAGCTTTCCTAGAAGCAGATTATGGATAAAATTTCGCAAAGGACACCTGATACACTGGAAGGCTGGCTCAGGCATCTTGAAACACTGCATACCACAGAAATAGAAATGGGGCTTGACCGCATACTGCAGGTCTATCGTCGCATGAAAGTCAATTTTCATGGCGCGAAGATCGTAACAGTGGGCGGAACCAATGGTAAAGGCACGACTATTGCCACCTTGCAGCGTCTTTTATTATCTCAAGGCAAGGCTGTTGGCGCCTATACGTCGCCACATATCGTTAGATTTAATGAAAGAGTCTCGATAAACGGCATCGATGTAGATGACCAGCAATTGGTTACTGCATTTGCTGCTGTAGAAGCTGTCAGGCGGTCCACATCTTTAACTTACTTCGAGTTTGGAACACTGGTAGCCCTGCAGATATTTGCATCTATGCCGCTGGATTATATTTTGCTCGAGGTAGGGTTGGGGGGACGGCTGGATGCGGTGAACATTGTTGACCCGGATGTGGCAATCATTACCTGTGTTGATATTGATCACGTCGAGTGGCTGGGTCCAGACAGGGAGTCTATAGGCTACGAAAAAGCTGGCATACTCCGGGCGGGAGGAAAGGCTGTTTACGGTGAACAGCAGCCACCGAGCAGTGTTGTGCAACAAGTAAACGCCCAAAAAGTTGATATGCGCTTTTTTGGAAAAGATTTTGGCTATTCTCACGATGATGCAGTGTGTTATTACACCAGTGCCGAGGGCCATCAATGCCATGTAGACTTCGTGGCCGGCAATATCCCGATATCTAATCAGTTATGTGCGTTGCAGGCGCTGCAATTATTGGGAGAGAATTTCAGCCCTAAAGAGATTCAAGAAGTATTTGCCGGTGTGGCTGTTCCGGGGCGAATGGAGACCCTGAGTCGTGATCCGGTGGTACTGGTTGATGTGGCGCATAACCCGCATGCCGCCGGGTACCTTGCAAGTCGTTTAGCACAGATCGTGCCTTCCAGGTCGAAAGTAGTCGGTGTTTTCTCTATGCTTGCAGACAAAGATATAGAAGGTGTGATCGAGAATATGAAGTCGGCTGTCGATCACTGGGTCGTTTTTCCACTAGCGGTACCCAGAGCAGCCCTTGTCGAAAACATTGTGCGCGATTTGCAAAAAAAGGAACAGAAACTGGCACTGGCAGCAAATGCGGACGAAGCGCTGGCAATAGCTAGAAAAAATGTACAGGGTGATGACTTAATCGTTGTTTTTGGTTCTTTTTATACCGTCGCCGCAATAAAACAAAGTATGGGTTTGTAAAATGGAAAAAAATCAGCAACCGGCAGTAGAAAATGGCGCAACACCGGTCGAAAAAACGCTTCGGTCGGATGGTTTAAAGCAACGACTGATAGGGGCGATAGTGCTGGTATCCCTGGCTGTTATCTTTTTGCCCATGATCTTTGATCAGCCGCACCAGGAAAAGAAAAATATTGTTATTCCGATACCAGACCGGCCACCAGAAAAACTGGTTACCTTTGAGTCTCCTAAGCCTCCTGAGCTTAAAGCAACAGGTGCGAAAGAAAAGTCGTTAGAGATGATACATTCCAGCAGCCAAACACAAGTCAAACCTTTAGAAGTTATGCCGCAAAGCGATGCAAAGGTTATCCCTGTTGAGGCAAAGACAAAGCAACCCGAGGTTTCCGTGCCTTCGATGGCGAAGGAGCAAGCGTCTGCGGACGAAGAGACTGAGGCCGTCGAACCGGTCAAAATGGCGGCACCTGAAAAAGAGCTGCCGAAGAGTCTTGATCAGGCATGGGTTGTGCAGTTGGGAACATTTGGTAATAAGGAAAATGCCTTAAAACTGCGCGACAAAGCCCGGGCACAAGGTTACAGCACCCACACTACCGAGCTGCAGCGTGACGGAAAAACCTTAACACGGGTATTTTCTGGTCCATTTATCAATCGGGAAGATGCTGACAAAGTGAAAGCACTGCTTGATAAGAAATTTGCGGTCAAAAGTATTGTCGTGCAGTTTTCTGAGTAACGCCTGATGATCAAGCTGTATCATTTTGTAAGATATGTTTTTTGATTGGGAAAATATTTGCTAGAATTCGCGCCTTCAATAGCGACATAGAAAACGAGACTTAATGGATCAGGTTGTGTGGGCCGATTGGGCTTTTTTGGCGGTAATCGGGATATCAGGGCTATTAAGCCTGAGGCGTGGGTTTGTTAAAGAATGTCTTTCACTTGCATCGTGGATTGTGGCGTTTATTGTCGCCCGATTATTCACCCCTAATTTAGAGCAGGTTCTGGTAGACTCAATCAGTACGCCATCGCTGCGCTATATTACAGCGTTTGCGGTTTTATTTATCTGCGTTCTGCTGGTTGGTGCGCTCATCAGCAGGTTGGTTTGTGAGTTAGTAAAAGTAACGGGCCTGTCAACCACTGATCGTATTTTAGGTATGTTCTTCGGCTTAGCCCGTGGCATCATCCTGTCCATCGTTGCCGTCGCTCTTTTGCGTCTGACGCCACTCGAAAACGACGCGTGGTGGCATCAATCAATTGCAATAGAAAAGCTACAAATGCTTGAAAAATGGTCTAGGAAAACGCTGGATGAGAGTTCGGTGTAGACTGCTTTTTAAAACGGCGATGATGCATGGTTTGCGTTTGCAGCCACCGCAGTGTCGCCGAAAAATCAGGGATTGATATTTCAGTTGTTAAAGTAGAAAGAACTAACCCTATTTAGCGTTAAACTACGTTAAAATTCGTATTACAAAGCAGTCTTGCATCAAAGCGAGTTGGAGAAAGTAAAATGTGTGGCATTGTTGGCATCGTTGCAAAAGAAAATGTTAATCAGGCGTTATACGATGCGCTAACTGTACTTCAGCACCGTGGGCAGGATGCGGCCGGCATGGTTACCTATCAGGATGACCGGTTTTTTCTTCGCAAAGATAACGGGCTGGTAAGGGATGTTTTTCATACCCGTCATATGCAGCGACTGCAAGGGCATGTCGGTATTGGGCATGTTCGTTACCCAACGGCTGGCAGTTCCAGCTCTGCCGAAGCGCAACCTTTTTACGTGAATTCTCCTTATGGTATTACGTTGGCACACAACGGAAACCTTACCAATGCAGAAGAGTTAGCCCAGGATTTATTTCGTTCTGATTTGCGGCATATCAACACTAACTCTGATTCAGAAGTGCTTCTGAACGTATTTGCACATGAGTTACAAAAGCTGGGGAAGCTCAACCCCACCAAAGACGATGTATTTGACGCAGTAAGGGCCGTGCATAAACGATGCAAGGGTGCTTATGCTGTTATTGCCATGATTACCGGGTATGGCATTGTAGGTTTTCGTGACCCCAATGGTATACGCCCCATTTGCTATGGCAAGCGTGAAACACCGGAGGGGCCAGAGTACATGATCGCATCTGAGAGCGTCGCCCTGAATTCGATGGGGTTTACCTTGGTTCGAGATATCGCTCCTGGTGAAGCGGTCTACATCGAGAGTGATGGGCAGCTTTATGCAGACCAGTGTGCTGAGGCACCTGAATTGCACCCGTGTATTTTCGAGCATGTCTATTTTGCACGCCCGGATTCAATTATAGATGGCGTCTCTGTCTACAAGGCGAGACTGCGAATGGGTGAAAAACTCGCGGAAAAAGCATTACGGGTCAGGCCAGACCATGATATCGATGTGGTCATTCCCATACCTGACACCAGCAGAACATCAGCCATGCAGATGGCACACGTTCTGGGGGTTAAGTTTAGAGAAGGGTTTATAAAAAACCGCTACATTGGCCGCACTTTCATAATGCCTGGCCAACAGCAGCGTAAGAAATCTGTGCGCCAGAAACTCAATGCTATCGAGCTTGAGTTCAGAGGTAAAAATGTCATGCTTGTGGATGATTCTATTGTCCGTGGCACTACCTGCAAAGAAATTGTGCAAATGGCCAGAGATGCTGGTGCCAAGAAAGTTTATTTTGCTTCAGCAGCGCCTGCAGTTAGATACCCTAATGTGTATGGTATCGATATGCCGGCTGCAAAAGAGCTGATCGCCCATGGCAGAACAGAACAGGAAATCGAGAAGTTAATTGGCTCTGATTGGTTGTTATATCAGGATCTCGATGATTTGATTGAGTCTGCTCATGAGGGTAACCCTCATATTACCGGGTGGGACTGCTCGGTCTTTAATGGAAAATATATTACGGGTGATATTGATGCCGCTTATTTATCCAGTTTAGAGCAGGCGAGAAGCGATGATAATAAAGCCAAGAAAGAGCGTGATACCAACGATGGTCATGGAATTATCGACCTTCACAACAACAACTAGCGGTTAGCCGGTGCTGTAGATTGTCATGGCAAAGTCAAAAAGTGATAGTGTTAGTATTCCTTATCCCAGCCTCGAAGGTGTCTCGGTAGAGACGCTAGCGGTGCGGGCAGGGCAGATTAGAACAGCTGAGCTGGAGCACAGCGAGGCGATTTTTCCTACCTCAAGCTTTGTGTATAACAGCGCTGAACAGGCCGCTGCTAGGTTTTCTGGGGCCGAGCCTGGGAACATTTATTCAAGATTCACTAATCCTACCGTGCAGATGTTCGAGAATAGAATCGCGGCGATGGAAGGTGCTGAAATGGCGGTTGCCACGTCTTCGGGTATGTCGGCAATCCTGGCTACCTGTGTTGCTTTGCTGCAAAGTGGTGATCACATTGTCTGTTCCCGCAGTGTATTTGGTACCACCAATGTATTGTTCGAAAAATACCTTGGTAAATTCGGCATTAAGACAACTTTTGTTGATTTAACTTCAATTGCCGCCTGGGAAAGCAGCCTGACCGCTGCGACAAAAATGCTTTTTCTTGAAACACCGTCTAACCCGCTTTGTGAAGTGGTTGATTTGGAAAAAATTGCGCAGCTGGCAGCTCGTAAAGACTTGTTGTTAGTGGTAGATAACTGTTTCTGTACGCCTGTTTTGCAGAAACCGCTAGAACTTGGGGCGCACATTGTTATTCATTCAGCCACGAAATACCTCGACGGCCAAGGTCGTTGTATTGGTGGTGTGGTGTGCGGATCAGAGAAGCTGATGACAGAGGTCTTTGGTTTTCTTCGCTCGTCGGGCGTAACGATGAGCCCCTTTAATGCCTGGGTGTTTTTGAAAGGACTCGAAACTTTACCGATACGGATGCGTGCTCATTGTGAGAACGCGCAAAAAATTGCGGAGTGGTTGTCAGAGCAAGCGCAGATCGAACAGGTTTTCTATGCGGGCTTGCCAACACACCCTCAGCACAGTGTTGCTGCCAAGCAGCAGTCTGGGTTTGGTGGAGTGCTATCGTTTCGGGTAAAGGGAGCGCGAGCGGAAGCATTCAGCTTTATAAACGCCACCGAGCTTTTTTCGATAACCGCTAATTTGGGTGACACCAAGAGTACGATCACCCACCCTGCGACGACGACGCATGGAAGGTTGTCTGATGACGCCAAACAGCAGGCGGGTATTACGGAAAACCTTATTCGGCTATCTGTAGGAATAGAGAACGCGACAGATCTGATCAATGATCTTCAGCGCGGCGTTAATGCACTATAGCATTAGCGTAATACACTTCGACGGCTATACTTATCAATAAGATAGCCGGCTTTCTTTACTTTACACGTTAGAACTGTGTAAGGTAATGGCTTCCCAAAAACCCAATCCTTCACGAACTGGCAGTATGGCTCGACAGACCCCGACAGACAAACAAACCAAGTTCCATCGATACTTATCGCAGGGCGCGAAAGAGGGTGCCTTGATTGCGATGGTGGCCATCTGTGTCTATCTGTTTATGGCGCTAATTTCTTATGACCCAAATGACCCCGGTTGGGCGACAACGGGACATGCGGCCAAAGCCAATAATTATGCAGGCCGCAGCGGAGCTTGGTTTGCCGACATTTTTTTGTATTTCTTTGGCTATGTCTCTTACTTTGTTCCATTAGCAATCGCCTTTCAGTGCTTTGTCCTTTTTCGACATCGCAATGACAAAGTAGAAATCCATTGGCCAATGTTATTGTTGAGAACATTTGGTTTTATACTGGTAACGGTTACTTCAACTGGGTTTTTAGGGTTGTATTCAGTAGCTGGTTTGGGCGAAACCTCCGGGGGGGTGCTGGGACGGGAGATGGCTAATGTGTTAGTGCCAGCATTTAATTTGCTGGGCAGCACGCTTATTTTGGTATCGCTTTTCTTATTTGGTATTACGGTGTTGACCGGGCTGTCCTGGATTAAACTCATGGATGTTGTGGGTGCCACCAGCTTAAAACTTATTAATAAATTGATAGGCATTTTACGCGCTTTAGTGGCGAAGATGCGCAGGTCTCCGGTAGAAAGTAAACGCGAATGGAAGGTTAAGGGCGATGAAAAACGTCAATCACCAGAAATTAAAGAAAGAAAAACCGTTGTCCCGCCGGTTTTAACCGAGCGCATTCCAGAAGATAAGCCCAAGCCTGTAGTAACTGGTGTTGGTGATAGCGAGCAATCGACTGCGACCAATAACGGGTTTCTCGGTAAAATTAAGCAGAGTCTAGCCAACAAGAAAGCAGAGAAAGCGTCTTGTGAACATCTTCGTAAAGAGCCAACGCTGGAAATGTCTGGCGACGCAGGAGCTGATACAAATGATGCCGCCGCGGGCAAAGCGGTAAAAATCGAACCTTTCAAAACCAAAAACAAGGCCAATCAAAAGAAGAAAGAGGTTCAGCCCTCACTATTCGAGTTTCGTGATGGGCCATTACCGCCGGTCGAGATACTTGACCCACCCGAAGTAAATAAGAAGCGGGGATATTCAAAAGAGTCACTGGAGCAAATGTCGCGGCTGCTTGAAGTGAAGCTGCTTGATTTTGGCGTTGTCGCCGAGGTGGTTGCAGTGAACCCTGGGCCGGTGATTACACGATTCGAAATCCAGCCTGCGGCAGGTGTCAAAGTAAATAAAATTGTTAATTTGGCGAAAGATCTGGCGCGCTCACTGGCGGTGATGAGTGTGCGTGTCGTCGAAGTGATTCCCGGAAAGTCTGTAGTGGGTATAGAAATTCCCAACGAGGTTCGGGAAATCGTCAGACTCAGCGAAGTGCTGTTTACAGATGAATTTCAGAAAGCCGAAAGCCCGTTAACAATGGGGTTAGGCAATGATATCTCTGGGGACGCTGTCGTTGTAAACCTTGCAAAAATGCCGCATCTGCTGGTAGCGGGTACCACGGGCTCAGGTAAGTCAGTGGGTGTTAATGCGATGATTGTCAGTATCTTGTTCAAAGCGACACCAGAAGAAGTGCGATTTATTATGGTTGACCCCAAAATGTTGGAGTTATCTATTTACGAAGGCATTCCGCACTTGTTAACACCTGTGGTTACCGACATGAAGGAGGCGGCTAACGCGTTACGCTGGTCGGTGGCAGAAATGGAACGCCGCTACAAACTGATGGCGCATATGGGCGTCAGAAATATCGCAGGGTTCAACCGTAAAGTGAAGGACGCAGCGGCGGCGGGCGAGCCTTTACTTGACCCGTTGTGGAATCCTCATGATGTATTAGATAACTCGGAAAGTGATCGGCCAGAGTTGCAAACGCTGCCCTTTATTGTGGTGGTAATCGATGAATTTGCCGACATGATGATGATTGTCGGCAAGAAGGTCGAAGAGCTAATCGCCCGTATCGCGCAAAAGGCTCGTGCGGCGGGTATTCATCTTATTCTCGCGACCCAACGCCCCTCTGTCGATGTTATTACTGGTCTGATTAAGGCTAACATACCCACGCGAATGTCATTTCAGGTTTCGTCACGCATTGATTCACGCACCATCATTGATCAAGGGGGGGCCGAGCAGCTTTTAGGGCATGGTGATATGCTGTATCTGCCGCCTGGAACCGCTTTGCCAGAACGTGTGCATGGGGCATTTGTGTCGGATGACGAAGTGCATCGTATCGTCAAAGATTGGCGACAACGGGGCGAACCAGATTATCTCGAAGAGGTTCTTACCGGTGGCGAGGCCGATGCTGTACCCGGGATCGCCGCAGAAGGTGGTGACGGTGAAGGAGAGGGGGATGCGTTGTTTGATGAGGCGGTGGCGTTTGTTACTGAAACACGCAAGGCTTCGATTTCGGCCGTTCAACGCAAATTGCGAATAGGCTACAACCGCGCCGCTAATCTGGTAGAGTCGATGGAGTCGGCTGGCGTGGTGAGTTCGGCAGGACATAATGGTATGCGGGAAGTATTGGCACCTCCGCCACCAAGGGCATAGTAATGTAAAGGAGTATTCATATTGAGGCATCCTAGGTTTAGCGTTTTATTGGCAAGTTTATTGTTTTTTGTGGGTGTAATCCCGGTGCAAGTGATGGCTGAAAGTGAGGTCTCGATGGCCAAGCCCGACTCATCTGCTGAGGCTAATCCTGCCGCAGCGGATCAACTATCACACAAGCTCTCACGGCTTGAGACTTTTAGTGCTGATTTTGTGCAGTTTATTGTCGATAAAGCGGGTGCTGCCGTGCAGCAAACCAGTGGCCGTTTAAAGGCAAAAAGGCCAGGGCGATTTTATTGGTACACCGCCCCTCCTTTGGAGCAGTTTGTAAAGTCTGATGATGAAGAAGTCTGGGTTTACGATCCGGATTTAGAGCAGGTCACCGTCCACAAGAAAGATGCCAATGCCTCGACAACGCCCTCTGTGTTGCTTAGTGGTGACATAGCCAAACTGGATGCATCCTATCTTGTCGATTATGTTCGATCAGACGGGGTCGAAACATTTATGTTAAAACCCAAAGGCGAAGACTCTTTATTCGAATCACTCAAATTGCGATTCGTTGATGATGTACTGGTTGAAATGCGTTTAACGGATGGTTTGGGGCAGAAAACAACCTTGTCATTTAGTAATGTGGTGACTAATAAAGCGCTGACGGACGCAGACTTTGAATTAAATCTTCCCGAAGGTGTAGATATTATCCGTGAGTGATGGCAAAGACCTGTTTAGTCGGGATGATACGGCTTTCATGCCCCTGGCCGCGCGCATGCGACCGCGTACGCTAGCCGATTATGCAGGTCAGCAACATATTTTAGGTGACGGAAAACCCCTCTACGAGGCGCTTCAACAACGGCAAATCTATTCACTGATATTGTGGGGGCCTCCGGGCTCCGGTAAGACCAGCTTCGCCCGTTTAGTTAGTGAGTTAACTGACTCTGAGTACCTGACACTATCGGCGGTATTGTCGGGTGTTCAAGACATCAAGGCGGCTATTAGGGTTGCCAAAGACAATCGATTACAAAAAGACCGGTCCACGATACTGTTTATTGATGAGGTGCACCGATTCAACAAGGCCCAGCAAGATTTGTTTCTGCCGTTTATTGAGGATGGCACGATTATCTTCATTGGTGCTACCACCGAAAACCCATCTTTCGAAATCAACAACGCGCTGTTGTCTCGGGTGCGAGTGTATACGCTTAAAGAGCTGTGCGACGCAGATTTGCACAAAGTGCTCGACCGGGCGCTTACAAAAGATGCCGAGCTAAGCCTGCTAAATATCAATTTGACGCCTCAGGCAAGAGAGTTAATGGTGGCATCGGCCAACGGCGATGCCCGCGCCTTACTGAATTTACTCGAAAGTGTAGTGACCCTGTTAAGGCCTGAGACAAACCACACCCCAGCAGCAGAATTAATGGTGTCCCCGCAAGATGTCGAAGCTTGTCTTGGGCAAAATATGTTGCACTTCGATAAAAATGGAGAACACTTCTACGATCAGATCTCCGCGTTGCATAAGTCGATACGTGGATCAGACCCGGATGCTTCGCTTTATTGGGCTGTGCGAATGATGGAGGGCGGCTGCGACCCGGTTTATATCGCCAGGCGATTATTGCGTATTGCCAGTGAGGATATCGGAAATGCCGACCTGCGTGCGATGACAATTGCCCGGGAGGCATGGGAAGCATTTGTTCGTCTTGGCCACCCCGAAGGTGAGCTGGCGATTGCCCAGGCCGTCGTTTATCTCGCGGTTGCACCTAAAAGTAATGCTGTATACAGTGCCTACAAATCAGTGCTTGCCAAAGTGCGAGCGTCTTCCGGGTTCGCGGTTCCCAAGCATTTGCGAAATGCGCCGACAAAGCTGATGAAAGACGAAGGCTATGGCGATGGCTATCGCTACGCCCATGATGAAGACGGAGCGTTTGCCGCGGGGGAAAGCTACTTCCCACAAGCGTTGGACGGTACAAGATTTTACTATCCGGTCGAGCGTGGCCTGGAGATAAAAATTTCCGAAAAGCTTAGGCGTCTGCGGGAACGTAATCAACAGTCTGACAAAAAACGTTATGAGGGAACCTCTGATTAATTGCCCGTGCAAGCGAATAGCTGCTTGGGCGATATTGCTGCGCCAGCCCGGTCGAAAGCTCTCCTATCTCTATGATATATATTGCTTTCTGTGTTCCGGTCGCCTTGCTTTTCATCCTGCTCGGCAAATTAATCAGGGGTTCCTTAGAAGTGTAACCGAACACCATTTAGAGGAATGCTGAAATGACGTATCAGCTTGTATTTATCGCCATGGGGGGAGCCCTTGGTGCCGTTGCCCGTTATCTCGCTGTCGCTTGGATGACCGAGTTCTTCGGCAAGGGGTTTCCTTACGGAACATTGTTTGTCAATGTGCTGGGGTCGCTCATCATTGGTATAGCGTTCGTTATTATTGTAGAAAAAATGCACACTAATGCCGCATTAAGGCCGTTGTTGATGGTTGGCTTTTTAGGGGCCTTTACGACGTTTTCAACGTTTTCCCTTGAGACATTTTCAATGATTCAGGACGGAAAACTGATTCCAGCTGTGGCCTATATATTTTGCAGCGTTATACTATGCGTTTTAGCGACATCGATAAGTGTTATGGGCGCGCGCCTGGCTTTTAAAGTTAGTTAATCAACCGCCCATTTTTAGATTTATTTCATTTACGTTAGGTTTCGAATTAACAATGTTAGACAACAAGCTGATCAGAACAGACATACAGGATCTGGCCGCGAGGCTGACCAAAAAAAACTTCACTTTGGATGTTGAGGCGATTAATTCGTTAGAAGCGCAACGGAAATCCATTCAGAGTAAAACTGAAGAGCTGCAAAGCGAGCGCAACGCCCGGTCAAAAAGCATTGGTAAGGCCAAAGCACAAGGGCAGGACATCGCACCGCTAATCCAGGAAATGGATTCGATCGGCGAAGCTCTCGAATCAGCTAAAGCTGAATTGAAAACGGTGCAGGAAAATCTGCAGTCCATTTTGGATGGTATTCCAAATTTGCCTGACGATGACGTACCGGCCGGTGCGAATGAAGAGGATAATGTCGAGGTACGTGTCTGGGGCACACCCAGAGAGTTTAGTTTTACGCCTAAAGACCATGTTGCTTTGGGTGAATTGGCAGGTGAGCTGGATTTTGAAACAGCAACAAAGTTAAGTGCCTCTCGCTTTTCGGTGATGAGAAATAACCTGGCAAGACTGCATAGGGCACTTGCCCAGTTCATGTTAGATACGCATACCACAGAGCATGGCTACCAGGAAACTTATGTACCTTATCTGGTGAATGCTGAGTCATTATACGGTACCGGCCAGTTACCAAAATTCGAAGAAGATCTCTTTAAGATTCCTGGTGAAAGGCCACTTTATTTAATTCCGACAGCTGAAGTTCCCGCCACTAACATAGTGCGAGACACCATCATTGAAGATAAAAACATGCCGGTGAAAATGGTGTGCCATACACCTTGCTTTAGAAGTGAAGCGGGTTCGTATGGGCGCGATGTGCGGGGCATGATTCGTCAGCACCAGTTTGACAAGGTCGAGTTGGTGCAAGTTGTCAGACCCTCAGAATCAGATGCGGCATTAGAGCAATTGACGGGGCATGCAGAGAAAATCCTGCAGTTGTTAGAGCTACCTTACCGACTCATTATACTTTGTGGTGGCGATATGGGCTTCTCTGCAGCAAAAACTTACGATATTGAAGTCTGGCTGCCGGGGCAGGACAAGTTTAGAGAGATCTCATCTTGCAGCAATACCCGTGATTTTCAGGCAAGACGAATGCAGGCGCGATGGCGTAACCCGGAAACAGGCAAACCTGAATTAGTGCATACGCTAAATGGTTCTGGCCTGGCGGTTGGCCGAACGATGATTGCAGTAATGGAAAACTATCAGCAGGAAGATGGCTCCATTCGCGTACCTAAGGTATTGCAGTCCTATATGGGCGGGCTTGAGGTCATCAATACCATTTAATGTGGTAAATGATAGGTATAATTGGCGTTTCTGATTTTTTCAGAGGCTCTTTCGGCTGTTGCAGGCTTGTGTAAACAAGTGTGCAATGGCCTTTTTAATTTACATCATAATAGTTTCCTCCAGGAGGGCTTGTGGAGTATTTGCCATTATTTGTCCGCATGCAAGGCAAAAAAGCGTTATTGATTGGCAATAACGAGACGTTGACGCGTAAGCACACACTGCTCAAAAGCGCCGGGATGGAAATCTATCTTGTGGGTGATGCACCTTGTCAGGAGCTGATTGAGTTAATAGACAGCGGTGTTATTAAAAAAACGGCCGATACCTACTCGGAGAATCTCCTCGACAATATCTCAATTGTTGTTTGCTCGAACGAAGATAGTGCAATTGCGCAGCGGGTTTCTAATGACGCAATGGCCAGAGAGCTCCCCGTTAACATAGTGAACAACACAGAATTAAGCAGCTTTATTTTTCCGTCAGTGATTGACCGGTCACCCATCGTCGCCGCAGTGTCCAGTGGCGGACAAATACCGGTGATGACGCGAATACTTCGTAACCTGGTCGAAAGTACACTTCCTTTTGCCTACGGACGTTTGGCACAGTTATCCTCCAGTTTTCGAGCAAAGGTGAACGCGCAATATCCAGCTATAAATCAACGTCGCCGGTTTTGGGAAAAACACTTGGCGGGTTATTTTGCTGAATTGGTATTTTCTGGAAAAGACAAAGAAGCGGAGGCGTATCTAGAAGATGTGATTGGCAAAGAAAGTATGTCAGAAACGGGTGAGGTCTATCTGGTTGGTGCTGGCCCAGGTGACCCCGATTTACTGACTTTTCGCGCACTGCGGTTGATAAGGCAGGCGGACGTGGTGGTCTATGACAGACTGGTCTCCACACCAATTCTAGAGCTCGCCCGACAAGACGCAGAGAAGATTCATGTTGGTAAAGAACGCAGCAACCATACGCTGCCACAAGAAAAAATTAACCAGCTACTGGTGCGTTTGGCAAAAGAAGGTAAGCGGGTTGTCCGGCTGAAAGGGGGAGATCCTTTTATATTTGGTCGGGGTGGAGAAGAGATAGAAGAATTAGCGGCCTCTGAGGTGCCTTTTCAGGTTGTTCCCGGTATCACAGCAGCTTCCGGTTGCTCCAGTTACAGCGGTATACCTCTGACGCATAGGGATTATTCGCAGTCTGTACGGTTTATCACCGGGCACCTCAAGGACGGAAGTTGTGATTTACCCTGGCAGGAGTTTGTTACCAAGGGGCAAACACTGGTCTTCTATATGGGGCTTACCGGCCTGGATGTAATTTGTTCACAACTGATTAGTTGTGGCATGGATAGATCGACGCCATTGGCCTTGATATCGAAAGGCACGACACCTGAGCAAAAAGTTTTAACCACAACGGTAGAAGACGCGACTGAGGCGGTTAAAAGTGTAGAGTTGAAAGCACCCACATTAATTATCATTGGTGAAGTGGTTCGCCTTAGAGAAAAACTACGCTGGTTTGATTAATCAAGATTCACTAAAAAAGCCCGATAATTTCTATCGGGCTTTCTTTAATGCCGATTGGCAAAGACGTTTAGCATACATTTTTATATAAATGCTTAACGGTTTGGCAATACGTCTTTTAGTTTTGCATGCATCTCCCGGATTGACTTCTCTGTTGTTTCCCAGTCAATACAGGCATCCGTTACAGAAACACCATACTTTAATTCTTTCAGGTCGCTTGGGATTGGCTGATTGCCCCAATTCAGGTTGCTCTCAACCATCAGTCCACAAATCGACTTATTGCCTTCAAGAATCTGGTGAGTGGCGTCTTGCATAACCAGTGGCTGCAAAGATGGGTCTTTTTTAGAGTTCTCATGGCTGCAATCGATCATGATTGATTGTCTCAAGCCCGCTTTTTCCAGTGCTTTTTCGCAGAGCGCCACATTGAGTGAGTCATAATTGGGCTTACCGCCGCCGCCTCTCAGCACTACGTGGCCATAGGGGTTACCTTTGGTTCGCACGACAGACACCTGGCCTTTTACGTCAATACCCAAGAAAGAATGTGGGTGTTGAACGGACTTCATCGCGTTAACGGCAACATCCAGGCTGCCATCGGTGCCATTTTTGAAGCCAATCGCTACGGAAAGACCACTGCTCATTTCGCGATGGGTTTGCGATTCTGTGGTACGCGCCCCGATTGCCGACCAGGTAACGGTATCTTGCAAATACTGTGGAGAAATCGGATCCAATGCCTCAGTGGCAGTTGGGATGCCAAGCTCGGCAATATCCAGTAGCAGCTTACGACCAATGTGCAGCCCTTGCTGGACATCGAATGAATCGTTTAAGTGCGGATCATTGATGAGACCTTTCCAGCCCACAGTAGTGCGTGGTTTTTCAAAGTAGACGCGCATCACTAAGTAAAGTGTGTCTTCAACCTCTGCGGCCAATGCTTTAAGCTTTTTGGCGTAATCTTTGGCGGCATCTACATCATGAATGGAGCAGGGGCCAATGACTACAAAGAGTCGGTGATCTTTTTTATCGAGAATATTCTCAATAGTTTTTCTGCCTTTCAACACTGTCGCTGCAGCTTTGTCTGTCAAAGGCATTTCAGAGATAAGTTGCTCGGGCGTAATCAGCACTTCAGTCTTGATTACGTTGACGTTATCAATTCCTATGTTCGACATGTTTTTGTCCAGATTTATTCTAAAATTTGATGTGTCGGCATTATAGTGTTAAGGCACAAGAAGTAACAATGGGGAAAAAGCTAAACAATTATTTTAATTGGGATTCAGGTCAATAACTCAGTTAATTGTCCTCGAATTATAGTATCTTTGTGCCATCCTTTAATGATTCTTGTCAGAACTTGTCGCTTGTTCAAAAGGTACCTATTTATTAACTTTTCAGTATCAGGTAATGGGTTATAGTGCATCCAATAGCATTAATACTAAAAAATCTGCGCGTGCCAGACCTGCCCTACAGAATGCGTGGTTCTGTTGAGGATGACGCTGCCCAAAAAGAGAAGGTGCTGGCATTTTTGCTTGACCCGCTTACCCGTGTCGAAAGTCAGTCTACGTTAAAGACGTTTCGCGAAATGCAGCCGAAACAATCGCTGTTGCCAAAATGGTTTAATAGCTTCTTTCTTGCCGACCGGCTGATTGATGTTTATCTTCGCAAAAATGATTTTTCACCCGAGCTCGAGGAAAAGCTGTCTCACTGGCGTTTTGCGCTAGCCTATAT
Organism: Hahellaceae bacterium; assembly: GCA_024234575.1. Classification (GTDB taxonomy): domain Bacteria; phylum Pseudomonadota; class Gammaproteobacteria; order Pseudomonadales; family Oleiphilaceae; genus JACKOB01. Next base: position 252,656 of record JACKOB010000006.1, read on the forward strand.
TTTCGTTTATCTGGGGCAGGGGCATGAGCACCCCGAGAACTTTGTCCATCTGCTGAGAACTTTCGATACGTTCGCCAAAGAATATGTCGGCTACTCGGCCGCCGCCGCCCGAGGAAAACTTGTTATCGAGGCCCTTGAGCGCCTCAATCTTAAAATATTTGTCACTGATATTGGTCGGCCAGGTTTTCAGGCTGAGCTGTTTGGCGAAATTGAAAAAGAGTTTAAAACCAATAACGAGCGGCGTCGTAAAATAGTCGAAAGGCTGGTTCAAACCGAGCAAGGATTATCTCGCTCTGAGCATGCCGGTGAGCTATCCCGAAGAATCGTCGCCTCAGCGTTGGATGGAAGGCTGTTGCCAGAGTCGATATCCGATTTTGTCACCGAGGTATGGGTAGAATTACTGCGTCAAAAAGTGCTCACTGAGAATATTGAGACCATGCCGCCGGCGCTGGACGTATTAACCAAAGATTTATACCTGACTTTTTCTACCTCCGTGAGTATGCAGGCATCAAAGAAGCAGGAAATAGCCATTTCTCTGGTGGATCGCCTGGAAACTGAGCTGGGTAAATATGAGGGGAGAATTCCTGACTATCAGACCCATCTTGGACGAATTCAAAAGGATGTGATCGATCAGTTACAGGCGAAACCGGTTGAAGTGCAGCAGTTTCTGTTTGGTGATGGCGCACTGCCTAAAACCGATGGGAAGGTGTTAGTACAGAACCCTGAGCAATACGAGAATGTTTGGATTGAAGTGAAGGACCTCAAATTGCGTCATCAGGTGACGCTTTGGTTACCCCTCACACAAACTTACCTGATGACCAATCTGCTGGGTATGAAAACTGGTTACCTCAAGTATGCTGCCTTGATGACAGGCTTGCAGACTGGCGCAATAAGGCGTGTCAGTGAGTATGTGTCACTTGAAAGCATTATTGATGAGACAGTCCGTGGTCTTTCTAAAGTGGTCTCGGCTCAGATGCAACAGCGACAACAGGCCATTGATAAGGCAAAGCGCGAAGCGGAGGAGATTCGTTTAGCAAAAGAGCGGGCTGAGGCAGAAGTGGCAGAACGAAAACGTTTGGCCAAAGAAGAGGCTGCACGCCTGCAGGCACAGGCCGCAAGTGAAAAGGCTGCCGCTGAAGCGCAGCAGCAAAGGATAAAAGAGCTGGAGCTGACTGAAGCTATCAGCGACCTTAAAATGGGGGCCTGGGTTGAATTTACCCGCCGCGACGAACTTGAAAAAGGTAAGTTGGCGGTAAAGACCAAAGCAACACAAAAGTTAATTTTTGTTGATAAGCTGGGTCTCAATCGATTTGAAATTAAAGTGGATGAGCTGGTTGCTCAGGTGTTGGAAGGCAAGGCGCGTATCCTCGATTCGGGGACCGAGTTTGATGACTCCCTCGAGCGAACCGTGAGCCGAATTCGGATGTCTACGAAATGAGTGAAGATTATGATCATTGGCTAAGGCCAGATGAACGCAGAGAAGAGATAAGGCTGAGTACATTGTGTCGGGTGTATTTGCATGTGCCAGATGAGCGGGACCTCGAAGCAGACCACAGTGATGAAGTCGAAGAGTGTGAAACGATTGATTTTTCTTCTAATGGTGTGCAGGTAAGGCTGACGCGACCGCTGGTTCAGGGTGCCATCTTGCCGGTGCTGGTCTATGTTAACGAAGAGCGTTTTTCGTTAATCAGCGAAGTGATGTGGTGTCGCGAGGATAAAAATGGTGCCGGCTATTTGGTTGGTTTGCATCTGCTGGATTCGGATGACTCTTCGTCAATCGAGTGGAAAGAGGCAATGATTCGTTGGCTGGAAGCGGATACGGGTATGTAATACAAATTTCCGGTGGAAGCACGGTCAACGGTGGCAAAAGGCGTGCATGCAGGGTGAAGAGGCAGGCAGAATTTTTACAAAAAGTCAGCTGACGGGATTTTCATTACTTAAGTTTCCCCCCTTTCTTACCCAGTGCTCAAGCTTCTCAATGAGTACATGACGCTCATAAGGTTTTGTCACGTAGTCGTTCATGCCGGCATTGAAGCACTTCTCTTTGTCGCCATGCATTACGTTAGCGGTGACCGCGATAATTGGTAAGTTTTGGATATTTAACTCATTTCGTATATAACGCGTTGCTTCGTAGCCATCCATGATAGGCATATGGCAATCCATTAAGACCACATCAAACTTGTCAGCCTTGATCATGTTAACAGCTTCCTGGCCATTACCCGCAATCTTTACTGTATAGCCAAGTTTTTTCAGGATCGTCTTGGCGACCATTTGATTTACCTGATTGTCTTCAACCAGTAACACGGTGTAGTTGTTGTTTGCCGCGTCAAGTGTTCTGGCTTTGCCACTTAGCGCTTTGCCTGATTCGTCGCCCAGTAGCTTGCCGATTGCTTCTTTTAATGCAGCTCTGCCGAAAGGGCCGCTTAGAGTGCCGTGCGTAAGTTTACGCAGTGGTGAGTCGGGGCTAAGTGTGCGGTGCAGTCTGTTAATCAGCAAGATTTTAGCGGCGACTTCGATATTTCCAATCTTTTCGATAAACGCCGGGTCATCGATGATGAGGATGTCGTTGTCACTTGTTGAAATCTTCGACATATCGACACTTTCTATGTTGCTGCTATAAATATGTTCGGTGATTGGCAGATTCCAGTGTCTGATTTGATCCTTGATGAAGTCGAACAACACATTGTCTGCTTTGTGCAGCAGTTGAAAGTGCGATTTTTGCATGCCGCTCGAAACAGGTTTTTCAGTGTGTGAAATGTCTTCCCGCAAGGGAATGGTCACCGTAAAAGTGCTACCTACATTTTCTTCCGATTCCACCGTTAACGTGCCGGACATATGCTGGACAAGTTGTTTGCAAAGCGTAAGGCCAAGTCCGGTACCACCGTATTTTCTGGTGGTATCTGAATAGGCCTGGGAAAAAGGTGAAAATATCTTCTGTAAAGCACTATCTGAAATGCCGATGCCTGTATCCACCACTTTAATGATCGCCATCCGCTCATCACAGCGCAGGCTAAGAGTTACGCGACCTTCTTCAGTGAATTTTATGGCATTGCCAACAAGGTTGCTGATAACTTGCCGAATACGCGTTGGATCACCAAAAATATGTTCGGGGAAATTGGGCTGTATATAAGTGGCCAATTCGATATTGCGTGCGGCAGAGTTTTGCGCCAGGAGGCTGGCCACCTCATCAACGGTTTTACGTAAGTCAAAGCTGATGCTTTCAAGTGTTAATTTGCCCGCTTCAACCTTGGAAATGTCGAGTATGTCATTCAATACCTGCAATAACGCGACACCCGAATTGTAAGCGACTTCAAGCTGGCCGCTTTGTCGCTCCGACAGTGGCTCTTCTAGTGTTAAAGAAATCATTCCCAACACACCATTGAAAGGCGTACGTATTTCGTGACTCATGTTCGCCAGAAAGTCGGCCCGCGCCTTCGCACGCTTAACGGCCTCTTCTTTGGCAACGACTAACTCGCGATTACTTTTAAGTAGCTGGTCATTTTTATCAGAAAGCTCTCGCGTACGAGCTTCAACAATTTGCTCAAGCTGTTCCGAATAGGTTTTAAGTCTGGCTTCTGCCTGCCTTATTTTTAGCAGACTGCGTTCAATCGCTTGTAAATGGTCGTTGGTGCTTTCAACCAAGACACCGATTTCATCGTTTTCGTGACCTTTGGGAACGGGTAATCGCGCCTTTTCGGGGGTGTCCGGCGCAACCTGGATGATGGCCTCAATGACATCAACAAGAGGTTTGGTCAACATTAAGTAAAACACAAATAACAATAAAAACGACAACGATAAACTTTTGATAAAACCGGAAAGTAAGGTAAACCCAGCCCTTTTTAAGAACGCTATACCGGCCTGGTAGGTATCGACAACAACATTAAGGTTGCCCAGATCCACATCCACCAGTTGTTGGACTGCCAATCTTGTCGTGTAGGTACGGGTTGGGTTGAAAAGAAGGTCACTCATCCAGCGATAGGGTGACTCGGTAATATTTCGTTCCCGGCGGGCAAGTGTCCGGTTGTCCGTGTCGACGATATCCGCTTCGATAATAGAGGGATGTTTTAATAAGCCTTCGAGCAACTCTTCGGCCAGTCTGGAATCGATGTTATAAGCAATTTGTGAGGCAGGTGTGTGGCTGATGGTGATGATGGCTTCTATTTCTTCGTCCAGGGCCGTATTTTCATTGAGGTAATCGAATAGAACCTGTATCAGGTTAAGCACCATGCCAAGTAACAACGCCACAATGACGGTGTTGCGCATCAACTTAAATGACAGTCTGTTCGAAAAATTTATATTCACACTATTCCACTTAACTGTCTATATAGGTAAGTTGCCAGCGAGTTTTTGACACTGTAAAAGTAGCAATGGCCTTTACCTTTGGTCGTTGTTTGCATTACTAAAAGCTTTACGGTGGCGGCAGGTCAACTGCTTTTAATCATCGTAGGCATTCTTTTTCTTCCATTGATCATCGTCGCCGATAAACGACTTCCATTCATCGGGCTTCTCTTCAGGCTTGGCCGCCGCAACCTTCTTCTCTTCTTCTGCCAGATTATCCAGTTCTTTAATTCTGACTTTATAAGCTTGAATGGCTTTTTGTGCGACCGTTAGGGCTTTAAGTGGTTCTAGCTCGGCTATAGCGCTGTGATACTGGTGAATAGCTAAACGCCATTTCTTGAGCTGTATATTCGCTTTCGCTTTGTTGGCGTAGTAGTCGGCTTTAGACTTAGCAGCATAATATGTGATGTGTTGAATATGCTTTTTAGCAGACGCGTTATCAATATTTCCTTTTTTACGCTGCGCCTCGACAAATTTTTGCAGCGCTTCTAATAAGCCTTGCACTTCTTTTGCCTGCACTTCATCCACAATTGGTACAGCTTGTGGCTTCTCTGTGGACTGCTTTAATAGCTCGAGGCTGCTTTCTTCGTCTTGTAAGGTTGCGCCATGCTTAAAATCGGCTTTTTGCAGTTGCTTTAACTCGTTAAGGGTGTCTATGGATCGCTCGATAATGAGAATTTTTAATTCTTTGGCAAGGTATTGCGGCGGCAGGTCTGTTGTCAGGCGTTTTAGTCGTCTGCAGCGATCCTGAAGCGTGTTCGCGCGGCGAATCCGCTCGATCTTGGCTCGTTCTCGAGCTTGTCCTATAAAAATCAGCGCGATGGACACCGCGATAATAACAACAATGATGGTGATGATAACCGGTGCACTCATTTATCTATCCGTTTATCCTTGTTAATAAAAATTTAGCGTGATTTATGTAACGGCGGATCTCAGTTTTATCACCGTGAACATGGCTACGTTTTAGTATAGTGCAGGTGGCTATTTTGTCAGTAAAAAACGCTAATAGGTGTTCTGCTATCATGCCGGACAGAACGGGCTTGTTCGCTAAACCTCCAGCAATTTAGGGCTGACCAAAAGGCGGGCTTTACCGAGCGGTGCGCTGCAGTTTTTCCAGGAGGAGCAGTCAAAATCGATGACCAGTGTTGCGCAAGTGGCAAAGTTTTCGATAGTGACATCGCAAAGCAGGTCAATTGCCTCGGTTAGTGCGGGGTTATGGCCAAAAAGCGCAACAAAACTAACATTATCGGGAAGGTAAGAAACGACATCCAGTAATGTTCTCGGTTCGCACATATAGAGGCGAGTGTTTAAAAATATCTTCTCTTCGTCATAATTAAAATGACTGGCGAAGATGCTCGCTGTCGTTTTGGTTCGTACCGCAGGGCTGGCGACCATTAAATCGGGACAAGGAAAAATATTTTTTAGGAAAGCAGCCACCTTTGGCGCAGACTTTTCACCGCGGCGGTTTAGCGGTCGATCAAAATCTGCAAGGCTTTCATCCTTCCAGGAAGATTTTGCGTGTCGGACTAACATCAGTCTTTTCATTTATAATCCATTGTCATTCGCTGATGGCTTGTATTGTTATCTGCCACAACCAGCAGGGTCGCGTCTGCTATAACCCGATGGTGCCGAACTCTTTGCTTTTTTTAGCCCGTTGCCACATCGCCTCAAACTCATCTCGTAAAACTTTAACACGACCTGCCGTACGAAAATTGGCAAAACCCTCGTAAACATCATGCTCTAAGCGGTGTAAAGCCATATATCTGTCCGCCAGCATAAATGCGGCGCCAGTTGTGGGGTAATCCTGGTCGCAAATTTTAATGCTTATTTTACTAGGTAGTCGTTCTGCCAGGGCCACAAGCGGGTGATGTCTTTTAACTATTGAGCGAGCATCTTTAATCAATAGACGCACCTCCGATGCGGGATGTGATCTGGCGATTGCTGAAATATAGTCAACAATCTGGGAGTCGCTGTATAGCTCGTGTTCAAGGTCGTGGCTATAAATCTCTACTTTGTTTTTAGCCTGAAGCAGCATCGTTCTCGCAAGAGTGCGGCATTCTTCAATGTTATGGAAGTGCCAGGTTGATTCATCTTTACCTGCGCATAATGGTGACTTTACCTGTTCGGCGGTTTGATCTCCTCTTGCCAGCCATAGGGCCGGAGCCATATGGAACATGTCCATGTGATCGATGCCAGCATCAATAAACTGGTCGCCATATGGAACAAAACCGCTGCGCTTATAGAAATCGATGGCGGTTAACTGAGCGCTAAGTTTAAATGAAGTGAAACCTAAGACTTCGACACCATAACGGATAACCGCCTGCATAAGCTTGAATGCGATACCTTTGTTGCGGTGGCCTGCATGTACGGCCATGCGGCCAATAATGCCCTGATCGTCGCGCTTACAGGATTTATACAAGCGCGCACAACCAACGGCTTCTCCTTGTAACGCCGTGTTTGCATCGTTAGTGGTCACAGCCCCATCAACAAGGCGCGCACTAAAGTGAACAGAGTGCTCGTCCATCTCATCAAATTCAAGTTCAACGGGAACATGCTGTTCGTTGATAAAAATTTGCTTCCGTAGAGCAAGAATATCTGCTGGCAGAGATTCCCAGCGATAGGATGATATTTTTATAGAGTTATTCAAAATATAAACTGCCTGTATTGATCAATTTTGCCAACAGATCATCGATATCTCCGTGCCGGGCGAAGGTTGCTAATTCGTCAATCGCCATACGGCGCTTTTCGCTAAGCCGCTGCACAAAAGATAGCTGACTTTTGCTAAGTGCGTATGCTTCGCCATCAACAAAAAGTGTCATCAGATCATTATTGGGGGTTGTATAGCAGAACCGTGAACCTTCATTCCATACAAGCCACTCACTTTCATCACAGAGGGCGAGCAGGTCGTCGGTGCTAATCTCGTCTTCAGGTGCCGACACAATTTCGGGATTTTTAGGTTGCGTAGAGAAACAGCCAAACCACTGGGTAATGTTGTCATCATTAAGGTGCTGCCTAATAATGTTGCCGAGTTCTGCGATAACATCCGGTTGTATTTCCCCAGGATGCTTTTGTAGTGATTGGGAACGCATCTGTAAATGCTTGTTTTCAACCATTGTGTCTAGAATGTGCCGGCTGACATCCTCTAGGATTTCTTCATGGCTGGGGGCGCGAAACCCGATTGACAGGGTGATCCCATCCGTCATGGCTGTGCCAAAGTGCGCCACACGAGCAGGTAAATAGAGCATATCACCCGGTTGTAGTACCCAGCTGTCCACTTCTTCAAAAGTGTCTAGAATTCTTAATGGCGTGCCTTTAACACAGGGTTCGCTATGGTTGCAGGTTTGTCCTATCTTCCAGTCTCTTTCACCAAGGCCTTGCAATAAAAAGACATCGTACTCGTCAAAATGTGGCCCAACACTGCCGCCTGGAGGGGAAAAACTGGCCATTATGTCATCAAGTTGCCAGTTGGGTAAAAAACGGAAGCAATCAAGCAGGTCAGCCAGTTCCGGAATCCAGTGATCGACCCCTTGTACCAGTAAGCTCCAGTCTGCTTTAGGTAAGTGACTAAATTTGTCTTCGTTGAATGGGCCTTGTTCGAGCTGCCATTTTTTTTTGTTCAGTTGTCGATAGACCAGTCTGCTTTCCACTTCTGGTTCGCAGGCAAGCCCCGCCAATTCATCTGGCGTAACCGGGCAGGTAAAGTTTGGAAAAGCCTGACGAATAAGTAACGGCTTCTTTTGCCAGTATTCTGAAAAAAAAGTATCGGATGAAATGCTATTAAAAAGCTGGGGCATATAAACCTGTCTTGAGATATTGGCAATATTGCCTTTGCAACAGGTGATCTATTCCTGTAGCCAGACTTAACCCCTGATCATTGGCCGATCTACACTGGCTGATCAGGGGCGGCGAGTCTCGAAGTTAATGTGCCATTAGATTTTTTTAGCCTGTTCAGCCGCATTGCCTATATAGGATGCCGGGCGCATATTTCGTAATAGAGCCTTCGCATCTTCAGGAATTTCTAATGTCTCGATGAACGCACGAATACTGGTTTCATCCATCGCTTTGCCACGGGTCAGCTCTTTGAGCTTCTCATAGGCATTTTCGATGTTAAAGCGGCGCATGACTGTTTGGATTGGCTCGGCAAGCACTTCCCATGCATTGTTGAGATCGGCGGCCAGCTTTTCTGGGTTTATTTCAAGCTTGCTGATACCTTTTAACGTTGATTGATAAGCGATCAACGAGTACCCAAAACCGACACCGAGGTTGCGCAATACGGTTGAGTCGGTAAGGTCCCGCTGCCAGCGTGATATAGGCAGTTTTGCTGCAAGGTGCCCCATGACTGCATTGGCAATACCAAGGTTACCTTCGGAGTTTTCGAAGTCGATCGGGTTAACCTTGTGTGGCATGGTGGATGAGCCCACTTCATTTGCCACAGGCTTTTGCTTGAAATAGCCAAGACTGATGTAGCCCCAGATATCACGGTCAAAATCAATCAGGATGGTATTGAAGCGGCAAATAGCGTCAAACAGCTCGGCAATGTAATCATGGGGTTCAATTTGCGTGGTATAAGGGTTCCACGTCAGACCTAAGCTCGTAATAAATGCTTGGGCGACGCCTTCCCAGTCGATTTCGGGATAAGCCGACAAGTGTGCGTTGTAGTTACCAACAGCGCCGTTAATCTTACCTAAAAACTCGGTTTTCTCGATAATTCGAACCTGACGTTCCAGTCGTGCCACAACATTGGCCATTTCTTTACCAACAGTTGTTGGCGATGCCGTTTGTCCGTGTGTTCTGGCCAGCATCGGAACGTCGGCAAAGTCATGTGCCATTTTGCGAATAGCGTCTATCACGCGATGCATTTCCGGTAGCAGGGTTTCTTGCAAACCACCTTTTAACATCAATGCATGTGACAGGTTATTGATATCTTCCGAGGTACAGGCAAAGTGAACAAACTCTTTCACCGCTTCAAGTTCTGAGTTTCCGGCGATTCTTTCTTTGATCAGGTATTCTACCGCTTTCACGTCGTGGTTGGTTCCCTTGGGACCCGTTTCTATGACCTTAACGCGTTCTGCTTCGATCTCTGAGAACTCATCCACTAGTTTATTTAACACGGCATTGGCGTTATCGCTTAGCGTACCTACTTCTTTTACCGCCGGGTTGTTGGCAAGCGCTTGCAGCCAGCGCACTTCTACCAGCACACGGTTACGGATTAAGCCATATTCACTAAAGTGGTTGCGCAATGCCTCGGTTTTATTGCCATAACGACCGTCTATGGGGGATAAAGCGGTAAGTGCGTTTAGTTGCATATCATTGTCTCTAGCTTGGTAAGGTAAACGAAATACTATCGTAATGAGTTCAAACTTGATTTGGTCAGCCTATTGGCTTCTTTGGCGATACCGCTGCGTTTGAAAACCAGATGCCAGCGGCGGCCTCCAACTTGTCGCCATAACATGGCCGCGCGGATACCCGCTAACAACGTCGCCCTTATTTTATCAGCGTTTGTTGCCACTTTTAGATACTCGGGTTGCCCGGCAACCTGTATTCTCAATGCAAAGGTACTGATCGTGTCGGTATAAATGGATGCCAGGTTGTGCAAAACAGTGCTATGGAAATCGCCAAAATGCAGGCGTTGGTCCTTTGCCTGATTCAGTCTTTTGTCAATAATATCAAGCATATCCGGTCGCTTTTTTAGTTTTGACTCGAGATGAATCAAGCTGAGTGCGTAGCGGATAATTTCGGTGTTTTTCTGCGATGTCTGTTTTTCCATTGCATCGTACAGCTCTCGCAGCCCGAGGTTGATCGCGTTAATGTCGCCAAAAACCTCAATGGTTGTATCGGGAGATGTCACGAACAGGCTGTTGATCGAGGTTTCAAATGTGACAGGCGAACAAGCGCCTTCCTGCGCGATTTGCCTGACAATGGCTGCTGCCTGAAAGACGCCAGCTAACGCTACAATTTGTTCATCAAAACTATGCTGCAAAATACGACTCTTTATGTAGATTAATCTTTACGAAAGCTAACTGGCGAATTTGCCACCAGCGGTGTATCTGTGAGTTATTAATAGTCTGGTGTGACTGCCGACTCTATGATGCCGCCACCCAGGCAAATATCTCCATCATAAAAGACGACGGATTGCCCCGGTGTGACAGCCCTTTGTGGCGTATCAAACAGGACTCTATAACCACCATCGGCCTGTTGCTGAACTTCACACAGCTGATCAGGTTGACGATAGCGCACTTTCGCGTTCAGGCGCACTGGCAGCGCCGGGCATTGGTTGTTAATCCAGAATATATGCGACGCCTTGAGTTCGCTGCTAAAGAGCAGGGGGTCATTCTTGCCTTGCACTGCTATCAATCGATTATTCGGCAGGTCTTTACCGGCAACATACCAGGGCGCTTCGCCATAGCTGTTAAGACCGCCGATGCCGAGCCCTTGTCTTTGTCCAATCGTGTGATACATCAGCCCTTGGTGCTTGCCTATTACATCGCCATTGGGCGTTACAATATCACCTGGCTGTGCCGGTAAATACTGCTGCAGGAAGTCTTTAAAGCGCCGTTCGCCGATAAAACAAATGCCGGTACTGTCTTTTTTATCTGCCGTTACCAATTCAAGCTTTTCGGCGATAGCTCTTACTGCAGGTTTTTCAAGTTCACCAACAGGAAACAGGGTTTTTGCAATTTTGTCTTCCGCTACCTGGTGTAAGAAATAGCTTTGATCTTTGTTGTTATCAATGCCTTTAAGTAAGACGGTTTTTTCTACATTGTTTAATGACGGTACGGGAACTATCCCTTTACGAACATAATGGCCGGTCGCGATGAAGTCAGCACCCAAGTGGGTGGCGTAATCTAAGAAAGCTTTGAACTTTATTTCTTTGTTGCACAGAATGTCGGGGTTGGGTGTTCTTCCTGCTTTGTATTCAGCCAGGAAGTACTCGAAAACATTGTCCCAGTATTCGGCGGCAAAGTTCGCCGTGTGTAGCTTTATGCCCAGTTTGTCAGCGACTTGCTGGGCGTCTTTCAGGTCTTCAATCGCGGTACAGTATTCAGTGCCGTCATCTTCGTCCCAGTTTTTCATAAATAGCCCTTCGACCAGGTAGCCCTGTTCGATAAGAAGGGCTGCCGATACCGATGAATCGACCCCTCCGGACATGCCTACGATGACTCTCTGCGCCACTACAAACCTACCGTGCTTTGTGCAATTTAATTTCTGGCCTGGAAATACAAGGATTAACCGCTAAAAAAAGCCGGGTATACTAACACTTTCAGTCAAACTAATCACGACTATGTATGGTCATACGCCAGTATATCAACCGTTGCCATGTTGTGTTGTAAAGCGATGCTGCTCGTGAATAATGCTCAATGGGTAGCATTCACCGGCAAGATAGGCGTCGATACAGTCGATTACCAGTGGTGATCTCAATTGCTCATGGCGTGCGATCAGTTCATCTCTGGAAAGCCAAAGTGGCTGGATAATACCTTCGTCCAGCTCGGTCGTAATCTGCTCCAGTGCCTTGGCGGCAAAGCAGAAGCGGTAATAAGTGAGGTCGGTGCCGGGCGGGGTAAAGGTAAACAGACCGATAAAGTGGGTAATGTCTACTTTGTAGCCGGTTTCTTCCAGGGCCTCTCTTGCCGCAGCGGTAAGGACTAGCTCACCCTCATCAATGTGTCCCGCCGGTTGATTAATCACCTTTTTACCGTTGCTAAACTCTTCCACGACGAGAAATTTTCCGTCTTGTTCACAAATTACTGCTACGGTGGCGTTGGGCTTCCATGTCATCTCTGTTTTCTCCTCGGTGGTTTTCTTTTATGAGTGGGTTTATGCGGTTGCTTGTTGGCATAAGTGCTTTTTTCTGGCACGTGAATTTCTAGTGTTTTGCACTCGCCGGGTAATAAGCTTTCAAGTTTCCACTCTGCGGCAGCAACCCTTACCAGGCGTAATGTCGGGTAGCCGATGTGGGCTGTCATCCTGCGAACTTGTCTGTTCCGACCTTCGGTAATGGTGATCTCAATCCACGATGTCGGGATGCTTTTGCGTTCTCGGACAGGAGGGTCTCTGTGCCATAACGGTGGCTCAGGTATAGGCTTAACGATAGCGGGTTTGGTGGGGCCATCTTTTAACGTGACCCCTTGACGCAGTGGTTGCAATGCGTCATTGCTCACCTCTCCCTCTACTTGCACCCAGTATGTCTTGCCGGTTTTGTGGCGAGGGTGTGCGATCTGATGTTGCAGGGTGCCGGAGTCAGTCAGAAGCAAAAGCCCTTCTGAGTCGTAGTCGAGTCTTCCGGCAACATAGACATCTTTGTCTGAAATGTAATCGGACAGCGTCTTTCTGCCTTCTTTGTCGGTAAATTGGCTGAGCACATTGAATGGTTTGTTAAATAGTATTAGCTTGCTCATCGTCTAAGAATGGTGCCTTTTTCTGGGTGTGCGTGGTTTTTTCGTCACAAAACAGGGGTTGCAGAATTACATTTTACGCTTCGTAATAAAACTACAAAATGGCTGTTTTGTGTTGTATTCTCGAATGTAACGACTTGCGCTGGTAGCGCTATTCTTTGTTAGTTTGCACACCTCAAATGGAGTTAGCAATGGGATACCAGAAGATAAAGGTTCCTGCAGATGGAGCCCCTATAACCGTAAATGCCGACCTTTCACTGACCGTACCAAACCATCCTATTATCCCATATATCGAAGGTGACGGTATTGGGGTTGATGTCACCCCGCCGATGATTCGTGTTGTCAATGCTGCCGTTGAGAAAGCGTACGGGTCGAAATGTGCTATTGCCTGGATGGAGGTATATGCCGGTGAAAAAGCAACAAAAATTTACGGTCCTGATGTGTGGCTTCCTGCAGAAACATTAGAAGCGCTGACAGAGTTCTCGGTGGGTATCAAAGGTCCTTTAACCACGCCAGTGGGCGGTGGTATTCGCAGCCTCAATGTAGCTTTGCGACAAGAGCTGGATTTATATGTCTGTCAGCGTCCAGTGCGTTGGTTCAAAGGGGTGCCAAGCCCTGTTAGCCATCCCGAAAAGACTGATATGGTCATCTTTCGTGAAAACTCCGAAGATATTTATGCGGGTATAGAGTGGAAGGCTGATAGTGATGAGGCCAAAAAACTGATCAAATTTTTGCGGGAAGAAATGGGGGTTACCAAAATAAGGTTTACCGAGGGGTGCGGAATAGGTATTAAACCGGTATCTGAAGAGGGCACCAAGAGGCTGGTTAGAAAGGCTATCCAGTTCGCCATTGATAATGACAAACCTTCTGTGACGCTCGTGCACAAAGGTAATATCATGAAGTATACCGAAGGGGCTTTTAAAGATTGGGGCTATGAGTTAGCGCGGGAACGTTTTGGTGCAACCCCTTTGGATGGTGGCCCTTGGCACGAATTCATCAATCCGAAAACCGGTAATCAGATTATTATTAAAGATGTAATTGCCGATGCTTTTTTGCAACAGATTTTAATGAGGCCTGAAGACTATAGTGTTATTGCGACGCTAAACCTCAATGGTGATTATATCTCTGATGCTCTTGCTGCCGAGGTTGGCGGCATTGGCATCGCTCCTGGTGCCAATATGGGTGGCAGCGTGGCAGTATTTGAGGCGACTCATGGCACCGCCCCAAAATATGCGGGTCAGGATAAGGTCAATCCCGGTTCGTTGATTTTGTCTGCAGAGATGATGCTTCGGCATATGGGGTGGACTGAAGCCGCTGATTTGATTCTTAAGGGGGTTGAAGGTGCAATCGAGGCGAAAACCGTTACATACGATTTTGAGCGATTAATGCCAGACGCAACCTTGCTTAAGTCGTCTGAGTTTGGTGAGGCGATTATCCGAAAAATGGATTAAAAGTGCCGGTCCAAAAAGCGCCGAAGGGCGCTTTTTTTATGCATTGCCGCTAACGGCATGCTATGCCTGTTAAAACAAAAAGTGGGTGTGCGTCTGTTTTCGTCTTATAACAGGTGTTTTTCAGGCCGAGCGAAACCGCCATTTTAAATGGATTCAATAAATCGTATGCAAACTCAATTAAAGACAAAGTTTGGCGCGAGCGAGCCCGCAACGTCTGAATCAACCAACATTGTCTTTAATTGAGTGTGGCGCAATAATCAAAGCTATCAAGCACCGACCGCTTGGCGGTGTTCGTAGTGAATAGCTTCGTTTTTATTGGCGGTTTCTTCAGATGGCCCATCGTGAGACAGATCTTTTGTCTGCACTTCCGTCACCGGAGAAATATTCACCGCGTGGGTGCCTTTGTTTCCGGGTTGTTTCTCAAATCTGACAGCTTGACCAGCTTTAAGTGTTTTGTAACCGTCCATTTCAATTGATGAGAAGTGGGCGAACAAATCCTCGGTGCCACCGTCTTCAATGATGAAGCCGTAACCCTTTGCATTGTTAAACCACTTGACTGTACCGGTAGGCATACTCGACTCCCTTGTCTTTCTCTATTACTGTCTGGCATAACAGACAGTTATTTTATTTTTATTTAATATTTTATTGATTTTATTTTTTGCGCCCTTACTTTTTACTATTAGTAACAGATAGTCAAGAGATCACCTCTAGTTTGTTGCAAAATTGCGAGGTAAGATCCTTATTATAAAGATGATGCGAATGAGGCTCACAATTAATGAGAGTAAAGTGTTGTCCGGGGTTTATGTGGGCGGAAAGTTTCTGACTGATCATATAATTAATGAAAAGTTGTAAAATTTAGTTGGTACAACATGAGTATTTTTAAGAATAGTCTACTAGTATTAAATCAAGGCGGTGATCAGGACAGTCATTCAGATAAAGAAGGCTCTACAGCGTTATTGACGGCCAAGCCAGCGCTCAAGAAACCTTCTTTGTTCAAAGTAGTGATGATGAATGATGACTACACACCTATGGATTTTGTAGTGGAAGTATTAATGAATTTTTTTGCAATGAATGAGGAAAAGGCGACGCAAGTGATGCTCGCTGTACATACGCAGGGGAAAGCTGTTTGTGGCGTTTACACTCGGGATATAGCAGAAACGAAAGCTGCGCAGGTAAACCAATATTCGATTGAGTGTGAACATCCATTACTGTGTGAGATAGAACGAGCAGACTAAAATTTGGGGTGACCTATGCTGAGTAAAGACCTCGAACTTACGCTTAACGCGGCATTTAAATGTGCACGCGATAAGCGCCATGAGTTTATGACTGTAGAGCACTTGCTGCTGGCATTGCTTGATAATGATGCGGCGGCAAAAGTGTTGTCCGCGTGCGGAGCCGATATCAATCGCCTTAAAGCTGAATTGACCGAGTTTGTTGATTCTACTACACCGCTGATTCCTAATGATGACCTCGAAAGAGAAACCCAGCCGACTCTTGGCTTTCAGAGAGTGTTGCAACGGGCAGTGTTTCATGTGCAATCTTCCGGCAAGAAAGAAGTTACGGGCGCAAATGTGCTGGTTGCCATCTTTAGCGAACAAGAGAGTCAGGCGGTATACGTCCTTAAGAAACAAAGTATCGCGCGTGTCGATGTCGTTAATTACATCTCTCATGGTATCTCGAAAGTACCAGGACATGGCGAGCAGGAAAGTCAGGAATCTGAACAGCAAGAAGAGACAGCAGAAGAGGGCGGCAGCACAAACCCGCTTGACTCTTATGCGGCAAATTTAAATGAGCAGGCGAAACAGGGGCGTATTGATCCGCTTATTGGTCGAGAAAAAGAAGTTGAAAGAGTTGTTCAGATTCTTTCCCGACGACGTAAGAATAACCCGTTGCTGGTTGGCGAAGCTGGCGTTGGTAAAACCGCCATTGCCGAAGGTTTAGCGAAGCAAATCGTGGACGGTAATGTGCCGGAAGTGATGGCTGATGCGGTGGTCTATTCGCTTGATCTGGGGTCGTTGCTGGCCGGAACCAAGTATCGCGGCGACTTTGAAAAACGCTTTAAGGCGCTGTTGGCAGAGCTAAAGAAGCAAAAGCACTCTATTCTGTTTATTGATGAAATTCATACCATTATTGGGGCGGGTTCAGCCTCCGGCGGTGTGATGGATGCGTCAAACCTGCTAAAACCAATGTTAAGCAGTGGTGAATTGCGTTGTATTGGGTCTACTACTTTTACCGAGTTCCGCGGCATCTTCGAAAAAGACAGTGCCCTGGCACGACGCTTTCAGAAGATCGACGTAGTAGAGCCTAGCGTTGATGATACTTACCTCATACTTAAAGGCCTGAAGCCACAGTTTGAAAAGTATCATGACCTGAAATACACCGATAAGGCACTGCGTGCAGCGGCAGAACTTGCCGACAGGTATATTACTGACCGTCATATGCCTGATAAAGCGATTGACGTCATCGATGAGGCTGGTGCCAGTCAGCGACTTAAACCGCAAACGAAACGAAAAAAAGTAATAGGTGTTTCCACCATTGAAGATATTGTTGCGATGATTGCACGAATCCCTCCGAAGAATGTATCGACGTCAGATAAGGATTTGTTGAAGAATCTCGAGCGCGATCTCAAAATGGTTGTGTTTGGACAGGATGAAGCCATTGGATCGCTCTCAACAGCGATCAAGCTGGCGCGGGCGGGGCTGAAGTCCCATGACAAACCTGACGGCGCGTTTTTGTTTGCGGGGCCAACTGGTGTCGGTAAGACAGAGGTTACCAAGCAGCTTGCTAAAGTGCTGGGCATCGAGTTGATACGCTTCGATATGTCGGAGTATATGGAGCGGCATACCGTTTCACGCTTGATTGGCGCACCCCCAGGATATGTGGGGTATGATCAGGGCGGCTTGTTGACAGAGGCTGTGAATAAGGCACCACACTGTGTGCTGTTGCTTGATGAGATAGAGAAAGCGCATCCCGAAGTCTTTAACTTGCTGTTGCAGGTGATGGATCATGGCACGTTGACAGATAATAATGGCCGTAAGGCTGATTTTAGGCATGTGATAATGGTGATGACAACCAATGCGGGTGCCGAGTTATTAAGTCGCCGGTCGATTGGTTTTAGCACTCAGGATCATAGTACTGATGGAATGGAGGCGATTAACAAGGTCTTCACGCCTGAGTTTAGAAACAGGCTTGACGCCATTATTCAGTTTGCAAGGCTCTCGAAAGATACGATCACGCACGTTGTTGATAAGTTTCTTACTGAGCTGCAAGCCCAGCTTGATGATAAACGTGTTCACCTGCATGTTGAGGAAGAGGCGAAGCGATGGCTGGCTGAGCGTGGCTATGACGAGCTGATGGGGGCAAGGCCTATGGGTAGGCTGATAAAAGAGTCAATTAAGAAGCCATTGGCTGAAGAGATCCTCTTTGGTGAGTTATCCGAAGTCGGAGGGGAGGTTCGCGTCTTCGTAAACAATGACAAGCTTGAGTTTGAATATGAGCACGAGGCGGTAGCATCAGCTGAGTGATCAATGAAATAAATAAAAAAGGGCGCATAGAGAGTGTGTAAAAACACTCCCTAATAAGTCAAAATACCCGTATCAGTCGATGCGGGTATTTTTTTATGCGCCATAAAAAAGGCGATTCACGCCAACAGAGCACACTTTTTCCTGAAAGCCTTGATGAATTCGTTTCTGAGGACAACCCGGTTCGCGTCATAGATGCTTTTATAGAATCACTGGATATGTCCGATCTTGGATTCACCTTAGCCACAACGAAAGATACAGGTCGAAAGCCTTATCACCCAGCAGATCTATTAAAGCTCTACACCTATGGTTACCTCAATCAGGTACGAAGTACGCGACGACTCGAGAAAGAATGTCATCGTAATGTCGAAGTACTCTGGCTAATGAAACGACTCTCGCCCGATTTCAAAACCATTGCGAACTTTCGCCAACAAAATAGCTCTGCAATACAGCAAGCTTGCCGGGCGTTTATTCAGTTTTGCCGTGAGTCGAAGCTGCTGGATGGACGTTTGATCGCTATTGACGGCAGCAAGTTCAAAGCAGCCGCTAGCATGAGCAAGACTTACAACCGAAAACAGCTCGATGTTCTGCAAAAACGTTTGAACCGCAAGATCAATGGCTATCTGAATGAACTTGCTAAGTCAGAGAAAAATGAAAACGAAGACGAACTAGGTTCGGTGCAGGAGGCATTAAGAAAATTACAATCACGCCAGAAAAAGCTCGATGTATTAGCACGTGAGATGGATGAGACGAATGCGACTCAATGCTGTGAGACCGAACCCGAAGCAAAGCGAATGCGTTCAGGGCGCGATGGCATTGTGGTCGGTTACAATATCCAAACAGCAGTTGAGGATGAAACAGGCTTAATTGTTTACCATGATGTGACCGATGAAGGTAGTGATAATCGTCAGCTTGAGCCAATGGCAAAATCAGTTCAGGCTGAATTAGAGAAGGAAGAGCTTATCGTGCTGGCCGATGCAGGTTATTCCAATGGTGAACAGCTAGCGGATTGTGAAGAAGCTGGAATTGAGCCAGTTGTACCGCCGAATCGGGCGGTAAACAACAAAGGCGACTTTTATCAAAAGCATGACTTTCAATACGATAAAGACCGTGATCTTTATATCTGTCCTGCAGGTAAAGAACTCCATTATCAGACCTATCACAGCAAAAACAAAATGAAGCTATATGCGCGTACAGGCTGTCAGAATTGCCCGCTACAAAGCCAATGCACAAAAGCTGATAGGCGCTGGATAAGCCGCCACTTTTACGAAGAGGCTCTTGAGAGAACAGCTGGCCGAGTTCGAGAAAATCCGCACTTAATGCGTCGACGTTCAGCGGTTGTTGAGCGCCCCTTTGCCCATCTCAAACAGATTATGGGGCTTCGACGCTTTCAATGCTGGGGGAAAGAAGGAGCTAAAGCTGAAATGGGGCTTGGCGTGCTGGCTTATAATCTAAATCGTATGATCAATGAGATAGGAGCACAAAAGCTAATCAGCCTGATCTGAGAATAAGCGGAGTATTTTCGTCCGCCCAAAACAAAAGAACCCCGCTAAAAAAAGCAGGGTTCTTTGAAAAGTCACCTAGAGTTTGTTTTTACACACTCTCCATAGCGCCCTTTTTTATTTGCCACTCATCAAACGCTCATCGAAATGGGCGTTGTGGCTGGGCTCTTGGCCCTTATTAATTGCGGATCTATCGGTTAACGAGCTCGGTACACGATTCTGCCTTTACTTAGGTCGTAAGGCGTTAGCTCAACTTTAACTTTGTCACCGGTCAAAATTCGAATGTAGTTCTTACGCATCTTTCCTGAGATGTGAGCGGTAACAACGTGACCATTTTCCAGCTCGACGCGGAACATAGTGTTAGGAAGCGTATCAACAATCGTACCTTCCATTTCTAAAACATCTTCTTTCGCCATTCAGCAAAAACCTCGGTATACGGGTTAGTGGTGTGCATTAACAAACCAGTTGTAGCGCAGTATCGAATCAGCGCAAACGACTTTCTGCAAAGAGAGCCGACATCATGAGAAAGCTTACCGTTGGTTCGCTTAACCATCGTTTAAAGCGATGCTAATTCGCTGCCTTAATAAACGGCGTGGACTATAGCAGCAATCAATGCGAAAGAAAAGTCGAAGAGGGGGTGCAGAAATTATTCTCGGCAAATCAGACTACCGGATAAGCTGTGGAAAAAGATTACACTTTTACCCAATTGCCATTAATGAACATCTCTATGGGACGGTAGTTAATCTTATAATTCATTTTTTGACAGTTTTTTATGTAGTAACCGAGATAAATGTATGACTTTTGTCGACGAATGCATTCTTCAACTTGCCATAAAATATTGTAAACACCTGGGCTCATTTTAGTGTAATCAGGGTCATAGAAGGCGTAGATTGCCGAAAGGCCATCATTAAGCTCATCAATAACTGATACGGCAACAAGGCATCCTTGGTCCCAAAATTCGGCGAAGAAGGTGCTGGCAGGGTTGTTAACCAGAAATGACTCGTACTGCGCTTTCGAGGGGGGGTGCATGTCACCGTCGGCATGTCGGTTGTTGATGTAGCGTTCGTAAAGAGAGTAATGCTCTTCGCGAAAGCTTGAGTCACGAGTAACAACTTTCAACCCCTGGTTTTTCTGTTTGACGCGCTTTTGCGATCGCGACGGCACGAATGAGTCGACGGGCAGTCTTACAGGAATACACTGTTGGCAGTTTTCACAGTGAGGACGATAATAATGATTGCCACTTCTGCGAAAACCCAATTGCGAGAGAGCAGAATAGGTGTCGACCTGAATAGTAGTGCGTGGATCGACAAACATAGTGGTGGCTTTTTCGCCAGTAATATAGCTACAGTCATGGGGCGGCGTAGCATAAAAAATCATTGTTTGAAGGCTGGTCATGGTGCTCTACTACCTATTTACTACCCACACTAAACCTGTCGCCAAGCAAGCTCGGATGGCGGAATGACTCTTGCTGATTTTAGTATAGTTAAAAATCGCTGTTTGCAAATCCCATAGGCCCCCATGCTCATTAGATGAGGGTTTTCCAGCTGACAGTCGATTAGCTTGAAATTCCATGTAGTTAATTGTTCTACCATGTGAATAAAGGCTAGTTTGGATGTGTTGGGCGCGGTGGAAAACATCGATTCTCCGAAAAAGCACGAGCCGATGGCCACGCCGTAAAGCCCGCCAACCAGTTTTTCTCCAGCCTGTTGATCCCACACTTCGAAAGAGTGAGCAATACCTCGACGATGCAGTTCTGTGTAAGCTTGGATCATGTCCTCGGTTATCCAGGTTGAATCGGCATAGCTGCGTGGTGCGGCGCAACTTCTAATTACCTGCTCAAAGGCGCGGTCACGGGTTATCTGATAGCGCTCCTTTCTTATCAGTTTGCGCATGCTGGCAGAAATATGCAGATGCGCCTGGTCGATAATACAGCGAGTACCTGGGGACCACCATAAAATAGGTTGTCCATCGCTGTACCATGGGAATATGCCCGAATAGTAGGCCAGGGCAAGCCTTTCACTGGATAAGTCCCCGCCTGCCGCTAATAGTCCATCCGGGTCTTGCAGCGCCTCACTTAAATCAGGGAACCAAAGCTGATCGTCTAACCAGGCGATTTTTGTCATCAGGAAGTCATACTTATGCAACTAAGAAGAAAGCTGACGCTTGGGCGTCAGCTTTGTAGCACTGATATTAAAAGTCCGGAAAGGTTTAGGATTCGTTGTCGAGAAATTTCTCGACATCCAGTGCCGCCATACAACCAAACCCTGCCGATGTAATCGCTTGACGATATACATGGTCGGTCACATCGCCAGCGGCAAAAACACCTTCAATACTGGTTGCTGTGGCATTGCCATTGCGGCCGGTCTGGATGTTGATATAGCCATTGCTCATCTCCAGCTGCCCTTCAAATATATCTGTGTTGGGTTTGTGGCCGATCGCGATAAATACCCCGGACACATCAATTTCCTGCGTTGCGCCATCTTCAGTGCTTTTAAGCCTTAAGCCTGTCACCCCGGCATCGTCGCCCAGAACTTCTTCCAGTGTGTGATTCCAGAGTACGCGAATTTTGCCCTCTTTTACTCGCTCGGCAACTTTGTCTTGCAGTATTTTTTCAGAGCGGAATTTATCCCGTCGATGCACAACGGTGACTTCGCTGGCAATGTTAGACAGGTACAGTGCTTCTTCAACCGCTGTGTTGCCACCACCAATAACGGCAACCTTTTGCTTTTTATAAAAGAATCCATCGCAGGTGGCGCATGCGCTGACGCCACGCCCCATAAAGGCTTCTTCAGATTCAAGCCCTAAATACTGTGCGGACGCACCGGTTGCGATGATTAAAGCATCACAGGTGTACGTGGCTGAGTCGCCAAATAAAGTAAAAGGACGCTTTGATAAATCTGTCTTGTTGATATGATCAAAAACTACTTCCGTATCAAATCGCTCGGCGTGTTTTTGCATTCTATCCATCAGCTCAGGGCCTTGAACCCCTTCCCAGTCACCGGGCCAGTTATCAACGTCTGTGGTTTGCGTCAATTGTCCACCAGCCTGAATGCCGGTAATTATCATGGGGTTAAGGTTGGCTCTTGCTGCATAAACGGCAGCGGTGTATCCAGCAGGACCTGATCCCAGGATGATGACTCGTTTGTGTTTGGTTTCGCTCATGATGTTAGAAGTTTCCCGTTTTATTGGTTATCAATATCCAGAAGCACAGAATTTACGCTAGCGCTTTTAACGACCCCGATGGTGCAGGTTTTTTGGCGATGACAGATTTATAAGGCTTCCAATGAAAAGTCAGTGCCGGATTATCCTCGCTCTTGGCGGGTATCTGCAACTGTAAATCAATGGCAAAACCATATCATGAAAGAGGAACAAAGCAGAATCGATAATTAATATTAGATTCATAGCTATTTTTAATAACCGACATCCAAACATGGATTATGTGTCTGTGGTGGGCAGGCGCCAATCGATAGTAAAGCCTCGATGATTGGCGAAGTCTTAATATGACTGGCGTTTTTTAGAACACATCCACCGCTTTTAAGAGTTGTCTGGATAGTGGTGTGTCGTGGTGTGCGCCATGTCTGCCCACCCTGTGTTCGACAACGCTGGGTAATACAGCCTGAATATCTTCGGGTAACACATAATCTCTGCCAGCGATCAGTGCCCATGCTTTCGCGGCTTTCAGCAATGCGAGGCCGGCTCGTGGTGACAATCCGCAGTGGTATTGCGGTTGATTACGAGTGTGATGCAAAAGGCGATGCACATAATCAATGATGGCATCAGAGGCATTAATCTTTCTCACTTCAGCTTGTAAAACCTCCAGTTCTTTGAGGCCCAATAAAGGCGTAAGACCGGATATCATCTGGCGGCGATCATTGCCTTTAAGTAGAGATTTTTCGGCTTCGGCGGGGGGATAACCCAGCGTAATCCGCATAAGAAACCGGTCTAATTGCGATTCGGGTAATGGGAAAGTCCCGACTTGATCTTGCGGGTTTTGCGTGGCGATAACAAAGAAAGGTGCTGGTAGCTGATGTGTTTCGCCGTCAATAGAAACCTGCCTCTCTTCCATTGCTTCTAGCAACGCACTTTGACATTTAGGGGATGCCCGGTTGATTTCATCTGCAAGCACAACCTGCGCAAATATGGGGCCGCGCTGAAATATAAATTTTTCAGAAGAACGCTCGTAGATGGTGATACCAGTCAGGTCTGATGGTAAAAGATCGCTGGTAAACTGTATTCGGTTGTAACTTAAGCCCAGCACATTGGCCAACGCGTGTGAAAGGGTGGTTTTGCCCAGACCGGGTAAGTCCTCTATCAGCAAATGGCCTTCGGCAAGCAGGCAAGCCATGGCCAGTTTAATCTGGCCATGCTTACCAAGCAGAATGGTATCCAGAAGGTTGATTGTGCCTTTAACATTATTTGCCATCCGATCATTAACCTCTTTTAAACCACTTATTTCTTGTTGTTTACGCTATGAATAACCGTATGTGCTTCAAAGTACACCGTAAAGTCTGCATAAACCCATTTAATAATTGGCGGTGTGCCAATGGCGTTCTGTTTGCTGATTGGGTCGCCAAACTTGGCGACGACTTCATCCATGCTCAGGCCGTGAGCAGGGGTTTCGATAGTGCTTGGTCCGGGGTGGGCAATAGAGTAAATTTCATCGGCGGTACCGTGAAAAGATGTCGCTAGACTGCAAAGAAAAATGACATGGATAATCGCTTTCATTCTGGTATTTCCCAAGGTGGCATCACGGGCCAATGCAAAATTATTGATTTCGGCCTGGTTTATTGTTTGAGTTTAATGTTTGTTTTTTGGCTGATTAATCATTCGTCGTTGTTGCTGCGCGATAAATCTTGCAATCAGTTGATGGCTGGTTGTATCAATATTTTCAAACTCTACGTTTACCAAAAAGTGCGCGGCTAGCTCGGCGCTCGCATGCTGTTTTTGGCTGGACCTCACAACGGCGGCTAAAACGAATGACAGGTTGTCGGGTAGCAAGGTTAACCTTAACGCGAGTCGCTGATTGTTTTTAAAGGTTTTCGGCCAGCAAAAATGAATACCACCTTCGCTAATGTCTATCTCTTGTGCAGCTTGGGCGAATTTATTTTCTGAACCTGATGTGATCGTGGCGGCAAGCAGGTCAATTTTTTTATTAAGAACTTTTAGATAGGCACCAAGACTGCTGTCCCGGTCTGCAAGCGTTTTTAAAAGGCTGTTTGATTCTGCAGACATGATGCGAAACTCGTTGATCATTATCGATTCGGCAGGCAAGGTATAAATATCTGCCAATGCTTGCGCCTCGTGGGTGAGTTCTTCGATTTCAATCGCCGCAGAGCAGGAAACACGATAGAATTCGCGGCGGTCTTTTGATGTGGCTGGTTTGCTGTCCATCGTTGTCTACTTTTTG
This sequence comes from Hahellaceae bacterium, assembly GCA_024234575.1. Classification (GTDB taxonomy): domain Bacteria; phylum Pseudomonadota; class Gammaproteobacteria; order Pseudomonadales; family Oleiphilaceae; genus JACKOB01. The sequence continues at coordinate 277,268 of JACKOB010000006.1, forward strand.
CCTGTAATTAAGTTTAATCGGCAACAGGCTGTTAGATTGGCGTGTTGCGTTAAAATTAGTTTAGCATCAGTTTTTAAGAGTGGGTTCGTTTTATACTGATTCGCTTTCAGGTACATTGCCCGGACAATCTTTGCCGCTAACCGGCACTTTCTTTTTAATTGATTAAGGAATAAACAAAATTCATGTTTAGACCATACCCATTGTTTATCGGGCTGCGCTATACCCGCGCCAAGAGAAACAACCATTTTATTTCGTTTATTTCTTTAACGTCCATGATTGGCCTGATGTTAGGCGTTGCGGTGTTGATCACAGTCTTGTCCGTAATGAATGGTTTTGACCGAGAGCTTAAACAACGCATTCTGGGCATGGTGCCACACGCTGTCATAAAATCTTTTACCCAGATCGAAAACTGGCAAGATCTTGATATTTTGGCCACCTCTCATGCCGAGGTACTAGGGGCCGCGCCTTTTGTACAAGCCCAGGCGATGGCCACCAGAGCGGGTCAGGTAAAGGGCGTGATGATAAACGGTATTTTACCTGAGGAAGAAGATCAGGTATCGATTATTTCCCAACACATGAAAGCGGGTGCTTTATCCGATTTGCATAGTGGTGAGTTTGGCGTGGTCGTAGGAGGCTTGTTGGCGAAGTCTTTGCGTATAGAAGTGGGAGACAAGGTTACGTTGGTTTTTCCCGAAGCGAGCGTTAATCCGGCAGGTGTATTCCCGCGAATGAAGAGATTTACCGTCACCGGCATATTTGAAGTGGGCGCAGACCTTGACGCGCAATTGATCTACGCCCATATGGATGATTTGAGCAAGGTGCTGCGTTCACCTGGATTGGTCGATGGGGTGAGAATAAAAGTTACGGACTTGTTTGAAGCTCCCCGTGTTGCCTGGGAAATAGCCCGCAATCTTGATAGTTCTTTTTACGCAACAGATTGGACGCGTACACACGGCAACCTTTTTCAGGCGATTAAAATGGAGAAAACGATGATTGGCTTGTTGCTGATGTTTATCATAGCTGTTGCAGCATTCAATATCGTTTCAACATTGGTGATGGTGGTAACCGATAAGAAAGCGGATATTGCTATCTTAAGAACAATGGGGGCTAAACCTTCTTCAATTATGGCTATTTTTATGGTGCAGGGAGCCTTCATCGGCATTATTGGAACCATTGTGGGCACCATTGCCGGAGTTGCGCTGGCACTGAATATTAGTGATTTAATCGCGTGGCTCGAAAAAGCGATGGGGCATCAATTCTTAAATGCAGATGTCTACTTCATCAGCTATTTACCCTCTCAGTTACAGTGGGCCGACGTTGCCATTGTGACAGGCTCTTGCCTGGTGATGAGCTTAATGGCAACTATTTACCCGGCTTACAAGGCCTCAAAAGTACAACCTGCAGAGGCGCTGCGCTATGAGTAAAATTCTGTCAGCTGTGAATGTCGCCAAGGAATATCGCGAAGGGAAAAGTGCGTTACGCATATTCGAAAATATCAATTTTGAAATCGGTAGCTCTGAAACCGTGGCGATTGTTGGTAGTTCTGGTGCTGGAAAAACTACCCTGCTCAATATACTTGGTGGTTTGGATAAGCCAAGTGAGGGGGCGGTATTGTTTGAGAGCGAAAACGTTCACCAAATGCGCGAGAACGCGAAGTGTAAACTAAGAAATAAGCATGTCGGCTTTGTTTACCAGTTTCACCATTTGCTGCCCGAATTCACCGCCTTCGAAAACGTCTGTATGCCATTGCTGATTGGTGGCGATTTGGCCAACAAGAAAGAACGCGCTGTTGAAGTGCTGACAAAAGTAGGGCTGGCTCACAGAATGGAGCATAAGCCTGCAGAATTGTCTGGAGGCGAACGTCAGCGTGTTGCCATCGCGAGAGCACTGGTTAACGATCCCAAAGTTGTTCTAATGGATGAGCCCACGGGCAATCTGGACGAGGGCACCGCACTGCAAGTGCAAGGGCTGATCTTTGACCTTTGTTACCAGTTAAAAACATCATTTGTCATCGTGACTCATGATCTTAGGCTTGCAAAACAGATGGAGAAAACTTACTTACTGGAGTCAGGAACGCTAAAGCTGGCTCCCTAGTGGTGTAGTTCAAAGGGGGGCACAAGAAAGTAGCAGGAGCCTGTTTTAAAGGCGATTTTACTGTACAGACTGAGCCTGGCTCGACTCGTTATATGGATGCTTTTCCTGCCGCTTTGCGCTTTAGTTGTCTCTCAAGCCAGTCTCGTCTGATCTTTCGTTTCCACAAAAACTGTATGATCAGATAACTGGCGACAGAAAAAAACAATCCACACACAACAGAGCCAAAATATAGCGGTATGCCAACTTCAATGAGCTTTTCTGATAGCCAGGCCCATGAAAGCTCTGTGTCAAATTTCATCGGCGGCATACCAAGAATATGAGCCCCGACAAAATAGTTGAAGTAAAATATGGGTGGCATTGTTATGGGGTTACTAATCCAGACTAATGCGACAGATATGGGTAAATTGCAGTTAACCCAGACAGCGATGATGGCTGCGAAAACCATTTGGAAAGGAACCGGAATAAAACTGCAAAAAATACCAATGAGAAATGCTTTTGAAACAGAGTGGCGGTTAATATGCCAAAGGTTGGGTTCGTGCAGAACATCACCAAGAAAATGTAACGCTTTAATTTCTCTAATTTTCTCAGGCGTTGGGATGTATTTTTTAAACAAGCGTTTTGGCATAAAACAAATCAGCTCTTCAACAAGCTAGTTAACGAATCACGAAACCGAAGACAAAACCTGTCACGGCATACCAAGGATGGTGTCACGTGTTTTTATGGATGTTCGCTTTTAACTGCGGCGTAATACTACTGTATTTTTTCGCGGTATTACCAGCAGCCTTTCTCAATATAGCGTTAATTGTCATTGCTGGCATTTGTCTTCTGCATAATAAACTACGTATTTTAGCGGTGCTGATATTTGGCTATACCTATGCCGCTTATGACGCCGCCGACTTCTTAAACGCTCGCTGGCCAGAGAGCCAGCATGGAGCGACTGTTGAGTTAATTGGCTATGCTTGTAGCCTGCCCGAGGTCAGTGCTGAAAAGCTGGTGTTCGATTTCTGTGCAGAATCACTTGTGCACCAAAGCTCAAAAGAAACTGTTAAAACAAAGTTTCGGGCCAGCTTTTACTCAAGTCCCGTCTCGATTACACCTTATACGCAAGATCCAGCAAAAAACGGGTTTACTAAAGAGCTGAACAGTTTGTCCTCAGGCACAGTAAAACTCAGTGCCAAGGTAAGATCCCCAAGAGGCTCGGTTAATTTTTATGGCGGGCTTTACGAGACCTGGCTTTATGCAAATCAATATCATGGCATCGCGACAGTTAATGCTATCAGCCTTGCATCGTCCGTTTGTGATTGGTTCTGTGAACTATCAATGTATCGGATCGCCCTTCGTGCGAAGTTAAAGTCAGTCACAGAAGGGTATGCATCCGCTAATTTCTTGAGTGCCATTACCTTAGGTGATCGGTCCGGTTTCACTGCAGATGACTGGACGGTGATGGCAAACACCGGGACGACACACCTGGTAGCCATATCCGGTATGCATATGAGTTTTATCGGTGTACTGATATTTGGGCTTTTGTTTCGGTCAAGCCGGTTAGTGGTGCGTTTGATGACGGCTGTACCTGGTAAATATGATGCCGCGCGTCTGATGGCGATAGCGGCATCGCTTGTCTGTGGGCTGCTTTATGTGCTGCTTTCTGGTGCTGCAATCCCGGTGCAGCGTGCCTATATTATGTTTGCTGTCGCATTGGTCTTTATTGGGTATTTTCGTTTCAACGCCTACTCAGTTCTTAGTGTGGCATTGTTTTGTGTGCTTGTTATTGCGCCTGGCGCTGTGTTGCAACCAGCAACCTGGCTGTCATTTGGTGCGGTCTTCGTTTTATCCGTTTTGTTTGCAAAGCGTATCGCTGCACAAGGCGTTTTGTACACTTCGTTAAAAATGAATGCAGGAATTTTTCTTAGTATGTTCGGGTTGCTAACTTTTTTGGGGTTACCAGTTGCCTGGACATCACCTTTTGTCAATATAGTCGCGGTGCCAGCGGTCATTTTTCTGCTGCTGCCAATTGGGGTGTTGTTATTTGTCATGGTTATTATTGAATCCCCTGGTACGGCACTACTCTTGGAAGTATTCGATACGCTGTTTCAGCAATACTGGTGGCTGTTAACATGGTTTTCAGAGTCCGGGTGGGTGACACAGGCTTCAATCAGCAAAGAAGTTAGTCTCGGGTTGCTGTTAATAGGTTGTGTGAATTTGCTACCCATCGGTTTTCTCGTGCGTTGCGTTTCTTGTGCCATTTTTTTTCTTATTTATAATTTTTCCCCATTGAATAATCCGACGCCTTTGCTAGTCAATGTATTAGATGTTGGACAAGGCACATCTGTGCTGATTCAAAACGAGCATCATTCAGTTCTGTACGATTTTGGTCCTGCCTATGGCGTACTGGCTGATGCGGGCGAGCGGGTGATTGTGCCGCAGCTTCAGGCGCAAGGCCTGTATAACGTTGATACGGCATTTGTAAGTCATAACGACCTTGATCATAGAGGTGGCTTTGAATCAGTGCGGCAGAAAATTAAATTTAACTCGCTACTTGCCGGGCAACCCGATTACTTGCAGCCGAAGCCAACAGATTGCCGATCTGTTTCCTCCATCGAAATGAGGGGGCTCACAATAGAGTTTTTGTGGCCCCAGGAAGGAAAAGCTGTAAACGGGCTTTCTCCCAGGCTATTGCAACTTTCCAATAATCAGTCATGTGTTTTAAAACTGTTGATAGATGGCATGTCGGTGTTGATTACTGGTGATGTTGATGCGGATATAGAGCGATGGCTTGTGACCAGATATGGAGAAAAACTACAGTCTGATGTCTTGATTGTTGGGCATCATGGCAGCGCGACCAGCTCATCCTGGGCGTTTTTGAAAACAGTTCGCCCTAAAGTTGCAATATATTCTGCCGCCTATAAAGGTCGATTTGGGCATCCGGCAAAGACTGTAGATGAAAGATTTCAACGCTTGGGAATTCCTACCTATAATACGGCGACATCGGGCGCTATCGGTCTTCAGACCGTTTCGTTAAACCCTTTTAATTTTGGGAATGGGCGAAAAACTGCTAGTGTTGCGGGTCTTCAATCGCCACCGGAAGTATTTACCTCTTTTGGTGGTCAGCGGGTTGAGGTTCTTGAGGCAAGAAGGCAACGAGCGTTATTTTGGCTTGCAGATTAGCGTTTTCACAAACTTACTACGGCAAATCAGTTGTTTAAGTGAGATATTTAAGCTACGTTTTATTTGTTAAAAGAATATTTGCTACCATAAACACTTGTAGAATAGCGGAATAAATTTACGGGCTTCAGTCAGACATATGCGTTTTATCAAAAACGAAGCGGATGGCTGGTTTCCATTATTACTAACGTGACGCAGCGGCAGTGTTCGTTGGCGGCGTTTTTCGGTCATTGTGTAATCAGATTAGAGGTGTATAAGTGTTCGAGTTGATCAAACCCGGCGGCGTCATCATGATACCGATCGTTTTGTGTTCGGTATTGGCATTGGCCATTATTATAGAAAGGTTCTGGACGCTCAGAATTACAAAAATTGCACCGAAGAAAACTTCAAACGAAGTGTGGCACTGGATTAAAAATAAAGAACTGAGTTCGAAAAAACTTCGTGCGCTAAAAGAGTCTTCGCCTTTGGGCAGGATTATGGCGGTCGGTCTGGCGAACGCCAAACACGGCCGCGAGGTCATGAAAGAAAGCATCGAACAGGAAGCATCGCAAATAGTCCATGACATGGAACGGTTTTTAACCGCACTGGGCACTGTTTCAGTTATTACGCCACTACTTGGATTGTTAGGAACTGTTATCGGTATGATTAAAGTGTTTGCAGCGATTCAGCTCGAAGGTACGGGTAATGCTGCAGTGTTGGCCGGTGGTATTTCTGAAGCCTTATTAACCACGGCAGCTGGCTTGGCTGTTGCGATACCTGCACTGATATTTCACCGTTACTTTTTGCGTCGGGTTGATGAAATCGTTATTAACATGGAGCAAGAGGCTATCAGGCTGATCGAAGTTGTGCACGGCGACCGTGAAATTGATGTGGGCGGAGAGTAGTTGATGCACACTAGCGGGAGAGCAACAGCGTGAAGTTTAGAAGACAATTAGGGGAAGAGGTGTCGGTAAACCTGACACCTCTGATTGACGTTGTTTTTCTATTGTTGATTTTTTTCATGGTGTCCACGACTTTCACTAAAGAAAGTCATTTGGAAATCGATCTGCCCGAAGCGACGGGTAAGGTTGGCCAGCAAGACAAAACTGTGTTGGAAGTTGTCATCAATAGTAAAGGGGAGTACTCCGTCAACGAGCGCCCATTGATAAACAATCAAGCGGATACGTTAAGTAAAGCTGTGATGAAAATTGCAGAAGGTAACAATAAACTGCCTTTTATCATTACCGCAGATGCGAAGACACCTCACGAGTTTGTTGTGCGCGCGATGGATGTCGCGGGCAAGTTGGGTTTTGTACATCTGAGTATCACCACCCAGAAAACAGGGCCAGCTGAGTAATTTTTTACTTCCAGAGCAGGCAACTAACTTTTTATCGAAGGTCTGATGTCGTATATTGCACTGGCTCAGATTGAGCCCACGTTTAATGATCTCCCGCAAGTTTAGCGGGTTAGTCTGTGGGCATTTTTATTTTCCTCGCGCGACAAGACATCCATCTTATGAACTTCCGCGTTTGCAATTGAGTTAAGCCACTCCTATGAAAGAGTACCCCACAGACGTTCCCGATTCGATGACCAATTGGCAGGTATATAAAAGACTGCTGGCTTATGTAAAACCATTCTGGTTTATTTTTGCACTAAGCATCATCGGTAATGCGATATATGCCGGCGCCAGCGTTTTGATGGCAAAGTCAATGGAATATCTGGAAGAGGCGATTCGTGAGCCCTCAGACGAGCGCCGTTTGTTTGTTTGCCTGGTAATTATTGGTGTCTTTGCTTTGCGCGGCGGCGGTGCATTTTTGGGTGGCTATTATATTGCTAAAGTCGGCAGAAATATCGTCCATGCCATCCGGACTGAGGTCTTCAATCACTTTATTAAACTACCCTGTAATTTTTTCGACAGCCATGCTTCTGGGCACCTGGTGTCGAAGATTACGTTTAATGTTGAGCAAATTACGGGGGCTGCCTCCAATGCCATCACTATTACCGTGCGGGAAGGGTTAACGGTAATTGGCTTGTTTGCGTTCATGATTTACCAAAACTGGAAGCTCACGTTAATATTTGTTGTCATTGGTCCATTTATTGGCCTGGTTATTGGTCTGGTCAGCAAAAGATTTCGCACACTCAGCAAACGAATTCAAAACTCGATGGGGGATGTTACGCATGTAGCCTCCGAAGCGATTAACGGCTATCGGGTAGTGCGTACTTATAATGGGGTTGATTATGAGAGAGACAGATTTTTTGATGCCAGCAAGTACAATCTAGTACAAAGCATGAAAATGGAGTTAACCAAGGCGCTGAGTACGCCGGTTGTGCAAATACTCATTGCGTTTGCGATATCTACGTTACTCTGGATTGCGCTGAGTCCTGATGTTCATGGAGGAATGAGTGTGGGCGAGTTGATTGCCTATTTCACTGCCGCGTCAACAATTGCTAAACCCATCAGACAGTTAACGCAGGTCAACGCAACCATTCAGAGTGGACTAACGGCCGCGAAAGATCTATTTGCGTTACTGGATATACAGCCCGAGAAAGATTTAGGAAAGAAAGAACTGGTTGCTCCCAAAGGGCGCATTTGCTTTAAGAATGTCGAGTTTGCTTATAGTACCGATGCAAAGCCTGTATTGCGAAATATCAACCTGGACATCGAAGCTGGCCAAACGGTTGCTTTTGTTGGGAAATCTGGCAGTGGCAAGTCGACCTTAGTCAGTCTGTTACCGCGTTTTTATGATATATCCAAAGGTGACATAACCATCGATGGCGAGTCCTTGGCTGACTATTCCCTTACATCCTTACGTAAAAACATCGCGCTCGTGACGCAGCACGTAACGCTGTTTAATGACAATATTGCCAATAATATCGCTTATGGTGGTTTACAAGGTGTACCGGTTGAGCAAATTAAAGATGCCGCGATAAAGGCACATGCCGATGAGTTTATTTCGCAGTTTCCTGCAGGTTACGACACGCTCATCGGTGATAATGGTGTTTTGTTATCTGGTGGACAGCGACAGCGGTTAGCAATCGCTCGGGCTTTGCTGAAAGACGCCCCCATACTTATTTTAGATGAAGCGACCTCCGCTTTGGATAATGAGTCAGAGCATTATATCCAGGCCGCTTTAGAAACCGTCATGAAAGGCCGAACGACCCTGGTTATTGCGCACCGATTATCCACGATAGAAAACGCTGATAAAATCGTGGTAATGGAAGGCGGAGAAATCAAAGAAACAGGTACGCATGAAGAGTTGCTGGCACTGCAAGGAGATTACGCGCGGTTGCACCGCAATCAATTTGCCAGCGAGTAATCGTAAAGTTACCGGCGGGGTTATTTGCGGCTATTTATCTTGCAATGAAACAGCCTGTGAATACCCCGTTACCAACGAATTGTCTGTGAGCGTGAAATGCAATCTGCTGAAAGCTTCATCAATCAGGTCTGGTATGGTCCAAGAGGTCCGCATCACTGGCTGTTGATGTTTTGTTTACTGCCACTTTCGTTGCTGTTTTATTGTGTGGTAAAGCTCCGCCTGTACGCTTATAGCTCGGGGCTGTTTAAAATGTCAGATTCGGCCGTGCCTACTGTCGTTATTGGAAATATAACTGTAGGGGGGACAGGTAAAACGCCTTTGGCAATTGCGCTGGCTGTGGCACTGAAGCAGGCTGGACTGAATGTTGGTGTAGTTAGCCGGGGCTATGGAACCAACGCCAACACCATAAAGTACCCGCTAATTGTGGAATCAGATGGAGATGCCACAATCTGTGGGGATGAGCCACTTCTAATAAAGCGTAATACGGGTGCTCATGTTATTGTCGATCCTGTTAGAAGCAGGGGGGCAGCTATGCTGCTATCGTCATTCCAGTGCGACGTGGTTTTATGTGATGATGGCCTGCAGCATTACGCGTTGGGGCGACAACTTGAACTAGGTGTGATTGACGCGGCCAGACAGTTTGGCAATCGCTTGCCACTGCCTGTCGGTCCATTACGGGAGCCCATTTCCCGTCTGCGGAAGTGCCACTACGTTATTCTCAACGAGGGTACCCAGGTACCCCCTGTCGATAATGAAATCTATTCGGACGAGAATGATAGTAATGAGCTTAATCGAGACAGGCTTTTCTCGATGTCTCTTCAAACAACTGTTTTGGTTAATATCACCACTGGCGAAACTATAAAGGTTAATCAATTAAATGCCTCTACCGTGCACGCTGTTGCAGGTATTGGTAACCCCGGAAGATTCTTTGCAACTCTAAAGCAGTTGGGGCTAGAGTTGATCGAGCACCCAAAGCCCGATCACTATGTACTGCAGGAGCAAGAGCTTGATTTTGGTGACAGTTATCCGGTGATTATGACTGAAAAAGATGCCATTAAATTACGCCATACAACAAGCACCAACCTTTGGTACTTGCCAGTGCAGGCAAATTTACCTGACGTGTTTGTAAAGCGTTTGCTGGTAGATATAAAATCTCTGATTAAATAGTGTGAGAATTTCTGCCAAAAACGCGAACTGATAAAATAACCGATATGACTAGGAAATTACTGTGGATAAAAAACTGTTAGCGATACTTGCCTGTCCTCTATGTAAGGGCGAGCTGAAATATGATGCTGAGAAGAAAGAGCTGGTTTGTCGGGCAGATGGGATGGCTTTTCCTATTATTGATGATATTCCTGTGATGTTAGAGTCTCAGGCGCGCACTTTAACGAATGAAGAGCGTCTGGCTAAAAAATAGCCCGTTCATTTTGCATCGCATTGGTTGCCGTCAGCGCTTAGCATCCGATGCGAAAATAACCTAATGTTTCCTCAATTTGTGGATAGAAAATGTCGTTTTCAGTTGTGATACCCGCCCGCTATGCCTCTTCACGCCTTCCTGGAAAGCCGCTGTTGGATATTGCTGGCAAGCCAATGATTCAGCATGTTTACGAGCGGGCAAAAGAAAGTGAGGCGAGCAGTGTTGTAATTGCCACCGATGACCCGCGTATAGCGGATGCCGCCGCAGGATTTGGCGCCGATTTTGTGATGACCTCACCAGAACATCCCTCAGGTACGGATCGACTGGAAGAGGTTGTCAGAAGTCTTGGTTTTTATAGTGACGATATTGTTGTAAACGTGCAGGGCGACGAACCATTAATTCCCCCGCGAATTATAAATCAGGTCGCACATAACCTGGCGGCAGAAGCCGAAGCATCAATCGCAACCTTATGTGAAGAAATTTCCGATACCGAAACGCTTTTTAGCCCCAATGTGGTTAAAGTTGTGTTTGATACCAAAGGCTTTGCACAATACTTCAGTCGAGCACCGATTCCTTGGGCGAGAGACCACTTTGGTTCTTTGTTCCCGGGCGCATTGCCTCAGACCATGCCCGAGAATATTAACTATTACCGACATATCGGCATATATGCCTACCGGGTCAAATTTTTGCGCTCTTTTGTTAAATGGGATCCAAGTCCGCTAGAGTTAACCGAGTGCCTCGAACAACTGCGGGCACTGTGGAATGGCGAAAAAATCCATGTAGACCTCGCAGATGAGCAACCGCCTGCGGGCGTGGATACCCAGGCGGATCTCGATCGCGTCAGGAAAATTTTATCCGCCGGTTAACTACTCAATTCCCACAGGAACGGTCATGGTTAAAGTTTTATTTGTTTGTATGGGTAATATTTGTCGCTCGCCAACTGCGCACGGAGTTTTTCGTGAACAAGTGAAACGGGCGGGACTTGGTAAACAGATCGAAATAGACTCTGCGGGAACTGGCCCCTGGCATGTTGGAAAAGCGCCAGACTCCAGAGCCAGGTCTGTGGCCAAAGGTCGTGGTATAAAACTTGATGATCTCAGGGCAAGACAGGTTTGTGACAATGACTACCAGTATTACGACTATATTCTGGCCATGGATAACAGCAATTTAAATGATTTAAAAGCGCAAGCATCAGCACATCACCACGATAAAATACGCCTGTTTTTAGACTATCACCCCGATCCCGCGAAACAAGAAGTACCGGACCCCTATTATGGCGGGCAAGCCGGATTTGAACACGTTTTTGATCTGGTAGAAGACGCCGGTGAAAAACTATTGGAAGAAATTCGTCGCAGTCACCAGATATAAAGGGCGTTTCTACTCTATGCAATCACGGAATGAAGCAGATCTTACGCAATACAATACCTTAAAACTACAAAGCAAATGCCAGCTTCTTTTTCGCATTAACCGACAAGAAGATATTCCCCAGGCAATCGCCCTGGCAAAAGCGCAGGGGGTACCTTGGTTTGTGCTTGGAGGTGGAAGCAATGTCGTACTGAGTGAATACTATGCGGGCGCGATTTTGCACATGCACATCAGAGGTATAAAGCGTGAACTGGTGGGGCAGGCTGGAAATGCTGATAATGGCACTAGCGATCTGGCGAGCAGAGCCGAATACACCGTTGGTGCCGGCGAGAACTGGAATTTGTTTGTGCGACAGTCTTTATGCGAAGGCTATGGCGGGTTAGAGAACCTGTCGTTAATTCCTGGCACAGTAGGGGCGGCACCCATACAGAACATCGGCGCCTATGGCGTTGAAGTGGCGCAGCACATCACAGGTGTGACAGTCTACGATACGCTGAGTGAGTCGTTTACCCTGCTTAAGCCCCAGGACTGTGACTTTGGTTATCGCAGCAGTATATTTAAGCGCCATCCTGACCGTTACGTTGTTTGTAATGTCCGTTTTAGCTTATCAAAAGATGCACCTTACCAACTAAGTTATGCGGGACTAGCCGAGAAGTGCGACGCCAGCATCGCCGGGAATCACGTTAATATTGGTAAAGTCATTAGCAATATCCGGAAACTTAAACTTCCTGATCCGGCCGTATTGCCCAATGCGGGGAGTTTCTTCAAAAACCCGGTGATAAGTTTTACGCAATTCAACAGTTTAAAAAAGCAGTATCCCAGCGTGGCCCATTACCCTGAAAAAAATGCGGTAAAAGTCGCTGCCGGCTGGCTGATAGAGCAGGCTGGCTGGAAGGGTTTTCGTAATGAAAAGGTGGGTATCCACACTGAGCAGGCGTTGGTTGTTGTGAATCATAACGGCGGCAATGCGGCTGACATACTGCACCTGGCTGAGCAGGTAAGACATGCCGTACTTGAGAAGTTTTCGATATCCTTAGAAATAGAGCCGGTGGTATTACGTTAAAGCGCCTCTTTGTTTTAAATTTTACTGTCTTTTTAGATAACCGCTATTCTTAGGATTCATAGTCTTGCATGTTTACACGTTTTGTTAACCAGTAGTATTGGCTGACAAATCCGTACCAATTGTTTGTTATTTTACCTCCATTGGTTTTGTACCAACTGTTACAACTTTCACCCCAGACAGAGTGCTGTAGTTTTTCCTGGATGTTCGCATTAAATGCTCGTTGAAGGTTAGGGCGAACATTTAATGGGCGATTACTGAGTAAAGTCACTTGGCAGGCAGAGTGGATATAACGTATCTGGTTTTCTATCATTGCCAGAATCGAGTTATGTCCAAGGTTTGTATTTGGACCGTAGATCATAAAAAAATTGGGAAACCCGGAGACAGCCATACCAAGGTAGGCTTCTGCGCCGTCTTTCCACACATCAGCAAGTTTTTTTCCAGATAAGCCTGTGACCTGGATTGGCGAAAGAAAGCGCGTGCTTTGAAACCCCGTGGCAAAAATGATCGCGTCCAGATTGGTTATTGTCTGTGATGACGTTTTGATGGTGTTCGCACTGACTTCTTCCACTTCGTCGGTAACCAGGGAAACATTTTCCTCGTTAAAGGTAGAAAAATAATTATTCGAGATCAGAATGCGTTTACATCCCATCAAATAGTCAGGGGTCAGTTTCTTCCTTAATTCTGGCGAGTGCACTTCTTTAGTTAATTTATGCTGAAAGATGTGGGTAAAAAGTTTCATGGCGAGTTTGTTTCCGCCAAATGCAAAAAATCTCAATTCGTGTTGCCAATAAAGACGCCACCGATCGAGAAGCTGAATTAAAGGAAATCGCGACTTCAGCGTTTGTTCCCAAGAAGAGTAAGCTCGGTCAGGCTTATTTAGCACGTAAGGGGCAGAGCGCTGAAATACGTAAAGTGCTTTAGCCTTTTTGGCAACCTCGGGAATCAGCTGCACAGCACTGGCGCCAGAACCGATCACTGCCACGTGCTTGCCGGTCAGGTTGTATTGATGGTCCCATTTTGCCGAGTGAAATACCTTCCCTTTAAATTCATCCAATCCTTTAATGTGGGGGTATGCTGGCAGACTTAGTTGCCCCGTGGCTGATATGAGAATCTTGCAAATATAGGTATCACCTGCAGTGGTTGTTACGCGCCAACGCTGTTGCCGTGAGTCATAATCTGCCTGTTGCACTTCGGTGTTTAGATGCACCTTGGAAATAAGGTTCCATTTTTTCGCACAATGCGCGATGTAGCTGTTTATATCCGTTTGTGGCGCAAACTTTCGTGACCAGGGAAAGTCAGGTTCAAATGAGTATGAATACAGATGTGATGGCACATCACAGGCGGCACCGGGATAACTGTTGTCTCGCCAGCAACCACCAATGCTGGCGGCCTTTTCTAAAATGATATAACTTGCCAGTCCGGATTTTTGCAGGCGAATCGCCATACCAATTCCACCAAAGCCGCTGCCAATAATCAGTGTGTCTATGTGCGTAGTGCGATCCATCTGAGAACTCTTATTGTCGCTGGAATTTTTTAAGGCGTCGTTTTTACCAATGAGATTAGCTTAAAAGTAATGAGCATCGTTGAAGAGGCTCGATACGGACAAAAAATTGATAGTTTCGGACAAATAATAAACCGTCGGCTTTTTGGCCGATGAATAAGGTTCTGATGTAGGGTTTACGCAATGCAAATAACAGTAATTACCGGCGCAGGTGTGAGTGCAGAGAGCGGGCTGGCAACGTTTAGGGATAAAGGTGGCCTTTGGGATCAGTACGATTTTATGAAACTGGCCAGTATTGAAGGCTGGCAAGCCGACCCGGCACAAGTGCTCGCGTTCTATAATGCCAGGCGGCAACAGCTGGTTCGCGCCCAGCCCAACCCCGCACACTACGCCATTGCAGCTTTAGAGCGTTATCATCCGGTGCAGGTAATCACCCAGAACGTCGATGATCTGCACGAGCGGGCAGGCTCAACGGATGTATTACATCTGCATGGTGAGTTGCTAAAAGCGCGAAGCGTGCTTAATCGTGATCTTGTGTTTGATATCAGCAATAAGGATATTCAACTGGGTGATTTAGCACCGGACGGTGGTCAACTAAGACCTGATGTTGTCTGGTTTGGCGAACCTGTACCTAATATGCTTATCGCCGCCGAGCGTATGCAAACTGCTGACAGAGTTCTCGTGATAGGCACTTCGCTATCCGTTTATCCCGCCGCATCTTTAATCGAATATGTTGATGAATCCGTGCCGGTTGTTATTGTTGATCCCCATTTAGATCATAAATCATTGCTATACCGGCCTAATGTTAAACATATTAAAGAAAGTGCCGCTGTCGCGGTGCCCTTGCTAGTCGATGCGTGGTCACGCAGCTAATGCATGATTACCCTAGTGATTGGGATTCTGTTTCATATGGCGCTATGCTGATTGTCAGGCGTAACACTAATCATTAAATACTGAACATGTGTAATGGGAAATCTCTGCTTCTTTGTCTGCCATGGCAAACTAAATGAGTCATTCCGAAGTGGTTATACGTGGCAATCTCAAGGCCATTTTTTAGAAGGTCAAATAACTCAGGGAGAGAAAAATGAGCAATAATTCCAGCCCACGACTAACGATTAGTACTGGTGATATCCCTTTTCCTGTTCGTAAAGGTGGTGATAACCCCAGTCATAGACCAGCGAACGCAAAGCATTGCTATATCACTGTGCTAGCAGATTTTAGTGGTCGTAATAATCGGCGGCAACTGGATGTGGATGCTATTGCCAGGCGAAAATTAGTAGAAGTAGACCGTGATAACTTTGATGATGTATTTGCCGCTATGAATGTTCAGTTGCAACTGGCTATCACAGATGGCGTCATTACTTTCAATGAATTGGATGACTTGCATCCGGACACCCTCTACCAGCACATCGCCTTGTTTGACAAATTGAGGCAGCTTCGAAAACGCTTGCAAAACAGTAATACTTTTTCCGCAGCAGCTGAAGAGATGAAAGGCTGGCAAGGAGACTACGCAGCACAGCTTGCGAAAAGAAATGATAGCGACGCAGCCAAAAAAGACACGCGGATAATTGATGAAAGCAACACCGCTGATTTGTTAGATGCAATTCTATCCGGGCAAGAAGTCAGTGTGAGTGGGCCCGAGTGTGATATCGATGCGCTGGCAAGGTCGATAGTCGCGCCCTTTTTAACCGATGCACCAGATCCAAGGCAGAATGATATGATTGCTGCCGTTGATGATGCAACGAGTTCGCTGATGCGCAAGGTTATGCATGTCAGTGACTTTCAAAAGCTGGAGAGCACCTGGCAGAATCTTTACCAAATGGTGAGGCGTCTTGAAACAGACAGCAAACTGAAAATATTTATCTGTGATCTCAGTCAGCAAGAGCTGGCGGCAGATGCTACTGCCGTAGATTCGCTTGAAGACACGCAGACCTACAAGTTGTTAGTCAGTCAACGACAGCAAGAAGGCCAGAAAGCTATCTCTATCGTGATGGCCGATTATTATATTGCCGATAGCGTTGAAGATATACGCGTTGCCGGTACGTTGGCCGGGATTGCCGCCACGCTTGGCGCTTCAGCGATGGCTGGTGGCTCTGAGAAGCTGGCAGGTTGCAACGCGCTGTCGAAGCAAGAAGATGTCTCTGACTGGCACTATAACCTTGATGCAGAAGTGGCAAGCGCCTGGAGCTCGTTGCGCTCCGCCGAAGTTTCCCGGCATCTATCTTTGGTTGTTCCCAGGGTATTAAGCCGTATACCCTACGGCAAGCGCGGCGGTACCGTAAACGCCTTTGATTATGAAGAAGTGCCTTCCTGCAACGGCCATGAGTACTTTTTGTGGGGTAATGGTGCCTGGTATCTGGCCATGCTGGTGGGTCTTAATTTTAGTCAATTTGGCTGGTCTTTTACCGGGCAGGCAGCGTTAACTATCGATCGATTACCGCTGTACGTCTACCTTGATGCAGAGGGAGATTCAAACGTCGTGCCGTGCGCCGAAATAGCTATGAATGACCAGACTGCGAAAGCGCTGCGTAATGCAGGGCTAAGTGTTATCCGCTCTATCCTCAATAAAGATAGTATTTTAGTTCCAGCTTTTACTTCCGTAGCCAGTGGTGATGAAAAACTGTTGGGCATGATGGAATAACCAAGAAGAGACTTTCGGCATTACCAATGGGAAAAGTGAATAAATGACGGGCTGAACTATACTGAGCCTATCCGCTTTTCTCATGGGCACGCAGTGAATGCTTGAAACATTAAGACAACAGGTACAGGCACCCAAAGCCAAGTCTGTTGTTAATGATTACCCTTTGCGAATTATCGCCTGTGGCATTGTATTAATGCTGCATTTACGGGTGTTGCCAGAAGACACCACGGCGGGCGTTTGGCTGTTTGTTATTTTACATACCATTCTTTATCCCCATTTAGCTTTCTTTTTTTCCACCACCAGGCGTCAGGAAGCCCGCAATGTCATTGTTGATGCGTTTGCCTACGGCTGTTGTGTCGCACTTTGGGGGTTTGCACCGCTGCTGGTAACCATTTTTACTGCCGGTGCGTTAATGACGACCCTTGCCGCCGGTGGCATTCCTTTTTTCGTGGTTTCTTCCGGGCTGTTTATTCTTGGTGCCTTGGTAGTCGGCATGCTAAATGGTTTCTACTTTCTTGATCAGCTTGACCCTGTCACAGAAGTGTTCGCTTATATCGGCTTAACCCTTTACACATGGAGTCTGGGTTACATGACGTTTAGAGTAAATGCCCAGCTGGACAGCACCAAAAAGAACTTATCCAGGCAAAAAACAGTGGTTGAAGACGTAAATATTCTGGCGGAAGCATTAAACAGCCAACTGAATTTTGATGAGGTTATGAATACGGCGATGTCCGCGTTTAATCGGATCTCACCAGTGGAAGAAGTGTTTATTATTCTGATCGATAAAAACAAGCAGGTTGCCTCATTGCAGCACCTTTATGGTGAGGCAATAAATGATGAAGAAAGAGACCTGTTGCGGGACCTTTCATTTTCCCTTGAGGATGATAAAAACAGCGTCTTCGTTATTCCGCTATTAACCAAAAAACAGCTCTATATTCCTAAGATAAGTCGGGAAAATGTAGCGAAGTCGGCCAAAGTAGATCAAAGCCTGTATGACTTTAAGCCATCCTGCTCGCTGGCATCTTTTCCTATTTTTATAAGAGGTGAGGTGGTGGGTGGCCTGACATTTGTTAACTACAACACCCCTTTGAATCTTGACGCAGCGCAGCTTGATACGTTATCCAAGTATGTCATTCATGTGGGCTCGGCGATTCGAAACGCGCAACTCTACGAAGAAGCGAAACAGGCCAGACTGCAGGCCGAACGATCCGAGCAAGTGAAAGCACGCTTTTTAGCAAATATGAGCCACGAGATAAGATCCCCCATGACGGCGATTATCGGCTACTCAGAAGCACTACTCGAAGAAAATTTGCCAGAAGAAGAACGGGAAAAGTTCACGCAAGTCGTTATCCGTAGCGGGCAGCATCTGATGTCGGTGATAAATGACGTTTTGGATTTGTCTAAAATAGAATCAGAGAAGCTAGAGGTCGAACAGATACCTGTAGAGATGTCTGTGATTGTCGAAGCGGTACGTTCTCAAATTGGACTCAAAGCACACGAAAAAGGGTTGAAGTTCTTAGTTGAAATTAAAACCCCCGTACCCAAGCTGTTTTATTCCGACCCTACGCGTATAAAGCAGGTTTTATTTAATCTGGGTAGCAATGCGATTAAATTTACGGAGTCTGGCTCGGTAATTCTTAGGGTGGAGTATGTAAAACAAAACAACCAGTTACGCTTTTCTATGATTGATTCCGGGATAGGTCTAACCATTGAGCAGCAAGCGAAAATATTCCAGCCCTTCTCCCAGGCAGATACGTCTACATCCAGGCAGTATGGCGGTACGGGTTTAGGGTTATCAATATCTAAAGAGCTCGCCAGTTTGCTGGGCGGTAGCCTGACATTAGATAGTGATTTTGGTCAGGGTAGTACTTTTACGTTAACCGTTAATCCGGGTGAGCTAGATGCAGTAGAGTGGTTTGAAACCGACACGCAGTGGCAGTCGCTGATCGCAGACTCAAACGGCCACAGTGTCTCACCGCTAACTATTCCCCATCTTAAAGGGAACGTTCTTATCGTTGACGATAATATCGAAAACCTGAATTTGGCCGTACGTATTCTTGAAGAAACAGGACTTCACGCTACTGCGCTGCATGGTAGTGGCAGTGTTGAGAGTATTTTAGCGGACCAGATATTTGATCTTATTTTGTTAGATATCCAAATGCCAATCATTGACGGCGAGTCTTTAATTAAAAAAATCCGTGAAAGTGGATACAAAAATGCAGTTATCGCGTTTACCGCAAACGTTATGCAAAGTCAGGTAGAGAAATATTACCGTATCGGCTTTGACGATTTTATCGCTAAACCCATTAACCGCGCAGAGTTGTACGAAAAAATTCAACATTGTTTGCAGAGGGGCAACCAAACGCTTTGCGGCAGCGTTTTGCTGGTTGATGACAATTTGGTAAATCGAACATTGATTGAGCGCATAATTCATCAAACGTCCCCACACATCGAGATCGCATTGGCAGCAAACGGCGTCGAGGCACTTTCGTTGGCATCAAAGCAATCATTTGATTTAGTTCTCATGGATATGGAAATGCCTGTTATGGGAGGGGTCGAGGCGGTGATTGCTTTACGCGAGAGAGGATACAAGAGCACAATTTATATGTTAACCGGCAATGTTGGTCCTGCTGATCAGCTAAAAACAAAACAAGCAGGTGCTGACGGCCATATGGCAAAGCCTGTTGATAAAACCCGTCTTCAAAAAATCATTGGGCAATATTTGAGCAGGAAGTAAATGGCGTTGTTATCGCTAGCGCCTTTTTGTTTGCTGTTGCATTTCTATCATATCGCGTCCCGGTTAGTATTTTTTCGGTAAGAGAGAAACGCATGACTTTAGTCAAGCCAGGTTAGCCCTGGCTGACGTATTATCGCCCTGACTGATTCATTTCTCGTAAGGAGTGTAATATGGGATGTTGTGGTGGATGTGGCGGCGGCTCTAGCCAGCCAGAAAAAGATAAAGATGCAGTAGAAAAAGAGAAAGAAAAACCAAAGAACTAAGTAAAAGCGATACCAGCCGGGTAGTTAGTTAAGATATGCCGGCTGGTATTGTTAACTCATTAATTGCTCGTTGTTTTTCAATTAACTGGGTGATTGTTTTTCTATAAGTCAGCCATGCCAGTAATCCTGCCATAATATTCCCCAAAAAAGCACCGCAGAATATACCTGTCAAACCGTACATCTTTGCACCAAGCCACAATAACGGCAAGTAGCAAACGAAGAGCCGTACAAGCGAAATCAGCAACGCTCGCAGTGGCATCCCCAGCGCGTTACAAACCGACACCATCAGCATGCAGATTCCCAGCGCACTATAACTGAATGGCACAAGTTGCATGTAGCTGACGACAATGGATGAAATGTCCAAGTCAGCAGAGAGTAATGGGGCAATAAGACCGGACGTGACCAACCAGATCAAACCGATCAAAAGCTGCCAGACAAGTACGAAGGAGGCGGCTATCTTTACCAGTTTATCTATGTCATTGAACTTGTTTTTTCCTAAAAGCTTTCCCACCATCGGCGGTAGGGACATTGTTAGAGCTAACACAACGACAATCGAGAAAAACTCCAGCCGTGTACCCAGCCCCCAGGCTGCAACGACAGTGGCGCCATAGGCGGCAATAATTGCAGTGGCCAGCATGGCAGACAACGCTGGCATAAACTGGCTGAGCGTGGCCGGCATAGTGATGGCGTTTAATTGCTTCACCGCCAGCGTCAATTTGGTCTTGTTGGCTGTAAATGACACCCAGCCATTAATATAAATTTGACGAAATACAACTACACCGCCGATAAGAAATGACGTTATTGATGCGTATGCGGCCCCCGGAAGTCCAAAATCAAAATAAAATATAAATATCGGGTCGAGGGCGATGTTTAGCAAGCTGCAGAATACCATCACCAGCCCTGGTAAAAGCGTGTTGCCGTTCGCCCGTGAAATGCTGTATCCGAAATAGAGCATCGCTCCAGTCCACGCACTAAAAAGCCACGGATGCCAATACTCAATGATGGTTGGTAACAAAAACGCTTCGGCGCCCAGAGCAGTGGCTACTGTGACTTTAAAGAACCAAAGCGACAGACAGGTGAGAGCGATCACCAGTGCTCCCATCAATATAACTACTCCCCCCAGATTTTTTGCATGGGCTATATCCTCTTGGCCAAGCGCTCTAGATATAACAGCCGTCGTAGCAATGCCAAGCCCAACCTGAATCCCGATAATCAGTTGATAAACTGGTATGGTAAAGCCCAGAGCAGCTAGCGGGTCGACGCCGAGTTGCCCGATAAAAGCGCTGTCTACCAACTGAAAACTCATCAGTGACAAAACGCCGAAAAGCATTGGCCATGTCATCCTGAAAAGAGACCGACTCGAGGTTTCTTCGCTGAGAAGGCTTTTGGCGGATTGGGTTGATGGGTTGTTCATGTCAGTACCAGCATAGAAGAGAGGTTGTTTAGCAAGATTTCTCTTGGTAAAGCGTATTGATTGTACGGCAATTTGCTAAAGTTTAATCAACAGAGATATCTCTTTTCTAATTTGAGTGTTTTAACGAATGAATATTTCTGGCATTGTATAAATGTCTGGATTGTACATTGGCGTGGGCTATTGGTGTCTTTAAGATCAATGACCTAAACTGATAATCAAACTTACCTACTTATGTTGAGTAAATATGGGAATCAACTGGAAAGACTACGACGCTTCTTTGTTTCATGACGAATTAATCCAAACTGCTGGTGGAAAAGCCCGACCTCATGCTCGGTCGATAGTAAAGTACCTTGGTGACCTAAAGGATGCCGAAGTTGCAGAGCGTAAACGCGCAGCTGAATTAGCAATAACAACTATGGGGATAACCTTCACCGTTTACAGCGATGGTGAAAATATAGATCGTGATTGGCCGTTTGATATCATTCCAAGAGTCATCTCTGCCAAGGAGTGGTCAGTTACGGAGCAGGGCCTGAAGCAACGCTTACAGGCGCTCAATATGTTTATTGATGATCTTTATAACGATCAGAAAATAATTAAAGATAAGGTTGTGCCCAAAGACCTGTTGGCGAAATCGAAAAATTTTCGCAAACAGTGTATGGGAATGAAACCTGTTGGAGGTGTCTGGGCGCATATATGTGGCACGGACTTGGTTCGGGATGGGGATGGTGACTTTTACGTGCTGGAGGACAACCTGCGTGTTCCGTCAGGCGTCTCCTATATGCTTGAAAATCGCGCCGTGACCAAGCGAGTGTTTCCCGAACTATTTGAAAATCAGAACATCCTTCCAGTGAGTGATTACCCAACGCAGTTGTTTGATACACTCGCGGCGATATCCCCACGACCATTAGATTACCCGGAAGTTGTCGTGTTGACCCCTGGTATTTTTAACTCTGCTTACTTTGAGCACGCTTACCTTGCGCAATCAATGGGAGCCGAACTTGTTGAGGGCCATGACCTGGTTGTAGAAGATGATTTTGTCTTCATGAAAACAATTAATGGGCTATCAAAGGTTGATGTCATTTACCGACGGATTGATGACCTTTTTCTCGATCCTGAAGTATTCAACAAAGACTCTATGCTGGGTGTGAAGGGGTTGATGCGAGCCTGGCTAAAAGGCAATGTTGCTTTGGCCAATGCACCAGGGGCGGGCGTTGCGGATGATAAAGTCATCTATACCTATGTACCCAAGATCATAAAGTATTATCTAGGCGAAGATCCGATTATTAAAAACGTACCCAGCTTTACTTGTGATGATGAAACCCAGATGAAGCATGTATTGGCTAATCTGGATAAGCTGGTCGTAAAGCCGGCAAACGAATCTGGCGGCTATGGCATGCTGATGGGGCCACAGTCAACGAAAAAACAAAGAGAAGAATTTGCCAGGTTGATCAAGGCAGACCCGCGAAACTATATGGCGCAGCCATTGTTGGCTTTGTCGACAGCGCCCGTGTTGGTTGATGGACATGCCGAGCCCCGGCATGTTGATCTGAGACCTTTCATATTGCAAAGCGGTCAAGGATCTTATGTTACAGCGGGCGGTTTGACACGTGTAGCGCTGGTAAAAGGGTCGTACATTGTAAATTCATCACAAGGTGGTGGCAGTAAAGACACCTGGATCGTAGCGGAGGAGAACTAATATGTTATCTCGGGTGGCTGAACGTATTTACTGGCTGGCAAGATATATGGAGCGTGCTGAAAGCACGGCACGTTTAGTTAACGTTTACTCCAATTTGCTTCTTGATCTGCCGAAGTCTGCAAACGTTAATTGGGAAACATTAATCAGCATTACCGGTGGATATCCACTATTTGGAGAGAATTCTGAACAACCTGATGAGAAAAGCGTCACGCGCTTTTTGTTGACTCAAAAGAATAATCCGGCATCCATCTTTAATTCGTTGATTATGGCCAGAGAAAATGCTCGAACAACTCGCGAAATTATTCCTTCCGAGGCTTGGGAGTTAGTTAACGATCTATACCTCTATGCAAAAGACAATGTAAACAGAAGTGCAAGCCGTAGTGGCAGAGTGGATTATCTCAAACGGGTAATCAGCTCTTCGCAGCAACTAACGGGTTTGCTGTCCAGTTGTATGAGCCATAACTCTGCTTACGACTTTGTTGTGATGGGGCGCAATGTCGAACGGGCTGACATGACCAGCCGTATTGTTGATGTTGGTGCCGCCACGTTAATGAAGAAAAGTGACTCGACAATCGACATTATTCCTTATGAAAGCTCTTTGTGGATGCATGTTTTAAAGTCATTAAATGGCTATCAAATGTATCGGCAGCACGTTCAGGATAGAGTTAACGGTGAGGATGTTGTTCAGTTTCTTCTGCTTAATGAGGAGTTCCCAAGAACCATTTTGCATTGCCTGAATGTTTTGGCTTCATCTTCAAGCCAATTGCCCAACCATGATGAATGTTTACGAACTATCGCTTCGGTGCTTAGGCGTGTTCAGCAGTGCAAGATTCCTGACTTATTGGAAAAAGGAACGCTGTATGTCTTTATAGACAACTTGCAAATGGAGTTTGCAAATATCCACAGTGCCATTGCCAGTACATGGTTTTTAAAGCAGGTTGAACCGGCACAATCTCAAATTCAAACTGCTTAACTGAGAGGGTGGGCTGCGCCGGGTTTATTGAATAGCCCGGTGATTGGTTAGTGCTATCTGAGGGCCTCTTGTTAACGATTAGAAAAAAAAGAGGGGTGGCTGGGGCCGGATTAGTCTTCGGCCCGTATCACTATGGCATCACTATGACTGCTCAGAGTAACCTGAGTTTTCATTGTCCTGGCTCCACATAGAAGCCCACTGAATAGGCGGCAGTGACCTGAACGCTTCTTTAAGTCTTTCATCCCAAGATGATTTCAGCTCTCTAAGGTACTCGCTGTCTTGCTCCAGCCGATGTTGGCGATCAAGAATAAAACTATCCTTTTCGTAAACGGTTACTTCAATGGGTGGTCCAACCGTTAAATTACTGCGAATAGTCGAATCCATTGACACAAGAGCACAGAGTGCAGCTGTATCCAGTCTGATATTAGGTTCAAGGATTCTGTCCAGAATTGGCTTGCCGTATTTACTTTCACCAATTTGCAGAAAGGGGGTGTCTTTTGAGGTGGTGATGTAGTTGCCTTGAGGATATACCATCATTACTCGGTGCGGCTTGCCAAGAATCTGACCGCCAATAATAAAGTTGGCCTCATACATGGAGGAACCCTGAGAATATTTTGCTTGTTGCGCCAGGCTAATTTGGCCGACATACTCTGCAGCTTCATCCATTGTCGGCACATTCAGGAGGTTGGTCTGTGCATTTTGCTTAATGTCGTTTTTTAACTGAGTGATAACCGCTTGGGTAGTAGCGAGATTTCCAGCCGTCATCACTACAAACTGTCTTTCACCGTCTTTGCCAAACCTGTGCATCTTGCTGTAAGTGCTAATTTGGTCAACGCCTGCATTGGTGCGCGAGTCTGAGCAGAATACAATGCCTGCTTTTACTGAAATGGCTACGCAATAAGTCATGAAGAATGGATACCCTGTGAGTCTTCTAGAATTCGTTATCAATGCTGACATCATAACATAGCATGAAATAAACAGGGTACATTGCTTTCGAGGTATGAGCCATTTAACGTTAGTAATATCGGTTACCGGTTCTTCTCTGTAAAAACACATTGACATAAAATGTGATGCAGTTATAATGACCCCAGCTTGAAAGTACGTTTTTATATTTATGCTCACCATTTCGATGCCACGTAGTACTCGTTCTGTTATTCATAAGTAATTGCATCACTTCCAGCCCAAAATGCCTTTATAAGGTTATCTTCAAATTGAATTAATAGGATATATATTATGTCTACTACTACTGGCACAGTTAAGTGGTTTAACGAAGCAAAAGGTTTTGGTTTCATCGAGCAAGAGTCTGGTCCAGATGTGTTCGCACATTTCAGTGCTATCACTGGTTCTGGCTTCAAGACTCTCGTTGAAGGTCAAAAAGTTGAGTTCACTGTTACTAAGGGTCAGAAAGGTCCTCAGGCAGAGAACATCGTAGCACTTTAATTTTAAAGTGATACAGAGTTAGTGCCTAGGCATTAACTACTACTAATGACATGTAGTCATTAGGAAAAAAGCGAAATCTAAGGTTTCGCTTTTTTTTTGTGTTTTTTTTCGTTGTGCAGAGAAATTTGATTCTCAAGAGTGGGTCTTGCCATGGAATTTTTTAGTCTGGGCATCTACTATGGTGAGCATAATCAGTCGGAAGAGGGGTGTTTGTGTTGAGCTCAGTCTGGCTAGTTCTGTCGCTATCAATCGGGTAAAAGAAATTGAAAAGATTAAAACACCTTTTTCAGAGAAATCTTGAATGGGCAACGGGAATAAAAGAGGCAAACCCTGATTTTTTTACTGATCTTTCGAGGCAGCAAGCGCCAGATTATTTGTGGATAGGGTGCTCTGATAGCCGGGTGCCTGCGAACCAGATTGTTGATTTACCTCCTGGTGAGCTTTTCGTACACAGGAATATTGCGAATGTTGTCGTACATACCGACCTCAATTGCTTGTCTGTTATTCATTTTGCAGTAAATGTATTAAAAATAAAGCACATCATCGTTTGTGGTCATTATGGGTGTAGTGGCGTAAAGGCTGCCATTGATGGTAAGCCGCATGGTTTTATCGACAATTGGTTGTGCCACATTAAAGATGTAAGTCGTTTGAATTATTCAAAGCTACAAGGCTTATCGCAAGAGGATAAGTGCGACAAGTTGTGTGAATTGAATGTGTTAGAGCAGGTTAAAAATGTCTGCCAGACATCTATTGTCCAGAATGCGTGGCGAAGTGGCATAGAGTTGTCAGTGCATGGTTGGATCTACAATATCGAAAATGGGATATTGCGTGATATGGATACTTGTATTACTTCGCTGGAACAATTTTCTGAAAGGTGCGGTGAAATCTAGTTTGTTGATATCACCGCATAGTCAGAAAGTATGTATTCGCTGTAAGGCTGTTAAAGTTTCGCGCCCATTTGCATCGCCAGCTTTTCGCGGCTGGTCTGGTTGGGCTTTTGCCATCCCTGTAAGTGAGTTTGGATGATCTTGCTGAGTGCTTCGATATGATGCGGCTCAGCATTTAAGGCAGGGATGTAATTGTATTTTTGTCCACCTGCTTCAATAAAATAGTCTCGATTTTCGATCCCTATCTCTTC
Organism: Hahellaceae bacterium; assembly: GCA_024234575.1. Classification (GTDB taxonomy): domain Bacteria; phylum Pseudomonadota; class Gammaproteobacteria; order Pseudomonadales; family Oleiphilaceae; genus JACKOB01. The sequence continues at coordinate 303,468 of JACKOB010000006.1, forward strand.
AATAGTTTCCAGGCAATCAGCCGAAAAGCCAGGGCAATAGATTTGCACATCAGTGACTCCTTTTGCTGGAAGCTCTTTCAGTGTTTCGTCTGTGTACGGTGTTAGCCACTCTTCTCGACCAAATCGTGACTGAAAGGTGGTAATCCATTGGTCATCCCCAATCCCTAGTTTTTCCGCAATTAGTCGCGAAGTTTTATGGCACTCGCAGTGATAGGGGTCGCCATTGGTGAGGTATCGCTTTGGGACGCCGTGATACGAAAATAATAACTTCTGCGGTTTGCCATTTTTCTGCCAGTAGTTAGCAATTTGTGTGGCTGAGGCTGAAATATAGTGCTCGTTATCGTGGTAATGGGTAACAAATCTGAGTTCTGGGATCCAGCGCCTTTTTTTGAAGTCTTCCGCCACGGCGTCAAAAGTTGAGGCGGTTGTGGTTGCCGAGTATTGAGGGTAGAGAGGCAGTACAAGTAGTTGTCGTACCCCTTGGCTTTGCAGCTTGTTGATGGTGTTGGAAATTGATGGTGATCCATAACGCATCGCATATTCAACAACGACGTGCTCACCCATGTTGGATGTAAGTTTCTGGCGTAATGTATCTGCTTGGTCTTGAGTGTTGATCAGAAGGGGGGAGCCTTTGTCGGTCCATACCTTTTGATATGATTTTGCGCTTCGCTGAGGACGTATTCTGAGTATGACGAGATTTAGTATCAGCCACCAGATTAGTCGCGGAACTTCAACAACCCGCGGGTCCGATAGAAACTCTTTAAGGTATATTCGCAAATGCTTTGTAGTGGGCTTTTCCGGGGTGCCAAGGTTGGTAATCAAAATGCCAATTTTGTCTGGCTGCGTGTGACTAAAGGTTTCAGGACCTTGATACTTCATGCTACCCCACAGGTAAATTGCTAGGTTGATTAAAAAGAGCAGGTTTGGTGTTTAACTAGAGTTGTGCAGGCAGGAGATTTTAACGGACTATGGATACACGTACAATGCGGTTCGGCATCGTAATGTTGTGAGAGGCTTTGGAAGTCAGGGCAGGTGGCACTAAGCCACCCGCCCTGAACGTAAGCGAAGATTTGCTTACATGTTTGGATAGTTCGGCCCACCGCCGCCCTCTGGAGTGACCCAGGTGATGTTTTGAGCAGGATCCTTAATGTCGCAGGTTTTGCAGTGAACGCAGTTTTGCGAGTTAATCTGAAATTTCTTCTGTCCTTCAGGGGTGGTTACCACCTCATACACGCCTGCTGGGCAGTAGCGCTGCGCCGGCTCGTCGTACTTGGGCAGGTTGTCCCTGATTGGAAGTTCTGGATCTTTCAGTTTAAGGTGGCAGGGCTGACTTTCTTCATGGTTGGTGTTCGATAGGAATACCGAGGTTAACTTGTCGAAGGTCAGCTTGTTGTCTGGTTTAGGGTAGGTAACTTTTTTGCACTCTGCTGCAGGTTTCATCATTGCATAGTCTGGCGTCGTGTCATGCAGCGTAAATGGCAGGCTTCTGCGTAAAATATTCTGCTCGAAAAATGCCACCATACCGCCGATTATGTTGCCAAATTTATGCATGGCTGGACCGAAATTTCGATCATCATAGAGCTCTTTGTAAAGCCAGGAGTTCTTGTATGCTTCTTCAAACTTCGTGAGTTCGTCGCCACCGGTTTTCCCGTCTTTTAGGGCTTCAACTACAATGTCGGCGCCGATCATGCCGGATTTCATTGCAGTGTGAGTGCCTTTGATCTTGGAAAAATTAAGTGTTCCTGCGTCACAGCCGAGTAAAAGACCGCCAGGAAAGCTCATTTTTGGCAAGGTGTTAAAGCCACCTTTAGTGATGGCACGGGCACCGTAGGATACCCGCTTGCCGCCTTCGAGGTATTTCTTGATTTCCGGGTTCAGCTTTAAGCGCTGAAACTCGTCAAATGGGCTGATATGGGGGTTTGAGTAGGCTAAATCGGTAATGAGGCCAACATAAACTTGGTTGTTTTCAAGGTGATATAAGAAAGAGCCACCCGTGGTGCCGGTTTCGCTTAATGGCCAGCCAGTGGTGTGGGACACTAAGCCAGGCTCATGCTTGGCTGGATCGATATCCCATAACTCTTTAATGCCAATGCCGTAATGTTGTGCGTCTTTGCCGGCGTCCAGGTTGAACTTCTCGATTAATTGCTTGCCGAGATGGCCACGGCAGCCCTCTGTAAAAAAGGTGTACTTGGCGTGCAGTTCCATGCCAGGCATATACGAATCTTTCTTGTTGCCTTCGGCGTCTATTCCCATGTCGCCTGTCGCAATTCCTTTCACGCTGCCGTTTTCGTGATAAAGGATCTCTGCTGCAGCAAAGCCGGGATAAATCTCAGCACCAAGTCCTTCGGCTTGCTCTGCTAACCAGCGGCAAAGATTTCCGAGACTGATGACATAGTTGCCGTGGTTGTGCATATTGCGGGGTACGAAAACATTCGGCACCTTAATAGCGCTTTCCTGGCTTCTTAACAGGAAAATGTCATCCCGTGTCACTGGTGTGTTAATGGGGGCGCCCATTTCTTTCCAGTTTGGGAATAATTCGTTCAGTGCTGTGGTTTCGAATACGGTACCGGCAAGGATGTGAGCACCCACTTCCGATCCTTTTTCGACGACACAAACAGTTAGTTCTTGTCCTGACTCCTGTGCGAGTTGCAGAACCCTGCATGCAGCTGACAGGCCAGCAGGACCTGCTCCAACGATGAGGACGTCAAACTCCATAGATTCGCGTTCCACAATCGATCTCCTCGTTATTCACTTATTGTATTAATCAATGCGACACACAGTTGCCGTTATTTCGCCGTCTAAATAGTCAAGATGGCGAGAGTGTTTATCAAATAACGCTTTTCTATGTATCGCGTATTAACCGGCAGAACAAGAGTCACCGGTGCTGGTTGCGCGGGCTCATCGTAACAATGTTGTGATGCACAGCTCGCGGCCAGGATGTATTGGTTTTAAAGACCTGCTTGTCTAAAGTAATAAGCCCAAAGCAGGCAGCTTACTGGCTCTTTGGCTTACAGTTGTTGGTTTAGATCAAGTTTCTTTAAAACTGTCTGATAACTGTCTTTAAGGCAAGCCTGTAAAGGTCTTGACCGACGCCATTATACAGATTTATAGCAATTATCCTGAAAATTATTATTGATTTCAAACAAACGTTTGAATGAAATTTTTAATTCGTTGATATTATTTGTAAAAGAAAGACGTAACAATGTCTGAATGTAACATTTGTGAGGGGTTTTTATCGCTAAAACTATTGACCGAAAGCCAATTTGAGTTCAGTATTAGGGCGCTTTGCATGCATGACATGTCCATATTGCCTGATAAAAATCAGTTTAATCAATAGCTTATCGTCTCGGTAAACAGTTGATAATGATTTTCTGGCATTTAGTTCACTTTCATTGTTAAAAAAACGAGGAATCTATGAAGGTTCTGGTCGCTGTAAAACGTGTAATTGATTACAACGTTAAGGTTCGTGTAAAACCTGACAACACCGGTGTGGATCTGACCAACGTGAAAATGGCTATGAATCCATTTTGCGAAATTGCGGTTGAAGAAGCTGTTCGATTGAAAGAGAAAGGCGTTGCAACAGAGATTGTTGTGGTGTCCATCGGCCCTAAAGCCGCTCAGGAACAAATTCGTACAGCATTAGCCTTGGGCGCAGATCGTGGTATTCATGTAGAAACTGACGAAGAAATTCAGTCTTTAGCTGCAGCAAAATTATTAAAAGCAGTTGTTGATAAAGAGCAGCCAAGCTTAGTTATTCTTGGTAAGCAATCTATTGACAATGATAACAACCAAACTGGCCAGATGTTGGCAGCGTTGGCTGGTTATCCGCAGGGTACATTCGCTTCTGAAGTAAGTGTTGATGGTGATAAGGTTAAGGTCACGCGTGAAATTGACGGTGGATTGATGACCGTTTCGCTTAACTTGCCAGCTATCGTAACGACGGATCTTCGCTTGAACGAGCCACGTTATGCTTCTTTGCCAAATATCATGAAAGCAAAGAAAAAGCCGCTTGAATCAACCACTCCAGCTGATCTTGGTGTTGATGTAACACCGCGTCTTACTACGTTGAAAGTAGAAGCGCCAGCTCAGCGTCAGGCAGGTATTAAAGTTGCTGACGTAGCTGAATTGGTAGATAAACTGAAAAACGAAGCAAAGGTGATTTGATATGAGCGTTTTAGTTATTGCTGATCACGATAATGCATCTATCAAAGGCTCTACGCTTAATGTAGTTGCAGCTGCCAAGCAAATGGGTGGCGATATTGCTGTTCTCGTTGCTGGCCAGGGATGCAGTGCAGCGGCTGATGCCGCAGCTAAAATTGAGGGTGTCGCTAAGGTACTTTTGGCTGATAATGCTGCTTACGCGCATCATTTAGCGGAGAATCTTGCGGCGCTGGTAGTTGAGCTTGCTAAAGATTACACGCACGTAGTTAGTGCAGCTGGTACCACCGGTAAAGATTTTCTACCACGTGTTGCAGCATTGCTTGATGTAGCCCAGGTGTCTGAAATTATCGCAGTCCAGTCTGCTGATACATTCGTTCGTCCTATTTATGCTGGTAATGCGATTGCTACTGTGCAGTCATCTGATGCAATCAAGGTTGTTACAGTACGATCTACCGGATTTGACCCGGTTGCCGCTGAAGGTGGATCAGCTGCTGTTGAAGCAGTTGGCGCAGCGCATGATGTGGGCATCTCTTCGTTCGTAGGCGAAGAAATTGCCAAATCTGATCGTCCTGAATTAACTGCAGCGTCTATTGTTATCTCTGGTGGACGTGGCATGCAAAACGGCGACAACTTCAAAATGCTGGAAGGCATTGCTGACAAGCTGGGCGCAGCGGTTGGTGCCTCTCGTGCAGCGGTTGACGCAGGCTTTGTACCAAACGATATGCAGGTAGGGCAGACTGGTAAGATCGTTGCTCCTCAGCTGTACATCGCAGTGGGTATTTCTGGCGCGATTCAGCATTTAGCTGGTATGTCAGATAGTAAAGTGATCGTTGCGATCAACAAAGACGAAGAGGCGCCTATTTTCCAGGTTGCTGACTACGGTCTTGTTGCTGATCTCTTTGTAGCCTTGCCAGAGTTAGAAGGCAAGTTATAAAGCTTTTGATATCGTAAGAAAAAGCCGGCGCTTGCCGGCTTTTTTGTGTCTCATTGTTGGCTATCGATGGGATTGCCTACGTTAAGAAAGCAGTTCAGGCAGATCTTTGAAGTAAGACAGTGCCTCGGGGTTGGCCAGCGCATCCTTGTTTTTAACTTCAATGCCATGCACAACATTTCTTACCGCCAGTTCAACGATTTTGCCACTGATTGTTCTAGGTATATCCACGACTTGGATGATTTTACTGGGCACATGCCGAGGTGTTGTGTTTAGTCGTATAGTTTGTTTAATCTCTTGAATAATATCGTCGTTCAGTACTGCTCCAGGCTTCATTTTTACAAACAAAATGACGCGGACATCCTGGTGCCACTCTTGCCCTATAGCGATAGATTCCAAGACGGATTCTACCTTCTCTACTTGCCGATAAATCTCAGCTGTACCAATTCTAACGCCGCCAGGGTTCAGGACCGCATCAGACCGGCCGTGAATAATGACCCCTCGTTGCGATGGGATGCCTGATTGCGGGTTTGCGGAGTGCTGAATGATTTCGCCATAGTCTCCGTGGGCCCAAATATTATCGAAGGATGAAAAGTATGCGCTTTGATACTTTTCGCCTGAGCTGTCATTCCAAAAGCCGGTTGGCATAGATGGGAAAGGGGCACGACAGACAAGTTCGCCTTTGCCTTCATCAAGTGCTGCGCCATTGTCATCAAAGAAAGCGACATCCATCCCCAGACCAATGCACTGTAATTCACCTTTGTAGACAGGCAGGACACTGGCACCTAAAGCAAAACAAGAGATAATATCGGTACCGCCAGAGATGCTTGATAAGCAGACATCTTTTTTGATTTCTCGATACACGTATTCAAAACTCTCGTGGGATAGGGGGGACCCTGTGGAAAGAATCGATTTTAATGAAGATAAGTTGTGACTGGCAGCCGGTTTTAGGTCGGCTTTTTCGCAGGCAGCAAAGTATTTGGCACTACTGCCAAAGATGTTGATGGATTCGTTGTCGATCATATCGAAAAGTGTTTGTGGCGCAGGATGAAAAGGTGATCCATCGAACAGCACCAGTGTTGCGTTGAGGGCAAGGGCGCTAACGAGCCAATTCCACATCATCCAGCCACACGTGGTGTAATAGAATATTTTGTCGCCCCCTTTCACGTCGGCGTGTAAGGCGTGTTCTTTTAAGTGTTGTAGCAGGGTTCCGCCAATACTGTGCACAATACATTTTGGTACGCCCGTTGTACCGGATGAATACATGATGTAAAGCGGATCATTAAAACTCATTGCCGTAAACTGCAACTTTTCACTCTTGCCTTCGATTAATTGGTAAAAGTCAGAGGTGTGCTCAGTATTTGGGGAGTGGCCGTTGGATAAAAACGGCACACAAACAATATGTTTAAGGTCTGGCAGATTGCGGGCAATGTTTTCTACTCTTTCACATGAATCTATGGTTTTACCGCCATAGTAATAACCATTGGTTGCGAAAAGTACTTTTGGTTTAATCTGGCCAAATCGATCAATGACTCCCGTAATACCAAAGTCTGGAGAGCACGATGACCAGACAGCGCCCAGAGATGTGGTAGCCAGCATTGCGACGAGTGTTTCAATGCAGTTGGGCAAAAATCCTGCAACACGGTCTCCCTTAACTACCCCGAGAGCCCGTAAACTGTTGGCCATCTGTGCGGTTAGCTTACGCAGTTCTGCGTGGCTGATTTGCCTTCTTCGGCCACTTTCGTCGAGGGCAATTACCGCAGGTGTGTTGTTTTCTTTTGTCGATAACAAGTTTTCGGCAAAGTTGAGTTTTGCATCAGGAAACCACTGACAGCCTGGCATTTTGTGAGCGTCTTTTAAAACGACCTTATTAGTCTGCGAGCCTTTGACCTGGAAAAAATCCCAAATGGCTTGCCAGAAGGCTTCTTTGTTTTCAATTGACCACTTATGCAATGACTCGTAGTCACATGCGCCCTCACTAAACTGCAAGTTGGTACCGTGGGCAGCATTAATATGCTTGCTAAATCGAGCAATATTACTCGCAGTGATGCGACTTGATTGGGGCTTCCAAAGTGGGCTGTTCATGAGGGTTCCTTGATCAAAATGGTTGTTCTTTGTTATTTAGGGTTGAGGCTGCATGCTGACGCATTTATCACATATCTTCCTGCCATTACTTAGCCGTTAGCGCAAAGCCAGCCTTTGAGCGATACGGAATGCCCAGAGTTTTACTGATTTGTTCGCCAATAATAGCCAGGCGATGCAGGTCTACGTCTTGATTGAGTCCCAACCCGTTAAGCATGAAAACAACATCTTCGGTAGCAAGGTTGCCACTTGCGCCTTTAGCATAAGGGCAGCCCCCCAATCCAGCGATGGACGTATCAACAGTACGGATTCCACACTCAATTGCAGCGAGTGTGTTAGCCAGCGCTTGCCCGTATGTATCGTGAAAATGCACGGCGAGGTCTTTTATGTCGATAATCGATTGCAACGCCTGGATAATATCTTTTATCTGTTTGGGGTTACCAACACCAATGGTGTCGCCGAGAGAAAGCTCATCGCACCCCTGATCGATTAATTTCTGCGCAACTTTAACAACAGCAGAAATGTCTATTTTCCCTTCGTATGGGCAGCCAGCAATGCAAGAGATATAACCACGAACGGGCAGGCTGTGTTTTCTGGCTTCATGGATAACATCGCTAAATCTTGCAATGCTCTCATCGATTGAGCAGTTAATATTCTTCTGAGTGAAGCTTTCTGAGGCTGCTGAAAATACTGAAACCCGATTGACTCTGGCTGCCATCGCCTTTTCTAAGCCGTGCAGGTTCGGCGTGAGAGCTGAGTACTCAACATTTTGCTTGCGGGTCAATTGGGCCAGCAAGGCATCGCTGTTGGCCATTTGTGGCACCCACTTAGGCGAAACAAAGCTTCCTGCCTCAATTCTTTGGATGCCTGCTTCGCAAAGAGACTCAATCAGTGCCCGTTTTGTTTCAACAGGTAGAATGGCAGGCTCATTTTGTAGACCATCTCTGGCACCTACCTCCATAATCGTAACGTAATCTGATCCCTTAGTTTGCATAGTAGTCATCACCTTTTAAATTGACAGGGTAAAGCAGTATCACGCATCAGATAACTCGATAAGCTCGAAACCTTCTTCGACCAGATCGCCAACTTTACAACGGCAGTCGACCACTAAGCCCGCCGTTGCTGCCCTAATGGAGTGCTCCATTTTCATTGCCTCCATTACCACCAACACCTGGCCTTTTTCAACAAACTCACCTTTTTTAGCATTTAGGGCGATCACCTTTCCGTGCATGGGGGCGCACAAGCTCTTTTCACTATGGAGATCTGTGTCTGCCTTCAGTGGCTTTTTAACTCGGTATTCCCAGCAATGATTTTCGAAAAACAGGTCAATGCTATCCTCATGTCGAAACGCATTGTAATGAAACAGGTGGCCATCAACGTTTGTCTCTAACGCAAAGTTTCTATTGGTGCGATGATGCCTCGTTTTTGCGATGCCGACTCCCACCTTATGAAGTTTTCCGTTAAAACTAATTTCGAAATGAAGCGTCTCTGCATTTCTGCCCAGCTCAGCATTAGGAGCATGATGAATCTCGAAGTTAAATTCTTCGTTTCGATGAATCAGAGAGAATGACTCAGAATTTGATTGATTGAGGCGCCAGGCAATTTTCGAATGCCATGGGTTGATCAATTCATGGCTCATATCTTTTGAAGGCGCAAGCGTAAAATTAGATGCCACATATTTGATGGCTGCCATAAGATGCGCACGTTCACTGGCTTCTGGGCTCTTTAATAGCATCTCTTGATGTTGCTCGATAAAACCCGTTGACAACTTCTCGCAGATAAAATCATCGTGATCAAAAATTTTTGCAACGAAGCTTATATTATTTGCCAGTCCCGACAGTTGATAGGCGGCCAAGGCAGATTTCATTCTGGCAATTGCCAGTTTACGATTCTCGTCCCAAACAATAAGCTTGGCGATCATAGGGTCGTAGTAGACAGATATAATGTCGTTTTCCCGCACGCCGCTATCAATGCGTATATGTTGGCTTAAAGATGGCGTGCTGAGGTGTCTGATTTTACCGGTGGCTGGTAAGAAGTTATTGTAAGGGTCTTCAGCATAAATGCGCACTTCGAAAGCATGCCCGTGTCGTTTAAGTTCTTCTTGTTTTGTGGGTAGCACTTCGTTGTTAGCAACGCGAATCTGCCACTCGACAAGATCAATGCCGGTTATCATTTCTGTTACCGGGTGCTCAACCTGCAAGCGTGTGTTCATCTCCATAAAGTAGAAGTTTTCGTCTTTATCTAGCAGAAATTCGACGGTGCCAGCGCCGCTGTAGCTGATCGCTTTCGCACAATTTAATGCGGCTTCACCCATCGCTTTGCGAACCGGAGCGCTGATGTTTGGGGCTGGCGCCTCTTCAATCACTTTTTGATGTCGGCGTTGAATACTGCAGTCACGTTCGAACAGGTAAACACCGTTGCCGTGGTTGTCGAAAAAAACCTGTATTTCTACGTGTCGCGGAAGGCGGATGTATTTTTCGATGAGTAGTTTGTCATCACCAAAAGAAGACAAAGACTCTCTTTTGGCGCTTTCAAAGGCGGCTGAAAATTCGCTACTTGATTCCACCACCCGCATCCCTTTGCCACCGCCACCTGCAGAGGCTTTTAGCAAAACGGGATAGCCCATCTTATCTGCCTGGGATTGTAAAAAATCCCGTGATTGCTCATCGCCATGATACCCGGGTACCAGCGGTACTTTTGCGGCTTCCATCAGTGCTTTCGCCTGGCTTTTAGAGCCCATGGCAACAATGGCTGCCACAGGTGGACCAATAAATACCAGGTTCTGGTCGCTACATTGTTGGGCGAATGCCGCGTTTTCGGATAAGAATCCGTAGCCTGGATGGATGGCTTGTGCGCCGGTTTGTTTTGCTGCTTGCAAGACCTTATCGGTACGCAAGTAGCTTTCGGATGATTCTGAGTTGCCGAGGTAGATAGCTTCATCGGCCATTTCGACAAATTTTGCATGTCGGTCGGCATCAGAGAAGACTGCAACGGTGGCGATACCCATTTTTTGTGCTGTTTCGAAAACACGACAGGCAATTTCGCCGCGGTTGGCGATCAAGATTTTATTAAACATTTGATTTGCCTTGATTTGATAGTGGCCACTGGGGTGATCGCTTTTCAAAAAAAGCGCCTATGCCTTCCTGGCCTTCGGCAGACACTCGCAGTCTTGCAATTAGCTTTGCGGTATCTTCCTGTAGGTTTTTGTCCGGAAAGTCATCGTTCACGCGCTTGATTAATTTTTTGCAAGCAGTCATCGCTTCTGGGCCATTTGCCGCTGCCATGCTGGCAAGGGACAACGCAGAGGTAGAGAGTGCGCTGGCGTCAACGACCTCGTGTAACAGGCCCATGTTAAGTGCCATTTGGCTGCTAAATACTTCTGCCGTTAAAAAGTAGCGGCTAGCCTGGCGCGGCCCAATGGCATTGATAACATAAGGGCTAATAACGGCAGGGCAGAGCCCCAGCTTTACTTCGCTAAGGCAAAAACGGGCATCGGTGGCAGCAACCGCGATATCACAGCAGGCGATTAAGCCTATGGCACCCCCAAAGGCAGCCCCTTGAACGCAGGCGATGGTAGGCTTGTTAAGGCGATAAAGGTTGTCCATAAGTTTGGATAGAACCAACGCATCCTGATAGTTGTGGTCGAAGTCATACGCGGCCATTGATTTCATCCAGTTAAGGTCGGCACCTGCAGAAAAGTGCTTTCCTTCAGAGCGTAAAATCAGACATCGAATAGACGTATCGTTCTCGATAGCCTTCAGGTGATCGATTAGAGCGTGGATAATCTGGTCGTTAAACGCATTTCCCACTTCGGGACGATTTAACGATAAAGTCGCAATGCCATTTGCATCGACTTCAAATAACAGAGGGCTCGTAGACATAGGTTACATCCTGAAAATGCCGAAACGGGTTTCTTCAATCGCCGCGTTTTGTGTGGCTGAAATTGCCAGTGCCAAGGTGCTGCGCGTATCCGCCGGATCGATAATGCCATCGTCCCATAGCCTGGCGGTGGCGTAGTAGGGGTGCGCCTGCTTCTCAAACTGTTCGGTAATGGGTGCCTTAAATGCTGCTTCTTCTTCCGCGCTCCACTCGGTGCCCTGGCGGGATAAATTATCCCGTTTCACTTGTGCTAGTACGCCCGCTGCTTGTTCGCCCCCCATCACTGATATACGTGAGTTTGGCCATGACCATAAAAAACGTGGGTGATAGGCGCGCCCGCACATGCCGTAATTGCCCGCACCAAAACTGCCACCAACTATTACCGTAAACTTGGGAACTTTCGCACAAGCGACTGCAGTCACTAATTTTGCACCATGCTTGGCGATGCCGCCTTCTTCGTATTTCTTGCCCACCATGAACCCCGTTATGTTTTGCAAGAAAACCAAAGGAATCTTTCTTTGGCAGCATAGCTCAATGAAGTGGGCACCTTTTTGTGCTGACTCAGAAAACAAAATACCGTTGTTGGCAATGATGCCAACGGGATTTCCCCAGATATTGGCAAAGCCACATACCAGTGTCGTGCCAAATAGTGCCTTAAACTCATCAAAGTCTGATCCATCTATCAGGCGGGCAATAATTTCTCTGGCATCGTAAGGGGTCTTGAGGTCAGTTGGTACGACGCCACGCAATTCCTCTGTTGGATACAGTGGTGCCGCCGGCTTGTTTTCGGCAATGGATAATGTTTTTTTATGGTTAAGTCTTTTTACACACTGACGCGCGAGATGCAGTGCATGCAAGTCGTCTTCGGCGTAATGGTCGGCGACGCCAGATATTTTACAGTGGATATCAGCACCGCCTAATTCTTCAGCGCTAACTTCTTCACCGGTAGCCGCTTTAACCAACGGCGGGCCAGCAAGAAAAATAGTGCTTTGATTGCGCACCATAATGCTTTCATCTGCCATCGCAGGGACATAGGCACCGCCTGCGGTACAGAGCCCCATCACAACGGCTATTTGCGGAATGCCTTTTGCCGACATCGTTGCCTGACGATAGAAAATATTGCCGAAATGATTTTCATCCGGAAAAACTTCGTCTTGCTGGGGCAGGTTGGCTCCGCCGGAGTCTACCAGATAGATGCAAGGCAGACGGTTTTCTTCGGCAATCGTTTGAGCGCGTAAGTGCTTCTTTACTGAAAGAGGGAAGTAAGTGCCGCCTTTTACTGTGCTGTCGTTAGCCACGATCATGCACTCAACACCTTCCACCAGGCCAATGCCAGCGATAACGCCCGCCCCCGGTACGCTTTCGGAGTAAACTTCATGAGCCGCCAGTTGTGATAACTCTAAAAAGGCAGAGCCGGGATCAAGCAATTTTGCCACACGCTCACGAGGTAACAGCTTTCCTCTGTCGAGATGTTTTTGCTGTGCTTTTTTGCCACCACCTTGCGATACAGTATCGACTTGGCGGCGTAAATCAGCGACGAGTTCCATCATATGAGCATAACGACTTTGATACTCATCGGATTGTGTAGAAACCTTGCTATGGATAACGGTCATGGTTTTGTTCTCGTCTATAAGCTCTTTGATTGCCGTTTTGATTACCGGTTATAAAAATGAACTAGCGTGGTCGGATTTGGTTTATCTGATCAATTACCTGCTCTCGTTAAAAAGTTCTCGCCCTATCAGCATGCGTCTGATCTCGGAAGTGCCAGCGCCGATTTCATAAAGCTTGGCATCACGCAGTAATCGGCCCGTTGCATAGTCATTGATATAGCCATTTCCACCGAGTATCTGAATCGCATCCAGTGCACATTTTGTCGCTGCCTCTGCACAGTAAAGAATCACCCCGGCTGCATCTTTACGGGTTGTTTCGCCCCTATCGCACGCCCGCGCAACGGTATAGAGATAAGAGCGGCAGGCATTTAACGTGCTGTACATATCGGCAACCTTGCCTTGTATCAACTGGAATTCACCGATGGACTGACCAAACTGTTTGCGCTCGTGGATGTAGGGCACCACGATATCCATACAGGCCTGCATGATACCGACCGGTCCGCCCGAGAGGACAACACGCTCATAATCGAGGCCGCTCATTAATACTTTAACCCCCTGGTTTTCACCACCAAGGATGTTTTCGGCGGGTACTTCGCAGTTATCAAATACCAGTTCACAAGTGTTTGAGCCCCGCATGCCTAATTTATCAAGCTTGGGCGAACGACTAAAACCCTGGTAGTCTCTCTCGACAATAAATGCCGTAATACCGTGCGGTCCTTTCTCAAAATCGGTTTTAGCGTAAATGACAAAGGTGTTGGCATCCGGGCCGTTGGTAATCCACATTTTTGAGCCGTTAAGCACATAGCGGTCACCCTTTTTGTCTGCCCGCAATTTCATACTGACTACATCGCTTCCGGCATTGGGCTCGCTCATGGCGAGTGCGCCAACATGCTCACCAGAGATAAGTTTGGGCAGATACTTTTGCTTTTGCGCGTCACTGCCGTTTCTATAAATCTGGTTAACACACAGGTTGGAATGAGCACCGTAACTTAAACCGATGGACGCCGACGCCCGACTTATTTCTTCCATCGCAATGACGTGGGCCAAATACCCCATATTTGCACCGCCGTAGGATTCATCAACGGTAATGCCCAGCAGTCCCATTGCCCCGAGTTTCTGCCATAGCGGCGCCGGGAAATTGTTGGACTTATCGGTTTCATCGGCAATAGGTAAAATTTCGTTTTGGGCGAAGTTACGCGCCTGTTCCTGCAACATCGAAACGGTGTCGTCAAAGCCGAAGTTTAAAGAAGAGTAGATTGTGCTCATCAGGGGGATCTCCCGGTAAAATTATTTCAATAATGTGCATTAATAAAAAATCATAATATTTTGAAATTAAACGATATTATTGATTGCTTCGACGCACCTTGCTTCAGCTTCATCCAGCTCGTGCTGCATCACTTTAATGTCTTTCATTTGTTGCTCGAGCATTCGTCTGCGCTCACCGATTTTTTCGATAAGTGTTTGCAACTGCTTTTTATTACCAGAGACCGGGTCATAAAGATTTATTAGCTCTTTTGATTCAGACAGACTAAACCCCAGTCTTTTGCCTCGCAGAATAAGTTTAAGGTTGACCCTGTCAGTATCGCTATAAACCCGCGTCTGCCCGTTTCTCGCTGGCGAAATCAGCCCTTCTGACTCATAAAAGCGAATGGTGCGGGTAGTGACGTCAAACTCTTTTGCCAGGTCGCTGATTGAATAAGTATTCGTTGCCATAGATTCTCCTGTATCAGCAAATCTTACTCAAAAGCTTACGTTAACGTCAACGTAAAGATTATTGAATATTAAATTTTGTTGGGTTGTTTCATGTGGGGGAGGAAATTGAGTAGGAAGATGAGAGTTACTTTAGTTCGTTTAACAGGCGGGTGTTAACATCAACCCACCGCTCAAGTTTCGAGGCTTCGCCGATTCTCTTCCCCTGGCCCCTTAAACGGCTTAACCAGAGGCCGGTGCCGTTAAAGCTATAAACTGGCGCCAGGTCATCACGTTCTGAGGCTGGTTTTAATTCTTTATTGAGATTATCAAGTATGAGTGGGTCGGCGTCAGGCTCAGGGTAGTAAGCCAGCACCATATGCGCCTGATTTAGTCGCAGGGCTTTGACGTAGGTGATACGCATTTTTTCATCTGCTACGCCAGCAGACTTCAGTGAAAAGTATTTGGCAATTGAATAGTCTTCGCAGTCACCGCCATTTGTAATCAGCATTTCAACCGGGGTGGCCCAGTAGTCTTCTTTGCCCCAGTGTTTCATGTCAGAGACAAACCGGGTCTGGTTAAAAAAAGCATTAATGCGGGTAACTTTTTCCAGCTCTGTCTCATTGGTTAAGCTGTTTGTAAGGGCTTGCCAGTTGAGCAGGCGGTTTTTTGCCTCTATGCCAAACTTTTTTTCGGCATAGGCTAACAGTTCATCGCTAAATTCAATAGCAGCGACGACCGGCGCGATCAGCATCACCAGTAATAAAAAAGAACGAAGATATTGGTTTAGCAGTAAGTATATGGAAGACATTTACTAACTATAGCAGTTAGATTTTTGGAGAGAATAAAATTATTGATGATGATTTGCCTGTTAGTTTACTTTCATTCTTTGCCGTAATTCCTCAAGCTTTTTGCGGATTTCTTCTTTTCTATCTTCGCTAATACTGCCGACGGGGCTTTGCGGTTCGGGTTCTGTTGCCTGCTCGCTACTATCGTTTGTATTATCCTGATATTGGGGTTCTGGGTAAGTGGGTTCTTCGTACTGGGGCTCTTCGTAGGCTTGCTCTTGATAGCTGTCCGGGTCTGGTTCGGGTGTGTAAAATTCGATATTTCCAGAGCCTGTATCTTCCGGGAAGTAAAGGCTTTCAAAAACACCTCCACGTGCTATCACAACGCGGTCGGCCATAACGGCATGTAACTTAGCGTTGCCAGGTAGTGTATCCGAGACGTGATAGCGTTCTGTTTTTTTGTCAGGGCCTTCAATCAGTGCCATGCCTCGATCTTCTTTGGTGGCAGCTGTAACGCCCCTGAGGGTAATGCGCAGGTTTGTTTTAGGCAGATCTTGTGTCGGAGCGGCAACGGTTTCTTGCTCTTTTGCGTTGCTGTCGCCAAAGAGATTAAGTTGGCTTAAATTCGTATTGTTGCTTTGCCCGCGAGCGGGCTGTACAGTTTTTTTTATCGGCGCAGCTTCCGCTGCTGTCTGCGCGGAAACGACATCCTGGCTAAATCGATATCCCTGGTAGGCAAGAGAAAGAAGCATCAGTATTGCCGCGATAGCCAAGACGAGAAGTGGGGCGCTTTGTAGTAATCTTTTCATTGAATGCTTCAGTTAGTGTTTAATGCTTGGTTGGGATTTAACAGGGCAGAACAAGAAACGTCAATAAACGCCCGTTAATCTGGTCGATAAAAAGTAAAAAAAATGAAGTAAGTCTTAAATATGAAGAAAAATTAACTAGAGATGCCAAAAGCGTCGCTTGTTTAACGAGCTTCGGGCGTTACAATAACTTCACAACAATTCGAAGAACAATATACGAAACTCCTGATTTTTCTTCACTGGTGCTTGCGGTACTGATGTTCTCAGAATATCAAGTGGGTACTTTTGTCGCGGGCATAAAAAGTCTGGCGGAAAATCACTCTTTAACGGTAAATGAAACACTATGTCTGAGATTTCCGGTATGGAACTTCCTGCCTCAAACGCTGCAAGTTTAAATGTTTCCACCTCGCCCGTGGGCAAACCGCAAAGCCAGGCGGCATCGCGCCTTGCCGATCCTGCTGCCGGAGTGGGGGCGTTGCAAGGTATCATCAGATTGCCTTTTACATTTGCCAAAAAGAATGGCGTGGTGATCTCTGGCAATCAAAAAGGCGCTCCGGTTGTCTACTATAAACATGGTTTGAAAATAGCCTCCTTCGCTGAAGTAAATCGCATTACTTGTGGCAAGCTTGAGTTCGAAGAAGTCACCGCCGAACAGTTTGAAGAATTCTTATCCCGCGCCTATCAGAATAACTCAGCCGATGCGATGCAAATGGTGGAAGGTCTTGGCGATGAAATGGATTTGGCGAGTCTCGCCGATTCAGTTCCCGAAACCGAAGACTTGCTCGAGCAGGAAGATGATGCCCCGATTATCAGGCTGATTAACGCAATTTTAACCGAGGCGATTAAAACCTCGGCGTCGGATATTCATATTGAAACCTTCGAGAAACAGCTGGTGGTGCGTTTTCGGGTGGATGGCGTGTTACGTGAGGTTGTTAAGCCTAAGCGGGCGCTGGCACCGCTTTTAGTGTCCCGTATCAAGGTTATGTCAAGGCTCGATATTGCTGAAAAGCGTGTGCCACAGGATGGAAGAATATCCCTCAGGGTAGGCGGCCGGGAAGTCGATATCCGGGTATCGACGATGCCGTCCGCCAATGGCGAAAGAATTGTACTTCGCTTACTGGACAAGCAGGCGGGACGTCTGCAACTCGAATCACTGGGTATGGCTGCCCGGGACTTAAAACTCATCAAGCATATTATTCAACAGCCGCACGGTATCATTCTCGTTACTGGTCCTACCGGGTCAGGTAAAACCACTACGCTTTATGCGGGGTTGAGTGAAATCAACGATAAATCACGCAATATACTCACCGTTGAAGACCCCATTGAATACAACCTCGTTGGTATTGGCCAGACGCAGGTTAATACCAAGGTTGATATGACCTTTGCACGAGGGTTGCGGGCGATTCTGCGACAAGATCCTGACGTGGTGATGATTGGTGAAATACGAGACCTCGAAACCGCCGAAATTGCGGTACAGGCGAGTTTGACAGGTCACCTGGTGCTGTCAACGCTGCACACTAATAGTGCGGTAGGCGCGGTGACCCGACTGATGGACATGGGTGTCGAGCCGTTTTTGATTGCATCCAGTCTCATCGGTGTATTGGCGCAGCGTTTGGTTAGGGTTTTATGTACCGACTGCCGCGAAGCTTATGTTGCCGATGAGGAATACTGCCGATT
Source organism: Hahellaceae bacterium (assembly GCA_024234575.1). Taxonomy (GTDB): domain Bacteria; phylum Pseudomonadota; class Gammaproteobacteria; order Pseudomonadales; family Oleiphilaceae; genus JACKOB01. The sequence continues at coordinate 321,091 of JACKOB010000006.1, forward strand.
CTTAAAGGCTGACGTCAGCAACCCGCCGACGATCTATCGCGCCAAAGGTTGTACCGAGTGCAACCATTTAGGTTACAGAGGTCGTGTGGGTATTTACGAATTAATTCCCGTGGATGAAACGATTCGCGACCTGATCCACAAGCGTGCTGGTGAGATCGAGCTGGAAAAATATGCCCGTACAACAAGCCCAAGCATCAATGATGATGGCATACGCAAAGTACTTGAAGGTGCCACGTCAATTGAAGAGGTGCTGCGGGTAACGCAGCGGAGCTAATTCATGGCAGCATTTGAATATAAGGCACTCGATCTAAGTGGTAAGCAAAAGAAGGGTATTCTTGAAGCTGATAGTGCCCGCCAGGTACGGCAGCAGTTACGTGATAAAGGCTGGACGCCTCTCACCGTTGACCAAAGTGCTGAAAAGCATAAAGGCAGTGACGGGAAGGTACGCAAAAGCGGCTCCAGTCTTAGCGTAAACGATCTGGCGCTGGTTACCCGGCAAATCGCAACGTTGGTTCAATCTGGTATACCACTGGAAGAAGCTTTAAGTGCGGTGTCACAGCAAAACGATAAGGCTAAAATTCGCAGCATTATGTTGGCGGTGAGAGCTAAGGTTTTGGAAGGCTATACACTGGCCGATAGTCTGGGAGAGTTCCCCAGCGCATTTCCAAAGCTCTATCGATCAACGGTTGCCGCGGGTGAGCATGCAGGGCATCTTGACCTTGTCCTTAACCGGCTGGCCGACTACACCGAGGCCCGGCAGCAGGCCAAGCAGAAAATACAACTGGCGGCGATTTATCCTGTTATTCTCAGTGTTGTGGCCATTTCAATTGTTGTGTTTCTTTTAACCTACGTTGTCCCTGACATCATCAAGGTATTTGTAAATAATGGCCAGGAGCTGCCACCACTGACTAACGCTTTGCTTGCCGCCAGTGGCTTTTTAACCAGTTATGGAATCTACCTGTTGGTTATCATCGTGGCCTGTATATCACTTTTTAGTTTTTCTATGCGCAAAGAAGCTTTTCGCATGACTGTTCATAAAAAGCTGCTGGAAGCACCATTTATAAAGAAGCTATCCCGTGGCACCAATGCGGCAAGATTCGCCAGTACGCTAAGTATTCTCAATAGCAGCGGTGTACCGCTGGTGGATGCAATGAAAATATCTGGTGAAGTATTGAGCAATGACTATCTTAAATCCCGCATACTGGAGGCCGCGCAAAAGGTCAGTGAAGGGTCCAGTTTACAAAAATCGTTAGAGCAATCGGGTTACTTCCCACCGATGATGCTGCATATGATTGCCAGTGGTGAGTCTTCCGGAGAGCTCGACCAGATGCTGGAAAGAACTGCGAAAAATCAGGAAAACGAGTTGGAAGGATTAATCTCAACCATTGTTGGGTTGTTTGAGCCACTGATGCTGCTTCTTATGGGAGGCGTTGTACTGATTATCGTTTTGGCAATTATGTTGCCAATACTTAACATGAGTAATCTTATCAGTTAAAAGGCTGAAAACGTTAAAAAACAATAGTATAAATAGTACCCCATCGTTTTATTTGAACTTTGTCATGACTAAGGAAACAGGTAATGGAAAAAAACGTTAACAATAAACTCGCGATACAATTACAGGGCAAAAAGCAGGCGGGTTTTACCTTAATAGAAATCATGGTTGTAATGGTCATTCTCGGGCTGCTGGTTGCTATTGTTGCGCCGAATATTCTGGGTCGTGGCGATGAAGCCAGAATTGGGGTTGCCAAAGCACAGCTGCGTAATGTCGCGAATGCGCTGGATATGTACAAACTTGATAACTACAACTACCCCAGTACCGAGCAAGGGCTAGAAGCGTTGGTAAGCAAGCCTAGTGGATTTCCTGAAGCAAAAAACTGGAACAAAGATGGTTATCTTCAATCGCTGCCGATTGATCCATGGGATGTGCCTTACCAGTATCTGAGCCCAGGCGCTCAAGGCCCATACGACCTGTACTCGCTTGGTGCCGATGGCAAAGAGGGTGGTGAAGGTGATGCGGCTGATGTCAGTATTTGGGCTTTGGATAAAAAGTAATCATCTGCATGAAAGCCAAATTAGTAGCGGCACAGCCGAAGGGTTTTACACTGATCGAACTGTTGGTCGTGCTGGTATTACTTGGCTTAATTTCTAGTATTGCGGTTGTATCGGTTGGGGTTAATAACCAATCCCGTGAACTTGAAAATGAAGTAAGACGGATGCATGCCCTGATGCGTCTGGCCGCAGAAGAGGCGATTCTGCAAAATCAGGAATATGGTTTTTATATCGACAACGAAGGTTATGATTTTCTTATTTACGACGATGTTGATAACTCATGGACAGCATCTCAGGGCGAGAGCCTGCGCTCGAGGGAACTGCCCGAATGGCTGACAATTGAACTCACACGTGACAACGAAGCAAAATCACTGGCAGTGAAAGACGACGACAAAGAAAAGAAGCCACTTCTACTGTTTCTTTCCAGCGGCGAGTCAACGCCCCATACCTTAAGGTTTTTTATTGATAATCAGGAAAGCCGCGCCTTTTATATTGAATCTGATGGCTTTAGCGACATTGTGTTGCGCACGCCGAAAGAGTCTTCGGAGGATTGATGATGTTTCCTGTGCGTCATACTTTATCGTTGCCGACAACAAAAGCGCAGCTGAACAATAAGGGTTCGGGCTTTACCCTTCTTGAGGTTATGGTAGCGCTGACAATATTTAGCCTGATCGCGACGGTGACATTAAGAGGCATGGCGATTTCAATGGACAGCTTCGAGCGGGTGAAATACAAAACGTTTGCCTCGATGATCGCCCAGAACGCATTAACGGAGTTAAGAATCGCCGAAAAGTTTCCTGCCGTGTCAGAAACTAAAAAAGACCTGGAGTTTGCCAGTTTTAAATGGCGATTGGTAACAAAAGTATCTGGCACTGAAGATCCCAACCTGGTGCGTGTTGATTTTGAAGTGTTCCGGCGAGCAGACAATAGTGATAGTGACCCCTTTAAAGAGATGGATTATCTCGGGTTTATTGGCAAACGATGAACAGACAGCAAGGTTGCCTTAAAACACGCACTGATCACATTATCTTGAAAAGAGGTCAGCGAAGTCTTTCTATTCGAGGTAATGGTTTCACGCTCATCGAAGTGCTCATTGCCATTGCAGTTACCGCCGCACTAGGACTAGGTGTATGGCAGATTCTCAACAGCACCATCCGCACCCAACAGGTATTGGCGCGGCAACAGGGCATTCTTGAGTCGTTACAGCGTACCTTTTTACTGATCGATAGAGATTTCCAACAGTTGGTATCGCGGCCTATCCGAAATGAATTTGGTGATACCGATTATGTTATCTCGAACCGTAATACTTTATATAAAATTGAATTGACCCGCGCTGGCTGGCGCAATCCATTGGGAGATAAACGTAGTGAATTGCAGCGCGTAGCTTACGAATTGCAAGACAAACAATTGCGCCGAACCTATTGGCAGGTGTTAGACCGCGCCCAGGATAGCGAGCCACGGAGCATGGTGCTTGATGAAAATATCAGCGCATTCAAGGTTTCCTTTCTTACGGATAAAAATCAATGGGTTGGGGACTGGCCCACCGAAGAAAGTCTGGGGGGCGAAGACGGGGTTGCCAAGTATGCGCAGTTGCCAAAGGCGATGCGGGTTGAAATTGAGCATGATCTCTACGGTAAAATCTACCGTGTTTTTTCGGCAGCACAGTCATTAGACTTAACTGCTGATGCAGAACCAGATAACAACGCAGGAGACAACGCTGGTAACAACGGTGGCAACGTACCGGGAGCTAACAATGAATAAGCTCCATTCAGAGCAGCGAGGCGTGGCGCTGATTATTGTGGTGTTTGTCATGGCACTGGTCGCCCTTATTGCCGCCGGCATCGGTAAACAGCAAAACTTATTTGTCAAAAAATCGATCAATCAATTTACCCAGTTACAGGGTACCGAGCTGACTATCAGTGCCGAAGCCTTTGCCCGACAGGTGCTCTATAAAGACTGGGAAGATGATAAGAAAGACAATAAGTTTATCGACCATATGACGGAGTTTTGGGCAGAGTATGCGGCGTCGTTTCCGATGGAACTGGGTTTAATCGAAGTTCAGGTTGACGATTTACAGGGTCGGTTTAATCTAAACAGCCTGGTGGACAGCAAAGGTAAAGCCGACGCTGAACAGGTGAAACGTCTAAAGCGATTGCTGGATAGTCTGGGAATTGTCTCTGTGTCCGTTGAAAAGCTCGTTGATTGGGTGGATGCAGATGTTGAAAGCTATGAGTATAAAGGTGCCGAAGACGAGGCTTATCTGATTTACGATACACCGTACCGAACGGCGAACGGATTGGTGGGGCATGTTTCCGAGTTAATGTTGATAGAAGGTATGACTGCAGAGGACTACGTGCTGTTGGCACCGCATATTTCTGTGCTACCGCCCAATGCTAAGGCGGTGAACGTTAATACCTGCAGCAAGGAAGTGTTAATGTCGCTTCATGAAAATATTACCGCTGAATCTGCAGAAACGATCATCGAAAAGCGGCTCGAGAATCCTTTCGCGACGATAGAAGACCTCTACCAGTTACCAGAAATGGCTGCGATAAAGCTAAAAAATGTCAGCGTAAATACGAAATATTTTGCCGTGTCGATCCGTGTGACCATTCAAGATCGAATAACACGGCTTGTTTCAAATCTTTATCGTGCTGACGATGGTAAACTTCGCGTTATTTCAAGGGATTTTGGGCAAAAGAACATAATCACCAAGAAACAGGTGTTGTTGTAATGCTGCTGGTCCAAGTTTGTCAGCGACAAAAGCTGAAGATAACCAAAAATAAATTACAGGCAGTCACATGTCGCATAAACTTTTTTTAAGTCCCTCCAACAGAGAGAACCTGTTGGTACAAAGTACAGAAGGCGAGTCCGAAAGCATCGGCTTTGTCGCTTCGGCTGACCTGTCGGCAGAAGATAATGAGCATCACCTGCATTGGGATTGGGCATTGTATGATGCTGTAGGCGGACGCAATGGGTGTGGCGAACACGCAACATTGCCGCAAATCCACCAGGTCTTAGCACAAAATAATATTGAAGAAGTCGGTATTATCGGACTGGTACCTGCCAGCTATGTGTTTCATGCCAATATAAATATCCCCTCCCGGCAACACCGGGTTATTCAACAGGCACTGCCTTTCGCGGTAGAAGAGCTTGTAGCCCAGGATATTGATGCATTGCATCTGGCAATTGGCGATCGCAATAAGAAAAACGACATTCCCGTGCTGGTCATCGACAGGTCTATATTTGAAGCCTATTACCACGTTTGGAACCAATCTGGTTTGCCTTTGTTCGCGACCTATGCAGACGCGCAATTACTGCCGTTAGAAAGTAATGATTTAGTTGTATTGTTAGATGCAGAGAAAAGTTGGTTAAAAGCCAATAACGCTGCTTTGCAAATGAATAGTAAAGGTCTGGCGCATTATATAGAAAGCTGGATGGAAGAGCACAAGGCCGAAGGTGAAACTGCCGCACTAAAGGTCTACCAATGCCATCACGAGCCCAATGAGTCTCATCTGGTTATTGCTGAAGTACAACAGATTGCTAACCTGACGGTGGATGTTGAGCAATGCTCACTGAAGCCCAATGAATTTTTCGCTGTCAGTTACTTTCATAATACTGATGCGATTGATATGTGCCAGGGCGACTATACGCAAGAAGAAAAAAGCGGTTCGCAATGGCGTAAGTGGTTAGGGGTGGCTGCTGTGTTAACGGTGTGGTTCCTGGCTGAAGTCGGACTTAATATAGGCAAGGGGGCGTATTATAGCCATCAGGCAGATAAGTCGCTGCAAGTGGCTTTGCAGGAATACAAAGCCGTGTTTCCCAATGACCGACGGGTAAGCGAAAGTAACCTTAAGAAGTTTCTTGAAAGTAAACTGCGGGCGGCCAGCCAGCAGTCGCAAGGTGCTGACTTTTTAACCGTACTGGGTGTTACTGGCGCGCAGTATTATAAGGTTGGTGCTGCGGGTACCATGACTTTTAACAGCATTAATTTTAATGCTCAGCGTGGCGAGTTGAATATCGAGTTACAAGCAAAATCTTTGGATCAGCTCGATCAACTTAAAAAGGGAATCAGTACTGCCGGGCTTGATTCCAAGATAAGTTCGGCCGTAAAAGAAAAAGACTATATCCGCGGCCGTATTAGTATATCTGGGAGTTAGCGTCTTAATGAAAATGTCCAAGTTGGTAAAAAGCGTACCTGCCTTGCAGGTAGCGCTTAGGCATTACGATAGCCTTTCGTCACGAGAGAAAAAGTATGTGCAATTTATGGCGGGCGCACTTGTTCTGGCGTGTCTCTATTTTTTTATATGGCAACCTTCTAATCATTACATGACCTCATCACGTGAGGGCATGCACACAGCGGCAGAAACCCTCAGCTTTGTACAGCAGAATATTGGCCAGGCCAGTATCGCCGCCCAGCTGACGCAAAATTCTCAAGGTGCGTTAGACCCGCAAAGCATGGTATCGACAATCAGCACCGCTGGTAAAAAGTACAATGTAGAGCTTAAAAGGTTCGAGCCCAGTGGTGACTCTAAATTAAGAGTCTGGCTCGAAGATGTGCCATTTAATTCAGTGGTGCAATGGTTACAAGATCTGGATAAGTCCCACAGCCTTAAAGTATCAGAGATATCGATTGATCGTGATGAAAAACCAGGTCTGGTAAATGCAAGACTATTAATTGGGCCTTGATAAAGTTTAATCCTGTCAATTGGTTTTTAGTCTGGACGTAGGCGCCAAACTGTTTCAGAATGCAGCTATTCCTGTACAAGATTTGCGGAGCATAAAATAAAAATGAATTCAGCTGCAAAATCAGAAATCTCCCAACCGGCAAATATGGCTGAGCCGGACGTTAAAATCGTTAGGCTCGATATATCGTCGCTTAAAGAAGCGAAGTCGATTATTTACCAGGCCTATCATTATGAACCCACTTTTAAATACCTGTTTGATGCAGAGCGACCAGGATATGGTCAGCGTATCCGGGCAACTATTCGCGAACTGATGGAATTACATTTCCAAAAGGGTCAGGATGCGATTGGCGTCACACTCGATGATCAACTGGTTGCGGTAGCGTTTATTGGTAGCCCTGATGTACGCTTAAAACTCAGTGACCAATTAAACTGGCGGTTACGCATGATGTTAACCGCCGGGCTTTCGTCAACCCGCCGCTATATTGATTACCATGAGCAGGTAGCCTCCTGCTTGCCGTCTGATCAACATCACGAGTTGCCCTTGTGGTGTGTGCACCCCAAATATCAGAATCGTGGCATTGGCCAGTTGCTGCTCAATGCTGTGGAACAGGTCTGTGCAGAAAGCCCGCGTTCTGCGGGTATTGGATTGGATACTGGCAATAGTCGTTATCTCGACTTCTATCATCGCATGGGTTACGAGACGGTGGGTGAAGTTAAAATTGGTGATGTCACCGAGTACGTACTCTTTAAACCTAAACGACGCGCCTAGCAGTTTAAAATTTATACGCGCCTGTCTGTGACCCTGGCAGGCGTTTCCCTTCTGCTCCTCATGTGTTAAAACGTTCAGTGTTAACGCAACTGTTGATATCACTATTTTTTAAGTAAAGCCGCCATTAGCAAGGAGAAGTCACGCATGTCTGCACAGAGTAGTCTTTCCGAATCCTTTGATATTATTGTGATTGGTGCAGGTTCGGGAGGTGTGCGTTTAAGCCGCATTGCCGCCGGGCTAGGAGCAAAAGTGGCGGTTATTGAAGAGCAATACCTTGGTGGCACGTGTGTTAATATCGGTTGTGTACCGAAAAAGCTGTTCGTCTATGCGGCGCATTATCGTGAAGATTTTCATGATGCATCCGGTTATGGGTGGAACGCTGAAAACATCCGCTTTGACTGGAAAGTCCTTAAGCAGAATAAAGATAATGAAATAACCCGACTAAACGGCATATATAGAAATCTTCTCGCGAATGCAGGTGTGCAGCTTATTGAAGGTCGGGGAAAACTAACCGGCCCAACGACGGTAGAGGTTAACGGCAAGACACTACAAGCTAAGAAAATAGTGATAGCCACAGGTGGTACGCCCAATATTCCGGATATACCGGGCAAGGCGCTGTTAAAAACGTCTACGGATATGTTTTACCTCGACAAAATACCATCGAGTGCGGTCGTGTGGGGTGGTGGCTATATTGCCGTCGAGTTTGCCGGGATTTTGGCGGGCTTAGGGGTAAAAACAACCCTTATCTATCGTGGTGATATGTTTTTGCGAGGGTTTGATGAAGACGTCCGCCAGTTTGTCAGAGCAGAGCTTGAAAAGAAGGGCATAGAACTGCGCTTTGGGGAAAATATAGCGAAAGTGGATAAGGTAGATGGTGGCAATCTGCAAGTTACGCTGACCTCCGGTGACACACCTGTGATAACTGGGTTGGTCCTGGCGGCTACGGGGCGCATACCTAACACGGCTGGCCTTGGTCTTGAGTCCACTACCGTGACCCTCAATTCTGCCGGTGAAATTATTGTAGACAACAACTTTCGTTCGACCTGCGACTCTATCTACGCAGTGGGAGATGTTATTGGCGGTATGCAGCTGACCCCTGTTGCACTGGCAGAAGGACAGGCGCTCGCTCACCATCTAGTGAAGGGCGCACCAGTGATGGTTGATTATGACTACATTCCCACGGCAGTTTTCTGTCAGCCAACAATCGGAACGGTTGGATTCACCGAAGCCCAAGCACGGAAGAAATTTGGCAAAATTCGGGTATATCGATCCGAGTTCAGACCGATGAAATATACAATGAATGAAAATACCGAACGATGCCTGATGAAACTTATCGTTGATGATGCTTCCGACAAGGTTGTTGGGGCACATATGGTTGGTGCTGAAGCAGGCGAAATTATTCAGGGAATGGCTGTCGCGATAAAAGCTGGTGCGACAAAGGCCCACTTCGACGCTACCATTGGAATTCATCCCACCGCTGCTGAAGAGTTTGTAACAATGCGTACCCCGGTTTCCAGCTAACCCTTTTTGCTAGAGGCGGACGCTTTATGCTTGATATTAGCCGTAGCAGTATTAAGAAGCTTATCTCGCTGATCTGTCTGTTCGTTATTCTGGATATCATGGTCCTGGCGTTGAATTTTATGCTAACCGTCCAGCTTGAGCAGGATGCAAGAGAGATTAATATAGCAGGGCGGCAGCGCATGTTGTCCCAGGAAATTGGTAAAACTGTATTGTTACTGGATCTGCATTTAAAAGCGGGCGAGTACACGAAAGTGGCTGTCGAGCTGGATAAACTTCAATATGCAACCGAGGTATTTGACCAAACATTGCGGTCATTTGATGAGGGCGGTACAACGCCTGATGCCGCAGGCGTTAAGGTGCCTATCCGCGCTGTTGAAGGGGCAATTGCCAGGCGAGTGGTAGACGCCGCTATGCATCTTTGGCTGCCTTGGCATGCGTCTATTGTAACCTTTCTGGCAGGCAGGCCAACGATCAACACGCACGCAACAACCGCGTTAATCGAGAAAACTGTGCAAACCAATGATGATGTTCGGCTTTTAATGAACACCTTAACTATCTACCTTGAATCCGATTCAAAGAACGCCGCGCAAAATATACGTTATTTCCAAGGTCTAACCTTTGTTTTCGCCTTACTCAATTTTGTTTTTATCATTCGCCAGTTTTTCTCACATCTTGCCCTAACCCGCGCAGGGAAACGGTTCTTAGAAAAAATTGTCAATAATGTAGATGTTGCCATTCTTATGACCAAGCAAGGGCACATAGTGTCCTGTAACCAATCTGCTGAGGAAATATTTAGCAGGTCAAAAGATGTCATGTTAGGTTTGCAGATTGATTCATTGTTAGAAAAAGGAGATCGCTGTAGCAAGGTTATTTTGCCGCCTTCGAGTAACGTTAAAAAGGTCACTTATGTTGAGGTCTCGACCAAAGAGGTTCGACTTAATGGCGAGATTTTCCTGATATATACCGTTGCTGATATCAGTTCGCAGAAAGTCATTGAAACCTATTTATCCGAACTTGCGTTTATTGACCCGCTCACAGATCTTTGTAATCGGCAAATGGTCGATAGAAGATTAAAGCAAGAGATCAATCGTTGCAGTCACGAGTCCGCCATTTTCTCTCTACTGTTTATTGATCTCGATGGCTTTAAGCAAGTTAACGATCAGTATGGACATGACTTAGGTGATCAGGTTTTGAAAAATGTTGCACAACTACTCACAAACACCGTACGGCAAAGTGATGTAGTGGGGCGATTAGGGGGCGATGAGTTTCTCGTTATCTGTTCTCACGCCAGCGCCAAAGGTGTGGAAGAACTAGCATCAAAACTCATAGAGCGTATCTGTAGCTTAACCACCGTTGATGGCTGTGAAATATGCTTAGGTGCCAGTATTGGTATTGCTACTTATCCGGCAGATGGCGATACGGCCCAGCTTTTAAGGAAGAATGCAGATAAAGCCATGTATGCTGCAAAATCGAAGGGCAAGGGGTGCTATTGTCTGGTTGCCGATATTTAGTAAAAGCCATCTTTAGTTTCAGGCGATCTTTATATAGGTCATCACTGGTGTTGTTTTTTTGTCTTCTTGGTCTCCATTGTTTTCTATTAATTGATCTTGTTTTTAATCTCCAGCAACCAATTCACGCAATTTGAGGGTTAATAATTCAGAAAACCGCATCTATATACTAGACTGTTAACAAAGGTTTTCATAAGCATGATAGTAATGACGGTAGCATTTACATGTAGATGTAACCAAATACTTTTACAAGGTGGGTGGTCAAGATAATGGCCTCCCAGATAGCCTATATGCATATAATGTCATACTTTAAAAAGATCCTATATCTATCTGATTATCAAAGTATTAATTCAATTAATTTGTGTGCTTTTTTACTGGTTGTAGCCCAGTTTTTTCCGACCTTTGTCCAGGCTGACTCACCTCTGGATGTGACGGTTCAATCACAACACCTTACCGGAAACTGGTATTACTCTTGGTCTGCTCCACAGACTGACCCTCGTGACGCACAATGGAATGATTCGCCATCCAGATGGACAGCCATCGATTTTCCGGCCGACCTGCCTGATAAAAACGGAAATGTTGTCTGGTTACGTTTGGATGTTCCGCAAGGTGGTTGGCGCGATCCGCATATTTATATCAGCAGTATCGACTTGACGGTTCAGGTATTCGAAAACCGAAATCTTATTTATCAGTTTGGTGACTTCGCGGCGGATGGCAGTAGTCAGTTTAATGGATGGCCCTGGCATATTATTCCAATTGATAAAGGCAGTTTAGGGAAAACTATTTACTTTAGAGTATTCTCAGACTACCCCTACATAGGGTTATCCGGCGAAGCGCTGATTGGCAATAAAGCAGAACTGTTGGCACCAATCTATCAGCGCGGCATTATTGGTGTATTGTTTGTTACCCTCGTTTGCCTGGCGGGGTTGATGAGTATGAGTATAGGCATCGTTAAGAACGACCATTCGTTGGCAGTGGCAACCGGGGTCATGTCTGTCGATTTGTCGTTAATGATGTTTGCCGAAAACGAGTTAAGTCAGGTCTTGTATTATGACCCACTGCTGTGGCGCTACGTCGCTGCGTTTAGTTACTTTCTGGTGCCGGTATTTTTAAGTTGGGTGCTATGGGGCTGGCTAAAACAAAAGCGTCCTTTCATCATATTGCCTGCTTTGCTTTGTTCTGTCGGGTTTGTTGGCGTCACTGCCGGCCTTACTATTTTCACTGAATTTAGCTTTGTTAATGCTTATCCGTTTTTTGATATGTTTTTTATCGCAGTTGTTTTGTTGTTATTGGTTTTTTGCGCCAGGCCATTAAATCATGTTGGGCTGCAAGGCCAGGTCGTTGTTTTTAGTATTGTTGCGCTTTTTGTATCGCTTGTTGTTGATATGCTATCTGCGCATGGATTCATTCAATGGGTAGGCCGAACTGGCCAGTGGGGATTGGTATTGTTTGCGATTGCATCACTATCGATCTATTTAATTAAAGATTGGCGACAACAAGTAGTGCTGTCGATTCTTACCAATACTCTAGAGTTGCAAGTAGAAGAGCGCACCAAAGAACTGCAAGAGAGTAAAAGCAAACTCGAAAAGCTTGCGAGGGAAGATTTTCTTACCGGGTTGCTGAACCGGCGCGCATTTATGGAGCAAGCGGCTAAAGAGGTGGCTAATGCCGTTCGTCACAAACGTCCCTTATCATTAGTGTTATTTGATATCGATTTCTTCAAAACTATTAATGATCAGTACGGTCATGCAACTGGTGATGAGGTGCTTCGTAAGCTTTCTGTTGTTGCAAGAAAGCAATGCCGTGAAGGGGATTTGATCTGTCGCTACGGCGGTGAAGAATTTGTCATTCTTTTGCACGCGACCATGCCGGAAGATGCAAAAAATCTGGTAGAGCGATTGCAGCGGCATATTAATGACTTGGTAATATCACCTTCAGAAGACGTCAATATAACGGTGACTGCCAGTTTTGGGTTGGTGTCCCTCGTCGATGAGAATCACAACGTGAGTGATGCCGACCGTTTGCTCGCACGATTGCTTAGCTCTGCTGATGATGCCATGTATAACGTCAAGAAAACTGGCCGAAATGGCATTGAAAGCTGCGTTTTACAAGGTAAGAAAAACACCCTGCAATAGCCACAACGTAAAGCCAGGTGTTACTTAATTTGGTTTTATCGCCATCCCCGACATTCTTCGCAGTACGTCCGTGTAGCCGTTAAGCACTTCGGCACCTTCGAGATAGCCTTTTTGTAAAAGATACCTGTGGAAGCCTGCCAGATGATAGGGCGGCACTGTTGGCACCCAGTGGTGCTCGAGGTGATAGTTAACATGGTTTGGGGCGAAGGTTAATCTTTCCCACCAGCTTGCGTAGGTCGTTCTCGCGTGAAGTCTGGGGTCTTTAGCAAGCAGATCAGGTACATTGGCATGCTCTGCAGAATTACGAATACGGGCAAAAAGCATATTCGTGGTTAAAAATGCCACCCACCAAAGGGGGTAGACAAATGCTGCGTCACATAAAGTCAGAACCGTAACGATTGCCATATGAACAACCGCACCGGGTAGCAAAGCCAGTAAAATATTACGTATTACCGCACCGATGGGTAATGCTTGTGCGTCGCTTTTTTGGTAAGACATATCGTATTCGATAATCTTCCCATGCATTAATAGAACCGCATAGAGCGTTTTCAAACCTGTTAGCCCAGTTAGGTCCCTTATAATTTTTCGACTAAGACTTTTTTGCGTGACCGGGTAATTTTTATAGTTTGGGTAATCGGGATCGTTAGTGGTGCCCGCTTCTTTGTGATGCTTAAGGTGGTATTTTCGATACCCGTTTAAATCTGCCAAAATTGGTGCCGCACACAGCCATTGCCCCACCCACTGATTGTATTTTCGCGTGGCAAATAGCGACGAATGGGCGCAGTCATGCATCAAAATTCCCAGCCCCAGTTGTCGGTTACCAAGGAGGATAAGACTGGCCAGCACTGTTAGCAGGTTAGCATCCCATGCGGGTAGCGCGAAGGCACAAGCGATCAACACCCAGTTTGTCAGCACCATCCAAAGCGCTTTGGTGTCGGACTTATGCATAAAAACTGCAATCTCATCTTTATTCAATAAGTTTTTGTAATCACCCTTAGGGTGTTGCATGGCAGGGCGTTGCGTGGAAGGGAGCTGCATAAATGATCGGCCTTCTTTAACTTAAGTTGCTCAGGCACACGCTGACAGTGCTGAAACATATAGTGTGAACACTAATTCATATGTTTAATGTAGCTGCCATCGTGACAAAGTAAAATAGCAAAAAATACCAACATCAATGTGATTTGAAAAAGGCGGTTAATACCTGCGACGATATCTGTCGCGATAACTTCCTGGTGTTACCCCGGTATTTTTCTTAAACAATACAGAAAACGAGCTGACGTCTTCGTAGCCAACACGCAGCGTTATTTTGGGCAGGCTCAGACTGGTTTCTTCAAGCAGTTTTCGTGCGGCTTCGAGGCGAATCGTTTGCAAGTAGTGGTTTGGGGTCTCGCCTGTTGCCTGTTTAAATCGCCGGCTAAGCGTGCGGGTAGAAAGATTAAATTGTTCGGCCATTCTTTCTAACGAGATTGTCTGGCCAAAACTCTTCTCCATGTAATCTTGTACATTTAGTACAAGCTCATCGTTGTGGTAGCGTTTGTTTAAAATGGGTGAATAGGTCAGCTGATTACTGCGCCCCATATCCAAAACAAATGCCTTGGCAGTGCCGACGGCAGTTTCGTGATCACAAAAGCGCTCGATAAGATAAAGCCCTAAATCGAACCAGGCGTTGCCGCCACCGGCGCATAGGATATTGCCATCATGGCTTACCAGCTGCTCGGCCTGTAACTTAACCGCCGGGTATTTACGCTTAAACTCATTCACAAAACCCCAATGCGTCGTGGCGGCTTTGTGATCCAGTAACCCTGCTTCAGCCAAGAAGAAAGCACCGGTGCAGTTACTGGCTATCAGTGTTTCGTTATCGGCGATGCGCTGCAGGGTATCGATAATGGCTGTGTTCTTAGCCAGTGTGACATCAACGTTACCTGCAATGGTAGGCACGAGCACAACGTCGACTTTGTCTATGTCATTAAAGCTGCCATGGGCCATCATCGTAAGCCCGTTGACGCAATGAATCATGCCACCATCAGCGGAGTAAATTTTAACGTCAAAGAAATGCTTTACCGGTAGATCGTTTATGCGGTTCCAGGTCACACCAGCAAACATCAGCAGGTCGACAACCCCGGTGATTGTCGTGCCTAGAGCATAGTCAAACGCGAGTATAGCGACTTTAATCATTGGTGAGTCCGGCGATAGGTTTACCAAAACAATAGGTTTACCACTAAAAAAGGTTTACGCCTATTGTAGTGGTAAAAAGATGTGTTGGCGAAAATAACAATTATATAGTCAAAAATGACACTTATTATAGTGATCAAAACTTGGCACTATAAAGTTAACGAAATAAGCCACTGCTAAAGACACACCAGGAGCACGCAATGAGCACGAATACCGGCCGACTGTTTACCCCTTTTAACGTTAAATCACTATCGTTGAGAAACAGGGTTGTCATGGCACCTATGACGCGCACCTTCTCGCCAGGTTATGTGCCCACCGAAGATGTTGCCGCCTATTACGAGCGCCGCGCCAAAGCCGGTGTCGGGTTGATCATTACAGAAGGTACGACGGTACCCCATAAAGCAGCGAATGGCTACGAGCGTGTTCCTGCTTTTCATGGTGAAAAGGCCCTGGCAGGCTGGAAGCTGGTAGTAGACCGCGTACATGCTGCAGGCGGGCAGATTATTCCTCAACTATGGCACGTGGGGGCCATCCGCAAGGCAGGGGTTGGGCCGGACAAAGACGTACCAGGATATAGCCCAAGTGGCTTGTATAAGCCAGGCAAAGCATCCGGCGTTGCCATGAGCAAAGAAGATATTACAGACGTGGTAAATGCCTTTCGCGACGCGGCAGTATCGGCGAAATCTCTGGGGTTTGATGGGCTAGAAGTGCATGGTGCGCATGGTTACCTGGTAGATCAGTTTTTCTGGGAAGGCACTAATCAGCGCACCGATGAATACGGCGGCAGTATTGCTAACCGGTCCCGCTTTGCCTGCGAAATCGTTCGCGCTATTCGCGCCGCCACAGGCGATGATTTTGCCATCGTGTTTCGGTTCTCCCAGTGGAAGCAACAAGATTACGACGCCAAACTTGCCCGAAATCCAGAAGAATTGAAGCAGTTTCTGCAGCCATTAGTTGATGCCGGAGTGGATGTTTTTCATTGCAGTACACGTCGCTTTTGGGAGCCTGAGTTTGAAAACTCTGAACTGAATCTGGCTGGCTGGACGAAAGAACTGACTGGCAAGCCCGCCATGACGGTTGGTAGCGTCGGACTGGATGGTGACTTTGTAGGTGAGGGCAATTTTGATATGACCTCCGCAGCCAACCCGGCAGGCATCGAGAATCTTACCGAGCGCATGGAAAAGGGTGAGTTTGATTTAGTTGCCGTGGGTCGAGCCTTATTAGTCGATCCTGAGTGGCTTGCAAAGATTAAAAATGGTGCTTTAAGTGACATTAAACCCTATACAAAAGATGCACTTATGTCTCTTAGCTAAAGTAGCAAGTTATCCTTGAGAAGGCCCGGAGCTAACATGAAAACCTTGATTGATCGACAGACCCTGCAGTTTTTAGTACATGATTTATTGGAAGTAGAATCGCTATGCGAACGTCCGGCATTTGTCGATCATTCGCCAGAAATATTTCAGTCGGTCATCGACACCGCCGAAACCATTGCGACTAAATATTTTGCCGATCATAACGCCAAGGCAGATCAGAACGAGCCGGTTTTCGATGGTAAAAAGGTGACGATGATTCCCGAGGTTAAAATCGCGTACGAGCACTACGCAGACGCCGGCTTTTTAGGCGCGACTTTTTCGGCAGAGCTGGGAGGTATGGCATTACCAAAGCTAGTTAACAGTGCTGCCCAGTCTTATTTTTTATCTGCCAATCCTTCGACTGTTGCCTATCCGTTTCTTACTTCTGCCGCTGCAGGCGTCATAGAAAAATTTGGCAGCCAAGAACAAAAAGACCGCTTCCTGCGGCCGATGCTGGCAGGTCGGTACACCGGTACCATGGCACTGACTGAGCCAGATGTGGGGTCATCGCTGGGGGATCTGCGTACCTCTGCCACCCCCGCTAAAGATGGCACTTATCTGATCAAGGGCCACAAAATGTACATCTCTGGTGGTGATCATGAGCTATCCGAGAATATCGTACACCTTGTACTGGCAAGAATTAAAGGCGCCCCCAAAGGGGTGAAGGGCATATCGCTGTTTATCGTACCCAAAAAGCCCATCAGCGAAGAGGCAGAGGTATCCCTAACCGACAACGACGTTGTACTGGCCGGGCTGCTGCACAAGATGGGATACCGGGGCACGACATCAACCGTATTAAATTTTGGCGAAAATGACCGTTGTGTCGGCTATTTGCTGGGTGAAGCAAATCACGGGCTGTCTTACATGTTCCAAATGATGAATGAAGCACGTATAGGGGTAGGGCTGGGCGCTGCGGTAATGGGCTACCGGGGCTTTTTAGAATCCCTCGACTACGCCAAACAGCGTACCCAGGGCAGGCTGCCTTCTAACAGAAACCCGGATTCACCGCCGGTAGCGATTATTCAGCATGCCGATGTTAAAAAGATGCTGCTGCAACAAAAGTGTTATAGCGAGGGCGCGCTCGCGCTTTGTTTATATGCCTCTAAACTGGTTGATGACCTGGAAACGCATGAAGACGACAAACAAAGAGAGTCTGCTTCCGAGTTGCTGGATTTGTTGACGCCTATCGTTAAAGCCTGGCCGTCACACTATGGCCCACGAGCGAATGATTTGGCTATTCAGGTGCTGGCGGGGGCCGGGTACACAAAAGACTATCCGCTAGAGCAGCTTTATCGCGATAACCGTCTCAACCCTATTCACGAAGGCACCAACGGCATTCAGGCATTAGACCTGACCGGTCGTAAACTATGGCAAAAGGGCAGTCAGGGCTTAAAAGAATTAGCCATGAGAGTGCAGGCAACCATTGACGAAGCCAAGGCATGTAAGCCTCTTGCCGCAAACGCCAATGCGGTAGCGGGCGTGTTGAAAGATCTGCAGCAAACTACTTTTCAGCTCGCTTCTGTATTACAGCAAAAAGGTCCTGAGTTGGCTTTGGCAAATGCCTCAGAATACCTCGATAGCTTTGGCGGGTTGGTGGTTGGTTGGCTATGGCTGGCGCAGGCGGTGAAGGCACAAGCGCTTCTCGATGAGCGTAAAAATGGCACCATGGGGCAGTACAGCGAAGCTTTTCTGCAGGGTAAAATACAAGCCTGTAATTTTTATATGAACACAGAATTGCCAAGGTTGGCGGCGCAATTGACTCACTTTAATACCTTTGACGATACCGCACTGGCGATGCAAGAGGCGTGGTTTTAATCGTTTAGTAAGACGATTAACATTGACTCGGTGCATACCCATGCAAAGGTGTGAACGTGCGAAGACCTGCGTTTTTCCGGGATATAGCGCACACCGTTGCGGTACTCCGTTACGATACTCCGTTGCCGGTATTGTTCTAGAGGCTCTACCTCGGTTTTTAAAATTGACCTTGGCACAGTGGTCATTTGATTCGTCAGCAAAATATATTCAGTGCCATCAACTTGTACAATAGGACAACGCTCCTTAACGACGTTATTATTTACTTCAGATACTGTTGTTAAAGAGATAACTAGGCGTGAATGAAGTTCAATCAAAAGGTTGTTTTGTACATCTACAAAATAGGGGTATGTTTTCTTTGTGCCTTTGTCTTTATTCGCATACAGGGTAAATAAAAGGCGGTGCAAGTACACCAATCGCTCAGGGAGCGACGTTTAATGGAATGTAGCCATGAATGTAATTAGTAGCGATGCAAAAAGCCCCCCGTGGGCGCAGCATCGCTTCGAGCCTGTTGGCTTGTTGCGCAATCGTCATGTGCAATCGATGCTGGCAAGCGCGAAATTTCGTAAATTAACCTATCTGCGACAAAAACAAATTCTTGAAAAAAACAGCCAGGAGTTACTGCTACAAGGTGGTGATGATGTTGTTTTACATGCGCTGTATTCCCCATTAGATAAGTTATTTTCTAAAAGATCTAAAGGTGTCGTAGTATTAATCCATGGCTGGGAAGGGAGTGCGCAGTCCGTCTATCTTTTATCTGCAGCGACAAGGTTGTATACCGCCGGGTACGATGTGGTGAGATTACACCTGCGTGATCACGGGCCTTCGCATCACCTTAATCGCGAACTTTTTCATGCCGCCAGGTTGTCGGAAGTCGTGACCGCACTTCATGATCTGCAACAGAAACTGCCGCAAACCTCTCTGTTTTTGGCGGGCTTTTCATTGGGTGGAAACTTTGTTCTGCGTGTTGCGAGTGCAGCGCAGTCTGCTGGGCTCAGGTTTGCTAAATACATGGCTGTGAGTCCTGTTGCTGACCCCCTGCGAACCTACCAGGCAATCGAAGAAGGTGCAGATGTTTATCATCGTTACTTTGTAAAGAAGTGGAAAAGAAGCTTGCGTAAAAAACAAAAACATTTTCCAGACCTTATCTCTGAAGCAATGATTTCGAAACCGCAAAATCTAGGAGAAATGACGGATAGCTTCGTCAGACATCACACTGACTTTGGCAACAAAGAAAACTATTTCGAACAGTACAAACTTACCGCGACCCAGTTAAGCTTAATTAGCGCGCCCACGCTTATCCTGGTATCTAAAGACGATCCTGTCATTCCCTATCAGGCATTTCCTGATCTATCCGAAAATCAACATATCTATTTAAGCATGCAGAACTTCGGTGGACATTGCGGTTTTGTTTCCAATTGGTCACTACACAGCTATACCGACGAATTAATGCTGCAGTTCTTTCAATAGCCAATAAGGGTTTGAACGGATTTCTTGCACAAACGACGGGTCTCACGCATTATTATCGCTAAATTAATTTAGTTGTTATTGGGTTGGAGCGGGGTTAAGGGTGGTAAACAACCATTTTCCGTTACTGCCTCTCATTCAGCTCGCAGAGAAGAGATAATGACCGAAGCGAAGAAAAAAGTAATTGTTGGCTCAGAAGAGTGGTGTGCATTTCCTGGCATTGGTATTCCCGCCATAAAAGCCCGCGTCGACTCTGGCGCTAAAACCTCGTCTATTCACGCTTTTAATATCGAAACCTTTCGCCGGGAAGGCGTTTTGTGGGTAAGTTTTGAGGTTCACCCGCTACAGGGTAATCGTAAAACTGTCATCCGCTGTGAGCGTCCGGTTGTGGATAAACGCAAAATCAAAAGCTCTAGCGGTGTCGCTGAGACACGATACGTGATTGCCGTGACCATGAAAATGGGACAAGAAACCTGGGATGTAGAACTAACCTTAGCCAACCGCGACTCGATGGGGTACCGCATGCTCTTAGGGCGTGAGGCAATGAATGGCCGGTTACTTGTCGACCCATCCGCCAGTTTTATTATGGGTGAACCCTCCGCAGAAAAGCTCAATGAATGCTATGGCAAACCACTTGCGAAAAAGCATGGTCTTAAAATCGGGTTACTTGCCAGCGACATCGATCTCTACAGCAACCAGCGTCTGCTTGAAGCCGGTGAAGAACGCGGTCACGATCTTTATTTTTTAAATATTAAACACTGCTATATGAAAGTGGATGATATCGAGCCCGAAGTTCATTTCAGGGGCGGCACCGTATTACGGGACCTCGACGCGATCATCACCCGCATTCGCCCAAGTGCTACATTCTATGGTTGTGCCATCGCCCGCCAGTTTGAAAGTATGGGGATTTTCACCACAAACTCTGCTGCCGCCATCAGCCAGTCACGAGACAAGTTATTATCGTTACAGATGCTGTTAAAGAATGGCATTAGTATTCCCACCACAGGCTTTGCCGATTCACCTATGGATACGGGCGATCTGATAGAAATGGTCGGCGGCGCACCGCTGATTATTAAACTGATGGAAGGCGCACAGGGCAAGGGTGTCGTACTGGCAGAAACCGTCAAAGCGGCAGAAAGCGTGATAGATACGATTAAATCGTTAGATGCCAATTTGTTGGTGCAAGAATTTATTCAAGAAGCAAATGGAAAAGACTTACGTTGCTTCGTTATCGACGGCAAGGTTGTCGCTGCAATTGAACGATCAGCAGCGCCCGGGGACTTTAGGGCCAATCTGCATCAGGGAGGCTCTGCAAAAGTCGCTAAGATAACCACAGAAGAGCGCAAACTGGCAATAAAAGCCGCCAAAGTTCTAGGTTTGCAAGTGGCGGGTGTTGACATCATTCGGTCGAAACGCGGGCCGTTATTGTTGGATGTGAATAGCTCACCGGGCTTAGAAGGAATTGAAACCGCAACCGGCAAAGACATCGCCGGAATGGTAATCGCCTCTATCGAGGCCAAGCTTGAATGGAAGCGGGAAGTAGGTAAAGCCTACCATAGCGAAGGCTCACGCTCTTAAAGTTAACTGAGGGGCTCGCTGCGCCCCTCAACCACCTTAGGCCTTGTCGTCAATTTTATAAAAAATCTAACGGGCTGGAAGTTTTACCTTTTGCAAAATTCGCTGTGTGCGTGTAGATCATCGTTGTGGAAACATCACTGTGTCCCAACAGTTCTTGTACCGTACGAATATCCATCCCACGTTCCAATAAATGCGTCGCGTAGCTATGCCGAAAGGTATGGCAAGACACCCGCTTACTAATCTCAACTTTTCGCGAAACTGTACGCACCGCTTTTTGTAAAGTTGACTCATGAATATGATGCCGTCTCACGGCTCCACTTTTCGGGTCTACCGAGTGTTTAGCGCTGGGAAACACATACTGCCACACCCATTGCTTGTCAGATTTACCGTATTTTTTTACCAGATCAGCAGACATATAAGTGCTGCCCAGGCCATTACTTAGATCCTCGGTGTGTTGTACCTTAATCGACGCCATGTGCGACCGAATTGGCTCGACCAACTTAACCGGCAATGGCACAACGCGCTCTTTATTTCCCTTAGCATTGCGAATAATAATCTGCTGATAGCCAAAATCGATATCTTGTACACGCAAACGAACGGCCTCCATCAAACGCAAGCCGCACCCGTACATTAACTGTACAAGCAGAGACTGAACTCCGTTAAGCTCGTCTAATATTCGAGACAGCTCTTGCGTAGTAAGTACAACAGGCACCTTTGTACGTGGGCGAGATTTTACAAACTGACGCACATCCCCCAGGTCTCTATCAAGAACGGCTTTAAAGTAAAAAGAGATCGCATTGAGAACAATCGCTTGCGTCGCCGGCGCGACTTCTCGATCTAACGCCAAGTATGAGAGGTAATCCAAAACATCTTTGTTAGAAAGCGCGTCGTAGTTTTTTACTTGCGTGTAGTTAAAAAAACGGTTTAACCAATGTGTATAAGTGGATTCAGTTCGAATGCTATAGTTTTTAAGACGCACCTTTTTAATTACTTTGTCTAGCTCATCGGTATGATTATCATCTGAGCTGTCGGTTTGCGTTGGTGAGTCAGTCGAAGCATCGGCTGCTGTAACAGTGGTGACTTTGAAATTATTTCGGGCTACGGTAGGATGCGTTGGCTCAAGATCTTTACAAGACATCTTCCAAAAGTCCCAATCAATTTCTTTGTAAATAGGTGACCGGATTGTCTGGAAGAGTAGTTTTATAGCATCCATTTCTTGGCGCTTTACATAGGCGCTGACATTGGGTGAATTTATCCTTAGTTTAAAATAGTCGGATACGTCTTGTGTCGTATGGTCCTTAAGCCGTATATTTTTATGACTTTTTATGTACCATTCACAGTGTCTAACGTAATAAGAGAAAAGGTTTGGGGCAATTCCCGATTGTTGCAAAGTGATTAAATAGTTGTCCCAGAAGCGCTGCTCACGCTCATCTTTGAAATGAAGCACAATTAATTCCTTTTAAAATGGTTACAATCCTTTGTAAACTCGGTTTGGATTATACGGATTCCGTCTATTCCAGTAAATCAGGGAATCCGTCTAATAAACTGTTAGGTGAATAGAAATATGAGCATTTTCATAATATTAGGATTTTTATTCCTAATTGCTTTAATCGTGTGGTTCAGCAGGAGAAATACTCCTGCTTATCCTCCATTAAATGTGGACGTAGACCACCCTTTGATGCTTAAAGCAATCGAGAAGGCTAAAGCTACAACAGATAAATTTTTAAGTCTGTTTTCTGAAGGTGTACA
>JACKOB010000007.1 GCA_024234575.1 Hahellaceae bacterium
AAACTAGATGCACTAAACTTACATTACAACTTATAGCGAGCAAGGATTCCCGCTATTTGTTCTGAAAATTTGGGCCACGAGTAATGACCCTTGTCCACCCAAGAGTTGGTATGTATAGCAATGCCGCTCTCATGCAGTTTTTCTACCAACTCATCATGAGGATAGAGATACCAATCATTATTGTTTCTAAATGCAATATATAAATCCTTCTCTAAATATTTTTTGTCGATGGTTAGACGACCCTTTAATTGAACCCTCAAAAAGGTGCTGCCGTCGATATGGTTGGCGATACAATCGGCGCCTTGCCAGTCGTCACTTAATCTAATCAAATCATAACCGTAATCAGCAATGACAGCGCCAAGTTTCAGCATGTTGTAGTTTTCTTGCTGCCTCGCATTAAGATTTCGATAGCTTACTTTATCCCGCCAAATGCTTACGTCTGGATAATCTGTAATAACATTGGCAGTTTTGTTAAGGGTTTCTTGATGGGTGTTTGAATTTTGGTCATTGATAAGCGAATTAGCTGCTTTGGAGACGTTAGGCGGGACAGTTTTTGAGTTGGCGATAATTTTCAGAGCCTCCTGCCCGTAACCTTCACGAATGATACGTCTACCTTTACTTGCCTTAGTTCGAGCACTTGCCTCAGAAACATCTTCAGAGGAAATAATTTCAATCAAGTCTGATGTTGATAGGTTTTCGTCTGACAATGCTTTGAAATGTGTAACAAAGCAAGTCATCCCAATAGATTGAAGATTTCTTTTAACATCAAAGCTATTCATTCTGCATCCTCTAATCGAGTCGACAGTTTAAGTTTGGCGCCGCTGAAACGTTCATAGTTCATATTTTTAACCAATATTTATTAAGCATTCCTACTTTTGCGACTATAGAATCGCTTTGAGACTGAAAATACCACCACGCCAACCGTTAGCAAAAATATAACGACGACTATTAGAAAAAACTTATATGTCATCAGTGGTTTTGTAACGGCTATAATTGGCTCGCCAGACAAATATTTTTTAACAGTTGCCTCTAACTCTTCTTCGCCGATTGAACGATATTCCGCTTCAATATTACGAAAACTATGGCCTTCCAAATTATCAAGAGAAGAAACGTAGTATTCCGCAAGATCAGAATTAGTTTCATACAGGATTGATTGAGCAACAAGCTTACCCTGTTTATTGCGTTCGATTCTGTCTGTATCTAATCCATTTTTGATTACATCATCCATAAAGCCTTTTAGATGTGTGATAGCTGTATTTAGTTTATCTCTATCAACGTCCATGGCAATTTCGAAAAAACCACCATTGGTTGTGGTATTCACGGTGGCAACAGGATTGTATGACAAGCCTTGGTCTATTCTAATTACTTCGTAAACCCTTGAATTAAATATTTCCGACAACAAATCAAGGGAATAAAAATCATCGGACCTTTGGCCAGGTATTTCATATAGGAAGCCGACTTCCGCCTGGTTTCCCACTAATGGCCAAATACCATTCTCGTAGCGTTTTTTCGCTAATCGCTTGACGGTATGTGTTTTTCTAACAGGGGGAGCGACTTTTAGCATATCTCTAAACAAGCGGATTACAGTGCTCTTTGTCTCAGGGTTTAATTTGCCAACAATAATTAGCGTCATGTTTGACGCGCGGTAATAACTTTTGAATGTTTCTTGTAACTGCTGTCGAGTAATGTGGTCTGCCATCGGAGGCTTGCGGCATCGATAACCAGCTTCGGCCAAGATAGTGTCAGACACAGTGTCAAATATACTTGAGCTTTTCGCCCATCTTTCCCATTGAGAATGCGTGTTCCCTGACTCTCGGTGGACTATATCGATAGAATTCTGAATTCTATCTTGAGAAAACTGCGTGTTGGTCAACATATCATGCATTAATTTAATGGCATCTACTTGAAAGAGCGAATGAACATCAAATTCATAGACGGTCTGAGTGCGTGTTGTGCTTGCGTTAGAAAATCCCCCCCAACTATCTAGTAGCTGCTCAATATCAGTTTCGCTAAAGTTACTGGTGCCAGAAAACATTAAGTGCTCAATTAGGTGAGGAAGCTCTTCATCTCTGCAGTCAAAGTCATCAAATCCAACTCCGACAACTAGTCGTATAGAAACATTTGGGGCGTGGTCTCTTTTCTTAGTCAGAATGGTAAATCCGTTTGGCAAGTCCAGACGTTCTAGATCGTACATGCCTGCAGGGCTATAAACTTCCGCCGTTATAGATGATGACAAGAAAAAAATTGTGAGAGTAAAAATAAATCTAAGGTTAAAATACATAAGATGTTTAAATTAGCGCTTTTTTAAGACGCCGTGCTCCTGCATAAGGTGGTCCTCTACATCAGATAGAGACACTTTTGCACCGCAAACTGGACAATCAATTTGACTAAGAAGATTAGACTGCAAAGGAAAAACTTCGAAGACATAGTTCGGTTCATCTACGGGCCAAATAGTTTCGGTGCTCGAGTTATAGACACAAAGCTTGCCGAGCAGAAAGCCTGCTTTATTTTTTAATAGTATTTGAATAAATTCTGATTTACCTGTTTCTATTACAACTTCCGTGAACTCGTTGTGGGAATCAACATTTGTTGTTTTAACAACACCTAATATTTGAGACTTACTAAGTTTGCTGGATGAGATATCAATGCTATACGTTGAAGCTAATGAAGACTTATCGTCCGTTGTTGAGCTTGCCGTTTTCTCGAAACATCCGTGTCGATACCACGGGGGCCCCAATGGAGCTTCTAACCAGACGCTTCCACCGTTATGCGAAATGAAAAAAACCTCATCACCACATACTGGGCAACTTGTGCTAAAGCAAGCACTATTATCACTCGTACGTTTTCCAGAAAAATCGTTAACATGCGAATTTGCAGGGGTATTGCATCCTCCTTTAATGTGGAGGGGGATGCAGCGTCCTTTTACATAACGGAATTCGATGGGGTTACCGCATCTACTGCATCGACTCATAACTGCTCCATTCAAATAATACTGAGCTGGTTAAGCCCGAAAAACTTTACTCTTCTTTTTGGGGCTGCCCTTAAACGTCCAGGTCATAGCGCGTCTCCTCCAAACTGTTTCCAAGCCTTGGTAAAGCCTTTAGCGGGTATGTAAACTACAATTCCTTCGTGCTCAAATAGAACTTCTTTAGGGGCGGTTTTGAAACGACTCACGACAAACTTTCTTCCAGCGATTGTCTCTGGTGTAATGGTCAAATAATAATTATTGGAATTTGAGTATGTGTATTTATTGCACCACGTGCGCATTTTGACAGGTTGGCCATCGAGTTTTGCAATGGAAGTTTCAGATATTTGTTTTGGAAGGCACATATTATATTTACCGTGAAACTCGATACTAAAATAAATGCGCTGCACACCATCTTCACTGCGACCAATTATCGCTGTAATTATATTAGATTTGTCTTTATCATGTTTATTAATTAGGTGTACAGATGAGCGTTCACCCAAATCATCCCATGTAAAGTAACGTGCTGTTAATTCATCACTAGCAAATAATGAGTGGCTGAATGCAAGTATGATTAATATCAATAAAAACTTCATCTTATCCCCGTCACCATGTACTAAAGCTTCATATTATTTGCTTAGTATAGTTGTTAACTATTAATCCTGATTATGCATCATTGAATGGCTGATTTTTAGACGAAAAATGCAACCAAAACGTTATCATTCACTATCTAATTTGTGCATCAAAATCTTCTTATCATTAGGGGCTGTTGCCATTTGGCAATAAGTGGTTGATTTAAAATAGCAAACTCGCAATATTGTAGTTCTCACACAAACAATAACGAGTTTGCTATGCCCCGACTATTGCTCAGTGACGAGCTCTGGTTGAAGCTAAGGATAATCTTGCTTCACTTTGGTGTTTATGACAAGCACAACCTTCGCAAAATGGTGGAGGGAATGTTTTACCGTTTACGAACAGGATTGCCATGGAGAGATTTACCTGAGTACTTTGGTTCCTGGAATGCTGTTTATAAGAAATTTAACAACTGGTCAGCAAAAGGTATTTGGCGAAAAGTGTTAAATTTTCTGGTCGATGATCCTGATCTGGAATGGGGGTTCATGGATGGCAGTTATGTAAGAGCTCATCAGCATAGTGCTGGAGCGCCTGGAGGCGGGTGTCAGGCTGTAGGGCTCAGTAGAGGTGGAAATACAAGTAAAATACATTTGGTTGTAGATGGCTTCGGGCTGCCTGTGCATTTTGAAATTACAGGCGGGCAAGTCCATGACTCAAGTGCTGCGGACAGTTTGCTTGATAACTCGCCGGTCTTCGCGTCTACAATTGCAGATAAAGGCTACGATAAGGAAATGCTACGAGAAAAGATTCGTAGTAAAAACTCGGTGCCAGTGATACCAAGAAAGAGTAATTCTAAATTTGGTAATGAGGATATTGACTGGCACTTGTACAAAATGCGTCATCTTGTTGAGAATCAGTTTGCACGATTAAAACATTACCGAGCAATAGCTACTAGGTATGACAAACTGAAGAGAAATTTTGAGTCAATGGTGGCTATGGCATGCGCATTTCAGTGGTTACCTATGTGAAATGGCAACAGGCCCTAGTCTTATGCCGCAAACTAGAAGCAATCAACTGCCGAAAAATAACGACAACATCATCATTCGCACGTTCATCACTGATATGGCAAGTGGTAATTTCATCTCCCTTGCCATCTGCGCTTACCGCATAAATTTTGGCGTAAGGGTCAAAGTCGTGATGGCCTTCTTTGGAAAACGGCTCTGCTTGAAAACGGATGTCTATGTAAGTCGTGTTCTCAAGATCATTTCCAAATAACACTTTAAACTTAAATGAGTATTTCTCTTTTCGCTTTGGGTCTTCCGAGTATTTTGTGAATACTGCCTTGGCGGGGTACTTTCGCCATTCTAACCCATCAAATGAAAACTCTTCTGCTTCGAATATAGCTTTAGCCTCGGCTATTTTGTTTATAAGGGAGTCTTGAATGTTCGGCATAATCGTTGGTCCTTCTAGCTTCTGGATAATTTATTGTAAAATCTTGAAGCGACGCATTCTGTCGCTGCTTGGGCCGATTGATCTAATTCTGCTGAAAATGTAGATAATCCATACCGCATTCAATGAGTTCAAATTGATACTCTCCAGAGCGTTTTACATGATAGAGATAGCCATATCCTGCAGGTCCAAGCGCCCAGAACAGCCTAGGCCAGGTTGTTCGAATGCCAATCACTTTTTTATAGGCATTTCTTTCCTTACCGTTGGGAGGTATTTCCTCCATGTTTGTGTTTGTGTAATTTTTCATTAACGCTATGAGCGTATCTACTTCTGCTTTAGTTTTCTTTACTTCGCAAACCATGCTTTCTTCTTCAGCAGTGTTGCCGTACCCGACCAAGTCAAAAGCCCAGGTTTTAGATTGTGCTCCTAGTTTATCCTCTGGCCAGCCATAGGTTTCATGTAAAACTGCCAGAGCGCCAATAGTAATAACCGGTTCTAGCCAAAGGGTAATTGGTCGTGGATTTGTGTTTTTTGATCCCTCCCAAAAAATTTGTTCTTTTGCCTGGCTTAAAGGGGCGATAAAACACCCGTGCTGTTGAGAAACTAGGTTGAGCTCAATCGCTTTTATAAACCAGTGCGCGTCATGGGCGGATAGTTTTTCAATCGATTCTGGTTTAAATCCTTCAAGCGGGTAGTTTCTATGTGGCGCTTCGCAAAAACTCGGTAACCAGTCGGATGCAAGTCTCTCTCGGAATACAGTTAAGTCATTCTGTGTCATAGGGTTGGCTTGTGCGGGTAGTTATCTTAGTTTTTAGGTTAGAAGCCCCCGGCGAAATTGCCAGCCACAGGATTGATGATGAAAACTCACCTTAATTAACTACTTACATGCTTTGCCATTATGTGAACTATAAGGCACACAATTTAGAGCAAATTTTATTCAGTTGTGTCTGAATCATCAGACGTTTGAACGTCTATGTAAGCGGAATGCTTAAATAGCGCATGATGGATGGAAAACGCCAGATAAAAACACGAACTATAAGACGTTGGTAACCCACAATATCACTGCTATATTCCTTAAACCGAGTCTAAATGCGATGCTCGTTTCGCTCTTTAAAGGCGCTAAGTTTTAGAGTAAACAAACTTTACTGTAAATATATTTGCAATCACGCTGTTCTCTTTTATACTTGATGCAACTTTGACCAAGTGTGTGCGTGATGCTGTCTGAAAAATACGAATTACAACAAAGACTGAAAGCGATTGAGTTGCTTGCCTATTGGGAAGGGAGGTTGGTTACGCCTAAACTTGTATCCTGGTTTGGTATCAGTCGTCAGCAAGCTTCAAAAGACATCAAGTATTATCTGCAAGAGCACAATCCAGACTCGTTGGTTCATGACCCCAGCGTTAAGGCTTATATACCCGCAGCAGGTTTTAGACCGGTTTTGACTACCGGCCATATCAATGAATACATGGGCCTTATCGCCGGTTTCCATGGAGACTCAATCGATGCCACGCTAGAGTCCAACGAGAATGTCGTGGGTGTGCAAATGCCTGATCGGGCGGTGCGACCTGAAGTGGTTAGAGAGGTTATCAAGGCTTGTCGCGCGGGTAAAAGCATCAAAATCATCTACGCCTCGATGAATAATCCCGCTTGGCACGAGCGCGTCATCTCACCCCATACCTTGGTGTATACCGGCTTTCGGTGGCACGTGCGAGCGTATTGCCACTTGCGTAATGAGTTTAGAGACTTTCTTTTGTCGCGAATAGAGCGCACACCGCAAAACGCGAGTGCTGAGGCGCCAAACCCGCTTCAAGACAAAGCCTGGAATGAGAAAATTTCCATCACGTTGATACCAAACGAAGGTTTATCGCATCAGCAGCAGGCGCTTGTTGAGAAAGATTTCGGTATGCCAGACGGCCGACTGCAGATTACCGTGAGAAAAGCCTTAGCCCATTACACGCTGCATCGTTACCAGGCAGCTATTACCGCTGAGGATGCGTCTAACGTAAAGCAGTTTCCACTTCAGCTAATGGTATCGGACCGGCACAAACTCAACCCTTATCTATTTAATGCAAGCCAAGAGGGCAAGGTTTAATGCCAGAATTCAGTTACAACAGTGACCTAACTGGTGGATCTCTCATGGTCAGAGAAAGCCGTATTATTGCTGATTTGTTGTTGAAGAAGGCGTCACCAGAACAATGGCATGAGGCAATACAACTTGAGAATTTGCTGCAAAAGAAAAGTCCCGCATCGGCGAAGCGCAATGCACAGGCCATACGCAAACGATTGGAATTACTGGAACCTGAGTTCTGGCGAGCGTTACGAGACGGTGATGACGAGCTTTCAACACAAGTGGCTTTTTGTGCAGCACTGGAAAGAAATCTGTTATTAGTGGAATTTATGGAGCGAACCGTGCAAGACGCTTATGCCACTCATGCTGAAAAGTTAGAGATTTACCAATGGGCAGACTTTCTCGAAGACTGCGCCCACAAAGATCCAGTGATTCACGATTGGAAAGAAACCTCAAAAAAGAAAATGGGGCAAGTTGCTTTTCGCATGCTAGCCGAGATGGGCTATTTAGACAGTACACAAAATCTGAAATTGCAGCACGTACTGATACGTCCAGAAGTACGAATCATGCTAGAAGACAATTACATGAACAGAATTAAAGACTGTATGGAAGTCTCCAGTAAAGGAGGCCGTTAGGGTGTTGGAATGAATCAACAATTACAAGATCGTTTGAATCAAATACCGGAAAAAATCCTCAGGAATGACTTTCTAGAAGGCAAAGGTCTGGGCGGCGACATCAATTTCTGGGTGTTTGATTATGCACCTGATGCCGAATTGCAAGTGCGAGAATACCTCGAGTTCCTCAAGGGTATGCTCACAAAAAAGCATAGTCATTTGAAGTTATGCCACATTAACTTGCTTCAATGCTTACACGACTATTTGCAAGAACGGGGCTTTGTAGATAAGGCGATATCGATGCAAAAGCAAAAAGGTAATGAAGCCTTGATGAAAGCCTTATCTGGCCCGTTGCATATGGACAAGTTTGCGCCCTATATCGTCAATAAACTGTTTGATTCAGGTGATAAAGCCTGCGAGTGCGACTTGATATTGGTGTCTGGGGTTGGCTCTGTTTGGCCCCTGTTGCGAGCCCATGACTTGCTAAATAGTCTGCATTCTTTGTTAGGACACAAACCTCTGGTGTTGTTTTATCCCGGCCATTACTCGGGGCAGACACTGCAGCTGTTCAATAAAATCCCTAGCAATAACTACTACCGAGCCTTCACGCTCATACCGTAACCGATTGAAGTGATAAGGAAGAGTTAGATGACAATCAAAGATCTATTTTTTAAACCGCTGGATCGGTCAATCAACGGCGTTGTGAAGGCTGACCAGGATGATAATGCCACGGTTTATCAGGAACTCGATGAATATGTTGTCACCAACGAGTTAGAAAAACACTTTAGATCCTTTTTTGAATCCTACAGCACAGATTTAAATGATCCGTCCATTGCCAACCGTGTCGGTGTTTGGATTTCAGGCTTTTTTGGCTCTGGTAAATCGCACTTCCTAAAAACGTTGTCGTATATTTTGGCAAACAAACCGGCGATTGATGCGGAAGGCAATACCAAATATGCCGTTGAGTTTTTTGATGATAATAAGATCAAAGACCAATGGATTAAAGCAGATATCGACAAAGCCGTTAGCAACACTGCCGATGTCATACTCTTTAATATCGACAGTAAAGCCAGTTCAAATGACGCTGGCAATCCCATTCTCAATGTCTTTTTACGAGTTTTTAATGAGCATCAAGGGTTTAGCGGCGATCACCCACATGTTGCTCACATGGAACGGCACTTAGCCCAGAAAGGCGTCTATGAAACGTTTAAGGCAGCGTTTAAAGAGGCGTCAGGAGTTGATTGGATTGATGAGCGTGACGGTTACCAGTTTTACCAAGACGATGTTGAAAAGGCACTGTCGGTGGCCCTGGATTTATCCGCAGAAGCCGCTCACAAGTGGTTTGAAGACTCTGAACAGACCTTTAGTGTGTCTGTCGAAAATTTCTGTCATTGGGTAAAAGAGTATCTGGATTCAAAAGACACCAACCATCGCGTGTTATTCCTCGTAGATGAAGTTGGCCAGTTTATCGGTAGCGATACCAAGCTCATGCTGACGCTGCAAACCATCACTGAAAACCTGGGCACGATTTGTAAAGGCCGCTCTTGGATTATTGTTACCTCACAGGCAGATATGGATGCCGTATTGGGCGAATTATCTGCCGCTAAAGCCAATGATTTCTCTAAGATAGCAGGGCGTTTTAAAACACGGCTGTCTTTATCCAGTTCCAACACTGATGAAGTTATACAAAAGCGACTCCTGAAGAAAACCCCCGAAGCCGATGCCGAGCTTAGAGGCGTGTTCGACGTCAAAGGCGATATCTTAAAAAACCAGATTTCCTTTGATCGCTCTGGTCCAACACTCAAAAACTTTGATGGGCCGGATAGCTTCGTTAATAACTACCCCTTTGCACCCTACCATTTCCAGTTAGTACAGAAAGTGTTTGAAGAAATCCGAAAAGTGGGTGCAACTGGAGCGCATTTGGCATACGGAGAGCGTTCTATGCTGGATGCATTCCAAATGGCGGCTAAAGAGATCTCTCATCAGGAAATCGGCGCATTGGTTCCTATGCACCGCTTCTATAGCGCAGTAGAAGGCTTTTTGGATACTGCCGTCAAACGCACCATTGATCAAGCGAAAGACAACGCCACCTTAGACGATTTTGATGTACAAATGCTGCGCACGTTGTTCATGATCCGTTATGTCGAGTTGGTAAAAGGAACGCTAGATAACCTGGTCACGTTGTCCATAGACCAGATTGATGCAGATAAATTAGGTCTCCGAAAACAAATTGAAGAAAGCCTGCAACGACTAGAGAAAGAAAGTTTAATTACCCGCAATGGCGATGAATTTCTTTTTCTCACCAATGAAGAGCGTGATATAACCCGTAAGATTAAAGCGACCGATATCGCCAGCTCCGATGAAAACAAGGAACTGGGTAACCTTATCTATCGCGATCTTTTAAAAGACCAGAACAAGTACCGCTATCACGTAAACAAAACGGATTACAGTATCGGCCGTTATCTGGATGGCCACACGCTCGATGGTCGCTATGAGTCAGACCTTAAAGTAGAGGTTGTGTCGTTGCTGGATGTCGATGAATACGGGCAATACACCGAAGCGGCCTGCATCAACAAGAGCGCAGAAGGTTGTGTGCTTATCAAGCTACCCGAACACGAAGAATTCTTCCGTGAACTACGCACTTGGCTGAAAACCAACAAGTACATCAAATTTAATGACGATGGTACCCAAGCAGATATATCCCGAATTTTGGCCGATCGAGGCCGTGAAAACCAGGAGCGCCGCAAGAGATTGCGATCCACATTAGAAGAGATGCTGTTGAAAGCGGAGGTATATGCGCTGGGGCAACACTTGCACCTCAGCAGTACAAGCCTCGCGGTGAAATTTGATGAAGCCTGTCAGTACCTATTGGAAAACAGCTATACCAAACTGGCTTATCTGAAAGTGCTGCAACCTGAACCCATGCGCGAACTCAAAGCGATTCTACTGGCCGATGATATTGGTCAAATGGGATTATCGCTGGACGGTGAAGCGGGCAACCCTCAAGCGACAAAAGAAATTGAACAGTACATCAGTTTACGGTCTACGCAGGACAGCGTCTTGCTTTCTGAAATAACTGATCGCTTCAGTAAAAAACCATTTGGCTGGAAAGAAGATGAAGTCATATTGATTATTGGTCGACTCGCTGCATTGGGAAGGGTGAGCTTTATGCTGTCCGGCGCCACACTGCCTATAAGAGAGGCTTTTGATCCTTTATCGAATTCGCGTAAACGTCGGGATATTACGGTCATTCGTAAGCGTCAATCGGATGAACAAGTGCTTAAACAGGCTCGAAGCCTGACTCAAGATCTGTTTTCCAGCTTAGGGCCCGCCACCGAGAAAGAGCTTTTTGAATTCTACCTACAACACTTGAATCAATGGTTAGCCCATTTAAAAGGGTATAAGAACAAAACCGATGTGGGGCGTTTCCCAGGTAAAAAGGTAATCGAACAATCGGTACTGACGTTAGAGCGCTTGCTTAATAACGATGACAGTTTTGATTTCTTTAAAGAGGTGGTCGACAAGAAAAATGATTATCTCGACTTAGAAGAAGACTATCGCGATGTGCATGAGTTCTTTAGCAACCAACTGCATACCTGGCAGCAACTGCAGCAGGCTATTCAGCATTTCGACAAGAACAAGACTGCGTTAGACCGGAATGAAAAAGCGAGAGCGGCCCTGGCGGAATTGCGAGCGATTGAATCCTCTGAAACGCCTTATGGCATGCTGCACAAAGTCGCTGGATTCATCTCAATCGTGCAAGACGTTAACGAAGCCATCCTCAAAGAAAAACGCATCCATGCGTTAAGTCGAGTGGATGAAAAGATCAAACAGCTCGAAGCTCAGATAGAAAAAAGCGGTATTGCCACACCTGAGTTAAGCAATAAACTGCTGCGCCCACTGCAACTGGTGAAATCCGATATTGAAACGGAAACCAGTATTTCACAAATCTATATGTACCAGACCCAAACGTCAGCGGAGCGATTGGATGATAGCCTGTTTGAGTTAGACCAGGCCATAGAAAAAGAGGCGCAGAAACAAGCACAGTTGCGTAATCAAGCCGAACAACAAGGGAAGACCGAAAGCTACCCGACGGCAGAACCTACAAAACCAGGTGAAGTTAAACAACCAGAAGCTGTCGCCAAACCTAAACCGGTTGTCGAAGTCTCACCTGCGAGTGTGTTCAACAAAGTCAGCCAAAGCGTGTATCTGGAAACAGAAGCAGACGTTGCTCAATATATAGACGCGTTAAAGGAAGAATTACAACAGGCAATTGCTAACGATCAACGAGTGCGTATTCGCTAAAGGACCATAAACCCATGAACACCAACAACATCAAAAAATACGCACCCAGAGCCCGTAAAGCCTTCATTGAGGCCATGAGTAAACAGGCTGCGAAATATGGGATTACTAAAAAGAAAATTGAGCCTGCGGAGCAGAAGGGCGATTTGGTTCTGATTGGTGACAGGCCGTTTCCTGCTGCTGTAATCAAACCTCGTGAGCGACTGGTAAAACGCATTGAACAACAAGGCTTCGACCAGGTAATGGAGCATGTTGCCTATAGCTGGTTTAACCGGTTGTGCGCCATTCGTTATATGGAACGCAAAGAATTTCTCGACCACGGGCGTCGTGTACTAAGCACCGCTAATGGCAGTGCTGGTATGCCACAAATTCTGGAAGAGTGTCTGGATGTCGAGTTACCAGGGTTGGATCAGGCCAAAGTTCGAGAACTAAAGCTTGATGGTACCAAAGACGAAGAGCTATACCGCGAGCTTTTACTGGCTCAGTGTCATGCCTTGCATCAAGCAATGCCCTTTCTTTTTGAGGCGGTCGCAGATGAATCCGAGCTGCTGTTGCCGGAGAACTTGACTAAGACGGATTCACTGGTTCGTGAACTGGTGGCCAGTGTTCCCGATGAAGACTGGGATCATATTGAGATTATTGGTTGGCTTTACCAGTTCTATATCTCCGAGAAAAAAGATCAGGTTATCGGCAAGGTTGTTAAGAGCGAGGATATTCCAGCTGCGACACAGCTTTTTACACCAAACTGGATCGTTCAGTACCTGGTGCAGAACTCAGTCGGTCGCCAGTGGCTTCAGACGTACCCGGATTCTCCTCTCAAGGAGAAGATGCCGTACTACATTGAGCCTGCTGAGCAAACGCAGGTAGTTCAGGCGCAGCTTGCTGCCATTACACCGCCTGAGATAGTCCCTGAGACTATCAAAGTGCTAGACCCTGCCTGTGGCTCAGGCCATATATTGGTTGAAGCCTACAAGGTGCTGAAGGCAATCTACGAAGAGCGTGGTTACCGAACTCGCGACATTCCTCAACTCATTCTCGAAAAAAATCTTTTTGGTCTGGATATTGATGACCGCGCCGGACAATTGGCCGGCTTCACATTGATGATGCTTGCAAGAGAAGATGATCGACGAATCTTCAGTCGCAATATAAGACTCAATGTTTTGTCGTTACAGGAAAGCTCCAATGTAAATCTGCCTTCTTTATGGAGGTCATTGAACTTGACCGGAGAATGGCAGAGTGGCACATCGCAAGGACTATTTGAAGAAGAGCAGCAGGATCTGAGTGCTTTTGCAGCAGATAACCGCTACCAGTTGCTTCAGAAAACATTAGAGCGATTCAAACAGGCCAAGACTTTTGGCTCTTTGATTGACGTTCCCCATGATGATTGCGAGGAGTTGAAGGAGCTTTTCATCACTCTACGCGAACTGGATAGTTCAGGCGACTCGATGCAAAAGTCGGCAGCGAGCCAATTGCTTCCATATGTCCATCAGGCAGTATTGTTAGCGCAAAAATACGAAGCAGTGGTGGCAAATCCTCCCTATATGGGTAGCAAGTACCAATCCGCAGATGTAAAAAAGGAGCTTAAAGCTAGGTTCTCTGGTTATGAAAAGGATTTGTTTTCTGCCTTTATCATAAGAAATCTGCAACTGGCTAAAGATCATGGACAGCTTGGCTTTATGACGCCATTTGTTTGGATGTTTATTTCAAGCTACGAACAGTTACGAAGTAAATTGATTGATGATGAGATTATCTCGACACTAATACAGCTTGAATATTCGGGGTTTGATGGAGCGACGGTTCCTATTTGCACGTTTACCTTAACAAAAGGACATGTGCCTGACTATACGGGTTCTTATATCCGTCTTTCAGATTTTCGTGGCGCAGCGAATCAGGGACCAAAAACCCTGGAGGCAATAGCTAATCCTGAATGCGGCTGGTTTTATGAAGCTAAACCAGATGATTTCAAAAAGATTCCGGGGAGCCCGATTGCGTATTGGGTAGATTCGCCTACTCGGAAGGCATTCATTGATGGAAAGTTACTTGGTCAGATTGCCCCTGTAGCAGTTGGCTTACAAACTGGCAGTAATGACAAATTTGTTAGGCTATGGCATGAGGTTTCTATCGATAGAATCGGTTTAAATATTCATACTCGAGAAGAAGCGTCTGAGAGTGAAAAAAAATGGTTCCCATACAACAAAGGTGGGGAGTTTAGGAAATGGTATGGTAATAATGAGCATGTGGTGAACTGGAAGGATGACGGTTCAGAGATTAAAGGGTTTGTAGATGATAGCGGGAAGCAGAGATCTAGGCCTCAAAACACCGAAAAGTATTTCAAACCATCTTTAACCTGGTCATTCGTTAGTTCATCTTATTTTGGTGTTAGGTATTCTGATCCTGGGGCTATTTTCGATGTTGGTGGATCGTCAGCTTTTCCTGAGGAAGATAACATATTTTGGTTGGCTGGATATCTTTGCTCAAAAATGGCCTTCGACTTTATGAAGGTAATGAATCCAACATTAAATTTCCAAGTTGGTAATGTTGCCTCTCTGCCAATACTTGAGAATGGAATTAAGTCTATTAAAGTTTATCTTTCTGATATATGTCGTGAATTAATAGATATACATAGGAGAGACTGGGATAGTTTCGAGACTTCATACAACTTCAGAAGTAATCCAATTTTTGGAAAAAATCATAGGACTATTGAGTCAGCTATTAAAAAGTTTCTCCTCGTGAGTGATAAAGCAATTGAAAAAACTATAGAGCTTGAAAGTGAAGTAAACAGAATTTTGGCGGAGACATATTGTTTAGAAAATAAAATTGATGTTCGAATTCCTGAAAGCCAAGTAACTCTGATTGTTAATCCCTCTTATAGATACGCATCCGAAAATGATAAAGATTTGTCTGGCAGGTTTACGTCAGATACCGTTTCAGAATTGGTAAGTAGTTCTCTGGGTTGCATGATGGGTCGCTACTCGTTAGATCGTGAAGGCCTGGTTTATGCCCATTCCGGCAACGAAGGCTTTGCTGAATTAGTCGCTGAAGGCGCCTATAAAACCTTCCCCGCAGACGAAGATGGAATCATCCCTTTAACTGATCAAGAATGGTTCCCCGATGACGCAACCAATCGATTCCGTGAGTTTGTCAAAGTCGTTTGGGGCGAAACGCACCTTCATGAAAACCTCGAATTTGTAGCAGAGTCTCTCTGTCTGCACGCTATCAAACCGAAGAAATCTGAATCGTCGATGGATACGATTCGCCGATACCTGTCGACCCAGTTCTATAAAGACCATCTAAAGACCTACAAAAAACGTCCTATCTACTGGTTATTCAGCTCTGGTAAGCAAAAGGCTTTTGAGTGCCTGGTTTATCTGCACCGGTATAACCAAGGTACGCTGGCGCGTATGCGTACTGAATATGTGATCCCGCTTACCTCTAAACTAGCGAGTTACGTTGAAAAGCTTGAGAAAGATAAGGACGCCAGTGGCAGCGCCGCAGAAATCAAAAAGCTGGAAAAAGAAATTGCCACGCTGCACAAACAACAAGTAGAACTTAGCACCTTTGATGAAAAACTTCGTCATTACGCCGATCAACGTATTAGTTTGGATCTGGATGATGGGGTGAAGGTTAATTACGTTAAATTTGGGGATTTGTTGGCTGAGGTTAAGGCGGTTACTGGTGTTAAGCCTGAGTGATTAATAGTCTGGGTATTTAATAACTAACTCAAAAAGTTTAAGAGGATTAATTAATGGACAAAGATACTAAGCTACTGTTTGGCAAGATATTAGGTGAAATTTATCGCATACAAATGGCTACAGATGGTGTTGCTTGTCCTTCAAGCCCTGGACAGGTGTTTGGTTTACTTAATGGGTTTGAGCTTGCTGTTGAGCAGGAAATAGAAAGGATGGGGTTTATATCAAAGGACCAAGTAAAAGCAGTTATGGATGTACTCGACCCTATTTGGATGGATCAAGAAAAGCTGGCGAATTTCAAAGGGTTTTACGATATAGAAGATGAGCTCAACAGAAAAGGAGTCGACAGAGGCGAAGCAATCCAAGTACTGACGTATCTTAAAGCGAACAATCAATTTGAGGAAGTAATTGAGAAAATGGATAGCAGTGGCTCTCCATCTGAATGCAGAAGGTTTGAACTAAGTGAGTGGGACTCGTGAAATGGTAGAAATGCTCTCAATATTGGGCTCGATAGTATCCATTTTAAGTGCAGTATGGGCTTGTTATAAGGCAAAGCAGTCGTCAAATTTTGCCGATAAAGCTAAAAAGGTTCGAGATGAAATGATCCAGAGACGAAAAATGGTGGAAGTCTCCCAAATCCATGCGGAAACCACTCGAATTCTTAAGGTTGTATCTCAAGTTGGTCCTAGCTGTACTCCTTCATTAGTTCGTGGTGTTAAGCCTGCCGGTATTGCAAAGGATGTAGAAGAGTATGCTAGGTTTCTCAACGAACAGAGTTCTCACTTCTCGGAGTTTTTTGATAACAAGGCGAAGGAAATATGTGTCGATCTCGGCCCTATGATAGAGGCACTTTCAGAAGCTAAAGATTTTGAATCTATAAAAGAACAGGGTAAATCTATTTATTACACGATAAATGGCTTTATGCCAGACATAAAAAGTCTTACTGACGAGAAAAAAGAACGAGTTTCAAACGTCTAATTGACAAGGTCACTTAGGGTTGATCTTGAAAACAACTAATCCACTTTTTCTTAATTAGATAGTTTAATCCGCAAATGGGTAGTCGTTATGAACAAAAATCAAATAGACGTTGTTAAATCACATATTGACGCTTATATGACATTGGAGCTGTCCGAATTATTAGCGGAAAAGTACGCAAATACAGCAGACCTAAATGAAGTTCGTATTGGTGAATACACTGCAAAAGAATTTTTAAGTGCATCTAACAAGGTTTTTAACCAATTTAGAGAAGAGATAAGCACCGTATTTGCTAAGGCTTTACCTTATCAGTATCACTTCCATAACGAATATGGAAATGCCAATTTGGAGCAAGACCTCACTAATTATTTGAATAATGTTAGAGCTAGCAATTTCGAAGCTGCTATTACTCATTTAAATAGATTAATACATTATCAAGCGGTTAACGGTTTTTGGGAAAAAACCAAAAGAAAATATTTTCGACATTCAGAAACCAGTGTTGCTGAAGAAAAAGAACGCATTGGCTTGGTTTCAAAACACCTCGATCAAGTATCTCGTCAGCTTGAGGAAATTCTCAAGGAGGTAGACGATCGCAAATCAGATCTAGAAGCCTTCACTCATGCTAAATCTAATGAATTAAGCGAAATAGCATCCTTATTAGAATCAAATCGCGCTCACTCTAACGAAATTATTGAAATTCATAATCGTGCTTCTGGAACAGTAGAGAAGATTAATGGCTTGCTTGAAATAGCGGATGAGAAGAAAGATGAGTCTGAAGCGCTTCTGTCTGAAGTAAGAAAAGAAAGTAAGGGCTTGAAGGAAACTATTGCCCAGCTGGAGCAAACGCTTCAAAAACAATCCTCGAATTACGAAAAATTACAGTCTGAGTTTGAGGGTAAGCTTTCTTTTGTTGAAGGTAAAACAGAGTACTTTAAAGAGCGTAATTCATACTTAGATGATTTGATCGGAAGAGAGGTTGGCGCCTCTCTTTTTGAGACTTTTAAGCAACGAAAGAGCGAACTTGGGTCAACGATAGGCTTTTGGAAGTGGAGTGTGCCTGTAACGGCGGTGGCCTGTATCTTATGGATCTTTTTCCTTTTCGGAAATGGAGACCTTAGCAGCTTGTCGTGGCAAGTTATCCTAATAAATTCGTTGAAAGCATTACCAGCCCTTGCGCTACTTTTATTTGCAATTTCACAATATACCAAAGAGCGAAATTTCCAAGAAGAGTATGCATTTAAGTCTGCCGTTGCACTTACCGTGAATTCTTATGCCGAACAATTAAAGGACGAAATAAATCAGGATCGACTTATTATGGATTCTGTTGAACAAATATATAGAACTCCTCTAGCAGGTAAGAATCTTAAATCAAAGGAAACAGCTTCATTACTTGATACCGCTAAGTCATTAATCGAAGAAGCGAAAAATTTGACTCGTAAAAGTTCGGAGGGTCAAAAGTGAAAGTGCTTAGACTTAGAAATAGTGCTTGGAGAGTTGACAGAGAATGACCGCTGAAGTTGTTTCGATACTACTGGAGTGGAGCTATAAACCTGAGAACTTTCTAGAAGAGCCTATTCTGCTTGATCACAAGGGAATAAACATCGAAATTTCAGATGGTGTTGCCCAAGCTATAGTCGATCCTGAACTATTTCATAGAGAAGATGCATTAAGGTCAGACTTAACACTGCTAATAGAAAGCCATCTTCAGTCGGTTCAACTAACCACTCATAAAGGCTATGAAATTAGTAAACCTTCTAGAACGGACTTGAAATCAGATGGTAAAAAAGTGGTTTTCGCTGAAGTCGAACTTAATGTTGCCTGCACAATGGGATCGCCAGATATAACAATAACTGACAAAAACGGTGTAGTGATTTCAGATACTAAACAAGAGCGATTGGACAGACAGGCCCGCTGCGCCAGTTTAATCAGTGAGTACAAGAAAATCGATTTAACATTGCAGCACATGTTGAGCAGTTACTCTAAGGCAGTAGTTGATCCTGAAAATGAGCTGGTTCACTTATATGAAGTACGGGACGCTTTATCTGCGCGATTCGGTAAGAGCGACAAAGCAATTAAAGCACTCGACGTCAGAAAACTATGGAATGAACTTGGGCGGATAGCTAATGAGTTACCACTCATGCAAGGGCGTCATCGTGGTAAGTCAGCTGGACAGTTGAGAAATGCTGAACAGTCTGAGCTGGATAGAGCACGAGACTTAGCCTATGCGCTTATTGAAAAATATTTGGACTTCCTGGAATCTGAGAATAAGGCTCTATGAAACTTTCGATTTATCACAAAAAAGTTGGTAAAAATGTCTAGTCAATCGCTTGAAACCCCTTACAAGACTATAACCATAGATCCACGTACGTCGAATTCTCTTGCTAAGCTCAAATCGCTACGTAACCACAATGGATTGCTTGGATTAACTTTTATAATCATAGCGGTTGCCTTAGTTACCCTCGCAGTTAATCTTTCTTCAAAAACTCAACTTAATCAGACTGTCGAGACTGTGTTGGTTTTAGTACTC
The DNA here is from genome assembly GCA_024234575.1 of Hahellaceae bacterium. Taxonomy (GTDB): domain Bacteria; phylum Pseudomonadota; class Gammaproteobacteria; order Pseudomonadales; family Oleiphilaceae; genus JACKOB01. The sequence goes on from JACKOB010000007.1 coordinate 19,164, forward strand.
ACCGCCTTGGTTGGTTTTTTAGTATTTAAAGGAATTAACTATCTACGTGCCTGTTTGCATAAAGATGGCGTTATAAAAGAATTTTATGAAGGCTATTCGCAAGTTTCAAAAGCACTCATTGATCGCTCTCCATCACCATTGGCTAAAGCAATTAAACATGCCAATAACGGAAAGAATATCTTACTGAAAAGCTGGATGACAAGTTGCGAGGCTTCTCTGAGTGATCTAGTAGAGCAACGTCATAAGCTAGAGTTGCAAACACGATTGAGTAAAGAGGTCGCTGACTTTAAACGACAATACGAAGCTAAAGCTTCAGAAATGCACCTTGCGCATCCTCTTTACCAGGCCTTATTTGCTTTACAAGCTGCCGAAAAGCAGCTTAAAAAACGACGCGACGAACTGGAAGCAGAATGGAATCGAGTTTATGCGACATTCTCGTGGTGGAATAAACTCAAGCATGCGGGGGCGCTAGATTTTAAGGAATTGGATAAGAAAATTAGTGAAATTGAAAGAGCGCAAAAATCTTTAATCGCTAAACACGAATTTGATTTCACTAAGTTAAAAACGTACTACGCAAAAGCTGCAGAACAAGCTTTTGAGCGAGTAGTTAATACGAGCGTGACTATTGAAGAATACATTAAACAAAGCAAGTATGACGATAAACAGAGTAACGACCTTCTAAAATCAGGATTGTTGTTGTCCGCCATGTCTGTACCTGTTTCGCTATGGTCTGATGTCAATAATGCGGCTGAGGTTTATGACGTTTTAAGATCCGTCAACGGTAACTTTGTAGGAATGAGTGATGCAGAAATATGGTGGGAAACGTTGTTCTGGCCGTCTGATAAACTCGCGGGACTCGTTAGTTTAACCAAAGGCGCCTATTTAGAAAGTCTTGTCGCTGCTGAAAGTGGCGGACAACTATATGAGCATTTTAATCATCCAGATACTGACATCGTAATTGACGGTGTTGCCTACCAGATTAAAGCAACAGATAGTGAAGGTTATATAAATAGCGTTGATGAAGGTATACCCGTTATTGCTACATCAGAAGTAGCGAGTGTTACCGGCGTCATCGATAGCGGTTACAGCAATGATGATATAACTGAAACTGTTTCCTTGGCTGTTGGAGGAAGCGTTGTTGATGTCGAAGATACCGCAATTGATGCTGTTCTCACTGGTGTCGGAGGGCTGGGTACCCTCGCGACATTATCTGGAATTAATCATGCGCTGAAAAAATATGACAATGGCGGCGATCCAGTAGAGGCGATGTTTGAGGGTGCGGGAATTGCCATAGAAGGTACCGCTCGAGCGGCGGTTAACACGATGGAGCTAGGCTATAAGGCATTAAACTCTAAGCCGAGTCGATTTATTGGACGACAACTTGTTAAAGCGCTGGTCAAATTGGATGACAAAATGATGGGAGTGGATAAAAAACAATGAACCTCGACCAACTCAACCAAGGCCTTGAACAAGCCTTCTTCAAAGAAGAACACCGTATTGTCTTCTGGTTTGATCCTGAGCAAAGCTTTGAGCAGGAGCTAAACTCCCTGTCGTTGTCTGATGTTCAAGTATTGAATATGAAGGGTGAATCAACCTTAGGCATCAAATTGAAGCTTGAGCTTGAGGATACTGAGGGTAAGTATCTCCTATATTTTCCTTCGGCAGAGCCTGACCCTGAGAAAGACTGGTTGCTAGATATCAAGCTTTACTCCCGTTGCTTCTATGCGGACCGTTTCTCGATTATTTTCAATGAACTCGGCTTGCATCAGCAAACGCTAAGAGAGCATCTAGCCAAACGTGAAAAGTTCTTGGCAAGCAAAGCCCGATTGAATGCATTTAAAAAATGGGTACAGCCGGATTTCACCGAGGCTGAGTTAGATCTGGCGATGATTACTTCTTTGGTAAAAGCCGAGAATTGCGATATTGCACATATACTCTTTGCAATGGCCGAAGAAGCTGTTGAAGCGGACTTGGGTTTAGAAGAAACACCTGCCTCTCTGATAGAAATTCAAAAATACGATTTGGTGCCAGCCTTTGTAAAAGCCCTGCAAGTGGAAGTGGGTTATTCTGCTTCTGCTGAAGAGCTCTCCGGTGAAGCGGAATTTAAGTTTGGGCACTTCCTGGTGAGATTACTTACCACTGGTTTTTGCGAAAGTATTGGCGACCTGCCTGTTTGGGCGAAGGAGCTGGCCCTTGCTGCAGGCAGTGCGCGGGCCACCGCTCGAGCCTTGTTGTCACGTTGGCGCGATAGCTCTCGTTATTATAAAGCCTTTGATGGAGTATCTGGTTGGGTCGCAGAGGCGTTGCGAATATCTGAAAAGCTCAACGACATACCGTTAAGCGATTTGTCTGATGTCGCCACCTTCGAAGCTGTCGAAAAACAAATTATAGTCGACATATCGCAGGCGATTCCTGAGGCGGATAATCGGGCGTTGTCTGAATATGCAGACATCATCGCTGTGCGATTAGATAACTATTGGGCCTCGCGCCATAAAGATGATGATACGCGAAGAAAGTACCGTTTAGTTTATCGTGCACTATCTGCCGCCATCGACTTATTTACCCTGCGTCATTCCCATGATAGTGGCTTTCATTTTGCCTCCACACAAGCAATCTTTGAGGCCTATGAAACTGACTTACACCAGTTCGATACCGCCTATCGCCATTACTTTGAGGCATCAGGTCGGGCCAACGTTGAGATTCTAAAAAGGTTGGATCAGGCAATGGAGCAGGTTTATGCCAACTGGTATTTAGATAACCTATCGCGTAACTGGGGAGATAAGGTCGAATCTGAAGAGCGCCTAAGCCACTGGAAAATCCCGCAGGTGGGTAATCAACAGGATTTTTATTCCCGCCATGTGAAATCAGCCTTTGCGAAATCGAAGCAAACCCGTGTGGTGGTCATTATCAGTGATGCCTTCCGTTACGAGGCGGCAGCGGAGTTAACTCAGCGAATTAACGAGAAGCGCTATAGCGAAGCAAAGTTAAGCTCGTTATTAGGTGTGGTTCCGAGTTATACCACATTAGGTATGGCGGCTCTATTACCTCATAAATCCCTGGAGTATCGTGAAGGCGTGGGAGATGACGTTTTTGTGGATGGTGTTTCTAGTAAAGGAACCGTTTCACGTAACAAGATTCTTGGGGCTTATGGTGGTATTGCGGTCTCTGCCGAAGAGGTTAAAGGTTGGTCGCGGGATGCTGGGCGCGAGGCCTTGCGAGATCAACAGCTCGTTTATGTCTATCACAATGTGGTGGATGCCCGCGGTGACAGTGCTTCTACAGAGTCGGAAACCTTTCAGGCCGTTGAGCAGGCAATTGAGGAGCTAACAGAGCTAACCCGCAAGATATTGATGCACTTCAATACATCAACCGTGCTTATTACGGCTGACCATGGTTTTCTTTTCCAGCAAAGCAAATTAAATACCTCTGACAAAACGTCCTTGGCAGAAAAGCCTGCCGATGCACTCAAGAGCAAAAAACGTTATGTGATTGGTTTTGATTTACCTTCACCAAAAGATGCGTGGATGGGCACGACAAAACAAACCGCAGGTACGGAGACGGAGACTCACTTTTGGATACCTAAAGGCACAAACCGCTTTCATTTCGTCGGCGGCGCACGTTTTGTCCATGGGGGCATAATGCCGCAGGAGATTGTAGTTCCTGTAGTGACGGTGAAACAGCTACGTGGTGAGAAGGCAGAGAAACGTACCAAGCGCAAAGTTGGGGTGATCTCCGCGAAGTCATCATTGAAAATGGTGAATAATATCCAGAAGTTTGATTTGATGCAGACGGAAGCTGTTAGCGAGAAGGTATTACCCGTCACTGTCTCCGCTGCCATTTACGATGATGACAAGCTGGTTTCCAGTGAAGAGGTGATTACTTTTGACTGTACAACGGATTCCGTGTCAGAGCGGGTAAAACAGATCCGCCTGTCTTTGTCTGGTACGGACTTCGATCGCAAAAAAGACTACTTCCTGATATTAAAAGACAAAGATTTAAATACAGAGATTGAACGTTACAAGGTCACCATAGATTTGGCCTTTACCGACGACTTCTTTTAAGGCTAGAACGAGCTATGAACATAGAAAATGATAAAGATTTAGATCAGCTACTTAACGAGCATTTTGCTGGCCGGGTTGTCCGTAAAGATTTAACCAAGTTAATCAAAGAAGGCGCCAACGTACCGGTGTATGTATTGGAGTACCTGCTGGGAATGTATTGTGCCTCGGATGACCCGGAGGTCATTGAGCAAGGTCTGCGTAACGTTAAAACCGTATTGGCCGAAAATTATGTACGACCGGATGAAGCGGAGAAAGTGAAGTCTCTCGTAAAAGAACGGGGGACGTTTAAGGTCATCGACCGCGTGACTGTGCGGTTGAACGAGCGTAAAGACAAGTACGAGGCAGCATTTAGTAACCTGGGAATCAAAGATGCAGAAATTTCCTCTGGGATCGTCAAGGAATATGAGAAGCTGCTTGTCGGTGGTATTTGGGTCATTGCTACGCTGAGTTATTTCCATGAAGAAGGACAGTCTGGGTCGCCCTTTGGTGTGACGTTGTTAAAGCCCATCCAAATGCCCAACATGAACATGGATGAGTTGTTCAATGGCCGGTCTGCCTTAACGACGGACCAATGGCGTCAGGCATTAATCCGTTCCATTGGTATGGAGCCAAGTTCGCTGGATGTTGATGTTCAATGGCATTTGCTGGCTCGTATGATTCCTTTTGTAGAGAACAACTATAACGTGTGTGAGTTGGGTCCAAGGGGAACGGGTAAGAGTCACATTTACAAAGAATGCTCTCCAAACAGTATTCTTGTCTCCGGAGGCCAAACCACCGTTGCTAACTTGTTCTATAACATGAGTACAAGACGTATTGGTCTCGTTGGCCTATGGGACCTGGTGGCCTTTGATGAAGTGGCCGGTATTTCATTTAAAGATAAAGACGGCGTGCAGATTATGAAAGATTTCATGGCTTCGGGGTCTTTTGCCCGAGGTCGGGAGCAAATGGAAGCGTCAGCTTCGATGGTGTTTGTGGGAAATATCAACCAGAGTGTTGAGTCGCTTGTTAAAACAAGCCATTTATTGGCACCATTTCCAGATGCGATGATCGACTCGGCTTTCTTTGATCGTTTTCACGCCTACATTCCTGGCTGGGAAATTCCGAAAATGCGGCCAGAATTCTTTACCGATAAATACGGCTTAATTGTTGATTATCTAGCAGAGTTCTATCGTGAAATGCGCAAACGTAGCTTTTCAGATGCCATCGATAAATACTTCAAGCTGGGCAACAACTTAAACCAGCGCGATGTGATTGCCGTTCGAAAAACTGTTTCCGGCTTAATGAAATTATTGTATCCGCACGATCAGTTTGAGAAAGAAGATGTTCGCCAATGCCTGGAGTATGCGCTTCAAGTGCGTCGCAGAGTGAAAGAACAGCTAAAAAAGATCGGCGGCATGGAGTTTTACGATGTGCATTTCAGTTACATCGATAACGAAACATTGGAAGAACATTTCGTCGCCGTTAAAGAACAAGGCGGCGGTGGCCTAATACCCGAAGGACCAGGTAAACCAGGTGTGTTACATACCATCGGTTTAAGCGCTAAAGGCATGCCTGGGTTGTATCGACTAGAGCTGCAAGTGACTAAAGGCTCGGGCAAGCTGGTCACTTCCGGCTTGTGGAATTCTAACGCTGCCAAAGAGCAGGTTAAGATAGCGTTTGATTATTTTAAAGCCAACTCAGGAAGAATCAGTGCTGGCGCAAAAGTGATGGATCACGACTTTCACCTTCATGCGGTTGAGCTTCAAAACACAGGGCCATTCACTCATTTAGCTTTATCTAGCTTGGTAGCATTCGCTTCTGGCTTGTTAGGAAAACCGGTACAAAATCAAATGGTGGTTATGGGTGATATGAGCCTCGGTGGCAGCGTTACACCCGTGCAGAGTATAGCCGAGTGTTTACAGGTCGCGTTTGATGCAGGGGCAAAGAGAGTTGCTCTTCCAATGAGCAGCGCTGCAGATATTCCAACTATACCTGCTGAGTTGTTTACTAAGTTTCAGACCAGCTTTTATGCGGATCCTGTGGACGCTGTGTTTAAGGCTTTGGGGGTTGATTAGCCCTGTCCAAGTGTAGCTGATTGAATTCGTACTTTGATTAAAAGAAGGTGAAGAACGGCTGGGGATGGTTGCTTTTGATACAGTTTTATTATTCATGCAGTCCAGCAATGTGGCATCTAGAGCTATATTAACAAAACGGTTTAGAATGTTTTCGATACCTTCCGACCAGTTATCAAACTTAGAAAATTAAATATTGTTCCAAGGCAATAGGTACCGCATGAACCGATTTATAAAAATTAGCTTAACAATGGTAAGGGCAATTCTTCTTTTAATAGCCATCTGGCAATTACTTGGTATTTTGCCAGTTGTAACTTGGTTCGGGAATTTTAGTGCGGTCGGCATAGATCATGTGGCGACACTAACTTTAAAGATAGTCTTTTTCTTGGTCTTTTCTTTCGCGTATATATTTCTTACTAGAATACAAAATAAAAAGCACCATAAACAAGATCGTAGCTATCAAGCATCGTCAAAATGTTTCGAAGCTGGGAAGGCAGAAGCCAAAGATCAATCGAAGTTGGAAAACTTAGAGAAGGCAAACAGGAGTAATCCCGAAAGTATCAGAGAGGCATACACTCCCGGGTTATTAAAACAAACTACCCCATCGTTTAAGACCCTGTCAGAGAAAACCCAGTCGATCCCCATAGTGGATAACATAAACACTAAAACCACTTTAAGACAAACTGTCCCAACACAAAATTTACAAAGTAAAGAATCAAACTCATCAAATAATCATGCTATGCATAACGATAGTGATTTAGTATTTGAAAACGAGTGGGACGTTCTATGCAAATATGAAAGGGAATTCCGTGATGCAATCAATCGATTAAAGCCATATGGCGACAAAGGTATTGGTGAACTTAAAAGAGCATATAGAGTGATTAGCGACAGGTCGAAAATATCTGAAATTACTAGTATCATCATTGACGACTTTGAAAAAGATACCAAGAAAAAAGAAATTGCTTTGCAGAATATCCGACAAATAAAAAGTCCATCATCCCAGCAATTAATACCGTTAGCGGAAGTGCTTGGATATGAAATTAACATCAAAAACCATGGCTTTGACCTAATGAGAGATGGTAAGAAAATCAAGTATTTTTCAACGCCCTGGAGTATGGGTGAATATATAAAAAATAATACTGAATTATAATTGGGTTTTCTAAAAATTAGCTTGTTTTGCGGCAGATCCACTTCATGATGCGGCAGACTTTGCCTCTCAAAGCTGTAAAGTCAAGATTGCTGCCTCTATATTCGCACAATAAAATATATCCTCGTGGTAAAATAATTTGCACAGCCTAGGGCCTGTTGCCATTTCACATAGGTAACCACTGAAATGCGCATGCCATAGCCACCATTGATTCAAAATTTCTCTTCAGTTTGTCATACCTAGTAGCTATTGCTCGGTAATGTTTTAATCGTGCAAACTGATTCTCAACAAGATGACGCATTTTGTACAAGTGCCAGTCAATATCCTCATTACCAAATTTAGAATTACTCTTTCTTGGTATCACTGGCACCGAGTTTTTACTACGAATTTTTTCCCGTAGCATTTCCTTATCGTAGCCTTTATCTGCAATTGTAGACGCGAAGACCGGCGAGTTATCAAGCAAACTGTCCGCAGCACTTGAGTCATGGACTTGCCCGCCTGTAATTTCAAAATGCACAGGCAGTCCGAAGCCATCTACAACCAAATGTATTTTACTTGTATTTCCACCTCTACTGAGCCCTATAGCCTGACACCCGCCTCCATGCGCTCCAGCACTATGCTGATGAGCTCTTACATAACTGCCATCCATGAACCCCCATTCCAGATCAGGATCATCGACCAGAAAATTTAACACTTTTCGCCAAATACCTTTTGCTGACCAGTTGTTAAATTTCTTATAAATAGCATTCCAGGAACCAAAGTACTCAGGTAAATCTCTCCAAAAGGCAATCCTGTTCGTAAACGGTAAAACATTCCCTCCACCATTTTGCGAAGGTTGTGCTTGTCATAAACACCAAAGTGAAGCAAGATTATCCTTAGCTTCAACCAGAGCTCGTCACTGAGCAATAGTCGGGGCATAGCAAACTCGTTATTGTTTGTGTGAGAACTACAATATTGCGAGTTTGCTATTTTAAATCAACCACTTATTGCCAAATGGCAACAGCCCCTAATCAAATGCTGAAAAATTAAGGCAAAGCATGTTTTGGCTAAACTTGCCAAACACGTTCAGAGATGCCTCATAAGCTTTGGAGAGCGAGTTTTCTTCTGTTGGTTTGTTGTGATCTGGTGAAGCGTCGATGGTCAGAGTTGGGACTTGTAAGAAATTCTTTGTGGGGATGTGTTCTTTATCAAGGGCAGAGTTTGATTCTAACTCGTCAACAGTAATAGATGCAGGAGACGTTTCAAATGAAATGACGGCGTTTTCATCTGGTATGTCCTCGGCAGCTCTTTCAGCATAAGTAATTAAATTACTTTCAGCTGGCATGAATAAATAGCCTTCTTGAGGCTCTGGTCGATTCACTCGAAGAATGCGACCAAGAATTTGTCTGAAGTGTAATTCAGTTTTTATCCTGGTCAGGTGACAGCAAACCTGCAAACGTGGGATATTTGTTCCCTCGCTGATCATGCCAACAGAGACTATCCAGCGTGTAGAGTTATTTTTAAAATTCTCGATGATGGTTTCTGGATCCTGCTCTCTGTAGGTCGCAATGACCGCAGACTCTTTCAACTCGCTTTGAATTATAGCGAGTATTTGCTGGGCATGTTTTACTGATGACGCGACAACTAAGCCTCCAGCATTTGGATTTTTGCACCTCAACTTTGATAGCTTTTTACTGGCTTGTCGAAGCATGTGATGGATGACGCTTTTATTCTCAACAATGTGTTGATAAGGGCATGCGGACGCCTCTAGCAAAGCGGTAAAGCTTTCGTATTTATCGATGCTGCCATCGTAATGTTTTAAAGTAACGTTGTTGTTATCCGTTATTACTATTCGTGGGGTGCGGCAAACGTTGTCTGGAATTGCCTTTGATAAACCATAGATATAGTCACAAACAATTTTCCCATCAGATTTAGTGTATTCAGATAATGCGATAGGCGTCTTATCAGAGCGCCAGGGTGTACCTGTTAAAGCCAGGCTGAATGTGGCTTTGTGCTGAATATTCTGGATGATTTTTTCACCCCATGCGTTTGCCTGATCTAATTCTGCGCCCGCACAGTGATGTATTTCGTCAAAAATAGCCAACACCCTATGGGACAGGAATAAGCGCCATATATCGTCACTTAAATACATCATACCTTGGTAAGTAAATGAGCCTCCTTTGGCGCCAATGAGACCATCAAATCGTTGCCCCAAGCGTTCTTCTAACGTAGTTCGAATGTCTTTTGCAATGACCACCGAAGGGGAGAAGCAGATGACGAAGTCAATCAAGTCTAGTGCGAATAACTTAGCGGCGACCTCTGCCGCCATGATAGTTTTACCCGCACCAGGAGTGGCTAGACAGAGAAAGTGTTTACCTCCTGACTGGTACTTGTTGATTGCGTGACGGAGACACTCAGATTGCCACTTGCGAAGATCCATCTTCGTTTTTCCCTTTTTGGCGTTCGATGGTTATCTCGATAGCTTTTACATGACCGAGCAATTTATCCGTCCTATCTCTAGCTTCGGTGTAATCGGCTTGGAGTTCAGATTTTAGATGAGGGAACTCTGCGTATAACAATTCGTACTCATCAGATTCACCCATAGAAACCAGTAGTTCTTTTTTATAACGTTTTAGTTTCTCTAGCAGGCTGGAAACCGTTGGGTTTCCCTTTTTTACTTTGCTTGAGTCCGGAGTGGCACCTGCTGTTTGATTAATTTTGTCGGGGTAGGCCTTAAATTTTACCTGGTGGAACTGATCCGTTTTAGTATATTTTCGACCTCGGGCTTCTTGTCCTTGAGGCGCAAGTAATCCTTCATTTTTTAATCGATAGATTAGCCTGTATACAATTCTTTGAGCTTCCGTTTTATTAACTCAAGTTTCGGAGTTCAAAGCCCAGTTTAAATATAACGTAACCATCTGAATTATATAAATAAAGCAGCCTTATCATGGTAAAATGTTTGTTGTCTAGACAAAACATCAAACCAATCAAAGGCTACCAAATAAATCCTGACATAAGCTCCACTATTTTGCCAACATTAAGTGCTGATTTACTTACTCGTGCCGACGTGCAAGTCGACAATCTGTTTAGCAAGGTATGGCAAAAGCTTGGCTTCAATAGCCTGTTAAAGCAAGCTGCCTTCAAGAAGCGCTCAGGAACGCCCGCCAGCGACATCATGTACTTGCTGCTTCTCTGGGTGTGGCTCAAAGTAGATTCTATCGCCATGTTTTCCAGAGACTCACTGCAAAGTTTTTCTGCCACAAAAAAAGATGCTCTCTACGACTGGCTCAAACGAGAGGATCTAAATTGGCGCATGCTACAGCTACAGACCGCTAAAAAAGTCATCGTGGCAACGGATAACAGCAGGCTTCGAGCGTTTGTTGTTGATGATTCCGTTAAAGTAAGACGCGGGAAAAAAATGCCCGGTGTGTCCAGTCACTTTGATCACTTAACCGGCCGGTTTGTCATGGGGCAACAAGTTCTGACACTCGGTCTTGCCACCGAAGCGCAGTTTATTCCTCTTGATAATGAAATTTTTATCAGCCAGAAAAAGGCGCAACCTCTTGCCAATGAGTTTGCCGATGGTCGTAGCATAAGCGCGAAACGTTATCGTGACGCCCAAGAACAGAGTAAGCCAGAGATGCTCAGAAGCATGATAAGTAGAGCTCAACGATCCGACATTCATGCACAGTATTTTTTAGCGGATGCCTGGTTTGCAACCAAGCAGATACTCAAGATGACAGAAGAAAAATCACTGACAGCGATTGTGCGAATGAAGAAAAATAAAATGAAGTATCGGGTAACAGCAGCGGGTGAACAATCATTATCGTGCACAGCCGAGGAGCTTTACAAATCTCACGTTAAAGGCCAGTGGCATAAAATCCATGGCAAGCCTTATCAATCAAAATCCATGGTGGTTGAGCTAAATCTGGCACAATCAGACAAGGAATGTGAGCAGTGGATCAAGGTGAAATTGCTCTTTGTTCGGGGTGTAAATGAAGAAAAGCAAAAAGCGGGCAAGCATGACTGGGCGCTGTTTTTGACAACGGATAGTCAGCTCAGTGACGATAAAATGCTTGAAATATATGCACTGAGATGGGGTATTGAAGTCTATTTCAAGGAAGCCAAGCAGAAATTAGGCTTTCTCAAAGAACAAAGCACCCACTACAGTAGTTATATCGCATCGATTCATCTGACCGCAATACGATTTTGCATGTTGCTTTTTGCCAAACACGAAGATGGAGGCGTCAGATTAAGTGATAGCCGAAACGAGATGATAAAAAGTCTGTGTACATTGGATTTTGCTAGTCGGTTGTGGGGCGTGTTCAGAGCGCTGATAACGGGTGCGTTAGAGGGACTTAAAGTGCAATATGGAGAAGGCGTCACCGAGATTATGCGGCATATAGATCGTACCGTTCAGCAGTTTTTTGAGCAAGCCATGCAAATGGATTGCTTTACACTTCGACTAGAGGCCGTCTCTAGCGGAGATTAGGCGATTATTTTCCGGGAAATGAACTCCGAAACTTGAGATCACTAAGTTATCGGCCAAGCATTGAATATATTGAGTGTGGTATAGGAGGGAGATATTACAAGTGACATTACTGACGTATTCAGTACTATAAAAACAAAAAAGGCGGATCACCGAAAGAGATCCGCCTTTGTTAACACGCCTTCAATTACATACGCATACAGATCGTATACTCTTGATCTTCATTGTAAGGGGTCGCCAAGGCACCGTTCGCGGGTGCCGCCGCTTGTGAGGCACGTAACTGGCCCGTTGCGCCGTTGCCGTCATCCAGCTGATTATCGATGGCCTGGGCCGCTTTACCGTTCACCCGATTCAAACAAACTTTGTTGCCATTTAAGGCCCCCATCATCGCTTGAGAGGACACGCCAACCAAACCGCCAAATGGGTTTCTGGGAAGAGCCGCCGCACCGGCATCAGCAGGATTACCCGTGATAAAACCCGCCGCCTTCAAATGCTGGAAAAACTCCTGGCCTTCTCCAGCACCGGTGAAGGCCTGGTTGTTGTTTACCTCCAATAAACCATTATTGTTACCGGCACCCACTGCCGCCCAGGATGAGCCTCTGGCCTGAACGGTCGCCGCGTTACCATCGTCGCCAGGAATACGATTGTATCGGTCTTGATAGGCATAAAACGAGGCGGTCACCCCATTAATCTGATTCACTGCCTGTCTTACTCGCGAGTTTTCAATGAGTTCCGCACCTTTTAACACGCCACCCAATAGCAGGCCGATGATGACGAGCACGATGGCTATTTCGACTAACGTAAAACCTGATTGAGCTTTCGGCATTGGTCTTTTCATAAAACATATCCCCTTTTATTTAACACTAACTTCTAGCATACCTGACTATCAAAACCTGAGAGGCGCAGATAGCAGCTACATCACAGAATTGATGCAAGTTTCTATAACATTAAGTTAAGTATAGTGAAGAGTTGGAAACTTTCAGTAAGATTTGTAGATAACTATTGCAAGTGTCTGTTTGTTTTCGAAACATCGTGTAACAAGAGCCACTCGCACGACTTAATCAAGACGCCCTGATTTCACCAGCTGTAAAGTCACCGCATTAGGAGATAACCAGAGAACAATATCGTCAAATTCTGACCCAGCCCCTTCTGACAGAGTGGTAGAAACAAAACGCGCATCACCGTCTGTATTTTCTTGTTGGGCAGGCGAGTTCGTTAAGTCATCCCCCTGACTGATGAGTGTCACCACAGCAGTATCGGCTAATGGTGTCGCACAGGCAGCATCGCTACATACCTCTAAATCAGGAAGCGCGGCATTCAGTTGAATATCCGTGGTCCAAACACCGCCACCGACATCCGTTACATTGTAAAGAATCACGCGATTCCAAGGGTCGAGTAGATCGCCAGCTGCATCAAAATTTCCATTCAGGCCCAAGGTTCTGGCAGGCACGACACCTTGATATGTGCCACAATTGCCTCCCCCAACAGGATCTTCCAAACCGCCATTTCCCGCGATGGCTGCGCAAGGCAAGCGACTGGGAGATTGACTGATGGCAAAACCGATAAGCGCATCATGAATTTCCTGCAATTGCTGTTCTGCTTGCTTGCGTTTGGCCAAATCACGTTGAGAAGACAAAGGCATCATCAATCCAGCCAATAGAAAACCGAGAATCACCATGACAATCGCCATTTCAACTAAGGTAAACCCCTGCGACTGTCTCAGAGTGGCACGCATTTTATGGGGATAAGACCTGAAGCACATCATTAAACGCTCCTGAATGATTAACGGGTGAACGGTACTCAACTATATTGTCAGTATCGTCAACATTATCAGACTCAAAATAGTCCGCTGGATCTACCGAAGGTCGATTGCCTGAAAAATCAATTCCGGGAGCCACCACCACACCATTAGTGATAGACGGATTATCCCCATTGACCGTGATACAATCGTTTTCTGCCGTCAGACACATCTGATAGTAGAGCATATTTCCCCATTCTGTTCCTAGCCAAGCGGGAGGCGGTGTCACCACACAAGCCGCCCAAGCATTGGGTAGCGCAATCCCCGACGGGAATCCTCCGGCTTTATCATTCAATACGCTATTATTGCTACCAAAACTCGAAGCCCAGGGGTATTCACCACAGGTTAGTCGGTACTCTTGGGCCAGTCTGCGGGCTTCCGTTAGCACCACTTTCTCCACCGTGGCCCAATAGGCTCCGATCTCTATCCCTAGTACGATATCATTATTCGTATCACTGCGGTTGTTTTGAAATGTATCTGGATTACCATCAGCGTTGACGCCTTCAAGGTAATCATTCACATGGTTAACCGCTGAATTTGCAGCATTAAAACCACTAAAGTCATTAGCCGGACGGGCCTGGCCTGAAAGTGGTTGGCCAGTGGCAATAATGACCGCCGCCACCGAAATCCCATCGAGAGTTAATCCACTGGCAGAAGCACTGTTTTTTGGTGGCGTCGTTGTGCCTAGCGTATAGTTAGTCTCGACAGCATACCAAAGTTGCCCACCTGACTTGTCAAACATACGACTAATGCCCAAGCTACGAAAAGGCAGAAAACCACGGGCTGTCGCGCAACCGCCCAACACCACATCTTCAAGACCATCTCCATCATTATCTGGACAAGGCAACGTGCCTGGTATCGGTTGTCTGAGAGAGTACCCCAGCAAAGCATCACGAGCGGCATTCAGGCGTGAGTTGCTTTCCAGATTTCTATCAATGAATTGCCGATTGATTGACAGACTACTCACTACGATGGTGGTCAATGTGAGCACGATGACTGTCAAAATGATCAACAATGCGGCCCCTTGTTGCTGCCGATTAAGCGCCACGTCTTCTGTTCGCTTCAGCATAATCGCGTCACTCTAGTTTAACCTTATTGGCTTCAGACACCACTTTCATTAACAATAGCAGTTTCTTCGTGTCTTCAGACATCTCTTCGGTAGACTTGTCTTTACTGTCTTTCTCGGTTTTTTTAGCCGACGCTTTTTTCTTACTCTCCTCAACAGACATATCTACCTGTTTAGGCTTTATAGAAGGCGCGATATTATAGCCTTCTTCTATTTTGTCGACGTCGGTTAGCCAAACTTGTCCGGGTTTCATATCTAACCGTTTCTTACCTGAAATAACGGGGACAGAGGCGTCCCCGGTCGACAATTGTTTCAATTTGGCCTTGGCTTCAGGTCGAATTTTACTCAATTCACTTTTACCATTAACCCAGGCGGTGTGTCGACCATCCGCCCGAATGATAAAACCTGAAAAACGAATATTTTCCGGTTTTTGTTGTGCTGGCACTTTACCACCCTCGATCAAAGCACTCATACCTGTGTCCATTGATTTTGTCATGCCTTCTGAAGCTCTGTCTGCGACAGTCTCACTTCTTTTGAATCGACGCGCTTGGTCGATAAGCCGTCTTTCTTCTTGTGTGGTGAATAATCGCGAAAAAGGATAACTGGGCAAATTGTCATCGGAGGTATACGTGTGACTTAAATTGGTCTCCGACGCCGCTGATATTGGCTGAATTATAAACAATAGAAACAACAATGAAAAAATGGTCGTTGCATGACAAGACATCATCACTTATCCCCTTCCTGTTCCGCCCATCGGGCCGTCACATCCGACAAGTTGTACCAGGTGAGCAAACATAGGGCTACCATTTCTTTATTGGCATAATGTACATCTTCAGCCGCCGCGACTAACTTTAATTCACATTCATCGACACTGAACAATCCGTTTACTTCGGTCTGCAGCGCATTGAGTAGCATGAAGAAATCCCCCTCATGCCCCAGGCGCATATCCAATGTCATGGGAGTACGCAGAATGTCGATGCCGCCTTGCCAATAGGCACTTTCCTCCTGCTTGGTTCGCACTTGTCCGTCTAGGGTAAATAGCACGCTGGGCGCATAGAATACTTTCGCCAAATACTGCAATTTTTCTACCCATTGCAGTCTTCTGGCATCACCTATCACATTTTTATTCTGATACGTCTGGTAAGGATCGAGATACTCATTGAGCGTCTCTTTTGCATCAAACGCTTCCTGGTTCACCCGTTTTTGCTGATTGTAAACTTGCATTGAAAAGTCCAAACGATCACGGGCATCAATATACTGCCAAATGGCCAACCCCATAAAGGCGCAACCAAATACTAACAACAGAATTGCCGGTGCATGTCTCTTCCACCGAATGTCTTTAAACAGTTCATTCATGGTCCGCCGCCCGCAAAACCAAGGTCAAGTCAAACCCGTTGTCTTCGTTTATTTCACTGGCCGTCTTTGCTTCTTGTCTCACCCCACTTTCGTCAGTAAAATTAGATCGTAGTCGCACATCTACGGGCATTCTTTTTGCCTGCACCGCTTCCACTGAGGGCAGCGATTGGAGGGCTGCAATAAATCGATCCAGCTTCGCCACTACGTCACGATAAGTTAACTGACCTCGCGTCAATACCCCCTTGATTGTCAGCACAGGACGAGGCAAATTACCTTGCCCTTCACCATTGTCATCCTCTTCGTCATTATCCAGGGCGTCATAGTCATCGTACTCACCCCTCTCTAATGTCGTTCTGGTTTTATACTCCTGTTTCATTTGATCAATTTGATAACTTTGCAACTTTTTCCATTCAAGCTCATTCAATTGTAAGACTCGAAACTCTGGCAAACTAAAAATATCAGCAAGCGATGTAAAAAATCGTTGGGGAGTATGCGCCCCCTCACGACTCAATCGATCTGCCAGCTCAACGGTTTGCTGAATGGTGGCTGCATCATCAAGCTGATACTGTATCGGCGAATAAGCAACATCGTAAGCTTCACTCAACTGTAACGTGCTCTTATCCAGGTAGGCAGCTTCTTGACGCAGTTCTGTGCTGTATAACCACAGCGCTGCGGCCATAGTCGCTAGAAACAGGGCGCCTAGCACAGCCACTTGAGAAATAGAGCGATCAACTAAGTATCGATAATAGGGGAGCTTCTGTTTACGATCGCCATAGTGGTCACTATACACATTGGCGTTGGCGCACAAAAACGAATACAAAGCATCAGAATAGTGTGTTGGTAAACCGGTAAGTCTATAGCGCCCATAGACCGACGATAAACCAATAAAACGATACTTAATATTGTTGGTATCATCCGATAACTCTGTCAGGGGTTCAACCAGCTCATCATCCACGATGACATACACGTGTAAGGACTCGGTAAACCCCATAATGCGTTGATTCGTCAGAAAACGATAGGTCTGATCGGTTTCCTGACTCAATGTTTCCAAGAAGGCGCTTGGAGATTCATCATCACGCACATCAAAGTCTATTTTCGCCAAGCGAGAAAACACCATACGCTTTTTCTGGAAGTAACTCTCACGCAAGGCACTGATGACTTGCCTCGACACAATGAGCACATTGTCTTCAGTGATCGACAATTGCTTCAACAAAGGAGAAGTTAATAAAGGTACCGACCAAATACCGGCAATGGGTACTGCCGCCGCCTCTATGTCGTCTAACCAGGCCGCCGCCGACTCTAAATTGGCAACTGAAGAGATTAAAACTTGATCATCTTTTCTACCTTCTTTACTCCGTCCTAAGATTTCATGGTAAACATAACGATCACCCCGATAGTGGCGATCAAAAAGACGATCAATGAGCACTTCACGGTCTTTTGCAGCCACATGAGGGATACTTTCTCGTCGGAAGTCTTCCTCAATCACATCCACCAGCAATTGACCGGCACAAGGCGTTGCTTTCGCTAAAAATTCACGAAACTGTTCGTGCCCATTGTCATCGGGTTCAAATTCAAAACTACCGAGTAACGACAGTTCATTCCATTCAAATACCTTCAAACGATAGCCTGAAAAGTAAAAGACACGTCTCAATTCAAGGCCCTCATATCTTCGATACCGTATCCCAAACCGGCCCTAGCACGGAAAGCATAATCCAACCCAGCAACACCCCCATTATGACCGTCATCAACGGATTGATCGCCGGCTCTATTTTATCGATGGCTTCTTGCACTTCACGATTATAAAAATAGCTGACATTTTGTAATGATTCATCCAGGTTGCCGGTATTCTCTCCAACACGCACCATCCGCACGACCAAGGGAGGAAAAAACTCCGTTGCGGCAAAACACTCACTGATGCTCCCGCCTTCCGATATCTGTATTTTTACGTCTTCTATAGCCGATGAAATCACCGCATTACCAACCAACGACTTACATATTTCGAGAGAACGCAGCACCGTGATACCCGAGGCATAGAGCAACGACATATAACTGGCAAATCGCGCTAACTTGATCTTAAAGCTGATATTTCCCACGATGGGTAGTTTCAATTTTAATGCGTCAATTTTATAGCGTACCGCTGGATTCGCGTCCGCCGCGCGACTAATAAAAATATAGGCCGCGACAGGCGCAATGATAATCGCCCACCAATAGGCCATGAAAAAATCTGAAACAACAATGAGAGCCTGGGTATGAAAGGGAATCTCTCCCCCCATTTCCAGTATAAACGGCACTATTTTGGGGACGAGATACATCATCATAAAGGTGGTGACGCCAAATATCACGACAAAAACAATGGCAGGGTACATCATGATCTTCACGGCTTGAGCCACCAGTTCATCGGCCCAACGCAGTGTTTCACCCATGTCTTTGAGCACCTTAGGTAATTCGCCCGATTCTTCGCCTACTTCTACCAAAGACACAAACACACTATCAAAGTCGTTAGGGAAGTCTTTTAAGGTTTCAGAGAAAGTTTTTCCACCTTCGATAGATTCAATGGCGCTGGCCAATACGTCTTTGAAATAGCCCGGGTCAGTACTATCTCTTAAGTCACGCAGCCCCTCGAGTAAGGGCACGCCGGACTTGGTCAATTGCTCTAGTTGAAACACCAAATTAATAATTTCACGCCGAGTCAGTTTTTTACGGCCAAACCGGGAACCCCCAGGCTTAATTTCTTTGTAGTTAATCAGGTCATAATTCAGGTTGGCTAGCCGGTGCTCTACTTCTAGCAAATTTGCTGCATGCATCGTGCCATTCCGCAGTTTTCCCTGCGCGTCGACCGCTTTGTATCGAAAATTCGCCATCGCTATTTCAACCGTGATGTTAAGTCGACAACTCGACTTAACTCTTCAATAGTCGTTTGGCCCTCTACCACTCTCCGAAGCCCGTCATCAGCCATGCTCTTGAAACCTTCTTTTCTCGCCTGCTCCCGAAGCTCACGCATCGTGGAATGGCTCGCTATCAATTCATCCAACTCATCTGATATTTTTAGCACCTCAATCACCGAGACACGCCCTTTAAACCCGCTGCCTTCGCAACGCTCACAGCCGACAGCATCATAGAGTTCTACAGCATGATTAATATCCAATATGATCTGCTCATAATCTTCAGACATTCGTGGTTTCTTGCAATGGACACATAGGGTTCTCAACAAGCGTTGACCAATAATGCCGATAATATTACCAGCCATGATGTCTGGCTTAACACCAATATCTGTTAAGCGAGGAATAGCCCCCAGTGCGGAGTTGGTGTGCAAGGTGGTAAACACCTGGTGTCCTGTCATCGCCGCCCGCAAAGCCATCTCAGCCGTGGCTTCATCTCGCACCTCACCCACAAGAATAATATCTGGGTCTTGTCGCATTAAAGACCGTATACCGCTAGCAAAATCCATTTTTGCCACTTCGTTTATCGATGTCTGTCGAATCATGTCCATGGGATATTCCACAGGGTCTTCTAGCGTCATAATATTCACTTCAACCGATTTTCGAAAATTAAGCATCGAATACAGCGTGGTGGTTTTACCACTCCCCGTCGGACCAGTGACAAGAATAATGCCTTCCGGTCGATTCATCAGTAATTTCAAAATATCAAAGGTTTCTGCATGCAAATTCAGCTTTTCTAAGGGTACAATCCCCTTGGCACGATCGAGCACCCGTAGAACAATATTTTCCCCATGCGTGGTCGGTTGTGCCGATACCCTAAAATCGATTAATCGCCCCCCCACTTTAAGCGAAATTCGACCATCTTGAGGTGTACGTGTTTCCGCAATATTTAGTCCGGCCATCACTTTCAAGCGAACAGCAATCGCTGACCAATAATCTTTATGCAAACTACGAATTTGTCTCAATACACCATCAATCCGATATCTCAGCCTTAGAAACCCGGACTCTGGCTCAAAGTGAATATCGGAAGAATCTCTTTTAACCGCATCGGTAAGTATGGCGTCGACCAAACGCACTAATGGCTGGCTATATTCTTCTCCCTCAGCATCGAGACTCTGATAGTCCACCACACCGGTTTCGATTTCGCGCAAAATGCCATCCACAGACAGCTCATACCCATAGAAATGGTCAATGGCCGCGCGTATTTCGCCTTCTGCCGCCAAGATTGGCGATAGATCAACATCAGAGGGAATGTTGGCTCTAATACGGTCGAGCACCATCACGTCATAAATATCCGTCACCGCAATTTGCAATGAACGACTTTCAATATCGAAACTAACGGGTAATACATTGTGTCGAACGGCTAAATTCTTCGGCACCAAGGAAATGGCTTCGCTGTCCGGAACGACATTCGCCAAGTCGATACTTTCTCGACCTAAGACTTCACCGAGCATGTCCCGCATTACGGCTTCGGTGATAAACCCTAAATCAACCAGTGCCTGCCCGAGCGGCTTGCCGGTTTTCTTCTGTTCTGTAATCGCGATCATCACTTGGTCTTGGCTAATTAAGCCTTTGTCGACCAACTGATCTCCCAATCGCTTTTTGGGGGCAGGCTTATTCACTGTATTTGCGCCTCCAACACCTGTACTCGCTGTTGTAATTGAGTTCGATCAAAATTCGCCTGACCCACAAAAGACAGCGTCTGAGCCTCGCGATAATAACGAAGCGCTTCTTTTTCTTGCCCCAAATTATCCAAAGATACGCCCAAATTAAAGGCATAATCCGCATTTCCAGGCTCTAATCTACGCGCTTTATAGAAAGCCGCTTGAGCGGCACCCCACTGTTTTCCACCGGCCTTCAATGAGCCTTTTAAAAAGTGAAGATGCGCAGCATTAGGATACTCTCGCAGTAATGAGTTGACTTCGCCTTCCAGCTTTGGCGAAGACTGACTCGAAGCAACCAATGAAAGTAGCCCCGATTTGGCATGCGTGTCAGTCGGGTCTCTCGCTAATCTCGTCTGATAAAACGTGAGCGCTTCACCCAATTCATTGTTTTTCACAGCGACGGCCGCCGCACCAAGCAAGGCATCTCGATGATAAGGTGATAATACTAAGGCTTCAGCATAAGATTTCTCTGCCAAACTATAGTTACCGGCTTGGTAAGCAAGATACCCTCGTTGAATCGCTTCACTCAATGGACTCGGCCTTGAGCCCCGGCTAATAATATTAATTTTGTCCATAGGCCGATGGTTGACTTGCTCTGAAGGCGTTGCCTCAGAGATTTTCGTTGCAACGGTCGCCAGCGGGCTATTTACTACTGCAGGCTTCGAAGCCACTTTTTTGGGCAAAGGCGCTTTTTTAATGACGGGCTTCACCCCTTTTTTCTCGCTTACTTTGGCTTTAGCTGACACAGAATCAGTTTTCTTCGCTTCCTCAGTGACAGGCGGCTTGTCCTCCGGCACCTCAACAGATAATACGGGTTCTTCGGACACATTTTCCTGACGGTTTTCTAGATCAGAAGTCTCTTCTTTCTGATTATCTGCAGAGCGGATGTCCTCATTTTCGACGGCTGTGTCTTGGTCATCCACACCATCGTCTTGGGACCGCATTGGCTCATCCTCAACGGAACTATCC
This sequence comes from Hahellaceae bacterium, assembly GCA_024234575.1. Lineage (GTDB taxonomy): Bacteria > Pseudomonadota > Gammaproteobacteria > Pseudomonadales > Oleiphilaceae > JACKOB01. The sequence continues at coordinate 40,683 of JACKOB010000007.1, forward strand.
TCTGAATCCAAATTGTCCTCTTCATTCTGGTTTGGCGCGGATTCGTATGGCTGACCCGTATAAAAATTATTGCCATCATCAAGCTGCAAATAGTAGTAATAACCGCCAACCAAGCCACCCGCGGTAAGCAATAAAATAAACAACCATAAAAACTGTCGGATTCGTCGTTTTCGTGCAGCACTTTTTCCTGAAGACAGTAACTGTGCTATCGCTTCTTTGCCTTCGTCTTTCTTCGGCGCTACCGGTTCAGACTTCGTATTGGCAGGTGACTTGTCATCGCTCGTTTCACTGGATTCAACCGTCGCCTCGTTTGATGGCTCATCGTTTTCTGGTTCATGCGCTTTTTCTGTCACACTGTTTGCTGAAGCTTGAGGAGAAGGCGCCTCGTTCACGACAATCACTTCACTGGGTGCTTCTGGCACTTGCTTTGGTCCTGGCGCAAGTGAATTCAGCGGCTCAGTCACCGTATCAGCCGTGACCAAAGGAGATTCATCTACGGCGAGCGTTTCTTCCTCCTCTACAACAACGTCATTGGGGGAAAGCGACAATTCTGCTGTGGGTATTTCGGTCTCTTCGCTGGCCGGCTCTGTATGTTCAAGGAATTCGGTTGAAAGTTCAGCGTCCTGGGCCAAGCCTTCCAGGGTCGAAAAATCTAACTCCCCCTCTTCAAAAACAGTAGAATCATCGTCACTGGTTTGCATCATTGATAAGGTATCTGCCTCTAGCGATGAGGCTAAACTTTCGTCACGCTCTTCCGGCAACGTTAATTCAGGGATGTCGACCTCAATTTCGGCCTCGGGTTCTGTCGTTTTAGATTTTGAGGGACTACGGTCCTGCTCAACCGAACCCACTCCGCCTTGTGCTTGATCTCTCTTCTGTTTTTCCAGGGCCGCCTTTTTCAGGGCATCTAACAATAAACTCATTCGGATTACTGCTCGCTATTATTGTCTTGACTGAAATATCTGCGATGCTCACTATGCGGGGTAGGTGAACTCCCTTCTTGAGGTAAATACCGCCTTAAATGGCCAAGCTCGCTATTGACGCTGGCATGGTTAATCACTTTCGGTTTAATAAAGATGACCAGTTCTGTTTTTATTCGCTCATCATCTTGATAACGGAACAACGAGCCCAAAAAGGGTATTTCAGAGAGCAGCGGTACACCTTGCCTGCTGTTATTCACATCATCCTGCATCAGACCACCAATGACCGCTATATCATTACTTTGTACTTTCAGCACAGACTCCACTTCCCTTACCTGTACAACAGGAATATCGTTAACAACATTGGCTTCGGCCAATGCCGGGCTAGGGTCTCTAGCTTGATCAATCACACGAGAAATGGTTGGCCGTACATTTAATGTGACAGTGTCATGCTCGTTAATATAGGGCGTTACACTCATCACGAATCCGACAGGTAACGTATTCACTGTAGTTTCATAGACGATGATATCAGGCTCATCTTCTTCGCCCCTTTCGATATCCACCTCTATCGTGAAGTAGACTAAGTTATCGACCACCTTTAACAATGCGGTTTGATTGTTCAGTGCCATCACCTTCGGACTTGACATAATGCTAACATCGCCAAATGTTTCAAGAGCTCTTAGTGTGGCCTGCAAGACATTATCACCAAACTGGGCGTCAGTAATTGTCATGGCAAAATTGGGGCGATCAAACAAATTGATATCGTTGAAAGTTTGCAAGACATCGGTGCCTGTGCCACCGTTTTGGTTTAACATCGCCCAATCGATACCGGCCTGATAACGATCACTCAGCTTCACTTCTGCAATGGTCGCCTCAATGAGCACCTGCCGTTGGGTACTGGAAAGTACCTCAAAAATAAAATGTTCTATTTCTTCGTGCTGGCGCGAGGTAGCCCTTACCCCCACAATACCGCTCTCGCGATTAATCAAGATATCCGGATGAGAGCCTTCTGTCTCCATAGGAGAACCAAGTATCATCGCAATATTATTCAACATGGAGGCCCAAAAATTATGCTCCGCCGAGTTTGATACTTCAGTACTGGAGTTATTGTTGCCACCCCCTGCGCCGCCTTCACTGTCTGCGCCTTGCCCCGTAGAACTTATTTCTGTCGATATGGTGACATTGCTGCGACTCGACCGCGCCATGTTTAAATAATCAACCCGATAGCTTTGCAGAAAGGGCAGATCCTTACGCACGCTCAAAACGTTGTTCTTCTTTTCATAACGTAGCCCCGCCGCATTAGCGATGCGCTCTAGAATCGCTGGTAGCGTTTGGTCTATGGCGTTAATTGATACCGTGACATCGCCAATATTAGCGTCAATATCAAGATTGAGATCCGCGTCTCTTGCCAACGAAAATAATAATTCTCGCACCGGTACATCATGCACAACGACGGTGTGGGTCGGTTCCGTCAAAAAGGGTTGGGGTTCGGGCAAAGAGGGTGCTATACGAACCGGCTCTGGGATTGCGCCAGTCTGATCCGAAGAAACGTTTGGTGCTTTCTCACGATTGAGATGCCCTTCAGAATAAGGTGCCGTTGTGCGGATCTCACTGCATCCGGCAAATAACACAACCGCCAGTACCACATAGGTGAGTGAAAACAAACCTTTCATTGAGTGACCCCATTAACAACCGTGACAACGGTTTTCTTGGGACCTGCGTCACTTTTGTCAGACTCCCCATGACGAGAATCCTGAATAATGGCAAAAGCCAACACTAACGCTGCGATGCCACCGAAAACTACCGACATCCAAGGTAAAAATCCACCGAAAGCGTGTGAGAATCCACTCTTCTGGAAACTACTTTCCGTCGCCGCCTGTTTTACATCCTTCACCGACAAGGTATGCCGATCTTCGGTATAGGCAGACAACAAGGCCTTGTCCGCAAGTATATTGATGCGCCTAACCAACCCCTCGGAGTATTTTGATATCGCCTTTGCCACTTTGGGAGAAAACAAATCCGGACCACTATAACCGACTGAACGAAGTCGGAAGTTGAGATAGGCATGAACGTCATCTTTTTGTAATGGCGTTAAATATAAGCTGTGAGTAATACGCTCTCTTAATTGTCTAATGCGATGATCTTGTAAATTTTCATCTAGTTCAGGTTGGCCAAACAAGACAATTTGCATCAACTTATGTTCATCTGTTTCCAAGTTGCTAAGCAAACGCATTTCTTCTAGTGATTCAAGGGGCATACCTTGTGCTTCTTCCACTAAAACCACAACACGCCTGCCTTGGGTATATTTATCGACCAAGGTTTCATGAAGTTGACGCATCACACTTAATTTATCGGCATCCGCTGAAATGGTCAGGCCTAATTCCTGCGCAATGGCGTGCAATGTATGTTCTGGCGACAAGCTGGGATGGGCGATATAAACCAAATCAACTGAATCGCCGACTTTCAGAGGTAACATGCGGCACAACATCGTTTTGCCGCTGCCCACTTCCCCGACCACCTTTGTTATCCCTTCGCCATGCAAAATAGCATAGCAAAGCGCACTGAGAGAGGCTCCCCGATCGCACCCCTCATAAAAGGATTGCGTATCAGGTGTGATTTTAAAGGGAGGCTTATCTAAACCAAAAAACTCGAGGTACATAACTAACCAATCTCATTTGTATATATCAAGCCAAAATACAGGCGGATTTTTCAATAGGTACAAAGTAGTATAGGTCAAATCCAGAAAAGTTCTAACTTGGCATCCGAGTCTTCAAGGCAATCAGCGTAACGCGTGTCAAGGCTTCCAACCTCTGGACAGTTTGTTATTTACTCAAGTTTCGGAGTTCAAAGCCCAGTTTAAATATAACGTAACCATCTGAATTATATAAATAAAGCAGCCTTATCATGGTAAAATGTTTGTTGTCTAGACAAAACATCAAACCAATCAAAGGCTACCAAATGAATCCTGACATAAGCTCCACTATTTTGCCAACATTAAGTGCTGATTTACTTACTCGTGCCGACGTGCAAGTCGACAATCTGTTTAGCAAGGTATGGCAAAAGCTTGGCTTCAATAGCCTGTTAAAGCAAGCTGCCTTCAAGAAGCGCTCAGGAACGCCCGCCAGCGACATCATGTACTTGCTGCTTCTCTGGGTGTGGCTCAAAGTAGATTCTATCGCCATGTTTTCCAGAGACTCACTGCAAAGTTTTTCTGCCACAAAAAAAGATGCTCTCTACGACTGGCTCAAACGAGAGGATCTAAATTGGCGCATGCTACAGCTACAGACCGCTAAAAAAGTCATCGTGGCAACGGATAACAGCAGGCTTCGAGCGTTTGTTGTTGATGATTCCGTTAAAGTAAGACGCGGGAAAAAAATGCCCGGTGTGTCCAGTCACTTTGATCACTTAACCGGCCGGTTTGTCATGGGGCAACAAGTTCTGACACTCGGTCTTGCCACCGAAGCGCAGTTTATTCCTCTTGATAATGAAATTTTTATCAGCCAGAAAAAGGCGCAACCTCTTGCCAATGAGTTTGCCGATGGTCGTAGCATAAGCGCGAAACGTTATCGTGACGCCCAAGAACAGAGTAAGCCAGAGATGCTCAGAAGCATGATAAGTAGAGCTCAACGATCCGACATTCATGCACAGTATTTTTTAGCGGATGCCTGGTTTGCAACCAAGCAGATACTCAAGATGACAGAAGAAAAATCACTGACAGCGATTGTGCGAATGAAGAAAAATAAAATGAAGTATCGGGTAACAGCAGCGGGTGAACAATCATTATCGTGCACAGCCGAGGAGCTTTACAAATCTCACGTTAAAGGCCAGTGGCATAAAATCCATGGCAAGCCTTATCAATCAAAATCCATGGTGGTTGAGCTAAATCTGGCACAATCAGACAAGGAATGTGAGCAGTGGATCAAGGTGAAATTGCTCTTTGTTCGGGGTGTAAATGAAGAAAAGCAAAAAGCGGGCAAGCATGACTGGGCGCTGTTTTTGACAACGGATAGTCAGCTCAGTGACGATAAAATGCTTGAAATATATGCACTGAGATGGGGTATTGAAGTCTATTTCAAGGAAGCCAAGCAGAAATTAGGCTTTCTCAAAGAACAAAGCACCCACTACAGTAGTTATATCGCATCGATTCATCTGACCGCAATACGATTTTGCATGTTGCTTTTTGCCAAACACGAAGATGGAGGCGTCAGATTAAGTGATAGCCGAAACGAGATGATAAAAAGTCTGTGTACATTGGATTTTGCTAGTCGGTTGTGGGGCGTGTTCAGAGCGCTGATAACGGGTGCGTTAGAGGGACTTAAAGTGCAATATGGAGAAGGCGTCACCGAGATTATGCGGCATATAGATCGTACCGTTCAGCAGTTTTTTGAGCAAGCCATGCAAATGGATTGCTTTACACTTCGACTAGAGGCCGTCTCTAGCGGAGATTAGGCGATTATTTTCCGGGAAATGAACTCCGAAACTTGAGTTATTAAGAGTCTTGTGTGCAGGAAGTGACACATAAGCATCACGCAGCTCTAACACGGTAAAATTATCAAAATCTTTATTGGAAAGGATTCCCAATAGATCTTTATCTATTTGAATGATCTTGGTCCTTTTAGACATACATACTTCCGAAACGAGGGCGACAACGTGTAAATCAAAGTACTTGGCAATATTTAAAATCAGCGCTTGCCAATAAACTAAGGAATCCTTAGTATACCAATTAGGCAAAACATTGCAAAATGCTCGGTTCCTACTTTTTAAATCAGGATACCGAACGTTGCAGAGCGAAAGTCCTTTACCAATACAACTAAAGAAGGCACGCAAGGCTAAGAATTTGACTCAGCAAGAGCTGGGAATAAGAGTTGGGCTTGATCCCGGGAACGCAAGCGCACGCATGAACCAGTATGAATCAGGGAAACATTCTCCCGATTATAAAATGCTGAAAAAAATGGCGTCTGAGTTAGGCGTGCCTGTGCCGTATTTGTTTTGTGACGATGCGTTGCTTGGAGAGATCATATTGGCGCTTTCAAAGGTCAGCGATGAAGAAAAAATCCGTGTATTGGAAAGTCTTCAGAAAAAGTAAATCGGTTTTCACAGACCTATTTTACAATACTTGATTCTATTCGTTAGCCAATTCAAACGTTAGTTTTACTCGTTCTTAATTGATTGAGTTTTGCTCACCATTCTGATTTTTACCATTTGGGTCGACTTCAATGAAGATAAGTATTCACAGCGATTTGCATCTCGAGCTGCAGGACTTACCTGTCGGTTTTTTAAGTACCGTGCCTGACATTTTAATACTGGCAGGCGACATTCATTACGCAAAAGAAAACAAGCTTATATCCTTTTTGGAAGACTTATTGTCGCAATATGAGTCGATGCAAATTCTGTTTGTATTTGGTAATCATGAATTTTACCGCCATGACAATATGTTGGCTGCGGAAGAAAGGTTAAAGCAGCAAGCTGAGTCATACGAAAGACTCCACATACTCCAATGCGATTCAGTTTGTATTAACGGTGTACGTTTTTTGGGCTGCACAAGTTGGTCAGACTTTGAATCGGTGCGGGAATTTGAACGAGAGGTTTCGAAGCTTGAGTCACAACATCGAATCAATGACTTTCGTGTTATCGGTACCGCTGATAATAAAATATTTACAGTCGATGATTGCATTGCGCTCGGCAAAAAACATCGTGCTTGGCTTGAGAGTGAATTGGAGAAACATTTCGATGGTAAAACCGTCGTTATCACACATTTTCCTCCGAGTATTGCCTTGTCTCATCCTCTATATCCTGTCGAGGGAAACCCCTTGACGGGCTATTTTATGTGTAACAACCAAGCGCTGATTGATCGGTACCAACCTGATTTTTGGGTGTTTGGCCATACTCACGCTAACTACGATACATATAGTGGCAAGACTCGTTTGGTATCTAATCAAAAAGGTTATGGTCGGGAATGTCATGAAAGTTATAACCCCGATCAACTAATCGTGCTGTAGGGGTATTCAAATGAATTCTGAGGTTCTCTGTTTTCGTAGTTTTGATTTACGTGACCGTTTTCCTGAGCCCGTCGCTACATTCAGAGAGGCTCTTGAACTATTGCAGTCTGAAAGGGCTTATATGCCTGAGTGGAGCTCTGAAATAAAATGTTATCTGGCGTCAGGTGATACTATTTCCATACCCGAACAATTCTTTTTGTGCAAAAAGCGGCGGTTTACCTCTCGTGAAGAAGCTGAAGCGTGGGTAATTGAACGAAACAAAGTAATAGAAAAACAAGGACATGGATTCGCAAGAGGATTGTTGGTTTCAAACCCCAATTTACCGTTTGAAGAGCAGATAGAGGAAGCTTTTCTTCACGAAGATACTGAGGTCATTAGCCCGTCTGAAAATGACCGTATATGTGCTGAAGTAGATGGTTGGCTATTCGCTGCGATTGAAAATCTGCCAATGAATAAGAAAAAACTCGATAGACAAATGATTGCTCATCACGAGCCGTCGAATACGACTTTATATCACCGCATTTATATGGAAGATATCCAGCAAAATTCTGTTTTATTGTCTGTTAAGAATGCGAAAGAGGCTACTTTCGTTAAAGATGAGTTAACTGGATATCATGTTACTGTCGGTATTGATCCTGAGGCCATGGACGAACTCGCTATTGCGTGGTGCAAACATCGAAAATTGCAGGGTGCGTTGGGTGGCCCGGTAGGAAAAGAATGGGGATCTCCTGATTGCGACTATGACTAATAATCAAGAATATGATGCACAATTGTCAGATTATCGCCTGGAAAAGTCGCTGGTTAAACGCTTGTTGATCGCCATTGACCCACTTTTTTTCTCTAATACAGAGTCGGAACAAAATGTTCTCCGGCAGAAATTTTATTGGTCGCACGAAAAACAAGTAAATCGGTTTTTATACAAAGAGTTATTCGACCTGAACTATCAATCCTCAGACAACGAGGAAGAATTAAGCGACGGCCAGATAAGACTGTTTAATGCGTATACCACCGCTGTCTATGGGGTAGGAGAAAACTCATTTCGATTAAATGAGTTTCAACCAAAAGATTTCGATCTCACAAATTATCCAACACTGTATGACTACGACTTATCTGTGTTTGAGTATCAGCGCCAAACCTTTGAAAAGGAGTCTCCAGGAAGCTGGAAACAAAATGACTACCGACTATATCTTAACCATGATTGGGCTCGTATTCTGGATTCAAATGGTGACTTTTACTATGTGACGTTAATGAGCCTGAGTCGTTATCTGTATGATGAGCTGGAAAACATAGAGTCGGAGTTAATTGACCAACTAATTCCGCATCAACTGGTTGATGGTCCCAATCATGGCAAAAACTCGGAGGGTGGCATGATCTGGGATATGATAACTGATGCCTGTGGCTTAGAGGCTCAACTTGAAGAGCTAGAATCCAGAAGCAGAAAATACCGCTCTAAACGCGTTTTAATGCTTGATGATGAGTTTCATCGTAGTAAGGAAAAGGCAGTATATTCCATTAAGTATTTTGATGAACGCCATAGCCCCCATTGGAATATCGTCGTTAACAATGCAGCCACAGCAAAAAACATTCGTTTTCAGCATATCGTCAAAGACTGTCAGAAGTATTCACAACCTGTCGAGCAAATAGAAGTATTAAAAAGCCGTGAATCTGAAAAGCTCACTCAATTCATTCGGGAGCAATACCAAGACATTATGGAAAACTTTAATCCAAAAGTAGTTAAGATGAAGAAAAAGATGCAAGTTGTGATGTCACCGGGTGCACTGGATGATATAGCGCGCTTGAACAATGATTATGAACCTTAGTTGATCGTCAATGTCTGTGTGATTTGTATAAGATAAAAGTCATGAAAACGAAAATAGTTGTGTTAGGTGACAACGAGTTGGGTTTTACAATCCCTCAAGATTTATTAGAGTCGGGCCGCTTTTTACCCGGTGACAGCATTAGTTACCGCGTTAAAACACATGGTTGCGAGATTATAAATCTTTCTTGCCCGGTGCTACCAGTAGCCCGGTTTCGTCGTAACTTAAACGGGATACTTAGGAATATGAATAACCCAAGACATCCGCTACGTAGGGTATTTGTCGCAAGAAAAAAGAACTCATATTGGGTTGTTCCCCATGAAATATCATTGCAGCCAGACTTTTTAAAACAAGCTGATATCATCTCCGACCAAAACAATAATGATAGAAATAACAGCGAATAAATTGATTGCTAATTCACTGGACAATTTCATGCGAGTGTTGGATATCGGTATCTCGCAGGGTGCAGTATTCACTGGAACGATAGAACAACTTGCCTCCTTTAGGGACCATCTAACGGTTAAGCTACGTGAAGAATCGGTAAAAGTTATCTCGGTAGACCTGTCTGGAAAGTGGTTAAGTGAAGCCGCCCGCACTGAGGAATCAGAGCCGCAAGACTTAATAATAGTTTGGGGGTTAGAGTATTTATCGCCACAAGAAAGCCGAACATATTCACTTCGAGCAACTCTAGACATCTTAAAACATAGCGGCCCTCGGTTTGCTATATTCTGTGAAAACGAACGGTATGCTGAGCACTTTAACGATTACAACGCACCTTTCTACCATTTTTGCTTTCGTATTCCTGTATGTTCCGGGAGCGACTTGACCGCTGAATAATCTTTCCAAACATAAACTATAGATGCTTATATATTTTTTTTCCTTATAATTGGGTTAAAGCGTTATCTTTAATAGAAACCTAATATTGTTCGGAAAAAAATTAATGAATTATCTAGATATTGATTATATCGAGCCTGTTTTTAGACCACCCAGTGAAGCTAGATCATTAATCCTTCAGGTAACCAATGGATGCTCTTATAACGCTTGCACCTTCTGCGAGATGTACCAACAGCCTCAAAAAAAATTCCGACCAAAACCTCAATCTGAAATTGAAGATGAAGTTAAAAGAGTCTCTAGCCAAGAACCAAACATAACCCGTTTCTTCCTGGCAGATGGTGACGCAATGACTCTTTCATTTCGTCGTTTAAAAGATATCCTTAGCTGTATTCGTGAAAATTTTCCGAAAATGGAAAGGGTCACAGCATACTGTTTACCTCGCAACCTAAAGAAAAAGTCAGTAGAGGACCTTCGAGAGTTAAAAGAACTAGGTTTAACGATGGTCTATGTTGGATGTGAGTCTGGCGACGATAAGGTTTTGGAGTGTGTAAAAAAAGGCGAGACATTTGATAGTTCAAAGGATGCATTATTAAAACTAAAGGCAGCGGGTATAAAATCATCTGTCATGATTCTTAATGGAATGGGCGGGCGTAAATTTTCAAAGCAACATGCTGTTAACAGTGCGCGTTTGATGAATGAAACACAACCAGAATATTTATCGACTCTAGTTGTTTCTTTTCCTATGGGGGAAGAACGTTTCCGGGATGGCTTTAATGGTGATTATGAGCCTCTTTCGCAGAACGAGCTTTTTGAAGAGATTAGACTTTTAATTGACAATCTTGAGTTAGAAAACACAGTATTCAGATCAGACCATGCATCAAATTATCTTGTTTTGAAAGGTAATCTTGGTGAAGACAAGCAAGCGATGTTAAACAAAATTGATTTAGCTTTGAACAAACCCGGTTCCATACCATTAAGACAAGAGTGGCAGAGAGGGCTGTGAGGCATGATTTTTTTTAGTATATTTAAATAGTATGGATACTAAATAAAATGCTATTGAAATCAATTCACTCACTCATACAGTATATTTTTTATTGTTATACAAGTGATATGTATACGGCCGAGCAAAAAAAGTTTCGACCCAAAAAAGAAAGTGATGTTTTTGCAGAAATAGAAAGCGTTGCGTCAGACAGAACGATTAAAAAGATATTTTTAGCCGACGGCGATGCAATGACGTTATCGTATCGACGCTTAAAAGCGATTCTCGAAAAGATACAACAACAAATGCCGCAGGTTGAGCGGGTTTCGGCTTACTGTTTGCCTAGAAATATCAAAAATAAAACAGTAGAAGAGTTAACCGAATTACGGTCGCTTGGTTTAGGTTTGGCGTATGTTGGCTGCGAGTCTGGTGATGATCTGGTTTTAGAGAAGATTAAAAAGGGCGAAACATTTGAGTCTTCAAAAGATGCCTTATTAAAATTAAAAGCCGCGGGTATTAAATCGTCGGTGATGATTCTAAACGGATTAGGTGGCCGAAAGTATTCGGAGCAACACGCCATTAATACCGCCCGACTGATGAATGAAACCCAGCCAGAATTTGTCTCGACCTTGGTGGTGTCGTTTCCTTTGGGTGATGCACGTTTTAAAGCCGGGTACGATGGTGATTTTCAGCCTTTGCAACAAACAGAGTTATTCAAAGAGATAAGGCTTTTTATAGAAAAGCTTGAACTTGAAAATACGGTTTTTCGTTCAGATCATGCTTCTAACTATCTGGTGCTAAAAGGTAATTTGGGGGCAGATAAAGAGCGTCTATTGGCTACCATTGATCTGGCATTAAACAAACCAGGCGCCATACCGCTTAGACAAGAGTGGCAGCGCGGTCTATAGCGTCTAATATTTTAGAGGTTAGGGGGTACGATGAGCAGCGATGGAGATTCACTTAAAAGTATTGAAGCGGCGTTAACCAAACAGGCCGGTGACACGACGGCGACTTCTGATAAATGGTCGAAGCTTCCACCGCTGCACCTGTGGAACCCTCCTTTGTCTGGCAAAATGGATCTCTGTATTAATAGAGAGGGTGAATGGATTTACAAAGGTGATCCGTTAAAGCGGCAAAAAGTTGTTAAGCTTTTTTCGCGTATTTTGAAACGGGAAGGAGACGAATATTTTCTTGTGACACCCGTGGAAAAATGGCAAATAGACGTCGAAGACACGCCTTGGTTGATTGTTAGGGCAGATGTAAATCTTAATGATCAAGGGAAGCAGATTGTTAGCTGTGTAACGAATCTGGATGATACGGTAGAGATATCTGCCAGCCATCCTCTTGAGATGAGACCTTATGATAATCAGGTTGCCCCTTATGTTTTGGTGCGCGCTAATTTGTATGCCAGAGTCAATCGCTCAACATTATATGATTTGACCAACCATATAGAAGAAAATCAAGACGGTGTATTTGGTTTAAGAAGTCACGATGAATTTTTTCCACTTGCTGAGCCCTAAGCTTTTATGTGTCTGCTGTCATAAAACGATCGATAAAACGGGAAAGTATTTCTCTCTTAAAAATTCCTTTGCTATAAACTTAGTAAGGCCATTGTTGGATTTACGATCATAGAAGGTGTTTTTAGATGTCGCAGGAACGAAGACGAAGAAGTCGGTTGCCGTGGGCTAACCTTGAAGCAAAAATCAAAATCAAGAAATCTCTATTTGCCAGCACCTGGCTGGATGTCCGACCTTTCGATTTCAGCGTATTGGGAGTAGGGCTGAAGACGACGCAACCTTTTGAAAAAGGTGATGTGATTGTAATTAGTTTTCGCCTGGCGCTTGATATGGGTGAAATCGTTCTGGATGATCTACCTGGTATCATTCGGCATAAAGTTGATAAAGCTGGTATGTATTCATATGGTGTTGAGTTTGATGCGTCTGCAAAGATCACAAACAAGGAGGAAACGCGCCAGCAGTTAGATAGAATCGAAGCAATTCTACGAAAGCATGCTGAAATCGTAGATCGAATAAAACCTTAGTTTGGTTGTGTAAGAAACACCGCAACCATGCTTTAGAAAATAGGATAAGCCTTGCAGTCCCTCATTAAGCCTTTCGTGCTAGGAATTACTCTTGTACTTTTGGTCACTCTTGCTCCGAAATTACGTTTTTTATTGAATGATTCGACAGCAATAGATTTGAATAGACCGCCTGTTTTCGTTGTCGAACCAAAGTGTGATGTTTCACAGGGGAGCTGTTTAGTAGCACTAAACATGACGAGAAGCTTGTCATTCTCGTATTTGGCGGGAGAGGGTAATGCGTCGAAGGGAAATACCGGCACATTTTCTTTTTCGAGTACGGTTGTGAGTGGTGATACACCCCAAGCGTTGCAACTTCGCATTGAGGGGCGTGATATGTTTATGGGGGTTGTAGACCGAACATTTTTACAGCAGCCTGATTTATCGTATGTCGTCAACGAAGTTCTGCTCCCCGCCTGTAGTATCGACCCCGATATGGTGTGGTTGCTAACTATCAACGCAGACTATGACGACCAGACTTATCAGGTTGTTTTCTCGATTCGAAATTTATATCACTAATTGTCTTTCCATCGAGCCTCTCGAAGTTTTGTTTGTAAAAATATCTGGGCGTGATCTGTCTAGTGAACTTGTCTACTAATTAATCTCTTGCAAACATTTGTAACGAAATGTTAAATTCCGTAACACAAAACATATCCATCTGCAGTAATAAAAATAACGGGGTGAATAAATGGATTATGGTGAAAGCTTAAGGCAAGTATTAATCAGAAAAATCAATAAGGCAGAGCGAGATCTTTATCAATTAAAAATGGATTACTGTCGTTTTGTATTTGGTATCTCGCACCGGTCGAAAGTTTCGTTAGGTGATCAGGTGTACCAAGTGAAGGCGGTTGATCTAGATTCCATGACCCGTTCCGAGTCTGGTGAATGGTCGAAGCCGCTAGTCTCTGGCGTGCTTATTAACATGGAGTCCGGCGCGGCGAGTGAAGAGGTCGTGCAAATTGGGTCAGAGTGGGAATTAGTCGCTTGATAAAAAATGGCCGCATACTAAGCGGCCATTTTACTGTCTGTTCACTAATCAACTTAGCTAAACAGAGCCATATTAAATTTCACTTAAAGGCTAAGAGCTTTTAAGAGGGGTTGGATTGTTCTGCATTTTACTAAAACGTTCGCCATTTGGATTGTTAATGGTTTCTTGCTGACCCACCGTTAACATCAGGCTAATCACCACAGCCAAAAAACCGGCGATTAATGCCCCAGTGTATATCCTCAACGATTGTCTGTTCATAATTTTCCCCTGCGATTATTTTATTTTTGTTTTAACTGCATGACCATTAATACACATTACTTTTATTTTGTATAGATATTCATCAGCATCGAATAAAATATTGTTGGAGCATTTTATTTGTACATTGCGTTAAAATTGGCCAAGCTATTTCGTTGAAATTCGTGTACAATCGTGATCCATTTCACTATTTTTTATGGAATTATATGGCTACCACTAAGACAAGAAAATCTGGGGGCAAAGCGGCAGCTGCGGTTGAGACCTCTCAATCGATAGAACAATTAACTGCGGCTTTTTTGAAATCAGGCGGTGAGATTGAAAACATCCCAACAGGGGTGAGTGGGCAGCAGTCTGTTCGAGGCCCAAGACATATTAAGATTGGTAACAAATAAGTTTTAGTGATCTGTTATCAAGAATAAAAGCCACTTAATTGTGGCTTTTTCTTTTTTGCTTAACCTGTTTTACGCGACTTGCACCGCGCTTAAAGCGACAGATTTACCTACGGCAGATAGCAGTGCTTGCAAGGTTGCAGCAGTAGTATCCTCAGCGATCGCTGCGGCCACATATTTACTATCATCAATCACAACACAGATACAGGCCAGTGCGTTGGCGGCACTGCCAGCGGTTAAAGCAAATTCATCGTAGGCTTCAACTTCTATCTTTTTACCAAGCCGGTTAGATAATGCTGTAGCAGTCGCCTCAACTGCGCCTTTGGCACTTCCTTTTAGGGCAATTGAAAAACTATCTCCGCCAAACTCTACAGTACTATCCACACCATCGCTGGTTTTATGAATATCGTAAGACAACAGCTTCCAGTCTTGCGTGATGCTTAAATATTCGGTTTCAAATAGCTGGCGAATACCTCTGGAGTTTATTTCGCCACCAGTCTTTTCTGTTGCCGCCTGTACGACTTTAGAAAAAGAAACCTGCAGCCAGCGGGGAAGGGTGATGTTGTAGTCACGCTCTAGAATATAGGCAACACCACCTTTTCCTGACTGGCTATTGATCCTGACCACTTCCTCGTAATTGCGACCTACATCCATAGGCTCTATTGGCAAATAAGCGACATCCCAGAGACTGTTTTCCTGGCGTTTTTGCAAACATTTTCTAATAGCATCCTGGTGGCTGCCAGAGAATGCCGTAAATACAAGATCGCCTGCGTATGGGTGACGGGGGTGTGTGGCTATCTCTGTACAAGCTTCAACCGTTGCGACTATTGTTGCCATATCGCTCATGTCCAGGTTTGGATTAATTCCCTGGGAATAAAGATTCATCGCCATGGTAACCAAATCGGTATTGCCGGTTCGTTCGCCGTTACCCATCAGTGTGCCTTCGACACGATCTGCGCCTGCCATTAAGCCAAGTTCTGCCGAAGCAACTGCGCAGCCTCTATCGTTATGCGTGTGCAGGCAGGCGGTGATGAATTTTCGCTGGTTAATTCGGTCCAGCACCCACTCAACCTGATCTGCAAACACATTGGGTGTTGACATTTCAACAGTCGAGGGAAGGTTAATAATTACTTTTTGCCCATTTTGGGGCTGCCAGACATCGATGACTGCATTGATGACTTCAACGGCAAATTCTACCTCTGTTCCAGTAAAACTCTCGGGGGAGTATTGAAACGTCCAATTGGTTTCCGGATAGTGCTTTGCATGGGTTTGCAGCGCTGTTGCACCTGCAACCGCAATTGCTTTTATGCCTGACTTATCCATTGCAAAAACCTGCTCACGCTGGGTTTTGGACGTGGAATTATAGACATGGACGATCGCCGCAGATACGCCTTTCAGCGCATCAAATGTTTTAGCGATGATTTCTTCTCGCGCCTGAGTTAAGACCTGAATAGTCACATCAGCTGGTATTCTGTTTTCGTCAATTAACTTGCGACAGAAATCAAAGTCGGCCTGACTAGCCGCAGGAAACCCGATTTCAATTTCTTTAAAGCCGACCGCAACCAGAAGTTCGAACAAACGCATTTTTTGTTCAACAGACATGGGGTTAACAAGCGCCTGATTACCATCCCGAAGATCTACAGCACACCACCTTGGCGCTTTGTTAATTGTGGTATCTGGCCAGCGACGGTTAGGGTTCTTAATAGGTTTGAAGGCCTGGTATTTTTTATGGTCGAAGCTCATGTCTATTCCTTAATCAAGCTGTGTCGGTTTGCCGGGGTGTTATGACACCCCGTTGCGACGCCTTGTGGGCGAGGGTATTCCTTAACCTTTTGAGTTTAGGATCGAGTTGAAAACCCTTGTGAGGTGATCTAACTGAAACACTATAATAAGGGATTTAACCGGCAATTTGCTGTCTATTATTTTGTGTTTCTGTATTTATAAGCAATAATATGTCAATTATGTAAGATATATGGCAATTATAAATCTTTGGGGGTGGTGGTGAAATTTGATAGGACAGACAGACGTATACTAGAGCTGCTGCAGAAGGATGCCAATCTAAGCAATCAGGAGTTAGCCGAGAAAGTAGGGCTGTCGCCTTCACCTTGTCTAAGGCGGGTAAAGGCACTGGAAGAAGCCGGTGTTATCCTCGGCAAAGTCACGCTGCTTGAGCGAAAACAACTTGGCTTGTATTTGTCGGTGCTGATCCAGATTAGCATGGACAGACACACCCCAGAACGCTTCGAACTATTTGAACAAACTGTAGCGGACTTGCCAGAAATTCAGCAGTGCTTTCTGATTACCGGGCAAGATGCCGACTATATGCTTAAAGTCGTGGTGCCCGACATGGATGCCTATCAGGAGTTTTTATTAAATAAAATCACCCGTATTCCCGGCGTCAGCGGGGTTCATTCAAGCTTTATTCTTCGGCGTGTGATAGACACCACAGCGTTGCCTTTGGGATATATCTGAAGTTTCAATAGTGAAGCTGATCGGCTAACATGCGTTAACTAATAATAACTCCAATCTCTTTGTGAAAAACTCGGGTTTACCTATGGATACTAAAAAGAAATACGATGTTGTTGTTTTTGGCGCCACCAGCTTCGTTGGTAAAATACTCGTTGAGTATTTAGCAACAAAATATGGAAACGACACCGGATTTACCTGGGCGATTGCCGGTAGATCAGCTAAAAAACTAGAAGAATTAAAGCAGTCTTTAGGGGCTGCAGCGACTGGTTTGCCCTCGATAATCGCTGACTCATCCGATGAAACCTCGCTAAAAAATCTTTGTGCCAGTGCCCGAGTGATTGTCTCCACCGTTGGTCCTTATGCTCTGTACGGCGAAGCGCTTGTTAAAATCTGTGCGCAAACTGGTACCCACTACTGTGATTTGACAGGCGAAGTACAATGGATACGCCAGATGATCCAACGCTACGAATCAACCGCAAAAGCCAGTGGTGCGAAAATTGTTCATTGCTGTGGATTTGATTCTATTCCATCAGATATGGGTGTGTATTTTCTGCAAAAAAATGCCCAGGAAAAATTTGGTAAACCTTGTACACATGTAAGTATGCGTGTGAAGTCAATGAAGGGTGAGTTTTCAGGTGGCACCGTAGCGAGCCTGCTTAATGTCGTTAAAGAGGCAGCCGCTGATCCCGCATTACGCAAAGAGTTGGCAAATCCGTTTTCTTTATGCGGCGACCCAAATCCGTTTAGGGCGAGACAGAACAATGTTAATGGGGCGCAGTTTGATCGTAATTTTGATACATGGATTGCCCCCTTTGTGATGGCTGCGATTAACACAAGAATTGTGCATCGATCCAACCTGTTGGGTAAAAGTCATTACGGAAAAAACTTTACTTATGACGAAGCCATGATAACCGGCAAAGGTGTAAAGGGTACGCTCGGTAGTATTGCCATTAGTGCTGTCATGGGGAGTTTTATGGTGGCTGCGGCCATCAAACCATCCCGCTGGTTTTTAGAGAAATTTGTTGTACCAAAACCAGGGGAGGGGCCATCTAAAACCTCCCAGGAACACGGCTTTTACGATTTACGGTTTATGGGGCTAACTGAACACAATGAGGTTATTCGTGCAAAAGTGACAGGCGACCGTGATCCAGGGTATGGATCAACAGCAAAAATGTTGGGTGAAGCTGCTCTGTGTCTGGCGCTTGACGTGAGTGCTAAAACTTCAGGCGGTTTTTGGACGCCATCAACAATATTTAAAGATAAATTACTGGTCAGGCTCGAAAAAAATGCTGGTCTGACATTTGAATTAAAAAACGAATGACTAAAAGTAGTGTTAGACCACTCTTTTGGTAAATGAGAGATGAGTCATATTTTGCTGAATGCACATCGTAGTTGAGAATTTGTACTACTATGTAACGGTAGTTTAAATATCCAGCCTTTTAGTCGGGGAGAGAATCAGTTGAACAGTTCAATAAATTCAAGGAATGAAGAACTATGGCAAGAATGAACGTATTAGATGCATCCTGGTTAGCGGTCGATTCTGAAGAAACGCCTATGCATGTGGGCAATTTACAAATTTTCAGCTTACCTGAAAATGCCCCAGAAACTTTTTTACGTGATCAGGTTGATCGCATGAAAAAGGCATTTAAAGTGGTGTCGCCGTGGAACAAGAAGCTAGCCAATCCCAGCTTGTTTTCTCGAATCGTTTCGCCTTCCTGGGTCGTTGACGACAAAATCGATCTTGATTACCACGTTCGGCACTCAGCGTTACCTAAACCAGGTGGTGAGAGAGAGTTAGGTGTGCTGATTTCACGACTGCATTCGAACCATCTCGATTTCAAACGCCCATTATGGGAGTGCCATTTGATCGAAGGACTTGAGAATAATCGATTTGCGATGTACACAAAAATGCATCACTCGTTAATCGACGGTGTGAGCGGCGTGCGGTTGTTGCAGCGCATACTATCTAACAGCCCCGACGATACAGAAATGCCAGCGCCTTGGTCTATTGGTCCCAAACGTAAGCCAAAAGGTCTGGCAGCAGACAGCGTCCCGACATTACAAGGCGCGGTTCATCAAGCAATTGATGCAGTAAAAGAGCAGGCTTCCAATACGCCTCAATTGGTTGCAGCGCTTAGCAGGCTGGTGATGAGTGCTGTAAAAGGGCTGGATGAACTGGCGGCGCCGTTTGTTGGCCCTCAATCAATACTTAATATGCGGGTTGCCGGCCAAAGGCGTTTTGCCACCCAGCAATACCCGCTAGAACAGTTAAAGACTCTCGCAAAGAATGCTGATGCATCTCTGAATGATATTGTTCTGTATATTTGCGGTACTGCATTAAGAAGATTTTTGCTTGAGCGTAACTGCTTGCCAGAGCTGCCACTTACAGCCGGGATACCAGTAAATATCAGACCAGCTGATGACGAAGGCACCGGTACGGCAATCAGCTTTATGATAGCCAGTCTGGCAACCAATGTGGCAGATCCGCTTAAACGGCTTGAAACGATTAAGGACTCTACTAAAACAGCAAAGAACCATTTACAAAGTTTGCCGCGTAATACGCTTAACCAGTATACGATGTTGATGATGTCGCCTTACATATTACAGTTATTATCTGGCCTGGGCGGAAGGATGCGACCGGCATTTAACGTCACCATTTCTAACGTGCCGGGGCCAGATCACGCACTTTATTACAATGGCTCTAAACTGGAAGCAATGTACCCGGTATCATTAATCGCCCATGGCGGTGCATTGAATATTACATGCTTAAGCTATGACGGCTCTTTAAACTTTGGTTATACCGGCTGCAGAGATACCTTGCCAAGCATGCAGAATCTTGCGGTTTACTCGGGTGAAGCTTTAGATGAATTGAATAACCTGATAAAACCAAAAAAGAAACGTAAATAACCAACCATTGGTCCTACAAATACGCTAACGCGTTGCTGTTAGCGTATTTCCTCCACAAAATCCTTTATCGTGCCGGCAATAGAATCAACAGTTAAAGCCTTGTTTCAGCCGGGCCTTATCTAGCATCACTATTAAGCCTCTAAATATTCCGATAAATGTGATTATCGGAATAAATGTCCACCATAAATATTGTAAAGTATAATAACTATAAAAACCTTCCAGAACGATTATAAGCTCGCTATTTAAATATTTTTACCCTTTACAGATTTAAAGTCATTCTATAAAGTGGAAAAATGTATATGAATTGAGCCGTAATGTAATGACAGTTTTGTATAAGGATGTCACAGTCAAAATATATAGAGATACCAATGGCCACCCGTTCCCAGTGGTAGTTCGAAAAAATATTTTTCCTGTTTGCTTATATCTCAATGCTTATTTGAATGGCAATCATAGCTCGCCGCTTTCTAGAGGCAAGAAGGTAAAAAACACGCAAGCATCAAGTCTAAATACACGTCTTAATTACGCCTACGAGTTAAAGAACCTCTATTGCTATTTCGCAAATAAGTCTATAGATCTAATTGCCAGGGTTGCTAATGGTGAATTCCTCTCAAGAGTCGAAGTTGAGGATTTTGTTCGAGCATGTAAGCTCTATGCTGATGATGGGGAATCGCAGAGAAAATCAAGTGTAACCAGCATTACAGATAAGCGCATCAGAGACGCTATCTATGAAACAGCCAACAGTCAATCCCAGGTATCAGCTCACACTTTTCGCCTGCGCTTGATTCGCCTGAGAAGTTATATTGAATACTTGTACGTCCACCATCATTACGACCAGGCAGGAACAGAAGAAAACGTTAAAATTGACCATAAATTCAGAGCCTTTCAGCTCTACATCAATAAGTTTATTTCAGGCGCTCGAAAACACAACACCATTACCAAGGACGCATTTGAGTCCGTCATTCCAACAGACAAATTCTTTGAGATGATAGAAATCATCAAAGAAAGCTCACCGAAGAACCCTTTCAAATCGAGCAAACTGAGAAATCAGATCATTATGCAAATTCTGATTGATACTGGAGTTCGAGTAGGTGCCGTACTAAAACTCAAGATTAGTGATTTAGTGGATGATTGGGACAACCCAAGATTTTACCTTACCCGATCCCCTAACGATGCAACGGATCCTAGGCGCATACCTGCCGCAAACAAAACCAAAGCGCTGTCAGTTTCGGTGTCGCCAGATTTAATGAGGTTAATCAAGCTCTATATATCAACCGAGCGAGAATCACACCCCGATGCTCATGAGCATGATTTCGTATTTATTTCAGAAAAAGGTATCACATCCGGACAACCTATAACTTACAAGTCCATACACAAATTAGTAGATAAGTTTGGTAGCACTATTGGCATCAAACTGCACCCTCACAAGCTCAGACATAAATGGAATGAGGTGTTTACTGACAAAGCAGAGGCTGCGGGATATGAAGCAGCTCAGATTGAAGACATGCGTAAATACAGCATGGGTTGGGTTGAGGGCTCCAAAATGGCACAAACCTATAACGAATTTAAGCTGGCTGTGAAAGTTCAAGAACTCTCTGCAAAGAATCAGAGTCAATCACTTCCACACCTTGGAGGTGATCATGAATAAAGCCCAAATCACCAGATTAAAAAGAACATACTCTGGCCAGAGAACGTTTTTAGCCAGACAAAATGGTTATACTTTTGATGTGCTAGCTGATGAATGGGTTCTTGGGTATAAAAAGATCCTGAATTTAGTGTGGATGAATGAACTTGAGGTAGGTGCTGACACCTTTCTCGATTTAAGGTTGGCAATAGCACATGCTGCTACGCACTATTCTTCTGGCACCATAAATACTTATGTAGGCACTCTTAAAACCATCGCTAATTACACTGATCGCCATGCGTTTAACGCGTGGTGGTTAACGCTTGACAACCATAAAACATCCGTTCGCTCCTCACTGGCTGCTTTGTGCAGGGGAACTAATGGCTACTACAGCGTAACACTCACTCCTTTATACGACTCAATCAAAGCTGAAAGCCTCGTCGCGTTTGATAGAACAAAAGGGATTCTTGACATCAAAACCGGCGCATACAGTGAGTCTGAGCATGATAATATTCTTGAGGCGCTTCGTATTGAAACCCTCCAAGCGCTTGATGGCGACACAGTTACACAGCAGTCATTTACACGGTTACGAACTGTGATTGCCTGTCAGCTTATGGTGGCAATTGTCAGGCGCCCTATCCAGCTTAGAAAGATCAAATGGTGTGATGTGCTGCCTGTGGGTCAAGAGTTTCAGTCACACAAAGAATCTAACCGACACTGGAAACCCATTACACAGCATCTATTTTCAGATATTGAGCAATTACACCTTCGAACCTTTAAGGGGAAAGACGGGGAATTTCGCTTTAATGCAGAATCGCGCTCGCACCGCTTAGAGCCGGACTTTTCTTTACTGTTATTGCGTTATTATCAGGCTTACCAAAGCCTCCTTACGCACCAGTTACATAGCAACGGTATCACTCTAAGCACCGATGAAACGATAGAAATGATGCGGCGTTTACCCCTGTTACCCGATCTAAGCCTTTTTAAAGCGCGGCATCAGTCAAAGCCTGAGATTTTCACGGCAATCAGTGACACCTCTGAAGCGTACCACATGAACGCAAATTACATTGGTCAAATCATAGCCTATCCATTCAAAACAAAACTCAATGCACAGAGTGACCGATTACCCAATAAGCCCTTAACTCTTTCAAATAATCGGTGGCGGCACACGCAATTAACACAAGCAATTTGGCAAGGATTCAGTCGAGCGCAAGCGGCTTCAATTACAGGCGTGAGCGTTCGAGCGATAGATCCCTACCTCGACCTAAAGACCAAAGAACGCGTGAAAATAGACCAGGCATATGCCGACAACCATATTATCAAGAGGTTCGACACCACATCAGTTAAATCGCTGCAAAAGGATAAAGCTTTTTGTGTTAAAAGCCCTTTTGATGAAGAGATCGGGTACCTGTTAAACCCCGAAAGTTGCTCAAGCTGCAAAGCTAAAGGGGGGGGCCCCAATGGGCTGCTACCCCTGCGACAACTTTAGGCCGCTTGAAACTGCGAATCATCAGCAGTATCTCGATAAGGCGGAACGTAAACTTCAAATCAATAGTCAATCGGGTCACTCTGCGACAGTAAGAAAACTCAAGAAAATCATCATTTACATCAAGGCAACCCTAGCGCTTTGCGAAGAACGAATGACTTTGAAGCTAGTAGATAAATAATGACTACATTAAACCGTTATATTAAAAACCAGCACGCCTACATTGAAAAGAAAAGACTGCAACCGCTAACGGGCTTTACAAACCAAATAGGAGAGCAAGCCAGTTGGGAGGATATCGCCGTCACTTTTACAAACGGATCTGGAAAAACTGTGAATTTCTTATTCAATAATGGTAATCAGCCCCGTGCAAAATTCGTTACCACGTTCACAGAAGCAGATAAGCTAGATCCAGAGTCCCATCAGCTGCTTTTCGCTTATTGTCTGGATTTAATTAATGAAAATACCAACTTAATTACTAAGAGAATCAAAATCGGCATCGCCAAGAAGTTTCTTATTAGACTTGGCAGTAATGTAGCTTGTAGTAGCATGAATGATATTCAGCACACCGTAGACAGCATAGGGAACACTCAACTCCTCTCCAGTTTCTTTGACTGGCTTCATCTGCATAAGATGCTTTCGGCGAGTTGTTGTCCGCTCTTTATACGTAGTTCTGAGACGAGAGGCAAGTCAGGGGACGAAGCCATTGAAGAAGAAAGCAAGAAGCTTCCCGATGAAAAAGCGCTCCTGGCGCTAGGAGCGATTTTTTATGACGTGATCCCGCCATACAAGAATAAACCATCTGACATAAGCGGTTGGAAAGACCTAATCCACCCTTCGAAGATACAGCGTGATGCCTTTACTTGCACCATGTCAGCGCTGGCGATGTCGTCACCTAGCCGAGCTGCAGCCGAGCAAGCAATTCTTACAAAGCAGCGCTTACAAAGCCATACTGAAACCGTTGAAGGGAAGCCGGAAACAGTTTATTACCTTAACTGGCGTGGTTCGAAGGGGTATTTAGATAACCAGAAACATTTTAATACTGAAATGGCTGAAAGCCTTGATAGAGCACTGCACTACATGGGCATTGTCACCGAGCCAGCGCGGGTATTAGCAAGATTCTATAATGCTCCCAATCGACCACTGAAAGACGTGCTTGGTGAGTTTAAGCCACAGAAAGTAAATCTTAATTTACTGAACCCAGCAAAGGATAAGCCAATCACCCTAATCCACCTTGCGCTGCTTTTGGGCTTTTACGACGGCACAGATAAAATGGCGCGAGTGACGCCCGACACGCAAGGGGCAGTCGAGGTTCCCAACCCTAAGAACAAACAACAACCCAGATTCCTCAAGCCCATTGCAGAGCTTACCCCTTTCGACAAGCTATTAATGGTAATCGAGTGCCCTTACGTTACCGCACTTTTTGGTCAGTGTTTATTTAGAAAACGTGATTTTAAAAAATATAGCGCAGGGAAAGCAGAGCCCACAGTTTCCGAACTTCAAAATCACTTTGTTGATATCAATCAGGCAAAGCTAAAAGGTTACAACGAAACTCAAAACAAGCGGGTTGATTATGAAAACTCCTTATTTGCATTCACCGAAAGGCAAATTTTCCAAAGAGGCGCATCACATTTTCTATTGATTTCTGTCGCCGCATTGGGCCATTATTTCTATAACGATCTGAAAAAAAATAATCGCAGTCAAAAATCCATCTTTGAGAGACATGGTTTTTCTGCGGATATTTTTGTTAAGCCCCATCAATTCAGACACTGGCAGAATGATTACCTGGATAAAAAAGGCTTGCCGCATGCATTCATCACCATGCTTTCCGGGAGAAAGAGCCCAGAGCAAACCTTAACCTACATACACACAACAGATGCTCAAAATGCCTCTGTAATCAGCGACATCCTGTATGACCAAGAGACGGAAGAGGAAGCTGAAGAGCAAATCAGCAAGCGCATACAAAGCAAGACGCAGTATGATGCAGCGATCGACAACCTCGCTCCAACATTCGTAACCGAAGTTGGCTTTTGCACGCAAAACCTCACACTATCACCTTGCACCTACATGACCGAATTTGAAACGCAATGCACCTTATGCCCATCGTCCTGTCACGTCGCGCACGATGAAAAAGCCATTGAATTGTTAAAGAAGGACCTCAAGGTGCAAACACACAATTTAGAGCAAGTTCAAGAAACCATCAACTTCACCTCGAGCGATGGGATGCAGCAATGGTATAAAACTCACTTTCAAAATACCTGCATGTTAAAGAACTTGGTAGGCATTCTTGCTGACAAGAGCATAAAAGAAGGTTCTATTGTGCGCTATATTGCTAGCTCAAATGCCCTTCGCATTACAGATCTGGACACTAAAGCAGTCACGGAACGAACGTTGAACCTGCCTGATCCAACCGAGGCGCTGCAAGCCGCCATTGAAGCCAAAACAAGCCCTGATAACACAGCTGCTAAAAATAATTTTTTGGACTTTCTAGGGTCAATGTAAGGAATGTGTATATGTCATCGAAGTCGCTCGATATAGAGCAACAAATCTCTATACAGGCATTAATTCGCAGTTGGGACGGTAAGTTAACGTGGGATTTGCTGGTCACGAAAATAGAATCGAGCCTTTCAATTACCACCACTCGACAAACGCTTGATAAGTATCTGAACATCAAAAACGAATACAAAGAGAAGAAGCGCCTACTAAAAGGCAAGCCTATCACAACAACAGATACGAAGCTTGCGTCGTATCTTGAGAAAGACATTGATATGGCGGAAAGGATTCTTCAATTAAAAGCCAGACTGGAGGTGGTAGAGTCTGAAATTGGCTATCTACAAGCGTTTATACAGAAAATTGCCAGTATCGGTGAAAGTAACCCAGCGGTCATGGCTGTGTTCAACAAAGCACTACAGGATATTGAATCTAAGGCTAGATAACTTGCCTGGAGTGGCGCGTTCTAAGCCTTACATAGAGAGCCAGGGGGGCTAATAATGGCAAGCGGTCAGCAAAAAGCAGAAAAAAACCTGAACGCGTTTAGGTCTTGGGTAGCAACCCAGACTCACGATGACTTTAAGCAAATTATATTCCGTGGTCAGCTCAATCGAGGCGAAGTTGCTACCGCGGTTGGATGCGGAAAATCAGCACTTAATCAAAACCCTGCCCTCAAAAAAGAACTTGATGAGCTGGAGAATGAGCTTCGTGAGAAGGGTGTGTTACCTCCGCTTAGTGAAACTGCAAAACAAGATAAAACAGCACCCAAAAAATACGACAACACGGCTAATCGTAAAAACCTAGATTCAAAACGTGTTTCAACTCTAGAAGCTGAAAACATCGAGCTTAAGGCGAAGGTCAAAGAGCTTGAGAACAAGCTTGCTCGTTTTGGTGAGCTCAATGAAACTCTTGCTGAAATGGGATTCATGCCGCGATGAATGCAGCTCCTCTACAAGAACAGTTCAGGGTTACAAGCATCCCTCTAAACACAAGAGATCTGGTTGTCTTCAGCGGCGTGCCGCTGACAAAAGATAGCTTCAAGCAGAACAGTGGCAGGTATTACGCAACAGTTAAGATTCACCCTGACGCTTTGCCTGTTCAGCCAGCTATTGGTCAGCACTGGCAAGTAAAAGGCAATCGTATAATCGAGGATATACAGACCGGCGATTACGTGATGCAACAGCACACTTATGAAAATCCTGAAAGTATCGAGTGTCAGTTGCCTGAAACTGGTGAGCAGTTAATCCAGTTCATTGCGAAAGAAAAGGACTTTAAAGGTATTGGTGAGAGCAAAGCAAGAGCGCTCTGGGAAGCTCTGGGGAGTGATTTTCACTCAACCCTTCGAAATGATAGCTCGGAGAATAGAATACGCCTCAAAGGGCTTCTGAGCGATGAATCTGTAGATGCACTCTTTGCCGGTTACGCTAAATATAAAAACCTCACTTATTGTAATTGGATGTCTGAACGAAAGATCCCAGCAAGCGTTCAGCAACGGCTCCTAAAGCATCACGGAGAAAAGTCCATTCAGGCGATTCAAGAAAACCCGTATTTGTTGATAGGGTTCGGTATGGTCTTTGACCAGATAGATCTGACTACACAAAACTGGAAATCCAAGAAGCCGATCACGCCAGATGATGATAGGCGATTAAGTGCTGCACTTGAAATCGCAATTAGACATGAAATAGAGAAAGGCCACACCTATTCAAATCACACAGACCTGCGGCCTCACTTGAACAAATTGCTAAAGGACGGTGACTTGGTAGGTCAGGCTTTCCGTTCAGGTCACGAGAAAACACAATTTATTCTCAATCCTGAGGACGGGACGTATCACCCCACAGCTCAATTGTTGATGGAGAATGTCGTTGCCAAGCGACTCAAAAGCGCGTCTGGGGGGATGACAGGCAATTATACTAAAAGGAATAATTACAATTGGAATAATGAGCCGGATGACGCTGAGTGTGACGCGATCAAAGAAGCGGTGCTGGAGTTGCCATACGACTTAACAGATCGGCAATTGGAAGCAGTTGAAGCCTGTTTAACTCACAAGTTTTCTTGTATTACCGGTGGAGCTGGGACTGGAAAGACCACCGTTTTAAGAACGGTGCTGAAAGCGTATAACCACCTTGACTACGAAATTCATGCGGTTGCCCTATCAGGCCGCGCAGCTATGCGGCTGCATGAATCCGTGGGCTTCTTCACCATGACCATCGCAAGACTGTTGCGGGAAGAACCTATTGCCCCCTCCGAGGAGCAGGCTAAACATCTGTTGGTTATTGATGAAGCCAGTATGATTGACCTGCCTACCATGTACCGAATCGTTACGCACCTTGATCCTTCTGTCAGGATCATTTTTTCAGGTGATCCTAATCAGCTACCCCCTATCGGCTGCGGCAAAGTGCTCGCTGATATTGTGGAATCAGGGGCAATACCTAACACCAAACTAGACATCGTTAAGCGTCAGGAAGGCACGACGGGTATACCGGAATACTCGGCCTGCATTAACCGGGGAGAAGTGCCGCCTGGATTGACCACTGGAGCGATCACGTTTCACGAAACGCCGCCAGATCAGATAGTATCTGTGTGTCATTGCCTCTACGCCATGTCGCCCCAAACCACGCAAATTGTGGGCGCAACCAAAGCCATGATTGCGGACTTGAACCATCATTGCCAGAAACAGGTGAATCCTGCTGGCAAGCGACTTCAATTCAACCTGTATGGTGATGATTACTTTCTTGATCTGCGTGAAGGTGACCCGATTCTCTTCACAAAGAACAACTACAATATCGGCATACAAAATGGTTCGCTGGGCGTTCTAACTTCGGTCGAAGGCAGGGTAGACGAGGAAGAATCGAGCTATGGAACGGTAACGCTGGATACGGGTGAAACCATTGCTATCACGGAAGACGTGTTGGATTGCATGGAACTGGGTTACGCCATCACGCTGCATAAGGCGCAGGGTAGTCAGTTCCCGCGCATTATCGTGGCCTTACAGAAGGGACGGATTACGGATAGAGCGTGGCTGTACACGGCAATTACCCGCGCCCAGGCCGAGGTGCACATTGTCGGGGCGTCATCAGAGTTTATTGCCATGACGCGAGCTGTGAGCCATGCTCATCGTCGCAATAGCTATCTGATTAACCTGCTTAAATCGAATTGATATGGTGGCTAGATTCTTCTGCAAAGTTCAACCTTGCAGACATTTTTGTTAGCGTTTACACCGTGTGATGAATGCTAACTATTGCCCCAAAGCGGACTAACAGGAATTAGAGAGGTATTCGACGTCTAACCGGCGAATTCAATTTATTTTTCCCAAGACTGCTCACCCCCAGAACTCGAATCGAACAAGTGGGCGTTGTAACTTTCAGCATCCAAAGACTCTAACACCTCAATGAAGTCATCAAACAACTCAATATCCGCAGATGGCACCAAATCTATAATAAAACCAACATAGCCTTCTTCGTCTGCCTCAAAGTAACCAAACTCGGAACCATCGGTATCCTCCAAAAAAGCGGTATCCACACCGAGTTTTTCGATACTTTCTAATGCTTCTTCTCGCTCCCAGCGGCGAGTAAAGCACTGTTCCAGGTACTGAAGAAAGGTATGCACCTTACTATCCGCAGGCGCTTTGACTTCACAACGAAATTCTATGCTAGACATAAGGCTCCCTTAAGGCATATTCAGTGGTTCACGGTAGTATTCCTGAATAGCCGGGTCAATTTGATCCCAGTTATCCCGTATGGCCTGCATGTAAGCTTCGAAAAAAGCTTTTTGCTTTTCTGTATATTCCCCTTTTCTTTCTGGGTATTTTTTCATGCGCTTTGCGTATTGTTTGAACTGAAAACCACATTTTTTAATCCCTTCTTTGGGTAGCAAAAACATGCTGTCTACAATAAAAGGCAACAATTGCATAGCTGGGAAGTACTCTGTGCGATGTCTGGATAAGTATCTAGAGCAGTAATCCAGAAGCGAGTAATGTGTATCGGAACAATCCTTAACTTTATCAAACTTCCTTAGCTTCGCCGCTTCGTCGTAGTTTTTACCGTAAAATGCCTCTACGATCACTTCGACGATATCGGGCTGTACGACTCCCTTGTCGATAAATGGTTGGCATGTTCCATCAATTAAGTAATGCACAGTAAAAGCACCTTTAAGTATCTTGCCACCCTTAATACATAAATCGATTATTTCTCTGGCATCGTCAATATCTAAACTTGGATGTAATAGGAATAAATCAATTGCATTCAGCCCCCTTAAAGGTGAATGATCGTCTTTTAATTCAATGACTCCTTTAAAGAAAAATTCTTTTGCTGTTGTCATATGCTCCTTTGGGAAATACATATCTACAGACATATACTCTGCCAGGTATTTCTCTAATTCCGGCCAGTCCTTTTCTCTTTTCTTGACCCACTCAGAGTCGGATGTTTTCCAGGCATCCTTGTTCATAATCTAAATCCAATTGCTTTGATAATTTGTTTGGAATTAAGTATAGACTGGTTGCTTCATCGGCATTTGAACTTTTTAAACACAAGTGTTAATAACCTATTTTCTTAGGTGCCTGAAAAATTCTGCCGTTATGAAAGGAGGAATGCGAATGTCTTAAAAGGCGTAAAACTTCACATTCCCCGAATATGTAAGCAATGTCTGTTTATTTAATTTAGCAGAAGAGTTCATTTACTGCGCAATTACTGCCACTCATGGAAATCTCTAGATAAATATGTATTGTGGGTGGGATTCGGGGGTTGGCTTAATTCAGCGCAAGATCCCCCTCATCGCCGGTCACGACTCATCGGCTCCTCAGCCTGTTGTCGCACTCGAACTTTACCACATCGCTGGTCGGGTAAATACCTGCCAGGGTAAATTGACGGGCGTCTTTTTGCCCGTCAAGAGGGCGCGGCGAGCGACCCTATTAGAGAGTTGCCCTTAATTAGAGAATAGTGACAAGCGTTATAGTTCATTGTAGTAAATATCCGATAGACGATCTGCTAGATACAGTTTTTTGTAAAGGATATGTGCCACTACTTTCCAGAAACTCGGCTCAAAAATAGGGTGCCATTACAAAAAAACATAATAATGTAATGTCATATGGATACTTAACCCCTATTAAACCATTGTAATTCAACGCATTTACTCACTCACTCACAGGGTTGGAAGCAATAATAGGGAATATTTCGGAATATTGCCATTAGGGTATTTGCTGGCTACTATGATGCTAACTCAGATAACTTATGGTGCCTGTACGTGTCCGCCAATGTAGATAAAAACGAACAAATTCCACCGAAACCCATATTCGACAACCTGGAACATCTGGCCAATCCGTTTAATGAAAAGCAGTTTCTCATTCCCAATCAGGATGCCGGTGTAGGATTTTCTGTTGATTACGAATTTGGTTGGAAGTTTATCTACAGCTACAACGGCAGCTCTTCAACTTTTAACGCCTATCGCAGAGAGATCGAACGCTTATTGCAGTGGTCCTGGATTATTCGGCGCTGTTCGATTGTTGAATTAAAGCGGCAAGACATCGAAGAATTTATCCGCTTTTGCCAAAAACCTCCATTAGCCTGGATTGGTCTTAAAAACGTTTCTCGCTTCGTAAATCGCAACGATGAACGCATAATCAATCCGGAATGGCGTCCTTTTGTTGTGAGCACTACAAAGGTAGATTATAAACATGGCCACGAAGCAAATCGTAAAAAATACACGCTATCCCAGTCTGGATTGCGGGCTATGTTTTCGGTGCTGTCATCTTTCTTCAATTTTATGATTCAGGAAGAAGTTACCGAATCAAACCCGGTGGTTCTCATCAGGCAAAAAAGTAAATTCTTACAAAAACGCAGCACGAAAACGCCCGTTCGGCGAATCAGTAACCTTCAGTGGGAATTTGTGCTCGAAACGGCACAAATTCTTGCTAACAGTAACGAGCGGCACGAGCGCACTTTATTTATTATGAACTGCCTCTACGGCATGTATTTGCGAATATCCGAGCTGGTTGCTGATGAACGCTCGACACCGGTTATGGGTGATTTTCGCAAAGATATGGATGGTAACTGGTGGCTACATGTTGTTGGTAAAGGCAACAAAAGCAGAATTGTAACCGTTTCGGATGATATGCTGGCAGCGCTAAAACGATACCGCCAAGCACTTGATCTAACCCCTTTACCATTCCCCGACGAAACCACGCCATTGGTGCCCAAAAATCTGGGTAATGGACCTGTGACCAGTACCCGGCAAATACGCGCGATTGTGCAGCAATGCTTCGATCTTTCCTTCGAAAGAATGCGTGCAGAAGGATTGGATAATGAAGCGGCAGAGTTAGAAGCCGCAACAGTGCACTGGTTGCGCCATACGGGTATATCCGAAGATGTCAAAGTGCGCCCTCGTGAGCATGTGCGTGATGATGCCGGTCACGCCTCGATGCACACCACCGACCGCTATATTGATAGCGACCTGCGTGAGCGGCACTCTTCTGGCAAGAATAAAAAAATTGGTTGACGGGTTTTTATCGCGGTTGTACTGGCGCAGAAATGGCGTTAAAGCGCCCTGCTTTACCAGATTGGAATAAGTTTGTTTGTGTTTGTCAAAGCACTGTCAGCGTCTGGATTTGTATACCTCTTTAGATATTCAATACTGCAAGAAGATCCCCCCACCATGGCACTTAGCCATGCAGTACTTTCAAGGCATATTCCGGGTCAGCCTCTACTAAGCGCAATAACGAGCGCGCTGCTCCAGTGGGATCACGACGCCCCTGTTCCCAGTTCTCAAACGTTCGTTTGGACACCCCCAAAATCATGGCAAATTTCTCTTGAGGTACTCCTAAACGCTCACGAATAGCCTTGACTTCAGGATCAGGGTATTTAAAGCCTCGACTGGCTTTCTCTTGGCCTTTGACGATCTGATCCATTTCCTGAACACTGGCCATCAATTCATTAAACATATTCGTTTCCATTACTGCCACCTCTCGACGATTGCCTTTAACTGTCTCAACTGATACTGGAATAGCTAAAATAGATTCGACACCATTTCTCATGCGAAGGAGATTTCGCCGCCGGCTTCATGGCTCTGAATCGCATGAGGGAAGGCTTTGGTACAGCTTTCGGCAGCAACGGCGCGCTGGGCAACCAAGCTCATTAGCACATAACTCATCAAAACGTAGCTCGCGATCAACAGTAGACTCCTTAAGAGACTACGTTGCCTAAAGTCCGTGCTGCCATGCTCTACCAGGAATCTAATCACATACTGCTCACTTGTTTAATTAGACGAATACTCGTTTTTAGTAGCTGATATCTACGTTCTTCCGGGCATTTTGCGATGCTTCTGCAACCGCCTGCTTCATCATGATGGGTGCCAGTCGTTTTCTGATATTGGCACTGACCTCTGCTAATGGTTTGATCGCGCCCGGAGTGACTTCCAGTACTTTGATGATCCTAATAGTTTGTTTCACATCAATGTCGGAAATCCGTGGTGCAGAGTCAGTGGCTTTAAATGCCTTTTCGGGAACTATTTTTTCAAGCAATGCTCTAATATCATCCGAAAGCAGCCCTGGTCGGGCCTTGGCTGTTTGATGTTTGATGGGTAATTGGTTTTTGATCAGCTTTTTTTCCAACGCTTTCCAATCGTTGGCAGTTTTCGCACTGGCCAGCGCACTCAGAACCTTTTGGCGTTGATCATCAGTCAACTCGCCGTAGCTTGTTAGCACTTCGAACTGGTATTGAGGTTCTTCCGCAAATTCCTGCGAGTTTTCCTGATAGTAGATTTTGACCATATCATTCGATACCGGCTGAATATCCGCATGTTCTGCCAGATAGCTCTTCACCAGTAACTCCTCCCGGTGCGCGGCGACTCGCTTATCCAAGCTATGACGGCAATTCGATAAACCTGCGAAAAAGCCTTCAAATCGTATGATAAATAATTCGGTTCAGCGTATGACTGGATTTTGGTGCGCTACAATTATTACCACGCTGAATCACGTGCTGAAGGATACCCAAAGGGCATATACGGGGGAATCTTGCCATGGCTGCATCCTTGTAACCATTGATTCGTTTATTAGTAGGTTTAAGAGTTTAACCAAGAAATCATATTAACAAAAGTTTCATCTGACCCCACTTAGGCACCGACCCTGAGCACGGAAGATCAGTGGATGATTTTCTTCAGGGAAGCCAAAAGCTGGACGGAGCTACCTGCCCAATTGAATACACCAGAACTGAGGCAAGCCATGGCCACGTTGCAGCGATTTTCTGAAAAAGAACAAGCCTATCACCTGTATCAAGCACGGGAAAATGCCATTCGGGAAGAAAAAACCCAGCAGGCGCTACTCGAAGAGGCGCTGGCGAAGCATGCGGAAGCGGTGAGGAAACAGGAAGAAGAGCGCCGAGCTAAAGAAGCTGCGTTAGCAAATCAGGAAGTAGAGCGCAAGGCCAAAGAAGAAGAACGCGGCGCCAAAGAGGTAGCTATACGCGAACAAGATCGATTGCGGGAGCTGCTTAAAAAATCTGGCATTGACCCGGATGCCTCTTAGTCCACAATATTCAATCTGGTCGCACCCCAGCCCGGCAATCTGGGTGTTCGACCGGAAAGAAGTTCTGTTTGCTCCGGTATTCTATTGCTCGCGAAACACCATTAACGTAAAAATGCCCCTATTCGACGTACTCCGCTATCAACTGCGTGGGTTGTTTCTTATTTGTGCACGAAAAAAAACCTTCTTTTTCAATCCATTTATCAAAACGCTTTTCCATAATATGGAGATGCTCGTTCACAACATCAGCACTTTTATCGCAGCCGGAGTATACAAACCGTATGATGCCATTAAAATTTTCTGCTGGCTTTCTATCAGCAAAGCTCATACCCATGTAATTATAACTATGCCATTGGGCGTAATCTCTGGTATATATTTCTCCGAAGCGAAGAGCGTCATCAAGGCTATTGGTTTTCATTCGAATCACGAACTCTAGCTCTTCCTTGTTTTCCGCCGAAGGCTGAAACTCCGCCACCATTTCTGGCTCTTTTTCAAATTCAACAGGTGAATCAAGGTCGTTTGGATCAATTTCTAATACAGGCCATTGCGCCACATACTGGGTTTTATTGTGAATGGTAAAGTACTGTTTGCCGGTCGTGGTATCGCGGAAATTATGTTCTTTGGGGTAATACCCTTCTGGCATGTCGATACGGCGAACTTGTTCAAGGGTATTCACGTCATAGGCCAGAATCACTGCATCATCGTACTGGGTATAGTAGATAAACTTGTCATCAATCGTGATCGTGGGTTTTAAATCACGATTAAACGGTGTTGATGTTTTTGTATCGAGGGTCTGCTTGATTTCGCCCGTTTCAGGATTAATCAGGAAGATTTCGTTCAATGAAACGGCGTAGAGAATGTCACCGACAAGCTCGTAACCATCCATTGAATTGGGCATATCTATTTGCCAAACAACTGAACCGTCAGCATCATTAAGGCCGTATAACTTACCACCTGAGCAGGTGTATTTAGCGCGACCATCAACTATATTTCGCTCTTCGTTTTCTGGGCCGATAAACACTATAACAGTGTTTAGATATTTTTTAGGCCGCTGAGCAAGTAAGCCGGTTTTACCGTCAGACATTACCCATAGTGTCTTTAACTGAGAATCTATTTTTAGAAATTCTCTTTTACTCAAGTCAAACCCATAAAAATGATCTTCGATGAAATCACATAAAAACAGCCCAACTTCTTTTGTTAAAAACTGACTATTTTCTGTATCAAAAACAGCTAGGGAGTAGCTTCTTTTTTTGGCCACTCCCCCAATTATTGAAGCAAACTTAGTCTTTGAATTTGTATTTAAGTTATTCAAGATGCAGTTCAGTTGCTCTGGTTTTAAATCTAATTTTTGAACTGCGTTATCCGCATCGAGTATCTGTATTCCTTCTTTGCCGATGGGAGGCACTGCCGACTTAAACTGTTTTACGGAGCTCACCTCAAACTCGTGCCCTAAATATGTAAAACTTTGTTCATAGATTGGAGAAACACCGAAATACAACACAAATAATTGACCAGATTCAAACTTCAAGTGGCACTCTTTATTAAACCACACTAGGCTTTGCGAATCTTTTTTCTTAATAGTTAGAGCCACAATCGCTTTATAAAATTTCATGTTATTTACTTATATTTCCAAAATCGTAGATTTGAACAAATTTCTGGCCATCAGACCCACTCCCTCTCATATCTTCCTTTAATTTCGTAACTCTATTATCCCATGCAATTTTTTCCGCAATTGGTAATTCGTCTAAGTTTTCTATCCCAAACTCTAAGGCCAGTGCGCCTTCGTGATCATCAATCAACTCATCAATTTTATCGATAATCTTGTTTTCCATATCACCCTTAGTAAGCCCACTCTCAATAACATCCGGCGTAAACATCCATTGCTGACCAGTATTGCCCTCCTTCATGTAGCGAAGCAAATCAGTATACAACTGCCCAACTTCTTGAGCCGCCTCTTCTGCCGCTTCACCCCCTGATTTGGGGGTTTTAGACATGGCGGCAGCCAGATTGGCCTTCCAAGTCTTTGAAGACCAGTTTTTAAATTCGATATTGATGATTTTTTTAACACCATCAACCTCAATTTCAACTTGTATATCGATTCGACGCCCGGCGAATTTCGTTCCAGAGAGCATCTCCAGTGGATCAGCAATGGCTTCGATTTTTAAAACCTTATGCTTTGTTCCCTTTAGCATGTCCGCAACGGTTAACACATGAGCAATATTACCTTTGGTGATCGGGAACCCAATTTTGTTGTCGAATGTGTTGATTAATCCCGCCAGTGCTTTTTGAGCTTCGGGTGTCAAATTTTTAAGCGGCAGGTCCGCAAAGGCATTGATAAACTCGGTTTCGTCAAACGACGCTTTGGGCACGCCTATCGTGTAGCCTTCATGTTTGGCAAATTTATTGACTGTGTTCGAACCACCAAGCTCCCCCACCGTAATAAACGCACGCAAAACATCCATGTCGTTGGCGACCGCTGGAAATTTGTAATTCGGGTCATCAACCAGCTTTATAAATCGGTCTAGTTGATCGTTGAATTTTGGCGCAAGTGCTGTGTAGTCGGGAATGTCTGGCCAGTAAATATCCACGCCGTCTAATAGTTTGGTAAGCTGGGCGACGAATTTACCTTCTGCCTTCGCAGTGATGGCATGCGCTTCCGAAATCAAAAACCTAAGCCAATCAGGAAACCGCGCTTGATTCTGTGCTATTAAATCAGCCTCAAGTCTTTTCGTATAACGGTCAAACCAAACGACTATATTATCCAGTGCCTTGCCTGAGCTAATCGTGTGCGCTAAAAACGAGAATAAACGAGGCTCTGAATCATATATTAGGGCTAACGAACTTCCAATTTCGAGCAATGGCGCCATCAACTTAACCGCATCCATCTTTTGCGCCGCATCAGTCGCCGGGTTATCCATAATCTTACCCAGCTTTTGAGCGATAAATCGACCGGCGGTTTTTCCGGCAACACCGACTTTTTTAAGTAATTTTGCCACTGCTTTTGCTGTAGCCACGAATGCCGTGGCTACCACGCCAGCCGTTTGCCCTGCCCCAGGAATCAATTGGCTCGCCGAGGCAATTAATCCAATCGAGGACAATTGTGCGGTTAATTCATCATAGTCATCCTGCGTGCCAGTCAGATGCCCCAGGTGATAGTGCCACGACTGAAGCAGGATATCCCTCAAATCACCCACTGCCAACATGCTGGTTATAAAGTCACAGGCAGCACCAACCGCACTGCTGTTACTGCCTGTTAAAGCTGCATCCAAACAATTTAAAATGACAATCGAATTTTGCTTCTGTTGTTTTAATACGGCATAAACGGCTTCCAGCGTTTCTCTTTTCACCAAGGCAACGGCGGCTTCTCCAAACCCTTTACTGGTTTCATAGGCTATTTTGGCTTCTTCAACATGCGGTTTGAAAAAGCATTCGAGCAACATTGTCATGTATTGATCAGCCATGCGAATAGTCGCGTCATCAGCGTTCGGATCTATGGGGGAATAGCTCGATTCGCAGCCGGATTTAACCGTCCCCGCATAGGCATTCGGGACGAGAATATTTCCTATTTGTGCGAGAAATGTTTTTTTCTCATAGGGTCGGGTGTAGGCAACCAGAGCAGGTCTGGCGGTTAGGGAAAATTTTGCCTTCCCATCGGCATCCGCTGTGGTGCTTTGTTCAAAGGTACCGTCGGCATAGGTAATTTTGGCTTCACCTTGCCAGTCAAATATCTTCAAGCCCGTTATATTTAAACCATTCAACTGATTATCCAGCGCAATTTTTATCGCATAGCTTTCTGACTTGGGCGCGACTAAAGGGTTTGCCAAATCGGCACTTATTACTTCGTCGTCAACACCGAACCTTAACTTGCCTTTATATAAATGCGCGGCTATTTGGTGCCAATTTCCTGGTTTGATTGGGCTCGGATGTTTAATTTCCTGGTGTGCACTTTCCTGCATCGCGATTAGTGACAAAGACTTATCGGGGTTCAGTTTTATCTGTAGGCCATAGTCATCCCAATCCACAAGTGTCGATGCGGATGTCATGTTGCTCATATCAGGAATCTTTATCCAAAAATTCACGCCAGCTTGCGATAAGTTTGATGTTCTTTCATGCTCTGGAATCTCTATAAACGACTCTTCAGATGCCACCTTGTTGAACTGCCAGCTTAAATTGAACTTTTTAAGTGAAGATCCTGCCATACTGACATTGTTAGACACCCCATCAATTCCGCTCGATATATCAAAAACGGAACCCTCCGTATTTTGTCCCAGGTCGGTGTTAAAATCCTGAAGGGCATAGAGTGGTGGCTCAAATATGTTGACCAAGGTTGATGTGACATCTTCGAATGGGTCAGCGGGAATATTCAGGTCGGTCGTGCTGCTATAATCAAGCGAAGCGCCATTGCCCAAATCAATACTGCCAGCCCCATTGGTGACCAATACGTTATTAGTTAAATATGCGCCCTGGCCAACGACATTAAAATCTTGCGACAGTACTCGTTTTGTTCCGGAAACTTTTGCTGATAGCTGGGCGAACCCACGATATTGGCCACTACTATAGGGAATCGTTGTTTTACTAGATGAATCGAGTATGACTTGAGGGTTAGCAATCTCGCCTCTGTGCACCGCAACATCTAAGGCTAAACCTTCAAGATTACCGTAACTGCTCGTCGCTTGGAGAGTGAAATTGACCGATTTATTCAACTGGACATTGTGTAAGTCAGGAAACGACAATTCAACATCATGCACTTCGACCGTTTCTTGAATCGAAGCATTTCCAACAGCGATGATTACCTGATTATTTCCTGCAATACTATTGCCCGTAAATTTGATTGTTGCCTTTCCGTTAATGATTTCTTTATCACCACTGATGTCTAATTCAGACGCTAACACCAGAAACTTTGTACCATCCTGGACTTTATTCCCGAACGCATCTTTGACGGAAATCGTCCACGAAACTTCACCTAAACCACCAATAACGGTTTTTCCTGTTTTGCTATCAACATTTATGGTGGAGGCCACGCCAGGTAGTATCTTATACGTAGTGCTATAAAACTTGTTGGGGCTGCTACCTAAACGGCCAAAAACAGTTGATGTCGTATCGGCAACCGTTGGTAAATACAAAGCAGTGCTGTAACTTCCCGTTGTGCTAGTCGTAGAACTTGGGGTGACGGTTCCGGAGCCTTTTACATCCCACAGAAGATGTTCATAAAGTGGATTATCACCACCTTTTTGCAAGAATGCGTTCACTGAAACAGGTGATTCAGCGGCCGCATCAGCGGTTATTTCGATGGTGTTATAGGTGTCACTAAGTGAGCTATTTCTACCGGGGAATAAACTAATATGACCAAAGGCATACTCCCACAACACATTCCCCACATCCTTATTGGTATACAGCCGGATAGTCAGAAAATCTTCCGCATCCAAACTCGCCAGATGCTCTAAATTGGCAAACTCCAGCTTGTCTTTCTCATTGATCTTGGCCCGTAGCTCTTGCTCCCCTATGGCAAAAATAAGTTCTTTCTCTTCGCCGGTATTAAAGTAATCCACCGGGGTGTATTTGCTAATATCCAGGTTGTAGAGAATTTCTATCAGGTCATCGGATGAGGTAATGATCGGTTGCGTTGCCTTGAGGATGTCTTCACCGTCGGTAGCGTCTTTTTCATAGCGATTGATCTTGTCGATACTGAGATCATACAGGCTGTATTGAAACTCTGGGCGGTACACCCATTGGTAAATTGGGGCTGGCTTTTCGAAGCTCTGGCCAGGGTTTTCTTCTTTCAGTTGGCGATAGGTTTGCCGCTGGGCCTCGGTAGTTTTCTCATCGAATACCGGCACCATAAAAGGCACAAACCGGTCTGGTCGGGCTTTTAATTTACCATCGTGTACGCCGGTAGAATCGAAGTTGGCTGATTTCGCAGCGCTGCCGAAGATGGGTTTACCCGTGGCAGGTTCACCGCTGACCTGGATGTAAAAGTGCTGATTAGAGTTGGCGCCATTGGGTAACTGGATAATTTGCAGGTGTTTGCCCGGTTTAATCGGGAACTGTGCCACGCCAACGTTGCTGCCACTGACGATCTGGTTATCGCCACTAAGAAACGCGACGCGGCCGGTATAGCCATAGTCGGATGAGGCGGTGTCTGTCGACACAGGGAAATCTGTGCCATCCGGTTTTAACCATTCGGTACTCAAGGCGATCAGGTTATCTGACGAAAGAGCAGCCCCTTCGTAGCCAATGATCTGGTCTTTGATAATGGTGCCTTTGCGCAACCCTTCGTTGATGTTGTATTTGCGATCCACCCAGATCTTTAAGTTGGGGGGTTGTAGTTTGATGGGGGCAATGTCCCAAGAAAGATCACGCCCTAAACCAGCGTCACTGCCTGCCGCCTGCATGGTGGTTTGCACACTGCCCATATAACCGGTGGCTCGGTTGATGGCAATCAGCTCTACCCTATCACCAGGTTTCAGGTGATCTGCCTGTCGTTGATGTAATTCGGGGTTGATACCGCTTTTGGCTTGCCAGTCGCCAAAATTCAGCTCGTTGACGTAGGTGCCTTTTATGCGGCGGAAGAGATCGCCATAGTAGCCACGCATATAGGTATGATAAAAAAAGCGACTGGTTTGTGCACTGGCGCCGAGTTCATCACTGTATTGCCAGTCATCCGGGGCCAGTCCCAAACGTTCTGAGATGAGTTTGCCATCAGACAAACGAAATACGTACAGATACGCCGTTCTTTTGCTTGCTCGCCTAGCCAATGGGCATAGGCTGCGAAATCTTCATCACTCGCGAAACAAGCTTGCCGGTTTGTTCCCCTTTGAATGATATGTTGTGGTATGCCAGGAGGGCATAATCGCGGTAATCGAGACATTTATCATCCTTGATACGTTGTCTAAAAAGACAAAGTCTACTCCTCTTCAATCAGGAGTAAAGGCCACTTTATTGTCGGGTAGACGGCGATGTTACCATCGACGCCCCCCACAGATCCGGACGTGCGCGATTAACGCATCCGGCTCCTCAATTCATCACAATCACAGGTTAGGCAACTGGCCGTAACTTCGGCAAAGCTAAAGCATATCGCTTTAACAACTTTCCAGCACACTCCCAATCTAACTTGTGGCGTTGAGATCGACGCCTCAGCCATTTCACCCAAACCCGCTCTACTTCGTACTTCAAGCGCTTCAGCGCAGCGATATTTCCGCTGACTCCAAAGTACGCATAGTGGCCCCTGAGTTTTGCGCTCAACTTAGCCTGCTGTTCAGGTAATGATCGATGCCGGTTTAAACGGCACCACTGCTCAATGGACTTCACTGCACGCGCAAACCGCGATTTCATCGTCTTGCGCTGTACACACCAATAGCCTCGGCGCGTCTTACTCCAGTAGTGGGTGAAACCCAGAAAGTCGATACTGCTCTTTTCTTTGGGTTGAAACACGGTCACACAGGTTTTCTTGGGGTGCAGGGACAGTTCATAGCGACCAAAGCGCTTCGGTAGCACAGACATCACCCGACTGGCATCCTGAGGGTTTCTCAGTATCAGCAACGCATCATCGGCAAACCGAATCAAGCTGCTGCGCCCTATTAGACGTGGCCTCACTTCCGTCTCGAACCAGCGATCCAGCACATGGTGCAGGTACACATTGGCCAACAACGGCG
The DNA here is from genome assembly GCA_024234575.1 of Hahellaceae bacterium. Lineage (GTDB taxonomy): Bacteria > Pseudomonadota > Gammaproteobacteria > Pseudomonadales > Oleiphilaceae > JACKOB01. The sequence goes on from JACKOB010000007.1 coordinate 82,072, forward strand.
AGATCACACCACCCTGTGGACTTCCACTCTCGGGGTAATAGATGGCTCCGCCTTCCATCACTCCCGCTTTTAACCACTTGTTGATCAGGCGCAGGATCACGCCATCACCTATCCGCTGCTGGAGAAACTCCCGCAAGTGATGCTTATCCAGGTGATCAAAGAAACCCTGGATATCCAACTCGACAATATGACCACCTTCCTGACCCAATTGCTGACGTAGATACTCCAACGCTTGGTGCGCACTCTTGTTTGGCCGGTAGCCGAATGAGTGTGGATGAAAGAGCGGTTCATACAATCTTTCCAGTAGCATAACAATCGCCCGTTGCAGCACTTTGTCCTCAAAGGTCGGTATCCCAATCGGACGTTTGCCATGACCTTTCGGCACATAAGCTCGCCTGACCGGCGGGGCTACGTAGCGACCTGACTTGGCACGATCTAAAAGACTCTCGAGATTATCTTCTAAATTTTCTGCATAATCGGTCGCAGTTTGCCCATCAATACCCACAGCGCCATCTTTGCGCGTATGATGATACGCCGTGCGCAACAGATCTTTCGTTAGATACTGATTGATATTGGTAAAACACCGTTGCGGGTGTTCCCTTCCCAGCATCGCTAACCTCAGCAGTGAGGTGGACATGACGTTTGAACTCTGAGTTTCTTGCATGTTGCCCTACTAAGGTTGTGATGAATTGGCTTTCCCTTCCCTCCACAGGCTCCCAGCGGATGTTGGTTTGCCTGCTTCATTGGTACTATGGAAAGCTCCGACTTCTGCCTCGCCATCTCGCCGCAGTCCTTATGATCGTTCTGCGACAATACCTCGGTTGATACACGATTCGCTCGCGATGCGCTGTATCCTCACATCACGCCTGGACTGACTCGTACCCGCTTGCCCTCAAGCGGTTATTTGCCAAGGAACGGACAGACCTCCCGAGTTCCCAGAGTTTCCTTATCTACGTGCCAGGCTCTCAGACGCCGGTGGATTCGTCATCACAGGTCATTCGTCATAACGATGTTGCCTTCCGCAAGTAAAACAACGTCGGCATCCACTCAGACGGTCATTTCGGCGCTCTATCACCGTGGCCCGCAGACTCACTGTCTACGCTTAACCCCCAGCGTCACCGCTGGCGGCCCAAGACTCGCTTCCGGGTGGCGACCAACCTTGCCCGGACGGGGTTTACACCCGCAGGAAACTAATGCACAGTTTCCGTTAATAACATCCTGTTGTTTAACTTCCCCTGCGCCTGAGCTTTGCTCGGCGCACTTCACTCTGACCCCAAATATTACTAAGAGATCGGACTCACGCAAGTGCAGTTGGCCGAGATACTGTCAATTTCACAACAGCATATGGCCGCTTTTGAGGCGGGACGCAGAAAAGTCCCCAGCAGTGATATTCCCATGCTGGCGAAATTATTCGGTGTATCTACCGATGAGCTTCTAGGGATTAAAGAAATGCCAGCAAAACGTGGCCCGGCGTCTGTACTGCAACGGCAAATCGAACAGATTGCGCATATGCCACGCAGCCGACAGAAGTTTATTTCGGAAATGCTTGATGCACTGATCAAACAGCAACAAGCGTCCTGACGCTGCAATAGCCACTAAAAAACAAAAGCCGCTAAAGAGAAAATCTAAAGCGGCTATGAAAATTGCCTTGTCGCTGCGGGTTGGGGAAGTTGTTTCTTGAATTTAAAACTATTTGAGATACTGCTTATAGTTCTTGATACAGTCTTCGACTTTCTGTTTCGTATCATCCCACAGTTGACTAACCGGCGCGGGGAAGTTTGTATTCCCTTCTACACGATCATACAGCTCTTTTGCCATGGATCGTTGCAATGGTGCACCCTTTTTTTGGGGATCAAAGGTAAGGATGGGAGAGACTGGCGAGTAAAAATCTTTCAAACTGTCATGGTCAACAGCTGGTAACTCGAAAATTGTGTTGTGAAGAAGTAATCTAACAAAAATGGCCTCAGTACATTCTTGCTCCTCCTTTTCAAAAGCACAGCTTTCTAGCCGCTCAAACCATTCATTGATGAAGAACTGCCCTATCGCATTATGGTTTAACCGGTTCGAGTGCACCCCTAGTATATGTAGAATGTACTTACCCTTAGGCCGATCTTTAAATGACTGCTTAATACTGAAAATTTTATCATCCTGATCCCATTTACTGCTGTTATCATGCACGAGCAACTCATATAACAAACCCAGTCTGCCCCCAACAAAGCCATCATGCAGATAGGCATCTGGCAGCTGATTGTCATTCATGGCTGTATATAAAACATCAAATGAAGTACTAAAAAAGAAACGCCGAACAAAATCCTCACTCAGACAATCCGAAGCCTTTTTAATTTCTTGCCATGCCTGTTTATCTGAGGAAGGGTGAAGCCACAGCAATACGAAGAGAATCATTGTTTCATAGGGGGCAATATCGCCTTTAACAAAGTAGTCACCCATGTCGTTCAAATCATAATCAACATACAGACCTGAGTAATGTGTGACCAGAAGCGCTTTTGCTCGTTTTTTAATATCTTTCTTCCAGAGTTTTTCACGCGCTTTTGTCCATGCATTATCATCGGTTAACCAGAACTCTCGATTGATGGGTAACGATGCAACTTCGCTATAATCTTTATCAAACATGGACGCTCCTTAATCTAATTCTGGTACGGCTAAAAACTCGCCAAACAGGTTGTTCTCAGCAAACCGAATCAGTAAAGACTCGACATCAGCCAATTGACCTATGTCTTTCGTGATAATGAGATTTTCACAACCGAGTTTTATTGACGTCTCAGGTATGCCGAAAGTCGCTTGAGATTCCGCTTTACCTGGTGCTTTAACTAAATCTCGGCACATCTGCCGTATTTTGCCCTTTATATCAGTTTCACTGGGGCTCTTCAGGTTACTTTTCGTTTTAAACTTGTGGAAGTACCATTTCAAGCCAGATGATTCTTCGTTAGCATGATCAGGATCACCCCTTTTATGCAAAAGCGCAACCATGTCAGCGGTAAACTCTTTATGAATTCCACTGCGCTTGTCATCGTAACTCCATGATTTGAAATCATTGTTGTTTAACGGGGCTTGCTTAGACTTCAACTCTACCCAGGTTTCATTTCCTGCATCGCCCAAGACGGTATCAACCGTTCGGTTATACTTGCCCGCTTTACCCTTTGCTGCAACGCCTGGCTTCACGTAAAAAATCATATTACGAACGGCCTCGATATCCAGAATTGGCTTACCTCCAAAATACTGGTTTTCAAACTGCATTAGTGCTAGTTGGGCAAGGTGAAACAAATGGCCATGCCGAGTTCTTTCGCCAATCTCTGTATCAGGCCCTGTTAACCCTGCACCAATTTTTGTCAGGATTTTTAAATCAAGGGTGGATTTAAGCTTCCCATCCGCCATCTGTTCAAACAAGTAAAGGATTGACGCCATGAGGAGTTTTCTGGAAATTCGGTCATTAGGGTTTTTGTTGAATAGTCTTCTGATCGCATTTGTGCCAGCCACTCTGAACACGTGGGCTGCAGAGGCTATGGTTTGTCCGTTAAATACAAATCCTCTTAGCCAGCGTTCATTTTTAATATGATAAACGATTTCTCTAACGACCTTGGTCATTTCCTTGGGCTTAACAAATATTTGGGGTCAGAGTAAAAACTCACAAACCTATCATCTTTGATTTTGGGCCTCTCTTCTTCCCAGTAACCCTTCTCCCCGTTAAGCCCTCTATCTCTTGTTTAAATCTGTCGCTGCCTAATGCAAGACCTTTGTTGCATGAATCTCTAATGTCTTGAAGCAGATCTTTATCAATGTGATCTTCGAACATCGTTTTATAGGCAGCTACCCTTTCCTTTGCGTTTTTACCTAGCTGATTGTATACGTCGTGAGGTGTCCAGAGATTCGAAGCATGACCCAATCCATTAGTTTTAAAACTAGACCATCGATATTCTCCCGGCGCTTCGACCATTCCGGCGCGTACTGGATTCAACTCGATGTATCGTTGACACAACAAAAAATAATTCTCTGCGTCTACAGCGTATGACTTAAATCTCCCTTCCCAGAGGGTGCCCGTTCTCTGATAAGTGTAGTTGAAATAACGTACGTACTGCCTGCCCAATGATTGCATCATTCGCGATACGCTATTGAACTTGTTGGGAGTCACTAATAAATGAACATGGTTTGTCATAAAGACCCAAGCGTGTATAGCTACGCCGTTCTTTTTTGCGTGCTCGCCTAACCAATGGGCATAGGCTGCGAAATCTTCATCACTCGCGAAACAAGCTTGCCGGTTTGTTCCCCTTTGAATGATATGTTGTGGTATGCCAGGAGGGCATAATCGCGGTAATCGAGACATTTATCATCCTTGATACTTTGTCTAAAAAGCTAAAGTCTACTCCTCTTCAATCAGGAGTAAAGGCCACCTTATTGTCGGGTAGACGGCGATGTTACCATCGACGCCCCCCACAGATCCGGACGTGCGCGATTAACGCATCCGGCTCCTCAATTCATCACAATCACAGGTTAGGCAACTGGCCGTAACTTCGGCAAAGCTAAAGCATATCGCTTTAACAACTTTCCAGCACACTCCCAATCTAACTTGTGGCGTTGAGATCGACGCCTCAGCCATTTCACCCAAACCCGCTCTACTTCGTACTTCAAGCGCTTCAGCGCAGCGATATTTCCGCTGACTCCAAAGTACGCATAGTGGCCCCTGAGTTTTGCGCTCAACTTAGCCTGCTGTTCAGGTAATGATCGATGCCGGTTTAAACGGCACCACTGCTCAATGGACTTCACTGCACGCGCAAACCGCGATTTCATCGTCTTGCGCTGTACACACCAATAGCCTCGGCGCGTCTTACTCCAGTAGTGGGTGAAACCCAGAAAGTCGATACTGCTCTTTTCTTTGGGTTGAAACACGGTCACACAGGTTTTCTTGGGGTGCAGGGACAGTTCATAGCGACCAAAGCGCTTCGGTAGCACAGACATCACCCGACTGGCATCCTGAGGGTTTCTCAGTATCAGCAACGCATCATCGGCAAACCGAATCAAGCTGCTGCGCCCTATTAGACGTGGCCTCACTTCCGTCTCGAACCAGCGATCCAGCACATGGTGCAGGTACACATTGGCCAACAACGGCGAGATCACACCACCCTGTGGACTTCCACTCTCGGGGTAATAGATGGCTCCGCCTTCCATCACTCCCGCTTTTAACCACTTGTTGATCAGGCGCAGGATCACGCCATCACCTATCCGCTGCTGGAGAAACTCCCGCAAGTGATGCTTATCCAGGTGATCAAAGAAACCCTGGATATCCAACTCGACAATATGACCACCTTCCTGACCCAATTGCTGACGTAGATACTCCAACGCTTGGTGCGCACTCTTGTTTGGCCGGTAGCCGAATGAGTGTGGATGAAAGAGCGGTTCATACAATCTTTCCAGTAGCATAACAATCGCCCGTTGCAGCACTTTGTCCTCAAAGGTCGGTATCCCAATCGGACGTTTGCCATGACCTTTCGGCACATAAGCTCGCCTGACCGGCGGGGCTACGTAGCGACCTGACTTGGCACGATCTAAAAGACTCTCGAGATTATCTTCTAAATTTTCTGCATAATCGGTCGCAGTTTGCCCATCAATACCCACAGCGCCATCTTTGCGCGTATGATGATACGCCGTGCGCAACAGATCTTTCGTTAGATACTGATTGATATTGGTAAAACACCGTTGCGGGTGTTCCCTTCCCAGCATCGCTAACCTCAGCAGTGAGGTGGACATGACGTTTGAACTCTGAGTTTCTTGCATGTTGCCCTACTAAGGTTGTGATGAATTGGCTTTCCCTTCCCTCCACAGGCTCCCAGCGGATGTTGGTTTGCCTGCTTCATTGGTACTATGGAAAGCTCCGACTTCTGCCTCGCCATCTCGCCGCAGTCCTTATGATCGTTCTGCGACAATACCTCGGTTGATACACGATTCGCTCGCGATGCGCTGTATCCTCACATCACGCCTGGACTGACTCGTACCCGCTTGCCCTCAAGCGGTTATTTGCCAAGGAACGGACAGACCTCCCGAGTTCCCAGAGTTTCCTTATCTACGTGCCAGGCTCTCAGACGCCGGTGGATTCGTCATCACAGGTCATTCGTCATAACGATGTTGCCTTCCGCAAGTAAAACAACGTCGGCATCCACTCAGACGGTCATTTCGGCGCTCTATCACCGTGGCCCGCAGACTCACTGTCTACGCTTAACCCCCAGCGTCACCGCTGGCGGCCCAAGACTCGCTTCCGGGTGGCGACCAACCTTGCCCGGACGGGGTTTACACCCGCAGGAAACTAATGCACAGTTTCCGTTAATAACATCCTGTTGTTTAACTTCCCCTGCGCCTGAGCTTTGCTCGGCGCACTTCACTCTGACCCCAAATATTACTAAGAGATCGGACTCACGCAAGTGCAGTTGGCCGAGATACTGTCAATTTCACAACAGCATATGGCCGCTTTTGAGGCGGGACGCAGAAAAGTCCCCAGCAGTGATATTCCCATGCTGGCGAAATTATTCGGTGTATCTACCGATGAGCTTCTAGGGATTAAAGAAATGCCAGCAAAACGTGGCCCGGCGTCTGTACTGCAACGGCAAATCGAACAGATTGCGCATATGCCACGCAGCCGACAGAAGTTTATTTCGGAAATGCTTGATGCACTGATCAAACAGCAACAAGCGTCCTGACGCTGCAATAGCCACTAAAAAACAAAAGCCGCTAAAGAGAAAATCTAAAGCGGCTATGAAAATTGCCTTGTCGCTGCGGGTTGGGGAAGTTGTTTCTTGAATTTAAAACTATTTGAGATACTGCTTATAGTTCTTGATACAGTCTTCGACTTTCTGTTTCGTATCATCCCACAGTTGACTAACCGGCGCGGGGAAGTTTGTATTCCCTTCTACACGATCATACAGCTCTTTTGCCATGGATCGTTGCAATGGTGCACCCTTTTTTTGGGGATCAAAGGTAAGGATGGGAGAGACTGGCGAGTAAAAATCTTTCAAACTGTCATGGTCAACAGCTGGTAACTCGAAAATTGTGTTGTGAAGAAGTAATCTAACAAAAATGGCCTCAGTACATTCTTGCTCCTCCTTTTCAAAAGCACAGCTTTCTAGCCGCTCAAACCATTCATTGATGAAGAACTGCCCTATCGCATTATGGTTTAACCGGTTCGAGTGCACCCCTAGTATATGTAGAATGTACTTACCCTTAGGCCGATCTTTAAATGACTGCTTAATACTGAAAATTTTATCATCCTGATCCCATTTACTGCTGTTATCATGCACGAGCAACTCATATAACAAACCCAGTCTGCCCCCAACAAAGCCATCATGCAGATAGGCATCTGGCAGCTGATTGTCATTCATGGCTGTATATAAAACATCAAATGAAGTACTAAAAAAGAAACGCCGAACAAAATCCTCACTCAGACAATCCGAAGCCTTTTTAATTTCTTGCCATGCCTGTTTATCTGAGGAAGGGTGAAGCCACAGCAATACGAAGAGAATCATTGTTTCATAGGGGGCAATATCGCCTTTAACAAAGTAGTCACCCATGTCGTTCAAATCATAATCAACATACAGACCTGAGTAATGTGTGACCAGAAGCGCTTTTGCTCGTTTTTTAATATCTTTCTTCCAGAGTTTTTCACGCGCTTTTGTCCATGCATTATCATCGGTTAACCAGAACTCTCGATTGATGGGTAACGATGCAACTTCGCTATAATCTTTATCAAACATGGACGCTCCTTAATCTAATTCTGGTACGGCTAAAAACTCGCCAAACAGGTTGTTCTCAGCAAACCGAATCAGTAAAGACTCGACATCAGCCAATTGACCTATGTCTTTCGTGATAATGAGATTTTCACAACCGAGTTTTATTGACGTCTCAGGTATGCCGAAAGTCGCTTGAGATTCCGCTTTACCTGGTGCTTTAACTAAATCTCGGCACATCTGCCGTATTTTGCCCTTTATATCAGTTTCACTGGGGCTCTTCAGGTTACTTTTCGTTTTAAACTTGTGGAAGTACCATTTCAAGCCAGATGATTCTTCGTTAGCATGATCAGGATCACCCCTTTTATGCAAAAGCGCAACCATGTCAGCGGTAAACTCTTTATGAATTCCACTGCGCTTGTCATCGTAACTCCATGATTTGAAATCATTGTTGTTTAACGGGGCTTGCTTAGACTTCAACTCTACCCAGGTTTCATTTCCTGCATCGCCCAAGACGGTATCAACCGTTCGGTTATACTTGCCCGCTTTACCCTTTGCTGCAACGCCTGGCTTCACGTAAAAAATCATATTACGAACGGCCTCGATATCCAGAATTGGCTTACCTCCAAAATACTGGTTTTCAAACTGCATTAGTGCTAGTTGGGCAAGGTGAAACAAATGGCCATGCCGAGTTCTTTCGCCAATCTCTGTATCAGGCCCTGTTAACCCTGCACCAATTTTTGTCAGGATTTTTAAATCAAGGGTGGATTTAAGCTTCCCATCCGCCATCTGTTCAAACAAGTAAAGGATTGACGCCATGAGGAGTTTTCTGGAAATTCGGTCATTAGGGTTTTTGTTGAATAGTCTTCTGATCGCATTTGTGCCAGCCACTCTGAACACGTGGGCTGCAGAGGCTATGGTTTGTCCGTTAAATACAAATCCTCTTAGCCAGCGTTCATTTTTAATATGATAAACGATTTCTCTAACGACCTTGGTCATTTCCTTGGGCTTAACAAATATTTGGGGTCAGAGTAAAAACTCACAAACCTATCATCTTTGATTTTGGGCCTCTCTTCTTCCCAGTAACCCTTCTCCCCGTTAAGCCCTCTATCTCTTGTTTAAATCTGTCGCTGCCTAATGCAAGACCTTTGTTGCATGAATCTCTAATGTCTTGAAGCAGATCTTTATCAATGTGATCTTCGAACATCGTTTTATAGGCAGCTTCCCTTTCCTTTGCGTTTTTACCTAGCTGATTGTATACGTCGTGAGGTGTCCAGAGATTCGAAGCATGACCCAATCCATTAGTTTTAAAACTAGACCATCGATATTCTCCCGGCGCTTCGACCATTCCGGCGCGTACTGGATTCAACTCGATGTATCGTTGACACAACAAAAAATAATTCTCTGCGTCTACAGCGTATGACTTAAATCTCCCTTCCCAGAGGGTGCCCGTTCTCTGATAAGTGTAGTTGAAATAACGTACGTACTGCCTGCCCAATGATTGCATCATTCGCGATACGCTATTGAACTTGTTGGGAGTCACTAATAAATGAACATGGTTTGTCATAAAGACCCAAGCGTGTATAGCTACGCCGTTCTTTTTTGCGTGCTCGCTTAACCAATGGGCAAAGGCTTCGAAATCTTCATCACTCGCGAAACAAGCTTGCCGGTTTGTTCCCCTTTGAATGATATGTTGTGGTATGCCAGGAGGGCATAATCGCGGTAATCGAGACATTTATCATCCTTGATATCTTGTCTAAAAAGCTAAAGTCTACTCCTCTTCAATCAGGAGTAAAGGCCACCTTATTTTTACTCTGACCCCAAATATTCCACAAATATTCAAAAAAGCAAACCATCTAGTTTCGGGTACCGCATCTCTCCAACCAATATATGATCAGTCCTTGATTGCGAGAGGACAAATACAAAAGCATTTTCCACAAATGACGGTCGCTGTTTTGAGTGCCTTTCCCATTTTTATTGTTGATTACTTTGGGGAGGGATGGCAGAGGGTTGGTCGGGTCTAACAAAAATATATATGGTTTTTCCCTGCTAAATGTTTACCTAAATCATTACGCCCTACTTCACCACCACACCTGTTGCCAGTATGCTTGTCTCGATGCACCGTTTTCAAATCACGATTCAGTACCTGAATATGACTCTGCGAACAACTCAAACCACTGTGACTCGATTTGTACCCGCCAAGCTATCCGTCACTAAAAACAAAAATATTCCTAGATTTTGACTATTGAACCATTGTCCATCGGGGAAACCTATGCATACTAAAGACATAGTGTCTTCCACTCATTGATTTGAAAGGACAAATTTCATGCCGATTAAATTCTCTCTACTGGATGTTTTTGCAGATGCGCCTTTTCAAGGTACACAAATACCTGTTGTAGAGCTTGAAACAACAATACCAGACGATTTGAAGCTTTGTATTGCCAGCGAGTTCAAGCAAACAGAAACGGTTTTTATTGATAAATCTAACAAAACCCAGCCATTCAGTGTGTATAACAGCAGTGCAAAAACAGAGTTTGGTGCCCACACGACGCTTGCAGCGTCCTATATGGGTTATGAGCTTGGGCTGGCCCAGGATGAAGGGGCATTTTCTGCTTTAGTGATTAAAGAACCTGCGTATACCATTGAAAGTTTTATCGACAAATCTGAGAACGGCATTGGCAATATCCAATATCGACGCACCTTATCTGTAACCGTAGACAATTATACGCCAGAGATAAGTCGGATAGCTGCGGCGCTGAACACAGATGCCAAGCATATTAGTTTTAGTAAGTACAAGCCGCTTTTGGTAAGTGTTGATCGGCCCATTCTTGTTGTACCCTTTACCAAGCATGAGCATATTTTGAAGGTTTGCCTCGATTCAAGCCAGTGGTCAGAGCTGCTTGCCGATGTGTATGCTTCTGATATTTTCCTTTTTGCACCAGGCAGTATCACCGGCACAACTGCATTTCATGGCCGGTTGCTGTCACAGTTTACGCCCCAAAATGAGTTTCCTCCTATTGGCAGTGTACTGCCCGAATTTATCGCCTATCTGGCAGCACAGGCATCGACAAGCGAGGGTACCCATACCTTTGCGATTGATCGTGGTAGTTTAACAACGAGAAAGAGTGTTATTCATGCCGAGTTTGATAAGCGTTCTGGCAAAGAAACGCAATGTCGAATTGGCGGGCGGGTGATTAAAATGGGTGAAGGTACCCTGCTCTATCCTTGATTTTTGCATTGAAGATTAAGGTGGTATTATGCCGCCATATTAATGACGATAGGTGTCGATATGGCGCATAAAGTAACTTACGAATATAACGGTGTCGCGAAAGAAATAAATTTTTCTTACAGCGAGTTTCGCAATATGCATGAGGCGGTTGCACATGCTGAAGGCATCGATCTAACAAAGTTTCTAAAAATGGAACAAGAGCTGCAGTCTATTACCCGGGATAAGCATGCGGCAAGAAACTATCGGGATGCCGAGTTTCTTAAAATGGGCTTTACTGATTTGTACTTTCATAAAAATGGTGGCAAGCGTTAATCGTTGTCAGAACAACTAAATTGTGGTGAGTGGCGTGATGGCTGTCATTGCATGTCTTTTTGCTGACGTTGCAAAGATAAAGTGACATTCCTGACAGCAGTTGGCTTACATCTTTCATAGTTTTTACAAAGTGATAGGGCTTAAGAAGCCGTCCGGTTTAATCGCTAATACAGAGCATTGCACTTGTTCCAGGATGATTTCTGCCGTGTTGCCGATAATAAAACCGGGGATACCTGTTCTGGCAACTGTACCCATGATGATGAGATCAATATTGTGCTGTTTTACCAGCTGCGGTATTTCTCTGGTTGGCTGACCTTTTACCAAGTGCACCACGGGCCGAAAGGCCGCAGCCTCTTCTTTGCTCATTGCCTTGATGAGGTCACGCAACAACGTGTCCAGCAAGGCTGTGTACCCCTGTCGCGTCTGCTCAACATAGTCATCTACTTCTTTATCCGTCATATGTGAAAAAGCGCCATAGCGTATAAAGTCTTCACCATAGGCGTCCCAGACGCTGCCGATATGCAGCTCTGCTGCGCTTGCTGCCAGTGTTGATGAGTGCTCTAAAACAAGCTTGTTAAGCTGGCTTTGTACGCGGGAGTCATCCTTTTCATCAAAATTGTTTTCGGTGACATCCACGGTGGCCAGCAGGTTTGAGAAAGGTTTAGTTTGCTCCGGGGTTAACATTAAAACCGGGCAAGGACATTTACGCAGCAGGTGCATATCATCGCTGCCAAACAAACGCTCTATCCAGCTATCTGTGTCGCAACACTTAATAACCAGATCACGTTTGTTGCGCAGAACGTCCCGAATAACTTCGATGAATTTAATGCCCGTATGCACTGTAATCGTAACATTCAGGTCTTTAACATAGGGCTGTAAAAAACTTTTAAGTGCCTTCGTTTTGGCATCGATAACTTCAGCTAACGTTTTTTCCAGCTCTTCCTGTTTATGTATTAATGGAATAAATGAATCTGGCCGCTTTACTGTACAAACTACCGACAATTGTGCATTGTTTGCTTTCGCAAGTGACACAGCATGAATGACTGCCGCCTTTGAGCTTTCGTCGGGTTCGGCGACACACAGTATATTTTTAAATCGTTTCATCTTGTTACCAGGTTCGTTAAGGTTGTTCTAAAAATAAGAATGTTAACTAATGACTACAACACTAAAGATAGTACCTGTTTTGATAATAGTACCTGTTTTGATAATAGTGGCACTGGCTTCCTATTTGGGCCCTGCTTCTGCAGCGGTGAATCAGTCTGCAGTTGTCTTACAATATCACAACGTTGGCTATGACACCCCCGTTACCACTAGCATTACGCCAGAGACCTTAACACTGCATATCAAGTGGTTACGGGATAACAACTTCACCATTCTTCCACTGACTGAAGTGGTTTCTACCCTGCGCAAAAAGAAAGCGTTTGCCTCCGACAAAGTGGTGGCAATCACGTTTGACGACGCAAATATTTCTGTGTGTGATACGGCATGGCCAATTCTTAAAAAGTATAAGATCCCTTTTACATTGTTTATCAGCACGGATGCCATTGAAAAACAGTATAGCTCTCAATGCTCTTGGGAAAACCTTAAAGAGATGGTTAAGTCTGGACTTATGACACCGGCAAACCACTCGCATCGCCATTTAAACATGGTTTCAGGCGAGTTGCTTAAATCACCTGCTTTGTGGAAATCAACCATGCAGGAGGAAATTACCAAAGCAAATGAGCTGATCGCATTAAATCTTGGTATAAACAGCAGGCTGTTTGCTTACCCTTATGGTGAATACAACGCAGAACTGGCACTGTTGGTAACTCAATCTGGGTTCACAGGCTTTGGGCAACACTCCGGCGCACTTGGTTATCTGAGCGATTTTAGTGCGTTGCCACGCTTCCCCGCTTCTGGTCAGCATGCGAATTTAGAAACCTTATCGGTAAAGCTGCTAAGCCTGCCGTTTCCCGCCAGGTATCATGTGGAACATGACAACCCTATCCGTATAAATGGCCCGCACAATCCGCCGAAACTCGTTATCGAGTCGAATGACCCGTATATACTTGCCAATAGCCAGTGCTTTAATGCAGCAGGCGAGCGCCTGGTAAACGCAGTGATTAACAACGAGATAGTTGTACAAGCACCGTCAGCATTACCCGCAGGTAGGCACCGCTATACTTGCACCTGTAAGAGTCCGGACTCAGATCGATTTTTCTGGTTATCACAACAATGGCTGGTTGAGTAACGGCGAATCTGTGGTAGGTGCTTTTGCGCCGGGCTCCTCCAACCTGTTTACTGTGCCCGTATCCGTCCTTAATTTGCTTAAAGCACGTTTTGCCTTAAGCCACTGTTGCGACATTCTTAACTGTTCGCCAAATAGCTCTATGTATTCCAGCATGTTCTCGACAGAAATTTCGCCCTGCGCGCCGGCGAAAAGTAGTTTAGATTTTGCCAGATCATGCTCGCTTTGAATAAGTGGTAGCATGTCTTCAACATCAGGCACTGGACATAGCACAGCATTGGTTATAGCCAGATTGAAACGTTTGATGTCAGAGGCATAGCTGTCACCTGCCTTAGATTCGGCTAAATCAAAGCGTTTGCAGATGTTTTCTGCATTGTTTATGCAGCCTAAGAAATATTGATCAACACGCAAGAGCACGGCTAGTTGTTTAACTACTTCATCAGATAACGTCTTACGTTCCAGGCTCGCAATAAACTGAGAGACACTGGCAGTGAGGCTTTTAACGATCTTTAGATTGGCAGTTAATTCATTTTTGTCCGGCTTTGTGTTTGCGGTGGCCACATCGATGATACTTTGCACCTTCACCGCAAGCGCTGCTAACTCTAGTACCACAGCGTTGACGGCAAGCACTGGTGTTGTCGCAATGCTTTTGTCTAAAAACTTAGGTTGAGTTGGTGTTTCGTCATGGCTGCGGAAACGACTTTCTAAAAATGTGGCCAAGCGGTCGTTAAGAGGAAATACCAGCAATACACCGAGTATATTAAATACGGAGTGAAACAGCGCCAACGTCACACCGGGTGTTGTGGTAGTTTCGAAAAATGTACTTGCTGTGTTTATGGCCGCCAATATTACCGGCAGAATAATTAACGCGACTATGCCTGTTGCGACGTTAAAGAGCACTTGGGCCAAGGCCACACGTTTAGCATTAGACGTAGCCCCTAACGACGCCAAAACCGCTGTAGAGGTTGTGCCTACGTTGGCGCCTATAACCATTGCTGCTGCGGCATAGAGCCCTACCAGTTCAGATGCGGCAGCGGTAATTATCAGGGCAATCGAGGCACTTGAGGATTGTGTAAGAATGGTCATTACCACGCCTAACAACAAAAAAATAAAGACCTGTTTTAGCCCCGTGGCGGTAAATTTTGATACATCAAACGCGGCGACCAACCCTTCAAAAGCATTTTTTAATACATCAACGCCAACAAAAAACAGTCCAAAACCAACCAATGCTAACCCAAAGGCGGCAACGGCCCCTTCTTTTTTGGTAAAGCGAAGCAGCATTCCAATTCCGATCATGGGCAACGCTATGGCCTGAATATCAAATTTGAAACCGATAAACGCGACCAGCCACCCGGTTATCGTGGTGCCTACGTTTGTGCCATAAATAATGCCAAGCGTTTGTCTCATGGTTAGCAGCCCGGCATTGACGAAGCCAATTGAGGCTACGGTGACGGCACTTGATGATTGCACAATGGCTGTCATGAAAAAACCTGACAACACCCCGCGAAACGGCGTACTGGTCCAATCTGACAAGACTTTGCGCAGCGTATTACCGGCAGCTTGCTTTAGACCATCGGTCATCATTCCTACCGAAAGTAAAAAAAGGCCCAATCCGCCCAGTAATGTGCCCACTATTTGCAGTGTTTCAATCAAGATAAATGACCTTTTTGCTAAGATTAGTTCCTGCGCCCAGGTTTAACTATTTCATTCTTTTGGGGGGGTATCCTGACTTGCGTCGGTCATGCTTTGCGCTGAAAGTGCCTGCACCGTTGTACACGCCACCACATCGCCCAATACATTGACGGATGTTCGGCACATATCCAGTATACGATCTACCCCAAGGATGAGTGCGACCCCTGCGGCGGGGATACCCACCCCTTCCAGCACCATACTAAGAATGATAATGCCTGCGCCAGGGGTGGCAGGCGAACCTATAGATGCGGCAACGGCCATGGTTACTACGAAGAGATAGCTGCTTAAACCGAGTTCGACATTAAACACCTGGGCTAAAAAGACAGTGGCTACACCTTGGTAAAGTGCCGTGCCCGTCATGTTTATCGTCGCACCCAGAGGAATTAAAAAGCGTGCGATATCTGGTTTAACCCCCAGCTTGTTCTCGGTAACCTGCAACGTGATCGGCATGACTGCTGCAGAACTGCTGGTTGAAAATGCCAACAGCAATAACTCGCGCATGTTCGCAAAAAAGTCATGAAATGATTGCGTTAAGGTTAGTTTTGCGACGACAAAATAAAGTGCAGAAATAATTAACAAGCCTATTATCACCGTGATGACGTAAACGACCATGCCGCCAAGGACTTCAATTCCAAGGCTGGCAACGAGTTTGGTAATAAGTCCGTACACGGCGATTGGGGCCAACATCATTGCCCAGGATACAATTCTCAAACAAACTTCCTGTAAGGCTTCGAGTAATTCGAACAAAGGACGAGATTGTTTAGCGGGAATTGATAGTAAGGCAGCCCCAAGCACTGCGGCGAAGAAGATAACTTGTAACATCTCTCCAGATGCCATAGATGCCAATGGGTTTTTAGGAATCAGTCCAGACATTTTTTCTGGTAACTCGGCGGCATTCGGAAAGCCTGGTGCAGACGTACTTGTTAATGGTGATGCTGCCGTCTGAGCGAGCGACGAGGCATCTATATAGCTTCCGGGTTGGATATTCAACGCCAGCAAAATGCCTATCGCTGCCGCTAATGCCGTGGAAATGACAATAAAGCAAATAGCAATAAGACCGTTTCTTCTCAACGAGTCAGGATTGTTGTTCGAAGCCAGGCCTCTTACGATAGAGGCGACAACAAGCGGCACGACGATCATTTGAATAATCGCGAGAAATATCTGGCCCGGAAAAGCTAACCAGGCTGAAATTGTTTTCACGGTTGAGGCATTAACAAGGTTTAAATCTGGACCTAGTAATATGCCTGACACCACTCCCAGCCCCAGTGCGATTAACACCTTTAGCCACAGTCTGCCGTGTATCAGTTTTTCGAACTGATTGGCTAAATTCTTTAAAGGGGTGAAGAACAGCTGAGGTTTTACCATGTTTTTCCTGTATCCAAGTTTTATCTTTGCCTAACAAGCATTTTGACTTTCCCTTCTTGTTAGTTACGCAATTCGTTTACTTTGTTGCTGAGTATTTTCTCTGCCGCGTATTTTGCTGCGAATTCGTAGGGAATAATTTCTAACACCTCTCCCAGGCCATCAACCAGGTGTGTGCTGTTTTCGCCTGCCGTATACGCTAAACTTCCTTTAAAATTGATGCCCACCAGCGCCTGAGTCAGCGCTTTATTGATGTGCTTGTCGTGAGTCGCACAAACGATCCATTTAGTTTCATTTAAATTCAAGCTGGCAATGAACTCTATATCTTCTGCATCGCCGTAATGCGCAGCAATACCCTTTGATAACGATTTTTTTATGACCTCAGGATTGAAATCAACCCCCAGCACAGTCATACCTTTGTCTTCAAATGAAGCGACGATTGTTCTGCCAAACCGGCCTAAGCCAAAAACTACACAATCATAGGTCTTGGCAGTATTTTGAGTTTCTATTGATGATTCACGATGCGTTACTTTTTTCTCGAATAGCCCCAACCAGGGGGCTATTAGTTGATACAGGTTTTGAGAGTAAAGAATCATGTAGGTAGAAACACTGATCGTGATCAAACCAACTAACGTAATCAGCCCCAGGATGCTGTTATTAATATGACCAAGTGAGACACCTAGCGCTGCCAATATCAGTGAAAACTCACTTATTTGCGCAACTGTTAAACCCGCCAGGAAGCCTGTTCGTTTACGATACCCCATTACTCCCATAATAATCATGACAATTAGCGGGTTACCTACAATTACAAAAAATGAAAATATCAAGGCAGAGGTGACTTGTTCGCCCATCACGGCCAGATTCAGAGACGCCCCTAAATCCACGAAAAAAAACAATAGGAGGAAGTCTCTTAAGGAGGTTAATCGTGAGCCGATGATATCCCTGTATGGCGTCGACGCGAGTGACACCCCGGCTAGAAACGCTCCCACCTCCTTGCTAAATCCTAGTGAACTTCCTATAGCCCCCAATGACACAGCCCATGCGATTGAAAAAAGTATCAACAACTCGTTAGAGTGAGCCATAGTTTGCAATAATGGTGTCAGCACGTATCGCATAAGTAATGCGACAATGAAAACGAAAGCGGCACCACTAAACAACACCTGTACCGCTTGTAGCCCAATATTTTGACTGTTTTCGGGCTGATTCATGGCGTTTAGAACAATCATTGCCACGATCACCAGTATATCCTGAACAATAAGGAAACCGACGGCGATACGGCCGTGCAGAGAGTCAACCTCCCTTTTATCTGAAAGTAATTTAACTATGATAATAGTGCTGGAAAAAGTCAGCGCGACTGCAATATAAACCGATTCAATTGGGTTGAAGCCAATGGCTGCAGCGATGAAGTACCCTACTAATGAGGTAAACAGTACCTGACCGACACCAGTTGCTAATGCCACAGGCCCCATAGCTTTAATAATGTGCAGGTCGAGCTTTAAACCGACGATAAAAAGCAGTAGCGATATACCCAGTTTGGCTAACAAATCAACCTGATCATTAGCCGTGACCAGGCCAGAAACAGACGGGCCAAGAAGCACCCCAACCGCAATAAAACCAACGATGAGTGGCTGTTTCAGCTTTATGGCGACTAAGCCAACAACTGAAGCGGCAAAGAGCAATAGTGCGAACTCAGAAAATACATCACTCATCATATGAACACCTTGTATAGATGTTTGCGTTAACCAATTTACCTGGTTCTGGTGTCGCCTAAATCTTCACATAACTGGTCGGCAGTGCTCACCGTCGAGTCAGTGTTTTCATTATTACGAGAGAAAAATAACCCGAGCACATATTTTTCCAACTCTACAATTAATAGCACAGGCAATGAACAGGTGACAATCAGTAGCCAATCCATTGCGCCAATAGATGCCAAACCAAAAAGCGTTTGCGATACAGGCCATGAGATCTGGTTTTTCAACTTAGTCACTCCTTAACTGCTCTACCTAAATATATAGCCATGTATTAGCGGGTTAGAAGCCAAAACCACAACCTATACGAAAATTAATATAGACGTTGCGGAGACCAGCACGCGCTAGGGAGCCTCTTACATGGATAGAATGGTCTCTGCTAAGACCCAGATCCTGATTTGCTGTGAGGCCAGAGGCTGTTCCGACTTGTTCAGAGGCTCCCCAGGTATGAAAGTTGGATTTTATTGGCTTTGGTTTGAATAGTGGTTTTAAAACGCTGACTTTATGATTTGGTAAATTTGTTTGGTGCGACCTAAGTCAAGATAAATGCAGATGGGATTAAATTTTTTATTTACGCAGACTGTTAACGCCTTATACTACTGGCCTTTTAATGAACTTACTGAAATTTTATGTCGAAACTTAGTCACCTCATCGCTCAGGCCAAAAATAGCCGCAAGATCAACGATATGTTTAAAACGGAAACGTTGATTTTCAGCCCCGAAAAGCCTTCGGACGAAGATCCTTTGGATGCTCAATTATCGGCGCTGATTGAACTTCTCTCAACATCAACACCGAGTGCCAAAGCTTGCCAGGAAGTTGTTTTCGAGCTGGAAGAAATCGCAGAGTGTTTGAAGTAAAATTTTTTGCCATTTACTCTGCGCGTTAGCTGTTTTCGCTTTTATTTTTTAACCCAGGTACCATCTGGCGCCTTATACAGTTGCCCTTCTGGTAGCTTTTCTATTAGTTTTTTGCCTGCCAATTCTGCCACTTTTTTAATCGTAATGCCGTTTTTCTCAGCGATGCTGCTGTAGGCATCCTTTCTTTTGTTGTTAATTTCCGTAACAAGGCTTTCTGCTTCGGTACTGGAAACGACCACACCAACGTACCCATCAGTTTGTTCACCTACAAGGCCGTTTGCTTTAGCGTCATCAAGCGTAAGCGCCCATAAAGGGTTGGATAACGAGAATAAGAAGACTGTGAGTAGCCATAGTTTTTTGATTGAGGGTTGAATCACGATGTTCTCCAATGAGTTAGACAATGCCAGTGATGCGTGGTTTAGAAAATGCCATCGGCTTCTTCAAATAGGTTTTCGAGATCTTTTTCTACTTTCACACGAATTTCGTGTTCTATTTTTACGTTTAAATTAATGGTGATAGGCTTATCTGGTACGGCCACTTCAACTTTTGGCGTGCAGGCGGTGAAAATAGCGACGCAAGCGATAGGCAAAAGCGAACGGGTTAAATGTGTTTTCATGTCGAGCGTTCCTTGTAAACTTACTTCATCATAGACCAATTAAATGAACCTGACCTGAACCAGTTAACGGTATTCGTTGCTTAGCTTTTCAGTAATATCGTCGGCTAACTCTATACTTTTTAACAGGGACAATATATTCGTTTCGATGTTCAGGTTGTATATTATTTCTTTACCACGGTGCACCTTTGGGTTGGCCCCTTGCAAGGTAATACCAAGTTTTAACTGGTCGTTTTCTAAGTAATCCACTCGGCTTACCAAAGATTTGTAGTGAAAATCTTCTAATGCATCGATAGCAAATAAAAATTGCTCATTCCCGCTTGCGATAGACTTCCAGCCTGCACTTTCCAACAGCTTAATATAACCGGGGTTGATCGCTGCCACCTGCCCACCATTTACAAAAACTTTGTTATTAGTGAGGGTGATGGGAATCAAACCAGAAATTTCTCCTTTGGCCACGATGTTTTCATTTTCAAGCTGCACCAGTTTTTCTAAGTTCAGTTGGTGTATTTCGACAAACGCCGTTTGCTTAAACAAATTTTCTTGAAATGCTGCACAGTCATAGGTAAATGGACGCACCAAACGGAAACTGCCACCAAAAGCACTGCCCTTCGCTTGGTTAAAGTTAATCTGGCACGCTGCCGGGCCGCCAATGTGACCTGCTCCGGTAATCTGGACGTTAACGGCTTTTACTGGCACCCCGATGTCTATTTCGGCCGCATTAATTTCTAGCGGGCTGGATAACTCAAAGCTAGAGTCATCGATAAATACGGCAGTGGTGATATCGACTCCCTTCACTTTCGTATTATCTATACTGAAATCCCAGGCTGCTGCGCGGCTGGCTAACTGAGCGTGGTAAGTTAATTTATCTTCTTGCTGGGTCCAGTTAAAACTGCCTTTTACTGTGGCATTGCCTTGCCGGAAGCTGATATTTTTACCCGCTGCCATGTGCTTAACAAAAGAGTTAAGCACCTTTTCCAATATGGCGTTTTCAGGTGTTATTTCGCCTAAAAGAAGAAGGCTTCCTTCATGGGAGTGCCAGCCAGATCGTCGATTATTAGCGGGTTTAAATGCGTTTTTCTTTAGAATTGTCCCTTCAAACGCCAACCCCGCGCCTAATACTTCCGCTGAAGATTTATTAATTCGGATCTCTTTTTCCGAGATCGACAATTTACTATGAATGTTTACATCGATGGGGAGTGGTAAATATTTTGCCATACCGGTATCGGCTGTTTTTTCAATGCGGCCAATGGCATGAATCGTTGTCTGTATTAGCGATTTTGATGGTTTTTCAGCATTAATGGTTATTTGGGTGTTCGTTAGGCTGGTAGTGAGTGTGCTGATTTTATTTAGCTCTACCGTTAAATCATTTGCTGCAATGGATGTGATGGGGCTGGTGACTAGCCAGTTATCGTCTTTTTTTGTAAATTGAAAAGTGCTTGCGATGTTGGCACGTTTCGGCACTTTTAGACCATCCCCCATGACTGTAAGATTAATCTTCACTTCACCTTTATTATCTTGTGCATCAAAACTTACCCTTCCTTTGGTGTTAGAAATTGTCAGCTCAGTTGCTGACTGAGAGCTGTTGTCACCGTTAAACTCGAAAGCATATTGTTTATGGCTTAAACAACTTTTTAGTTGGTCGTTCAATTGACATTGGAAAGTATTTAGCGGGGTTACCATCCATCTCTTAGGCAACGGGGCGTAGTTCGCAGATTTGGGTGCCACCTGTAAGTGCCAAGGCAAGCTGGTGACCTCCAGGGTGAGTTTGTTTTCTGGCGCACTGAGCCCTAGCTCGAACCCACCCTGCATCAGTAAATCGCCATGAATGTCCGACTTGGCGCTTGCTGTCAGTGTTGGTGTCACTGCCAGCTGCAAACTGCTTTTGTCTTCGATATTGTTGGGCAACACTCCGTTAATCTTTCCGGATAATGTGCCGTCAATAGTGGTTAATTGCAGCGCGTCCTTGAGCTTTTCACTAGCATTAATTTGATTGCGTATGAGGTTGATGTATTTTGCTGCTTCAGTGCTTTCGATAGAAAAGTCACCTTGCGCCAACCATTTTTCACCGTTTCTAGTAAAACGTGAGTTCAGCAGAACCCCATCGATATCCAGGGCTACTTTGAAAAAGTCGCTCATCAAATCAGCAGTCAGCTTAACCGGAGTGGCGCTCCTGGTCATACTGCTTGTGATATCGCCCGCAAAAGCCAGCGTGGTTTGCGCTGCCTGATTTAGCGCTGCAGAGTCAATACGCAGTTGGCCTCGAGCATTGGTTCCTGAGTAATCAACCGATAAGTCATCGATACGCAAGGTGTGGACGATAGCAGGTAAATGAATCTTTTTGAGTAACGTGTCGGCCCGCAAAGGTTGCACTGACGATGCGGTATCGCGATCCGCTTTAGTAGTCGCAGACGTTAGGTGTAGTTTATCAATCGTGAGGGTTAAGGCAGGTGTCGCATCGGCCAGGTGTATTGTAATACCTGAGCTGTGTATGCGTTGCTTGGAAGGCAATTCCAGTACAAGCTGATGTATGTCCCACTGGCTTAATGAAGGTTTTGATGCCTGAATATCAATTAAGTTAACGTCGTAATGGCGCGCAATGGGAGGCAACGCACTGGGTATCCAATACGGTGCTGAGTACCACGTGGCAACGACAAAAACGAGTATTAAAATTGTGGCGATTGCTAAATAGCGCAGTAACTTCACCACCCACATTCTTAATTCTCCGTGCTTAGGTTCTGCAGAGTGTAGACCATCATCATGGCGGTCACTCTGCAGACGAATTCAAAAGAACGCTTATTGCTTGGCAGTTTAAGTCACTGTTGTGATTTACGCGACTTTTCTTTAAGGGCTTGTTTTCGTTTCTTTCTATCCCGCAGAGCCTTTGCCGCATCGGAACCTACATGTTGCTCGCCACGCAGACGCGCAAGTTGAACCTGCTTCTCTCTTTCGGCGAAACGTTGCCGTTGTGCATCTGACACTTTGTCATGGCAATGGGGGCAACTGACACCCTTAACATAATACGTGCTGGTTTTGTCTTCTTCGGTAATGGGCAGGCGACAGGCATGGCACTGATCGTAATTACCTTTTTCAAGTTGATGGTTTACCGTTACCCGTTCATCAAAAACAAAACATTCACCCTGCCACAATGTATTATCTTCAGGCACGTCTTCGAGGTACTTTAATATGCCCCCTTCAAGGTGAAAAACTTCATCAAACCCCTGCTCTTTCAAGTAAGCCGTGGACTTCTCGCAACGAATGCCGCCGGTACAAAACATGGCTACCTTTTTGTGTTTGGCTGGGTTCATGTTTTCACTAACGTACTTCGGAAACTCACGAAAACTTTCAGTTTTAGGGTTTATCGCATTCTTAAAAGTGCCCACCTGATATTCATAATCATTGCGTGTGTCGATAACAAGTACATCCGGATCCGATATCAGCGCATTCCAGTCTTGCGGTTTCACATAAGTACCAACGATACGCTGCGGGTCAATGCCCTCCACCCCCATGGTTACGATTTCTTTCTTCAGTTTTACCTTGGTTCTATTAAAAGGCGCTACCTGAGTGAAAGATACTTTTAAGCTTAAGTTATGAAACCTTTCATCATTGCTCAGCCAGGCGACGACGGTATCAACGCCAACTGCAGGGCCCGCTATGGTGCCATTAATCCCCTCTTGGGCTAACAGCAATGTGCCTTTCACATGGTTGGCAACCATAACTTCGTGCAATGGTTGTTGCAGCGATAGATAGTTTTCTAAATTCACAAACTTATAAAGTGCAACAACTTTGTAAGAAACTTCTTTATTTTGAGGCATGAAAAATCCTTCAGCATGCTGGAACGTAAATCCAGTGCGTTGGTTAATAAAGGGGTATTGTAGTGGTTTTTTCGGACGTGCGGGAGGTAAAACATGAGCTTTCAATTGCCTTGGTAAGCGACTGAAAGCTCATGGCGTAAAGATACGCCTTGATTCACTAGGATGCGAGGCAGATTGCCTGACCGTGATCATGCACCTCGACCAAAGCCGCATGTAAGCATTTAACGGCTTCGTCGTAGCTGGATTCGTTGATGATGAACTGCATATCAACTTGTCGCATGGTCTGATGCACAGCAAGAACACTAATGTTCTTTTGCGCCAGAGCATTAACGGTTTTGGCTAGTATTCCAGGTATCTGCATGTCGCTTCCGATTGCAGAAACAATCGCCACTTTTTGCTGATCAACTTCGGCATCTGGCCACTCTGCTTCAATCGCCGAACGGATTCGTTTTAGCGTTTTCAAATTAGTAGACAGGTAATGCGTGATCGTGTTCGCGTTAATATCTTTGGATACGATATGTGCGCGAAACCGCTTAATCACTGACAGAATATGCTGATCATAATCGTGTAGATCACCGGCCATATTCTGGTCGAACACGGTGAGAGAGTAGACACCCTTACACCCGGCAATAATTTCCACACAGGGCGAGTCACTGACATAACCGGCGGTAATTAGCGTACCAGCATGTTCTGGCTCGAAGGTGTTTTTTATTCTCAGCGGTATGTTGTTTTGTCGGAGCCCTTTTGCCGCTTTCGGGTGTATCGCTTCCATGCCCAGGTTTGCCAACTGGTCGGCAACATCATAGTTGGTTCGCCCAATGGGTACCGCGTTGTCTTCGCCCACTAGTCTGGGGTCTGCACTGCTTAGGTGAAACTCTTTATGAATAATGGCTTCTGTCGCTTTGGTTATCACTGCCAGGCGACTAAAAGTCATCTCGCTATAACCCCTGTCGAATGACGACATTAAACCGGTATCACTGTGCGCGTACCCCGTTACGATGGGCAATTGTTTGGTTAAATCGAGATTTTCAAAGGCTTTACGAATGCGGTTGTCTAAAGAGACATGGCTGTTGGCTTGCCATCCCGTTAAATCGACAAAGCAGGCGTTGACACCATCGCGCTGTAAAAGTTCGGCGGTATTCCAGGCGCTGTGTGCTTCACCAATACTGGCGAGCATTTCGCGCACCGTTGCTAGATGCGTTTCTAAAGCAAAATGACCATGTTGGCACAGGCTTTGTAGGTCGTGCAGACATTGCTTCGCGCTGTTTAGGCGTTCGCTAAGAAAGGCGTTTGCCTTCTCCAACAACACGCTATCTTCAAACAGTTGACTATTGATTGAAAAAAGATAGTCGCTAAGCGTATTAAATTTATCAACCCAGGCTTCGTCTTCTATGCCACTTGCAAACAAAGCGTAGATGCCCGGCTGGCTGCTTTTTTTATGCTCGAGTAATTGATCAGTCACACCGCCATAGGCGGAGACTACGAAGACTCGTCCAAATATGTTTTGGTTGGCACCGCGGAGAATAATATTGTCGCGAACCGACAAATAATCATTCATCGAGGTGCCGCCAATTTTTTCAATTGTATGCATTACTTTCTCTATATGACTCATCGCTAACTGTGTTTCTGTTTATACTTCTGCGAATAACCGAATATTCAAATAGTGTCGGCTTCAAGTTCGTAAGCACCTTCAGCGTTGTGTACTTCCTTCCCATTTAATGGTGGGTTGAATACGCAGGCCATTTTCATTTCTTCAAAAGCTCGGAGGATGTGCTGGTCATGCTTATCAAGAATGTAGATGGTGCCAGCCTCTATAGGATATTTCTTCCCATCGGCCAGTGTTTCAACTTCACCTCGGCCTGAAATACAAAAAACAGACTCCAGGTGATTTTGGTAATGCATTTTGAAATCCGCATCTTTATAAATGGTGGTGATGTGAAACGAGAACCCCATTTGATCTTCTTTTAGAAGTAATCGTGTGCTTTCCCAGTTGCCGTCAGGAGAAACAATTCTTCTATTGGATGCATTCGCATCTTTCATATTTCTTACGATCATATAAAACCTGTCTTTTTACTTTAACTTTATGCAATTAACGCGGCGCTCTTAAACTACTCGACAATGTTTGGTGAGCTGAAAACCTTTTGTTAATTGCACGTGTTGAAATCCTTTTGGTACTGATATGACGTTGCCGTCATCTCAAGTGGTTTCGAAGAACATTTTTTCTTCGGGAATCGATGCCTCGTTTGAGCACACTTCTTTGATCGCAGCCTCTACGATATCAATACCCTTAGCTAAATTTTCATCGGAGATGACTAAAGGGCATAAGAACTTAACCACCTGGTCATCTGCACCGCTTGTTTCTATGAGCAAGCCGTTTTTAAACGCATGGTGGGTAATTTTGCCGGCTATATCCCCGTTGACACAGTTGATGCCCTGAAACATTCCACGACCTTTGGTTGTAAAGTTTCCTTCACCGTACTTTTTAACAATCTCTTCTAGGCGTGAAGATACATACTTACCTTTACGCTTGATCTTTTTAGAAAATTCATCATCAGCCCAATAGTTTTCGATGGCCGCTTTAGCAGTGACAAAAGCAAGATTATTACCTCTAAAAGTACCGTTATGCTCACCAGGCTTCCACTGATCAAGCTCGGGCTTAATAAGTACCACCGCAAATGGCAAACCATAACCACCTAATGATTTAGACAGTGTAATAATATCTGGCTGGATGCCTGCTTCTTCAAAACTGAAGTAGTCACCGGTCCGGCCACAGCCAGCTTGAATATCATCAACAATTAACAGGATGCCGTGCTTTCTACAAACCGTTTGCAGGTTTCTTAGCCATTCGAGGCTTGCCGCATTAATACCACCCTCACCCTGAACAGTTTCGACTATCACCGCTGCAGGCGAATTAATACCACTGCTGGAGTCAGACAGAACTTTGTCCAGGTAAGCCGTGGTATCAATGTTGTCACCCAAATACCCGTCAAAAGGCATACGGTGCGTAGAATTTAAGCTGACCCCAGCCGCATCACGATGGTGGGAGTTACCTGTGGCGGCCAGTGCGCCAAGGCTGACTCCATGAAAGCCGTTGGTGAAAGAGACGATATTCTGTTGACCTGTTATGTTACGGGCTAGTTTCATCGCCGCTTCAACAGCGTTGGTGCCGGTTGGCCCGGTGAACTGCACGACGTATTCCATGCCCCGAGGCTTTAGTATTTTATCGTTGAATGCATGCAGAAACTCCCCTTTCGCCTTGGTGTGCATATCGAGACCGTGGGTAATGCCGTCATTTTCGATATACTCTAGTAACACCTTTTTAAAAATAGGGTTGTTGTGGCCGTAGTTAAGTGTTCCGGCGCCAGCTAAAAAGTCCAGGTACTGATTACCTTCCTGATCCCAAAGAAACTCGCCTTTCGCCCGGTTGAATACACGGGGGAATGAACGCGCGTAACTTTGTACTTCTGATTCGATTTCTTCAAAAATTTTCATATTTTGTCTCGTAAGGATTTAAATTTTTAGGGGGCCTAATCTCACCAGAGATTCAGACTTATTCAGACCGTTAAAATGCTCTTCACTGTTAAGCCAGTCAGACGACGTCATATTGATATCCAGCTTTTTAGCCAGGCCTTTGAATAACGCCCAGGATGCATTGTTGTCTGCGGTAATGGTTGTTTCTATGTAACGAATGGGGGGCGTAGTCTGCCGCGCTATGATGTTTTGCAACATCGCCGAGGCTAACCCTAATCCTCGCGCTTTCTCAGATACGGCAACCTGCCAAATAAAAAGTGTCTCGGGCGTTTCTGGTAATCTATAGCCCGAGATAAACCCTATTAATTCGTTATCGTATTCAGCCGCGACGGAAGTGGCGGAAAAGTGCCCGCACTGTAGCAAGTTGCAGTAATTGGAGTTGTTATCAAGCGGTGGGCAATTCTTAACTAATTGAAAGACCTTCACGCCGTCATTAAGTAAAGGTGGGCGCAGGCAAATATCTTCTAGTGAAAACAAAGTTACTCCGGTAATTTGATAATAAATTAGATGTCTAAGTAATATTTAACTTCGCAACAATTAACAAATAGTCTTTATTCCGCTACTTCTATCGCTACTCTGCTTCATTTTTAGTGCTATTACTTAGAGAGCGAAGCATAGTACACTAAATATAAATTTTGTGCCAGCTGCCATTTTTGGGTAGTTATCTACGAATATCTAAAAATAGTATTGATTATTTATTTAGCAGTCTAAATAATTAGCCATAAATTAATTGTTTCACCTACTGAAAATTCGGGTACCGCCATTGAGTAATATTGATGAAGTGTTAGTTGCACTACGAAGGGTTATCAGGGCTACGGACCTGCACTCAAAATATCTGGTAAAAACAACGGGGCTAACCGCGCCTCAGATATTGTTGCTACAAACGATTCGAGATAAAGGGCAGATTACTATTGGTGAAATTGCCAATGAAATGAACTTAAGTCAGGCAACGGTAACCACTATCTTCGACAGATTGGATAAGCGTAATCTGACTTATCGAGTCAGATCTAAAGAGGATAAAAGGAAGGTACATGCTCATTTGACGCAGCATGGCCTGGACACGCTCGCTAACGCCCCTACTCCCTTGCAGGATCATTTTGCCCGTCAGTTTAAGATGCTTCAGGATTGGGAGCAGTCAATGATTTTATCTTCGATTCAGCGTGTCGCAAATATTATGGCGACGCAGGATATTGATCCTGCGCCGGTTTTGGAGGTAGGCAAACTAAATATGGGTGATGCTTTTGCCGACGCGAAGGCTCATGTTTAGCCTTCGGCGCCATTGTGTACAAAATCAGTGATGGCTGACGTCAGCTTTCTAAGCTGTGCTTTGGTAATAGTAAATGGCGGCATTATGTACACAAGCTTGCCGAATGGTCTAATCCAAACACCTGACTTAACCCAGGTCTCCTGAGCCTTGCCAACATCCACGGCCTGCTGCATTTCTACCACACCAATGGCGCCAAGCACTCTTACATCTTTGACGCCCGCCATACCTTTAAGTGCACCGAGTTCTTCGTTTAGTTGTGTTTCGATGTCTTTTATTATTTGTTGCCAGGGGCTTTCTGTAAGGAGTTCGATCGAGCGGCAAGCAATGGCGCAGGCAAGTGGGTTACCCATAAAGGTCGGGCCGTGCATGAAAACACCAGCTTCACTATTGCATACACCTTCTGCTACTGCCACCGTGGTAAGTGTCGCCGAGAGCGTCATATATCCCCCAGTAAGCGCCTTTCCCAAGCACAGTATGT
Organism: Hahellaceae bacterium; assembly: GCA_024234575.1. Taxonomy (GTDB): domain Bacteria; phylum Pseudomonadota; class Gammaproteobacteria; order Pseudomonadales; family Oleiphilaceae; genus JACKOB01. The sequence goes on from JACKOB010000007.1 coordinate 110,930, forward strand.
CTGGCACCGCTTTGCTATGTTCCAGCGCAAACATCTTGCCTGTTCTTCCAAACCCTGTGGCAATTTCATCAAAAATCAAAAGCAAGCCATACTCATCGCATAGCTCCCTCATTATAACCAGCCACTGCGGGTTATAGAGGCGCATGCCTCCGGCACCCTGCACAACAGGCTCTACGATCAGTGCCGCTAATGATGTGTGTTGTTCCTCAAGTACCCCTCGCCAGGACGCGACTAAATTGGCGTCTATTGGTGTGTTAAAGCCAAGTGGTGGCGCAGGTAAAAACAAATTTTTAGGCATAAACCCGCTAAACAATGAATGCATCCCGTTTACGGGGTCGCAGACTGACATTGCTCCCACGGTATCGCCATGGTAGGCGTTGGTCAGCGCGGCGATGCGGTTTTTGCTATTCGAACCCTTGCCTTTCCAGTATTGCAGAGCCATTTTAATGGCCACTTCTACTGCTACTGAGCCCGAGTCCGCCAGAAACACTTTTTCTAGTTTTTCCGGGGTCATTTTGACGAGTTTTTTGCACAGATCAATCGCTGGCGCGTGCGTAATGCCGCCAAACATAACATGGCTCATTTTGTTGATCTGGTTTATAGCCGCTTCATTGAGTTCAGGTATGTTGTAACCGTGAATGGCGCACCACCAGGACGCCATTCCGTCTACCAGTCTCTCGCCGCTCTCTAATATCAGCTCACACCCTTCAGCCCTTTCAACGGGGTATCCCGGCAACGGTTTTAACATTGAGGTATAAGGGTGCCAGATGTGTTGCTGATCAAAGTTTGTATCTATTGTCATCGCGTTACCTTAATGCTTGTGTTTGCAGTCGCTTTGTTTGCCGTGGGAATAATCCGTTACTAGACTAAAAACTGTTCGTTAAACTAGGGCTGTGCCCGTTAAATCTGTTTACGCTTAATAAAAATGATCGGAACTGACTATGCATTACTCATGCGGAGATTGCACATTCAAAGGTAATAAATTTCCAGGTGGTTGCTGTCCTGCCTGTGGCTCAATGAACATATCGCGCATAGCACCGGCAGATAAAACAAACGTTAAGCCGAAGGGCGGCAAATATAACCTTCCCGTGTTAATCATTTGCTGGTTAACGTTTGCGATTCTCGTTGGCAGGAAATTTTTATAGTTCGACAGGCGCTTTTGTGGCAGCTTCCGTTGGAAATAAGCTCTTAACCCGCTTTTTTCGCCCCTGACAATGCTTTTACATTACTTTCTTCTGATTCATTTGGCTCGGATGGCTCTGTCAGTACGGTTGGCTTGCCCTTAAATGCTACCATTAATGCGTCTTTGTTTTCAGCCAGCAGCATGCCGATGTTTTCGGCCATTTCCTCTTCCATACCTTTTACATTGTTCTCAAGGAAGATGCGCAGGCTTTCTGCGAGCTCTAGCTTTCGGTCAAGCTCATCGCATAGTTTTTTATCTGTAAAAGTACGTTTCTGCTTATCTAAGTTAGACATATATAGTGTGGTTACCGCCATTTTTCTCTCCAATAGAATACTGTTTGGATATACAGGTTATATCTGGGGTGCCTGTAATTCAAGTTATTCTTGCGACATTTACTGTGATAATAACAAAGGTGACAAATGTTGTATTGTCGTGCCCTTAATAATTCACGATGCCAGGTGCTTTGTTATTAGTTAGTTACTTTTTATAAGGCATAAAATACTTTATGAAAAGTCTGTATCATACTGTTATATAACGTATATATATACTGTCATAACAGGTAATTTATTAGCCCAAAAAAATCTAAAAGGTAGTTTCCTGGCTAAGGTGTTGAATTGTCGCGCTATATTAATCCTTCACTGCCTTCCTGGGTTAAATTGGTAAAAGTATTCACGGAACAACTGAAGTTTCTGGTCTAAAGTTAAAATAAACACCGCCGATAGAATAAAACTCCATATTAATAAAACACCTTAACATGCTGTTTTAATTGGCTTTAGATTTCTTTGGTCGAAGTAACTATTATGACTACAAAAGCATCCAATGTTGTTTACCTGTTTCATCGTCCTGCCCCCATTGTTTGGGGCGATATCGTGGGTTTGTACGTTGATTATTACAGTGACGCTGGTTTGTCCTTTCATGAATTTCGTCAGCGCTTTAATGCGCTGTCTATAGAGTTTAGTAAAGCTAATAATCATATTTAAGAAAGTAAACTAAGGCTATGATTAATATGTTATTAATTAGGTGCTTTTTCTCGACAAGCAAGCAAGTGCAAGCGCCCAAAACTCTGAAAAATCGTTCACAACAACATCGGGCTTGTGGGGGTAGTGTTCGTTACCAGGAAATATCTTTTGTAACCAGGGTAAATCCCACTGGGCACCGTTAAAAAATACGGCTGTCACCCCCGCGCTTTGGGCGGCGATGATGTCGGTCGTGCTATCCCCTACGTACCAGACCGCTTTGCTTACGTCTGACTTGAGGTTAGCGCAGGCTTTGAAAATTTGATCAGGGTGTGGCTTGCGCTTCTCTGTATCGTCACCGCACACATCTGTCTGGAAATGCTGTTGCCAGCCGGTTGTTTCAACCTTTCGTAACTCTTGCTCAAAAAACTCTCGATCCCGATTGGTGATCACCCCTACCTGCAAACCGATATTGTTTAAGCCTATGAGCATATTTTGCACTTGCGGCTCGAATGGAAGAACCGTTCCAAAGTGATTTCGGTAATGTCTGGTAAATGCGGCGTGGGCGATTTGTTTTGCTTCCTGATTCTCACCGAACAACACTTCAAAAATATCCGTTCTTGAAATTTTGCGATCTATTTTGACACGGGGGTGCAACTGTCGATAATTTTGTACATGCTTAACGAGTTTGGCGTCTTCCGGGGATTTGCTTTGATCTGGCTTTACCAGCATATCCAGCAGGCCTAGTGTTTCAAATTCAGGAATCATATCGTCCACAGCGTGATACATTGCATCCAGAGTATCCACCAGTGTGGCGTGCCAATCAAAGAGAATGATTTCGGGTGGTGTCAGCTTCGCTACAGCGGGGTGCCAGTCTGGTTCAATTCGCTTCGGTGGCGGCTCCCGGGGCGGGTAAGCGCTTGGGCGTACATCCTTTAAACTCGCCTTGAATAAAGTGTGTCCATGGGATGCCATCTTCTCTTCTAGTTGTGCAAGTGTGTCGATTAACCCCTCGAATGAGTCAATAACAAGCTCTGGGGCTTCGGGGTTTAACTCTTTTTGTTCGATAATACGGTCAATCCAACGTTCTTCCCAATGAGCGCCGTTGTAAAAGACCCGGGTTACCCCTGCTGCAAGTGCGGTTACCATGTCTGTATGGCTGTCACCCACATACCACACCTCTCGGCCTGGCGTAATTTGCGTTTTCTCGCAGGCTTTGTTAATAACATCGGGGTGGGGTTTATATTCCGGTACATCATCAGCACATACGATTGCATCAAAAAGGTTTTTCCATCTGCCGTCATCAACGATTGCCAACTCATGTTCTAAAAATTCTCGCGACCTGTTGGTGGCTACGCCAATCTTAATTCCCAACATTTTTAAGCAAGTCAGATACTCGTAGACACCAAGTTGAAATGGTGTCACATCACCATAGTGGTTTCGATAACAGGCATTGTAGGCTTTATGTGCGATGGCTCTGGCATCATGATCGGTTGCAAAAACGGCGTTGAATATTTCCGTGCGGGATTCTCTACGTTCGGCCAGAATCTTTGGGTGTAACCGACGAAAGATACGGATATAACGCACGAGTTTGGCATCTGCGTCGTTCTTGCATTCAGTCTCTGGTGTCAGGCGGGCAACCAGCCCCAAGTCTTCAAATTGGGGTAACATCTCTTCCATCGTGGCGTACATGGCGCCCAACGTATCGACTAAGGTGCCGTGCCAATCAAAGAGTATTAGTCTGGGTGGTGTAAGCTCGCTGGACAATATGAGCGCTTTGTCTTTAGTGTGCGGCATTATCATCTCCCAGTCAGTTGTAATGTGTACGAAAGGACGAATACTTCATGCTGTTTAAAATAGTTGATGTTCTATACGAAATATAGCAGTGAGGATATACATCTGCCTGCAGCGCACTGTTGAGAGTGCGTATTTTTTAATCACTCGGCCTACGATGGTATCACTCGATAAAATTTGCCGTTAAATCATTGATTGCAAAGCTTGGCATACTTGATTTTAATCAAATAGCGTAAATTACTGAGCGAGTATAGTCTTTCACAAGTGCGACATTGTGCCGCACCTCGAAAGTTTGGAGAATCGATGTTTTTATCCATTACTCGTCGTATAGCGCTACTTTGCATATTCCTATTAAGTTTTGGAGCCCCCGTCTCGTTTGCTGATAACGGTAAGGTTTTACCTCCCGAGCTGGGTAAGCGCTTGCTCAGTGGTTTCCCGTCTGCCGATGCTGTGGGGGAGTTTGACGCGGCTAATAATGTCTGGCCAGTATTGGCTAAGTCAGAAGTGATTGGGTATGCCTTTGAAACTGACGACCAGGTCAGTATCCCTGCTTATTCTGGTAAGCCCATTAACGTTTTCGTCTCATTTTCGCTAGATGGCGTTTTTAGAAATGCATGGGTGTTAGAACACCACGAACCTATTTTGCTGGTTGGTATTCCAGAGAGTAAGCTTTGGGAGTTTGCCGAGCAGTACGTCACTAAAAAAATTACCGACAAAATCAGAGTTGGCTATAGCACTGATCCTGAGGCTTTAACTGTTGATGCCATTACCGGGGCCACGGTGACCGTGATCGTCGTCAATGACACCATCATGAAGGCTTCACACAAAGTGGCACAAAAAATGGGCATCATTTCGGCGACCGCTGAAAAGCGCGTGCCACTGTCTACTGTTAAATATGAAGTGTTTCAAAATGCCGATTGGCAAACGTTAACAGGTGATGGTTCCGTCAGGCGTTTGTACCTGCAGCGAGACCAGGTCGACGAGGCCTTTAAAGGTACACCGGGCGAAGGTATAGAGGAAGCTTCACCAGCAGAAACCAAAGATACGTTTACCGATATTTATTATGCCTACCTAAATGCCCCAACCATTGGTAAGAATCTGTTGGGTGAAAGTGAGTATGAATGGCTGAAAAACGAATTGGCACCTGGCGAGCACGCCATTGCGGTGATGGGCACCGGCCCATATTCATTTAAAGGTTCAGGTTATGTCCGTGGCGGTATTTTTGATCGCGTTCAATTAAATCAACGTGAAGACACTATCAGCTTCCGCGATGTTGATCATTACCGCTTGACAGATCTCTATGTTGCTGGTGCACCTGATTTTAATGAAATGGCGATTTTTATTATTCGTTCTAAATTCGATTTTGATCCAGGCACATCCTGGGATCTGGAGCTTCTGGTTCGTCGACAAATTGGTGCCTTAGACAGTGTTTTTGTTAGTTTTACCGGTAGTTACAATACGCCGGATCTGTACATAGATCGACCCGTTGTGGTCGAAGAAGTAGCAGAAGAAGACTTACCTATCTGGGTGAGTATTTGGCAACAAAAAACCTTCTCGGTGACAATATTAATCGTCAGTTTGGTGTTCCTCAGCGCGATTATTTTTATGCAGGATTGGCTCGTTAGATACCCGAGGTTGCTGCATAACATTAGAAGAGGTTTTCTGATTTATACCGTTGTGTTTATCGGATGGTATGCGCTGGGTCAGTTATCCATTGTTAACGTCCTAACGTTTACCCACGCTGTGATGGGGGATTTCCGATGGGAGCTGTTCTTAATGGACCCTATTATATTTATCCTCTGGGGCTTTACCGCTGCGTCTATCTTGCTGTGGGGGCGCGGAATATTTTGTGGCTGGCTCTGCCCTTTTGGCGCCCTGCAGGAGCTAATAAACGAACTTGCGCGCAAGCTAAAAATCAAACAGTTTGAGCTGCCTTTCGGTGTGCATGAGCGACTCTGGGCCGTTAAGTACATCATTCTTTTGGCGTTGTTTGGTATTTCCCTCGAGTCTATGTCTACGGCAGAACGCTTTGCCGAAGTTGAGCCATTTAAGACAACGATACTTTTGGCATTTCAACGTGAATGGTGGTTCGTTACTTATGCAGTAACGCTGCTATTCATATCAATTTTTACTCGTAAAGTTTACTGCCGCTACATTTGCCCACTAGGAGCCGCACTGGCGATTCCTACTAAGTTACGCCTTTTCGACTGGTTAAAGCGACGTAAAGAATGTGGCCAGCCTTGTCAGCTTTGTGCGGTTGAATGCGAAATCCAGGCGATACATCCAGATGGCACTATTAACGCAAACGAGTGTCACCATTGCCTTGATTGCCAAATGACTTATCACAACGAAAACAAATGCCCTCCTTTAATTCTAAAGGGTAAGAAAAAGAAAAAGCAGGCGCCAGGCAGCGGTGCCAGTGCAATAGAAGTAGTAAATATTGGGTAAAAACAAACGATTGTTAACACGCTGCACAGAAAGCACCTTTTGAGAAAGCGTGGGTGTAAGCCGTGCAAAAGAGATCTTGCAGTTACCTGCGAGCAATAACCTGAAAAAACGGAGCAATAATGATGGAAGATAAAAAAACAGACAAAACAGAACAGCCATCTCTTAGCAGACGAGGATTCCTTGGCGCGTCAGCGGCTGCCAGTGTTGCTGGCGTAGCAGGCGTTACAGGCTTGGGTTCTGCAGTCATGTCACGAGAAGCATTTGCGCAAGCAGCGAAAGATGCCATGAACAAGGCTTTCGTTCACCCTGGCGAACTTGATGAATACTACGGTTTCTGGAGCGGCGGCCAGTCCGGTGAGGTTAGAATTCTTGGCATCCCTTCAATGCGAGAATTAATGCGTATTCCGGTATTTAACGTAGATTCTGCCACTGGCTGGGGGTTAACTAACGAAAGTAAGCGAATTCGTGGTGAGAAAGGTAAGTATATGTGTGGTGATGCGCACCATCCACATATGTCTATGACTGATGGGCGTTACGACGGTAAATACGTATTCATCAATGACAAGCTGAATACACGCGTCGCGCGGATTCGTTGCGATATCATGAAAACCGATAAAATACTGGATATTCCAAATGTCCAGGCAATTCACGGTTTACGTGTACAAAAAGTTCCTCACACCAAGTATGTATTTTGTAATGGTGAGTTCCGGATTCCGCACCCAAATGACGGTCGTGACCTGAATGACCCATCCAAATACTACACGATGTACAATGCCATTGACGCAGAAACAATGACCATGGCGTTCCAGGTTATTGTCGATGGTAACCTCGATAACACCGATATGGACTATACCGGCCGATTTACAGCTTCAACCTGCTATAACTCGGAAAACGGTGTCACTCTTGCAGAGTCGATGCGTAATGAGCGTGACTGGGCGGTAATTTTCGATATCCATGCTATAGAAAAAGCGATCAAAGAAGGCAAATTTACAACGATTGGAGATGATAAAACGCCTGTTGTAGACGGACGTAAAGACGCGAAGAGCCCATTCACACGTTATATCCCCGTACCAAAATCTCCACATGGCCTGAATACATCGCCAGATGGTAAGTATTTTGTGGCAAACGGAAAGCTTTCACCGACTGTAACTGTTATCGCAATCGACAAACTTCCGGCACTTTTTGACGGCAAAATCGAAGAGCGTGATACGGTTGTTGCCGAGCCAGAGCTTGGCTTAGGCCCTCTACACACGGCGTTTGATGGCCGCGGTAATGCTTATACTACACTATTTATCGATAGCCAAATCTGCAAGTGGAACGTTGAAGACGCCATCAAGGCTTATAACGGCGAAAAAGTTAACTACATCAGACAAAAATTAGATGTGCATTATCAACCTGGCCATAACCATACCACTATGGGTGAAACTCGTGATGCTGATGGTAAATATCTGATTTCGTTGTGTAAGTTTTCAAAAGATAGATTCTTGCCAGTGGGTCCACTTAGACCGGAAAATGATCAGTTGATTGACATATCTGGCGATGAAATGAAACTCATCCATGACGGCCCCGCATTTGCTGAGCCGCATGACTGCATGATTGTTCATCGAACAAAGATGAAGCCTAGCAAGTTATGGACGCGAGATGATCCATTTTTTGCAGAAACAGTTGCTCAGGCTAAAAAAGATGGCGTTACACTTGAAGGTGATAATAAAGTTGTACGTGATGGGAAGAAAGTCCGCGTTTACATGACCTCAGTAGCACCAAGCTTTGGCATGACTGAATTCACTGTCAAACAAGGTGATGAAGTTACCGTTATTATCACAAACCTTGACACAATTGAAGATGTGACACACGGCTTCTCAGTTTGTGATCACGGCGTTGTTATGGAAATAGGACCACAAGCGACGTCATCGATTACATTCACTGCAGATAAGCCTGGCGTATTTTGGTACTACTGTCAGTGGTTCTGCCATGCACTGCACATGGAAATGCGTGGAAGAATGTTGGTAGAAAAGGCTTAATTTAAGTCTGATGTAACAAACTGCCTGTCTGTGTAATTCATTACCGGACGGGCAGTTTTCGTTTAACGCACGAAAAATTACCTGTGACATGACCACAGAAAACGCTACTATTCCGTCTTATTTCAATTCTGTTATTCCACCCAATTGAGGCTGCTCAAGGCGCCGTACTTTTATATCTTGGTAAACTAACAAACAGTCATGCATTCACAACGCCCCGCGCTTTCAATTTACAAACATTATCGTGGGGCTGCTAAATACCGGAATTTAACGTGCTACAGAATTTGATTCACAAATACCTGGTAAAAATTTGGACTACAGCGTTATTGATACTGGTCCTTCCATCGTCTTTAGCAGCACAAGTTAAGAACTTTGGCAGTGAAGCTGTTTCGATGGACATGCCCTTAACAGATATCTCTGGTTCAGTGATTGTTAACAGCACTGATTCCTTACAAACAGCATTGGGCCGTGTGACGGGTGGTAGTCTGATTTTAGAGCCAGGTGTGTATAAGGGGAATTTTTTACTGGAAAGACAGGTAAATATCGTCTGCAAGCGCGGCGCTGTTCTAGATGGTGAAGGTAAAGGAGATGTCTTTCGTGTGACGGCCAGCAACGTATCTATTCGTGGATGCACCATACAAAATTGGGGTGATGATTTAACGGCAATGGATGCAGGGATAGTCGTTAAAAAAACAGCAGACAACGTTGTGATCGAAGATAACAAACTGCATGGTATTACTTTTGGTATTTTTCTTGATGCCTCGCCAAACACCAAAGTCATAAACAATGAGATACGCGGTGTTGCACAGGTACGCTCACAAGATCGGGGCAACGGTATCCATTTATATGCAGCAACAGGTGCGGACGTCGCGTTTAATATCGTTTCAGAAACCCGTGATGGTATTTACATCGATACGAGCAATAAGAACACCATTCGTAATAATGAGTTTCATCACCTTCGTTATGGCGTGCATTATATGTACTCGTACTCAAATACAGTGAGCAATAACTACACCCATAATACCCGCACAGGGTATGCGCTGATGCAGTCAAAATATCTGGTAGTTACTAATAACCGATCAGAAAATGATGAGAACTATGGCATTCTTATCAACTACATAACAAACTCTACCATTAGTGGTAATACAGTTCATCGCGCAACCTCAGGTGCTACGCTGGCCGGTGGTGGTGCCGTGCAAGGCGCAGAAGGAAAGTCCTTGTTTATCTATAATTCGCTCTATAATACCATCACCAATAATACTCTCGCTGAAAGCGATCTCGGCATTCATATAACCGCGGGGTCTGAAGATAATATCATTGCCGGTAATAATTTTATTGGTAATCAACAGCAGGTGAAGTATGTGTCCAACGTCACGCAAGAGTGGTCGAAGGATGGTACTGGTAACTACTGGAGCGATTATCTTGGCTGGGACCGAAATAATAACGGTACAGGTGATATCCCCTACGAACCAAATGATGGTATCGACAAGCTTTTGTGGAAGTATCCGTCGGCAAAAGTATTAATGAACAGCCCTGCCATCGAAACATTGCGCTGGATACAGAGGGAGTTTCCCGTTTTAAAGTCTCCCGGGGTTAAAGATAGCTACCCGTTAATGCGCCCAAGTAAACCTCTGATTAGCCAGGTGCCGGAGTCCGCACAGTGAAGATAATTGATATTGTTAATGCGTCGATGAAATTTGGCAACGTTACCGCACTTGAAGATCTAACCCTGTCCATTGATGAGGGTGAAGTTCTCGGGCTTTTCGGACACAATGGTGCCGGTAAAACGACAACGATGAAGCTTATTTTGGGGCTGCTCTCACCCTCGGCAGGTAAGGTCAGTGTTTTTGGCCATACGCCCTACTCCCAATCCTTTAGCCAGTATCGTTTTAAGTTAGGCTTTCTGCCAGAAAATGTATCTTTCTACCCGCAGCTAACCGGGCGGGAAATCTTGCACTACTTCGCCAGGCTAAAAAAAGTAGATCTGAAAAAGTCTGATCAATTATTGGATGAAGTCGGTCTCAGTAGCGCCTGCAACAGAAAAGTGAAAACCTACTCGAAGGGAATGAAACAGCGGCTGGGGCTGGCGCAAGCGATTCTCACAGAGCCAAAACTACTGTTATTGGATGAGCCGACAGTAGGTTTGGACCCGATTGCGACCCAAGATTTTTACGGCATGGTAGATCGATTAAGAAACGATGGCTGCGCCGTTATTTTATGTTCGCATGTGTTACCCGGCGTTGAAAAGCATATTAATCGGGCGGCCATTCTAGGGGGCGGTAAATTACAAGCGCTCGGTTCATTAAGCGAATTAAGAGATCAGGCAAGCCTGCCGATGACCATCGATGTTCATGGCATGATGGATCGAGAAAAATTGTGCCGCCGAATAGATGATTATGTAATGAGTGCAAATGCGATTAATAACGAGTCAGTTAGAATTAAAACAGTTCAGTCGGAAAAATTATCTTTATTGAAAGAAATACTAAACCACCCAGGTGTTGCAGATATTGAGATCCATCCGGCCTCGCTTGAAGATGTCTATCGACATTTTGTATCTGCGAATGTCCAGATGCAGTCGCATATGGAGGGTGCTCGATGAACCCGGTGTTAAGTATCGCCCAAAAAGAGTTAAAAGATGGTTTAAGAAACCGCTGGATAGTCGCTATTACTCTTATTTTTGCCCTGCTTGCAATCGGCATTTCATGGTTTGGTGCGGCCGCTTCTGGTGTCATCGGTTTTACCTCTATCCCGAATACGATCATTTCACTTGCCAGTCTCGCTGTTTTTCTGATTCCACTTATTTCGTTGTTACTCGCTTACGACGCGATTGTTGGAGAAGATGAAGATGGCACGTTGTTACTGTTGTTAACTTACCCGCTTACCAAAGGCCAATTGCTAATTGGGAAACTGTTAGGTCACGCCAGCATACTTGGCATATCTACTACCATCGGCTTTGGTGCGGCTGCAATTATTATCAGTATTTTCGCATCAAATGTAGATTTGGTCGGACTGTATAAAGCCTTCGGTTTATTTATAGTTTCGGCTACGTTACTGGGCGTTTGTTTTGTCGCAATCGCATACATAATCAGTGGTTTAGTGACAGAAAAGTCGAAAGCCGCCGGTATGGCGCTCATTAGCTGGTTTATGTTCGTACTGGTTTTCGATCTTGCTTTGCTTGGGATTTTAGTCGCGACAGAAGGAAAATTTAACGCCGAGCTGTTCCCTTACCTCTTATTGCTAAACCCGACTGACGTTTTCCGTTTGATTAATCTCGTAGGGTTTGATGCTGTCGGCACGGGTTTAATAACCATCGCTGCGGACGTTAATTTTAGTATATATACGCTGTTGCTGGCACTGGTGGGATGGGTGCTTGTTCCCATCGGGATTGCCTATGGCGTTTTCATTAAAAGAAAACTGTAAAGACTGGAATCATAAAATGCGTAAGTATTTATCTGTTGTTTTAGCTATCGTTTTTGCTTTTTTTATCGCCGGCTGTTCTTCTGAATCCGAGGTTGCTTCAACCCAGCTGACACCTGTGGCATTTGAGTATGGTGATGAATGTCACCTTTGTGGCATGGCTATCACCGCATTCCCTGGCCCAAAAGGTGAGTTGTTTGAAGGTCGTCAAAAAAACGTACGAAAATTTTGTTCGACACGGGATTTGATGAGCTGGTACCTGCAGCCTGAAAATAAACCTAATAGTGAGTCACTTTTTGTGCATGATATGGCTAAAGCCGATTGGAACAAGCCTGATGATTCTCATTTGATACCTGCGAAAACAGCCTGGTTTGTAGCAGGCTCAGAGAAAAAAGGAGCAATGGGGCCAACATTAGCTAGTTTCTCAAGTAACGATGAGGCCAAAAAATTTGCGGCGACTTATGGGGGTAACGTTTTGGCTTTTTCAGATATTACTTTCGAGGTTTTAAACAATCAGCCATCGGCGCAGCACCACCATGCGCATTAGGTTTAATTGAAGCTGACTAATCTGCCCTACTCAAAAAGATAACGGTTTAACTATATGGCGCACAGTCATGGTCACTCTCATTATGGTCATGCGCATCACGGGCATGCGCACGGTCACCTACCGGTAAATGGCGATAACAACGGCAGCACCAAAAGGATTTTATACGCCTTTTTACTTAACTTAATATTTACCATTATAGAGTTTATAGGCGGGTGGTTAACCAACAGCACGGCAATTCTTGCAGATGCGGTGCATGATCTTGGGGATACTCTGTCAATAGGTATGGCGCTGGTACTATCTCGTATCAGCTCAAAATCAGCCGATGAAAAGTTTACATACGGCTATAGTCGTTTTTCTTTACTTGGCGCGCTCATCAATTGTGCTGTTCTTATTGGTGGCTCAATTTTCATCCTGACCGAAGCGGTTCCAAAGCTATTTACCCCCGAAATGCCCCATGCACAAGGAATGTTGGCACTGTCGATTCTTGGTATCAGTGTGAATGGGTATGCCGCTTATAAACTGTCCGCAGGGAAAACGCTAAATGAGAAGGTGTTGAATTGGCATTTAATAGAAGATGTATTGGGCTGGGTGGCTGTCTTCATTGTGTCAGTTACGCTGATGTTTTGGGATATCCCCATACTTGATCCCCTGCTATCAATCTTTTTCACGCTGTTTATATTGTTGAATGTTTTTAAACAATTACGGGCAACGATAAAGCTATTTCTACAAGGTACGCCAGATGATGCGCTTAAGGCGCGAATAACCGAAAGTTTGCTGGCAATAAACAGTGTAGAGCAGTTACACCATTTGCATCTTTGGTCCCTCGATGGTGAGCAACATGTTCTCACCGCGCATATTCAATTAAGCACGGCTATTTCTCCGCAAGTCCAAAAAGAAACAAAAGAAGCCGTTGCCGCTGCACTAGAACAATTCAAATTGTCACATACCACCATAGAGTTCGAGCAGCATATGGAGGCTTGTCGAGATCCACATCCGCATTAAAACTCCTTGTCATTTTCATTTTGTCTAACTCATCTCACCTAACTTCTTTATTTTTTCAAAAGAAATAAAAATATTTGAGGGTGTTGTTCTTATTTTATCGCCATCAATAAATAAGAGAATAAAACAGATAAAAATAGAGGCTACCCGTGAACAACAAATACTACCTTTGCACGACGTCAATCAGCTGTAAAAACTATAAGGCAATGGAAGACTCTTTGCGAATGGCTAAAACGACCAGTTACGAGAAAGTTTCTGAGTTTTGTCCGGAATTACCGGAATGGGAGCAAGGTATGGGCTATACCAATACCTATGGAGATTTACAGATGGTTGACGATGATAACGTATCTTTCTACGAGTCAAGCTGGAATGGTGAGAGATGTTTTATTATCTCGTTTTATGGAATTGACAACATTTTTATTGAAGACACTGACCATTGTGAATTACCCGCTTTTTTTACTGACGCGCCCAGCCAAAGCATCAGAGCAGGCTTCTAACGACTCAATTTGAGATTACCAGTAAGCGAGAAGAGGCAGTTAAGTTTACTCCAGGGATGGAGCTTTTTTTCATAATTCGACATTAATTAGATCCAACGCTTCGAATTCACCTTCGCTATTGAGTATAGTCCCCCACACACGATTACTCGCCTGATGGTCTTCACCGCTAAACGTTACCAGTTCGCCAATGCCTGCATCATAACCCTGCATCATTTTAAACTCATCGACAAGGGACTCAGTGGTAAAATATCGCCCGGCTCGACGCAACCCTTCGGCAAAAATCTTTGCCGCAATGTACCCTTCCGCCGAAACAAAATTGGGTTCGTCATTTGGAAAGTAACTGGCTAATGCATCCCGGTATTCGATAACACCCGTTGCAAAAGACTGATAGTGAGGCACCACTTGTGAAACGATAACGCCCTGCCCCTTGCGCACATCCCCCTCTCTTAGTTTGTCTGCTAAGGCCCGAGCCCCCACGAAAGAAACGTTAGCTAATTCACCTTTATATCCTTCGTTACGCATTTCGATGGTAAATTCTGCACTGGCTGAATAGGTCCCGACAATAATGATTGCTTCTAAGGGGGTGGCCAGGTTGCGAAAAAAATTTGCGGCATCATGCACGACAGAGGTGTTTCTTTCGTATGAGGCGGCGGGAATATTCTCGTAATCCACGTTGTACTTTTGCAGTGCCTTAATAACTCCGGAAAAGCCATCTTTACCGTAGCTATCATTTTGGTAAAACACACCGATGCGATCTGGTTTTACTTTTTTGATGGACACGAAATAGTGGATGAGTGCTTCTGTTTCTTGTTGGTAGCTGGCCCGGTAATTAAAGACATAACGATCCGGCGGATTATTGCGCAGCAAACTGGCTCCCGAAAAAGTTCCAAAAAGAATCATTCGCTTTTCTAAGGCTATGGGAAGTATGACCTGTGCCGTTGGGGTACCGACATTCCCTAGCATGGCTAGTACGCCAGCTTTATCTGCTAACATCGATGTGACATTGCTTTGTGCCAGGCGGGGTTCATAGCCATCGTTTTCTGCTTTTAAGTAAATCTGCCGTCCGTGCACGCCGCCGCTTTCATTTACATGCTGTAAATAGGACTCGATGCCAATTCTCATTGATCTGCCAATTTCTTTAGCCGCCCCGGTAAAAGCAGCACTCATACCAAGATTGATGTCATGTGAGCTAACACCGCGTGGTAATTGGTAACCGTCGATGTATTCCATCCAGGCATCTGTAAATACGTACCGAACACCGGGTACAATCGCTAAAAGTAAGGACGCGAGAACGACGGATGTCATCACCAAGGACGCCAACAGTTTCCGTGAGCGGAACTTAGTATTGCCTAATGTCTTGGCTTCTGTTCCGGTAACCCCTGAACCAAAACCAGTTTTGATACCACTGGTAAAAGCGCTTTGTGAATTAAATGAGCTGGTGGGTGTCGGACGTTTTGCCGGGCCTGGACGGTCATTAATCAGGATGGGCTGAATAACACCTGGTTCGGTGCGATCAGTTCGGGGTCGAGATCTGGCTTTAATGATTCGGGTCGCGTCCGCTACTTCTTCTATAAAACCCGAACAACCACAGCCTATAAACTTATCTGACAGTTCTTTTGCCTCACTGTCCGATAAATCCTTTTTGACGATAACCCGCTTGCCACAGAATAGTTTGTCGGCAATGGCCGCTGTCAGCGAGAATTCTTTTGTAAGGTTCTTCTTTGCTTGCTCAATATTCGTTTTTTCATCTGTCTTACCGGTAAAGACAAACTGATAGCGGGTAACTACATTGCTATCGGCAGCACCCTCCCAGTCGGCGTCACTGGCGCTTTGAGAGTGTGCTAATTGAATGAGTTCATCCCAAAGTGCCATCACCGTTGGATAGCGCTGTTCGCGGTCACTATGCATAGCCTTGTTAATGATGCCTTGCAACTTGAGGCACCGAGGGTCAACGATCTCCATGGGGTCTAATGTGGGGGTGCCATCGCCCATTTGTTTTGACAGGATAATTTCCCGGCTGGCACCGCTAAAAGGTTTTTTACCGGCCGCCATGTAGTAGATTAAAGCGCCTATCGCGTAAATATCTGCCCTTGGGTCGATGTCGAGTCGACCTTCTATTTGCTCCGGAGCAAGAAATCCGGGCGTACCCATGATCATACCCAGGCGCGTATGCTTTAAATCTTCTTCTGACAACGGTTTACTAATACCAAAATCCAACACCTTTACGACTGTCGTGTCGCCTGTTAGCCGGGAAATCATCACGTTGTTTGGTTTTAGGTCCCGGTGCACGACTTTCAGTTTATGGGCGGCATGAATTCCTGCACACAATTGTTCGAGAACCCAAAGCACTTGTGGAAATGGCAATCCGTGCTTGTCGTCGACTATTTCGTCAAGTGTGTGACCATCAAGGTATTCCATTGCCAGGTAGACAATGTTGTCTTCTGTTTTGCCAAAATCGACGACGTTGACAACATTCGGGTGATTAAGCTGGCTGTTTATTCGTGCTTCTCGGAGAAAAAGATTAATAAAATCCTCATCTACAAACCCCGGACGCAATACTTTTAGCACCACTAAGCGGGATAAACTGAGTTGCGTCGCGAGGTATACCAGGCTCATACCACCGTCTGCCAGCAGTTGCTCGACATGGTAGGCACCGTTTATAACCTGTCCGGTTAAATCATCTTTCATTGCAGGCTCATTTCAATTAACTGAAATAAGTGTAGACACCAGACCATTATCTTCCCAACCCTGTTTTTGTCGATTGTTAACGAAAATTTTGCCTGGCGTTAACGCAACGTTACGAACGAGGCTGGCACTTTCGCGGAATTAGACCTTTAATATAGAGACAGTTGAATAAACATATTCATTAAGCGTGTAATAATTCGGCGCTAACCTGCTAATTTATTAATTAATATAAAAATTAAGGTGCGTTAAATGCTTAAGGCAAAACTTTCACTCATTAACCAGTCGTTACTCTCAACAAATCATAAAAACATTTCTTCTCGGCTTATTATTCCCGGTCTATTGGTTGGAGCCCTGCTTACGGGCTGTGCTGGTGGACCAACCCTTAAAGCCAAAGGCGCAGTGGATCCTGAACCCGAACAGGAAGAAATGATGGAGGCGGCATCTGAGCCTACGGAGGTCGCAACTGAAGAGCCCTCTTATTCGATGGCCGAGAGCGACTCCGCCTCAGTAGTGGAAGAGCAATCTGACGCTGAAACCTCTGCTGCCGAAGAGTCTTCCCCGGTTACCTCCGAAGAAATTGAAGATGCCACAACGCAGATGACCAGCAGCGTGCAACCCGCTGTCGAGACTGCACAAAAGAAAGTCGAAGTGGTGACTGCGGCCGCCGCAACTTCGGTTGCAGAAGCTAGCAAGCCAAAGCCGGCGGCCCCGGAGCTACCAGTTGAGCCGAAACCGGCTGCGACAGCGATAGAACCCGTACAAGAAGTCGCTGAAGCGGCGCCAGTTGAAGCGGCAGTTAGCAGCGCCATTGGTACTCGTTTCGGTATTTGGACGCTTGCACGTGGTGAAAATGGCAAGTGCATGCTAACCACACCTACTTTCCAGGTTAAAGATGGTGATTTTACTTCGCAATTCTGGATGGATATCGAGCAATCCAGATTTATTGTCAACGCGTCTCTAACGCTAAAATCTGATGCGCAGCGGTCCGGCATTAAATTTGATGGGGGTAATTTGATCACATTTGACACACAAGAGATGCCAACCAGAATGGTGATTAATCAAGACGTTACCAAAAATATTGCCAATGGCAGTAAGCTTTTCGTGTACCTGAAAAGCGAAGAGCTGGGTGATACGATTTTAACTAAGGAGATATCGCTGAAAAACACATCGGCAGCAGTAGCTTCGTTAAAGTCTTGCAAGTAATAAATAAATGGTTTTGATGCACCGCTTACGCTGGGTCAAATTAAGGCTGTTGCTCATACCGGTTTTACTGGTGTGGGCATTGTCATGTGTAGCCACAGAGCAGGTCCTGCTAGACCATGACAAGGTAGGTGAACGCATTGGTTTACACATTAAATACCTTGAAGACCCAGACGGTATGGTTACCATTGATACCATTCTGGATCAGCCGGGGCAGTTTATATGGCACCCTTCAACACAGGAGGTGCCAAACTTTGGTTATACCCAGTCGGCGTACTGGTTTAAATTTACCCTCAAAAATAAAACTTCAGACCTCCTTCGTCGCGATATCAGTGTTGATTATCCATTGCTGGATGAAATTGATTTTTACGCATTAATTGACAACCAGATTTCTGATCATAATGTTACCGGTGATATTTATCCGTTTCATAATCGCAAAGTAAAACATCGTAATTTTTTATTTCCTGTCAGCATTCCGGCTAATGCAGAGCTCAATATCATGCTGCGAGTTAAAACTTCAGGGTCTATGCAGCTTCCGATTGGGGTTTGGGAAGAAAAGAATTACCTTTTTGAAGATCAGAAAGAAATCTTGCGCAAAAGTCTGTTTTATGGGGCTTTAGCCGTAATGATTCTGTACAACCTGTTTCTTTTTGCGTCACTGCGTGAAGCCTCCTATATTTTTTACGTGCTGTTTGTTACGGCATTTTTAACCACCCAGGCGGCAATGCACGGGGTGTTGTTTCAATATGTCTGGCCCGACTTCCCACGCTTACAAGAACTGGCAATCCTCGTCGGTGTGCCCGCAAACGTATTGTTTACTTCGCTGTTCGCGAATAGTTTCCTGTCGCTTAAAACCTATGCCAACAACATGTATAAATTTTTTAGTGGGACAGCCGCACTCGGTCTGGTCGCTATCATTGGCGCGTTCTTTTTACCCTACGGCACTTCTACTCGAATCTCTGTCGCATTAGTGATACCTGTGTGTATTGCCTGCCTCGCCATTGGGCCTTATCTTTGGTCAAAAGGTCACCGGATATCCAGATTCTACACATTAGCCTGGGCGTTTATGGTAAGTGGTTCGTCACTTTTGGCTTTGAATAAGTTCGGTTTGGTGCCATCCAATTTTGTTACCGAAAACGGCCTGCAGCTCGGTGCCACCCTCGAAGCAATCTTTTTATCGTTCGCACTGGCCGACCGCCTTAATGAAGAACGATCTCAGCGCACGGTTGCACAACAGTCCCTGTTGGATGAGATGGAACAACGCCGTATCATCGAGTCCAAACGTATTTATGAGGCAACCCACAATCACCTCACTAAGTTTCCGAATAAAGCGTTTATGGAAAGCAGACTAAAAGAAGTGTTCGCCAATGCTTTCAAGGCGCAATCGTTTGATTTGGTATTTATGCATCTGACCCGTTTTCATGAGATTAACAAAACATTGGGTCACCATTCTGCTGATCAGCTGCTGGTATTACTCACTGAAAAATTGAATCAACGTATTGGGGATATTAACGGCATTATACCTATAGAAGAAAATGATAAACGCACTGACTATATCGCCGTTATAGGCGGTGTTGCCATCGTTTATCTGGTCGAGTCATTTGGACGGCACCAGGATGTTCATATCAAAAGTATTATTAAAGAATTTGAAACGATTGACTTTAATTCGTTAAGCTTGGAATTGAATATTAAAGCGGGGGTTGCTACCTACCCGAACCAGGGAGCCGACCCCAAAGTCTTAATTCGTCATGCACAAATTGCTGTTGATGTTGCTGAACAAAAAAGAGACACCGTTGTCTGGTTCGATGAAAACACCAACCCCTACAGTGAAAAGCGTTTAACGCTGGTTGGTGATTTGCGGCGAGCCTTAAAACAAGACAAGCTGATGTTGTACTTCCAGCCTCAGGTTTGCTTCAAACAGCAACGTGTAACGGGGCTTGAAGCCTTGCTTAGGTGGACGCATGAAGAACATGGATTTATACCACCAGACGAATTTATCCCCCTGGCGGAGCAAACGGGTCTCATCAACGAAATAACCTCATGGGTCGTTGAAAAAGCAGCAGAGAAACTCGCTAAGTTGAATCGTGATGGCTACAACCTGAGTGTTTCCGTAAATATTTCAGCTCTCAATCTTCGAGAAAAAGAGTTCCCTGAAAGAGTGCAAAGAATAATCCAAACTTACGGAATCATCCCTGATCGTATGGTGCTTGAAGTTACTGAAACCGCAACGATGGACGATCCGGAACAAGCCCTGCTCGCCCTGAAAAGACTTAAACTCACTGGCGTTCGTTTATCCATTGATGACTTTGGCACAGGCTACTCATCCTTAAATTACATTAAAAGACTGCCAGTTAATGAGATTAAGATAGACCGCTCTTTTGTTATGGAAATGGATGAAGACGCTGACGACATTGTCATTGTTAAAACAACTATAAATATGTGTCATGACCTTGGCTACACTGTCGTTGCAGAAGGTGTTGAAAGAGAAAGCGTGTTGCAACAACTGAGTGAAATGGGGTGTGATGTTGCCCAGGGGTATTATCTATCTCGACCTCTACCCTTTGAGGAGCTGCAGGATTGGCTAGCTCACCAGGAAAAGATAATCAAATCATAAGTCGCCGAAACGACGTTCTACTCTAAAATATTCGACACTATTCATATATTAATATGTTCTTATATAACGCTCGAATATAGTTTATTCATCTATTGCTAACCGTTATATTAGCGCCTGTTTATTCGGTTAGCTGTATCGTATTTATTCGCTCTCGAAGGATTTCTATAAATGGATGGATGGCAAGGTCTGTTCTCGTTAGTGTTAACCGCAGCGGTGCTGTTATTGTTGTTTTTTACTCGTCTGGCGCCTCACCTTGTTATGATGTCAGCATTAACGTTGCTAAGCGTGACAGGTATTTTAACCAGTGCCGAAGCGCTATCAGGCTTTAGTAACGCAGGACTGATTACCGTTGCCGCAATGTTTGTTGTAGCCGCGGGTATTCATGGCTCTGGTGGTGTTGATCTGATCATCAAACATTTGCTGGGTCGACCGGCTACAATAAGAAAAGCTCAAATTCGTGCCACTGCCCCAGTGGTTGCGCTAAGCGCGTTTCTAAACAACACCCCGGTAGTGGCAACGATGATTCCCGCTATTAATGCCTGGGCTAAACAAATAGACATTCCAGTTTCAAAGCTGCTGATACCATTAAGTTATGCTGCCATTCTTGGAGGCACATTAACCATGATTGGTACTAGCACAAACCTGATTGTTAATGGTCAGTACCAGGCGATGACGGGGAGCGAAGGTTTTTCTCTTTTCTCCATCACGAAAATTGCCCTGCCGGTCGTAATTACTGGCTGTTTGTTCATGTGGTGGTGGTTTCCAAAAGCATTACCGGCCTACGGCAGTGAAAAAAGATTTGGCAACTTAAGGGAGTTTACGCTTGAAGTTGCTGTTGCCCATGATGGTGCTTTGGTTGGAAAGACAGTAGAACAAGCCGGGCTGCGGCACCTTAAGAGAATATATCTGGTTGAGATAGAGCGAGATGGCAGCATTGTGACAGCGGTTCCATCAGAAGAAAAGTTATTGGGTGGTGATCGGTTAGTGTTCGCTGGAGATACAGAAGCCATTTCAGACTTGTTAAGAATAAACGGAATTGTGCCATCAACAGAAGAAGAGCGCCCTCTTATCGCAGAAAATCGCGCTGAAAGGCGGCTAGTGGAAGCGGTAATTTCACCCCACTCTGACTGCATTGGACAAACTATTCGCGACTCCGAATTTCGTAATCGTTATGGCGCGGTTGTATTAGCTGTTGCCAGAGATGGTGACCGCGTACCAGGTAATCTAGGCAGCATTCGTCTCATGGCGGGCGATACTTTGTTGCTAGAAGCTCGTCCCGCCTTCGTGACCCGGCAACGTTACAACAAAGATTTCCTGCTAATAAATGATTTAGAAACTGAATCCCCCAGACATGAAAGAGCCTATCTATCCTGGGCGATATTAGGGGTTGTTGTCGGTCTGGCAACTTTCGATGTGTTATCCATGTTAAATGCGGCACTCATTGGTGCGGCGGCGATGGTGCTAACAGGGTGCTGCTCTATCAATCAGGCACATAAAAGCCTGGATATCACTGTGATACTAACCATTGCAGCGTCTTTTGCGCTTGGTATGGCGCTCGCTAAAACCGGTGTTGCGGAATTTATTGCGGTACATGTAGTCGAGCTGAGTGGTGGTGATGCATTGCTTATTCTTATTCTCACTTACCTGTGTGTATCAGTGCTAACAGAATTAATTACTAATAATGCTGCGGCCATTATAATGTTACCTATTGTGCTGCAAATCACTGGTGCAGCAGGCCTTAACGCCGAGCCTTACATCATGGCGCTGATGATAGGTGCCTCGGCAAGTTTTGCCACCCCGCTGGGTTATCAGACGAACCTCATGGTTTATGGTCCGGGTGGGTATAAGTTTTCTGATTTTGTGAAGGTCGGCGTACCGATGAATATAATTGTTGCGGGGGCAACCGTATTTGTTATTTGGTTGCTCTATCCGTTGCAGGTTACGACTTCATAATGACAGTGATAAAAAATCCAGATAACTAAATTCTAAATGTTTAAGAATGTCGCACATATGTGTACAATCTGCGGCGTTTTTGGCAAATATCATCAGATTGTTGTTCATGTTTAATACTGTTGCTAAACTCAGTTCTATACACCGCTGATTTTATTGCCTTTATATTGTTTCTCCCATAATTGGCAAACGACAGCTACAATTAAAGCAATGCCGCCTAATCACTATGACTGAAACGCTTGAAATGCATGATTATGTAACCTCTAAATCACCTATCGAAGACTTGAACACGCGTATTAAAGTGAAGCGTGGTTTTTTTGCTCGCGATTGGGTTGACGTCAAGACGTTTGAGTTCGCTGATTCGCACTGCGTGATCAAAACAGATGAAATCTACGAAATAAACTCCCCTATCACTTTGTCGTTTCACTTAAAATTAGACTTGGATGACATCGTTATCGATGAATTCGTTGGTAAAGTGAAAAAGAAAAAGAAGGACTGTAGCTGCTTTCATTACTACATAGACTTTAAAGAAGGCAAAGGACAGGACAGCGAAATCAGTTTAAGTAAGATTCGCCAAATCGGTTCAGTCATCAAGAAAAAAAGAAACCTGAAAGCTAAGATCAATAGTGTGTCTCAACGAAATAGTTAAATTAGTGTCCCTGATGTCGTAGTTTATGTATCCACACTACAATTGATCTATATCCAGTCCCATTCATGTAAAAATGTAATCATTGTGTACAAATGATAAACTAGCGGCCTTTTTGGTAAGCACTGTGGAGAAAATAGCTATGGCGAAAAAAGATAAACTCAGCATTGAAAAAATACTGAACCGTGTAAACAAAGAGTACGAAAAAACAGCAAAGCAAATCGATAAAATGGTTAAAGATGCTGCGGATCAAATAGACTCTTTGCAGCACCAAATTCAGGATCCGATCAAAAAACTACTCGAAGATGCAGAAAAAGTTCGCGAGCGCGAAGTGAAACGTTTTCATGAAGAGTTTGATCGCAGAGTAAAAGAGTTTACCGATCTGCAACAAAGTATTCTCGACAAGATTGGTATTCAAAAAGGTAAAACAGAAGCTAAGGCACAACAGCCTTCGGCAACCAAAAAAGCCACACCAAAGAAATCAGCTGCACCAAAAGCTGCTGCCAAAAAGACGCCAGCAAAAAAAGCCGCGACCGCAAAAACCTCAGCAGCACCTAAAGCAGCTGCAACCAAAAAAGCTGTCAAAGAGCCCAATTTGACAATGCTTTCAGGGGTAGGACCGGCAACAGCCAAACAAATGAATGCGGCAGGAATCACTTCTATCAAGCAAATTGCCGCACCAACCGCTGCAGAGAAAAAGATTCTCGAAGGCTTCGCAAAGATTAAAGGTAGTGAAGGCTGGGAAGAGCAGGCTAAAGTTTTACTTTCGTAAGCAAGAGGCAAAATATTGCTTACGAGTTTAACCTTAAAGAAACCGCCGTTATGGCGGTTTTTTTGCCTGGTAAAATGTTACAGATGTCACACAAATACAAATGTGAAATATGCTTTGCAATTTGCATTGGGTAACTGCTTCGCTTAAAAATGTTAATGAAATGAAAAACACTGTTAAACGCTGCTGTTTTGGTTACAGATTGTTGCACAAATTACCATTTGTCACGGCAAACAACGCTTAGTTTACAACGATTTCAACATCATTCTTTTATGATGGTAATAATGAAAGATATAGAAACTATTAGCGAAATTCTGGTTTTCGGTTTTGGTTTAAACTGTTAGTAAAATATAACGACTACTAAACTGCGGGATACCCGTTTATGCCTACAAAATCTAGTGATCTGTGCAAAGTGCTGTACATACCACTCTCGCTAATTATTGGGGCGTTATTTCTGTTGATGTTGCAAACCGAGGGCGCGGAGTTTGCAGCGACGTCCTATATTGCGCTTACCCTTTTCGCAACGTTGTCTGTCTTGAGCGTGATGCTGGCCAAATCCAATGCGAAACTGAAGAACACAATATTCAATCACGAAGAGACGCAATCAGCACTCTCTCAGCTATCGAGTGCGCTCACCTTCAGTGGTGCGAGCGTAATGATTACCAACTCAAAAGGTATCATTGAATACGTTAATCATAAGTTCGTTCAAGAAACGGGCTGGCAAGAACGCGATATTATCGGCCAGTCTATTACGGTATTAAAGCCATCTGATCTTCCAGAATCTGAAATTCCTGTAACCACTCTTGGGCAAGAGTGCCTGCAAGGCGCTTGGGAGGGAGAGGTGTTATGCCAGCGGAAAGATAAAAAGCAATATTGGGCAGCGGTTACTATCTCCCCAATCATCGGAAAACTTGGCAAACAAAATTATGTTATTTCAGGAATTGATATTTCTGACCTGAAAGCCGTCAATAGACAAATGCAGAAGCTGGCTTTGTTTGACTCATTAACCGGTTTGGCCAATCGCCGTTTGTTTGTTGATCGGTTAACTCAGTCAATAGAAAATGCCAAGCGTCATAAAGATAAAACTGCCCTGCTATTTCTGGATCTTGATCAGTTTAAACGTATCAATGACACGTTGGGACACGATGCAGGTGACAGCTTGCTGCTAACAGTGGCTGATCGTTTAAAGTCGAGTGTCCGCTCGCAAGATACGGTCTCCAGATTAGGTGGTGATGAGTTTACGATTCTGCTTAACGATATTTCAGACACCAAATTTGTCACTAATATTGCCAAACAGATACTGCAAACTTTAAAAGAGCCAATATTATTGGGCAGGCATGAGGTTATCGTCTCTACCAGCATTGGTATTACGATCGCTCCTGATGACAGCGACGATGCCGATACATTAATGAAAAACGCTGATCTCGCACTTTATAAAGCCAAAGAGAAAGGGCGAGATGGCTACTGCTTTTTCACAGAAGAGTTAAATATCCGCGCCCTACGGTTACTTACCATTGAACAAGAGCTGCGTCATGCGCTGCAGTATGATGAGTTTACCCTGCTCTTCCAGCCCCAGGTTCATATTAAAACCGGCGAAATCAAAAGCGTTGAAGCGTTGATTCGCTGGTTTCATCCGATTCGTGGCCAGGTCTCACCTGATGAGTTTATTTCAATTGCAGAAGAGACTGGGCAGATTGTAAAAATAGGTGACTGGGTTTTGCGTAATGCCTGTATTCACATAAAGTTATTACAGCAATTGCTAGGAGTTAACCTACGGGTGGCAGTGAATCTTTCTGCACGTCAATTTAAAGACCCAAAGCTTGAACAAACCATCACAGAAACATTAGAGTCATCCGGTCTTTCGCCCGAGTGCCTCGAAATTGAAGTCACTGAAAGCATGCTGATGGATGATATTGACTCGGTTATTGAGCAATTAAACCGAATAAAATCGACCGGAGTTACCATTACCATTGATGATTTTGGCTCTGGCTACTCGTCTCTGAGTTATCTTAAAAAGCTGCCGGTTGATATCCTTAAGGTAGATCGTGAGTTTGTTCGGGATATACCAGATGATTTAAATGATATGGAAATTACGTCTGCAGTTATTGCTGTCGCCCATAAGCTTAATCTCAAAGTTGTGGCAGAAGGCGTTGAAAATATTGATCAGCGAGACTTCCTTGTAATCAACAAGTGCGATTATGCTCAGGGTTTTTATTTTAGCAAACCACTTACATTTGAAGAGCTGTACGACTATTTTGACCGCCAAATTAAATTAAGTGCTTAATCGGCTAAACCATTGCTGGTCGCAGGCGCCACATCAGACAACCCACTGTTAAGTAAGATTAAACGCTCGTTTTGTGATGAGTTTCCGCACATTTGTCCAACTACTGCCTGTTACATTCGGTAACATACCTTATAATATATTTACATTATCAGGTTGTAAGGATGGTTAAGGACGATGTTTTACTTGGTTGCTATCGCACAAATAATTTTACTTTCACTTACATCTATATTGCTTATTCGATTATACAGACTTTCTCAGTCTGGCAAGCTCAACAAAGACAGCACTGCCGTTGCGATGGGCTTCACTGATATTCTCACAGACGTTTTGCCCCCTATCGTTGGTGGTAAACGAGAAGGTGTCAGACCGAAAAAAGCTCACAACCAAACCTCAAACATTTCTCTTCCACAAAAAACTATCAATAGCAGTAATCGCATTGACGGGTTTGCGAAAGCACAGATCTTTGCGGGGCTGCAAATGCTTGATTTAAAGCAAAAAGGGGTCTGTTTAAAGAAGCATAAAAGTGACTGGCTGATACATTCAATTGTCGCTTATTTTCATGGGGCGGCAGCGCAAATCGTCCATTACTTCGATTGCAGTGATGAAGATCGCGAAGATATTTTAGCGTTTCTCATTACGCGAAACTTGAACCTGCCTTTTGACGAAGCTAGCAAACTTACCAGCCAGAAATATCTCTCTCTAGAAGAAGATTTTGACAATATTCTTGCCTCTGGAAAGGCTGCAGCGAAAATATGGTTGGAAAAGCGTTCTGTACCGGCGAAAAACAGCTTGTTTAGCAGCATCAATGAGTACGGCTTTATCATCTGACTCGCAGGGCTAATCACGTTGTACGTGTTAGCCCCTCGCATTTATATGACACAACTGCCCCGTTCAATTAATAATAGTACGGGGAAGGTATCGCTTGAAGAGAGTATCTCTATTTCTTCTCGAGCTTTTTAATTTTCTCGTTTAGCTTGTCGATTTTCTCGTTTAACTCTCGAACATCTGATTTCGATGGAAGACCAAGTCTGTTTATTGCACGAGATACGCGCTGATCAAAAACACTTTCTAGTTTATCCCATGTACCGGTGGCCTTTTCTTTCACCTCACCGACTGTTTCTTCGACCGCTTTAATGCGTTTTTCTACTACACCACGGGTTTTGTTCTCGATTTCCTCACCCTCTTTAACAAGCTTCTCGAAAATTTTCCCCGCGTCTTCTTCGGCTTTATTATAAGCACCTAATCCAGCCAGCCATATTTGTCGGGCGGATTCTTTGATTTTTTCAGACAAATGGGCACCGCTTTCAATGTTTTCCGCATCGCTGCGTTGTTCTGCTTTTTTATCCTGGTCATCATTATGTGCCATGAATTTTTGTCCTTGACTGAAAATAAAATCGATTCATTGATAAATTAATTAATTCGTTATAACGACATCGCTTAGCTCATCATTTAGATAGAGCGTCGATGTTCTAATCTATGCTAGGTTGCTAGTATAAATTAAATGTTCTGGCAAATGAATGACGATGCGGCTGGCTAGCGGTCTAAACTGCACGATTAGCGGGTTTTACCAACGACTATTTAGATAAAGGCATGTATTACATTGAATATTAATATCAACAATTTACGCCAGAGCCATCAATTGCCCTTTTTTATTATTGATCTGGCGATGCTTGTGCTGGTGAGCATTAACCTTTTGTGGATTATTCTGGATTCCGTTTTTGGTATACAGCTGGTTAATCAGTTTATTTCCGACACTTTTCCGCAAGTGCATCAATTCTATACGCCTCTGCATGAAAATTTCATTCTTATTGATCTGGTTTTCGTCAGTATTTTTCTAACAGAATTCATGGCTCGCTGGATAATTTCAGTTAAGAATAAAGAGTTTGTAAGGTGGTATTTTTTCGCGTTTGTGCATTGGTACGATCTGCTAGGCTGCATTCCTGTCGGCCCCTACCGGGCGCTTCGGTTTCTGCGGCTGTTTTCCATTTGTTATCGGTTGCATAAGTATAAAATTGTTGATTTTAAAGAGCTGCCCGTATTTGGTTTTATCATTTTCTATTACAACGTTTTTTTAGAAGAGCTATCAGACCGCATAGTTGTTAATGTTTTAAGTGGTGCGCAGAAGGAGTTGGCCAAGGGTGCCCCCTTAACTGATGAAGTGGTTCAGAAAATCCTAATGCCACGAAAACAGTTGCTTGTGGACTGGTTTGCCGATCACATTGAAGAGAAAACAAAGCATATTATGCTGGATAAGCGCGACGATATTCGATCATATATTGAACAAGTTGTCTCGGATGCCGTAAGGCAAAATGAAGAAATAGGCAGGCTAAAATATGCGCCGATAATCGGCTCGACTATTGCCGCTTCGCTGAACGACACAATTACCGATGTGGTGTACAAAACTGTCGAAAACATTCTCATAGATTTGTCTAGCGAGGACAGCAAAGTTTTTATCGCCGATCTGGCGGAAATTATTTTAGCGCCTACGCACACACCTACTGTCACCGATGAAGATTTCAGGGTAATGGTAATTGAGATAATCGAGGCGGTGAAGACACAAGTGTCGATCAAACGCTGGAAGAGCGAGCTATCGTAATGACTGGCACCTCGGTTAAAAAATAAAACATTGTAATATTTCTGCTCGTTTACTGCGCTTCCTGCCTGTTCTGGTCTATAAATGTAAGGTAACGGCTTTCTAGAATAAGCAATGTGCGATATTTATAGACCAGCCCTCTGTCAACGTAAGAGTATTGCAGATGATTTCCTTTAATATTCTTTCGAATTTTATCATCAAGTGGCTAAATCATGAGTTCCCGCTTCGCGCGGTGCCGATGAGTGATTTCTCACGGGTGCGCTTCGAAGTCAAACCAGGAGACGTCGTCCTTGTTGAGGGGCGCACGCGCGTTAGCGAGGTGATAAAGGTTATAACGCAATCACGTTGGTCACATGCGGCGCTGTATATCGGGCGCTTACATGAGATAGAGCACCCGCTATCCAGAGAGCGTGTAAAGTCATTTTATGATGGTCAGCCTGATGTACAGTTGATTATTGAAAGTGAGCTGGGCTTAGGCACTATCGTTAGACCTCTAACTACTTATGACCGTGAACACTTGCGCATATGTCGCCCACGGGACCTGACCTATCAGGACTCGCAGAAGGTGATCAATTATGCGGTGAGCCGATTAGGAAATAATTACGACGTAAGGCAGATCTTTGATTTGGCGCGGCTGCTTTTTCCATGGTGGATAATGCCCCGTCGTTGGCGCTCTTCGCTGTTTGCAAGACATGTAGGCAAGCCCACGAAAACAGTGTGCTCAACAATGATCGCCGAGGCATTTGCTTCCATTCAGTACCCTATTCTTCCGTTGGTGAAGCGTGCTGAAAAAAATGGAAATGAATATAGCTTTTATCGCCGCAACCCTAAACTGTGTACACCATCTGATTTCGACTACTCGCCGTATTTCGACATCATCAAGTATCCATTTTCCCATCACCAGAGCTCTCTGCCGCATTATCGCTCGATGCCATGGGCCAGCAACAGTGACCTATCACCGGATGAAGCCGAGAGCTACCTGGCAGAAAGTTCGTCGGCAGAACAAAACAAACAACTTCACTAAAGGTAACTTAGTTTTAGATAACTTAGTTTTAGATAATTTGGTTTTGTTTTCCACTGTTGGCTTCTAATAACCTTTCCTGCTAAATACCGGTGCTTGCTCCTGCAGATCGGATACTGCACTATAATGCCGTTTAAAAATTCGTGAGTTATAGTCAGACACAGTCGGTAAAACGGACTAGACAGAAATTCATTACATAAGGGCTATAGATGCGTGCGCTGCCTCTTGTTTTTTTATTATTGATTTCAGTTGGCTCCCCTGTATCGATTGCTGAAGAAATTATCCTTGCTGTCGCATCAAATTTTATGAAACCAATGCAATACCTGGCACAGGAATTCGAGAAGACAACGGAACACAAAGTACGACTGGCGTTTGGTTCGTCGGGCAAGCTCTACGCACAAATCATTCATGGGGCACCCTATCATGCATTTTTTTCAGCGGATCAAACGAAAATAGATGCCCTCGCAAAAGATGGATTGATCGTTCAATCCAGCAGATTTACCTATGCGGTTGGCCAGTTGGCACTCTGGTCTTCTAATTTGAATGGAAGTATCAATGCTGTGGAACAACTTAAAACAGGTAATTTTACAAAGATGACGCTGGCAAACCCCAAGCTTGCACCTTACGGAGCTGCAGCGGTACAGGTGTTAGAAAATTTACATTTGCGAGAAAGCACCGCATCTAAATGGGTGCTGGGTGAGAATATCGCCCAAACCTACCAATTTGTTTACAGTCAAAACGCCGAATTAGGCTTTGTTGCACTTTCTCAGCTCGCCGCTGGTAATGCACTTAACAACACAACCGCCTGGCTGATTCCTGTCGAGCTTTATGAACCAATTAAACAAGATGCTGCGTTGTTAGCAAGTGGAAGAAATAACGCAGCTGCCAATGCATTTATCAAGTATATGCAAGAGAACCATACGCAAGCGGTAATCACTTCTTTTGGATATAAAATGCAACACAACCAAGAACCTTAAAGCATCAAGTCCACTATGAATTTTTCAGATAGCGACATTGAAACGATCCTGCTGACACTGCGGCTAGCAACAACGGTCACCCTGTTATTAATGTTGATCGGGACGCCAATAGCCTGGTGGCTTGCCAGAACCAAATCCGCGTGGAAAGGCCCTGTCAGCGCCGTTGTAGCCTTACCTCTTGTACTCCCTCCTACCGTTTTAGGGTTTTATTTTTTGGTGGCAATGGGACCGCAGGGGGTTATTGGTGAGCTTACTCAAAGTCTTGGGTTTGGCACACTTCCATTTACATTTACCGGTTTAGTGGTAGCGTCTGTATTTTATTCGATGCCGTTTGTGGTTCAGCCTATTCAAAATGCCTTTGAAGCGTTGGGAGACCGGCCGCTTGAGGTCGCAGCGACGTTAAGAGCAGGCCCCTGGGACACGTTTTTTAGCGTTATTGTTCCCATGGCGAAACCCGGTTTTATCACTGCGGCGGTGCTTGGTTTTGCGCATACCGTAGGTGAGTTCGGTATCGTGCTGATGGTTGGTGGAAACATTCCCGGAGAAACACGTGTGATGTCTGTGCAAATCTACGATCACGTCGAAGTAATGGATTACGCACAAGCGCACATGCTCGCAGGAATGATGCTTTTGTTTTCGTTTTTAGTGCTATTAGGGCTCTATAGCCTGCGTCGTCGGCACAATATCTGGGGGCTCAAGCTTGAGCGATAGAATTTTAGAGGCCCGCCTGAACCCTGACCAAGAGAAACCAGCGCCCATTCGGATCAAGCTGCGTCTGATAAGGCCCGACACACAAAAAAATGTGGGGTTTTCGCTGGATGTAGATGTAGTGATTCCAGGAAGTGGCGTGACGGCGATATTTGGACATTCTGGCTCTGGAAAAACCACTTTTCTCAGGTGTATCGCCGGATTAGAAAAAGCCAGCGGAATGCTCGATGTAAATGGCAGCATTTGGCAAAGCGGTAAAACCTTTCTCCCTGCTTATAAACGGCCCATTGGTTATGTTTTTCAGGAAGCCAGTTTGTTTGCACATTTGACCGCATCAGATAACCTGCAATACGCAATCAAACGTTCTGGTCTTCCCAAGAATAACCAAAACTTCAAAAATATTCTGCAGACATTGGGTATTGAAAACGTCTTGCAGCGTTATCCCCACGAACTATCCGGGGGTGAACGTCAGCGTGTTGCCATTGCCCGCGCTTTACTGATACAACCGCAACTTCTATTAATGGATGAACCTCTTGCATCCCTCGATATGGCGAGAAAACAGGAAATACTACCCTACTTGGAAAACCTCTGTGCCACTTCATCGGTTCCTATTCTGTATGTCAGTCACTCAATTGATGAAGTGGTAAAACTGGCGGACCATGTTGTCGTACTTGATCAAGGTAAAGTTGCAGCAAGTGGCTCGGTTACCGATGTGTTTTCTCGTATTAATCCCACATTTCAGCCGGAAAGCGACCTTGGCGTCATTTTGGATGGAACGGTAATTGAGCGGGACACACGATGGCACCTCAGCCGCATCGCTTTTGATGGTGGTGACCTTTGGCTACGGGATACCGGTGACGAAATCAATCGGCCTGTCAGGGTACGCGTGCTGGCACGGGATGTCAGTATTGCGCTCGATAACCATCATGACACCAGCATTCTCAACAAAATCCCTGTTAAGGTATGCGAAATCTTCACGACTGATGAAGGCACCATTACTATTGTTCGTCTTAATGCAGGCGAGTCTTACATCATCGCCCGGCTCACCGCAAAATCAGCCCATTATCTAAATCTAACGCCAGGAATGCCTGTGTGGGCACAGATTAAGTCGGTTGCACTCGTGCAATAACCCAAGATTACCGAGCGCTATATCGTAAGCTTGTTACGTTGGGTTCCATAAACCGATGGCAAAAATCCTAAGGTGATATAAACAGGGTTCTTTATAGCAAAACAGTTTTAAAAAATCCTTTTCATTGGTTGATAATTAACCAATCTGAACAATACTAATAGACGGTCGGTAGGCGTCCCTGCTGCCGGCCAGGTAGAGAATCTTTCATGGATACTACTCACGTTACAGCCCGACCCCTTCCCCAGGAGTCGGGTTTTTTTGCTCGTCGTCAACTTTCTGGCCATTGACCCTGGTAAGTCTATTTCTGGTAAACCGATAACACGTTATACTCTTGGCCGTTTCAGGCTGTCTCCACTGCACCTGTTTTATTTGCGGAAAATAGAGGACGTTTACGCCATGGGTATCAGGTCGTTTCTTAAAAATGCGCTAGTTTCCAAGGAACTGGATTCGCAACTTAACAAAATCAATAAACCTGTCGGCTCGCTCGGATATGATCCCTGGGGATATAACGTTGATGCCAATAAAGTTGCCATGGCAATCTTCGACTATATCTATCATAAGTACTTCCGGGTTGAAGCCAGAGGTATAGACAATGTGCCCGCAGAAGGGCCAGTGTTGATAGTTGCCAATCATAGTGGACAGCTACCTATTGATGGCACCCTAATTGGCTATGCGTTAACGTCGAGAGAGAAAAACCCCCGCGTTCCACGTGCTATGATCGAGCGTTTTTTTCCCACCGTTCCTATATTGGGTAATATGTTAAACCAGGTTGGAGCCGTACTGGGTGATCCGGTCAATTGCGCCAAGATACTATCCAATAATGAAGCAGTAGTCGTGTTCCCGGAAGGTATCCGCGGTTCAGGCAAATTGTATAAAGACAGATATCAGTTGAAGCGCTTTGGCAATGGCTTTATGCACCTGGCGATGAAATACAATGCGCCGATTATTCCGGTAGGTGTAGTAGGCTGTGAAGAAACCATTCCTGCCATCGCGAACATCAAGCCATTAGCGAAGATGCTGGGTGTGCCTTATGTGCCTATCGCTCTCCCCGTTGTCTTTCCCGCAAAGGTGATACTTAACTTCGGAGAACCCATTTATTTCGATGATAACGTCATCGATGAAGACCACATTACAGAAAGAGTCGAAGTGGTAAAGTCTGCAATTAGCAAGCTTATTGACAAGGGTCTGTCAGAAAGGAAGAGGTTGTTTTAATGAAAAGGACAAATAAGCCTACAATTTTGATAACGGGCTCTGCTGGAGCATTAGCACAGCAAGTTATCAACCGGATGTCCGATAGCTGCAATATTGTGGCGGTTGATTTTCGTGAACAGGTCTACTTGGGTGATGATATCCCCAGCTATCGAATCGACTTTAACAAACGCGTTTTTGAAGATCTTTTCAGAAAATACAACTTTGACGGTGTGATTCATCTTGGCCGCCTGATTGCAAGCCAGGAAACACGTATGCGGCGTTACAATGCAAACGTCCTGGGCACACAAAAGCTGTTCGAGTTGAGCCACAAATATGGGGTTAAACAAGTTACGGTTATGTCAACGTTCCATGTTTATGGCGCTATCGCCTACAACCCCGCTCTGATCGATGAAGATGCCCCGCTAAAGGCGGCTGAGCTGACAATGGATTTGGTTGATTCCGTCGAGCTTGAGAACTTGGCCAATATTTATCTGTGGAAGTACCCTGATATTCACATTACTGTGCTGCGTCCATGCAATATCGTTGGCCCTGGGGTACGAAATACAATCAGTCTGCTACTCAGCAGTAAATACGCACCAGTGTTGGCGGGCTTCTCGCCTATGATGCAGTTTATTCATATTGACGACATGGCGGATGCCATTGTTGTGGCACATAAAAAGAATATTCCCGGCATTTATAATGTTGCACCTGATGACTGGGTGTCCTATCAGGAAGCATTGCAGTTGAGTGGTTGTACTCGTGTACAGATTCCATCCATACCACCATCATTACCCCGATTTATCAGTAGAATAATGGGTTTAAAATCTTTCCCTGTGTATTTGCTGAATTACTTTAAATATCCCGTTGTAATAGATGGAAAGCTCTTTAGAAATACTTTTTCATTTAAAGCGAAAAAGCCTCTTAAAGAAGTTTTTAGATACTACGCAGACGGCAAGCGGGACTAACAGACAGCCTCTTGTGCAATCGTGGCGGTGAAGCGTGGCTTCCTGCCACGATTATCCTCCCCCAACCTCGCTCTTTACAAATCCAGATTCTGTTCTAAATTTGCACTAAGTCTTAAGAGAACTGTCATTCAACTTTCTCGATTCGCACAGAAGGCTGCGATGCTTAACATCAGCCCAAAAAGCGGAGTGTGCCAGGCGGCAAGAGGTAGACGAGCAGTGGCAATTATTAATCAGATTTTAATACTATTTTTTCGAGAGTTAAAAATGCTCTTATTGCCGCTATGGCTCATCCATTCGGCCCCTGATCACAAGCATTTTTCGCATCGCAGGTTAACGGTTCATTACCGGCGGCGTATTAAACTGGTGAAGGCCGTGTGGTTAGGTGTTGCCGCAATTTTGTTGGTGTTACCCTCACCCGCATTTGCCGTGCCTCTGTGCCTCTTTAGTTCTTTTTTATCTTTCAGTATTTTGGATGAGCATC
The DNA here is from genome assembly GCA_024234575.1 of Hahellaceae bacterium. Lineage (GTDB taxonomy): Bacteria > Pseudomonadota > Gammaproteobacteria > Pseudomonadales > Oleiphilaceae > JACKOB01. Next base: position 145,999 of record JACKOB010000007.1, read on the forward strand.
AATAATTTGGATGAGCATCAATAAATAGTGTTAAACCATCACATACTCTCATGCTGGTGTTACAATGCTGCGCATTCATATTTGCCTCGTTATGCATGACGAGGCGTTACTGGTCTCTAAAATGTTTATGGCAATATTTCTCATATAATGGGTTACTCTTTCGGCACTCTTAGTCATGGAACAGGCGTCATTGTATATGGCTTAATCTGCCTGCTACTGTTAAAAAGCTACCTTCGCCGCAATAGTGACCGCACCCTGCTTTTGGCGTGTTTCGTTACACTAATCTGGATGGCATCGCTAACCATACAGTCTGTTACCGGGTTTCCGTCGTTTCATGTGCGCTACGCTATCGAAATAGTTCGCAACCTTTCATGGATATTCGTTTTACTCTCGATATTTAGTTTTATTGAACAAGATCATCCCCGCCGTTTAACAACGAAACACATTCGCACAGGGGTTGTGGTTTTTTATGGCATCATATTTACTTCAATTTTAGTTGAAGGCTTTTCTGGTATTCCTCTGATCAATGGCAAAGTGTTACTCACGACACAAATCGCGTCTTCGGTTATTGGTCTCATGTTGTTAGAGCAAAGCTGGCGAAACTCTTCCACGTATGGCCGCTCCAGCGTCAAATATCTGTGCATCGCCATCTGTTCGATCTTCGTTTATGACTTCCTGATGTATTCCGATGCTTTGTTGTTTGGTCAGATTTCCGACTCCATTTGGGATGCCCGTGGCGCCATTAATACATTCGTTGCGCCTCTCATTGCTATTACGATGGTAAATACGCGCAAGCAACCCGTTTCTGTGCAAGTCTCGCGGCAAATGGTGTTTCACACCGGCACATTGTTTCTTGCTGGTGTATATCTTTTGGCAATCTCCACTGGTGGTTACTATGTGCGTACCTTTGGCGGTACCTGGGGAGAAGCCTTACAAACTGTCTTCTTTTTCTGTGCTTTTATCTTGATGGTTTTGTTAATAGCCAGTCGAGGTTTTCGCGCTAAGCTAATGGTATTTATAAGTAAAAATTTCTTTGATTATAAATACGACTATCGGGACGAGTGGCTGAAGAGTACAAATTTGTTAGTGGATAGTGTCGAAAAAACGCCTCTGAAAGAGCGTGTTATTCAGGTATTGGCAGGCTTAGTCGAAAGCCACAGCGGCGCATTGTGGCTAAAGCGCGATAACAGCGGCTATACCGCCCAGTCTTATCTAAGTAGTCGCGCGATCCGTAACAATCACGTAGATGAAACATCAGAGCTGATAACGTTTTTTAAACAATCGAATTGGATTATTGATCTAAAAGAATATTTTACCGACCCAACTAAATACCATTTGCTCGAAATACCTGATTGCATCAGCAAAATGGATCATCCTTGGCTGATCGTTCCTCTATACAACAGTAATAGTGTCTTCGGCTTTGTGGTAATCAATGAGCCGATTACTAAAATGGAGCTCAATTGGGAAAACTACGACTTAATTAAAGTGGTAGCCAGCCAGGCCAGCAGTTTTCTGGCCCAGAGTCAGTACCAGGAAGACCTGGCACAAGCGCAACAGTTTGAGGCGGTTAACCGCACTTCCGCTTTTATGGTGCATGACCTCAAAACCATTATCGCGCAGTTATCACTTCTTACTAAAAATGCGCATAAATTTAAGTCGAACCCCGCTTTTATCGAAGATATGATCAAAACTACGGAACATACTGTTGATAAAATGCAACACCTTTTGCAGCAAATTCGTAATCCAACAATTCAGCATGAATTACAGACAGTTGATATTGTCGAACTATTACACAAAGTGTGCGAGGCGCAAAAAAAGTTTAAACCGGCGCCCGCATTTGATTGCAAAGAAAAATCGCTAAAAGTTAAAGCCGATTACGATCAGTTGTTTATGGTTATCGGACATGTCATACAAAACGCACAGGATGCCACGCCGAAGACCGGCGAAGTAAAGGTCAGTTTAAAGAAAGCAAAGGGTATGGTTTACGTGTTTATTCAGGATAATGGAACCGGAATGTCGGAAGACTTTATCCGAGAGCAACTTTTCAAACCCTTCGTAAGCACAAAAGGACTAACGGGAATGGGCATTGGTGCCTATCAATCCAGGGAATACCTGAAAAAAATAGGCGGTAACATTGAGGTTACCAGCGAACCAGATGTAGGTACCTGTTTTACCCTGCATATTCCCGTAGACTTTCGCCATACCTGAGAATTGATTACCAGTTTTAAACCAATAGCTAAAAGACAGCCCAATTTATTTTTGCTAGATTGACAACCTTACTATATGAACACGGAGTTACAGTTTCCACGTGATTAAAAAACTGCTTATAGTTGAAGATGATCCTGGCCTGCAAAGTCAGATGAAATGGTGCTTCGAAGACGTCGAAGTGCACGTTGCCGATGATCGGGAGTCTGCACTCTCCCTCTTTAGACGTGTCGAACCCTCCGTCGTGACCCTCGACCTGGGGTTGCCACCAGACCCCGGCGGTTCAAGCGAAGGGTTTCGTACCCTCGAAGATATCTTGCGCCTTTCTCCCTCTACTAAAGTCATTGTCGTGACCGGTCGAGAAGAAAAAGAAAATGCGGTCAAAGCAATAGGTATGGGTGCAAGTGATTTTTACCAGAAACCCGTAGACGCAGACATATTGTCGTTTGTAGTCAACCGCGCATTTCGCCTTGCAGAGCTTGAAAAAGAAAATCAGGAACTAGTTGAAAGCCAGCCAGCAACAAAGCTGAAAGGCGTGATCGCCAGCAGCCCTGAAATGCTGGAAATTTGCAAAACCATTGAGAAAATTGCGCCGGTTGATCTAACGACTTTGATTCTCGGTGAAACAGGCACGGGCAAAGAACTGCTAGCCCGGGCGATTCATGATAACAGCCTGCGTAAAAACAAAGCATTTTCTGCTATCAATTGCGCAGCTATCCCAGAAAATCTTCTCGAGAGCGAACTCTTTGGACACGAAAAAGGTGCCTTTACCGGCGCCACAGCGCAGAAAAAGGGAAAAATTGAACTCGCTGATGGAGGCACGCTGTTCCTGGATGAAATCGGCGACATGCCGCTGCCACTGCAGGCTAAAATGCTGCGGTTTTTGCAAGAGCGGGTCATAGAGCGAGTTGGTGGGGTAAAAGAAGTACCGGTTGATATCCGCGTGGTGTGTGCCACCCATCGACAGGTGCGTGACCTAATCGATGAAGGCGCGTTTCGCGAAGATCTCTATTACCGGATAAGCGAAATCACCCTGCAGGTACCACCTCTTCGCGAAAGACATGGGGATGCCATTGTAATTGCCAAAGCGATGTTAAAAACATTTGCCAAGCAGCTTGATCGAGGCTCACTCGCCTTCTCTGACGATGCCGTAAAATGTATTCAGACCTACCCATGGCCGGGTAATGTTAGAGAAATGATTAACAAGGTGAAAAGAGCGACCATCATGAGTGAAGGCAAAAAGGTGACCGCACAAGACCTTGAACTACCTAATTGCGATGATGAAATAGGCGAGGATTTGTTTAATCTACGACAAGTACGTGAAGAAGCCGAGAAAAAAGCCATTCGCCAGGCCCTTGAAAGCTCTGAATACAATATGTCCCGCGCGGCGAAGTTACTCGGGGTGACCCGGCCAACGCTGTACAGTCTTACAGACAAATACAATATGACTGTGCAGTAATAATTCTGTGCAGTGTTAACCGTAGGATAAAGCCATTTGTGTTTTACCCTACGGCTACCCCCAAATTGCTTTCCCCTCTTGTTATGTCTTTTACCAAAATAACGGCTATATTTTCAGTAACACACATTAAGTTAATGACACCTGCAATCTGATAGAAAAGGTAACTTATCGTAAAGCTATCTTTTATTGCGCCTGGTGCTCACTTTGGGACGTTAAGGTTACATGAAAATTAAAGACTATATTAAAAAAGCAGAAGGCATCTATGCCCTGCCTGACACAACTATCAGGCTGCAAGAAATTCTGAACGACGACACCTCATCTTTAACAGACGTTGCCAATGTTGTATCCATCGATCCAACGTTAACGTCAAAACTCCTGAAACTTGCTAACAGTGCGTTCTACAGCTTTCCATCTAAAATCGACACTGTCAGCCGGGCCATCGGTATCCTTGGCGCCGATGCAGTGTTTAATCTCGCACTTGCCAATAGTGCGGTTGATGCCTTTGCCAAAGTGAACCGTGACGCTATCGACCTTGATAAATTTTGGCGGCACTCGGTTGACTGTGCATTAATCACTAAAGAGCTGGGCTCGTTCAGTAAGTGCCGAAACATTGAACGACTTTTTGTGATGGGGTTGTTAGCCAATCTGGGCGAGCTTATTTGCGCGAATGAAACACCGGAAATCGCCAAGCGCTGCGCTCAATACACGGCACAGACGCCACCCTGGGCAATGCAGAAAGAGGTTTTGGGCTTCACCTATGCAGAATTAGGTTCTGAACTGTTACGAACATGGTGCCTGCCACCTGAAATCTATAACGTTGTTGGTATGCAGCATAATCCCGAGAAAAGCAGCTTTCCGACAGAAGCACGCCTGCTGCACATAGCTTCAAGAGTCGCACTAAGTCTGGGTGACGCGGAGCTGTTTTCTATCGATGAAGTGATGAATAGTCCGGATTTTTCTGCAACTAAACTGTCCAGCGACGATATCAGTTCTGCTGTCGAGTTCGCGAATATCGAAGCGATTAATGTGTTGCAAATACTAAACCCAATGGCCGCGTCAATTTATTAAACGAACTAAAAAAAATTGGTTCACTAACGGAACCTGCACCTGAAAAACAAGATCTGCAGCCACCGCGTTAAAACATCATTGCAGGCTGCAGGTATCGATTTAGGATGGCTATTGCATTAATCCTGCATCCCGCAGTACAGCCTCTATTTCAACCGAAGGAATCACATAGGTGATGCCACTGGGTTTTTCTAGTACAGCCTCTTTGCTTTCCTTAACAAATACTTTATTTACAACGCCTATCACTGCCCCCGACTGCATGTCAAACACCGGACTACCGCTGTTTCCCGGATAGGCCGTGGCATCCAACTGGTAGACCATAAATGGGTCTTTAAGGCGCTTTAGTACGCTGGCACTTAATTTTTTAGAGTTATCCGCAGGAATGGCGACTGGCGTAATGCTGCTGACAATACCTTGGTGGGTCACAGGGTAAAAGCCAAGAATGGCACCTATGGGATACCCGGTAAAGGCGATGGTTTCTCCTTCCCGAACTTTGGTATCGCTAAACCTCAATGCCGGAAGCTTTTTACCTGTGTGTTTTAAAATCGCGATGTCGCGTGACTCATCTCTGGCAACCACTGACACTTTGTAGACGTCAGGATTAAATCCCTGGCCAACAAATATGACCAGCTCTTCTTTTTCGAGGGTTTCTATGGGGGATACGACGTGCTGGTTGGTGACAATGTATGTGCCGTCTAAAACAACAAATCCGGTGCCTTTTAAATGGGTTTGCGGCCTGCCTAACACATTGTAACTGCCCACACCGACGATGGATGGCTTAATCTTAACAATTGTGTCTGGAAGCGCTGCCGTAACCGTCGTACTAAATAGCGCACCAAAACACGCGGCAAGAAAAAGAAAGTGCTTAACCTGATCTTTCCATAATCCAATATTCATCTGTTTAGTCCTATGAATCCCGTAAATACTATGAACAATTCGCATGCTAGCCGCATCGATAATGCAATCGGTTCTAAATTCCCGTGCGCAAGCGGTTCGCAATCACTATAATTGATTTCAGACAGCGATGGTTAATTGGATAAATAACTCAGGGAGCGAAAATGACCACCTTTCTCCATTCTTTAATAGAAGATACCGCGAATACTCATCCAAATAACCCCGCTCTTTTTTACAAAGATCAATCGTTAAGTTACCAACAACTCGTCGAAGAAATCACCAAAGCCAGCCAGGCACTGCAACAGTGCGGGTTACAACGATTCGAGCGTGTTGCCATCTATACCCCCAAGACCCCTGAAGCGGTTGCCGCCATATTCGGTACGGCAAAGGCTGGCGGCGTTTTCGTTCCGGTTAACCCGCTGCTTAAGGCGCCACAGGTAAAATATATTCTTGCAGATTGTAATGTGCGTATCCTCATTACGCAGTCAATGCGCCTAAACCAGCTTAAAGAAGAACTGTTACATTGCCCTGACCTGCACACGGTTGTGACATTAGATAAACCACCGTTTGATCATGTCGGTCACGTGCGTGTAATTGAGTGGAACGACTTCATCAAGGCTGACGAGAAGGGCTCTACGCTGATTGGCCCGGTAACGGACGCAGACATGGCTGCCATTCTTTACACATCTGGAAGCACTGGCAACCCGAAAGGTGTCATTCTGTCTCATCGGAACATGGTAGTTGGGGCGCAAAGTGTTAGCAGCTACCTGCAAAACACGGCAGAAGACCGCATTTTAGCGGTATTGCCTTTTAGTTTTGATTACGGATTGAGCCAATTAACGACTGCTTTTAATGTCGCGGCCAGCGTCTATTTGATGGATTATCTGCTGCCTAATGACATTGTAAAAGCCATCGAAAAACACCAAATAACCGGGCTTGCTGCGGTTCCCCCTTTATGGGCTCAGTTGTGTAAATTGGAATGGAAAAACAATGAAGGCCAATCCCTCAGATATTTTACCAACTCTGGCGGTGCCATGCCTGAGGCAACCCTCAAGCGTTTGCGGGAAGTGTTTGAAAACGCCAGCCCTTATTTGATGTATGGGTTAACTGAAGCATTCAGAAGCACCTATTTGCCACCGGAGCAAGTGGATATTCGCCCTACCTCCATGGGCAAAGCCATTCCTAATGCTGAGATTCGTGTTGTCAGAGAAGACGGTGAAGAGTGCTCACCCCGGGAGCCCGGTGAATTAGTCCATAGTGGCCCGCTGGTGAGTCTTGGATACTGGAATGCCATTGAGAAAACAGCCGAACGTTTTAAGAAAACACCCGGTCTTGCGAAAGAGATCACCAACCCTGCGCTGTCTGTCTGGTCGGGTGATACGGTTTATCGCGACGAAGAAGGGTTTCTGTTTTTTGTCGGCCGTAAAGACGACATGATTAAAACCTCTGGCTATCGTGTCAGTCCAACCGAGGTAGAAGAAACAATCTATGCATCGGGCAAAGTGACAGAAGCGGCCGCGTTGGGTATCCCCCACCCGGATTTGGGTCAGGCGGTGGTGATTTTTGCGACACGCAGTAAAGGTTACATCGGTGATGGCGCGGATGTGCTTCAGCTTTGTCAAAAGACACTGCCCAACTTTATGGTGCCGAAAAAAATCTGTTTTCTGGAGGCATTACCCCACAATGCCAACGGAAAAATAGATAGAAAGGCTCTTTTGCAACAAAACAGTGATATGTTTTAAATACCCAGCTAAATCTTAATGAGTTGGTGTTATGGGGTTGTTGGCAGAATTTTCAGTAAATTTTTCGCGTTAGTGTCTCACTACAAATTTTAAACAACATTAATACAGGCGATAGTTCGTATGACTCAGGAGAAGAAAAAAATAGATCATGCTCCAATGGTTTATTTCAACGTACAAGGTTCAGACTTAGTCATAGACAACCGAACCATGTCACAGATCGCCTGTATCGCGGGTCAAACCCCTTTTTACGTCTACGACCGTCGCGTCATTCTCGACAAAATACGCCTGTTTCGCGCCCACATCCCAAAACGCATCCACTTGCACTATGCCATGAAAGCAAATCCCCATCCCGCGCTGGTTAGCTTCGTTGCAGAACATGTAGAAGGGTTGGATATTGCCTCTCAAGGCGAGCTGCCCGTTGCCCTGGCAACCAAAACGCATCCCGAAGATATCAGTTTTGCGGGGCCAGGCAAGACAGAAAGAGAGATCAAAGCGGCGATTGCGGCGGGTATTATTCTGAATATCGAATCTCTGACAGAGCTTGACCGGGCGCTACGCATTGGGACCGAACTGGGGCTGTCACCGCAGTTAGCGGTGCGTGTAAACCCTGATTTTGAGCTGAAGTCATCGGGCATGAAAATGGGCGGCGGTCCGAAACAATTTGGCATCGATGCCGAAATTGTTCCTCAGGTCATCAAACAAATTGCGGCGTCAAACGCCACCTTCGTCGGGCTGCATATATTCTCTGGCTCACAAAACCTCAAACCCGAAGCCATTATTGATGCCCACAATAAAACCTTTGCGCTGGCCGAGAGGTTGGTAAAAGAATCTGGTTGCTCATTACAAAAACTCAATATCGGTGGTGGGTTTGGCATCCCCTATTTTCCCGGCGAGAGTCATCTTGATCTGCAACCCATCGGTGAAAATCTTGAGCGGCTTATTCAGCAATATGATGCTGTGTTTAGTAAAACAGAATTAATTATTGAGCTGGGAAGATACCTTGTTGGTGAGTGCGGTCTTTATGTTTCGTCAATCGTTGATAAAAAAGTTTCCCGTGATCATACCTTTCTGATCACAGATGGGGGCCTGCACCACCATCTTTCAAATTCGGGAAATTTTGGTCAGGTTATACGAAAGAATTACCCGGTGGTGATCGCCAATAGAATGGGCGCTACAACAACAGAAAACGTGTCCGTTGTTGGGCCGCTGTGCACACCGTTGGATATCCTTGCCGATAAAATGACACTGCCAGTAGCCGAGATTGGAGACCTTATCGCGGTCTACCAATCAGGCGCATACGGAAAATCAGCAAGCCCGGCAAGATTTCTTAGCCATCCAGACGTTGTCGAACTCTTTCTATAACCGGCATCGTTGTATTTTATAACGGACAGTCCCAATTGGTTAATTCTGGGGCAACGGGCTGCGCTTTCCGGGCTATATGTTTGCTAATCACCGTATATAGATCATAATTTAAACACTAGCGTAATGAATCATTTCATAACGCGTTTGTTAAACCTTGGTCGTACCAATGAATAGCGCATGCATGCCGGAAGTGAAAGCCAATAAAAAACAGAAGATGGTACCCATCTTTGCCGGTGGCGGTACGCGCCTGCCCGCCCATATTGGTATTCTAAAAGCGATAGAAGAACTGAATATTACTTTTGATCATATTGTAGGTGTTTCTGGTGGCAGCATCGTGGGCGCTCTTTATGCGGCAGGCTACACACTCGCAGAAATCGAAAAAATTGCCTTAGGAACCCCATTTGCAAAATTCAAAGGCTTTTCACTTATTACGTTATTAAGAGACGGTGGGCTTTGTTCAGGAGACGAGTTTGAACACTGGATGGATGAGAAACTGCAAGGATTAACCTTTGGGCATCTTCATCACCATCTACACATTGTCGCCACAGACGTTGCCCAGGGACGGCCGGTTATCTTTAACCGTGACACGTCACCGGACATGAAGGTTTCGAAAGCTGTCCGGTTTTCAATGTCTATCCCGCTGCTGTTTAGCTTCAAAAAATTTAATGACTATGTCATGGCCGATGGAAGTATCTTATCAGAAGATGCCTTACACAGAGACTGGGCTGGTGATGGCACGCCGGTACTTTGCTTTCGATTGCGCAGCCAGGCGGTACATAAACTTAACGACAAAAAAGCTTATTTTGCCCTAAAGACGTATGCCTCAATGTTGATACGAACATTCATGAATACAGTGTCTCGGGAATATATCAACGACAAACTATGGCACAACACGATTATTGTTAACACGGGCAGTATTTCTCCCGTTGACTTCAATCTGACGGATGCCGAAAAGCAAGAACTATTAAAAATGGGATATGACACCGCAATATCCCTGATTCCGCACAAAGTAATTCCCTATATTGACCCTTCGGCAGTTTCATCTATGCATTGAACAGGGTTAGAATGCCTCAAGTTTTGCATAAAATGCCATTCTGTTTTTCCTCATGCGCGACTCAACATTGCACTTCTTTACAGAATGATCATTTGCGGCACAAACATCGGATTAATATTTAACTGGAGTAACACATGATAAGTTCATGCCCGGGAAAGGCTAGCCCAAGTAATAAAAAAAATATGCTGTTTAAAACCATGAAACTTATGATCATCCCCACTTTTATCACTGCCCTGTCTGCTTGCAGTGGTCAAAAGACCGATCTTGAATACCTTGAATCCGCGAAGAAATATGCCGCGCAGGGAGATTACAAATCACACGTAATCGAGCTAAAAAATGCACTGCAACAGAACCCGCAAAATGCAGATGCCCGTTATTTACTGGCTGTGGCTTACCTGTCAGAACAACAAGGGGCCGCAGCGCAGAAAGAACTTGAAAGAGCTATCGAATACGGCATGGCAAGCAGTGATCTTACTGATGAACTCGCCCTCGCTTATTATTATCAGTATAAGTTTGATGATCTTTTGCTAAATACAATTGACCATCAAAACCTTAGTGCAGAAGATCAAGCCAAAGTTCTATTTTATCGTGGCATGGCCAATATAAGTTTAAATCGATCATCTGATGCAGAAGCAGATTTTGATGCATCAAATAAGCTCGGTAAAACACCATATGGAACGTTGTCCCAAGCTTATCAACTCGCCTTAAACAATGATTTTTCCCAGGCACACGCGCTGGTAAAAGAGCTGATTACAAAAGATGCAAAGTTTGCAGAGGCACAGATTCTTGCCAGTAAAATTTCAGCTGGCAACAAAGACATCGAAGCGGCGATAAAATACCTGCAAAATGCGATAGAACTCGAACCAAACCGGCTGCAGTTATATGTCGATATTGCGAAGTTACAGGCCGCGGCGAAGAAATATGACGATGCTGAAAAAAACATCGATATTGTGTTAAGAAATGCAAAATCACACTTACCATCCAATTTATTAAAGGCTTCACTGCGAATGCAGGCCAAAGATTGGGAAGGGGCAAAAAAACACGCCGAACAAGCGCTTACTGTTAGCGAGATTAATACACAAGCAAAGTTAATCTCTGGGATGGCTAATTTTTACTTGAACAATTGGGAGCTAACGCGTGAGCGTCTTCGCTCCGTAGCGGCAACGTTACCCACCGATCATATCGCCAGACGGATGCTTGCCTATTCGGAGTTCAAGCTTGGCTACGCGCAAAATGCAGATGATATCCTTGCATCACTAGGCGATTTATCAGTGAAAGACAATCAACTTCTCGCTGGTTTTGGCACAGAGCTGGCAAGAAAAGGAAAATATGACGAAGCTGTCACCATGTTTGAAAAAGCATCAGCACTCACGCCTGACGATTCCGACACTTTAACACGCTTAGGTATTCTAAAACTGCAGCAAGAGGATTTGACAGGAATAGAGAACTTGCAGCACGCACTAGAACAAGATGCAAGCGCTATATGGGCACGCGTAGCGTTGGCCAAACAGTATGTAAAGCAAGGCGATACAGAAAAGGCACTGCAAATCGCGAATGAACTGATTGCGACAGATCCTACGAAATCCGAAGGCTATTTACTGGCCGCCGAGATTTACGGCGCGACAGGAAATCTTGCTAATGCAGAGGCGATACTTAAAAAGGGGCTGGAAAGCAACAAAAACGAAACAAGCCTCTATTTTAGTTTGTTTAAAGTGAAAGTCGCGCAAAAGGACTTTACAGCAGCTGAAAACTATAACGCTGAAATTCTTAAAATTGAGCCAACAAATGAAAGGGCTTTACTCAATCTGTATCGGTTAAATAAACAGTCTGGAAATACAGAAGTTGCTATTTTGAAGATTGAAAATGCCGTAAAAGAAAATCCGGACAGGGATTCTCTAAAGCTATTAAATGGCCTGGTTTTATTTGACAGCGGAAAAGACGAGCCTGCGATCGATCAGCTCACAAAAATACAACCAGGCACTGTCGCATTTGGTAAAGCGCAAAACCTGATGACCACAGCTCTTGCGCGCAAGGGACAATATGACAAAGCACTACCCTATGCGGTGCAATGGGCATCTGCAACACCTGAGCAGTATCAGTCTCATCAGGCTCTTGCTGACCTACATTTAAAACTCAACGACAAAAAGAGTGCTCTCGCCGCAGTTCAACAGGGCCTTGTTGCCTTACCAGCTAATAAAGAACTCATGCTTCGTGAAATACAGTTGTTGTTAGCATCTGAAAAAGATGAACAAGCACGGGCAAAAATTGCCAAATATACTGCCAGCCATGGTCAATCAGCAGAACTTGAGTATATTCGTGGAAACAATGCCGCTGCCAAAGGTAACTACAAAGAAGCTCTGCTGCACTACCAAACACTGCATCAACTGAAACCTAGCAGTCAATCAGTTATCGTTATTGCTGAGCTTTATGGCAAACTTGGACAAAAAGATAAAGCGATTGCCGAGTTAAAGAAATGGCTCGAAACGCATAAAAATGATCAACCTGTTGGTTTGTACCTGGCAAATATTAATCTGAGCGGTGATAAATCTCAGGCCATTAGCCAATACCAAACTCTGGTTGCGAGTAACCCGAATAATGTTGTTGCGCTTAATAACCTGGCGTGGGCTCTTGGCGAGCAAGGCAGTGTCACAGATGCCTTAAAATATGCTGAACAAGCCTATACCCTCAGTCCTAAGGTTGCACCGGTTATTGATACATATGGGTACCTGCTATTGCTATCCGGAAATATACCGGAAGCGCTCGCCAAGTTGCAGATGGCGCACGACATGCAGCCCAATGAGCCATCAATCTCCTATCATTACGCGCTTGCTTTGAAAGAGTCTGGAGATGTTGAGCAGGCCAAACAGATTCTAACTGCCCTCGGTTCGTTAGATTTTCCAGAAAAAGAAAAAGCTACGGCACTACTGAAAGCGCTATAGGTCCTAACACGAGGATAAGTGCATTCGGCGCCTATCCTCGTTGTTTTTCGGGTAAGCAGCGCATCCTTCCTCTAAGAGTTTTTTGCTGGCTATACTATTGAGCAACGCCTCACACCTACTTAAAAGGACTTCTTATGTTAACCACAGGGCAGATTTCAAAAATCTTAGTAGATAAAAGCCTGTTTTTTTTTCTGGCCAGCCTTGCTTTAATCGCGGCGTTGGTAACTGGTGCAGGAAACTTATATTTCGAAAGTGACTATAAAATCTTCTTTGACAAGAATAACCCGCAGCTTTTAGAACAGGATGAAATAGAGGACACCTACACAAAGTCCGATAATATTACGCTTGTTGTCTCTACCAGTGCGAAAGATCTGTTTAATGAAAAAGACCTCAGTACCCTGCTTGATATAACCGATCACGCTTGGACACTACCTTACTCCATCCGCGTAGACTCCTTAACTAACTTCCAAAATACCTATGCAGAAGGCGACGATTTAGTCGTCGAAAACCTTGTGCCAGATACTCTCAGCAATATCGATTTGGATCAGTTAAAAAAAACGGCACTATCGCAAATTGAACTCGTAGATTTCGTTCTTTCAGCGGATGCAAAAACCACCTCGATTACAATTTTATTGCAATTACCTGACGATAAATTCGAAAAGGATGCGGCCACCTATAAGGCGATTTCCGCTGCAAGAGAGCTGATATCGAAAGTAGAAAGTGAACGTCCTGAACTCAAACTATTTCTACTTGGCCAAACCACCGTCAATGTTACCTTTAATGAGCTCTCCCAGAGAGATAGCGGGCTTTGGTTTCCCATTATGTTTCTGATCATGGCGGTGCTGTTGATTGTCCTGTTACGATCTGTTTCAGGTATGTTTTGTACTCTCGTTATTATCGCCACCAGTGTTGCCTCTACACTTGGTACCATGGGCTGGTTTGGCTTACCGTTAAATCAAATTACTGCAGCATTACCTGTCATTATTCTAACGCTAGCCGTTTGCGATTGTGTGCATATTTTAAATAACTACTATTTTCACCTGGCCGACAACCAAGATAAGGCGACAGCACTCTCAAATTCCCTTACAACAAACTTCCAGCCTGTGTTTCTTACAAGTTTTACAACGGTCATCGGATTTTTAAGTATGAACTTTAGTGATACGCCACCGCTGAGGGATTTGGGTAACTGGGCAGCCGTTGGCGTTACATTTGCCTATATATTTAGTCTAACGGTACTCCCTTTTATTGCCTTAAAGCTTCCAGCGAAAGGCCGCAAACAAGCGCATAGCGATTGGAGTGATAGATATACTCATTGGCTACTTTCAAATAAAAAATCTTTGCTGATCGGGTTTGTTTTAGTTGTCGTAGGCTTGCTATCTCAAATTCCAAAAAATGAACTTAACGACAATACAATAGGCTATTTCAAACAAAGTGTGCCCTTTCGCCAAGCAGCCGATTTTATGCAAGAAAACCTAACCGGGTTTGATATGTTTAGCTACTCGCTAACTTGCAATGAAACAAATTGCGTCAACGACCCTGCTTTTTTAAACAACGTACAAACTTTTGTTGATTGGTTAGAAAAGCAGCCCGAAATAGTGCATGTGGTCAGTTACACAGACATCATCAAGCGTCTCAATCGAAATATGCATAACGGTGACGAAAAATTTTACACTATCCCGGATACCCGTGAACTGGCCGCGCAATATCAGCTTCTCTATGAGCTATCTCTACCTTTTGGCCTTGATTTAAACAACATCGTAAACGTCGACAAATCCGCATTAAAGATATCAGCCATTATTAAAGGGCAAAAAGCGCAGCAATTATTAGAAATTGAAGACCGCGCCGGCGCCTGGTTGCAAGCCAATCATCCTGATTTACATTCTCATGGCACCGGTATTTCCATTATGTTTGCTCATCTAGGCCAACGAAATATTTATAGTATGATCTCAGGCTCCCTCATCGCGTTGGTTCTAGTGACTTTGACGTTGATGATCGCTTTACGCTCAGTTAAATATGGCCTAATTAGCCTTATTCCCAATTCATTGCCAGCTGCAGCCGCTTTTGGTGTTTGGGGGATGTTAATGTCAGAGGTAAACGTCGCTGTTGCTGTTGTTTTCTCCTTCACGCTTGGGATTATCGTTGATGACACTGTTCACTTTTTAACCAAGTACCTCCGGGGGATAAACGAGTTAGGTAAGAACTCCCTGGAATCCGTGTCTTATGCACTGTCTGTAGTTGGTAAATCAATTGTTATTACAACCGTTGTACTTGCAGCGGGTTTTTCGGTGCTTGCGTTGTCAGACTTTAACGTTAATGCCTACATGGGCGCGATGGTCGCGTTGACTATTGTTATAGCTCTCGTGCTTGATTTGGTGTTGCTGCCATTAATCTTAATGAAACGATAACTATAAAATGAACTGATTTATTTAAAAGCTAAGATTTGCAGACACGTTTTCACCATAATTTACATGATATTTTCTAACGTTAATGGATAAAAAATAAATATCGCTGCTGTTCCTTATACTATCGTAGTAAAACTATTGCTGAGTATCGAGGCACTAGTAGATTATGTCGAATTATTTTACATGATGCACTATTGGTTGTTTTCTGCATTGTACAAATAAACAAATAAATATATATATATCAATAACATGTAAATGTTTGTGTTTTATTGGCACACTACTTGCCTAACCAAAGACACCTAGTAACTAGATGATACAAATAAAACAACCCGAGGTTTTGAAAATGAAAATTAAGAATTTGTTATTGACAAGTGCGGTGGTGGCCGCTTCTGCCGCAGCTAACGCATCTCCTATATATATTGATTTGGGTGCTGGCAAGGATTTTAATGGCGATGGTGATGGACAAACTGGCGTTTTTCAGCAGCTTGGCTATACCGGAACATTGGCTACCTCAATTTACGCATTAGACGTAACTGACCCTTCCAATCCACAGTTGGCTGGTACGGTTGTTGATACCAATATTCAGTCAGTGATGGATGCGTATGGGTTCGGCGCTATCGCAGGTACTGCAAACCCAGTTGGCGGAACTAACGGAACGCCACTTAAATTCCAATACCCTGCTTTCCCAGCACAGAATGGATTTAACGCGTTGAACCCATTGTGCAACCCTGAGGGCTTTAGCTGCTCCGATGACACTGAAAGATATGGTGATGACTGGATTTTGAGTTACGAGTATGTGCTTGAGGGTACTGTATCAGTAACAGATATCTCATTCACAAGCGGTTACTTCAACGTTTTCTATCACGACAGCACTGGTGTTTCATTTGAACAGGTGGCAAAGATCAGCGTAACTGGTTCACAGTTGCTGCCAGCCAACTTGAATATTATGGGTGAAGTTACTTTCGATTTCGATGGTGACGGCATTGATAATGACGCATCAGCGTTCGCGAAAAACTTTATGCATGATGCAACTACTGGTACATCGTTTTACGATATCTGGACAACTGGTGGCGATAGCGCTATTAGCTTCCTGATCGATACTAACGTAAACCCACCAATTCCTAATCCAGCATCTTTGGTTGTTACTACCGATGGAGCCGGTGGTATTTACGGTATTCGTCAGTCTACATTAGATGGCAGTGCTGAATTTAACGTCCCAGAGCCAAGTTCAATCGCTCTGTTGGGCTTAGGTCTGTTGGGCTTAGGTGCTACTGCTAGAAGAAAAGCGTAAGTTTTTCTGACACACTAAAAAGGAGCCTTTTGGCTCCTTTTTTATTGCCCTACTAAAATCAGTTACAGCAATATTTTCTTCGCAATATTAAACGCAATTTTCTGCAATGGGTTCGAATTACCACCTGGGCGCCAAGTCTTGCTCATTTTATTACGGTATGCATCAAAATGAAGGCCGTGTGGTGCGTAAATTACGTCTCCTCTGCCCAATAATATTTTTAATGCATTTGTACCTGCAATACCGGCACACAGATCAACTGCCATATGCGTGGATGGCCCTTTACGCGCCTTAAAATCGGCACGTGAAGCATCAACCAGATAGCTGCGCTGAAGCATGGATGGCGACAAGCCTATCAAAAATCGAATTAATTGCTCTTCTTCTGTATAGCCTTCAAGCTGGAAGTATTCATCAAATGTCATCTTGCCAGGAATAAAGGCGAGAAATGCGCACCCCATGCCTAAAGGCGCAGCGGTTATCGCAGGTATACCTTTCTCGTGACATTTTCTAAAAGCCAGTTTGCGCGCATCTAAGGCGAAAAAGTCCAAGCTATCTACATATAGATCAACGCCTTCAAAAAAAGCGTCAATGTTACTTTCATTTACACCTTCAGGGTAAGTGTCAATTTTTGATTCGGGGTTTATATCCAATACTTTCTGCTTCATCACATCCAGCTTTTTTTGGCCTACAGTACTCATCAGCGCCCCTTCCTGCCGATTAAAGTTGTGGACCTCAAAGATATCAAAGTCAGAGATAGAAAAAGCAGTCACCCCAAGTCTGGTCAGTGTAACCAGGTGTGCCCCGCCAACCCCCCCTAAGCCAGCTATGGCCACTTTCTTTCCCGCAAGCTGCGCTTGCTCAGCCTCCGTTACCCAGCCAATATTCCGTGAAACTGCGTCGTTATAACAGTAGGCCACTTTGCACTCCCAGAATTCTTGAAAAACAGTATTAAGATCACATTCGTATGTGAGTCAACGTAAAACTTTTAAATTACCAACTATACTAACCTTATAGCAGCTAAGGGCATTTTTGCCTCTATTTGAAGATCAGAAGCTCAAACTAACATCTTTCGATTTTAAGAAGAGAATAAAAATATGAGTTTACTTAAATCCCTCTCTCAAAATAAATACGTGGGGAAATTAATAGGGGGTTTTGTTTCAAATAGAGTCAATAAAGAAGTTGAAACCATTACAACGCATTTTGATCGATTTCTAGAACCTATCATAGCCATTAACCAAGATGATGTGGAGTCAGTATATAAAATTCGACACAGCGTTTATTGCGACGAATTGAAATTTGAGGCCCCTAAACAAAGTGGCATGAATATAACCTGTAAAAATATATGACACTATCACCCTTCTGAAAATAGCCTACTTTCTATAAGTATTAGGCAGTAAGTCTAACCACTGTGAAATGGATAAGCTTCGACCCTTCCTTGCTAACGGTATACTTCACTTGTAACTGCTAATGAACTATTCCATTTCCAGCAATTTTTTTACCCTCCAAAACATATATTTCTGCAACGGATTTCTATTCCCCCAAGGTCTATAGGTTTTTATCAGCCTATTTCGATAAGCATCAAAATGTACTCCTCTGGGCACACAGACAATCTCTCCCCTATTCAGCAGCAGCTTTAACACATTTGTGCACAGCACACCCGCAGCCAATGATATCCCCATACAAGTAGAAGGTGCCTTCTGCGTTAAAAAGTTTACCGATGATCTGTCTACCAAATAGTGCCGCTGCTGAACCGACGGAGAAACACCTATAACAAATTTAATGATCTGATCTTCTTTAGATAGACCGTCTAAACAAAAATATTCCTCAAAAGTCATTCCGCCTGGCATAAAGATCAAAAAGGCCGTTCCCATCCCCATTGGGGCTGCCGTGATGGCAGGAATACCTTTTTCGTAGCAACGCCGAAAAACCTTTCTTCTTATGTCAATTGCAAATATATCCAGACTATCAACATAAACATCCACTGCATCGAGAACTGCATCAAGATTTCCTTCATCAATCCCCTTGTCGAAATTCTTTACATTTGCTTCTGGATTAATATCCCTTAAGGTATTCAGCATAACTTCCGATTTCGGCTTACCTAATGTTGATACAAACGCCCCCGCCTGGCGATTGAAATTAGCAACATCGTAATCATCCATATCTGAAATATTAAAATTACCAACACCTAATCGAGCCAGAACAATCGCATGATCCCCACCCACACCACCAAGACCGCCAATGGCGACTTTAGCCTGCTTTAGTTTTTGCTGCTCGTCATGAGTCACCCAGCCAATATTTCTTGAGACCGCCTTATCATATTGATAATCCGCCATTTCTCCCCCTTTACACCCCTTAATGAAAACATATTTTCAGTATAGCCATTATATGGCATTTAAATTTATTGAATCGCAACTATAATTTAAATGTGCTTGGCTCTTAGCATGACACCTTTTCCACAGAATCACCCCCTGTAGCTATCAAGCTTGGAGTACATAATTGACATGAGTATTTTAAAATCCCTCTCTCAAAATAAATACGTTGGGAAATTAATAGGGGGCTTTGTTTCAAATAGAGTCAATAAAGAAGTTGAAACCATCACAACACATTTCGATCGATTTCTAGAGCCTATCATTGCCCGCAACCAAGACGATGTGGAATCGGTATATAAAATTCGACACAGCGTTTATTGCGAAGAATTGAAATTTGAGGCTCCTAAGCCAAGTGGCATGGAGACTGACGAGTATGATGAGTACTCTATTTTTGGACTCATAAAACATCGCCCTACAGACCGTTACACAGGGTGTGTCCGGATTGTTGCGCCTACAAGTGACGATCAGTTACTTCCTATCGAAAAATACTGTTCCCACTCCTACGCTAACAGCGATATTAAGCCATCTGACTTTAAACGCACGGAAATAAGCGAAATATCAAGGCTAGCAGTGCTGTCGTACTTTAGACGAAGAAAAGCGGATCAGTTTGAAGGTGCTGCAACGGGTGCGATAGACCAGGAAACATTTTCGACTGAAGAGCTGCGCTGCTTCCCTTTTATATCGGTTGGCCTCTATCTAACTGCCGCCGCCATAGCAATAGACAATGGCTGCGATCACTGCTTCGTTATGATGGAGCCTCGGCTGGCTAGAAGCATGGCTCTTATCGGCATAAAATTCAAGCAGTTAGGGGAACCGGTTGAATATCATGGGCTGCGTGCACCTTACTATATTGACGGAAAGATATTTTTACAGAATCTTTCTCCAGGGTTTAAAGCCTTAAACCAGGCGATCGAAAAGTCTATTCGACCGCAACTGGCCCCCTTTAAAGCAAAACGAAACGTCAACAAATCTTAAATTACAGAAGACTTTACGAATTGCAGAAAATCCATTTTCTCAGGCGACAGAGCTAAGTATTGATCGCTGTTGTGCCAATAAAAAGGCGCTCTCTCACCGTGATAGTCAATGATATTACCAACCGACTGAAATTTTATTCCTAGCCTGGTTAGCAAGGTGGCGAGTCGTGGCTCCATCATTGTAAAGCAATGATTGAGTTCATCCGGCAAGGTAAATCGAGCAAGGCAGCAGTAGCTAAGCGCCAGCGTGCACAACGAATATCCAAATTCTGCCCTAACCAGCGACGTAATCTTGCTTTTGTCCAGAATCGCGGTTGGGCGCGTCACTGCTAAGCGAGATATTTCGGCATAACTCCCGGCACTGAAATTATCAGGTGCAACTTCGCCAGAAAAAGCATGTGAGCAATATCGCTCTATAGGTAAAACCGCTTTTTGGGCGCCGTCAGTTGAATTGATAAGCCTAACCGTGCCAGTGTATTCGCCTGAGTGTTTGTCTTGAATAAGGAAATGATCAGAATGCGCATCGAACGCATCGATTTCTTTCTTTTCAGGGAAGTTTTCAGAGGACTCAAAAGATCGCTCTTCGCAGTAAATCTTATATCGCAGTGAGTAACACTCATTTTTTAGGTGCTCGGTACTCGCTTTCACAATTGAATATCGGCTATCAAAAGCCTCTATGAAATCGATCCGAGATTGTTTCTTTTTAACAGCGGGACGAGGGGTAATGCAAACCTTGGCCATGGCGTTCATTTACTTAACCTCGCAACAGATAGCGCCAAAGTACCGCGATCACTTAGAAGTGCACGAATACTGGTCGATAGCGAGAGCAGAAAACAAAACCTGTTGCGACTACCACTGAGAGGCAATTGAGTGTCTGATAACAGACAGGAGTTTATAAAAAATAAAGTAGTATAGCTTTTGATAGATGCGCGATTTTTTAATATAACGAGCAAAATAGCTTCCCCTATTTGCAAATATTCTTCTGAATAGTAGACGACCGGACGCACCAATCGTATTCAAACAAAAGAGTTATGCCTCGCACAAATTTAAATAAATCTAATATTCTTTTTTTTATCACTGCTTGGCTATGTATTATTATCTAAGCAGTTGTTTATTATTAATAACAGCGAAGCCAGTCTAACGAAACTTTAATAGCATGTGAATAGCGTTTCTATTTATTTCAGTCTTAAAATGCATAATTATTAGCCAATTTTGGAATATTAAGCAAACTGTAAACTAAGTTGACGCCTTTAACTAAAGTGCGTGTTAGGTAAGTCGGTTTGTGAGTCAGAATCGGCGATCAGGGCACTCTTTGCAGTAGGCAGATTGTTTTTAACTTGGAAGAGGGAGGTTTTTCATATTAAGGCGAGTCTTTGCTGTACAAGAGTGGCGGCCCTTCACACATTTTTAATATTGTTTACACTATAATGTTCGCAAATGGCATATAATCTGCTTCATATCTCTTAAATTAGATTTTACTAGAGTGTTTTGTAAAAATTACTGACACACTCTTTCAACGAGCCGGGTTGTAAATAATGGACGATCGAAAAGAGTCAAAAACAATGAATGAACAAAAACTGCCCAATGGATTGAGTAGAAGAAATTTAATTCGTGGTATGTCGGCTGCACCGATCGTACTATCTGTTTCCAGTCGTCCTGTTTGGGCTGCTGGCTGTACAATATCTGGCCACTTATCAGGGAATTTATCAAACCCTCAAGATACTGACTGCACTTCTCAGGCAGAAGGCAAGTCTCCAGACTACTGGTGCAAATGGAAAGAAATATACGACCTTTTGAAATCAGTTCACTGCGCGCCTTGGGGTCAGTGGGATGGGCTAAGTCAAGATAATATCGATGCACTTAATCTGCAATTCGGTAAATATAACATGGGCGAAGGCACCGCAATAAACGTGCTTTATAACTGGAGTGTCGCTGCAAGCGCCAATACAGACGGCCGTATTAATTTGCACCCCACTGACGCATCAGGGCAAATCACTTCTTCCGGTAGCTCTATATGCAATACAGGCAATCAAGTTGATCGACACATGACAGCAGGCCTGTTGTCAGCAGCGCATCCATCAATTAACTTTCCGTATAGCGCAAGTGAGTGGACTGTTAGCTACATGCTGGATAAGTACCTGTCCCCAGTCTCTGGTGAACCGCAAGCACTTGATAACCTGTTACGAAGCTTCTTTACAAGCCACGCAGAGCCAGGGTTAATGAACTTGGCTTCAGGTGCGGGTATCTCTAGTGCATCAGCCGCATATACTTGGGCGATTAATTATTTGAACTTGAACGTTCAGTGTTAAAATCGCTGTCATTGGGTGGCTAGTCATTCAACTAAAAATATCGGACTACGTTCTTGATTGCATAAAAGACTGGGGTGATGAGCTTATTGTTTACCACCCTTTTCTTGGTGAAACCATGATGCTCGACGGTGTGCTAAAAGCTGTTTTTTTACAGCTGGCGAATGCACCACATACCGTTAACGAGCTTTTGGGTAATTTAGAAATTTCCGCTCTTATCGATCACCTCTCCGCCACGGAACAGCAAGAATATCTTAACTCGATAGTGAATGAACTGCTGCGAAAAGAACTTATTATCCAATGACCTCTAACGATTCGGATAGCATTCGCAAGCAAATGCAAAGTGGCTATGTTTTTAAAAATGGTCCGTTCAATCTCTCTCTGAAAACTAACGAATCTAACGTTTTAGAGTCTTTTACCAGACTCTACCCGGCATCCCAATCAATTAGTGAAAGCGAGTTTATCGACTTCCACATAACGATTCAGTGCCCATCAGTTTTAAGGCGTTTTTATCGCCCTCAAATTCAGTTTGTTCTGGATGGAATATCCCCTTTCAAACCACTGCCCCGGCACGAGTCTTTTCCACTGTTTGAATGGGGATTAAATTGGTGTGTGGCGACCCATGCCCATCAGTATTTCATGCTGCATGCCGCAGTGTTAGAAAAAAACGGTTTGGCAGTAATAATGCCAGCCCCGCCAGGCTCAGGAAAGAGCACATTATGTGCAGAAATGGCATTTAGTGGCTGGCGATTGTTGTCTGATGAGTTTGCGCTGATAAACCACGACACCCTAACCCTTACTCCCTTTGTACGACCAATCAGCTTAAAAAATGCGTCCATCGATATTGTGACGCAAAGACATTCTGATGCAGTGGTTGGTAGTATCGTCCACAATACTTCCAAAGGGTCGGTTGCACACCTGCGTCCGCTGGATAAATGGTTTAGCCGACAGGATGAAACGGCTATTCCTAAATGGGTTATATTTCCGCGTTATCAGCCTGCCGCTAAAATTGCCACCTCGAAATTAACTAAAGCACACGGCATGATGAACATAATCAGCAATAGTTTTAATTATGCCGAACTTGGCAGCTTAGGTTTTAAACTTGCCGAAAGGCTGACGGAAATATGTGATTTCTACGATTTGACCTATTCAAATCTTGACGAAGCGATGGATTTTTTTAATACCTTGTCAGCCAGTGCAGAAGGTAAATAGCATGGATGTTCTGTTAACGCAGTTTCTTCGCTACCCGGCTATTGCTCAAAACTTTTCAATAAAAGAGTGGGAGTTACTTTACCGCCAGTCCAAGTCTGCGCAACTTACGGCAGCAGTCTGGGATTTGTTACAGCAATTCGGGCTTACAGATAAGGCCCCACCAAAAGCGGTAAATCATTTCTATTCCCAAACACTGTTAGTACAACGGCAAAATGCCTTTATCCGCTTTGAACTGGAAAAGGTGTATAAAGCCATAGGCCGCGTTGAGCAAAACATCATTCTTCTAAAGGGTGCAGCTTACCTGTTGTTGGATTTACCCTTTGCCAAATCGCGCAGAGTTGCCGATATTGACCTTTTAGTCAGCAAAAGTAATCTCCGTGAAGTTGAAAAAGAATTGATGTTTTACGGCTGGATTAAAACCAAAACAGATAACTATGATGACATGTACTACCGTGAATGGATGCATGAAATCCCGCCTCTAAAGCACATAAATCGTGGTTCGGTGCTTGATGTTCATCACAACATATTGCCAGTGATTGCTGGCAAGGCACCTGACGCCAGAAAGTTAATCAACCAGTCGATAAGGTTAAGTAATCACCCTTTTTGCGTGCTGAGCCCAGCAGATATAGTTTTACACTCCGCTTGCCACTTGTTCCACGAAGGAGAGTTTGAGAAAGGCGTCCGGGATTTGTACGACCTGCACCAGTTGTTTAACTACTATGGCAACAATGAAGAGCAGGTTTCTTTTTGGGATGAGCTGTTAGACAGGGCGATAGATTTAAAACTAACGCAACCATTGTTTTTTGCTGTTCGTTATTCGCACTTATTATTTGGGACACGTATACCCCAGGACATACTGCAGAAAACCCAATCGTTAATGGCCAATAAAGTGCAGGTGTTGATCTATGACTTCCTGTTTACCCGCATTTTTGTTCCCCACCACCCCAGCACCAAAAATATTGGATTCAGTATCGCGAGATTCTTTCTTTATTGGCGGTCTCATCTGATCAAAATGCCCTTAAGGATTCTGATCCCGCATCTTATTAAAAAGTCTATGAAGGGATTTACTGAGAAAAAAGCCAAAGATAACAAAATTGAAGTTTAAGGCCTTACCTCACCTTGTGAACAAACAAAAAGTTAGCGGCATACTGTTAATGAAAACTCTTCAACCTGACGTCGCCACTGCTTCGATGAAAACGTATGCGTCGCATGCTCAACGGTTAATTCCCGCCCCTTTGCTACTGCAATAGCCTGCCCCCAGGACTCGTCATTTTTAACCAGTATTTCAAACTCATCAGCAGTTAGATCATTTCCGCTTAAAATAATATGAAAACGTTTCGGCAGCTTAGTTAGCCCCAGTCTCATCGCATTAACATAATTATTTTCGCTAAACTCAGGCCAAGACGTCGCTTTATTATTTGAGTGGGATTGACCGGCTAAAGCGTCTGGCTTAGCCTTGGCTAATGCTCTGCTTATTGCGCTCACAAAACCTTTAATGGCTGCACCATAGTTAAATTTTAACGAAAGCACTTTTATCCAAAAGTTTTTATCTTTTAATCGTTGCCAGTAATAATTTTTTAAGTAGGCTTGGGCTTCAGTGTGAGATTGCCTCACCCATGGGTTTAATGCGATAAAATCGACGAGCCGGTTATCAGGTTTTACAGATAGATACATCAAACCAAGCGAAACCGCATCACATAGCCCCCAGAAAACAAACTCGGTAATGTCAGCCTGCTCAAAAAAACACTGGATAGCATTATCAAGGTCTTCACAGGCATCCAAAAACTCCGTCTTGTCCCCTTCGCTGTCGCCCATGCCAGAATAGTCAAAACGAAACACAGGAATACCGTTGTCCGCAAGAAATCTTGCTAGTAATAAAAATTGCCGGTGGCTACCCGTGCGGTTTTGTGGGCCGCCAACCGCTAACAGCACTCCTTTCTTTGCCGGGTTCGATACTGGCATATGAAGTGTCGCGACAAGCTTAGTTGGCTTACCATTAGCGCCAGTCTTCCCGTTGAACACGATTATCTGTTCATTGCTCATAACGGGTGCCCTTCTCGGAGCTCAGACTATTACAAGCATAGTCAGCACATTGGTCGCTAAACCAGTTGACGGTTTTAGCTATTAACAAAGGCGCGACAGAAATTTCCTGAGTTGACCAAAACTGACTGCCTTCTACGCAGAAGCTTTCAACGGGGATGCTGGCTTGCTTGAGTTTTTCTATCGCTGTGGCCGAAACCGGTAGCAGAGTATCTTTGGCTGGCGAACTGGCTTCAAACCAGGCCACTTTAGGAAAGGTAAATTCAGGGTCAGTGATGTATTTGTCGAGTGATGATTGCTCTAGCTCATCTACCAATGACTGGCTTAAGGTGTAGCCTGCTACTTCTGTTAATCCTGTTGAACTCAGTTCTTCTTTTATCGTTTGAGCAGAATCTTTTTTACCCGAATTGCTGGTTAAATTGGCCGCCAAGCGCAAACGGAAAAACTGGTTGATGAGTATTTTTCCGCTGATAACAGGGTTCCAAAATGCAACGGCACGGATATTCTCTAATTTCTTCCATGCATGCAGCGCCACAAGCGCCCCCATACGTAAACAGACTAAATATATCGGCACTTGTTGGCCGAGTTGACTGTTTGCAACATGATCCACGACATCCTGAAGATCCTGGGTATAGGATGTAAACGAGGCCTCTTCAAAATGGCCCTCTGACTCACCTGTGCCGTAATAGTCGAAAAGCAATGTACCCATGTTCGACTCAGCAAAGCAGGCGCTTAACTGGGCAAACATATGGCGTGATTTATTCATTTCTTCTGCGAAAGGTGGCACGAGAACCACTATCGCCTTTACGCTGCCAGTTTCTGGCAAACGCAGAAGGCTAAACAACTTGCCATTAGTTGCCGACAGGTAAGATGGCTGAAATATCATCAAATGGTCCGGGGGTTACAGCTTAGAATCCACAAAGGCAACGAGACTGCCTACCGTTTCAAACGTCTCGGCGCTAATTTCATCATCTTCAACAAACACGCCTAAGCTGTCTTCTAAAGACGTAATAACGGTTACCACAGCCATAGAATCGAATTCTGGTATTGAACCCAGCAATGCGGTGTTTTCATCCCAACCGGCCACATCCGTTTGAAGTGTTTCTTGTAATACGGCCAATACCGAATCAATGGTGCTCATACTGCTTCCTTAGTTCTGTGACTATTAATGGTATCTATCGCGAAAAGCTTGTTCGCAGATGCGTAAAAATCGGCGAAATTATAACAGCCCTAAGCAGTCAAAACCACGCACGACTTAGCACACTCGTTTTACTGCAATCATCTGTGCTTAAACAATGCCTATTGCAACACTGCTGTGTTATACAGCATGCTGTCGCACGCGACTAATGATCATGACTATACTCGAGTACAGCCCTTGATGCTCTCTACACAACCGACTACCATTTTAAATGAGTTTCGATAAACGGAGATATTCATGCGCCCTTCTATAGCACTTGACCAGAAACGTAAGGCTGTCCGGGATGCAACGAAACGCTTCCACACGACAAATCCACGGATTTTTGGATCAGTACTGCATGGAACAGATCAAGAAGGCAGCGACCTTGACCTGCTGGTCGATGCTCTCCCCGGTACTACACTGTTCGACTTAGGTGGATTACAAGTAGAGCTTGAGTCCCTGCTGGGTATTCATGTTGACCTATTGACCCCGAATGATTTACCCGTGAAATTTCGTGACCAAGTTCTTGCCGAGGCTTTGCCTATATGAATGAAAATCGATTAGTCGACTATCTTGAGCACATGCGACAAGCTGCGAAAGATGCTAGCGACTTTGTAGATGGATTGGACAAAGATGACTTTCTGAAAGATAAGCGTACTCAGCAAGCGGTTATTATGAGTCTGATTATTCTTGGTGAGGCTGCAACAAAAATCATGGACAACTATACTGATTTTTCACAGGCGCACCCTATAATCCCCTGGCGTAATATGCGCGGAATGCGAAACCGTATCGCCCACGGCTATTTTGACATCAACCTCGAAGTAGTATGGGACACTGTTCAACTTGCCTTGCCGACATTATTGATACAACTCTCCTCCATTCAGGATAAAGATATCATCTAAGGAACTTCTGATTAAGCCCTGCTTTCTCATCTGTACACCAGCGGCGCCGATCCAAATATAAGAAGAATTTTGGGTCTATTCATTTCGATATGTCCTTAGATAGTGAATTTTCTTATTATCGAACTTAGCACGATTAACTGCTTGATAAGAGGCGATAACTTGCAAAACCACACCCGTCAGACAACCACCAAAATAACAAAAATTGTCATTCGATTGATTAAGGCTCTAATGCTCGCACTCTTCACAGGAGTTTTCGTTAGTTATTGTTTTCTACAATGGTACTTCCAGCGCCCCCCCTTAGAAACCACTCTAACCTTACTGGATAAAATCACAACCGATTACCTCTACAAATACCCGTCCCTTAGTGGTTTAACTCAATATTTTAAAAGCCCGGTTGTTTTTTCAGTTACCCCTCACCCACTCATGGCGTCATTTGAAGGCAAAACTTCTGTGCTCGGTGTTGTCGGGCCTCTAAATAGTCACAGCCAAGACGCCCTGAATGCGCAACCAAAGGTGACGCAGATAACGGATGAAGCCTCGTTAAAACAAGCGCTAAAGAGTGTTGAAGCCGGCACAACACTAATCATGCAGCCGGGAGTGTACGAAATTAACAGCGCATACATTGGCGTGGTAAAAAAGGGCGAGCCAGCCAAGCGTATAACACTGATGGCCGAAAACCTGGGCGAAGTAACCATAAAGCTCGACGCGGTAGACGGCTTTTTGGTCGTCGCCCCCTACTGGACATTTAAAAACCTGGTCATACAAGGAAACTGCTCAAACGACTCCCGATGCGAACATGCGTTTCATATTGTTGGCGACTCGCATCACACAGAAATAAGCAACAATATACTGCGTAACTTTAACGCCGCCATTAAAGTCAACGCAGCAAATGACAAACGACCGGATAATGGCCTGATAACAAATAATGCCATTTTTAATGACGCCCCCCGCAACACAAACAAGCCGGTAACACCCATCGACATAGTCGCCGCCAGCGACTGGACTATCGCCCGAAATTTTGTCGCTGATTTTGCCAAAAGCGGCGGCGATTACATTAGCTACGGCGCTTTTGCGAAAGGTGCCGGTACAAATAATACGTTCGAACAAAACATCATTTTTTGCGAATGGAAGCATGCCGGCGGCAAGCGTATTGGCATCTCGTTAGGTGGCGGCGGTACCGGCGCACGCTATTGTGCCGATGGGCAATGCCTAACAGAACAAGAAAGAAGCACCATACGAAATAACATCATCGGCAATTGCCCGCTTGAAGTTGGCCTATATGTTAACCAAAGCAAAGCAAGTGAAATTTACAACAACCTTATTTTTAACACCCGAGGGATAGATTTATCTGGCGATCAAACCACTGCAACGCTTTACAACAACATTATTGATGGAAGAGTTGTAAGTAAAAATGGCGCGCAATTTCGCAGCGAGAACAACATATCGCCAGTTATCAATGCACTATTGAACACCCCTCACTCCAAAAGCATTTACACCAACACAAGTCAGGCAGACTTCACCCTGCGTTCGATGGATCTGTTGGAAGAATCAGGAACAACGGTAACGTCTAGTAAAGACATCTGTGGCAACGAATTGGAAGCACCTCCAGTCATAGGGCCTATTAACTACTTATCACGGCAATTATGTGTGGCGAAATTTAGTAATACGCTAAACCACAAGTGATGAGATCAAGAACAGGTAACCGACCGCCATTCACACTAAAACAAGTCATACTTTATGAATTTGCGTGTTATCATATGTGTACACAAATAACTCGCAGGGCTCATGATGGAACACTTCGGAATAAGAGAACTTAGAAACAACATAGGGCGATATGCTGCAGAAGCTGAAGCTGGCTCTATTAGCATTATTTCTAAAAACGGCAGCCCGCTGACCGTAAACATTCCCTTTGACAGCACACTAATTAACCTGGGTGTAAATAAGTCTATGGCGGTAAAACTGTACAACGAAGGTGTTCTCACTTTGGCCAAAGCTGCAAAGCTATCTGCCATGACAATGGATGATTTTATATCTTTGCTGGGCGCTGCAGGGATATCTGTTATGGGTTACGACAGCTCAGAATTGGGCGAAGAATTCGAGTGAACACCCAAGTGATTATAGTCGCAGATGCGAGCCCTTTAATCGCTCTATCAACGATGGGTATATTACAACACCTACCCTCGCTGTTTAGCAAAGTCTATGTTCCAGATGTCGTGCTTAACGAATGTTCAGAAGACTTGTCAAAACCCATGGCAATGGAAATACAAATAGCTGTTGACTCAGGGATTTTGCATGTCAGGCAGGTGACTAACACAAAGGGGATGCACGAACTCTCACAAGTGCTTGATGATGGCGAGGCAGCCGCGATCATGCTGGCAAAAGAACTAAGTGCGTATATTTTAATCGACGAAAAAGCTGGGCGCCTAATAGCTAAGCGAGAAGGCTTAAAACTCAAAGGAAGTATGTACTGTCTGGTCGAATGTAAAAAGAAAGGTTTGATTGATTCAGGGTTAAACAGAATTCAGTTACTAAAAGAAAAAGGTTACTACTTAGATAACAGTCTTGTCTCAGCCGTCCGTACCA
Organism: Hahellaceae bacterium; assembly: GCA_024234575.1. Lineage (GTDB taxonomy): Bacteria > Pseudomonadota > Gammaproteobacteria > Pseudomonadales > Oleiphilaceae > JACKOB01. The sequence continues at coordinate 175,972 of JACKOB010000007.1, forward strand.
TGTGCGGCGAGTAGTGGTGCTTAGTGCCCGCGCACGGTAGCTATTGGTATCTGCCGAAGTTGACGCCACCCGCTCTAACTTAATGGCGCCTCGGCAAGCAGACCTAATTACGAATTTCACATAACAACAACCTACGCGCGTTACTTCCGCCCTAACCTTCTATAAAGATTCTCTAACTTAAACACATACTTGTGCTTGTTGAAGAAGTACATCAGCCCCTTAATATGCAAATAGGTAAAGTAATTTACTTTAAAGCCACGAGACTTCTCTTGAGCGTCATGCACCACCGAAAACTGGGGTAAATAAGTGATTTTCTTACCCGACTGCCAAACCCGCAAGCAAAAATCGACATCTTCTGGCGAATAAAAAATCTTCTCATCCAGTGCACCAATTTGATAATAAGTCTCAGCGGGAAACATCCAGCAAGCAGAGATCGCGTAATCAATATCGGTAGGCTCAGTTAACTGCACATCCTCTTGTGCCTCCATTTGCTTCAACATGAAAAAACGCTGAAACTTTCGCGAAAGCGTTGGAAACGTATCAACAGACAACTGAAAGCGGCCATCCGGATAAGTTAACTTGGGTGATACCAAACCCGTAGTCGGATTAGCATCTAGCCAATCCTTCATGCCGGTTAATGCGGCGGCATTCATATAGGCGTCAGAATCGAGAATTAAAATATATTTGCCCTTTGAAATCGCCAGGCCACGATTTCTGGAATAGGTCGTGCCAGTATTTCGGCCCAGATAAATCACCTGTAAATGCTCGGGGTACTTATCTTGCAGCCTTCTTAAAATGGAAATACTGCCGTCGGTAGAGCCGTTTTCAATTACTACTATTTCGCCCGTCAAACCGCTTTGCTGATAGGCACTAACCAGTGAATCAACACAAGTTTCGATATAGTTTTTTGAATTAAAAGAGAGAACTACTGCACTAACGTCCATATTATTTACCTGAAAATCATCAATAAAATACACATAAACATCGATTTGGGTTTAAAATTGCCATCACCAGGCAATCTGTCCAAGCGCACTATTATTTAGGCCCAATAGCCACAATACAAGGGATTTAATGAAAATACTCCACGTATTCGACCACTCTATACCCATACAAGATGGTTACGCCACACGAAGCCGCTGTATCCTCAATCAACAGCAAGCGTTTGGATGGGAAACGTCACATCTTACCGGCCCCAAACAAGGCCAGTATAACGGCGAAGTCGAAACGGTTAGTGGCATAAAGTTTTACCGCACCAAACCAGGTGAATCACTACTGCACCGGTTACCCATTGTGCAGCAACTCGGCACCATCAGTGATATATATAAACGCCTGCTATCAGTTATTAATACCGAAAAACCACAGATCATACATGCGCACTCCCCTGCACTTAACGGCGTTGCCGCTGCCCTGGCCTCTAAAAAAACCGGCATTCCATTTGTTTATGAAATAAGAGCCTTTTGGGAAGACGCAGCGGTAGACCAAGGCACCAATAAAGAAGGCGATTTGCGCTACCGACTAACGCGAGCAATGGAAAACTGGGTCATCAAACGCGCCAGTGCCGTGTTTACCATCTGCAAAGGTTTAAAAGATGACTTAGTATCACGCAACGCAACAACTGCGCCAATAGAAGTAATACCCAATGCCGTCGAACTAGAACACATTAGCAAACCATTGCCTTATCAAACCGATATCGCCAACAAGTTTGGGCTTACCCAAGGTAAAACGCTTGGCTTTATTGGGTCGTTTTATGATTACGAAGGTCTGGACTTACTGATCAACGCGACCCCAGAACTCATTAAATGGGATAGCGACATAAGGCTATTGCTGGTTGGCGGCGGCAACGAATTCGACAACCTGCAAGCACAAGCCAAACAACTAGGCCTAGAAGACAAAATATTCTTTACCGGCAAAGTACCTTACGAAGAAGTGACCAAATTCTATTCGGTAATTGATGTGTTGGTGTACCCAAGAAAATCACTGCGCCTTACCGAGCTGGTTACCCCCTTAAAACCCCTCGAAGCCATGGCACAAGAAAAATTGTTTATTGCATCGGATGTAGGCGGACACAAAGAACTCGTTATACCCGACGAAACTGGTGTGCTGTTTAAAGCGGATGACGCAAAAGATTTGATTCGCAATGTAGAAAAGATTCTTGGTGATAAAGCACTGCAAGCTAAAATGCTGGTAAACGGTAAGAAGTTTGTGATGGAGGAAAGGAATTGGGGGGTTAGTGTGGGGAGGTATGAAAGCTTATACTCCACAATTACTTCTCGTTAACATCTTTCGTGGCACCTATCTTCTGCCTTCTGCGACGCAACAGGTAAATAAGTTTATGCAGCATCCTCAACCGGAGCTTTCTGACATTCGGAAAAAAAACCTAAGCAACGATCAAAGAGTTATTTACGAACAAATCACTCAGTCCGCGTTCATATGCCAAAAAGCTAGAGGTGCTCTGTACCAAATTTTTTGCAGCCTTGACGAAACTCTGGGCAAAACCATTCTGATTCCCGCATTTCATTGCCCGACAGTAGTTCAGCCTGCGGTACTAGCAGGCTATAAAATTCAGTTTTACAAGATTAATGAAGACTTAAGCATCGATACAGATGAAGTAAACAATATGATTAATGCAGACACTGCAGCTATTGTTGTCATTCAGTATTTTGGCTTTTCTTTTAAATCAGACGCGTTTAAAGAAACAGCATCGATAAACAACTGCATAATTATTGAAGACTGGTCTCATTCATTTTTGCAAACATCGCCGCTAAGATTGGCAGGTTCTAACAATAGCATTGCCACTTATTCCTTTTGGAAAATCATACCTTGTGTAGTTGGTGGTGGCTTTATTAACCGGACAAGTAAAATATTAAACAGCACCAACTACTTAAAACAAAGCTCAACAATAGAAAATATTAAAATCAACAAACGTATAATTGAGTCATTTATAAATAATTCGAACTCTGAAACCTTAAAAAACGCCCTTGCGAAGTTTGAATCTTTTAGAAAAAAACGTGTTACTAACAGTGTAAACTCTTCCGACAATGAAAAAATATCACCGAAAGAGACTATCGAAGCCGATCATTACCCTATTGAGCCATCTTTTTTTGCGAAAGATCTTCCACTGCTATCCAACGCTTTGCTATATCGAGCAGATTTAGAACTTATTGCGAGGAAACGGAGGGAAAATTTCAACACTTATTTGGAGTTAACCAGTGGTATTAATTTAATAACTCCTTACTTTTCTATGCTGCCAGACGATGTCTGCCCATGGGCGTTCCCGATAGTTTTAGAAAATCGGAATCAGTTCGACTTTAAGCTTCGGAAAGAGGGTGTACCATTTTTTACATTTGGGGAGCAATTACACCCTCTAGTCAGCGACATAAAATTAATTAGTCCAGAGGCGAGGAAAATTTCTCAATACTTATCTAACTCAACTTTATGCCTATCTGCGCATCAAAAACTTAACAGACAAGAGATTGAAATCTCGCTCGATAAGGCTAAATCAATATTGGGGTAACGGAATATGTTCAAGCCTTTCGGTACTTTCTTAATATGCCAATTAACTTTGACTTTAGCGCAAGCATCTTACCAACAAGTGTTTTGTTGTAGACGATATATGTGACGCGTCCGTATTTTTTATCAGTCCATCTCATTTTGTAATCTTCACATTTCCCCATGAAGTCGTAAATGGAAATATCCCTACTTATCAATTCTGGAAACGCAAAGCTTTTCAATACATGACCTGGTGAGTACTTCTTGTAAGTTTCTTTATAACTTTCTTTAAAATCATAAAAGGTAGAACCAAACGACATACCATAAATATAAGCAATTGGCTCTCCGTCTAAAGTCAGCAAGTGTCCTGATAGCCAATTGTTTTTTGCCGCACTCGGCGTGAAATGTCGATAGAAGTTTTCTTGAAACTCATTTTTAGAGATCGCTGTGCCTGCCTCATTCTTCCAGGAATCACTTTCAATAATCATGACTGCCTCTAAGAACTCATCCACCTCATCACTACGCGTGAAGTGTTTATACTCGACTTGACCTATCTCCCGAAGCCGTTTTTCGCTGCTTTTCATTGTCCATCGCAATTTTTTAGGCATGCTTTTAAGAAAATCATCCCAATTGCTATCCAGTTCTATGTAAGGAGACTCGGCCTCGGCTATTAATTCAAACTGCAGTCCGACATTGGATAATGTCTGCTTACAAAGTCGTTCTTGAGTCGACCCTCTGACAAAGGAAAGCGTTAACGTACCCCAGCCATGTATATGATCTGCAGCATAACCAATAAGATTTTCGATGGATTTTTGACTTACTTCACTCAGTATAAGACCTTGTCGCCCTCCGTAAAGGTTGCTAAACAATGCCATAGTGTCGTAGCTCAAAAAAAACAATTTAGATTTGCTCTTGTACAAAGGTAAGATTGCAGTAATCGTGTCTAAGTCTTTCTCCACAACAACAAGCTTTTCAGCTACGTCCTCTCGCGTTTGCCAAAGGGTATTTGTCCAGTCGTAAGACGCGGTAATATCGAGCCCGCTAACATCGTTACTATATCTTTGGACTAGTTGATTCCATTCAGAAGAGACAGCTTTCAGGTCGTCTGGATTAACATACACTTTAAACGACATTCAATTGTTCCTTTATATTACAAATAATTTAGGCCGTTTTGTTCGATATAGCTAGATTAAGATAAGACACCCATTTCTCTTAAATTATTCCGCTTATTATCTATAAAAAACGGCGCAAATAATGACACAACGCGTTCCTATCAGCAAAGTTATTGTATACTGCTGATAAACATCAGCGGCATCCTAGCGCCGATTATTTATTTATGCATTTACGCCTGCGCGTTACTTTTTTAAAAAAAATAATCGTATAGTAAAAATCCACCTTTTTTATAAGAGCTTTAAAGTAAACGTGAGCACTATTACCTGTGATTTCTAAAAAACACTATCAAGAAATCTCATAACCTATTTTAAGATTTTGATAATTTATTATGAAACAATCTGTATTAATGATTGCGTTTCACTACCCTCCATTTTCAGGTAGTAGTGGCGTTCAAAGAACACTTCGATTTTCAATGTATTTGCCTGATCATAATTGGCAACCACTCGTGTTAAGTGCTCACCATCGCGCTTATGAGAATGTATCCAAAGATTTGCTGGGTCAAATTCCAAACAACGTAATCTACAAACCCGCTTTTGCAATGGACTCGGCACGCCACCTTTCGTTTAAGCAAAAACACTTGCAAATGCTAGCTATCCCCGATCGTTGGATAACTTGGTTATTTGGTGCTGTCCCATCAGGGGTTAAATTGGTTAAAGCGTATAAACCAAAATGCATTTGGTCAACCTACCCTATTGCTACAGCTCATTTGATTGGTTATTGCCTAAAAAAATTGACCAAACTTCCTTGGGTGGCTGATTTTAGAGACCCCATGGTCGAGCAAAACCCACTCACAAAAGAATGGACGCCAAAAGACAGGGCCGTAAGGCGCAGTCGCCTTTGGATTGAGCGTAAAACTATCGAAAATGCATCTCGGGTAATATTTTGCACTGAAGGCGCAAAGAATATTTGTCAGCAGCGCTACCCTGATGCGGATCACTCTACTTGGATAGTTATTCCCAACGGTTATGATGAAGAAACGTTCGTAGAGGTAGAAAAACTTCTAACAAAAACTAAAGGGGGCGCGGCAATCTGCCCAACCAAGCCCTTCAAACTGTTACATAGCGGTGTTTTGTATAACTCGCCAGATCGCCACCCAAAGAACTTATTCGAGGCGGTGTCGAACCTTAAGTCATCCGGTAAAATTGCCGACGGTGACTTCATTATTTCATTAAGGGCGACTGGATTTGATGCCGAATATAAACAGCTAGTAGCCTCGTTAGGTATATCCAACTTTGTTGAATTTCTCCCTTCAATTCCATATACACAAGCACTAAGAGAAATGATGGAAATGGATGGTCTGCTAATCTTTCAGGGCTACACATCCAACCCAGCAATACCCGCTAAACTTTACGAATATTTTCGCGCAAAGAAACCAATATTTGCGTTGGCTGATGAGCTTGGTGATACCGCTAAACTATTACGCTCATTGGGGCTGGACAACATAGTACCGTTGGACGATACATCCCAAATAGAAGAGGGATTGAGCCGGTTTCTAACCAACTTAGCTGAAGACAAACAAACCTGTCTGCCACAAGATAAAATCAACTTGTTTTCCAGGAAAAACCAAGCAGCAACCCTAGCCAATGTCTTAAATTCTCTCAACGGATAATGATGCAATATGTATGAGATAAAGGATTTTCCATTCGATCAAGCCAGCTCAATATATGGAATTGCGTGGGAAGATCTAATTGAAGAACAGTCACTCAACCCCAGCCTACTGCCTGGTTGGTTGAAATGTACGTTTACGGCATTTGAAATTAGCGACATAGTACGTGTAAGCGTTGTGCTCGAAAACAACAAACCACTTGCATTCTTCCCATACTATTTTACCTACCATCGGTTTCTTGGCTTAAAACTTAAAACACTTAATCTTGGTGCTAATTTCTACTGTTACCATCAAGCTATTGCCTGTATAGCCAAGCACGACGCAGTATTAACTGCATTTTTACAGCATCAGCAAAAGAAGGTTGGTTGGGATATTTTTCAGGCAGGGCAAGTTGTAAATGGATCCAAAACCGAAGCAGCAATTTTAGAGTTTGCAAAGCAGCTTAAGCTGCCAAGGTTCGAATATGTTGGCGAAAAGTCCCCTTACCTACCTCTCAATGAGTCGTGGCAGGATGTATTAGCAAATAAGGCAAGAAAGTTTAGGTATAAAGTAAATAAGCGCGAAAAATTGTTATCAAGTAATCAAGATTACAACATCAAGTGGTTTAATGACGTAGAAGCCTGCGGTGAGTTGCTAGAAATTATTTTGGATATCGAAGAAAAAAGCTGGAAGACTTCAGAAAATATGGATATCAGTAATAACCCCACGGAACAGTCACTTTACAAAGTGTTGCTTACGTTTCTGGCTAAAGGGAATCTGCTGCTTTGCAATGTGCTCTATTTCAAAGATACGCCAATTGCTTATAACTTATGTTACAAATGGTGTGGAAAAGTTGGCCAAATTAAAACATCATTCGACAATACCTTTAAGGAAGAGTCGCCGGGGGCTATTCTAATTGAATACTCGCTACAATATTTAATTAAAAATAATTTTGATGAATTCGACTTTTTAGGCGATATGATGCCGCACAAATCGTCATGGACGAAGGTAACAAGGGATCACACTTCATATTACATTTACTCAAAAACACCCAAAGCACGTATCGCAGTATTAATGAAAAAACTCATAAACAAGATTAAACAGTCTAAACAGCTAGACAACGAGAAAGCAGCTAAAGATGACTAGACAACATTTAAAAGAGTCAGCCTTAAAATTAACTAAGAATATTATTTTGGCTTCACTACTATTACCTGTTGCAAGCTTTGCATTAGGTTGGAGTGGGAATCAACTTGATGGTGCGCCCTGTGTTGGGAAAGGACAAGGATTCGGCCCTTACGACTATGTTCGCGCAAAGAGTGGCCAAGACCCAGAGTATTATCAGTCTACTAGACTGTGGGAAATTGATAGAATTCACTTTGGCAAAGGCATGACCAATATGCAGAGTGAGCCACTTACCTATCAGAGCAGCAGAGTTATAGCTGGTGAGTTTGATTACACGCTTCGAGCCTTTCCAACCCATATTGGAGCCTTAAACGCTATAGCAGAATTAGAATTAAAAAGAATTGAATCGAATAAACTAGCACAGAAACAATCTGAAGTGATCAGGCCTTTCCAAACGCCCCCTGAGTGCTATTTTATTAGAGCTGCTGTTTATAAAAGTGATCAAGCAAACATTCCACTCTTACACGCTATCTACCTACACCGCCTAAAAAAATATAACGAAGCTGCCAACTACTACGAAAAAAGTCTTGCGATAGAAGATGAAAATCCTGAAGCGCATTATAACTATGGGTTGGTGTTAATTAAGCTCAATCGGTACGATGATGCGAAAGAGCATGCTGTTAAAGCGTATAAGCAAGGCCACCAACTCTCAGGGCTAAAATCGCTTCTGCAAGAAAAGGGGAAATGGGACGATTAACAATAGGTCTCAGGTTTTTATCAAGCGTGTAAGCAGGTCTATTAGTAATATTGCCCCGTTGCGCCTGCTGTATTTGTCCACATCTATTGGTAGGCAATAGTTATCGAGGTAGAATTTTTGACGCATTTTATCTATTGCTTGCGCTATTAGCTCACAACTATCCAGAGGTATCACCTCACCAGCGCCCGCATCTTGAATCAGCCTGGCTGTTTCACCATTTTGCGCCGTCAGAGCAAGAACGGGCTTACGACACCTTATATACTCGTATGCTTTAGCTGGGATCTGATCATTACAATTTTCAGCTTGCATCAACAGTAATACATCAACCGACATCATTTCTTGTAGTGCGGCTAGATAGCCAATTGGTGGGCACACTTCCACTACATCCGCAATATCAAATTGTCTAATCATATTCTTAATGTACTGGTCGTGTCCGGTTGCTCTTAATCGGAGAGAAAAGTCGTGCACTGATATCAAGTTTTTGTCTTTAAGACTCTTTAATGCACTAAACAATTGTGTCGGATCTCTTTCTAGCGGGTATATAAGTCCACTGTGAAGCATCACAACCTTGTTGTTTAAAGCTGCGCCATTAATAGAATTCGTACGTTCTGCCTGCAGAAATGCGTTCTCATCAAAGCCATTAGCAATGACAGAAAATTTTTCTGGCGGGACCTCTGGGAAGCGTTGCAGGTAGTAATTGCGAGCAGCATTCGTGACAAACACAAAGTGATTGGCATGTTTAAACACTAATCTTTCAATAAAACGATAAGATTTATTAACTACCGGGTCTGAGGGGAAATTGTCTTGTGCCATAGGGTCACGAAAATCAGCAACCCAAGCAACACCGCTCACTTTATGAAGTAAATACCCAATTAAATGCGCGGATGCTAATGGGTAAGTGCTAACAATTACAGAAGGCTTGTTTTTACGTATATGGAAAAGACCAGAAATAAATCCACCTAGCACCCATGTCTGGTACCTATCGGGCAAAGACATAAACCGTAAATACTTACCCTTTATGGATAGGTCCCTTACAGCATCCTTTGCCCACGCTCTTATCACTTTAACATTGCTTGGTATCGCCTTTTTTTGGCCAACATCGACACTGTGATAGCATTTTTCATTGGCAGTTAATACGGCCACCTCCCACTTTTTGGCTGCCAACTCTTTCGTAAAGGAAAGTGTACGATGAACACCTGAGCTATAAGCAACGGGCGGATAGTGAAAAGCAACAAACAAAACGCTCTTGTTAATCAACGAGTAGGCCCTGCTATTTGAAGTGATGATTACACATAGTTTTGATTATCTTAGCAATTCTTAGTTTTTGTAACGATACATCCAAACTTGATGTTGTGATGAGGGACCAGTTTTGAATACATAAACATTTTCTCGTTCACTATATTCGATTGCATGAAATGCTTGCGTGCCAATATTAGGTGAATTTTCATCTTTTAAAATTTGGTGGCTGTTCCAAGATTTCGCGATAGGGTCAAATACATGGAAAACACCTTTCGTGATAGCACCACCAATAACGCTATTCGCACTGTCATAGCCCCACCCTGTTTCAGATAGCGTCGGTGGCGTTCCTGTTACATCTACCAGCTCTATCGTGCTGTTTTCCCAGTTTTCGCGATCTAACGTAACCTCATAAGCTTTTGCTGATGCACCACCAAGTAAATAATAGAATCTATCGTTAGGTGGAAAGTAGACTAAATTTTGAGCATAGCTTAAATGGACATAATATCCGGTTTTGATGGTGCGTTGTTTTCGATTAACTGGATCGTATGCATGAATTCCACTATTACCCACAAATATAAATAATCCAGATACTGGGTCGTATTCACTAGCCGCATATTTGGACCACAGACCTATATCTCCGTAGCTCCATTTTTTAGTTTCAAAACTGTAATGGGCAACTCTATTTTCCGCTTTAGCATTGAACCCCGAGCACTTAGTTCCAGATGCAACATTTCCCCATCCATGAAAAATTAAAAATTCATGTGGATGCTTGGTTGCACCCAACAAATCGTAGGTGTGTCTGGCTATCGGGTGTCCCGTTGTTTTCCAGCTCATCGTCACAGGGTCAAAATTATCTATCGTCATATCCTCACAAGGAGTAGTGGGGTACAGACTATTCCAGGTGAGGGTATCGAAGCTAAAGGAATCGATATCTGTTCTAGCCGTCGCAGCATGCCCGCCCCCAAACATAAGCATGTTCCCGGTTACAGGGTCTTCAACCATGCCGCTGTAATCTGAGATTGTCCGACACCTTGTCACACCCTCACCTTCTGGCCCTTTCCCCTGGCAGTCATAATCGCCGAGACTTATCGCTGTGTTATCAGCTAAAACAATTTTCCCTATGGGTGGTTTTTGTATGTAATCAACAATAATCCAACCAAGTTGCGCCCCTCTTGCGTCACCAATGGTAGCATTTATCCGATAGCTGCCAACAACATCTGCTTTAAAAGTGGTTTTATTTGCGTAACTATTGCCAATAAATACCTGGCTTTGTGAGGGTTGCTCTACCACATTCCAATACACATTTTTTGTGCTGATCGTAGAGTTATTGATGGCTAACCCGACAACTTCACCTAAATGTGCCGTAACTCTTTGGCCAAGGTATGACTGAATATCGTACGTTTCGGTAGGCGTACCAGAACCCGGTGTAGTTGGGTCTGGCGACCCTGAGTCGGGACTACCAGAATCCGGGGTGTCTGTGTCTGGCTCGCCAGAGTCAGGTGTGCCGTTGTCTGGGTTACCAGTATCTGGGCTGCCCGTATCAGGTGTGCCGCTGTCTGCGGTTTCTCTGGGTACTATCGCCCAATTTGGGTAGGCGCTGTAGTCGGGTTTTACGGGCCGATCTGCAAATATCTGCCATGCTTTTTGTGCATTGGGTAAGCCGGTTTCCGCAGCCAGCGCCAGTGCGGGTTGAAAGTTTGCTGGGTAACCAGAAGGTGACTGTGCATAACCCACCATTTCACCGGCCCGTAACCCTCCGCCAATCATTGCCCCCATCTCTGCGCTGCTGCATTCTGCAGAAGCCACCGCTGCAGACACGTTATTTTGGTAAATTTCGGCAAAAGATGAATAGAAATCATCACCGCTACTTGCCCGCACATTCATTGAATAAGGGGCGGCGTAAACCCAACAGTAGCCAGGCGCAGTCATCCTGCCAATTGGAAATTGTGACTTCCACTTCCAAAATGGGATAGCTGCGTCGAATCCTAGCTCAACCATATGGCCAATAGACCAGGTTAAAAAGTCGTCCATCCACGGCGCTAAACCACGTCCGCTGTTGTAGACAAGTGAGTAACCATGAGTAATAAACCCAAACTTATTGGCCTCGTTGTTGTTGGCATATTCATCAGTAAAATATTTAATGGTGTTTTGTAGTTGACTATTAAAATATGCCTTGAGCGGGTGGAGTTCTGGCGTAACCGCTGCAGCTTGGCCCAATGTCCGTAATGTCCACGCCATTCCTCTCACTTGCCCACTTTTTGGCAAGCCTTTACCTGCATCCCGATACCCAGGGTTAGATTGAAATGTATTATATACAGCCCAAAATTGTAGTTCTTCCAGGTAATAAAACTCACCTGTTACTACATAGGGTAAATAGGCAAATGACGGCTGGTGGGAAACATCGTGGCTATAGGGTGAAGAACACACCTGGCCACACTTAGGAAAGGCTTCACTTTTGCCTGTCTGCGGGTTATAGGTGTCAGACGGAGTGCCAATTACCGTCATGTAGGGGTATTCATCAAGTGTAATGGGGTAGCCTGTATCTTTGTTTCGGTAATGTACCGACCAAGTGCCAGCTAAATCGGCAGAGTCTAAGGTGACCTTTTTCGCACCAGCATCCATCGATAACAGGTACAAGGCCTGCCATTTCGGTAGTGGGCCTATGTCATCATGCGCCCCCGTTCCTGGCATATAGGCGGTTGCATCACCTATATGCATCGGGTTTGTTTTTTCGCCAGTCCAATTGTTTATCAATTTGTCAAGTGCGGTTTGCGAGATTTGGATAGTCGTGTCGTAGTTTGGCAGCTGTTTAGTGGCAAGCAGATATTCAAGATTATGTTGTGCTTCTATACGGGGTTGGTCGCCGTACCAAAGTGTTTTTTTCCAGCGGCTATGCACATAGTGTAAAAGTTTATTTTGCTGGTACGCTACATTGCCATCAGACACTAAAGACACATCGTAATAGTAGTTTTGTGGCTCTGCCACGTAAGACCAGGTGTTTTCAACAACGACATCTGTTTTTACGAGGTTACTGTTTGCATAGGCCCGAATATGAAAACGTACGGCTAAATGTGGGTTCTCTACCCCTGTTTGCGAATCTACCAGGTTAGATGAAACAATCCACTCTGATGCCAACGGGCCTTCTAACCATTGGATTTCACTGCCGTTACTGGCTGCGGCTTCCAATGCCTGCACCGCCGATACTTTATAATCGGTTGGCTGGCTAACTAAGGTCTGGTCGGTAATTATGATTGGTGCTTTGCCGCTATTGGCGTAAGAAACTGCCAACGACTTTCCTTTGCTGCCGATGAGGGTTAGCGTTTCGTACTGATAACTGGCAGATACATCTGGATTACCCGCGGTTACTTGCGCTGCAAAGCTTTTTGCAATCGCTTCGCCTGCTTTATAGCTATTACCTGCTGTTTGGGCGGTGTGGGTGTAGCGCTTGTCATTAACGTTAAGCGTAATTGCATCGCCGACATTCCAAGACACTTTTCGATCGCCAAAGGCGATGCTTTTTTGATGCAATGAGTAAACCTGCAAATTTACCTCGGCATCGTAGCCCGAGTTTATTACGGCAGATAACGTTGGTGCATTGGCGTTCTCACTAGCGGTAACCGGCTTAATGGTTACCTTAGCCGCATCATTTTTAAGCCCAGGTGGCACGCTAAAAGTAAGCACTGCGTGCCTGGTAGAGCCATCTGCATGTTTAGACTTTATATCGGTTTGCACCGCAATGCTTTCACCGCTCTCCAGGGTTGCTGCAACAACATAACCTGCAGGTAAATCACCTTTTTTAAACGGCTGGCCTAATGTAACGGGTTGGTGGTAGGCAGTATCTGCAGTATGCGTAAAGGTAAAGTCGGTAAGCGAACTTTTGATTACAGGTGTTGACGGTGATGGGCTTGAGGGTGATGGCGTGGTACTTGGATTAGCCGGGGTGTCAGTAGAGCCTTGACCGCCTGTCGATAAATCTACTGAGCTTTCAGTAGCTGGTGGTGACTGCTTGCTTTGGGTGGGTGATTCTTCTGCAATACAGCCACTTAATAAAGCCGTATTTAAAAGAAGAACAACAAACAGTTTAAAAAAACTGATATTTAACCTATTTAGATAACACATATCACCACCGTTGATTTGCTCCTGCAATTTTTATCCATGTTACGGCTAAGCAAGGCTTGCACGTTTTTTACGCAGGCATTACTTAGGCGCCATAGCTCGTTTATTAATATTTGTCTTCATTGTACAACACCTTTTTACTATCATGGCATCGCCCACTTCACTTTTAGGACATTGTAATGTTTGAGTTTTCAGGATTTATCGACGATACGCACATAAAACAAGCAGATGCGGCTATCTCGATGACAAATGGCAGCCCAATAGCAGATAACATCCCGATGGCAAACGGTAACTTTCATTTTGCATCAGGTAGTGCCGTTATCACCAAAGCTACCAACGAAGATGCAACGATGTATCTGGCTTCTTCGTTTTTTCAGTATCAATCGGCAACGGGGGTAGAGGCGCTTACCTGCTTACTAAAAGACTATAGTGCTGGCGGCAATATGGCGATCAGCCAACTTTATGGGCAATACTTGCTTATCATTGTGCAGCACAAAACAGGCAAAGTGGCCTTCGCATCCGACAAAATCGGCTCGGTGCCGCTTTACTACCATCAAACCAATGGTAGATTTTATTTTGCATCACACCTGAATCTGCTAGTTAGTTTGCTACCAAGCAAGCCAAGTATTAGCCCGCAATCTATTTACAACTACGTTTTTCATCATTGCATCCCTGCGCCATACACTATTTACGCAGGCGTTAATAAGCTGTCGTGTGCCGAATTACTAGAATGGAAGGACAACACGCTTTCGAAGCACAGTTATTACCTCCCTACATTTACGCAAGAAACCATTGACGTAGATGCGTATTCAAAAAACCTGCTGGCCAATCTTGAATCTAGTGTTGCAGACAGGGTCGCCGGGTTAGCTGCCGATACGGTGGGTGCATTTTTAAGTGGCGGTTTAGACAGCTCGACGGTTTCTGGCATGTTAAGCAAGGCAATGCCCAACACCCCAGCCAACACCTTTACCATAGGTTTTCATGCCGAAGGTTATGATGAATCTGGCTATGCCAAAATAGTTGCCGACCACTTCAAAACCAACCACCACGTTTATTACGTTACCCCAGAAGATGTCGTGGCTTCGCTACCCGAGATCGCCGCTTATTATGATGAGCCGTTTGGCAACAGCTCTGCCCTGCCGGCTTACCACTGCGCTAAATACGCCCATGCACAAGGCATTCGCGTGATGCTCGCTGGCGATGGCGGCGATGAGTTTTTTGGTGGTAATGAACGTTACGCCAAGCAAAAAGTGTTTGAGCTGTACTATAAGATCCCTGCCCCGTTACGGTCGCTGTTGCTAGAAATGCCACTACGCAACGTTTCGGAAGATCACCCTATCGCATTAATACGAAAAGCAGCAAGCTATGTACGCCAAGCAAAAATTGGATTACCAAACCGTTTGTACACCTATAACTTTCTACATCGGATTGACCCAAATACAGTTTTCGAGCGCACATTTTTTAACGCGGTGGATCAGCGCATACCGCTTGAGGAAATCAACAAACGCTATAGTCAGCCGCAAGATGCAGACACGCTTAGTCGCATGCTGTACCTCGATTGGAAATTTACACTGGCCGATAACGATTTGGTGAAAGTGACTAACATGTGTCACAAAGCCGGTATAGATGTACGTTACCCCATGCTGGATGATCGATTAATTGATTTATCCACAAGGGTACCATCCAACGTTAAATTGCCAGGCAACCAACTGCGGCACTTTTATAAAGAAACCACCAGAGGCTTCTTGCCAGAGGCGACGATCAACAAAACCAAGCAAGGTTTTGGGCTACCTTTCGGCCATTGGCTTTCAACCGATAAGCAGCTTAAAGACATCGCCTATGAGAACGTGCTAGGGCTTAAATCGACGGGATTCTTTAAAGAAGAGTTTTTACACAATGCCATTAAGCTTCACCAGCAAGGTGAGGCTAATTCTTACTATGGTGAACTGGTGTGGATTTTGTCGATGCTGAATATGTGGCTGAAGGCGCATTGATGTTTGATTGGATGTGACCATCACTAGGCTGTGAAAGCTCTCGATAAGAAAACTGTTAAATAGACAATCGCGAGATTCTCTTACTTGATAAAGTAATGCGCCTGCATTACCATTTGAGTGTAAACGTATTTCACCCGTTGGAAGCTCAATATGGCAGATACATTATTAGTAAGTGAGTCAACCTTAACTGATCGTTACCAGACAACCGTTCCAGATGCTGTTAGAAAAGCATTACATCTCAACAAGCGTGAGAAAATTCGTTACACCATTCAGGCGGACGGTAATGTACTGCTCTCTCGAGCAGATCAAGGTGAGGCAGATCCTGTTTTGGCTAGTTTTTTAATGTTTTTAGCAAATGATTTTCAGAAAAACCCACAGCAATTAAAAGCAATAACACCAGACTTGGTTTCTCGTATTCAAAGCCTAGTCGGCGGCGTTGAAATTGATCTTAATGCAGCTCTTGAAGATGAGGATGAATAGTTTTGTTAGAACAGAACACTATCGTCATCAACGGATGGACGATTTTTGCACACCCGCTATTCCTAGATGAAATAGAGTATCTAATCAATCAAGTTGAAGAACTAAAAAGTAAAGATCCAAACAATTACATCAATAAGAGTGCAAATAAAAGACTTGCAGCGATTGCCAAGCTGGCCTTTGATGTTATACCAAAAGATCCAAACAGCGCAGAATTTCGGCAGGGCTCCACTCTGGGTGATGAACACAAGCATTGGTTTCGCGCCAAGTTTTTTCAGCAATATCGTTTATTTTTTCGGTTTGATAGCGCATCGAAGATCATTGTATTTGCATGGATTAACGATGAAAAAAATAAGCGAGCGTATGGAAGTAAATCTGATGCCTACCGCACCTTTGAGAAAATGCTTAACAGTGGGAATCCACCTAATAGTTGGGCTGTGTTACTCAAACAAGCGAAGTGCGATTTAGATAGATTGAATGGTAAATGAGGTCATGTTTTTTGCAAAAAGTAGTTTGAGGCAGTCCGGATGCTTTCCAGGCGG
>JACKOB010000008.1 GCA_024234575.1 Hahellaceae bacterium
GGTAAGCCGTTTTTCTGCCTAAAATGATTTGGAATAATGTGAGGATGTAACAAAAAGCCCCTGCTTAGTAGCAGAGGCTTTGGGGGGATTCGGCTTCAGTTTAAATTTGATTAGTTTAGCCGTTCGAAGTATTCGCTTTCTAGCTCAGAGTATTCGAACTGAGATAAATCAAAATCAATGAAGGTGTTGCTAAACGTAGATTCAAAAAGACTTTTGTATTCTTCGTTTTCGATGTCATATTCTAAGTAGGTTTGATTCTTATAATTTTCCAAAAACTGTAATATAGATCCGTCTCCGTTACCCAAGGTTTGAGTGATGTAATAAATAACTCCAGCGGCATAGCTGTATTTATCAAACCAGAGGTTTCCGCTGCGCCCAGTTTCCACAATATTTTCCTCATGAGCTGAGAGTGTTATTTTACCGCCCGTTAGGTATTCTGCTATACCTTCGGCAAACCAAACATATTCAGAAACTTCTCTAGCTGACATATAGCTATTTTGAATAACGTGGATTAACTCATGCTCGATAACTCGAGCAAAAGGTGAGAAATTGTCGCTTTGGTTGTACTCGTTAAGCTGTGAAGGGTTTGCGATCTGCATTCCGTCTTTGCTACCCACTGTAGCAATCCCTTCAAAAACAGATTTATCCAGGACACAAACATGGATCCTCGGCTCTTGGGCATAGTCTTCCATACTCACGCTTTCATCTCTGAAGGCTGCAACACGAGCAATTGCCTCTGACTTTTCAGACGCGGTCAAAGATCCCCAATATTCAGAAGCTATCTCACTGGACAAATAAGGGTCATAGCCCGTAATTATTCTATCGTAGTCGCCAGTATCACTGTTATATTCATAGCGATACCTTGCCACTGTGGGCAGATCATCAACAGAGACATCAAAACCAGGTTCTAGCTCATATATCTGGATTTCATCGTCCGCATTTTCGGCTTGCCAAACGTAGTAAACGTATTCATATGCTGCACCTAGATCATAAGCACCTCTTAACTCTATGTAAGAATCGAGAGACATTCCGAATGCGTTAGTCGCTTCAGCTAACTTTTCCTCCGTAAGTGTTGCTAGTAATTGCATTGAGCTTTCTACAATCTCAGGAGTTGCGAAAATCCTTGTGTTTTCGCTTTCAAGATATGTACTTTTAAGAGTGCGGCCTGAACAAATGCTGGCGTCAACTTGTTGTGATAGTTCTTTCAGTTCAGTCGAGACGAGGCGAGATGAAGGAAAACTATCAACAGCTTGCTGTGTTCCCTCGCAAGTACTGCAGCCCTGTTCACTGTTACCTCCACTGCCGCAGGCAGTGATAAAACAGGTTGATAAAAAGGCGAGAATTAGGTGCTTATGTTTCATGATATCCCTATTCATTTTTGGTTAAGAATTCCGTTGTTTTGCTTAAAAGATTTTTTTAACATATTTTCAATAACTTATCAGCCTTAAAAAACATCTCTGATGAAAGTTTTGTTTTTTAAGATGACTCACTTTGATTTTTTATATTTTGGATTTCTACTCAGTACCGTTTGGATTGAATCAAGGTGCATATAATCCCTATCAGGATTTTTATTTGGGCCTCTTTTATGTTTTGGTAGATTCATTTCGACCCTTATTTCATCCATGTATTCATTTATTGTTCCTTCAACAGGAACTGCTTCATTTGAGCCAGACATTTGATGTACTTTCATTAACAGCGTTCTTATTCTCTGCGGCCTCTCTGGTTCTCTATTAAGTTTGAGATCCTCTAGCCAAATTTCCTTGGTAATACTTCTGGTCATTTCTGCAAAATGCTTTAGAAATCGTGGAGTTGCTAACCCTCCTTTTCGGCCATTTTCACTAACAATTGCTTGGCGCATTTTATTTAACTTGGAGCTTAGTTCTCGGAAGCCTTGAAGCCCTTGGCTTTCATAATAATTTATGGCTTCGATTTCTGCTTCGTGGGCATAGGTTTGAGACAGTAAGAGATGTTCGATAGATCCAAAGATTTGCTCATTCTTTGCTTGAAGTAACAAGAACTTGCTTAGGTGGAAAATCGATTCTAACGCGTATAGGTTAAATGCGTTATTGATCGTCAGCCTTTGCTTATTACTTTGCTCGATACCTGAGCGCAGTTGCTCTAGTTCAGATATATTTAGATCTGATTGGTCAAGCCCGATTTGCTTTAGCTTATATATTTCAGCTTTCGCTAAATAAATAAGCTCTAAGAAATCATCCTCATCATCAGAACTGAAGGAAGAAAGCTGCTCATTTTCGAGCACAAATAAATTAGAAGACAGAAAGGTTATATCTGTTCGAGTTGTGTTGAATGCTTGTCCGAGAGATGCGTTCAGATCGGGCGGTTCTCTATGATCATCTAAGTACAGAGAATTAACAATTTCTCGCGCCGCAGTTGCTTCTAGAAGGTTTGCATTATGTTCGTTTATGGAGTCGTTGAGGTTGATGAAAGGGCAATCATCCGGCAACGTAAGATAGTTGAACCCTGGCGCTTTAACAATATTCAGCGCCAGAGAAATCTCCTGTTCGATATCTTGGTTTTGCTCAAACTCAGCAGCTATGGAGTAAAGGTCCTCCAAGCTATAGAGATTTACGTTTTTCATCTATCTTCTTCTTTGCCTTTTGTTTTAGTGAATCTAAATAATCTGACCATTTTTGCATCATTCTAGCGCGTTCTTGCAAGTGGGTGGTTCTATTGTAAGCCCTGCCATTTACATCGCGGACAGCGTGGGCTAGTTGGTGTTCGATAAAATCAATACGAAATCCGAGCTCTTCATCTAACAGCGTTCGCGCAGTGGATCTGAAACCGTGTGGACATACTGTATCGTTATCATAACCCATCGATCTGAAAGCTGTACGAACGCCATTGTCTGATAAGGGGCGAGATGCGCCTCTAGCGCTAGGGAACACATAAATACTCCTTTTTGGACTCATTCGCGAGTATTCTTCAAGAATTGCGAAAGTTTGCG
The DNA here is from genome assembly GCA_024234575.1 of Hahellaceae bacterium. GTDB lineage: Bacteria > Pseudomonadota > Gammaproteobacteria > Pseudomonadales > Oleiphilaceae > JACKOB01. Next base: position 2,966 of record JACKOB010000008.1, read on the forward strand.
TGCTTAGCGGAACGATATGGGGAAAGTCCATCTTCATTATTTCCTTAGGCACTTCAATGCGCTTTTCCTTCCAGTTAATGTCAGACCATTTTAAGTGCCTGATCTCGCCTGGGCGTAAGAAAAAATGGGGGGTTAGTAGCAGAGCGGTCTTAACGACAATTCCGCCACCATATTGATCCATTGTATAGAGTAATTGACCTAGTTCGTCCGGTGAAGTAATGGCTGCACGGTGCTTCTCTTTCGGCGTTTTTAGTGCCCCTTTTAGGTCAACGCTACAATCTCTGTCCGCCCGACCCGTTGCCACTGCATATCTAAGTATCTGTCCAATGGTTTGTTTGGCTCGGTGTGCTGTTTCCAGGTTGCCTTTATTTTCAATTTTCCTGAGTGGCACCAGTAATTCATTTGCTGAAATACTTCTTATTTCATGGGATCCAAGATAAGGTAATATTTCTCGCTCTAACAGACGCCATGCTCTTTTTCGGTGGCCGTCCGATTTATCTCCCATTTTTATCTCAAACCACTCAGTTGAAATGGCGTGCAATGTATTTTGAGAATCTTCGATTTTATTTACCCGTCGCGCTTTTTTAATTTGAGCAGGGTCTTCGCCAGCCGCTATCATCTTTTTTGCTTCGGCGGCTTTTTCTCGTGCTAGTGCAAGGCTTACATCTGGATAAACACCTAAAGCTATTGTTTTCTGTTTATTTAGGTGTCGATACGAAAGGCGCCAATACTTTCCGCCAGTCATTTTGACTAGTAAATAGAGACCTCTACCGTCAGTGTATTTTGCGTCTTTTGATCTTGGCTTTACTTTATCTACTTTAGTTGCTGTGAGTTTCATTTTATTCCTCTTGCGGTTATGGGAGTCAGTAGGACACACGTGAATGCCCTCGGACATGTTGTGTGATATATGATTACAGGCATCAGGCGGAATAAAAACGCGGTTAAGCCGCTTGACCGAGTAATTAAGCAACAGAAAATAAAATAAACGTTGGTGTTTGTTTTAAGAGGGAAGGGGGTGTTTGTTGGTACTTGGTATAAAAGGCAAGACAAGTACCAACAGTTGTACCAACAAATGTTGTGGTTTGATGGGAATGCCCTGGGATTTCTGGAGACACAAAAAAACCGTAAACCCAAGGGGAATACGGCTTTATCATCAACGTATGCACTGTTTTTAGTGCAAAATTGGTAGCGGGGGCCGGATTTGAACCGACGACCTTCGGGTTATGAGCCCGACGAGCTACCAGGCTGCTCCACCCCGCATCAAACTGCGTAATTCCTTTTAGTTGTTCCCGTCTGGTATTCAGGAGCAACCCCTTAGCTTTCGCTCTGGGAAGTTATCGATTTTAAATCAACAACTTAAATAATTTCTTCGTTTTGCTTAGTTCGTGTTTCTGTGTGTCTCTAAGCAAGTGGCGCACATAATACATACCGGTATTTGTAACGTCAACACTTATCGCAAATAAATAATTCAACAAGTTGCCTACGCATTGTTACGTCTTTTTTAATTTGATTGACTACACTATTAAGCAGAATGATAAATTGCGGGTAAATGAGTGGATTATCAGGCCAAGCTATCCATAGAAGAGCTGATTGCTTTAGCGCGACGCAACGAAGAAATCGCTAGTAAACTGTTTGAAATAGAAGTTCAGATAATGAACATTTCACGCAGCCGGGATTTCTTTGAGAAACTTTTGCGTCTGGTGCAAGAGTCATTTGGCATTGAATACGTATGGATTACGCTTACAGAGAGCGCCGTGGCGAACCAGTTGGCAGGGATGGTGGGTGTGCCAGATGTGCCGCTGCATGAAGCGCATATTTGCAATACGGTTGATTTTCTTCGAATTTCCCAAAGCTCCCGCGAGCCTGTTTTAGTCAACGAACAAATAGGGCGGTACCGGGCGCTAGCGCCTGCTGGGCTGTGGAAAGATATTGGTTCTTTGGCTATTTTGCCGCTGTTTGTGGGCGGCCATATGATTGGCAGTCTCAATTTTGGCAGTACTGATGCGACCCGCTATGACCCAAACAAAGATCGCTTCTTCCTAAAGCAGTTAGCCGTAAAAACATCTATCTGTCTCGCCAGTGTGGTCGCTCATGAGCGCGTTAGTTTTCTGGCCACCCGGGATCCACTCACTTTATTGAAGAACCGTCGCGAGATGGAAGAAAGCCTCGAGCAAGAGATAAGCCGTAGTCGCCGGCACGGCTATCCGCTTTCGTTGCTTTTTATTGACTGTGACGACTTCAAACAGGTAAACGATACATGCGGCCACGATTGCGGCGATGTCTACCTAAAATTTGTTGCCGATGTGTTGAATGATACTGTGCGCAAGGGGGATACTGCTTTTCGTTTTGCCGGTGATGAGTTTGTGGTGGTATTGCCTAATCAGAATCGTTTTGGTGCTGAAAAAATTGCCGAACGGATTCGCGAGCAGCTTTCTCAGACCCCTCTTATTTATCAGGAAAAAACTGTACCTGTGAGGATTAGTTACGGCGCTGCCTCGACGGATGAGTTATCAGAAGTTACAGGCAAAACGCTGCTAAAAGCCGCCGATGCGCGGCTGTATTTAATGAAAGAGCAAAAGCCTTCAAAAAAAAAGACCACCGACAGTGAGTTAAATCACGCCTTCGATTCTTTGAATCAGTTATAACTTTAAATTCCACAGCAGCTTCTGCTTAAACGCCAACCTTAGCTTATTTCGATCTCAGGGCGTTCGCCCTCGCGATATGCACCGGGGGTTAGTCCGGTCCATTTTTTAAAGGCGCGGTGAAATGTGCTGGGCTCGGTAAAGCCAACCAGTATTGCTATTTCGTTGATGGTGTATTCGCGTCGGCATAGATGGTAAATCGACATATCACGGCGCAGATTGTCCTTTATTTCCTGATAAGAGGTGTTTTCATCTTTCAGGCGGCGACGCAAGGTTTGCGGGCTGACGTTTAGTAAGCTCGATACTGCTTCGAAATCCGGCATATCGGCAGAGAGGTCTCGGCCAATTATTTTCCTAATTCTTGCCGTAAAACTATTGCTATCGTCAGGTTTGGCAAGCAAGTCGGCTGGAGATGTCCTGAGAAATTTTCGTAACTCGATCTCGTCCCGCAGCACTGGCATTTGCAGGTAGCGGGTGCTAAAGCGAATGGCGGTTACGTCCTGGCAAAAGTGCAGCGGACAGTGAAAAAGGTGTCGATACTCGCCAACATGCTCTGGGGATGAGTAGGTAAAAGATGCTTCGTCTAAAATAATATGGGTGCCAATGAGCCAGCAACAGAGCCGGTGCCAGATAACCAGAAGACTTTCCTGCAAGAAATGCATGGGGTCGTTAAGCTCTTCTTCAGAGCGGATGATGAGGCTGGCCTGGTTGTCGACGACTGATAATTCCAGGCTTATGGGTTTCTCAAACAGCGAATAAAACTGTGTGCCACGGCGAAAGACACTTTCAAGGTTGGCGCTATGAATGACCAATTGGCACATGGTAGCAAAGGTGCCGGGTTTGGATCGATGCTTATAGAAACCCATAAACTCATCTTGCATATCGTTCCAGAGAGCTTGCATGAGTCTGGTGTACTGTTTGCCGGTGACGCGAGCCTTTTTCTCTGAGAGCACGTCGGGGCTGATATTCGCTTTCAAAAGCATTGCTTTGGTATCAAACCCTTTTGCCTGTGCGCCACTTAAAGCTGCACGCAAAAAATGCTCGGAAATTGTAATGTCTTCCATGGATGATGCCTGGCTCTCTTGGTGAAAAAATCGAAAACTATCATACGAGGTTGCACAGGTTACCTGCAAGTTGCTGATAACTGCACAGATGCTTGATTAAATCGGTTAATGCTTGTGAACGCTTTGCCTATTGTCTGGCATTGATCAGCGCACTAGCATGACTACAACACAAGAAACTTGCCAAACTACAAAAACAAACGAGGGCGTGTAAATGAGCAATAACAATCCAGCGGCTGATAAATCAATTAATGGACCGCTTAGTGGGTTGAAAGTTTTGGATTTTTCAACCTTGTTGCCTGGGCCCTATGCGACCATGCTGTTGGCAGATATGGGGGCGGATGTGCTGCGCGTCGAGTCACCAACCCGATTGGATCTGGTAAGGGTTTTACCTCCCTTGGATGGCAAACAGTCTGCGGCTCATATGTTTCTTAATCGTGGTAAACGGTCTTTGGCGCTTGATCTCAAGAAGGATGGGGCCGCGGATGTTGTGAAAGCGCTTGTACGAGAGTATGACATCGTTGTCGAGCAGTTTCGCCCGGGAGTGATGACACGATTAGGAATTGACTATGCATCCCTTAAGGCTATCAATCCCCGCCTTATCTACTGTTCGATCACCGGTTATGGTCAGACGGGGCCGTACAAAGATAGAGCAGGGCACGATATTAATTATTTGGCGATTTCTGGTGTGGCGGGCTATAGCGGCAGAAAAACTGCAGGCCCATCGCTGATGGGCGTGCAGGTGGCGGATATTGCCGGTGGCTCGCATCATGCGGTGATGTCAGTGCTGGCTGCAGTGATTCATCGACAGGCTACTGGTGAAGGGCAAATGATAGATATCAGCATGACGGATGCCGCCTTCGCTCTTAATGCGATGAGCGGGGCGGCTTTTTTTATAGGGGGGAAAGACCCTTTGCCCGAAAACGAGCCGCTTAACGGGGGAGGCTTCTATGATTATTATGAGACCCTTGATGGTCGTTTCTTGTCCGTTGGAGGGTTGGAGCCTCAATTTGTTAAGGCGCTGTGTGAGGCGCTGGGATCACCCGAGAGAACGATGCAGGGCATGAGTCAGCGGCCCCAGGATCAGCAAGATTTCAAACGTTTTTTGCGCGATAAAATTTCTTCCCGTAACTATGCCGACTGGCTGGCGTTTTTTGCCGAACTCGATGTATGTGTGGAGCCTGTTTTAACGATGTCAGAGGCGGCTGAGCATCCACAACTAACCGCGAGATTAATGACCATTGGTGTGCCTAAAGCCGATGGCACAGAGCAGAGACAGTTGGGGCACCCCTTAAAGTTCTCGTTAACGCCTTGCGTGGCCAAGTATGCTGGCGTGCCACTTGGCAATAATACTGAAGAAGTTTTGCAGTCTTTAAATTTGCCAGATGATCTTCTCGGTTCGCTGAAGCAGAGTAGAGTGTTTGGTTAATTTTAGCCTGTGGTGCAGTTTGTTGCTAAGTAGGTGTGGTGACATTACCTGGGGTGGATGATTAGCCTTTTCTGCTGGGTAAATCAGGCTATAATGACCGAAATTTTTAGGAGGGCAGGTGTGATAGACATAAATTTATATGCGCAGCGGTCGGCAGAAATTGTGGCGGCTGGCAGATTTCTCTACTCACGCGGATGGTCACCGGCCACGAGCAGCAACTACTCTGCTCGCATCGATGCCCAACATATCGCGATTACAGTTTCTGGAAAGCATAAAGGGGAATTGACCGAAGCTGGCGTGATGGCAGTTGATCTTTCGGGAAATGCTGTGCTGTCTGCTTGCAAGTCTTCTGCTGAAACACTATTGCATACGGTTATCTATGAGCTTTTTCCTGATGTCGGGGCTGTGTTGCACACCCACTCGGTGGGGGCAACGGTATTAAGTCGTGCGATGGTGGGCAAGTCGTCTTTACCGCTGCAGGATTATGAGTTGCAAAAGGCGTTTTCAGGTCAGGTTACGCACGAGAACGAAATTATCATACCTATTTTCGAAAATACGCAGGATATCGCGGCATTAGCGGCACAAAGCAAAGACTATTTTAGTAAAAACCCCGAAGTGCCTGCATACTTGATTCGTGGCCATGGTCTGTACACTTGGGGAAAAAATATGCAAGATTGCCTTCGTCATATAGAAGCGCTGGAGTTCTTGATTCAGTGTGAAATTGAAATGATCAGGATAAGCAAATGACCGTATTAAGAATTTATGACCTAAATGATAAGTCTCAGCCTGAAAAAATAACGGATGATAGTGCTGAGATCGCAACGATTCTAAATGAGAAAGGTGTTCGCTTCGAGCATTGGCCAACCCGCGCACTGGCCGCTGGCGCGACAGCTGAAGATGTTCTCGAGGCTTACGCTGATGAAATCAAAAGGTTGCAGGCAGAATGCGGTTTTAGCACGGCTGATGTTGTCAGTCTGACGCCATTGCATCCTGACAAAGCTGCAATGCGCCAAAAATTTTTGAGTGAGCACTGTCATGTAGAAGATGAAGTGCGCTTTTTTGTTGGCGGTCAGGGATTATTCTACCTGCATCTGCACGATAAAGTTTATGTGGTGTTGTGTCAGCAGAACGATTTAATCAGTGTTCCTGATGGCACGCCACATTGGTTTGATATGGGGCCAGAGCCCGACTTTACCTGTATTCGTCTGTTCTCCAATCCTGATGGTTGGGTTGCTGAATTTACCGGTAATAAAATAGCCGATGAGATGCCTCGTTATGAGCAGCTGGCCGTTTAAACATAGGTCTACTGCCGTTTCAGCAAGCACCTGATGGAGAGTTACGTGATTAAAGCTATTGTTACAGACATTGAAGGGACCACCAGCTCTATCAGCTTTGTACATGAGGTGCTGTTTCCTTATGCGGCGGCGCATCTCAGAGAGTTTGTTATTAAAAACTTTCAGCAGCCGGAAGTGTGTGCCCAGCTTGAAGAGGTTGCCCGCTTGTCCGGCTGTGATGCGGGTGATGTGGAAGCATTAATCTTGCAGTTACAAACCTGGATCGCAGAGGATAAAAAAATCACCCCGCTCAAAGCATTGCAGGGAATGATTTGGAAAAGCGGATACGAGAATGGTGATTATGTTGGGCATATTTATGATGATGCTTATCAATCACTTACTGCCTGGCATCGTCAGGGGGTTCCCTTGTATGTCTATTCGTCTGGGTCGATTGCGGCGCAACGGCTTCTCTTTGGGCACACTGCGCATGGCGATTTAAACCCTCTTTTTACAGGCAACTTTGATACCTTGACTGGAGGTAAAAAAGAAGTGGCCAGCTACCTGAAAATCGCGGATGCTATCGGCCAAGATCCTGCCTCCGTTTTGTTTTTGTCGGATATTGTTGATGAGCTCGATGCCGCAAAAAGCGCCGGCATGAAAACCTGCTGGTTGTTGCGTGATGGCGCCGTTTCGGGTGCGGTTAAGCACCCTGTGGTCACGGCGTTTTCTCAGATAAATCTCGCTGCTTTCTAGCCTGCCGCTTTTGCTTGCCTGGCACGCCATTCGAAACTACGCTTAACAGTGTGACTGAAATATCGTTAGTGGACTATGTGCAAGGGCGAGCAATTTGAAATCTCTGCTACTTTTTTTCTTTAGTGTCTTTGTGCCCTTGGCGACAGCTGAGCAAGTGGTGGTGGCTTACAACGACGACTGGGCGCCTTATAGTGCGAAAGGTACGGGCAGCTCTGCCAAAGGAATTTTGGTTGATCTTTTGCAAGAGGCGTTAGGGAATCGTATGGGCATGGAGGTAAAGCACATCGCTTTGCCTTGGGGGCGAGTTCAGGAAGATGTTCGCAGTGGCGCATATGATGCATTTATCACCGTACCTACCGCTGAGCGGTTAACCTATGTTAACAGTTCTCAACAAATCGCTTTTACCGTTGAAATGCGGGCTTTTGTTAATCGGCATTCCTCAAAGAAAGCGGAGATTGAATCGGTGACAGGCGTTGATCAGTTTGCGCAGTTACGCGTCTGCGACATTTTTGCAAACGGCTGGGCCAAGCGACTTTACGAGCAGAAACAAATCAAGGTGCAGTATTTCAGGGATAGTGAAGTCTGCTTTAGGCAGATTGCTGCCGGGAGATACGATATTACTCTTGAGGCGGCAGAAGTTGGGAGGATGCTGCAAAGTAAAGATGAGTTTAAGGATGAAATAACGATGCTGCCTGCTGTGATTGATCAGATGGACTTCACGTTTATGATTAACCAAAAGTCGAAGCATGTCGGTATTCTTGCCAGGTTTGACGAAGTGATAGTGCAAATGCAGCAAGAAGGGGTTGTACGGGAAATAGTCGCTCGGCATTTATCACCCTCGCCCTGATGCAAATACTGTTGCCTCTCGCAAATCCCGTTAGCCTACCTGTTTTTTATAGTTACCCCGGTTTTAATTTTCCAGCAGATATCATCTTCTACCTGCCTTCCGGAATATCACATGTAATAGAAGGTTTGATGTTACATGTGATATTTGTTGACACGCATTACATGTAATGGTTATATTTTGTTTATGGACAAAAAAACATCAGCACATTATCAAAGAGAGTTTCGTCGGCGTTTGCGTGAGCAGGGGTTGGTGAAAAAGGAAGTTTGGATTCGCCCCGAGAATGCGCGACTGCTGTCGCGCGCAGAAAAGCAATTGCGATTGCCAGGGGGCGGCAGTAAAGAGGTCATGGGAGGTGTTATGGTGAGTGAAGCAAGCGCAAAAAATGTGAGTGGTAATGCATCCGAGTGGACAACACGCACACTTTATAAAGCATTAAAGGCCGAAAGCTATTTTATTAATGGTACGGCAGCAATTGAATTGATTGAGGGGGCAGAGCCTTCTTTGCACATCGTAATGCGTGAGTTTGGAGATTTACCTGTGTTCGCCACCGTTGCTGGTGAGCAGATTATCGTTGAGTCGGTATTATGGCCACAGGCAGAGGTAAATGATGTTGCCGGCTTTAATGAAGCGGTGTTAAGAACCCATAAATATTTTCCACTTTCAACGATCAGTCTGGACAGGATGGAAGATGGCAGTGACTACTACCATATGTTTGGTGCATTAAGTGCGGCTTCATCTATCGCCGATGTTGTTTTAGAGGTTGAAGTATTGGCAACGAACGTTATTCAGGCAACTGAAGCCTATGGCGAGTTCCTGAAGTCCTGATAAGTGTGATTCATGCGCAGCGCGCGGGAGTATTAAAATGAGTATTCTGGAAAAAATGATGACCGCTCTGAAGGGCGGGGCAAATGAGGCGGGTGAGGCTATTATAGACAGTCAGGCATTGCGCATTCTGGATCAGGAAGTGAGAGAAGCGTCTGAAGAGCTGAAGCTCTCGAAGCAAAGTCTGGTGTCGATTATTGCTCATCAAAAAGTGGCAGAAGAGAAGGCAGCAAAATTCGCGAAAGATATCGCAGAGTACGAAGGCTATGCGATGAAAGCGCTGGATAAAGGTGACGAGGTGCTGGCTAGAGATGTGGCCGAGAAAATCGCCACACTCGAAACGCAAGCTGATGCGGAGCAGCATGCAGCGAAGGGGTTCGCCGTTAATGCCGAAAGGCTGAAAGATGCCATCAAGCTTGCGGAATCAAATATCAAGCGTCTGAAGCAGCAGGTAGATACGGTGAAAGCCACCGAAAGCGTGCAAAAAGCACAAAAAACTGTCGCGGCACGGCATTCCGGGTCTAACTCTCGTTTACGTACCGCGATGGATTCCCTTGAGCGAATAAAAGAAAAGCAGGCAATGACGGAAGCCACGTTAAATGCGGCGACAGAGCTGGCTGAGGAAACCAATGATGTGTCTTTGCAAGAACGGTTAGAAAAAGCCGGTATTGCACAGGGCGCGGCGCGGGCTGAAGATATCCTGGCACGACTAAAAAATAAGAAATAAACCAGATTCCTCGGGAGGTGAGGCATGTTTGCGATATTGCTGAGTGACAAAATGGACCCGTTTTATCAGAACATTGCGTCCTTCCCGACGGCCTTCTTTACTTTTTTTCTGGTAATTTGCCTTCTGTACTGGCTTGTTGCAGTGCTCGGCTTTGTCGATCTCGATGTGCTCGATTTTGATATTCCAGATGCCGATGGCGAACTGGGTGTAAATAAAACAGATTTAACGGCACCAGACGTGCTGGCAGGGCTCATGCTAAAAATGGGTTTGCACGGTGTGCCGGTGACGATTATCGTTTCATTTATAGCGCTTTTTGGCTGGCTGATTTGTTATTTTGTCGTACATTTTCTCTTTGGCTATCTGCCACAAGGATTGGTGCGCTATATCGCTGGTGTGCCAGTACTTTTGGGGGCGCTTTATCCTGCCGTACTGATTACCGCACAAATTATCAAACCATTGCGGCCACTCTTTAAAAACGCCACCCAAAATACGGTAAAACTGGTGCTTGGCCAAACCGCTATCGTCAGAACATCGGTTGTTAACCGGTCGTTTGGTGAGGTGTTTCTCGCTGATGGCGGTGCTGGCCTTATCTTCAAAGCCCGTGCAACGGGAGACGAAGAGTTTAAAAAAGGCGATAGGGTGGTTTTGCTCGAGTATCTCGACAAAGAAAACGTCTATCGTGTTATTTCAGAGAAAGAATTCTTGAACTAAACTTGAGTGTTTATTTAGACGTATCTAACAACAATGCCCTCGAAGGCAATGAATCTGGGGTTCCCAAGGGAATTTTATATTTCAACTTATGCATTTGTAAGTACTGAGTACATGGAGTAAGAGTTATGGCCGATTTATCTGTTTTGATGCCAATAGCAACAGGCATTGGTATTTTCTTTCTGGTGATTGTTGGGTTGGCGGCGCTGTTCAAGGCCTTTTACGTCAAAGTGGCCCAAGGTACGGCGTTAATTGTTAACGATATGAGTTCAACGCCGAAAGTACATTTTACCGGGGCGTTGGTTTACCCCATCATCTACAAAAAAGAGATGATGAAAATCTCCTTGATCACGCTGGAAGTTGATCGCCGGGGTAAAGACGGTTTGATCTGTCTGGATAATATGCGTGCCGATATCACCGTGGCATTCTATTTGCGGGTCAACGAGACAGCAGAAGACGTGTTACGGGTGGCCAAGTCAATCGGTGCAGACAGGGCATCAGATAAAGATGCCGTCTATGATTTGTTTGCCGCTAAGTTCTCTGAAGCCTTGAAAACCGTTGGCAAGCAAATAGAGTTTGTGCAGTTGTTTGAAAACCGGCTGCAATTTCGAGAAAAAATAGTACAGGTCATTGGTGATGACTTGAACGGCTATGTGCTTGAAGATGTCGCCATTGACTACCTTGAGCAAACACCCAAGAGCGCGCTTGACCCTAATAATATTCTCGATGCTGAGGGTATTAAAAAGATTACCGAATTAACAGCGACACAAAACGTTATTACCAATGACTTGTCACAAAATGAAGCGTTGGCGATAAAGAAAAAGAACGTCGAAACCCGTGAGGCGATGTTAGAGCTGGAGCGTCAGCAAGCCGATGCCGAAGCACGACAAGAGCGCGAAGTGGCGACGATTCAGGCGCGAGAGCATGCAGAAACCCTGAAGGTGCAGGAAGAAGAGCGGCGCAAAGCTGAAGTCACACGCATTCAAGTCTTGCAGGATTTAGCGGTACAGACCGAGAACCAAAAACGTGAAGTAGAAGTTGCCGAGCAAAACCGGCAGCGAGCGGTCGTGATAGAAGTTGAAAAAGTTACCAGAGCACGGGATTTAGAGATTGTTGCTCGCGAACGAGAAGTCGAACTGCAGAAAATCGAAGCAGAAAAGGCTGTTGAAATTGAGAAAAAAGAAATTGCCAATGTTATCCGAGAGCGTGTCGCGGTAGATAAAACCGTAGCGATTGAAGAAGAGCGCATTAAAGAAGTGCGAGAAGTCTCAGAAGCCGATCGTGCCAAGCAAGTGCAGGTATTGGCAGCAGAAGCCCAGGCAGACGAAGCAAAAGTTAAACAAGTGAAAGCCGCTGAAGCAGATGAGCAATCTGCCAAGTTCAAGGCTATTGAAATCACAACAATGGCCCAGGCGAACCTTGAAGCCGCGGCAAAAGAAGCGGATGCGAAGAAAAAGCTGGCTGAAGGTATCCAGGCAGAGGAAGCTGCCAGTGGTTTAGCTGAAGCGAAAGTGCAGGAGGCTAAGGCTGATGCATTGCAGAAAGAAGGTTTGGCTGAAGCTGCCGTTGTGGCCGCCAAAGGTGAGGCAGAAGGGCGGGCCATTCGGGATAGAGGTTTGGCAGATGCTGAAGTGGTTGCCGCAAAAGGCAGTGCCGAAGCGCGCGCCAAAAAAGAAGTGGGAATGGCTGGAGCAGACGTTACCCGCGAGCAGTTCAAAGCAGAAGCAGATGGCTTGGTCGAGAAGTTTGAAGCGATGGGCGGCATGAGCGATAAAGCACGTGACCATGAAGAGTTCCGTATGAGCCTGGAAACCGCCTTTAAAGAAGCGATGGCCTCCATTGACGCAGGCAAGCAGATTGCGAAAGAAAACGCCGAGGTATTGTCGACAGCGTTGCAAAAAGCCCATATCGACATTGTGGGTGGCGAAGCGCACTTCTTTGATACGTTTGCCAAGTCCTTGTCACTAGGGAAGGCAGTTGATGGCCTGGCCAACAAGAGCAGTACAGTGAGTGCTCTGTTAGCGAAAGTGATGGAAAGCCAGGGGAAGGGGGCGACGGCCAAACAGGAGGTTGATGCTGAGTAAGCAGGTTTACGCAGCAGCTATTCACAAGGTTTGGTTAAGTGTCACGCGGCCTGGCTAGGCTGCTGTGTTCAGAGTGTAGCGACTGGTCGGGCGGTGAGAGCCGTCTGACTGGAAGAAAAAGGATCGTCAAATGGCAAAGAAGGATGAGTCAGCAACTGTGGCAAAGGTGTCAGGCGATGCGCAAGGAAGTGGCGTACTCGAAAAGGCCGTCGCCGCCGGTGGCGCCTATGAGGTAATCCGCCGCCGCTTAACGGATCAGGGCAAGACGCTAAACAAGTTAACACGTGACCTGAATGAAGCGCGTCTGGCAGAGTTTGGCAGCTCTGAGATGAAAGTGGCTTCAAGCGTGCGCGTGCGTACAGAAAATAACTGTATTGCACGTGATATGGTGCAGGTGGGTGATTATCTGCTGTTCGGTTACAACGTCTTTATCGGCCTGAAGAAAGAAACTGTCGTCGATGATGTGTTTTCGTTATTTCAAGTGAAAGACGGAGATGCCTCTGAGGAGCTGGAGCCGGTTCCGTTAGCGGGCAGTTTTCTGTCTGCCCCATCCTTTGTCAGTGATTTTCTCGAGCTGTATCGCTATTACAAACACACTAAATTAGTCGAGCTGACAGTAAACCATGGGAAATTACTTGCCGGATTTCAGATTGGAGAGCGCTTAGAAGATATTCGCGTTTTTCGCTGGTCGGTGTCGGCTGATGGCAAGGATATCAAGTACATTGATAATCGCGGCGAGCGCGATATCCAGCTTCCTCCTGCTTATGATTTTGAATGGATTGAAACGACCCGCGAAAACACGGTGCATGGTAAACATCCGCATGTCAGTATTCTGGATAAGGTGTTTGTCGAGACAGTGGGTGGCGACCTGACGGTTAAGGTTGAGAACAACACCAAAGATGGTCTCGGTATTTATCGAGAGCCAGTTGATGATGCTACCCAGTCATTGGACGATGCCAGGATTTTATACGCCGAATTGGGAGGGTTGATCTTATTAAAGGTTTTGCCCTACAAAGAAAATGTCTGGCGCTATCTCATTTTTAATACGATGACCGAGGCCGTGCTGCGTGTGGATGCTATTGGTCAATCCTGCGTGCAGCTTCCTGAGGATCACGGCATTATTTTCCCTGGTGGCTATTACCTGCAGACGGGAGAGTTTAAAGCGTTTGATCAGGGCATTGTAAGCAAAGAGAGCCAGGGGCTGAAGTTTAAAAAAATGATCCGTTCGCCAAATGGCGAGGATGTCATGTACGCGTTTTATGAGCCACAGGATGGCGTTGTCGGTCTGTTTGCGTATAACCTGATCAGCAAGACTTTGCAGAACCCGCTTTACTGTCATGGTTACGCTCTTTCAGAGGCTGGAACGCTGGTAGTGTTTTCTGCAGAAACCGAACCTACGCGGGTTCACCCTATGCAGATCTGGCATACACCTTTTGTCAGTCAGGAATTTGCCAGTAAATCAGACGTTAGTCAGACCTTTTTCGGGCGCATTGGTAATGCCGCTTTAGTGCGCGGTGTGTCGGATCTTTTCAGCATCTGCCGTTTGATTGATGAACAGTCTGCCTCAGCGAGACTATATGAAGAGTTAAGTAAATCGACCCTTAAAATATTTGATAGCCATTACTGGGTGTCAGACTACGTGCCCAGTGACACGGCCAGTGAGCGAATCGCTGATGTGTTGAAAACCGTATCACAGACTGCTGAGCTGGTGATTGACGAGTTTGAGAAAGTGCAAAGCATCCAGCGTCAATCGCAGAAGGCGATGGCGGATGCCGAAGCGACACAGTCTGGTATTTTGCAGTCACTTCGTCCTGAGAGCTGGGACACGGCCGAGCAGTATGTTGAAGCGCTGAATAAAATACGGCATCAGCAAGGGCATCTGACCACTATAAAAGAGTACCGCTACATTGATGTCGCGCGCCTTGAGCAATTAGATGCTGTACTGGTCGAAGCGAAAGAAAAGTTAAGTGCGCAAACAGTAGCGTTTCTCGCGGATGAAAAATCACTGCAGCCTTATCTGGTTAAAATTGATGCATTAAATGCCCAGGTGGCATCCGCAGAGACTATAGCTTCGTTAACCCCCATTATAGAAGTGATTGAACAAACCGCAGAAGGTTTGGATTTGTTGTCAGAGTTGATGGCGACGCTAAAAGTGCAGGATACCACCGTCAGAACGCGCATCATTGATGCCATCTCTGAAGTCTATTCGAAATTAAATCAAAGTAAGGCGACGGCGCGGCATAAGCAAAAAAATGTTGGTTCTGAAGAAGCCATTGCCCAGTTTGGCGCCCAGTTTAAGTTGTTCTCTCAAAGCATTACAAATGCGCTGGGGATGGCTACCACTCCAGCCCGTTGTGATGAGCAGTTATCCCGCTTGCTGGTGCAGCTGGAAGAGCTGGAAAGCCAATTTAGCGAATATGAGCAGTTTCTCGCAGATATCATGGCTAAGCGGGAAGAAATCTATGAGTCATTCGAGTCACACAAACAAAAGCTCCTGGATGAACGACAGCGCAAAGCGCAATCTGTTAATGATGCCGCCGATAGAATTTTAAAAAGTATTGAACGACGTTCGATAAAGTTTACTGAGGCCGACGAACTCAATACTTATTTTGCCTCCGATGCGCTGGTGCTTAAAGTTCGCGAGATGATTGAGCGGCTGCGGGAGTTAGAAAGCAGTGTAAAGGCTGACGATGTTGCTAGCCGCTTTAAGTCAATTAAAGAGCAGGCAATTCGATCACTGCGTGATAAATCTGATATTTACGAAGCTGGTGGCAACGTCATTAAATTGGGGCCGAAGCACAAGTTTAGTGTTAACACCCAAGAGCTCGACCTGACGATTTTGCCTCGGGGCGATAATCTGTTTATTCACCTCACCGGTACGGATTTTTTCGAAGAACTTCGCAGGCCAGAGCTATTAGCGCTAAGACCCTATTGGGACATGTCCCTTGAGTCAGAATCGGATGCGGTCTACCGCGCCGAATATCTTGCTGCGCAAATGATCGCCGCAGCAGAGGCGGGTACAGATGGTCTAACACATGATGATCTAAATACCGCGTTGTTGAATGAGTCTGTGCTGCTGCAAAAAATACGCGCTTTTGCCACGCCTCGTTATAAAGAAGGTTATGAAAAAGGTGTGCACGATCAGGACGCACTGAAAATCTTACAGAAAATGTTACCTGCTTTAGACAGTGCTGATTTGCTGCGGTACGATCCGCTATGCCGCGGATTCGTGCAAATTTTTTGGGCTAATATTCATTACTTGGGAGCAGAGGCCGTCGACGAGCTTGTGGCGGTTAAAGAGAAAGTCGAGACCTGGCACGAACGAGCACAATCCGCAGCGCAAATGCAGGCGCATTTTAATAGCAGCCGTGCGATGGCATTGTTGGAGACAGAAGTTTTAGAGGCGCTAAGTGTATTTCTTAGGGTTCACCCTGTACCTCTGCCACCGCAAAAAGTTGCTCGCGCCGCAGAGTATCTGGTGGCAGAACTTAGTCGCGAACGCATCGGTTTTATTGCCAGTAAATACGGACAAAGTCTGGTTGATGAATTAAAAAGAACGCTGGATGATAGTGCCTGGCGCAAGTATCAATCGACCCTTGAGAAACTAAAAGGGAAAGTAGCGCAACGCTGGAGCTTAAGTGCTTCATGGTTAGAGGCGTTAGTGGAAGGCAAGAATCTGGCAGCGCTAGCCCGCTATATTCCGGAAGCAATTGCATTAATCAATGCTGATGGCAGGCTGGAGCGCCGCGCAACAGAAGCGGATGTGGAGTTAACGGTAACCGAATTGCTGGGAGAGCATCCCCGCATCGAAAACCGTTCTCTGGCGTTGGCCGTTGATGACTTCTTTCAAAGGATGGATGAGCATCGTGAAGTCATTAAAGGCTACCGCGAATATTTGCATCTACGCCAGCAAATCATAGAACAAGAGCGTGCTGCGTTGCGGCTTGATACCTTCAAGCCCAAGCCGCTTAGTTCATTTGTTAGAAACAGGCTTATCAATGAGTCTTACTTGCCCTTAATTGGAGATAATCTAGCGAAGCAAATGGGTACGGTCGGCGACGATAAACGCACCGATCTGATGGGGTTGCTGATGATGATCTCGCCACCAGGCTATGGCAAAACGACCCTGATGGAGTACGTTGCCAGCCGTTTGGGGCTGATTTTTATGAAAATAAACTGTCCATCGCTGGGACATGATGTGTTATCGGTAGACCCGGAACAGGCACCCAATGCGACCGCCAGACAGGAACTGCAAAAAGTAAATCTGGGCCTCGAAATGGGTAATAACGTGATGCTGTATCTTGATGATATCCAGCATACCCATCCCGAATTCTTACAAAAATTTATCTCGTTGTGTGACGGTACAAGAAGGGTTGAAGGTGTCTGGAAGGGCAAAACCAAAACCTATGATATGCGGGGCAAAAAGTTTTGCGTCGTGATGGCGGGTAACCCATACACAGAATCTGGCGAAGCGTTTAAAGTGCCGGACATGTTGGCCAACCGGGCAGATATATACAACCTTGGTGACATTCTTGGTGGTATGGAAGAGCAGTTTGCATTGAGCTACATCGAAAACTGCTTAACATCCAACGCTGTGCTTGCGCCCTTGGCAACGCGAGAAATGAGCGATGTTTACAAACTGGTGAAGCTTGCACAAGGCGAAAATATTGCGACAACGGAGTTGGCCCACCAATATAGCGGTGCCGAGATTAACGAAATAATCGGTGTGCTGAAAAAGCTGTTTAAAATTCAGGAAGTGGTGTTAAAAATTAATCAACAGTACATCGCATCTGCGGCACAAGATGATAGTTATCGCACGGAGCCACCTTTCAAGTTGCAGGGTAGTTATCGCAACATGAATAAGATGGCAGAAAAGATATCGTCGGTAATGAATGATGAAGAGTTGATGCAGATGATTGCCGATCATTATTTAGGTGAGTCTCAGTTGCTAACAAAAGGCGCAGAAGAAAACCTGCTAAAACTGGCGCAGTTGAGAGGTAACGCAACTGCCGTGCAGGAGCAGCGCTGGCAGCAAATCTGCAAAGACTTTATGCGCAATAAAGCGATGGGGGGTGGTGAGGCCGATGTCGGTAGCAAGGTTGTCGCGCAACTCGTCGACCTGGTTGAAGGGGTCCGGCAGATCGGTGAGTCTTCATTAAGTTTCTCCAGCCAGAAAAATACTGTGGATCAGACCGCTGTAAGTGATTCGACAAAACAGGACGAGCAGATGGCCCTCATTAGCCATTCGTTAGGTCGTATCGGTGATGCCTTAGTGTCGGCAAATCAGTTGATTAAAAAGCAACCATCCAAAGATGTACAACCTAAAATTGAGGTGATTAACCAGCCTGTACCCGGTATTGATAAAGTACTTCGTGCCCTCGCTGACACGATGGAAACCAGTATATTTCCCTTAGTCAGGCTGATGGATAAGAAGTTCGATATAGACTTACGAAATCATCATAAGATGGTAGAGATATCAAATCAGTTGCGACAGTTGCAGGCAGAGTACGAAGAAGGCAAACCGGGCGCGACTGAATGATAGCAATTGCATGGCGGCGGGCAAAAGTGATCTTATTGATCAGCCTGCTGATGTGTGTGGTGTTTCTCTGTAATCTGCTTCTGGATGGGCTGCTTAACCAGTACGGGGTTCGTCCGCGGCAAACGGATAGTCTTGGTTACATTTACACGATGCCTTTTTTGCATGGAAGTCTTAGTCATTTACTAAATAATCTGGCAGGCTTTTTGATTTTCGGGTGGTTGTGCGTATTGCGGCCTATAGGGCTCTTTTATCTGGCGAGCTTCGTAATTATCAGTCTCGGTGGCTTTTTCGTTTGGATGTTTGGCCGTGATGCGATTCATATAGGGGCGAGTGGCTGGATTTTTGGTTTGTGGAGTCTCAATATCGCCTTTGCCTGGTTTGACCGCAAGCTGCTCAATATTGTTATCGCTGTTGGTGTGATGTTTTTATATGGCGGCATGATTTATGGTGTTTTACCGCAGGGAGGGAATGTTTCATTTGAGTCGCATCTTGCGGGTTTCTTTGCCGGAATAGTCGCTGCATGGGTATGTTCTACCAGGTTGGGGGTGCGTATCAGTCGGTCTAAAAAATAGAGTGTGCGCTGATCAGGAGGTATTAAAATTTATGTGCGCCAAAACTGCCGTTGAGGAATAGGTTAGTGAAAATTAGTTTGCAAGAGTTAGAGGAGCAACTTCGTGAGGCGTTTGCTGATGTTGTTCTGGATAAGGACGAAAAGGCCGAATTAACCTTGTTGGTAGAGTCCCTGCAAGAGGATGAGGTGCGCTTTCTTAGAAACAAAGGTTTTATGTTGGCGAGAGAGGCGCTTGCCAAAGATCAAACCAATGCATTGACGGTATTGAAGTGGCTAGAGCAGGTGATGAAGGTGTTGCATCGTCCTTCATTACTGTCTGCTGTAAAAAATTCGGCACACTTCAGCCCCGGAGATGCTTGTCGCAAAAAAATAATTCAACTAATTCGTGAAGCCAGTAAAGACATTGAAATATGCGTGTTTACCATTGCCGATGACAGTCTGGCTGCTGAAATTGTAAAGGCGCATCGACGTGGTGTTACTGTTCGCGTGATCACTGATAATGATAAAGCTCATGATATGGGCAGTGATATTGATATGTTAGCTGAGAGCGGCATTAACGTCCGCATGGATCGTCAATCCAGCCACATGCATCACAAATTCGCGTTGTTTGATAACCGTGTGCTGGTTAATGGCAGTTTCAATTGGACGAGAAGTGCCAGTCGTTCAAATCAGGAGAATATTGTTGTAACAACCGATGAGGATACCGTTGCTGAGTTTCAGCAGCAGTTTGTAGCATTATGGAAGCAGTTTGCGGATTAATCTGAGCCTTTGGCAACGGTGATGACGGTGGTAAATTTTTTATCAAAATAAAAAAGCCCCCAAAGACTAAGTCTATGGGGGCTTTTTACTAAGCTTGCAAATTACTTCGCAGCGTTAGCTTTCCTTTCTTTTTCTGCAGCAATAACAGCGTCTGAAACTGATGACGGGCAAGGCATGTAGTGCGAGAACTCCATAGAGAACTGACCACGACCTGATGTCATTGTACGCAGAGTACCGATGTAACCAAACATTTCAGAAAGAGGCAC
Organism: Hahellaceae bacterium; assembly: GCA_024234575.1. Lineage (GTDB taxonomy): Bacteria > Pseudomonadota > Gammaproteobacteria > Pseudomonadales > Oleiphilaceae > JACKOB01. The sequence goes on from JACKOB010000008.1 coordinate 22,448, forward strand.
ATCTGCCTTGATTCGAACGCCAGTTACGCCAGCTTGTTGATCTTTGATCATGCCACGACGACGGTTTAAGTCACCGATAACGTCACCAACGTGCGCATCAGGAGTAAATACGTCAACTTTCATGATTGGTTCGATCAGCTGTGGAGCTGCCTTTGGAATTGATTGACGGAAAGCGCCTTTCGCTGCAATTTCGAACGCTATTGCAGAGGAGTCAACCGCGTGGTAGCCACCGTCGAACAGTTCCACTTCAACATCCAATACCGGGAATCCTGCAAGTGTGCCGTGTGGCAACATGCTCTTAAAGCCCTTCTCAACAGCAGGGAAGAATTCTTTCGGAACGTTACCGCCCACAACCACTGATGCGAACTTGAAGCCTGATCCTGGCTCGCCTGGCTTGATGCGGTAATCGATTTTACCGTACTGACCAGAACCACCAGATTGCTTCTTGTGGGTGTAGCTGTCTTCAACTGCTTTTGTGATCGTTTCACGGTAGGCAACCTGTGGCTTACCAACGTTCAGTTCAACGCCGTGGGTACGCTTAAGGATGTCTACTTTGATATCCAGGTGCAGTTCGCCCATACCTTTCAGAATGGTTTCGCCTGAGTCTTCGTCAGTTTCTACGCGGAATGATGGATCTTCAGCGATCATCTTGCCCAGTGCAACACCAAGCTTTTCCATGCCTGCCTTGTCTTTAGGCGCTACAGCGATAGAGATAACTGGGTCAGGGAACACCATTGCTTCAAGTGTGCAAGGGTGCTTTGGATCACAAAGAGTGTGACCTGTTTGTACGTTTTTCATACCAACGATAGCGATAATGTCACCCGCTTGCGCGTGGTCGATTTCGTTACGGTCGTTAGCATGCATCTCAACCATACGGCCTACACGCTCTGTTTTACCTGTGAAGGAGTTCAGAATGGTGTCGCCTTTTTTGAGCAGACCAGAATAAATACGAACGAATGTCAAAGCGCCAAAACGGTCATCCATGATTTTGAATGCCAGAGCTTTGAGGCTGGCATCAGTGGTAACGGTAGCATATTCGCCAGTTTCATTACCTTCTTCGTCAGTCAGTGGCTGCTTGGTTGCTTCCGTTGGATCTGGCAGGAAGTCAACAACCGCATCCAATACCAGCTGGATACCTTTGTTTTTGAATGCAGAACCACAGTATGTGGGGAAGAAGTCCAGCTTGATGGTACCTTTACGGATACAGGCTTTCACATCTTCAATTGAAGGCTCTTCGCCTTCCATGTATGCCATTAACAGGTCATCGTCCTGTTCCAGAGCAGTTTCGATCATCTGCTGACGGTAGTCTTCAACCAAGTCGACCATATCTGCAGGAATGTCTTTAACTTCGTAGTTTTCTGGCAGACCAGAATCATCCCAAATAAACGCTTTACGGGATAACAGGTCAACAACGCCGCAGAACTCATCTTCGATACCGATTGGCAGAACCATAACAAGTGGTTTCGCGCCCAGTACGTTCTTAACCTGATCAACAACGCGCAGGAAGTCTGCACCCATGCGGTCAAGTTTGTTAACGAAGATTACTCGCGCAACTTCTGAGTCGTTCGCATAACGCCAGTTAGTTTCAGATTGTGGCTCAACACCGCCCGAACCACAGAATACACCGATACCACCGTCGAGAACTTTCAGAGATCGGTATACTTCGATAGTGAAGTCAACGTGCCCAGGAGTATCGATGATGTTAAAACGGTGATCTTTCCAGAAACAGGTTGTCGCGGCAGACTGAATAGTGATGCCTCGCTCTTGCTCTTGTTCCATAAAGTCTGTGGTTGCCGCACCATCGTGTACTTCACCAGTTTTATGGATCTTACCGGTCAGTTTCAGAATTCGTTCAGTTGTCGTTGTTTTACCAGCATCAACGTGGGCGAAAATACCTATGTTTCTATATTTGGATAATTCAGTCATTGTTTTACTCGATACGCCAGGGACAAAAAATTTGCGATAGTATACAGTATTTCATGAAAATTTTGATAAAAATTTAGTGATTTATAACGCATACATTGTAAAAGATTTTAAATTCAACAAACAGATGGCTTTGTGTTTCCCTAAGGCAGCGTTTCTGCGATGCAAGAGAGTGGGTGTCTATGTTAACCGCCTCGCTCGGGTAGGCTTTTTATAAAATCGGTTAAAAGCCTATATTTATCAAGTAGTAAGTGGATTTTATCGCATGCTTTTGCTTCGCTCTTTCCGTGTCGCACTATTGGTAAAGAGGCTGGCGGGAATTCACGTTTGCTACTGCACTGACCACAAAGTGCCAGTGATGTTGAGATAGGCCAGACCCTTGCCTGTCGTGCAGGGCAATGGTCTGGGTTTTTCGCTGCAGAGCTTAGCGTGCGCGTTTTAGACTGTTTTGTGAGAAATCACCCTCGTCGAGCCCTGTTTTAAATTTAAAATCGCTCCAGATCAGTTGCGTGCTCTTACCCGTTTGGTGGTTTACCATGTTGCTGTCATTGGCACGCCAGTATTGTCCGAGATACTGCTTATAGTCTTTGGGCTCCAGAGTCTTCAGCAAAGATTTTTTTCGGTCGTAGTATTCAACTTTTTGTACCCGGTACTCTTGCTGATCTAACCAGGCGATTTGCTTGGTGTAGCCAGAGTCTTCGTCAATCGGGAAGCGTTCAATAACAAAGCAGGTCAGGCTGCCGCACGCCTCATCACGCAGATAGTTGTAAGTGTATTTTTCTACTTCCTGCGAACTGAGATCCTCAAAGGCAAACTCACTGCCCATAAATGGTCCGGATTTATTACTCGATGCTATTCTTTTGACGCGTTTCAGGGCGGGCAGGTATAGCCATTGATCGTCCGAGCCGGTCTTATGAGAGTAGGTAAGTAATGCTGTTCCTCGCACATCGGCAGGCTCGTCAAAGATGGTTAAACTTTTATCGCCGTCATCTTTTACTTCAAGCGTATTAACACGTAGCGATCGTATGCTCTCGTCACCGTTTTTATTGCGCAATATCATTTTCATATCGGCTGTTGAATCGACCCAGCCTAAGTCTCTTTTGTCAGCTTCGACAGCAATCGCTAATCCTTTTTCCTGGGAAGTTTGTGCAAAGCAGGTGCTCGATAAGCCAACAGCAATGAGGGTGCAACCTAATATTTTCAGCATAAATGGGGCTCCAATATTATTCCATGTTGTAAAACGTCAGAGAGTGGCTTCTGTATTAACAATGCTAGTGTAAAAAGTATAGCAAAAGCCATAAATGTTGTGTTTGCGTCGCTTTTCTATTTTTATATCGCAGCGGCTGTCAGTAATAATGCCGACAGCCCCCGCTGTTTATGATTGTGTTTAAGATGGGGTTACCCGCATGACTTCTTCTATTGTGGTTAATCCGAATGATACTTTTTGCGCACCACTTAGACGCAGGCTGTGCATGCCTTCTTTAATCGCCTTGATGCGGATTTTTTCCACATCGCATGAATTGTCTACTAATTTGTGTATTTCCTCACTCATTAACATCACCTCATAGACCCCCGCACGCCCTCGGTAGCCGGTGTTGCGACATTCAAGACAGCCCACAGGCTGCATCGGGGCTTTGGGGGGCGATGCTTTCCATGGGCTGACCAGTGCCTGCCAGTCTTTTTCATCGACCGAGCCGGAGGCTTTGCAAGTAGAGCACAGGGTTCTGACCAGTCGCTGCGCCATCACACCAAGAACCGTGGCGCGAATAAGGTAAGGTGGGATGCCTAACTCCAGAAGTCGGGTAATGGCGCTGGGGGCGTCATTGGTGTGCAGTGTGGAAAGTACCAGGTGTCCGGTGAGTGCTGCCTGGATCGCCATTTCGGCGGTTTCAAGATCTCGGATTTCGCCAATCATGACGATATCCGGGTCTTGCCGCATCAGAGCGCGAATGCCTGTGGCAAAATTGACATCGTGAGCATGCTGCACCTGAGTCTGGTTAAAAAGTGGTTCAACCATTTCAATGGGGTCTTCAATGGTGCAGATATTGACTTCCGGTGTTGCCAGGTGCTTTAGGGTTGAGTAAAGCGTCGTTGTTTTGCCTGATCCGGTAGGACCGGTGACAAGAATAATACCGTGTGGCTTTTGGGTGACTTTCTCCCATTTAGCCTGATCGTCTTGTGAAAAACCCATTTCAGGAAAGGATTTCATTAACACTTCAGGGTCAAATATCCGCATTACCAGCTTTTCACCAAACACGGTTGGGAGGGTGGATAGCCTTAGCTCAACTTCCTGGTTCTCGGTGTTACGGGTTTTAATGCGCCCGTCTTGCGGCTTTCTTTTTTCGGCAATATTCAGACGCCCTAGAATCTTTAAACGGCTGAGCACTGCCATGCCGACTTGAGCGGGAAATTCGTAAACATTGTGCAGCACGCCGTCAATTCGAAATCTGACATGGGACACCTCGCGCCGGGGTTCGATATGGATATCACTAGCGCGTTGTTCGTAAGCGTATTGAAACAGCCAGTCGACGATGCTGACAATATGTTGATCATTGGCGTCATGGGTTTTGTTACCCAGATCCATCATTTGTTCAAAATTGTGGGTGTGCGTTTTGTCGCTCAGCCCTTGCGCCTGCTCAACTGATTTTGCCAGCTGATAAAACTCGACGGTGAAGTGTTTTATATCAACGGGGCTGGTGACTACGCGTCGAATGTCTTTCTTTAGCACATGGCGCAGGTTTTCTTCCCAATCTCGGCGAAAAGGCTGGGCGCTGGCGACGGTAACATAGTTTTCGCTAACTTCTACCGCCAGTATTTCGTGTCGTTGGGCGAATGCGAAAGACATGACCTGGGCGATTGCGCGGGCATCTACTTTAAGGGCATCAATTCGGTAGTAGGGCTGGCCGCTATGGGTCGCCAGCCAGCGGCTAAGAAATTCAATATCCAGCGGTTTTTGTTGCAACGATTTCATGTTGCACTGGGCAATCAGTTCTAAAGGGTGTTTTTTTCGAGAGACATCGGTTTCGATGTCTCTCGCTGAAATTCGCTTTCTTTGCTCCCCGTCGATGATTCCATCCTTCGCCAGCAGGTTGACGAAGTCGTGAAATGTCAGGAGTTTGTCAGGGCTGGGAGTAAAGGTTGCTTGCATTCGGCTGGGTTACTCTTTATCGGGTGGTCAACATTACCTGCTGGTTCAGTTGCTGATACTGTCTAAATTTAATCAACTGTCAGGCTATTGTGGTGCTTCAGATGCAGACAGCAGGATGGCCGCGAGCTGATCTTTTTTATACCAGTGCACAAACATCATCGAGCTGGTAAACACACTCATCGTTACCAGTGTAGTTACGACTGGGACGATTGCCCACTCATGCAGGTAGGCAGTCATCGAATACTGCATAAAATAGATGAGAACGACAAAGCACAACCAAATGTGCGTGCGTGGGCTGTTTTTAATAATGCCGGGAAGAAATAACAGTAATGGCAGCAATTTAACGGCGATGACCACAGACTTGGATGCTTCTTCGGGAATGTCTGAATAAAAGGTTGTTACCACCATCAGTATCAGTAGTAAAAAGTAAGAAATAACGGCGGCGTTGCGCGATGCGACGGTTTTAACGGACAAGGTGACGCCCTGAATAGTAACTGAATGCACGTTGTAATCCTGATAAATCGAAAATAGTAAGGTTGGTGAAACAGGGCTTGCTACGGCGGTGTTGCCTGTTTATGTTGTGTAGCCTGTGTATATAGTAACGCAAGACGGGCGATACGTTCACCTAGTGCCTGGCATAGTTTCTGTTCATCCGGGCTGATAGTGTTGTCGCTGTCATGACCTGCATAGTGGCTGGCGCCGTAAGGGGTGCCGCCGGTCGTGGTTTTATGCAGTTCTGGCTGTGTGTAAGGCAGGCCGCAAAAAAGCATACCATGATGGATTAATGGTAAAGCCATCGATAGCAGTGTGGTTTCCTGGCCACCGTGCATGCTGCCTGTGGCGGTAAAAACCCCGGCAGGTTTATCAACCAGTGCACCACTGGCCCATAGCGGGGAGGTGCCATCAAGAAAAAACTTGAGGGGAGCTGCCATATTGCCAAACCGTGTAGGGCTGCCCATGACCAGACCGCTACAATCTGCCAAATCAGCATTGGTGCAATAAAGCGCCCCTTTATCTGGTATGGCAGGGGAGGCCGTCGTGGTGGTAGCCGCGACCTTTGGAACTGTGCGCAGTCGCGCTTCAATGCCGGCGACTTTTTCAACGCCACGGGCAATTAGCTGGGCCATTTTGGCGGTCTTCCCCGAAGCGCTGTAATAAAGCACCAGTACATATGGCCTATTCATGGCTAAAAAAGCTGCTCTATGTTTTCAGGCGGGCGACCCAGAACAGCTTTGTTGTCTTTGAATACAATGGGGCGTTCGATAAGTCTGGGGTGTTTTACCATGGCATCGATTATTTGCGCGTCTGACAAATCAGGGTTTGCCAGATTAAGGTCTTTGTATTCTTGTTCGCCTTTGCGCAGTAGTTCGCGTGCACTTATACCCAGTTGTTTCAGGGTATCTTGCAGGCTGCTAGCCGTGGGCGGGGTGTCCAGATAAAGCACAATCGCAGGTTCAACGCCTTTTTGTCGCAATAGTTCAAGGGTTTGTCTTGATTTTGAACAACGGGGATTGTGATAAATGGTGGTTGTGTTATTCATTACGTCCTTCCGGTTTTGTCTTTCTGTTAAGTCGATTACAATGACCGTTTTTAAGAGGTTTATCGTTACTTTTTTGCCCTTTGGATTGCGCTGTAGGCGACGAGTAAAGATCGCATCTTAGCAGTATTCGTGACGATAGCGTATCCCGCGAATAGATTTCTCCCTGCGAACTAAGAGGGATGTTGAGCCAAATCACCAGGTTTCGATGCGGGTGAATAATGCCGGTAAACAGGCCAATTATAGGATATAACACTGCATGACAAAGCCTTTCGTTCATCTACGGGTACACACCGAGTTTTCGTTGGTGGATGGTATTGTTCGGATCAAGCCGCTGCTAAAAACCGTGGCCGAACAAAAAATGCCTGCTCTGGCGATCACGGATCAGTCCAATATGTGCTCTTTGGTTAAGTTTTATAAAGGAGCGATGGGGGCTGGTGTCAAGCCGGTTATCGGTGTGGATATCTGGGTTGAGAATCTGGATGAGGAAAAAGACCCCCACCGGCTGACGCTTCTGGCGATGAATGAGCAGGGGTATGCCAATATTACTGAAATTGTCTCGCTGGGTTTTACCCAGGGGCAAAAACTGGGGCGTGCGGTAATACGCCATGAATGGATCGAGCGTTTGTCTGAAGGCGTGATCGCGCTTTCCGGGGCAAAGTTTGGCGATGTGGGCAAGGCGATTGTCTCCGGCAGACAGGATATCGCCCGCAACCGGCTTGATTACTGGATGCGGGTCTTTCCGGATCGTTTCTATATTGAACTGCAGCGTACTTCTCGTACAAATGATGAAGAGTGCGTGCATGGCAGTGTGGCGCTGGCTTTGGCGTCAAATTGCCCGGTGGTGGCTACCAACGATGTTCATTTTTTAAGTAAAAAAGATTTTGATGCACATGAGGCCAGGGTGTGTATTCGTGATGGCAAAACCATCGAAGACCCGCGAAGAGAAAGGCGCTTTAGCGATCAGCAATATTTCAAAACCGCCGAAGAAATGTACGAGTTGTTCAGCGATATTCCTGAGGCGTTGGAAAACACCGTTGAAATTGCAAAGCGGTGTAATGTCGAGGTTCGGCTGGGTAAATATTTCTTGCCTGAATATCCGATTCCGGATGGCATGACCATGGATGAGTTTTTCCACAAAGTCTCCTATGACGGCCTGGAAGATCGTTTAAAAGTCATTCTCAAACCAGATGATCCAGATCGCGATGTCAAGCGCCAGTCGTATATGGACCGAATCAAGTTCGAGCTGGATATCATCTGTCAGATGGGGTTTCCGGGCTACTTCCTAATCGTTATGGACTTTATTCAGTGGGCAAAGGACAACGGAGTGCCGGTTGGGCCTGGCAGGGGGTCTGGAGCCGGGTCGCTCGTGGCCTATGCGCTGTTGATTACAGATATTGACCCCATTGAATACGATTTGCTGTTTGAGCGGTTCCTGAACCCGGAACGGGTATCGATGCCCGACTTTGACGTTGACTTCTGTATGGAGGGGCGTGATCGCGTTATCGATTATGTCGCCGAGAATTATGGCCGCGAGGCAGTTTCACAGATCATCACATTTGGCACCATGGCGGCAAAAGCGGTCGTGCGCGATGTAGCGAGGGTGCAAGGTCGCCCGTATTCGCTGGGCGACAGGTTATCCAAGTTGATCCCCTTTGAAGTGGGGATGACGTTGTCCAAAGCCTATGAGGTGGAGGATCAACTGAGGGATTATCTGGCTCAGGATGAAGAGGCCAACGAAGTGTGGGAAATGGCCGTCAAGCTTGAGGGTATCACCCGAAACGTTGGTAAACACGCGGGCGGGGTGGTAATTGCCCCGACAAAACTAATCGATTTTGCACCTCTCTACTGCGATGAAGAGGGAGGTAGTCTGGTCACCCAGTTCGATAAGGGTGATGTAGAAGAAGCTGGTCTGGTCAAATTTGACTTCCTTGGTTTGCGTACGCTCACCATCATCAAGTGGGCGTTGGAGATGATTAATCCGCGCAGACTGGCCAAAGGCCAGGAATTGCTGGATATCAGCGCAATTCCGCTGGATGATCAGGCATCGTTCAGAATGCTAAAGCGGGCCGAAACGACAGCAGTGTTTCAGCTTGAATCAAGGGGGATGAAAGATCTGATTCGCAAGCTGCAGCCAGATAATATCGAAGATATGATCGCCTTGGTGGCACTGTTTCGTCCTGGGCCGCTTGAGTCCGGCATGGTTGATGACTTTATTAACCGAAAGCACGGGCGGGCAGAGGTGGCGTTTCCACACCCCGACTATCAGCACATGAGTCTTAAACCGGTACTTGAAACCACCTACGGCGTTATTGTTTACCAAGAGCAGGTAATGCAGATTGCCCAGACTCTGGCGGGTTATACGCTGGGTGGCGCGGATATGTTGCGTCGGGCAATGGGTAAGAAGAAGCCCGAAGAAATGGCCAAGCAGCGACAGGTTTTTGCTGAGGGGGCTGCGACTCAGGGGGTTGATCCCGATCTTGCCATGAAGATATTCGACCTGGTGGAGAAATTCGCTGGCTACGGCTTTAACAAGTCGCACTCTGCGGCCTATGCGATAGTCTCGTATCAGACATTGTGGCTAAAAGCCCATTATCCGGCAGAGTTTATGGCGGCCGTTCTCACCGCCGATATGCAGAATACCGATAAAGTCGTGACGCTCATTGAAGAATGTCGAAAGATGAAGCTCGAGCTGGTTCTGCCCGACGTCAACACCAGTGAGTTCACGTTTACTGTGGATGAAGGTGGCCGAATTGTGTATGGGCTCGGTGCCATAAAAGGGCTGGGTGAAGGCCCCGTCAGCAGTATTCAGGAAGCACGCAAGGAAGGTAAATTTACTAACTTCTTTGATTTCTGTGCCAGAGTTGATGCCCGTAAGGTGAATAAACGTGCGCTGGAGGCGTTAATTCGCTCAGGAGCACTGGACTCGATTGGTCCTGGACGGGCAAGGTTAATGGCCAGTATTGAAGAGGCGGTGCAGCGCGCTGATCAAAACAATCGCAACACGAATGCAGGCATGGATGACCTTTTTGGCGAGGTTGTGCCGGAAGCAGGCAATGATCAGGATTTGTATGCATCATCTATAGGCGTGCGGGAGTGGAGCGATAAGGATCGCCTGAATGGAGAGAAAGATACATTGGGCTTGTATCTGACTGGCCACCCTTTTGACGAGTATGAGGCCGAAATCCGGCAGTTTGCGAGTACTGCGATTGTCGACCTCAAACCAAAAAAAGACAGTCAGACCATTGCCGGGCTGGTAGTTAGTTCGCGTACAATGAAAAACAAGAAGGGCGATACCATGGCTTTTCTGGTCCTGGATGATCGTAGTGGTCGAATCGAAGTGGCCTTGTTTTCTGATGTGTATGTACAGCATCGCGATGTTTTACAAAAAGACGCCATTCTCATCATTGAAGGAGAAGTCGGGGAAGATCGCCACAACGGTGGTATCAAACTGACTGCGCGCAAGTGTTACGATATTACAGCGGCGAGATTGCAAAATGCGAAAGGGCTGGTGTTGAAATTAGACGCGGCTGATCTAAAGAACGGCTTCATTCAGGAGTTGCATGACACGTTGGCACCTTACAAAGAAGCCGACAGTTGCCCGGTGTTTATCAACTATGCCCGTACGGATGCCCGCTCAATGTTACAGCTGGGAGAGGGATGGCGCGTTCTGCCAGCTGATGATCTGGTGCAAGGATTAAAGTACATGCTTGGCGGTAAAAATGTTGCGCTTAAGTATCATTGATAGTAGACCGTATCGTTAACCGATCTTTTCAGAGGTTGTACCATGAGTCGTGATTACCTTGATTTCGAACAGCCGATTATCGAGCTGGAAGAAAAGATTGAAGAGTTACGTCTGGTTGGCAATGGCTCTGAGTTAAATCTTACTGAAGAGATTAACCGGCTGTTGACTAAAAGCCGGAATTTGACCGAGAGTATTTTTTCATCCCTCAAGCCCTGGGATATTGCCAGAGTCGCAAGGCATCCAAAGCGCCCTTACACCCTTGATTATATCAGTCATATATTTACTGATTTTGACGAGCTGCATGGTGATCGACAGTTTGGTGATGACCCGGCTATTGTTGGTGGTATCGCGCGTTTGGACGGCATGCCGGTAATGGTGATCGGGCATCAGAAAGGGCGTGATACCAAGCAAAAAATATATCGCAACTTTGGCATGCCAAAACCTGAAGGTTATCGCAAAGCCCGCCGTTTAATGGAGATGGCAGAGCGTTTCCGTTTACCGCTTTTTACCTTTATTGATACGCCAGGCGCTTATCCAGGGATAGATGCCGAAGAGCGCGGTCAAAGCGAAGCGATTGCCCGCAATCTTGCCGTCATGTCTCATCTGGCGGTTCCTGTGATTACCACGGTGATTGGTGAGGGTGGCTCTGGTGGCGCGTTAGCAATTGGCGTTTGTGATAGATTGCTGATGCTGGAGTATGCCACTTATTCTGTGATTTCTCCCGAAGGCTGCGCCTCGATACTGTGGAAAAGTGCTGAGTTTGCCGCCGAAGCCGCCGAAGCGATGGGGATAACCGCTGACAGACTGAGCGCCCTGGGTCTGGTAGATCAGATTATACCGGAGCCACTGGGTGGCGCGCACCGGGATGTTGCCTTCATGGCGGCTAATCTTAAGGCGGCTTTGTTAGATCATTATCAGCAGCTTGCAGTGTTGTCCGTCGAGCAGCTTCTTGACGAGCGTTATCAACGCTTAACTCAATATACTAATTAGTCAGCGAGAGCGCAGATTTGTCCGATTGGCAAAGCCAGGTTCCAGAAGTGCTGTTGCAAAGCATGAGCACCATACCGGATGCACCCGAATACTGGGTGGCTTTCTCTGGTGGTCTTGATTCATCTGTTCTGCTTTTTTTGGCGAAGGCCTGGCTTGATGCTGTGCAGTTGCCAGAGCGCACTGACCTTTCCAGTGTGCGGCCAAGCATAGCGCTCAAAGCGATTCATGTTAATCATGGCCTCAGTAAAAACGCCGATCAGTGGCAAGCACACTGTGAAGCGATTACTGCTTCACTGGAAATTCCGCTGACGGTTGAAAAGGTTCTTGTGCAGCCAGAGGGAAGTGGGCTGGAAGCTGCCGCCCGCCAAGCGCGCTATGAGGCATTCGCACGGCATATTCCCGGCGGGGCTGTATTGTTGCAGGCGCATCACCTGAATGACCTTGCCGAGACACTGCTCCTCAGGTTGATGAGAGGGGCAGGTGCGGCAGGGATGGCAGGAATACCCAGACAACGCACAATAGTCGTCGCGCAAAACGCCAGCTTGTCTCCCGCAAGAGAGTATCATCTATACAGGCCTCTGCTTGACATTACCCGGCAACAGCTCGAACAGGCGGCCACCTGTATTGGCCTCGACTGGGTGCATGATGAGAGCAATGATAGCCATACCTTTTCGCGAAATTATTTACGTCATAACGTGATGCCGCTTTTACTGCAGCGTTGGCCATCTGCCCTGGAGTCTCTGGCCCAGGTTGCAGAGAACTCCGCAGAGAGCGAAATGCTGTGTCGTACGCTGGCAGAGAGCGATCTCGTGAATGTTGGGGAAGGCAGTACTTTAAATCTTAGTAAGCTGGTCATGTTGCCGCAGATTCAGCAGCGCAACCTTGTCCGCTACTGGTTACAGAAACAGGGAGCCGGATTTCCTGGCCGGCACCAGTTTGAACGCATCTGGAGCGAGTTAATAGCTGCTCGCGAAGATGCCAGTCCGGTGATCAGTTGGGCCGGGGGAGAGCTAAGGCGTTATCGAAACCAGCTGTATGCTATCTTGCCTGCCACCGACAACATCGATGCGGGCGGGCCGCTATTACCGGGGGTGCCTCGGCTTACTGCTATCGGTACATTGACTCTGCTCAAGTGCGGCAAGGCTAATATGGCAGATAAACCGAGAACTTTCGTGCGTGTCGCCCTGCATGACACAACATCGCCACAGCGTTTGTCGGCAGATGCTTTTAGTATCCGTTTTCGCCAGGGGGGCGAAAAAATCACCCTTAAAAATCGTGGCACTAAGACGCTTAAAAAACTGTTTCAAGAGGCCGCTGTACCGGAATGGTTGCGTCAACAATACCCACTGATTTATTCCGGCGACGCGTTGGTGGCAATTCCAGGTATTGGCGTCGCTGCCGATTTTTTACCAGAGCCTGAGGATGATAGCAATCAGTGGGTTATCACTGTTGCCTGAAGTTATTTGGTTGCTGTCAATATTGTTGCTAAGGAATAGCCAGGCAAAGCGGCAAGAAGCTGTCTGTTAAAGAAGTGTGGGAGGCGAACCATGTCGCGTGCGCCACCACCTTTGAATAGCCAAATTAATTGTGAAACGGTGCACTTTCTGGTACTCTGGCGACCCATCATTGAGATGACAATCTCCCTCCTTCTCAACCTCTATAAACTAACTTGCGGGAACGGCATGACGCGTTATATTTTTGTCACTGGTGGTGTGGTATCGTCCTTGGGGAAAGGTATTGCTTCTGCTTCTTTGGCGGCTATTCTTGAAGCTCGTGGCCTGAAGGTTACGTTGCTTAAATTAGACCCCTATATCAACGTTGACCCTGGGACAATGAGCCCTTTTCAACACGGTGAAGTTTTCGTCACAACAGATGGCGCAGAAACCGATCTTGACCTGGGTCATTATGAGCGCTTTATTCGCACAACCATGACGAAAAGAAATAACTTCACGACTGGTAAAGTCTATGAAGAGGTTATTCGCAAAGAGCGTCGTGGAGATTATCTGGGAGGAACTGTTCAGGTTATTCCTCATATTACGGATGAAATCAAGCGTCGTGTAGTCGAAGGTGCTGGCGAAGTGGATGTTGCGCTGGTCGAAGTGGGGGGCACCGTAGGTGACATCGAGTCCTTGCCATTTCTCGAAGCTATCCGTCAGTTAAGAGTGGAGGTGGGCGCACAGCGTGCGTTGTTCATGCACCTTACATTAGTGCCTTACATTGCCACTGCCGGTGAAGTAAAAACCAAGCCTACTCAGCACTCTGTCAAAGAAATGCGCTCTATCGGTCTGCAGCCAGATATCCTTGTATGTCGCGCTGAGCATGAGATCGATGCATCCTCGCGTAGAAAAATTGCACTGTTTACCAACGTCGAAGAGCGAGCGGTTGTTCCACTGCAAGATGCTGACAGCATTTATAAAATTCCAGGAATGCTGCATGCCCATGGTCTGGACGACATCATTGTCGAACGTTTTGGGCTTACGCAGGCACATCCCGCTGACCTGAGCGAATGGGACTCGGTTGTAAAAAAAGAACAGAACCCTGGAAAAGTAATTACTATCGCCATGGTTGGTAAATACATGGAGTTGCTTGACGCCTACAAATCCTTGATTGAAGCGTTAAAGCATGCAGGTCTCAATACCAGTACGAAAGTGAAAACCCTGTACATCGATTCAGAAGAAATTGAAACGAAAGGCACGGATGTGCTCGAGGGTGTTGACGGGATACTGGTTCCGGGTGGTTTTGGTGAGCGTGGCGTTGAAGGCAAGGTGCTTACTGTTAAATATGCCCGTGAAAATAAAGTTCCTTATCTGGGGATTTGCCTGGGTATGCAAGTGGCGGTTATCGAATATGCCCGTAATATGGCGAAGATGCCAGGCGCACACAGCACCGAGTTTAATGCTAAAACCCCATTTCCGGTGGTTGGTTTGATAACCGAGTGGATTGGTTCCGATGGCGCTGTTGAGCAACGTACCGACAAGTCTGATCTGGGTGGCACCATGCGCCTGGGTGCGCAAGAATGCATGTTGGAAGAAAATTCCAAAGTCATGGACTGCTACAAGAAGAAAACAATTGTAGAGCGTCATCGTCACCGCTACGAAGTCAATAATAATTTGCTGGGTCAGCTTCAGGAAGCTGGTCTGAAAGTAACTGGCTGGTCCAAAGACGGTGAGTTGGTAGAAGTTGTCGAAGTGGAAGATCACCCCTGGTTTGTCGCATGTCAGTTCCACCCGGAATTTACATCTACCCCCAGAGATGGTCATGGTTTGTTTGAGGGCTTTGTAAGTGCAGCTGCCCAGTATAAAAAAACTGTCTAATGTAGACAGTTTTCCTGTTTTGAGGTGATCAATGAGCACTAAAACCATCGTCGTCAAAGATCTGGAAGTCGCTAACGATAAGCCGTTTGTTCTGTTTGGTGGCATGAACGTCTTGGAGTCTCGGGATCTGGCAATGACTATTGCCGAAGCTTATGTGAAAGTGACAGAAAAACTGGGCATCCCCTATATTTTCAAAGCGTCATTTGATAAAGCCAATCGTTCTTCTATCCACTCATATCGTGGCCCCGGCCTTGATGAAGGCTTGCGCATATTTGAAGAAATAAAGAAGACATTCAATATTCCTGTGATTACGGATGTGCACGAAACTTTTCAGGCACAGCCTGTGGCAGACGTGTGTGATGTTATCCAGTTGCCGGCGTTTCTGGCCCGGCAAACCGATTTGGTCACTGCCATGGCGAAAACCCAGGCGGTGATTAACGTTAAAAAGCCACAGTTTATGAGTCCTTCTCAGGTGGCCAATATCGTGGATAAATTTCGTGAAGCGGGGAATGAAAAAGTCATTCTATGCGAGCGGGGAGCCTCATTCGGTTACGACAATCTGGTAGTCGATATGCTTGGTTTTTCTACGATGAAGTCATCAACAGGCGGTCTGCCATTAATTTTCGATGTCACCCACGCATTACAATGTCGCGATCCAATGGGGGCTGCATCAGGTGGGCGTCGTGCGCAGGTGGCAGAGCTTGCCAGAGCAGGGCTCGCGGTAGGTTTGGCTGGTTTGTTTCTTGAGGCGCATCCAGATCCTGATAAAGCGCGTTGCGATGGCCCTAGTGCATTAAGGCTGGATAAGCTTGAGCCGTTTCTGGCGCAGGCAAAAGCGGTAGATGATCTTGTAAAAAGTTTTGCTGCGCTTGATACCGCCTGAGACAGTCTGCTAATACCAAATTCTTATTATAACGTTAGATTATTTTACTTCTGATCAGTGGAGACAAATCACAATGACCCGAATCGTAGACATCAAGGCCCGCGAAGTGCTTGATTCCAGAGGAAACCCAACCATCGAAGCCGATGTTATTCTGGCCTCAGGAGTGGTAGGTTCAGCCTGCGCACCTTCCGGTGCGTCGACTGGTTCAAGAGAAGCTCTTGAATTGCGTGATGGTGATAAATCACGCTATCTGGGTAAGGGCGTACTCAACGCGGTTGCCGGTGTAAATACGACCATTAAAAGCGCATTGGTGGGTATGGATGCTGCTGATCAGCGTGCGATAGACAATAAAATGCTGGCGCTTGACGGTACAGAAAACAAAGCAAAGTTAGGTGCAAATGCAATTCTGGCGGTATCGTTGGCGGCAGCAAAAGCGGCAGCTAAGGCGAAAGGCATTGAGCTGTTCGAGCACATTGCAAATATCAATGGTACTGCCGGGCAGTATTCAATGCCGGTACCGATGATGAACATTCTGAATGGTGGCGAGCACGCTGATAACAATGTCGATATTCAGGAGTTCATGGTTCAGCCGGTTACAGCACCCACTTTTGCTGAAGCATTGCGCGCAGGGGCAGAAATATTCCACTCGCTTAAAGCTGTTTTAAAGGCGCAAGGTCTGAATACCGCCGTGGGTGATGAGGGTGGTTTTGCACCAAATTTGGAGTCGAACGAATCTGCATTGGCGGTGATCAAGCAAGCTATCGAGAAAACTGGCTATGTGCTGGGCAAAGATATTACTCTGGCATTGGACTGCGCCGCCTCTGAGTTTTACAAAGGCGGAAAGTACGTGCTAAGTGGTGAAGGTAAGTCTTTCGACTCGGCAGGCTTTGCTGACTATCTTGATGAGCTGGCCCAGAAGTATCCGATTGTATCCATCGAAGATGGGTTAGACGAGAGTGACTGGGACGGTTGGGCAAATTTGACGAAGCAGATTGGTGCCAAAGTGCAGTTGGTAGGGGATGATCTTTTTGTCACCAATACGCGCATACTGAAAGAAGGCATCGACAAGGGCGTGGCGAACAGCATTTTGATCAAGTTCAACCAGATCGGCAGTTTGTCTGAAACGCTGGACGCGATCAAGATGGCGAAAGATGCGGGCTACACGGCGGTTATTTCGCATCGTTCTGGCGAAACAGAAGACACAACCATTGCTGATCTTGCTGTTGGCACCTGTGCCGGACAAATTAAAACAGGTTCACTCTGCCGTTCTGACCGGGTAGCAAAATACAACCGTTTGCTGCGTATTGAAGAAATGCTAGGCGCAAAGGCCCCATATAAAGGGTTGTCGGAAATCAAAGGGCAAGCCTAAGCGTTTGTCTGTTCATCAATCGTAATAGTTTCATACGATTTTAAAAGGCGAGAGATTCTCGCCTTTTTTACAGCTATTTTTTCATGAACTTTATCAATTATGTCCTATACTTAAGTCCATTACTTAATGGTGACCTTAAGTGTTGTTGGGGTAATTCGTCGAAAGTGAATAAAGTTTGCCACTACACCAGTTGTGTATGATTGACGGCAAATGTGCGAGCTTTCTTCGAAATTACAGAATAATCAGTAAGTTGTAGTAATGAAGAAGTAAAGAGTATGCCTCGCATTCAATGGGTGTGGGCGCTGATGGGCGTCTTTATCATTTCGCTTCAGTTCAGAATTTGGGCTGGAGAAGGTAGCTTTGGTCAAATGAAGGCTTTGCAGCAGCAAATTGATGCGCAGCTGGCCGAAAATCATCAGTTGGCGGATCGTAACTCGAAGTTAATGGCCGAAGTCATGGACCTTAAAACCGGCTTGCAGGCGGTTGAAGAAAAAGCGCGAAATCAGCTTGGTATGGTGGGCTCAGGTGAAACATTCTTCTGGGTGGTCTCTGAGTAATTTAGTTGAAATATAAACTGCTTTTCGAGAAACAGCGTCTGCACGGTAAAAATCACTTCTTTCGTCAATGTCACTCACCTTCCGGTCACGCTTTATGTCATCCATAGTGTTACGAGCTTCAAATGATGAAGCCGTCAGTAGTAGTGATCGTAGGCATATTTGGTGCGTTGTTCCCTGTGGGGGGGTCGGGCGACGCATGGGCGCAGCCATACCTAAGCAATATTTACGTTTAGGGGGTAAAACGGTCGCAGAGCAGACAATGTCCAGATTGGCTGAAGTTGCAGCCATTGATGAGTTTGTTGTCGCGGTGTCTGACGCGGACTCCATTTGGCCGACGTTGCAGCATCATTGCGAAAAACCGATTTCTGTGGCTCCTGCTGGTAAAGAGCGGGTGCATTCGGTGCTTAACGCCTTGCTTTTAATCTGCTCACGGGCGCACATCGATGATTGGGTGCTGGTGCATGACATTGCCCGCCCTTGTGTTCGAAAAAGCGATATTGAGCGCCTGTTGCAGGAAATTGCCAGTCACTCGTGGGGTGGATTATTAGCTGCACCCGTTACGGATACCCTGAAAAAAGCAGGGGACAACCAATACGTTGCCCGTACCATCGATCGCACCTCTGTGTGGCGAGCTTTTACACCGCAGGCGTTTCGCTATGGTATTTTATTGCAGGCCATTGAAACAGCCTTAGCAGATGGTGTGATTGTTACAGATGAGTCTTCGGCGGTGGAGTATGTGCATGGGACCCCGTTATTAGTAGAGGGGGCGACGGATAACATCAAAATCACTACACCAGAAGACCTGTTATTGGCGGAATACTTTTTATCACACCAGCAAACACATTCATTTTAAAGAGAAGGAATATGACCGTAGGTATCCGCGTGGGACAGGGCTTTGATGTACACATCTTTGGTGAAGGTGATCACCTCGTGTTAGGTGGGGTTCGTATACCCTACGCACACGGATTTATCGCTCACTCAGACGGTGATGTGCTATTGCATGCCATTTGTGATGCCCTTCTGGGGGCGATGGCAATGGGGGATATTGGCAAACACTTCCCAGACACCGCTGCAGAATACGAGAATATTGATAGCCGGATACTGCTGAGACACGTTCATGGCCTGATGATTAAAAATGGCTATCGCTTAGGTAATCTGGACGCCACAATTATCGCGCAGGAGCCAAAAATGGCGCCGCATATTTTCTCTATGTGCACGAATATTGCCAGCGATCTTCACTGCGCCGCAGGGCAGGTTAATGTAAAAGCAACCACAACCGAGAAGGCGGGTTTTACAGGGCGTAAAGAAGGTATTGCCTGCCAGGCTATCTGCCTGTTAACGAAGGCAGAAAGTTCAGAAGGGAGAGCCTAAGTGGCCGAGTTTACATTAGACTTTCCTTATGCCCATGGTAAGCCGAATCTTAGTGGGTGTTTACGCACAGAGGATGCAGATTTTGTTGTGCGCGAAATGATGCCCGAGAACTTCTTTCAGGCAGGTGAGCACGTTTGTGTGCAGATTGAAAAGACCGGCCAGAACACAGCATTTGTCGCCAGGCGTTTAGCTAATTTTGCCGGTGTCAGAGAAATGGATGTTGGCTATTGTGGGTTAAAGGATCGACACGCCATCACCACTCAGTGGTTTAGCGTATATTTTGGCAAAAGACCGCAGCCAGACTGGCAGCGCTGGTCTTTAGATAGCACGAAAATCCTGCAGAGAGCGACCCATAAAAGTAAGTTGCGCCGTGGCGACCATCTCGGTAATGAGTTCGAGATTGTTATTCGCAAGGTCGGCTCTGGCAGAGCAGGAGAGATGGATCTGGTCAGAAGCGAAATTGAGGCTAGACTATGCAAGCTGGAGCGCTTTGGCGCCCCTAACTATTTTGGCGAGCAACGGTTTGGCCACCATTTTCATAACCTGCAACTAGCATCTCAGTGGTTTAGAGGCGAAAAGCGGATGAAAGTCAGTGCTGGCGCTATGTATGTTTCTGCTGCAAGAGCTTACTTGTTTAACCATTTGCTGGCTAACAGGGTTGAAGAGGGGAAATGGGATACAGTGATAGATGGGGATGTCACCGCAGAAAATGGTGAAGCTTTGGGGTCTTTATTTGGCGATGGTACGTTTCCTGAGTCTGACCAGGCCATGCAGAGAATAACCCAGGTTACCGATGCACATCCGCTGCTCGCCGCAGGTTTGCGGGATAACCGTATTCGCATACAGCATCGTCCTTTTGTTCTGCAACCTAAAAGATTGAAATGGCATTGGGAAAACGATAACTTGTGCGTCAGTTTTTGCTTACCAGTCGGTGCTTTTGCAACCACCCTGTTAAGAGAAGCTATCGATTACACTGATTTAAAACGTGATCAGGATACTAAATAATAATTACAAACCCGCCAGACACCCAAATCTACCTCAAGGGTGCAGGGAATAAAAATAGCAAAATAATGTGTGCTTTTTGTGGAGGCTGAATGAAACTTCTTCTGTCGAATGATGACGGGGTAAACGCGCGCGGGCTTGAAGTTTTGTATAACGAACTAAAAGGGCTCGCCAAAACGCTTAAGGTTGTTGCACCCGATCGTGACCATAGCGGCGCCAGTAACTCTTTAACACTAGACCGACCATTAAAGCCTCACCAACATAGCAATGGTTTTGTTTCCGTAGATGGCACGCCAACGGACTGCGTGCACCTCGGTGTCACTAATATGTTTGATATCGAGTTTGATCGTGTTATCTCCGGAATCAATAATAATGGCAATTTAGGCGATGACGTTATTTATTCAGGCACAGTGGCTGCCGCGATGGAAGGACGCTTCCTTAAATATCCCCCCATTGCCGTGTCGTTAGCCAGCAAAGGTTTTTACCATTTCGAAACGGCGGCCCGTGTTGTTGCTACATTATTAAGAAATCCCCTCGCACTGGAAGTACCCGCTCGAACAATCCTCAACGTCAATGTACCTGATGTGCCCTATGATGAGCTTAAAGGGTTGCAGGTAACCCGGCTTGGGCATAGA
This sequence comes from Hahellaceae bacterium, assembly GCA_024234575.1. GTDB lineage: Bacteria > Pseudomonadota > Gammaproteobacteria > Pseudomonadales > Oleiphilaceae > JACKOB01. The sequence continues at coordinate 42,922 of JACKOB010000008.1, forward strand.
GCGCGGGGAGGTATGCCTGAAAAAGTCATCAACCCCAGGGGGCAGGAGCGGTACTGGATAGGTTCGGCAGGAGAGGGCGATGATGCCGGTGCAGGTACCGATTTTTATGCCATAGCGCATGGCTATGTGTCGGTAAGCCCGATTCAAGTTGACATGACCAGGCATGAAAGCCTGCCTCTGTTATCTGCATGGCTGGAGGGGTGCCAGCTATGAATATACAGGGAATTGGCATGACTTCCATGCGCACACGTATGCGCCTGATTCAGCGGTTAAGTGATGAAGGTATCCGTAATATCCGGGTGCTTGAAGCGATAAAAGAAACCCCCCGGCATATTTTCGTGGATGAGGCGTTGTCGCATAGAGCCTATGAAGATACCGCCTTGCCCATCGGTTTCAGCCAAACGATTTCACAGCCCTATATTGTAGCAAGAATGACCGAGCTGATTCTGGATGCTGCGCCTCGTAGAGTGTTGGAAGTAGGTACGGGCTCTGGTTATCAGACCGCCGTTCTGGCCAGTCTGGTCAGTGAAATATATTCCGTAGAAAGAATCCGCCCTTTGTTAGATAAAGCGCGAGACAGGTTCGCCCATCTAAAGTTAAGGAACGTTTACCTTCGCCACGCTGATGGCGGTTGGGGGTGGCCTGAGGCCGCTCCATTTCAGGCCATCATCGTGACAGCGGCACCGAAGGATGTGCCGCCAGAGTTGCTTAAGCAGCTTGATGAAGGTGGCAGATTAGTGATTCCTGTTGGTGACAACTCCCAACAACTCTTGGTGATTACCCGCCGCGGAAATGAATTCGACAGGCGTATTGTCGAGTCTGTTAATTTTGTTCCTCTACTGGGAGGGACGGTTATCTGAGTCGCGGGCTGGCTTAAAGGAATGCTCAGTGCCTTGGTCGTGAAAGATAACGCGCGTTTTTTGCACAACAGTGCTCTAACTTTTGTTCTATTCCCTGATGGGTGGTCGCCTCTTTTTCTTCGACGCCTATCGGCCGGGCTTGAACGCTCTCCCCATTTTTAATTTACGTTGAATTTTTTGAAAGGAAGCACGGAATGAAGAGTAAATGGACAATTTTTTTGCGTGGAATGGCGATGGGGGCTGCAGACATTGTTCCCGGCGTATCGGGGGGCACCATTGCCTTTATCACGGGCATCTACGAAGAGCTGCTTAGCAGCATTGCCGCCTTGTCGCCGGCTAAGCTCGTTGTTTTAAAACAACAGGGATTTCGAGTCTTCTGGGCAGACATCAACGGAACATTTTTATTCACGTTATTTGCCGGGATCATGTTCAGCATTTTTTCATTGGCCAAACTCATTAGCTTTTTATTGGTTGCCTGGCCTCATTTAGTATGGTCTTTGTTTTTCGGGCTTATTCTTGCTTCCATTTACTCAGTAGGGAAAGGGGTTAAAAACTGGGGACCACTGCCTGTCACTGGCGGGTTGTTGGGGGCGGCGGTAGCTTATGGTGTCACCGTAGCCTCGCCAACAGTTATTGAACCAACCACGCTCGCTGTATTTCTCTGTGGAACTATCGCCATATCGGCGATGATATTGCCGGGAATTTCCGGCAGTTTTATTTTAGTGTTGCTGGGAATGTATCAAAATATTCTGGCGGCGGTTAAGTCTCTTGATCTTACTACGATAGGCACCTTTGCAGCCGGTTGTGTGGTGGGAATCCTGGCGATGTCACGGTTCTTGAGCTGGGCCTTTCGCCATTACCATGACTTTACCATGGCGGTTCTGATGGGGTTTATGATCGGCGCAATGAATAAGGTCTGGCCATGGAAGCAAACTTTGTCGTGGCGGACATCCAGTCATGGTGAGCAAGTTCCTGTTGAGCAAATCAGCGTCATGCCGCAAACCTACGCGCAGCTAACCGGGTTGCCATCTGATTTACTGGTATCCATTCTTTTAATGTCGGTGGGTATTTTGCTGGTAGTAGTAATTGAGTATTTGGGACGTGGCAAACGTTAAAAGTGTGACGCAGTTGTTACTTTTTATGTTTCCAACGGTAACGTGTTACCGTGAGTGTAACCGCGTTTGGTGTTAATTTGATCAATATTTCTATAATAAAAAAAAGCACTTAGCCGTAGTTCTTAATTGTTCATTCAAAATTAAATATTATTTTCGAATAAAAAATATGTTTAATATGTCTATTTCGTATTTGAGTTGGTATCATTTACTCACCCGCAAGGGAAATTATGGGCAGTTGCAGCGATAATCATCTCCTAAAAAGAACATTCCTGATGTTTTTACTAGTCTCGACTATGGTGCTGAAAGGCTGTACAAATTCGTCTATTTATAACGATCCAGACTACAACCCTCCTGTTTATTTTGGTACGCATGTGGTCCGCGAAGGTGACACCATGTACTCGATTGCGTGGCGCTACGGAAGGGATTTCAAGGAACTGGCGACGGCCAACAGTATTGCGCCGCCTTATAAAATTTTTGTCGGACAGAAGATACGATTGGATCTTAAGGCAACTTCTCAACAAGTTGAATCTAACTCCTTAGTTACAAAAGCAAAACCTAAAGCTACAAAAAATAACAAACAAACAAATGTAAACAAGGGCAAAATAGCACCCAAGAACTCGAGTAAAAACGTTGACTCGGTAATTCGGTGGCGGTGGCCTCATCTTGGCCCGGTTATTGCTGAATTCTCAGTTACCGGCGAGATTAACAACGGCGTTGATATCGCAGGTAAAGTGGGTGAGCCGATTTACGCGGCAGCTGATGGTGAAGTGGTATACGCAGGTAGCGGGCTTCTCGGATACGGAAAGCTCTTAATTATAAATCACAACGAAAGCTACTTAAGCGCCTACGCACATAACCATGAGATACTCGTCAAGGAAGGACAAAAAATAAAAAAAGGGACGCAGATAGCGACCTTGGGTTCTACCGGAACAAATCGGGCAAAGCTACATTTCGAAATTCGGAAAAATGGCAACCCGGTTGATCCATTAAGGTATCTGCCCAAAAGACATTGAAATGGGGTAGTCCATATAACAACTAGGTGACTGTCTTAGTAGAAGTGAGGGGTATCACTCTGCTAACCAACGACAGGCAAATAACAACGAAAAGCAGGGCTAGTGTTATGTCAGCAGAAAGAGAAGAATACATTGATGATCTGGCGTTTGAGGCAGAAGATGACGTCGTAGCAGAAGCAGACGACTCAGATGATGATTCTGATACCAGTGGTGTAGTTACCAATATCGAAAGCCGCAGAGCAAGTCGCTACGGCATTGAGAGCGGCAGCTACAGACAGCTTGATGCCACTCAGATTTATCTGAATGAAATTGGCTTTTCACCGCTGCTCACGCCAGAAGAAGAAGTTTATTTTGCTCGTTTGGCACAAAAAGGTGATGAAGCCGGACGCAAGCGTATGATTGAGAGCAACCTGCGTTTGGTTGTGAAAATCTCAAGACGATATGTGAATAGAGGTTTGTCACTCCTTGATCTGATCGAGGAAGGTAACCTTGGTTTGATTCGAGCAGTTGAGAAGTTTGATCCTGAGCGTGGATTCAGATTTTCAACGTATGCAACCTGGTGGATTCGTCAAACAATTGAACGTGCCATCATGAATCAGACGCGAACAATTCGTTTGCCCATTCACGTAGTTAAAGAACTGAATTTATATCTTCGTGCCGCCAGAGAGCTGACACAAAAGCTTGATCATGAGCCAAGCCACGAAGAAATTGCCGAACTGCTCGACAAGCCTGTCGAAGATGTGAAGCGAATGATGGGGTTAAACGAAAGAGTTACCTCCATGGATTCACCAATCGGTGGATCGTCTGATAAATCGTTAATGGATACCGTTGCAGATGAGTCTGCCAGCGATCCTGCAGAGCTGCTTCAGGAAAGCGACCTGCGCGGTAGTATTGATGACTGGCTTGATCAGTTATCCGACAAGCAGCAGGAAGTGCTGGCTCGTAGATTTGGTCTTCGAGGCTACCAGATGAGTACGCTTGAAGAAGTGGGCAAAGAAATTGGCCTGACCAGAGAGCGTGTACGTCAGATACAGGTGGAAGCGCTGAAGCGTCTAAGAGATATTCTGGAGAAGCAAGGTTTAAGCGGTGAAACGCTGTTTAAATAATTGAATATGTAGCCATAAGAAACCCCTGCAAAGGGGTTTTTTTTCGTCAGCGGTTTTTCAAAGGAATAGAGTGTAGTTCACGTTTTATGAAAGTGGAAAAAATGTACTGCAATTAGAGTTTTCTATGAGAACTAATGAGCATTATAATTCGACCGCCTTTGCTACTATATGCGTGCATCGTAAGATGACCAACTACCGGATGTATGTGGTTTGCATAATAGGGTAGGGCAATAATTGATCGATTAATAATAAGCAATAGGGATGAAAAAAATGAAGCAAGTAATTTCTGCCTTGATACTGTCTGTAATGTTCTCACCACTTTCTTTTGCTAAAGAAGTGGCCGGCGTTAAAATTGAGGATTCACTCAATGCAGCTGGAACGCAACTTAACCTGAACGGCGCTGGTATTCGTACCAAGTGGTTCATGGATATCTATGTTGGTGGCTTGTATCTGCCAACTAGCGACAAAGATGCTGCTAAAATCATCGCAGCAGACGAGCCACAAGCAATCAAACTGCACATGGTTTCTGGCCTGGTAACCAGTGATAAAATGGTTGCTGCAACAATGGAAGGTTTTGAGAACGCAACTAACAACAACGTTGCTTCAATTCAAGATGAAGTTGATGCATTCATGGGTGTATTCAAAGAGCAAATCTCCGAGAATGACCAATTTGATTTAGTGTATGTTCCTGGTAAAGGCGTTGAAGTTTATAAAAACGCAGAATTGAAAGACACCATCGGTGATCTGAGCTTCAAGAAGGCACTTTTCGGAATCTGGTTGTCTGACAAGCCAGCTCAGGAAGACCTCAAGAAGTCAATGCTTGGTGGTTAATATGTGTATCATGCAGTGCAAACCTGTTTAATTACAGAGTATTCGCTGCAGAGCACTAAAAACCGTTCGCTATGGCGAACGGTTTTTTTTTACCAAATATTTTTTTACCAGAGTCAAAGATAGTGCTAATGATCACTATTTATTGCTTCTATTGAAGCACCAAAAGCCGTTAGGCTTTTCAAATGGCCCTGAACAGGTAGCTAGTGTTTCCAGCCTGTAAAGCTAAGGTAATTCTCGCTTACCTGGTGACTCATCTCATTAAGGTCACGCACCCCTCTGTAAGACTTACCTATGATAGCTTCGGTAACTTGACGTATAGACTGAATGATTGGCCGCAACGGCGCTGCCTTTTCAATAAAGTCATAAGGTTTTGACATCATTCGCAAGTGAAAGCTTTCAATATTTAAAATTGCTTTTTCAATGCCATGGTGAATTTTGTCGTTGATTCTATAGACAGGGAAGCTCATATAGGCCCCTCCAGAGTAGTAGATTAGTGAGTGCCCATGGCCTGTCCTTGGCATTGGGCACATTGTCGAAGCAAGTAAAACCAGGTTTCTCGCGTAAGATAAGCAGAACCTTACCGCTTCTGAGCATCGTTACTGTTGATCGATAACAAGTAAGCGGAAATTATATTAGAGCATATGCTCTAGAGGTTCAATGGGTGATTAATAATTAGTGAATAAATTGTTACGTTTTAGTCGTCTGATGTCTTTTTCTTGAATTCACATAAATCTTCAATAATACAGGCCCCACATTTTGGCCTGCGCGCAACACATGTATATCGGCCATGCAGAATTAACCAGTGATGGGCATCCATAATGAACTCGCCAGGAATCAGACGCATTAAGCGGTTTTCAACTTCAAGAACGTTTTTACCGGGAGCAATACCTGTCCGGTTGGATACGCGAAATATATGTGTATCTACTGCCATTGCTGGTTGTCGAAAGGCTGTATTCAGCACGACATTGGCGGTTTTTCTGCCAACGCCGGGAAGTTTTTCCAGTGCATCTCTCGACTCGGGTACTTTAGACTGGTGTTCTGTGATGAGCATGTGGCAGGTTTTGATAACGTTCACTGCCTTACTATTGAATAAGCCAATAGTCTTTATGTACTCCTTCAGACCATCGACGCCAAGCGCGTAAATTTGTTCGGGTGTATTGGCGATAGGGTAGAGCTTGTCTGTCGCTTTATTCACACTTTTATCGGTTGCCTGGGCGCTAAGAATCACTGCCACCAGTAACTCAAACGGGGTGGTGTAGTTCAGTTCTGTCTTTGGCTCAGGGTTCTGACGCCTGAATCGTTCAAAAATCTCGGTTCTTTTAGTTTTATTCATAATGAAAGCGTCTTCACTAGCTCAACCATTTCTGTACTTTACACTCTGCGGTCAGCCTGTCACTCTCACTCTTTTCGCGCCAGCCTTCTTGGGCTCGCTTATTCTTTTTTGTTTTCGGCTGGCTAGTTGCTTATCGATAATGTTTTTCAGGGCGATTAGTAATCCCATGCCAAAGAAGGCTCCAGGTGGCAGCACCATAAAGAGGAAATCTTCGTTGTTTGACCAAAGACTTATTTGCCAGGTCTTAGCGGTTTCGCCAAACAACAGATCCATTCCACTGAAAAGCGTGCCCTGACCAACCAATTCCCTGATTGCGCCAAGCAGAATTAATACAATGGAAAAGCCCGATCCCATCATAAAGCCATCGAGAGCGGAAGGCAGCAGACCATTTTTAGATGCAAAGGCATCCGCTCGACCGAGAATGGCGCAGTTGGTCACGATCAAGGGTATAAAGATGCCGAGAATTTCGTAAAGCTCATAAGTGTATGCTTGCATCAGGAGTTCTGCGCAGGTGACCAGTGACGCGATGATCATGACGAACGCGGGCAGGCGCACGGATTCGGGGACATAGTTACGAATCATTGATACAGATAGATTAGAGCCAGTGAGTACGATGGTGGTTGCCAAACCTAACCCCATTGCATTAACGACACTCGCGGTTACTGCCAGAAGTGGACAAAGCCCCAGCAACTGCACAAGGGCTGGGTTGTTCTTCCACAGGCCGTTATATGCGATGTCGCGGTAATCCGGACGCTTGCCGGAAGTATCAGTATTAGTCTGGCTTGTGTCTTCAGTTTCTGCCGCGGTTGAAATGGTTTCTGCCATCAGTTTTTTGCTCCGGGCTGACTGTTATCAGTAGAAGAGTTTTGGGATGCTGTATTAATAATCGTCGCTTTATTCTCATCAAAATAGGTAAGAGCTCGGCGAGTGGCGTTTACTACTGCTCTGGGGGTAATGGTAGCGCCTGTAAACTGGTCGAACTCGCCGCCGTCTTTTACCACTTTCCACTGATCAGGCTTGGGTGAGTTTAAGGATTTACCGTTGAACGAAGTGACCCAGGGTGATTTCTTTATATCTACTTTATCGCCCAACCCTGGCGTTTCTTTGTGGCTTAATACCCGCAGGCCTTTAATGTTTCCATCGGTGTCGATACCCACAATCATCTTTATCGCGCCAGAGTAACCATCTGGTGCGGTAACGGGCAGGATAAACGCCGTCACATTGCCTTTTAATCTTGATACATGCGCATAATTGTCTGTGCCAGCATTCCCTAAAAGACTAGTGGGGGGGAGCGCGATCACATCTTCAATAAGTTCATTGTCATGCTCGTTGGGTGGAATGATCTGTAGTAATGCCTTTGACTGTGCTTTTTTTATTTCCGCGCTGATTTTATCGGCGGTACTAAGTTGGGTGACGGCGATCAGACCAGCGGTCACTACTGCGAATATACTTAGACCAATTGAACCTTTAAGAATTTGTGCCTGTAATGCTTTCATTATTTATTACCTCCGAAGCCACGTTTAGACCTTGAATGTCCATAAGTGCGCGGTTGCGTATAGTAATCAATGAAGGGGGCAGCGAAATTCATCAGCAGCACAGCGAAAGCGACAGCATCCGGGTAGTTGCCGTACGTTCTTATGATGTAAATTAACACGCCTATCCCTGCGCCAAATATTAATTTGCCTCTTGGGCTGGATGGGCCGGTCACAGGGTCTGTGGCAATAAAAAACGCACCCAGCATCGTGCCACCACTTAGTAAGTGAATACTTAGTGGTGTTACCTGATCTGCGTCCCAGCCTAAGGCCAGAGACAGAATACTTAGGCTCACCAGCAGTGCGACGGGTGTATGCCAGGAGATGATTTTTCGTAGAACGAGGTAGAGCCCGCCCAGTAAAAATCCGATGTTTACCCACTCCCAGCCATAAGAGATAAAGCTGCCAAATGCAGGTGACTGACGAACAACTGCCTCTGTGGACGCGGCAATTTCGTGCTTGTAGATATCCAGTGGTGTTGCCGCCGTAAATACGTCAATAGCGTTGCTACCGAAGCCAAATATCCATTGTAAATGGGTCAGAAAGTCGGCGGTGCCTGTTGGGTTAACCGGGTTTGACCAGTTAGTTGTCATTGCCACGGGAAAAGAAATCAGTACCAGGGCGTAACCAACCATTGCGGGATTAAAGGGGTTCATTCCCATACCGCCATAGAGTTGTTTAGCAACAATGATGGCGAAGAGAGTTGCAATGGCACTGACCCACCAGGGCGCGAAAGGGGGAAGTGCCAGGCCTAACAGAATTCCGGTGACAACGGCCGAGTAATCACTTAAATAGAATGAAAGCGGCCGCTTTCTAAGGAGCAGAACAGCTGTCTCGGCGGTTACAGCAAGCAGTACGCACCAAATTATATTGATGAAGACTCCCCAGCCAAAAAAGTAAAAAAGGGCAAGAAAACCGGGCATAGTGGCAAGTGCAACTTGCTGCATGACTGACTTGGTTGAGTTCTTTCCTCGCGCGTGGGGCGAGCTAATGCGTAGAAAACTCACAGAGACTTTTCCTCATGGTTTGTCAGTACGGTATTGGTTGTTGCGGTAGGTGATGCCCTTAACTGATCAAGACTTTCTTTGGCTTGCTGCATTCGCTGCACATTTTTTTGCAAGGCTCGCTCGAGCTTGTCAGTGTCGCCGCCACTACTTTTTGCATCGGCTAGCGTTTGCTGCATTTTTTCGCATTTGCTTTTTGCCTTATCATACTGGTCTTGCAAGTGTGCGATTTGCTCGTTGACAGATTCCTGGCTGGCATATGCGGCATCGGCGGTCACTGCTGTATCCGTTGCTAGCGTTTCAGTGATGGCAGTTTCAGGTTTAGCGTTGGTTTTCGAGGCAATAGTTTTCTTTAACGCATCAACTGCCTTCTCTGCTTCGACTACGCGGACCTGATTTTTTTCAATCGCCCGTTGTGTTTTAGCGATAGCGTCTTCGTTTGCTGGGTCCATGCCATTCAGTGTTGCCTGAAGCTTGACCAGTTTTTGTTTCATCTTCTCAAGGCTGCTCTCCTGTTCAGAGAGCTCCACCATGGGATCAACTTTTGCTGCTGTTTCGACCTCGGTGCTCTGGGATACCGCTGGCGTGGATGCCGCCGCATTGCCGGTCAGAGCTTTTTTCTCGGCGGCACGGGCAATAGCGGCAGCAACGGCTGCGGCTTTACTATCAGCGGGTGTTGATCCTTGTTGCAGTTCTTTGGCTTTTTTCTCTGCCTGGGCTTTCGCTGCGGCTTCTGCCCGGGCTTTTCGGTTGGCTTCTTTTTCTTCTTTCTCTCTTTCTTGCCTTAATACTCTAAATTCAAAGCGTTCACGCGCTTTGTCAGACTTTAGCTGATCTTGTTTCTGTTTGCGGATTTCACCCTTGGCGTAGCGATAATGTTGCACCAAAGGAATGGCGCTGGGGCACACATAGGAGCAGGCACCACACTCTATGCAGTCTGCCAGGTTGTGGTTTTCAGCCTGTTCCCAATTGCCTGATTGAGCAAACCAGAACAGTTGTTGGGGAAGCAGCTCCATCGGGCAGGCTTCTACACAGAAGCCGCAGCGTATACATGCTTGAGCAGGTGGCGGAAGTGGCATCTCGTCGTGAGTTGCAGCAATAATGCAGTTGCTTGTTTTAACAATAGGGCAATCACCGTTTTCTAGCGTAAATCCCATCATCGGGCCACCCATAATAAGGCGATTCACTTTGTCAGCCTGCAGGCCAGCGTGTTGCAGCAGCGTAGAGACAGGCGTGCCAATAAGAACTTCATAGTTGCCGGGAGTAGAAATCGCTTCGCCGGTAGCGGTGGTCACGCGTGAGATTAGCGGTTCGCCATAAGTCACTGCTTTGTATACGGCGGCAGCGGTGGCCACATTCTGGCACATAATGCCTATGTCGGCGGGGATCCTTCCTGAAGGGATTTCGCAGCCTGTGAGTATTTTGATAAGCTGTTTTTCGCCGCCGGAAGGGTATTTGGTTGGGATAACTACGACTTCAATCAATGTCTTGGCTGCGGCTTTTCGCAGTGCATTGATTGCTTCTGGCTTGTTGTCTTCAATGCCAATAATACAATGATCGGGGGCAAGAATTCGCGCCATGATTTCCAGGCCTTTGATCACTTCCAGGGGACGCTCTCGCATTAGCATGTCATCGGCCGTGATATATGGCTCACACTCGGCGGCATTCAGGATAAGCGTCTTAACTTTGTCCTGACGCGGCGGGTGCAGTTTAACTTCTGTTGGGAAGCCCGCACCACCCATGCCTGCGATACCGGCATCTCTGACTATGGTGAGTATTTCACTGACCGTGAGGGACGAATGATCTCTGTTTAATGGTGCTTGCAGCCAGGTGTCCTGGCCATCAGGCTTTAATATGACGCAGGTATCCCGCATCGCGGAAGGATGAGCCACGGGGCGCGATTCAATGCTGGTAATCGTACCAGAGGTTGGAGCATGAACTGCAGCACTTATCACCCCCTGAGGTTCTGCCAGCTTTTGTCCTTTCTTTACGTGGTCGCCAACGCTAACAAGGGTTTTTGCTGGAGCGCCTATATGCTGCTGCAGCGGAATGATTAACTCTTCCGGCAAGGGCAGCTTTTCAATCCCACGCTGAGTGGATTGTTCTTTGTTTGTTTCAGGATGAATGCCACCGTGAAAATCCCAAATCTTGCGCATTAACTATTTACCCCTTCAGGAATTTGACGATCGGTAGCAATGATTGCCGGTTGCGAGAAGGATTGTTGCGGGGGCTGCCAGGTCCAGGTTCTGATGTCCTGTGCAACCGGTACCATGTCGATGCAGTCTACGGGGCAAGGTTCGACGCAAAGGTCACAGCCCGTGCATTCGGCGGCGATAACGGTGTGCATTTGTTTTGCGGCACCAAGAATGGCATCGACGGGACAGGCTTGAATGCACTTTGTACAGCCAATGCACTCTTCTTCCCGAATAACAGCCACTTTCTTTTCGCTGACGACGCCATGTTCATCGTCGAGGGGAATCACCTCAACATCCAGCAGGTCGGCTAACGCTTCAATGGTGTTTTCTCCACCAGGAGGGCATTTATTAATAGCCTCTCCCCCGGCGATGGCTTCTGCGTAGGGTCTGCAACCTGGAAATCCGCACTGTCCACATTGTGTCTGGGGCAGCAGGCTGTCAATTTCGTCGACAATTGGGTTGCCTTCGACTTTAAATCGAATGGAGGCAAAGCCCAGGAGGGCGCCAAAGGCCAGACATAAACCAAGAAGCGCCAGAATTGACGAGACTACTAAACTCATTCGGTCATACTCTTTTCGCTAGATATCAAAAGGTTTCACTAAATATCAACAAGGCCGGAAAAACCGAGGAAGGCCAGTGACATGAGGCCCGCAGTCACCATTCCAATGGCAGATCCTTTGAAATGTATCGGTACATCTGCGACGGCAATTCTTTCGCGCATCGCTGAAAAAAGCACCAGTACCAGCGAAAAACCCACTGCGGCACCAAACCCGTACATGATCGATTCAACGAAGCCGTTTTGCTTTTTGATGTTAAGCAAAGCAACGCCAAGTACCGCGCAATTCGTGGTAATTAATGGCAGAAATATCCCTAGAACGCGATAGAGCATCGGGCTGGTTTTGCGAACAACCATTTCCGTAAACTGCACCACCACGGCGATGACCAGAATAAAGGTGATGGTTTGCAAAAATTCAATGCCTAAAGGCTTTAATAAATACTCGAAACTCAGATAGCTGCACAACGACGACAAGGTTAGAACGAATGTCGTAGCCAGGGACATGCCCATTGCTGTTTCCAGCTTGTTGGAAACGCCCATGAATGGACAAAGCCCCAGAAACTGCACGAGAACGAAGTTGTTCACCAGAATGGTACTTACCAGGATGAGAAGGTAATCGGTCATTTTCTTGTGTCAGTCCTGTATGTGGCCAGTGCCCGTGTATCAATGCAGGCCATTTCTGGCTGCTAAAAAGCGCCGCTGAAGCAATAGGTCTCGCTAAAAGCGGCGCAATTATGATCAACCTGAGTGAATGATTCAAGTTTCAGGTTTGCCCTGAATTGCTCTGCTATTTAACCCGCATGCCGGGTTTGGCACCAGTATGTGGCTCGAGAATCCATATATCTTTACCGCCGGGGCCTGCCGCCAGGACCATGCCTTCCGACATCCCAAACTTCATCTTTCTGGATTTGAGGTTGGCAACCATCACGGTGTGTTTGCCAATCAGTTGTTCTGGCTGATAAGCAGACTTGATACCTGCAAAAACGTTTCTCGTTTCACCGCCCAGATCCAGGGTGAGTTGCAATAACTTATCTGCACCTTCCACATGCTGGGCGTCTTTGATTAATGCTATACGTAAATCAACCTTGGCAAAGTCATCAAACTCGATTTCGCTGGCGATGGGCTCATTGCTTTCGCTGGTGACTTTGCTCGTCTTTTCCTGCTTTGCGGGCTTGGCATCGGGTGATGCAGAAGCGGCGACCATTTTTTCTATTTGCTTTACGTCAACGCGTCCCATCATTGGGGTAAACGGGTTCACTGAATTGCCAAGCAGTAGTTTCGTGCGCGCGTCCCAGGTTAACTGGATGCCTAAAAAAGCCTCTGTTTTTTCGGCGATGCCGGGTAATACGGGGGCAAGATATGTTACGAGCTGTCTGAACATATTGATGGCATTCGAACAAATCAGCCAAAGCTCTTGCTCTTTGCCTTCTTGTTTTGCCACAACCCAGGGTGCTTTGTCGGCGATATATTGGTTAGCGGTATCCGCCAGTTCCATTATAAGGCGCATGGCTTTACCAAAATCGCGATTTTCATAAAGGTCGGCGATTTCGTCGCCAGCCTCAATAAACCGATTTAATAGCGCTTCTTCGTCTGTCGTGGGGGAAAGCTTGCCGTCGAAGTTCTTCGTGATGAAGTTGGCGCAGCGGCTGGCGATATTGACCACTTTACCGACCACGTCAGAGTTAACCTTTTGTGCAAAATCTGTCAGATTAAGGTCAAGGTCGTCGACGTGTCGCGTCAGCTTCGCAGCAAAATAGTAGCGCAGATATTCGGGATCAAGATGCTCAAGGTAGGTTCTGGCCATGATAAATGTGCCACGAGACTTGGACATTTTTGTGCCATCAACGGTGACGAAGCCATGTGCGTTTACGGCGGTCGGCGTTCTGAATCCTGCACAGCTAAGCATTGCAGGCCAGAACAAGGCATGAAAGTTGATAATATCTTTGCCAATGAAATGATACAGTTCGGCGGTTGAGTCTTTATGCCAGTAGTCATCAAAATTTAGATCAGGGTCGCGCAGACACAGGTTCTTAAAACTTGCCATGTAGCCAATAGGTGCATCCAGCCAGACGTAGAAATATTTGCCGGGCTCATTCGGTATCTCGAAACCAAAGTAGGGGGCATCCCGGCTGATGTCCCATTCTTGCAGGCCGCTATCGAGCCACTCAGACAGTTTGTTGGCAATCTGGGGCTGTAAGGTACCGCTGCGGGTCCAGGTTTTTAAAAACTCTTCAAACTCTGGCAGCTTGAAAAAGAAATGTGTGGATGACTTTTCGATCGGTGTGGCACCCGAAATCGCTGACTTGGGATTGATCAGTTCCGCTGGGCTGTAGGTGGCACCGCAGGCTTCACAGTTATCGCCGTACTGATCTTCAGTCTTGCATTTAGGACAAGTCCCCTTGATGAATCGGTCTGCCAGAAACAGTTCTTTTTCGGGGTCGAACGCCTGCGTGACGCTTCGTTGAGCAATTTTTCCGTTTTTCAGACACTCATTATAAATGTACTCGGACAGCTCGCGATTCTCTTCAGAGTGTGTTGAGTAATAGTTGTCAAAGCGGATCAGGAAGTCAGAAAAGTCTTGTTGATGTTCGCTATTGACCCGCTCGATCAGCTGTTCTGACGTGATGCCTTCTTTTTCTGCACGCAGCATGATGGCTGTACCATGGGCGTCATCGGCGCAGACATAAGTGCACTGATGCCCTCGCAACTTCTGAAACCTCACCCAGATGTCCGTTTGGATATATTCAAGTAAATGACCAAGATGAATCGGGCCATTAGCATACGGAAGGGCGCTGGTAACAAGTATTTTGCGAGTGCTGGCTGACATAGCGGGTATTATTTTCCTTGTTCGGTAAATTCGGTACGACCCGATTCTTGGGAACGCGAGTTTTCATTTTGGCCTCAGCGTCTTTTCAAAAAAAGCGCGTTGGCAGGGCATCAAATTAAGCAATTGGCAAAGCTGCCAGCTAAATTGAAACGCTTGTTTAAATAAAGTCGCCATGATACAGAGGCGCGAGCTTTTTTTCACCTTTCTCGTACAATTCTGACAACATCATTTGCTTGTTTGGCGCGTCAAGGAGGTCATCCTGGTTAAAGGCTGTTCGTTGTACCTTTGGCATGGCTGTCGTTATAATGCCCGACTTAATTAATAGGTTATTCGGTTTGCAGATGTTCGCAAACATTTTGCATCGTTTTAGAGGTGATCTGATGAGTAAAGTTACCGTTGAAAGCGTTTCCCAGGCAATTGCAGGTTATTTGGATCCCTATTTGGGCAAAACACTTATTGAGCTAAATCTGGTAAAAGCAATTGATATCGATGCCGGTGATGTGCGGGTGTCGATAGAGTTTCCCTATGTCATGGCGGGGTTGAAAGGCGCAATTCAACAGGTTTTGACAAGTGCTATCGAAGATGTGGCTGGCGTAGATTCGGTGCGCGTGGACATTCGTCAGGCAATTTTGCCTAGCAAGTCGCCCAATAATTTACCAGCGATGAGTAAAATAAAGAATATCGTCGCAGTAGCTTCTGGTAAGGGCGGCGTAGGCAAGTCAACAGTGAGTGTCAACCTGGCGCTGGCGCTGGCGGCTGAAGGGGCGAAAGTCGGTATTCTCGATGCAGATATATATGGGCCAAGTGTTGGCATGATGCTGGGTGTAGCCGAAGGGGTGCGTCCTGAGGTTAAAGATGGCAAATACTTTTTACCGGTTGTCGCGCACGGTGTGCAATCCATGTCGATGGCCTATTTGATTACCGAAGATACACCAATGGTATGGCGAGGCCCGATGGTCAGCGGTGCGTTACAGCAACTGTTAACGCAAACCCTGTGGGATGATCTCGATTATCTGATTATTGACATGCCTCCCGGAACTGGCGACATCCAGTTAACTTTGTCACAAAAAGTGCCGGTTACGGGGGCCATTATCGTGACGACTCCACAGGATATTGCGCTGCTGGACTGTAAAAAAGGCATAGAGATGTTCCGCAAGGTAAATGTGCCGGTCATCGGCGTGGTTGAGAATATGGCCACATTCTGTTGTCCAAAGTGCGGTCATAACGAGCCAGTTTTTGGAGCGGGCGGCGGTGAGAAAATCGCGGCCCAGTATCAGTCGGCCCTGATCGGCCAGTTGCCTTTGAATGGCACGATTCGCGAGCACGTAGATAGTGGTCGCCCGACAGTCGTTAGTGCGCCAGACTCCGAAATTACCTTGCTTTATCGTGATATGGCGAGAAAGGCGACAGCCTTGTTGTCGCAACAAGTGGTTGTCGATGAGTTGGCTTTTCCAGAAATTATTATGCGTAGCGGCAAGTGAAGGCTGTGTTGTATAAAACTGCCTGAAATGCGTGATGTGAGAATTGGGGAGAAAGTTTTAAATTTTCTCTGAAAGCCGTTATCATGCCGGCTTGTTGGGTGTTGCTGCGCACTGGCAGATACGCTTTTTATTGAACTCTGATGTATTCATCGCGGAATAAAGTTTATGACAATTAAATCGGACAAGTGGATACGCCGGATGGCGGCAGAGCAAGGAATGATCGAACCTTTTGAGGCCGGTCAGGTTCGCACAAATGCTGGCGGTAAAATCATATCTTATGGCACTTCAAGCTACGGTTATGATGTGCGCTGCAGCAATGAGTTTAAAATATTCACTAATGTTCACTCCGCGACGGTTGACCCGAAGCACTTTGATGAAAAAAGTTTTGTCGATATCGAAAGCGACATCTGTATCATTCCTCCCAACTCATTTGCCCTGGCGCGAACGGTGGAATATTTTAGAATCCCCCGCAACGTTTTAACTATTTGCCTGGGTAAATCAACTTATGCGCGTTGCGGTATTATTGTTAACGTGACGCCATTGGAGCCAGAGTGGGAAGGTCATGTCACCCTGGAGTTTTCCAACACCACTACCTTGCCAGCTAAAATTTACGCCAACGAAGGTGTAGCCCAAATGTTGTTTTTCGAGTCGGATGAGCAATGTGAAGTGAGCTATAAAGATCGTGGTGGCAAGTATATGGGGCAGACTGGCGTTACGCTGCCGCAGGCCTAGTATCTCTTTTGCCAGAACTCGGGGTTTTAGCAATTTTGGCGACCAGGAATGGTGATGATTAGTACCGCTAACGCATCATCACTGCGGGCAAGCCTGCTATTAATGGTAGTGCTGGGGTATTTCGTTCTTTACGCACCTCAGCCGCTGCTGCCTTACTTTACGCAACATTTTTCAATCAGCAAATCAGAAGCCGGTTTGCTGATGTCAGCAATAATGCTGCCGATGTGTTTATCACCTTTGATCGTCGGCAAGTGGTTTTCTGCGTTTTCTGCAGTCACTTTATTGCATGTGTCATCTCTGGTATTGGCGGTCAGTACAGTACTGTTTTCTCTGATTGATTCTTTCCCCTGGCTATTGTTATTAAGAGTAATACAAGGCGTCTTTTTGCCCCAATTACTGACGGCAGTGATGGTCTTGCTGGCAACAGGGTTGGTGTTGGACAGGCTCGTTAAAATTATGTCTGCCTATGTGGCAGCAACGATTGTTGGTGGTTTATGTAGCCGTTTGGTGGCTGGCTATGCGCTTGAAACACATCGCTGGGAATGGCTGTTTATTGCGATAGCTTTCGGTTTTTTAGTAGTTTTGGTGATCTTTTTTCGATTATCAATACGGTATTTTAAAGCGCCGGTACTGTCATCGAGCAACAAGCAATCGGGCGTTTTTTCGTTACCAAGAATTGCAATGGTTTTTCGTCATCCGGTCACCCGGTATCGGCTGTTAAGCATTGCCTGTTTGTTTTTCGTATTTTCCGGAATGTTGAATTATGCAACTTTTCGGATATATGAGATATCTGCAACCGCCGGGCAGCTTGCGATAGGTTTGCTTTATGTTGGATATTTGTTAGGTTTATTTGTCTCTCTGAGTGCCCAGTCACTGTCGCAAAAATATGGCGGGGCCAATCGTGTGTCGATGCTCGCTTATGCCGTTTTCTTTGTGGCGGTTGCGATGACGATGACAACTAGCGAGTGGGTGCTTTATTGTGCGTTGTTTGTATTTTGTGGTGCGATGTTTCTGGTGCATTCACTTGCAACGGCGGCAACGAATGCACTGGCGGTGGATACCGATGATCGCCGCTTGCTGAATGCATCTTACCTGACATTTTATTATGGAGGTGGTGTACTGGGGTCTTATATACCTGGATTGATTTATCAGGGGTTTGGTTGGACCGCTTTCGTGATTGGGTTGTTGCTGATAACTTTACTGGGCTGGATGTGTTTGATGAAAAGCATCCGTAGCGAGTCGTTGATGGCAAGCCCTGTTGATGTGTTTTCGAAATTGTAACAACAGGAAACGAAAATGCTTATTAAAGGCTAGACTAGGAGAATGTTGTATAAAGCCGACTCGGATTTAAAAAATAATCATTTAAACTTTTAAAAGAATAAAAATAATGGAAGGCATTAACATTGAATGATTTGATGATAAAAAATGTGGTTGACGGCGTCATCAAGTTTAGAGCTGACCACAAACTGTTTCCCTGTGCGGAGTGTCAGAGTTATGGCAGCCTCGAACGATGGCGTCAGGTTTTCTGGCGTTTAAAGTTAATAGGTCAGAATGATAATCTTTATGGCGGGGCTGGCTATGGCAATATCAGTCATCGCATTCAAGGGGCGAGGTTTCTGATTTCAGGAAGTCAGACCGGTGCGCAACCAAACCTATACGCGGATGGGTATGCGTGTGTTGATGACGTGTTTTTTGCAGAGAATGCGGTGACATCCAGGGGTGAGGTATTGCCTTCGTCAGAATCCATGACGCACGCGGCGGTTTATGTCGCGAATCCGGCGATAAGTATGGTGTTGCATGTTCACTCTCCTCTGATTTGGGCGCACTATTCAGCATTAGAGGTGTCGACTATTGCCGCCGATATTGGTTACGGCACATTGGCCATGGCAGAAGCAATACGTGTTGAAGTAAAGCGCCTGTCTGCGCGCGGTCAAAACCATGGCGAGATTGTGATGTTGGGGCATGAAGATGGCGTCATTGCCTGGGGGGAGACCGCAGAGCTAGCATCGATGCGGATGCTTGATCTTTATACGCGTGCCACCAGACTGAAGATGCAAGAGAAGTTTGTTAAGCCTCGGTAGCAGCATCCCGGCGCTGGCTCATGTACTGCCTTTTGATTTTTGAATGCGATGTTAAAGCTTAAGGTAATGGCATTGTAGGATCACTTTTTAAATAAAGTGCGTGTTGTGTTTTTGGAGTGTAATGTTTGAAAACTGAAAGTTTACAAAAGCATCTGGCTAAGTTTAAAGGCTGGAGAGAATCCCTTTTTTTGGTTATGTTGGCAGAGCGTTCTTTTCCTAATTACGCACTTTTTTCAGACCTGGTGGAATTATCAACGGCAGAAAAAATGGCCGATATTATTAACCAGTGTTGGGAAATTATTGAGGAGAATGATCGCAACAAAGACCGCACCGATAAGCTGCTGCTGACGCTCGACGAGATAACTCCCGATCCCGAAAAATATGAAGTGTATGGTTTGAACCCCGCACTGGATTGTTGTGAGCTGGTGCAAATGGTGTTGTTTTCATGGGTTAACCCTGAAAACAGGCGCGCGCATACAGCGGCAATGAAAAGCTTGAACAGCGTACTTGAATTTATTGAGTATCGAGAGGGGGAAGGCTTGGATGATGATGCCATGGTCGAGTTATTTGATAACCATCCCTTACTGATCGAAGAAAACGCCTTTCAGGAAGAGGCATTTAAAATGATTAAGGCTGAGCGGTTTCCGTCTGCATCTTTTATCCGCAAACTTAAAGTACTGGCTGAAAATGATGGCGTCAGCAATCTAGGTATTTCTTTGGAGTAGGTGCGTTGCAATTATCTCGCTTTGGCAAAAAATTCACTTCTGATGCGGGCATTACATCGTTAATGGATGATTTGGGTAATGCCCTTGCCTCTGGTGAAGACATCATCATGATGGGCGGGGGCAACCCAGGCTTTTTACCAGAAGTTGAAGATGCATTCAGGCGTCGTATGCAGCAATTGGTTGATAACCCAGCGTTGTTTAGACGATTAGTAGGGGTTTATGATCCCCCTCAGGGTGAGTTGGAATTCGTGCAAGCGATTACCGCCTTTCTTAACCGTGAGTACGGTTGGTCGCTGACAGATAAAAATGTCGCCTTGACCAATGGTAGCCAGTCTGCCTTCTTTATTCTCTTTAATATGCTGGCTGGTGAAAGTGCTGACGGGACGTTTCGACGTATTCAGTTACCGTTGATTCCTGAGTACATCGGATATGCTGATGCGGGCTTGGCAGATGATTTTTTCTCGGCCAACCGCCCAAGTATTGAATTGATCGATGATCACCTCTTTAAATACCATGTTGATTTCGAGTCGTTAGCAGTTAACACCGATACCGCAGCCTTGTGTGTTTCGCGACCCACTAACCCTACCGGAAACGTGCTTACCGACGGCGAAGTAGAAGGTTTGGATCTGCTCGCCAGAAAATCCGGTGTACCGCTGATTATTGACGGTGCCTATGGGACGCCGTTTCCTCATCTGATTTACGGTGATGCAACGCCAATATGGAATGAGAACATAGTTCTCTGTCTTAGCCTGTCCAAGTTAGGCTTGCCCGCGGCGAGAACAGGTATTGTTGTTGCTAGTGAAGAGGTTGTTAAATCCGTGTCGGGAATCAATGCCATAATAAATCTGGCGACCGGTAGTCTGGGGGCGATGCTGGCATTGGACATGGTACAAAGCGGTGAAATCAAGCGATTGAGCCGCGAAGTCATACGTCCTGTGTATCAGCAAAAGGCTGAGCGGGCAGTTGCACTGTTATCACAACTGTTAGTGGGGTTGCCGTATCGTATTCATAAGCCTGAAGGTGCTATGTTTTTATGGCTGTGGCTTGAGGGGCTGCCGGTCACAAACCGCGTTTTATACGAACGCTTGAAAAGTAAGAGTGTTCTGGTGGTAAGTGGCAATTACTTTTTCCCGGGGCTGCAGGGCGAGTGGTCGCACACGAATGAATGTATCCGTATCACCTATTCTCAGGATGATGCCAGGGTCGAAGCGGGTATTAGAATTATTGCCGATGAAATTCGCACTCTATTTCATCAAGGGGTTTAGCGTTTTAGGGTTACGTGTGTAACGATAACAAACGCTGATTTTAGTCGTCTTAGCTGTGACGTTTATTCTAGGGCTGTTACGGAGGTATGATGCTGCTTCGTGCATTGGTGGTCTGGCTGATGATCATTGCTCTGGAAACGCTGCACGGTATTGTCCGGCAAGTCTTTATCGCCCCCAACATCGGTGACTTGCCCGCAAGACAGCTTGGCGTCTTTACAGGCTCTCTGCTGATATTGGCAGTGGTGTGGTTTTTCTACGAGTGGTTGCAGGTCGTTACAGTCAAAGGCCAGCTAGTGGTTGGTGCAGGCTGGTGTGTATTAACGATACTATTTGAAGTTTCGCTGGGGCTCGCTTTGGGGTTGAGCTGGCAAAGATTATTGTCCGATTATGACATCCGCCAGGGTGGGTTGATGCTATTTGGTATGCTGATACTGGTATTTTCGCTGCGGATAGTGTCGCTTATACGGGCCAAGTCTTAACAACTGGTTTTGCGATGTGAATACTTTACAGCGGGGCAAGCTTGAGCTGTCCGTGCTGGTTGTCACCTCAGTTAACAGGTATTAATTGACCATCAAGAAGCGCTTGATTGTTTACCAGTTTAAGTCTGTCTTCGGCCATCCACTTTACGGCCTGCGGAAAAATACGGTGCTCTTCGACCAGCACTTTAGCCGCCAATGACTCGGCGCTATCACCGGGGCTTATAGCTACCGACCCTTGAATAATTACCGGGCCACCATCCAGCTCTTCCGTGACAAAGTGAACGCTTGCGCCATGGTGTGAATCTCCCGCGTCTAAGGCTCTTTGGTGAGTATTCAGCCCTTGGTACTTTGGCAGCAATGAGGGGTGGATGTTGATCATTTTGCCTTGGTATTTTTTTACAAATTCTGGTGTGAGTATGCGCATAAAGCCCGCCAGTACGATGATATCCGGCTGATATCTATCGATAACGCTTGCCAGGTTGCTGTCGAACTCTTCTCTGGAATTGAACTGCTTGTGATCCAGTACTTGCGTTGCAATTCCTGCTTCAGTGGCACGTGTCAGGCCAAAAGCCTCTGATTTGTTGGAGATAACCGCCGAAATATCGGCGGCTATGAATCCGCTGTTAACTGCATCAATAATCGCCTGCAGATTAGATCCGCTACCGGAGATAAGTACAACAATACGCTTTTTTTCCGACATACTAATCTGCTGTCAAAGTTGATGTTTTCTGGATTAAACCAGATCGACGGATTCCTGGTCTTCAGAACGCTCTTGAATACTGCCCAATAAGACAGGGTCTTCACCTTCTTCTTGTAACAGCTTCATTGCGACTTGCTCATTCTCAGGAGACACACAAATCACCATACCAATGCCACAGTTTAGCGTGCGATAGAGCTCGAAAGTGTCGACGTTGCCTTGCTCTTGCAACCATTTGAAAACAGCCGGGATTTCCCATGATTTGGTGTCAATGACTGCCTTGGCATTGTCAGGGAGCACCCTTGGCAGGTTCTCTGGCAGGCCGCCACCGGTAATATGTGCCATGGCGTGTACTGGCAGGGTGTTAATTAATTTAAGCAGCGGCTTAACATAGATTTTTGTCGGGGCCATCAATGCTTCGGAAAGTTTTTTGCCACCAACAACCTCATCAAGGGAGGCACCGCTGACTTCAATAATCTTGCGGATCAGTGAGTAACCGTTGGAGTGCGGACCGGAAGACTTAAGGCCGATTAGCTTATCGCCAATGTTTACTTTACTGCCGTCAATAATGTTGGATTTTTCAACCACACCGACACAGAAGCCGGCCAGATCATAGTCTTCGCCTTCGTACATGCCGGGCATCTCGGCTGTTTCACCACCCACCAATGCGCAGCCTGCTTGCTCGCAGCCTTTGCCGATGCCTTCAACGACTTTGACGGCGATATCAACGTTTAATTTGCCTGTGGCGTAATAATCGAGAAAGAACAACGGCTCTGCGCCCGCGACTACCAGGTCGTTTACACACATGGCAACGAGATCAATACCAATATTGTCGTGTTCTGATAGGTCCATTGCCAGGCGTAGTTTGGTACCTACCCCATCGGTTCCTGACACCAGAACGGGCTCCCGGTAAGATTTTGGAACTTCGAACAATGCACCAAATCCGCCCAGTCCGCCAAGAACTCCGGGGCGGGATGTGCGTTTTGCAACACCTTTAATTCTGTTTACCAGCTCATTACCTGCATCTATATCGACGCCTGCATCTTTATAGCTAATTGACTGCTTTTTATCTGTCATGAAGGTTTTACCTGATCACTACGGGAATGAATTAAAGGGTCTAGCCGCTCTTTGCGCCTGCGCCATATGTGTTCAATGCACTGGCCCTGCCTGAAAATATTCGACATCAATAACGGTCGATTCCGCAGGACTTAATTATGGCGCAGAATTTTACCAGTTGATGACATCGACTGCCATCTTCGTGTTAGTCTTCGTTACAACAATTTGCGATTGTTGTATTATTCCGGGTTTTCGAGAAAGCAGATTACGCTCTCTGAAGGTCGGCACGCTTAAATGAGGTGGTCAATCCGGCGGCTAACAGGACGGAGTTTGTCTGAATATTGGTTGTTTGTTTAATTAGGGTCGAGTGAATGTTCAAAAGGGTAGTTCTGGTATTTGTCGGACTGGTGTATTCATTTGCCTTGTCAGCGGTTCAGGTGGACAAACTTTATCAATCGGTCGCAAGTGTTAAAACGCAATCACCTGATGAGCGCAGTGTCGCGTTTACAGAAACCTTGCAGCATGTGTTGTTAAAGGTCAGCGGTGATAAAAGCGTGCTTAGCCATCCGGCGATTGCGGCAGAAATATCAAGCGCCGAACGATATGTACTGCAGTACGGCTATGTTTCGACGGATAACCCTGACTTCCCCTACAAGCTTAATGTCAGTTTTATTGAAAAATCTATACAGCAACTATTGTCCAGCAACGGCTTACCCATTTGGGGTAGTAACAGGCCATCGGTCCTTTTTTGGTTGGCCATTGAGGCAGAAGGTGCGCGTAGTGTTATTAGCAGTAGTGTCGATAATGAGCTGATCGCTGAGATTGAAAGCCAGTCGGCGTATCGTGGTTTGCCGCTTTATTTGCCGGTGATGGACTTGCAGGACTCCAGCGCCCTGTCTGTCAGTGATCTTTGGGGTTTGTTTATGGACCCGGTAGTAAAGGCATCTGCTCGCTATAATCCCGATGCAGTTGTTGCCATGCAGCTCTATCAGTCAACCTTGGGAGAGTGGAAGGGCCGCTGGACATTGCAGAGGAATGGCTCTGCTTTTAGCGCGCTGGTGCAGGCTGCTACAAAGCAAGAAGCGGTCACCCAGGCCATTAATGATGTGGCATCGATTCTGGCGAGCCAATACGCCGTATCCGGTGATAGTGCCGGTAACAATGACCGTCTGGAAATTGAGATAAGTAATGTTGGTAGCTATGCTGACTATGTTGAGCTATACAAGTATGTCGAGTCTTTAAGTCCGGTTGTTTGGTCACAGGTGATTTGGGTAAAAGAAGACCAGGTGCGTATTCGCCTGCAAACATCCGGTAGCATTGAACAGTTTGAGCAGCATGTATCGCTGGATTCAAAGATCAAGCCAGAAATGGCCAGCGTTGGCGAAGCTGGAGATAGTTTTCGGTTATATTATCGCTGGCAGCCATAATGCCTGCCGGTCAGGTGTTGGTCCTTAAGTAGCAGGTGTTGACTGTTTCCTAAGTCTATAAGGCGTCATTAAACAGGTTGCCGTATTGGTTATTGAAAAGAGACATATTCCCAATATATTAACGTTCACCCGGTTGCTATTGGTGTTACCGATAGTCTGGTGTTTGTTCTTCGACTATTTCCGTCAGGCATTGCTATTGTTTTTTATTGCCGGTGTTTCGGATGGCGTTGACGGATATCTTGCGCGCAAATACAACTGGAAGAGTCGCCTGGGGGCGATCGTTGATCCTCTGGCAGATAAGTTTTTATTGGTCGCAACATTTATAACCCTCACCATTATCGGTGAAATACCCTGGATCTTAGCGGGGATTGTTCTCGGGCGCGATCTGGTGATCGTCATTGGCGCATTGATTTATCACTATAAATTTGGCCGCTATAAAATATCTCCATCCCGTCTTGGCAAGCTCAGTACGTTGTTACAGATTACCTATGTTTTATCGTTGGTTGTTTCACTGACGGGTCAGCCTATGCCTGAAGATGTCGCTATCTGGGGGGGCTGGATAGTAGGAGTGGTAACGCTGATTAGCGGCTTGCACTACATTACCTACTGGGGGGCGAAGGCTGCACAAAATATCCGCGCCAGGCAAGAATCGCAATGAATACCACAGAATCACCGGCATATGTGCAGCTAACGCTTAATATCAAACTTCGCGATAGCTCAACGTTCGACAATTATCTGGGTGATTTGAACGCAGCAAAAGTCCGCATGCTGCAAGCGGCTCTAAGTCAGAAATTACAAAGTAAAAGTGTTAGCAGCGCGACGGCGGCGGCCGCCGAACTCTTCTACTTTGTTGCCGGATCAAAAGGTGTTGGTAAAACCCACGTATTACAAGCTGCCTGTCATGAAACCGAAAAGCTTGGCGGCAGAGCTTTCTATCTTTCCCTTAATGACATCCAGTATTTATCGCCAGAAGTGCTTTCAGGGTGTGTCGATTTTGACTTGGTTTGTATCGATGATATTGAGTTCGTCGTCGAGAAAAAGGCATGGGAAGTTGCCATTTTTAATGCCTTCAATGAAATTAAAACGCAAGGAAAGGCGCTGCTTGTCAGTGGGGAGCAATCACCTGTACATCTGCCTTTTACGTTACCCGATTTAAAGTCGCGTCTTTGTAGCGGTGTTACTATTGCGTTGTCAGAAGCGCCGGATGACCTCAAGTCTGAAATTATTCGCACCCGGGGTAAACTACGGGGAATTGAGCTGAGTGAAGATGTAATGACCTATATCATGAAGCGCAGCGGCAGAGGCATGGCGGACCTGGTGAATATATTGCAAAAGCTGGATGATGTGTCATTATCTGCCAAACGGCGCCTGACAGTGCCATTTATTAAAGACACTTTTGGCTGGTAATGGGATTCGTCGGGCGGGTAATGCAATTGTCTGGCAAAGCATAAACAATTAGACGGCGGTTTGCTGGTTGTTTTTTGACTGCATAATAAGGCTGGCCGCAAATCAAATAAAAAAGAGGGGAGGGATATGAAACGAGTAATTTTTAATCAAAAGGGGGGCGTTGGTAAATCCAGTATTACCTGTAACCTGGCTGCTGTTAGTGCGGCTGAAGGTTTAAAGACGCTGGTCGTTGATCTTGACCCGCAGGGAAACTCGTCAACTTACCTCACCGGCAAACGCACCGCGGATATGAAAGATACCGTGGCGGATTTTTTTGAGCAAACCGTTGCCTTCAATATATTTAGCAAGAAGCCAGAAGATTTTGTGCATAGCACACCGTTTGCCGATTTGTTTGTGCTGCCATCCAGCCCTGAACTGGATTTTATGGAAAGGAAACTCGAAACCCGGCATAAAATTTATAAACTGCGGGAAGCGCTGAAAAGTTTGTCCCAGACATTTGATCGTATTTATATAGATACCGCCCCAGCGTTAAACTTCTATACGCGCTCGGCCCTGATCGCTAGTGATAGCTGTTTGATTCCTTTTGATTGTGACGATTTTTCGCGTCAGGCGTTGTATAACATTATGGGTGAAATTCAGGATCTGCAGGAAGACCATAATCAAGACCTGAAAATTGAAGGTATTATTGTTAACCAGTATCAGGCGCAAGCCAGTCTGCCTCGGCAGCTGATATTGGAGCTGCTGGATGAAGGGTTACCAGTATTGCCTGTGCGCTTGTCATCCAGTATCAAGATGAAAGAATCGCACCAGGAACATCAGCCGTTAATTTATATGGCGCCAAAACATAAGCTCACGCAGCAGTTTGTCGATTTACATAAGGTGCTGCAGGGTGAGGAAGTCGAACTCGAGGCGCTTTGATTTAAGCGTAACAATGCAACCAATTGTATGTGGATGACAGCCATTGACTGATAATCAGACAGATCAGGTAGCAGAGCATACCAGCAAGATTGCCGAAACATTGCTGGCAATTGAAGCATCTTTGAAAGATTTGGGGTTGTGGGAGGATGTTTCGCCTCCCGAATCTGCTTTTACCAGCGATCAACCATTTTTCATCGATACCATGGAGTTTACCCAGTGGCTTCAGTTTGTGCTGCTGGTGCGGGTCAGTGACATTATCTCTTTCAACTTGCCGTTGCCTGCTTCCAGCCAGATTCACCCGATGGCGGAAGAGTATTTTCGCTGCCGCACAGAGAATGCTGACAGCTTAATTGGTCACTTGAAAATATTTGATGAGTTGATCAGCCAGGGATAAGGCAAATGTGCAGCCGCGATTGCGGCTAGTCTTTCTTGTCAGTATCGT
Source organism: Hahellaceae bacterium (assembly GCA_024234575.1). Lineage (GTDB taxonomy): Bacteria > Pseudomonadota > Gammaproteobacteria > Pseudomonadales > Oleiphilaceae > JACKOB01. The sequence continues at coordinate 70,004 of JACKOB010000008.1, forward strand.
CTTCCGACTCTTCTTCGCCGAAGTAATCACTTAGCGTGGGTTTGGGCTTACCAAAAGAGCCAATGACTTCATAAACCGAGCCTTCTGGTGTGAGTGTACTTTTGAATACCGCATATTCATCGATGCTGAAAGTGAGAGTCATCTCTGCCAGCTTGCCTAACGTTGGTGCCTGATGCCCTCGTTTTAAGCGGGCGAGACTGATGTGCGGCCGGAATGATTCGGATTCCTGGTTAATTCCCTGCCGGTCCAGTTCGTTTTTAATCTCTTGCTGCAGGTTGTTTAGTGCATCGTTGTTGGCTAACTCAGCGACGATAAACTTTGGGCTTTTTACGTCAGGAAAGCCAGTGATGCCGGTGATTTCAAGTTGCAAAGGCTGTGCGATTAAAGGGTTTTTCTCAAACGCTTCTTTAAGCTCGACTACTTGATGCAGCGGTATTTCGCCGAGAAAATGCAGTGTCAGATGGTAGTTGCTTTTCTTTACCCATTTAAAGTCAGCATATTTAGCATCAGACTGCATCGCTTTGCTTTCTGTTGCCATCGCTTTTTTAACGTCTGCTGGAATCTGAAGGCCAATAAAGCAACGCAATTCTTTTTGGCTGGAAGACTTACTCGACATGGCACCCTCTTTGGCAAAACGATCATTATAAAATTGGACTGGCTACTACATCTTTCTGGCAACGGCTCTTATTCAGAATAACTACAGATAAAGATTGTTGCCGCGATGACGATGTGGGAAACATCTAATAAGTTTAATAATAGAATAAATAGTGAAGTTAACCAGTGGGACTCATCATTGTGACTGAGTCCTGATTGGCAGCGTCTCCGGATAATTAATTGAAACGCATAGATAAATCAATAGATTGGCAGTCTTTGGTGAGCGTACCAATTGAAATAAAATCGACGCCAGTTTCGGCGATAGGTACGAGGGTTTTGTCGTTGATGCCGCCGGATGCTTCCAGCTTGATCTTGGCAGGCTTTTGAGTGACAGCGGTCTGCATGTCCACAAGGCTGAAGTTATCCAGCATGATAATGTCGGCTCCGGCATTAATGGCCTGTGCGTATTCGTCCAGGTTTTCAACTTCAACTTCGACGGGTTTGTCAGCGGCTATCTGCCGTGCCTGCTTCACCGCATTCTCGATGCTGCCACAGGCGTGGATATGGTTTTCTTTAATTAAAAATGCATCGAACAGACCAATCCGATGATTGAAACAACCTCCTTTTGCTACAGCGTACTTTTGACCAATACGCATACCTGGTAGGGTTTTTCGGGTATCGAGCAGCTTCACCTGTGTATGCGCCACTTTGTCAGCATAGAACCGCGCTTTGGTTGCGGTGCCAGAAAATGTCTGCAGAAAATTAAGTGCGGCCCGCTCACCAGTGAGCAGGCTTCGGGCGGGACCAGTAAATTCAAACAGCACCTGGTTGGGGGTTACCATCTCGCCATCCTCGACTCTCCAATTGAGCTTTACACGTGGATCTATGCGTCTGAATACGGCGTCTACCCAGGCCGTGCCGCAGATAGTTGCGTTTTCTCTGGTGATAACGCGCCCTTTCGCGATAGTCGTATCAGGAATCAGTAGCGCGGTAATGTCACCGTTGCCAATGTCTTCATCTAAAGCTGCATCGACATTATGAGCAATAGCGTAATTCAGCATTTCCTGGGTTATCTGCATAGTTAGGTAGTCCAGTAGGGTATTTAAGGGTAGATGGTCTAAGGGCGGTATTGTTTGAGGATTAATTCACCGTTTTCCTGGCGGAAATCCACTTGTTTTAGCGCACTCATGCCGAGCAGAATTTCTTCGTCGGGGCCCATGTTGGGATTGATTGCCGCGCGTACGGCGCGCAGCGATATATTACCAAACTCCAGCGATTCGATAACTGTCCCATAAACATCAATTTCACCATTGGCTGTCTGAACACGGTTTTTACCCAGTCTGGGCAGGCCAAGCCGCGCCGCCATGGCCGCAGGAATGACAACATCCGTTGCCCCGGTATCCAAAAGAAAGGTTACTGGCACTGCATTGATTTTTCCATGGGTCAGATAGTGGCCCGCCCGGTTGCGTTTTAATACGGTGTTGTGCTGGCCGTTTTGATCGGCATAACTTTCTGGAGAGCGGTTGGGATTAATCTGCTTTTCTTCCCATGCCCCGAAAAACTGTGTGGCCAAGAGCATGCCAATGATCCAGGCGATCAAGGCCATGGTTTTGCCGATGGCTTTGGTTTCGCTTGCCGGGTCGGGGGTGTTTTCACTCATGAGTGGGCATCTTCGCTGAAGTAGGTGTCGTTGTACGGGGTTAATGTAAGTGTTTGTTGCAGAATGATAGTGTTTTGTGGCGCTCTGTATACAGGTGTATTGTAACAGTTTCAGTCTGTGGGCTGTAGTGCAATAAAATTTGCGAATACAGCTGTTTGTCTATGAAATAAATTTTATAACTAATTGAATATATTGATAAAAATAAAGTTGATTAGATTGATTATAGCTAAACCTGTGACGTAATTCGCGAAGTGACAAAATGTGACAGTAGTTGACGGATCGGGCGTCTAGAATGAAATTATCAATAAAGTGCAACCGCACTGGTACATGTTCTGGGAAGCAATCATGTCTGTGGAAAAGAAAGTCGTTGAGTTGAACGCATTAAAAAGGGATACCGGAAATGCAGGGGCACAATTGCCACTGCCGCTTAGCCGGTTGAAAGATGCCTTTACCAATCGTGTAAATCAGCTTTGTAATGATGTCTATCACAATGCCGATGATATTTTATTTCAACGCGCAGATCAGGCGAAAAATGGTGACGAGCAGGTTGCTTATTTTAATGCGATGAGAGTGCTCCGCCTAAGCCGGAAGTCGATTGAAATCGCCTTTACGCAGAATATGCATAATGCGTTTAACAATATGGCCGTTAGTCAGAAGCCTGCGGCATCGTCGCCGGTTGATATCGAAAAACTTACGTTGATGGACCATGATATTCTTGAGCACAACGTTGCCGTTGAAACGATGTTGGGGCGTGCTCTAGAGCTTTACACCACGCCTTTGGGTCATCTCGTACTTAGATTTCAGTGTTTGCTGCCCAATGCCCCCATCACGTTATCTGAGTTGCCGGTTGGTCCGCAAATGTTGATCAATGCTTTTTCAGCGGCGATGTCAGAATTAGATTTGGATATACGCCCGAAACTGGTATTTCTTAAACTATTTGATAAGTTCGTTATTTGTCGCCTGGGGCCGCTCTATGAAGCAACCAATAATGCGCTAGTTAAACAAGGTGTGATGCCGGACTTAAAGCATAGCGATGCACCTGTAGCCAGGCGTCCGGCTGCGATTGAAGAGAGCTATCTTAGTGAGGCCGTTGAAAGTGAAGGTTTAAGCGAGGCTCCACGGTCAAGCAGCATCAATGAAAACCCGGCGCAATTACAGGCGCTGCGTCAGGCAATTCGAAATAGCGGGTTGCACTCAGAGCTTACCGGTGGCCTGACGCCATCGCAGTCTGCAAGTGCTTCAATTGATTTAAAAAGTATTATTGAAGCCTTGTCGAAGGCCCAGTTTAGTCAGGCATTCGCACCAGGAAGGCCGGTTACCGGACTGTCGTCATCTACTCCAAGTGAGCAAGAGTCTCTGCTGGACGAGTTAGACAATGTTAGTATGACGGACAATCGCTTGCTCGATTTCTCATCGTTGTTTAAAAATTTGATGGAAGCGAATCGCGGCGCGACATATAGCAGAGCCACGGCAGACGTGATCAGTTTGGTGTCTATGTTGTTTGAGTACGTGCTGGAAGATACGCAAATTCCCGAAAAAATGCGGGCGCTGATTGCTCGCTTGCAAATTCCACTACTCAAAACAGCGTTGTTGGACAAGTCCTTCTTTAATGCTGGCGGTCATCCTGCGCGTCAACTACTAAATGAGATATCAAGATCCACTATCGGCTGGGAAGAGCGTCAAAAGTCGGGCCGAGATCATTTATACGAGAAAATAGAAGCGTCTATACAGCGGGTTTTAGTCGAGTTTGACAGCAATATTTCAGTGTTCGGTGAAGTTCTGGAAGATTTCAAAGCCTTCCTGGATGTTGATCGCAGACGGGCTGAATTAGTTGCAAGGCGTATTCAGGATGCAGAGGAAGGCAAGGCGCGCAGTGAGGAAGGGCAGAAATATGTAGACGGCATCGTTAATCAGGCGATTCGTGGCCGTCACATCCCCAAGTCGCTAATGCCGTTAATTGGAGAAGCCTGGAAACGGGTTATGCTTATTGCCTACTTAAAAGAGGGAGCGTCACACCCTCAGTGGCGGGATTATAACGATGTGTTAACTGAATTGGTCTGGAGTATTGATCCTGATACATCCGGTCCCGATGCCAGAAAGCGTTTGCTGCGCAACATGCCCAGAATGCTCTGTGCAATTCGTGAAGGGCTGGCGGGAATTTCTTACGATGCGGTGAAGTCTAAATACTTACTTGCTGAGTTGGAACGCGCCCATGAAGTGGCATTGCAAAAGATTGCCGCACTGCCATCTATGCGCTCGGCAGAGCTGGCGAAACCTGTTCAACCCAAGGTTAGCATTGGTACACCCAAGCCTGTAGCAGATATATCGACGCCTGTGTTGGATGATGTCAGCAACCGTGTTGAGAGTGAGATTGAGAGTAACGCAGATGCGGCGTTGACTGAAGCTCAGGAAAGCGAAATTCAGTCGTTAATAAAAGAGACTTACGAGCCGGAAGGCGTTGCTGTAGCCAGCGTTGCTATTGCAGAAACTAACGAATCTGCATCTGGTCTTGAAGAAACCGCAATTGCAAAAGAGATCGCCCATGAAAACGCTACGACAACTATCTCTGGCGCAAGCAGCGAGCCGTTGACGGAAGTTGTGGCAGTGATGTCCGTTGATGCAGCGGCCTCGGCGATTGCCAGATTTCAGGTGGGTGCCTGGTTTGAGTTACGTGATGCCGATGGTACTTCGCACCGGTGTAAGCTGGCGGCGTTGATCAAATCAATAGGGAAGTATGTGTTTATCAACCGAAGTGGTGCAAAAGTGCTTGAAGTGCTGGAGACAGATCTGGTGACGGTTGTGCTGGGTGGCAGGCTAACGATGCTCGACGATGGCCAGATATTTGATCGCGCACTCGAGTCTATTATCGGTGGTATGCGCCGCTAGGACGGTCGGCTATCGTTGTGATATGGTGGCATTTATTTGCCACCAGAGCTTTTACCCATGCAGACAGAGTCAACACCTGAAACTTTATGGTTAGATGGGGTGCATGTCGCCCCGTCACCCAACTTTGACGAACGCCCTGACTGTCCGATCGATCTGCTGGTAATCCACAACATTAGTTTGCCGCCGGGCCAGTTTGGTGGCCCGCATATTAAAGATTTTTTTTGTAATCAACTCGATTGTCACATCCACCCGTTTTTTCGTGAGATAGAAAACCTCAAAGTATCCGCGCATTTTTTAATTGATCGGGCCGGGCAGGTTACCCAGTTTGTACCTCTTGATAAGCGTGCCTGGCATGCTGGCGCATCGACTTTTTGTGGTCGCCAGCGCTGCAATGATTTTTCCATTGGCATTGAAATGGAAGGCACTGATGACAGCCCCTATACCGAGGCTCAGTACCAAAGTCTTACCCGCCTTACCAGAGAAATTCAGCAGCACTATCCCGCCATCACCCGCGAGCGAATCACCGGCCATTCTGATATTTCACCCGGACGAAAGACCGACCCTGGGCCTTTTTTCGATTGGGAAAAGTACCGCGCTCTGCTACAGTTTTGAACAACAACGCCACATGCTCAACGAACCCATCTGACCTATAAGGTAATGTCGCTGTGAACTTTCTGTTACTGGTTGTCCTTTACATGCTGCAACGACGTTTCGATATTCCCTTTAGCCGGGTTTTTGATCGCAAGCTGGAGTTAGTGCTCAAACGCTCTCACTGGCACACCGCTAACGCCGCTTATCTTTTTATAGGCATCACCATTTTGCTGGCACTACTGTTTTATGTAGCTCTGGAGTCGATTAGCCAAGACTATTTTGGTCTGCTGTATTTTTTTGCCGAGTTTTTAATATTGCTATTTTTGTTGGGGGATAGTGGTTTCAAAGAACAAATAATGCAGTTTTCTGCATCGGCGGAAAAAGGCGATCATACAGGAGCGCATCACATACTATCCGCCTGCTACCCTACGGAAGCCGTGTATCGTATTAGCTCACCTGCCGAGCTTCGGTATCAGGCATGTCATTGGTTGCTGGAAGAGTCTTTTCGGCGTTACTTCCTGGTGATTTTCTGGTTTGCACTGGCGGGTGCACCGGCGGCTTTGATGGTGCGCATGTTTGAGCAAATAGAGCGAAGAAAAACTGGTGGCCAAATTGAAATATTCGCGAAAGTGTATGAACTGGCAGCGTTTGTGCCATCCCGCATACTAGCTTTCAGCTTCGCTTTTACAGGCAACTTTTCTACTTGTTACCGCGTTGCCTTAGAGAAGATGCTTGATCTTAATATCACCGCGGTAAACTTTCTGCATTTGACGGCGCAGGGAGCACTCGGGGAGGATTGCCGCGACTCTTCTGATAAACGCGGCAGCGACTTCCCTCAGTACAGCGAAACAACAACTCTGCTAACGGCGATACGAGAATTACTCAACCGGTCTCTTGGTGTGTGGTTTATGGTATTAGCGCTCTTTGCTTTGGCCGGCTGGATGTAGGGCCGTATTATTCGCCAGAATAGGGCCTGGTGCTTGGTGTGAACCCGTCTAAAAATGTCGCCAAATTATCAGCTAGAACGCGGAAAGCCTTTTTACCGGGCTTTTCTACGATGACTTGCCCAGATTCGTTATCCACACTGACGATATCGTCATCGCTGGTGCAGCCGATAAAAAGCGTTAATGGCAGTCGGTTCTTATGCTTCGCAAAAGCATGACCTAGTAAATTCTTCTTCAACATGTCCAAATCATCGTCATTCCAGACCTGAATCAGGCTGATCTGTTCGTTGGCAAATTCTCCCCAGATGCCATCCGACCAGTGACTGCAATAGAAAGTGACTACGGAAGGATGAAATTTCTTCTCTAATGCTTCCTCCATATCAGTGAATGTGTTGCGGTATGATCGGCGTACCGGCTTCCATGTGACCTGACGATTCTGATCTTTGCTGCCGTAGATGCACTCAGAAGTCCATTGGGCGTCAAATTCTACGGTTGGTCCTGGCATGCCTTGTTCTGTAAAAAGACTCTGGTGCCGGTTTAGCAGGTTGGCGAGGGCCACTAAAGTGCTGTCATCAACGTCGGCGATATCCGTGGGGAATTGGGTGATCATGCGGCTCGTTTCCTGTATGGGCTCTGTTATTTCGCTTATAGAGTTTTTAGTGGGGGCTATTCTATCGTAACAGTTTGGCGCCGAGCCAGGCTGCGCCACGGACACCACTTGAATCGCCGTGAATATTTTTCACTATTTGCGTGTTCACCTGATCGGAGAAAACATACTGGGGGATTTTCTGGGCCGTCATTTTATAAATCTGGTCGATATTAGACAGCCCGCCTCCTAACACAATCATATCGGGGTCGAGAATGTTGATAACACTGGCAAGCCCTCTGGCCAATCTGTCTGCATAGGTTTGGATACATGCCGTCGCATGCAGATCACCGCGTGCAAGGGCGAGATGAATTTCTTGACCTGAAATCTCGTTCCCTGACGCGACGAGGTACTGCCTCTCTAGGGCAGGTCCGGATAGCCAGGTTTCAATGCAACCCCGGCGACCGCAGTAACAGGTATAGCCCGGTGTTTCCATAGCTTGTGGATAGGGTAGCGGGTTGTGCCCCCATTCGCCAGTAATGGCGTTGGGGCCACCTAATAGCTGTTGATTGAATACGATTCCTCCCCCTACGCCAGTTCCCAGAATAACGCCAAACACCAACCGCTTATCTTTCGCGGCACCGTCGATCGACTCAGACAAGGTAAAGCAGTCAGCATCGTTGGCTATGTAAACGGGGCGTCCCAGTCTTTGTCGCAAGTCTTCGGCGAGGTTGTGGCCTATCAACCAGGTAGAATTTGCATTCTTGATCAGTCCGGTATCTGGTGATATGGCACCGGGAATCCCAATGCCGATCGAACATTGGGCATTCACTTCGTTTTCGGCGTTGGTAATGAGACTCTGTAAAGTATTAAGGGTATTGTCATAGCTATCGCGGGCGCTGGCCACGCGGCGTCGAAATAAGACTTGAGACAGAGCATCAAGCACCACAATTTCTGTTTTTGTGCCTCCAAGATCGATGCCTATATGCATTACATCCTCGTTGTTTTGTCAGTTTTCATCAGTTAACCAGCGTCAAGCCCGAATTGGGTGATAGGTTTATAGCCTGGCGGGTTGCTCGTACAAAGCTTGTGTTAAACGTTTTCTAGGAAATCTGCTTAACTTTATGATTTGTTAGCCGATATATCCAGTAGCACAATTGCGGTTGTGACGATCATTAGTGCATAAATTATTTCTGATATGGCTGCAAACCAGAAACTTTGAACTACACTGAAAATCATAGTGCGTTTTATATCCATATATATACTACGTTTAAAGCGCGTTAGCGTAGTGGTTTAAACCTAGAAAATTCCTCGCGGAGGGTGCTTAGTGAAGCGGTTTTTGTTGCCCGCCATACTGTTAATGAACAGACTGAAATACGTTTATAAGTTCAGTCTGATCAGTGTGCTTTTTCTGTTGCCTATAGGTTGGCTGGGTCAGGTGTTGGTAACCCAGCTTATGTCGTCCATTCAAAACATTGAAAATGAAATGGATGGTATTGAGGTTTATCGGACGACTACTCAGTTGATGCAGGAAGTACAACGGTATCGTGATTACCGAGCTGTATCGAAGTTGCGCCCCGTACCTGCATTGGATGAAAAGTCTATCAGGGCGCGTAAGCAGGTATCGGAGTTGTTTATCACTCTGGAAGATGCCTCGATGGATTTTGATAAAACCGGCGATTTGCGTAACCAGTTAACTGATGCGTCCAGTCAGTGGACAAAGCTGATCACGGAGGATGCCTACCAGGAAAACGTCGACCCTCAGTACAAATATTACAACGAGTTCGCGACAAGGGTGGGCAGTGTGCTGTCGTTGATCGTACAAATCTCTGGGCTGGCACAAGATCCCTCCCGTGAAGTACAACTGCTTCTTGAACTTTCTGCTAAAACTCTCAGAAGAACCACCAGTGATCTTGGAGATGCGCGTAATAAAGGGATATTTTCTTTAAATGAAGGTCAGGTCAATTACGTGATGAGTGATTTGCTAAACGCAAACTTTGACCGTTTGACCAATATGAACACGTCTTTTGTTCCAGCGCTTGAAGTGGCATTAAACTCATCCGAGGCAATCAAAGCTCGTCTTTCAGGACAGGCAGATGGTATTAAAGATTCAATACTGATCGTTCGTGACAGCCTTGATACCAATATTATTACCCCGATTGGGCTGGATATGCCCTGGAATGAATTTGATGACCAGGTGTCTCGTGAGATAGATAAACTATTCGATTTTGATTTCGCAATAGCGGAAGCAATAGGTGAGGTGTTATCGATTCGTTTAGATGCAGAAAAACAGGTCTTGTATACGATTGCTATTGGCCAATCGATTTTACTGCTAATAATTGTTTATCTCTATATGGGGTTCTTTTTCTCGATCAGAACAACTATCGAGAGCTTTGCTTCGGGAGCGCAAAAGGTTGCCGATGGGGATATGACCGTTCGCTTAGGTGTCTTCACGCAGGATGAAATGGGCGCTCTGACGACAGAGTTCAATAACATGACCGCTAAGATGCACCAACTGATTCAGGTGGTGAGCACTACCGGCCTTGATGTTGACCTGCAAGCCAAACGAGTCAATCACACTGCTGTGGCGAACAGCCAGGCGGTTGAGAAACAAATGGCAGAAACCGCCCAGATATCTGAAGCCATGCATCAGATGGTCGACACCGTGCAGGAAGTTGCCACCAGTTCGCAGCATGCCTCTGACGCTGCCCACCAGGCAGATGAAGAAGCGAGCAATGGCCGCCATGTAGTTGAAGAGACCCTGAAAACCATCAACCGATTGGCGCAAGAAATCGAAGCGTCGGTAACTATAATTAATCGGGTAAGCGACGACAGCCAGAATATCAGCCAGGTGCTGGTGGAAATCCGTGCCATCGCCGAGCAAACCAACCTGCTGGCGTTGAATGCAGCGATCGAAGCCGCACGAGCAGGTGAGCAGGGCCGTGGCTTTGCTGTCGTGGCCGATGAAGTGAGAACGCTGTCGCAACGCACACAGAAATCTACAGAAGAAATCGAAAAAATGATCGATCGCTTGCAATCTGGGGTAAGTGAAGCGGTCAAGTCTATGCAAGGTAGTCATAAAGCTACCAACAGCACGGTTGAGCAGTCGCAAAAAGTTTCTAAGGCGTTGGACAACATAGTTGCGGCGGTCTCCACCATCGTAGACATGAGTCATCAGATCGCTCAGGCCGCTGAAGAGCAAAGTGCAGTAGCCAAAAACATTGATAACAACGTTAGGCAGATTACCGTATTCGGTCAGGAAACAGCGGATAACGCCAAAGATACACTGGGGGCGAGTAAAGAGTTGTCTGATTTAACCAGTTCGCTGCAGTCAATAATCGAAGCATTTAAAGTGTAGACTCAATCGATTTTGTAAAAGTACCTTCGTTTTTCAGCCCCTTTTTTGGGGCTTTTTGCTTTTTGATTTTGCTCGCTGTGTTATTACCCTTGTGGCACAGCCGGCGACATTGGCGATAACTCCTTTACCTTCGTTGTCAGTTCTCGGTTAATCGGGTAGTCCTGCCCGTGCAGCGCACCTTGCTGACAAATAAACCCGTTGATGAAGTCTATTTCTGTAAGTTTGCCCTGAGTAACATCCTGCAGCATCGATGAACGATTATATTGCGTTGCAGCGGCCACCAACCGCACGCTTTTCTTGCATTCTTCGGCAGAGATCGCCAGGCCTGCCCGTTGTGCCGCATCAGCAAGTTCGTTGCACAGTCCGTCAATGCGCGTGAGAAAAAAAGGATGGCGCAGAATGTTGCCATTAGTGCAATTGAGAATTGCCGTAAACGGGTTGATACCGCAGTTAACAATGAGTTTTCGCCACAGTGCCATGACAATATTTTCGCTAATGGCATTGTCGAAACTGGCTTTATTCAGCAGTGCACTGAGCGCGAGCAAGTCCTGCTTAATGCTGTGGGGTGGGGGGCTGTGCAAAGCGCCGATTGTTGTATTTCCCGTGCCTGCATGGCGCACGCACGTTACAGCAGGTTGTGTACCCTGTATCTGTGGTCTATTGGCGCCCTCAGTCGTAGAAGCCACGAAAACTTTGCTGCTGGGGTGGTTGGTGGCGATCCTTTGCTGGTATCCCATGCCGTTACCTAAAAGCACGATACGCGAATTTTCGGAAAGTCTTGCGGATACAAGGTTGACGGCCTTTTCGGCGTCATAGCTTTTGGTACACACCAATAACCAGTCAATACCTGCTTGAGGGTTGTGCTCTGTGTCGAGAGAGTAGGTGCTAATGCTTCCGTCTGGGGATTCAATGCTAAATTGTGTTGCGATAGAGTCTCCATTTCTGGAAAGTATATGAACTCTTGCGAATGGTGACAGTCTGCCAGCGAATAATAGTCCGATAGAACCACCGCCGATAACATGGATAATGGAAGTGTTTGTTGGTGTCATAAGGGAATTTGGCTGAGAGGACGGGCTGGTTTTGGCGCTTAATCGAATGAGTCCCTAATTGTTTGCGGCTGCCATAGGAGTTAAATATGGCAGCCGCAAACTTAGCTTTCTCAGGGTTACATGTTACGTATTTTTTCCAGCTGTACCGTCAGTACCTGATGTGATGCGTTAATATCCGCTAGTTTGGCCTGCTCCTTCTCGACAACATCGGCAGGGGCATTAGCAACGAATTTTTCGTTACCAAGTTTGCCTTGTAGTCGCTGCAGTTCTTTTGTCGCCTTATCAATTTCTTTTTCAAGACGGGTGATTTCAGCGTCTTTATCAATTAGTCCTGCCATTGGCACCAGGATTTCCATATCACCGACTAACTGAGTTGCCGACATGGGTGCTTCTTCGCTACCAAGAACCGTAATTTGTTCAAGCTTCGCGAGTTTTTTCAGGTAGGTGTCATTCTCGCTCAGGCGTCTGAGGTCTTCACTTGAACCATTTTTGAAAAAGACAGGGATCGGTTTAGCGGGTGATATATCCATTTCGCCTCGGATATTTCGCACGGCCAGGATAACACCCTTCAGCCACTCGATATCACCGTTGGCAATGTCGTCGATTTTGCTTTCGTCAGCCGTGGGATAGGGCTGTGTCATAATTGTGTCGCCAGATTTACCTGCAAAAACACGTATGCGTTGCCAGATTTCTTCCGTAATGAAAGGCATGATTGGATGTGATAAACGCAGGATAGCTTCCAGGACGCGAACCAATGTTCGGCGTGTTGCTCGCTGTTTTGCATCCGATGCGCTTTCGTCCCAGAGTACCGGTTTGGATAGTTCGAGATACCAATCGCAGTACTCATTCCAGACAAACTCGTAAATCGCTTGGGCGACGAGGTCGAAGCGATATTCCTGCATGTGTTTGGCCACCAGTGCTTCCGTTTGTTGCAGGCGCGAAATAATCCAGCGCTCGGCGAGACCGAAGTCCAGGTCACCACCATTTTGGCCGCAGTCTTTGTCTTCAGCGTTCATCAGCACATAGCGGGCGGCATTCCAGATTTTGTTACAAAAGTTTCTGTAGCCTTCAACACGGCCCATATCAAACTTAATATCACGCCCGGTAGATGCCAGCGAGCAGAAGGTAAAGCGCAAGGCGTCGGTGCCATAGGAGGCGATGCCTTCAGGAAACTCTTTTTCGGTCTGCTTGCCTATCTTCGCCGCCATTTGAGGCTGCATCATACCGGTGGTTCTTTTGTTCAGCAGTGTTGGTAAGTCGATACCATCGATAATATCCAGCGGATCAAGTACATTACCTTTGGATTTCGACATTTTCTGGCCCTGTGAGTCGCGCACGAGACCATGAACATAGACGGTTTTGAAAGGCACTTGCGGAGTGCCATCTTCATCTTTCACGAAGTGCATCGTCATCATGATCATTCTGGCAACCCAGAAAAAGATGATGTCAAAGCCGGTGACCAGAACATCGGTCGGATGAAACGTCTTTAGCTCGGGTGTTTGCTCAGGCCACCCCAGCGTTGAAAATGTCCAAAGCGCAGACGAAAACCAGGTGTCGAGTACATCTTCATCCTGGTAAATTTTATGGTCGGCGGCGATATTATATTTCTCACGCACTTCCGCTTCATCGCGGCCAACGTAGATGTTACCGCTGTTATCGTACCAGGCAGGGATTCTGTGTCCCCACCACAACTGGCGTGATATACACCAGTCCTGAATGTCACGCATCCAGGAAAAATACATGTTCTCGTACTGCTTGGGTACAAACTCGATGCGACCGTCTTCAACGGCTTTGATCGCCTCTGCGGCCAGCGGGGCGGTTTTCACATACCACTGATCTGTCAGCCAGGGCTCAACCACCACTCCCGAGCGATCACCCCGTGGAACCTTAAGCGTGTGCGGGTCAATTTTTTCGAGCAGGCCGAGTGCGTCAATGGCTGCCACCACCTTTTTGCGTGCTTCGAATCGCTCCAGCCCTGCATATTCTGCCGGTGCTTTTTCGCCATGCAGGGTTTCATAGCTTTTAAAGGTAAGGACGGTAAATTCGCTGAGGACGTTCGCGTCCCGATCAAAAATATTAATGATCGGTAAATCGTGGCGTTTTCCTATTTCATAGTCATTAAAATCATGGGCCGGGGTAATTTTTACGCAACCTGAACCAAACTCACGGTCAACATAGTCGTCGCCGATAATAGGTATTAAACGGTTGGTCAGCGGCAGGCGAATTTGTTTGCCAATCAGGTGTCGGTAGCGCTCATCTTCTGGGTGCACCGCAACGGCGGTATCGCCCAGCATGGTTTCTGGTCGCGTGGTGGCAACTACCAAATGCCCCGAATTGTCTTCCAGCGGATAACGGAAGTGCCACATTGAGCCGCTTTCTTCTTCAGAGATAACTTCCAGATCAGAGATAGCTGTATGTAACTTGGGGTCCCAGTTCACCAGGCGCTTGCCGCGGTAAATCAAGCCGTCATCGTAAAGCCGAACGAAAACCTCCTGCACTGCATTTGACAGACCAGGGTCCATCGTAAAGCGCTCGCGGCTCCAGTCAACGGAGGAGCCAAGTCGGCGAATCTGACGGGTAATGGTGCCACCGGACTCTTCTTTCCATTCCCAGACTTTGTCTAGAAACTTATCGCGGCCGAGATCATGCCGGGTAACATTCTCTGCCGCCAGCTTGCGCTCTACTACCATTTGCGTGGCAATACCTGCATGGTCGGTACCTGGCTGCCATAGCGTATTGCGGCCTTGCATTCGGTGATAACGAACCATTGTATCCATGATCGTATTGTTGAAGCCGTGCCCCATGTGCAGGCTTCCCGTAACATTTGGTGGCGGGATCATGATGCAATAAGAATCACCAGTACCTGAAGGCTTAAAGTAACCTTTTTCTTCCCAAGTATTGTACCAATTCTGTTCGATGTCGCTGGGCTGATAAGTTTTTTCCATAATAAACTAAGACAATTAATCGCTGATTTATGGGGATTAATCCAAGGCAAGATTGGTCTTGCCGGATCGATGAATTTTTTATGCCCTGAATGACGGTGGATTATCATTTCGTTTGGCAAGCAGACTGAGCGGCATTATACATGCTCGGTCATGAAAATGCGCTTTTTTACCTGGTGTTAGAGATCGCGCCTGCATGTCTAAAAAGAGTTTAAGTGGGGCAATAGCAAGTGCGCAACTTTCTTGCTTAGTCTTTGCTGCCACTTTCGTTGCTACCTAACAGTTTGGTTTTTACGCGTCTAAAAACTTCCATTTCTATTTCTGCCGCGTACTCCGCCATGACAGCCTGGGTCATGGTTTGCACCAGTTGTCGAATACTCTCCGTCTTTATTTCTGCAATTTCCTCCGACTGTTTCTTTGGCTGCGGGGAGAGTGAGGTTGCTTTTAGCGAGTTGGACAGCTTTTTCCCGGCGCGTTCCTTTTCATTAAAGTAGTGATCAAATTCTGCCAGTTGCTGTTGGAATTGTACTCGTTCGGCGGCAAGCTTTTCTAATGTGTCATAGGGCAAAAAGGGGTTGCTGCGATTGTCGGATGGATACTTCACTCCCGCAGTGTTGCTGGTAGAGTTTGACAAGGCCGACTTTTGTGGGTCGCTATCGCATCGCTCTTGGAGAATCGGAATATCAAATCCGTGCTCATCAGTTTTTTGATTCTTATCGGTCGGTGAATTAATTGTTTTCATTTACCATCCTAGTTTTCAAATCCGTTACATCATTCAGCTGGTACGTATATTATATCTATGAAAATGTTAGGTAATTAATCTGTTTTGCCTTTGGTAAAGTCATGTACTTCTATCGCTATTTTTTCGCTGGCTAACTGCTTGTAATACTGGCGAAGGCGGCTAAGGGATTCTGGGGAATTCAGTGCGATTTCAATTTTTCGATCCACGCGGATAGATGCGGGTGGCGGTGTGTCCGTTAAGTTAATGCAAATATCTGCCGGGGCATCGGGCGCTACTTGCGGATAAAAAATGCTCACTGGTGGTGGCTGCGTAATATTGCTGCTTTCATCGCTGATCAGCTCATGTGGCACAAAGCTGTCCGGTCGAAAAGTCCACAGTAAACTATCAATATGGTCTGCCGCATCGCGTGATGGCATATTCAGGATAACACGTAGATTCTGGTGGATGGCTTTTTCAGCGAGTTTGCAGGCGAAGAGGTAGCGTTCATGCTCATGTTTCTTGTTCAGTATATAAAAGGTCGCTTGCGTCATCGAGTTGAGCGAATTCCTGTTGACTGTTAGTGAGGCCCCGGAAACCTTCCGGGGCTTGTAAGGTTGCTGATTAGCGTTTGTTTAACAGGTACTCAAGCAGCAAGGGGACTGGACGACCAGTGGCTCCCTTTGCCTTACCCGATACCCAGGCGGTGCCTGCGATATCAAGGTGCGCCCATGGGTACTTTTTGGTAAACCGTGAAAGGAAACACGCGGCCGTTACACTGCCTGCAGGTCGACCACCGATATTTTGCATGTCGGCAAAGTTGCTGTCTAACTGGCTTTGGTATTCATCCCAAAGTGGCAGTCGCCAAGCGCGATCTAGTGTGTGCTCTCCGGCAACCAGGATTTCATCCGCTAAAGACTCGTTGTTAGTTAACAGCCCTGTTGCATGATGCCCCAGCGCAATGATGCAGGCGCCGGTAAGCGTGGCAATATCCACTACTGATGCGGGGTTGAATTTCTCAACATAGGTCAATGCATCACAAAGAACGAGTCTGCCTTCCGCGTCGGTGTTTAAAATTTCAACCGTCTGCCCCGACATGGTGGTGACGATATCACCAGGGCGAGTGGCCGCACTTCCCGGCATATTTTCGGCGCTGGTGATAACACCAATGATGTTGAGCTCCGGCTGGATTTGTGCGATTGCCTTCATGGCACCCAGCACGCTGGCAGCGCCGCACATGTCGTATTTCATTTCATCCATGGCTTCGCCAGGCTTTAAGCTGATGCCGCCAGTATCAAAGGTAATGCCTTTGCCGACCAGCACATGTGGCTTACTCGATGCTTTAGTGCCTTTGTATTCCATGATGATCAGCTTGGCAGGCTCGGCGCTGCCTGCACTCACAGCGAGCAATGCACCCATACCGAGGGACTTCATTTCTTTCTCTTCGATGATCGTTGTCTTGATATGGTCATAGGTTTTAGCCAGCGCCTTGGCTTCTTTGGCTAAGTAGGTGGGGGTGCACACATTTCCTGGTATATTTCCAAGGTCTTTGGTATAGCTAACTCCTTCGGCAACAGCCTGGCCGATGGATAGTGCTGTATCCAAACTGTCAGCGCTTGTGGCAGTGAGAATGGTAATGCTCTTAAGCTTGGGGGCTGTTTTGCCCTCTGTGCTGGCCTTGCTTTTGAACTGATTAAAGGTGTAGCTGTTATCAGAGACGGTTTCTACCAGACACTTCACCAGCCACTGAGAATCGCGATCGGCAACAGCAAATTCATCCAGGTATACTGCTATTTTTGCAGCGGTAGTCGTTTTAAGTGTATTCGTGAATGCCTGAACACATTTACGAAATGTTGCGGCAGAAATTTCGGCGTCATCGCCCGTGCCAACAAGCAGTACACGCTTGATTTTATCGTTACCGGTTACTGGCAGAAGTAGGCAGCTACCCGCTGCGGTTGGGTGATCAGCTTGTGCAATGGACTTCTGTAAAACTCCATCAAGGCTTTGGTCGAGCGCTTTGATCGGTTCAGAAAGTTTGCCTTTACTGTTCACCGCGATAACGAGGCAATCTGTTTTCAGCGTGTCAAATTTGGCTTTGCCAATCTTGTAATCCATTAAATTCCCCTGGCGTCGAAGTGTGATTTGTTTTTCGGTTAAGGCAAAAAGCGACTGAGAACTTGCCTTCTGTTTTCTGAATGTTGCGCTCGGTTTCGTCGTTGAGAGTTTCTGGGTATATTTGCTATCTCATAGATAACTTGGCAGTCACTGCTTTTCGATTTAACCATTTGTTAAGTTATTCTAGTTGGTCTCTGCGCAAGAGTTCAACGTCTGATGAAGTAATGACTGCAATTAGACTTTTTCCCTTTGTCCCGCTCATGTAAACTCTACCGATTGTGTCGTATTGGGTGGTGTTGTTTCTCACGTCATTGTGATCATCGTTATAACTGATAATAAAGAGAAGATCCGTTGCGAATTATTTTTTTCTATTTAGCCAGGCAGACGTTGGTCAGCATGCTGGCGGTGTCTGGCGTTTTGCTACTTATTTTTATGAGTGGCCGCTTCATTAAGTATCTTAGTCAGGCCGCGTCTGGTGGTATTTCTGCAGACGTACTTTTTTCAATCATGGGTTATCGTCTGCCTGGTTTTCTCGAGTTAATTTTACCGCTGGGGCTATTTATAGGCATTCTGCTTGCTTACGGGCGTATGTATCTCGAAAGTGAGATGACGATATTACATGCCTGTGGCATGAGTCAGGGGAAGCTAACTCTATTAACGATGGGGCCGGCGCTACTGGTGGCAGGTATTGTAGGCTCAATGAGCCTGTGGGTTTCCCCTTGGGGAATGCAAAAAGTGGAAGATATTTTTACACAGCAATCGAAGCTAACCGAATTCGAAATGCTGGCGGAGGGGCGATTTCAAAAGTTGCGTTCAGGTCAGCGAGTGACCTATGCCGAGTCTCTAAGTGATGATAAGAAAATACTCAATAACATATTTATCTCGGAAACGACGAAAAACGGACAAGAACAAGCCGTGCTGATTGCTCGTTCGGGGCGAATGAAATTTGAAGAAAAGTCCGGTGCCCGGTATCTCATGCTGGAGAAAGGAGCCCGCTTTCAGGGGGTGCCCGGCAGCTTAAATTATCGTGTCATTGAGTTTGATGAGTACGGAATCAAAATAGACGATTTGGCTGCACAACGAATTAAAACCATAGAAGAAGCCGTGCCGACAGCGCAGTTATGGCAAAGTGACAACCTGAAAGATAAAGCGCTTATGCAGTGGCGCATATCCCTGCCCATTCTCGTGCCCATTGTAACGTTGTTGGCGGTGGCGCTCAGTAAAGTCAATCCAAGGCAGGGAAGGTTTTTTCAGTTGCTGCCGGCGATGCTGATCTATGTAACCTACCTTGGATTGCTGATTGGTGCGCGCAAGTGGGTTGAGGGGGCGAAAATTCCCGATTGGCTGGGATTGTGGTGGGTGCATCTGCTTTTCCTGACGGTGTCTTTATATATGTTGTTTGGTCGCGCCTATATGTACCAGCGGAGGATTGCGCGTGCGCAAAATTGACCGTTATATTGTAAGGACCGTTGCAGCCTCAATCATGATGGTGCTTGTTGTAGTGCTATCACTTGATCTGATATTTGGATTTATCGGCGAAATTGAAGAGCTGCGTGCCGACTATCAAATGATAGAGGCGCTGATGTACGTAATCGTCACTCTGCCTCGTCGTATCTACGATTATTTACCCCTTGGTGCTTTTATTGGCAGTCTTATCGGCTTGGGTGTTCTGGCAAACAACAGTGAGCTGGTGGTTATTCGGGCTGCTGGCGTGTCAGTAAGGCGGATAGTCTGGGCGGCAATGAAGCCGGCTATCGTTGTCGTGATTATCGGTTTATTGCTAGGTGAATATGTCGCCCCCTTTACCGAGCGTATAGCGCAAAGCCAAAAAGCTGTTGCCATGGGGGGAGAGGATCGGGTAGCAACCTCACGAGGTGTTTGGCACCGAGAGAATAATGTCTTTATGCACTTTAATGCCGTGCAGCCAGGTGGTGTACTGCATGGTATCACCCTTTATTCGTTTACCCCTAATAACTGGCTCGAGACCATAACCTATGCTGCACGTGGCCTCTATCAGGGAGATTTCTGGCTGTTGGAAGATGTTGAGGTAACTACCCTCACTGATAACCGATCGATAAAGTCTTCAGAGAAAACCAGGCAGTGGCAGACAGGGTTATCCCCTGATCTGCTGGGCGTCCTCACCGTAAAATCTGATAACTTATCGATTTCCGGATTGTATACATATGTCCAGTATCTTGAACAGCAGGGGCTAAACTCAAGTAACTACGCCATGTCTTTTTGGAAAAAAGTACTGAGGCCATTGACGACAGCATCGTTGGTGCTGGTTGCCATCTCGTTTGTTTTCGGCCCGTTACGCGCTGTTACTATGGGCTTCCGTGTTTTTACCGGTATCATCGTTGGGCTGGTCTTCAAATTTATGCAAGATCTGCTGGGGCCGTCCAGTCTGGTCTTTGGGTTTGATCCGGTTTTCGCGACACTTATTCCCATCGGCGTTTGTGCGCTTGCCGGTGCCTTACTGTTGAGGCGGGCTGCTTAGAAAGGCGTTACTCCGCCTTTCTTTTGGGGATTCTGACCACTTCTGTCATCGAAAAAATGTCATGCCAGGATCGCTTTTTCTTGTCGATAAGCACCCACAGATAACTGGTTGTACCAGCCGCAATCAGTAGTATGGCAATAATGCTTGGTCCATTTGATGGCAATAAGATAAAGCCATAAACTAGGGAAAAAAAACAGCCGGCGGCCATCATAAAACGCAACAATGCCTGTGACCAACTGATCGAAGTTCCAGATGGGCTTTGTACTCTAATATGCCAGACTTGCATGCCCAGGGTTTGGCCACTTCTTGTCCAAAAATAGGCGAAGAACACATAGAGAACAATAAATAAAATTGACGAGAGCAAGGGGTCAGTATCCATTTTACCGCTTTCAGTTAGCTCTCTAAGTTTATCAGCGCCAATTATTCCAGCTTGCGTCGCTTTGTAGATGCCGGTTGTCATCATCATAAGCGCGATCACAATAAGGCTGTCGTACAGCATGGCCGTTAACCGCCGAATGAGGGGGGCCGGGCTGGTGTCAGTTGCGGGCTCGGGAAACTGTTTTAGCATGGTTCTCTCTCTCTGTTCGAAACGGCGGCGACTATACCATACATCCATTGCATAAGGAGCCTCTCGTCATCTCGTGCCGGTTAGATCTGAGGCCCGCTTGTTTAATCTGCATTTCCTGCTAAAGATTACTTATCGTCCGCCGATAAGCAAATAAGACGAGAAACAGGAGAGTGTCATGAATTACTCAACCAACGCATTGAAAGACGGTGCAATGTTCCCCGGCAGAGAAGGGTTTCGTGCGCGCTCACATAGTTCTCACGACGAGCGAGCAGGTCACCGGCAAGAAACACCTGTTCGTGTTCAGTCCGAAAGTGTTCGTGTGTCGCTTTCGCAGACAACACTCTCTTATAGTTCGTCAAGCTCCAACATTAATATGGATCAGTTTTACCAGGAGTTAAGCGCCCGCATGGGGTTGCCAAGCAGCCCGTCTGCGGATAGCAGTAAATTAAACAGCACCTACACCGCAAATGGTGCGAGTTATGTCAAAGTGCCGCCGATCTCGGCAGAAAAAGTTGCCGAGAATATTCTTGGTTTCGTTGAAAGGCGATTGACGGCCGAGTCAGAGGCGGGGGCGTCGCAAGAAAAACTGGCAGATTTGATGGCCCAGGCTCGAGCTGGTGTTAAACAAGGATTTGGTGAAGCTACTGATCAAATTAAGGCGCTAGGAATGATGTCCGACACGCTCGAAGAGGATATTGGCAAGAGCTTTAAATTAGTCAATGATGGCTTGGATGCGTTGGCTAAACGATTCCTGGAAGACGGTGCTGAAGCGGCAGCCCCTCTTGTCTCAGCGCGATTGGATGAGAGAACAGCACTTGCAGCTGAAGAAAAAACTCGCGTGTCCCGAGCATCTGATAATGCCTCCCCTAATGGAATATACCAGGCCGGATACTCAAAGCAGGTGGGTTATGATGAGTCGTTAAATCTTAATGTTCGTACCCGAGATGGCGATATTGTCACCATCGCGTTGCGGGAAACGGGATACTCAACCGAGTCTATGCAATATGCGAAAGGTGCGAATGGCGAAGCATCATCCTATGAAAAGGGTGTCTATTTTTCTGGTGAGTATAGTTATCAGCTTGAAGGTGAGCTGGATGAAGGTGAGCTTGCTGCACTGAATGAACTGTTTGATCAGGTTAATGAAATAGCTGGCCTTTTTTACGATGGTGACTTTAATGAGGCGTTTTCATATGCCATGGAAATGGGCTTTGATTCCAGTGAGCTGGCCTCGTTTTCGCTGAATATGACCCAAACGCAAATGACGCAGCTGTCCGCTTACGAGAAAGTCTCTGGTAATGCTGCCAATAAATCCCTGGCACCTTTTGGCGAGTTGGCCTCGCCAGCGTTGAAGGCATTTGAGTCAATCGAGAAACTAACAACGGATATTAGTGTATTGATGGATACGCTAGATTTTATGCTGGCGGATAAATTACCCAAACGGCATAGCGATCAGGTTGAGGCTAATCTCACGAAAAATAGTGAGCTTGCGCGTCAGTACTCCACTATGGTGGGCAATTTAATGGACATGCTGCCAGAGCGTCTGCAAGCTGATAAAGCGTAGTAAGCCAGACAAATAAAAAGCCAGGAGACGAAGCTTCTATTCTGGCTTTTTCAGTTAAATCGTCACTGTTAGCGCCGTGTCAGCGTTTTTTATTTTTCTCATACCCTTCGAACCTGAGCCTCGTAAAGCGCAATTAGGCTTTCCGTTGCACAAAACCACAAAAAATTCTTCTTCGCGCATATAGAAATGACGTCTGCTGTGATAAATTACCGGGTTTGTTCGCGGTGGCAATTTAGCACAGACGAGAACAGCTTACTTTTAGTGATATAACTTTTAGCTTGTTGCTTTTGGTGCAGTAACAAGTGTGGCAGGCAAATAATAAACGAGGCAGTTTCACAGCTGACGGGCGCGGAAAATTGTATGAAAAGTACAGAAATTAGACAGGCATTTTTGAATTACTTCAATCGTCAAGGGCATGAAATAGTCAGCAGCAGTTCTCTGGTGCCAACTGATGATCCCACTCTGCTGTTTACCAATGCGGGAATGAATCAGTTTAAAGATGTCTTTCTTGGTAAAGAGCATCGCCCTTACTCGCGTGCGACGACTTCACAGAAGTGTGTGCGGGCTGGTGGTAAGCACAATGACCTGGAAAACGTCGGTTATACTGCGCGCCATCATACATTTTTCGAAATGTTGGGTAATTTCAGCTTTGGTGATTATTTTAAGCACGACGCAATTCGGTTCGCCTGGAATTTCCTGACGCAAGAATTAAAACTGCCCAAAGAGAAGCTTTGGGTAACGGTCTATAAGGACGACAAAGAAGCCGAAGATATCTGGATAAAAGAGGTTGGTATCGATCCGACTCGCTTCTCTCGTTTGGGAGATAAAGATAATTTCTGGGCAATGGGTGATACCGGCCCATGCGGACCTTGTACCGAGATATTCTATGATCACGGCGAAGATATTGCCGGTGATCCGCCAGGTGGCCCAAATGATGACGGTGATCGCTACATCGAAATCTGGAATCTGGTTTTCATGCAGTTTAATCGCACCGCCGATGGTGTGTTGCACCCGCTGCCCAAGCCTTCTGTTGATACGGGGATGGGGCTCGAGCGTATCGCTGCCGTTATGCAAGACGTGCACAGCAATTATGAAATCGATATTTTTCAAGAGATTTTAGGTGAAGCATCCCGGTTGTTCGGTGGTGTCGAAACCACTCGCCAATCGCTTCGTGTTATCGCCGACCATATCCGTTCGTGCTCTTTTTTAATCGCCGATGGAATTATGCCTTCTAATGAAGGGCGCGGTTTTGTGTTACGACGAATTATTCGGCGAGCGGTGCGTCACGGCAATAAGCTGGGAGCCACAGAGCCATTTTTCTATAAGCTAGTGGGCGTTTTATGTCGGGCAATGGGCGAGGCCTACCCAGAACTTATTTCTGGCAAAGCGCAAATCGAAAGAATTTTATTACAAGAAGAAGAGCAGTTTGCGCGAACGCTTGATAAAGGTATGCGCTTGCTAGAACAGGACTTAGCTGCACTCAAGGGTGACACAATCCCAGGTCAGACAGTATTTACGCTCTATGACACCTATGGCTTTCCTGTGGATCTGACAAACGATATAGCACGCGAGCATGGTTTGAAACTCGACTATGATGGCTATGAGAAAGCAATGGAAGCTCAGCGTGAAAGAGCGCGTGCGGCCAGCAAGTTTGGTGTCGATTACAATGATGCGATTACCGTAGAGGGCGCCACCGAGTTTGTAGGCTATCAATCTCTTACGCATACTCAACCGATTAAAGCCGTTTTCGTTGACGGCAAACCCTGCGCAGCGGATGCGGGGCAATCTGCCGTTGTGGTGCTATCCGAAACCCCGTTTTATGCAGAGTCTGGTGGTCAGGCGGGAGATCAGGGGGAGTTGCGTTCGGCTGGCGGTGTGTTCCGGGTAACAGATACACGCAAAGAAGGTGACAATCACCTTCATGTCGGTACGGTGGTTGCTGGTCGTTTTACGGCGGGAGATCAGGTCGAGGCGGTTGTCGATGCAGAGAAACGGCAGGCAACAGCGTTGAATCACTCCGCGACTCACTTATTGCATGCAGCATTGCGAAAAGTGCTTGGTGATCATGTCGCGCAAAAAGGCTCGCTGGTTAATGCCGAGCGATTACGTTTCGACTTTGCCCACTTTGAGGCTATGACTGAAGAGCAGATCCGCGAAGTTGAGGCCATGGTCAACGCGCAGATAAGAAGTAATACAGCCGTTGAAACCGAAATTACCGATATGGACACTGCACGACAAAAAGGTGCGATGGCCTTGTTTGGTGAAAAATACGGTACCACTGTCCGTCTGCTTTCAATGGGGGTTGACGCCTTTTCTGTAGAATTGTGCGGTGGCACGCATGCCGCACGTACAGGGGATATTGGTTCTATAGCAATTATATCTGAAGCAGGAATAGCCTCAGGCGTGCGACGAATAGAGGCAGTAACAGGTGCTGGTGCCGAGGCATTCAGGCTTGAAGGCGAGCAGCAGCTTCGCGGTTTATCTGGTCTGCTGAAAGCCAGTCGCGAGCAGGTGTTGGACAAGGTCATGGCGCTGCAGGACAAGAACAAGCAGTTGGAAAAAGAGCTGGATACTTTAAAAGCAAAACTGGCAAGCAGTGCTGGAGATGACTTGTTTGCGCAGGCGATTTCTGTTGGATCTGCCAAGGTTCTTGCGGCGAAAGTAGACGGTATAGAGCGTAAAGCATTGCTTGAATTAGTCGACAAACTTAAGAGCAAACTGGGTACCGCAGTTGTATTATTGGCGACCATTGAGGATGGAAAGGTTGTTCTTGTCGCAGGTGTAACCAAAGATATCTGCGCCAAAGTTAAAGCAGGTGATCTCGTAAAAGACGCCGCTATTCTACTTGACGGAAAAGGTGGTGGTCGACCCGATATGGCTCAGGGCGGTGGTGTTAATTTAGACAAACTGCCCGATGCGTTATCGATGGTGACAGGCTGGGTCGAGTCCAGGCTTTAGTATTTTTATAAACTTTTATTGGCATATTTAAGGAAAGAAGAAAGAAAATGGCTTTCTATGTACAAAAGTTCGGTGGCACCTCTGTTGGCACGGTTGAGCGGATCGCGGCGGTTGCAGATAAGGTAAAAGCATTCCGGGACGCCGGTCATGACTCGGTTGTCGTTGTGTCTGCGATGAGTGGTGAGACTAACAGGCTTGTGAGTCTTGCCAATGCAGTCATGGAAGATCCTACACCGCGAGAGATGGATGTGTTGTTGTCAACCGGCGAGCAGGTGACAATTGCTCTCCTTTGTATGGCTTTGAATAGTCGAGGTTGCCCAGCGAAATCATATACAGGGTCGCAAGTCCGCATTACAACCGACAGCACACACACCAAGGCTCGTATTCAGTCTATTGATGAAGGCAATATCAGAGCGGATATTGCAGCGGGTAATGTTGTGGTTGTGGCCGGGTTTCAGGGGGTTGATGAACTTGGCAATATTACAACGCTTGGGCGTGGCGGCTCAGACACCACTGCTGTTGCTTTGGCTGCTGCGCTCAAGGCGGACGAATGTCAGATTTATACTGATGTTGACGGGGTATATACCACTGATCCTCGTGTCGTTGATAGTGCGCGCAGGTTAGATAAAATAACGTTTGAAGAAATGATTGAAATGGCCAGTCTGGGATCGAAGGTCCTGCAGATCAGGTCGGTAGAGTTTGCCGGAAAGTACAACGTTCCACTGCGAGTGTTGTCTAGTTTTCAAGATGGCCCAGGTACATTAATTACAACTGAGGATACTAGTGAGATGGAACAGCCGTTAGTTTCAGGGATCGCGTTTAATCGAGACGAAGCAAAAGTAACAATTAAAGGTGTACCAGATATACCTGGTGTTGCGTCCAGAATTTTGCGCCCTGTCAGTGATGCGAATATCGAAGTGGATATGATTGTTCAAAACACCGGTGATGATAATCAAACAGACTTTACCTTTACCGTGCACCGAAACGATTATAAAAAAGCAATGGCAATATTAGAGGCGCTGCAGGTCGAGCTGGGTGCCAGAAAAGTGGTTGGTGATACTAAAATTGCTAAGGTTTCTATCGTGGGTGTAGGGATGCGCTCTCATGCAGGTGTTGCAACCAAAATGTTCGAGCGCTTATCAAAAGAGGGTATCAATATTCAAATGATCTCAACCTCCGAAATTAAGATATCTGTAGTAATTGATGAAAAATATCTCGAGTTGGCGGTAAGATCTTTGCATAGTGCGTTTGAACTCAGTGGTAATTCAGAGCTTTAATGGCTGTTTACTAATTGTGTCAAGAATGTAAAAAAAAGCGTTTTGCTGGGCATATTCTTTAAACTGATCTTATACTGTTGTCTACGGTGTAAGATTGAGTCTGGCAAAACGCATCTGTTTTTTGTTGTGTGCCAACGTTTTTAAATAATAAAAGGTATAAGACGGTATTGGGTAATGACCCTGTATCATCGGCCTATAGAGAAATTTAGACAGCCCCCTTGTTTTCATGGGGTAAAGAGTTTCCGTAACCGAAAATAGTGGAAGTGGAATACGTCATTTTTTAAGGAGATAGGATAATGTTGATATTGACCCGTCGTGTAGGGGAGACACTGATGGTAGGAGACGATGTTACGGTAACGGTACTTGGTGTTAAAGGTAACCAGGTTCGAATTGGTGTGAATGCACCTAAAGAAGTTGCTGTCCATCGTGAAGAAATCTACCAGCGAATTCAAAAAGAAAAAACAGACGGATCAGATAATTCCGGTAATGTGTAAAAAAACTCTCATAGGCCTTTGAATTTCAATTTAATGTGTTATTATACGCCGCGTTTCAAGGAGAGATGGCCGAGAGGCTGAAGGCGCGCCCCTGCTAAGGGCGTATGGGAGAAATCTCATCGAGGGTTCGAATCCCTCTCTCTCCGCCATCTTTGCGCGGTTTTGTTTTCATGTTTAAATGCGAGGTTTGTATTTGGCATGAAAACACATTCTTCGAGAGTATCAGAAACCAGTTCATCATTAAGCGCCCGTAGCTCAGCTGGATAGAGTACCTGGCTACGAACCAGGCGGTCGCACGTTCGAATCGTGCCGGGCGCGCCATTTAGTTTATAAGCTTGTATTTTTCGTCCTTCCTGATTTCCCTTTGTTCTTGTTTTTCATCACCTTTTAATATTCGTTTTTCTTTCGTACAGAGAATGCGCAATGCAAAACTGTCGTTGAATGTCAAACCTTCACCTGTCGGGCTTCGTGGTGTGTGACATGTTCGGCGTAAGACTCTGTTTTTTTTGTTCAAGAGTTGCCTATCTTATGTATACAGGGCAAAATACGCGGGATTTTCATTTGCTTGGGCCGCTTTCGCGTGCCGGCATGATAATTATGCGATAACCCCGAATTATACAAAAGGGCTAGTTCTATATGTCTGAAAACATAATGTCTCAAGCGTTTGAGTTGCTGGTAGTCGGCATGGGATTCGTGTTCGTGTTTTTGACGATATTGGTTTTTGCAACCACTTTTATGTCAAAGCTGACCACACGATTTATTCCTGAGCCCAAACCTGCGCCAGTACCAACGCCTGCATCGCCTGCGAAACCCGCTATGGACGATGCGACGCTGATGGCTGTTATCACGGCTGCAGTTAACAAATATCGCTCACAGCACAAGAAGTGAGAGAGATTTAATTAACAACACCTTCTACAAAAAGGCTTGAAACCCATGACCGATGCAAAAAAACCATTAGGTATAACCGATGTAGTCTTGCGGGATGCTCACCAGTCGTTGTTTGCTACCAGACTGAGACTCGAAGATATGTTGCCAATTGCGGCAAAACTTGACCAGGTGGGATACTGGTCAGTTGAATCCTGGGGCGGTGCTACATTTGATTCCTGTATTCGCTTTATCGGTGAAGATCCATGGGACAGAATTCGTCAACTGAAGAAAGCGATGCCAAACACGCGTCAGCAAATGTTGCTGCGTGGTCAGAACTTACTCGGATATCGCCACTATGCCGATGATGTTGTTAATAAGTTTGTTGAAAGAGCGAAAGAAAACGGTGTAGACGTTTTCCGTGTGTTTGATGCGATGAATGATCCTCGAAACCTTGAAACTGCTTTAAAAGCGGTGAAGAGAGTTGGAGGACATGCGCAAGGTACTATCTCTTACACGACTAGCCCTGTGCACACCACTTCTATGTGGGTTGACTTGGCGAAGCAAGTAGAAGATATGGGGGCGGATTCTATTGCGATCAAGGATATGTCGGGTATTTTGACTCCTTCCGACGCTTTTGATCTTGTAAGCAAATTAAAAGCTCAAACAGGTCTTGAAGTACAGTTGCACGCGCATGCAACGGCGGGCCTGTCAGATATGACGATTCTTAAAGCAGTAGAAGCTGGTATTGACAGAGTTGATACCGCTATTTCTTCCATGTCCATGACATACGGACATTCGGCGACAGAGTCAGTAGTAGCCGCATTAAAAGGTACTGACCGCGATACAGGCCTGGATATCAAATTACTCGAAGAGATTGCTGCGTACTTTAGAGAAGTACGTAAAAAATACGTTAAATTTGAAGGTTCATTGAGAGGCACTGATAGCCGTATATTGGTAGCGCAGGTGCCAGGCGGCATGCTTACCAATATGGAAGGCCAGCTTAAAGAGCAGGGTGCAGCTGACAAATTTGATGCTGTTCTGGCAGAAATTCCCCGTGTCCGTGAAGATCTTGGATTCATTCCATTGGTAACACCTACTTCGCAAATCGTTGGTACTCAGGCAGTGTTAAATGTGTTGACTGGTGAAAGATACAAGTCAATTTCTAAAGAAACTGCAGGGATATTGAAAGGAGAGTATGGCGCGGCACCAGCACCTTACAACAAAGAGCTGCAAGCTCGAGTGTTAGATGGGAAAGAAGCGATTACCTGCCGGCCAGCTGATCTGTTAGAAGCAGAAATGGATAAGTTAACTGCAGAAGTGAATGCGTTGGCCAAAGAAAAAGGCTTCAAACTGGCTGATGCAGTAGTTGATGACGTACTGACTTACGCATTGTTCCCACAAATTGGCCAAAAATTCCTGGAAAATCGCGGTAATGCGGATGCCTTTGAACCAATGCCTTCTGCTGATGATGTTAAACCCGCTGCTGTCAATGCTGGTGGATCTGAGGTCTATACAGTGACTGTCGCTGGCAAAGAGTACGTTGTTCAGGTTGAAGAAGGTGGTGATATTAGCAAGGTGGTTGCTGCAGGCGCTGCTCAGATCAACACGGCAGCTGCGGCTCCTGCTCCTGTTGCGTCATCTGGGGCAGGTGAGCCAGTATGCGCGCCACTGGCAGGGAACATTTTCAAAGTGCTGGTTGCCGAAGGGCAAGCCATTCAGGATGGTGATGTGTTGATTATTCTGGAAGCCATGAAGATGGAAACTGAAATTCGCGCGCATCAAGCAGGTATAGTTGGCGGTATTCGCGCTAAAGTAGGCGACTCAGTTTCAGTCGGCGATGTCCTCCTAACCTTGAATTAATAGAGTCACATTACTATGGAAAAGCTGTTAAATTTATGGACTGGAAGCGGTCTGTATAATCTCACACCTGGTCAGGCAGTTATGATGGCTGTTTGCCTTGGGTTATTATATCTCGCGATTCGCAAAGGCTTCGAGCCACTGCTGCTGCTGCCAATTGGTTTTGGTGGTTTGCTGGCGAATATTCCAGAGGCTGGATTAGCCTACAGTGCAGTTGAAAACGCAGTGCACCTTGGTTCAGCCGTGCAACTCGATAAAATTGCACAGGTACTGAACGTACCCTTTGACGCTGCGCAAGCAGTGACTGCTGAGTTTAGGCATGAACTCATCATGGCTTATAAGGGCTCTACGGCAGCGATGCATGAAGAGGCAACCTTTACTGCCATCGACCTTGGGTATTCGAGCGGCATGCTCTATAACTTTTTCAGCGTAGCAATTATGAGTGGTGTTGCGCCGCTGTTGATATTTATGGGTGTGGGTGCCATGACTGATTTTGGTCCTTTGCTTGCTAACCCTAAGACGTTATTGCTAGGGGCTGCAGCGCAGTTCGGTATTTTCGCGACTGTTATTGGTGCGGCGTTACTATCAAGTACAGGCATTGTACCGTTCACAATGAAAGAAGCGGCTGCAATAGGAATTATCGGTGGTGCGGATGGCCCAACGTCAATATATGTGGCAACTTTGTTGGCACCGCATTTACTGGGAGCAATTGCTGTTGCGGCTTATTCATATATGGCGCTTGTTCCACTAATTCAGCCTCCTATTATGCGTGCGCTGACAAACGCTGAAGAGCGTAAGATCAAGATGGTTCAGTTGCGCCACGTTGCGAAAATTGAAAAGATTCTGTTTCCAATCGTCGTATTAGTGCTTGTTGCGTTGTGTTTACCGGATGCAGCACCTCTGTTGGGGATGTTCTGTTTTGGTAATTTGATGAAAGAGTGTGGTGTGGTGGATCGTTTAAGTGATACTGCACAAAATGCTTTGATCAACATCGTAACGATTATTCTTGGTTTGTCGGTGGGCAGTAAGTTGTCTGCAGATAAGTTCCTTGATATGCAAACCCTTGGTATCTTGATTCTTGGTATGCTAGCTTTCTGTGTTGGCACAGGCGCAGGGGTTGTTATGGCCAAGATTATGAACAAGTTCAGCAAAGACCCTATCAACCCGTTGATTGGCTCTGCAGGTGTGTCTGCTGTCCCAATGGCGGCGCGAGTCTCGAATAAAGTAGGTCTTGAGGCAAACCCTCATAACTTCTTGCTGATGCACGCGATGGGGCCAAATGTCGCAGGTGTTATCGGGTCGGCAGTTGCTGCGGGTGTTATGATCAAGTTTCTTGCTTAGTTAAGCTAGATGCTACTAAAAACCAGCTTGTAAAAGAGCTGGTTTTTTTTCGTCTAAAATTCCTGACGGAGTTCTGCTTGGTAAAACTAAGGGGAATGTACATCAGGTAAGTAGTGCAGGCCTTCAATAAGTAATCCGTCTCATCGAAGGTGCCTGAATTGTTTTATTAAATATATATTCTTTGAGGTTTATTGTTGTTATCTATTAACGCCATTGGTTCTTAAGGCATGTTGGGCATTTAGTTCCCAGTCAATTTCGTTTTCGGCAAGTCGGGTAGTGCGGTGAGGGAGGCGGCTATCGTGATGGTTTTTGTTAACGGATGCTTTGTGGTGGTTGTTGCTTAAAAACATACATCTGGTGCTTTTTTGCATCGATAATTACCTGCTTTGGATTATTCATCGTGTGAGAACAGTTTCCCCCATTTGGGTGAGGCATTCCGAGAGCCAACACACGCAGCCAACCCTACCTGGTTCACAGTTTGCTATTTGGTAACAAACAGGTGAAACCATAGAACCCGGTCTATACTGCTAAAGTGTCGTAAAATTAAATAGTTGCAGCGGATAAGATTGGTACCGTTGTTCGCTGATAATAGTTAGGGGTTTTTTAATGGATCAGGTTAATGATGGCGCGCATTTTAAATCGGCACTAACGGCCCTTGAGAAAGAGATGGTGGAGGCACTTGCCAATGAAGACTGGTTGCAAGTTGAAAAAACGGATGAAAAACTAAAAGAAACCATGAAATTTTGGGTGGATAACCTGGATGGCCCTGAGAGATTTGCTGAGCGGGATGAGGCGCGAGTCTTTATCGAAGCATTGATGGCCAGGTATCAGTCTTACTTGCAAAAAGTGATGTCCTTACAGCAAGAAGCATCAATCGAACTTAAAAAGCTGCAAATCGAGAAAAAGGCAATAAATCAGTATCTCGACCACAAGTTTTAAGGTTGATATCTCACCTTCGTGATTTTGTTTCAACACGCCCTTCCAACGCCAAAATAACGTCTTCCGATAAGAATTGTCGTTTTCTTTGAGCATGTACGTCATTTATTTGACTCATCGCATTTTTACTACTTTACTTGATTGAACTGGAAAATGTTTCGCGATGTTGCGTGGTTTTTACCAATAATAAAAATCAGAAAGGGTTTGTTGTCCCATGTTGCAAGAAATGAAAATGTTGTTGATTCACGATGATGCGCAATGTCGGCATGACATGTCGATTATTATGTCATTCTTGGGCGAGCAATGTATTACCGCTAATAGTGATGAGCTTGCCTCGTTGGTCAAAAGTTCAGCGTTAAAGCCTGACGATATAGCCGCTGCGCTCGTGGGCGGCAGTGCAGATACCTTGAGTAAAGCCCGTAAGGAAGTTGGCGGGTTAGATGCGGGTATTCCTTTTTTGGTGTTTGGGGATATTGATACCTCTAGCGAAAACGAGGATCAGCATGGACGAGTTATCGCTCGCATGGACTGGCCGCCTGTTTACAACAAACTGGTAGATAGCCTGTATCGTGCACAGGTATATCGGGATCAGTATGCTGCGCGGGCCCAACGAGGGCAGCAGCGGGAAATTCAGCTATTTCGTAGCCTGGTTGGCACTAGCCGGGGCATTCATCAGGTGCGCCATCTAATGGGTCAAGTGGCAGATAAAGACGTAAGCGTTCTCATCACTGGGGAGAGCGGTACCGGGAAAGAGGTTGTTGCCCGTAACCTTCATTACAATTCAGCACGTCGCGATAAACCCTTTGTTCCTGTCAATTGTGGCGCGATTCCGGCCGAGTTGTTAGAGAGTGAGTTATTCGGGCATGAAAAAGGTGCCTTTACCGGTGCGATCTCCGAAAGAAAAGGCCGCTTTGAACTGGCTGAAGGCGGAACCCTGTTTCTGGATGAAATTGGGGATATGCCGCTTAATATGCAAGTTAAAATCTTGCGTGTTCTTCAAGAGCGCACGTTTGAGCGTGTAGGCGGAAATAAAACACTGAATACCGATGTAAGAATTATTGCGGCAACTCATAAAGACCTTGAAGAAATGATCAAAACCGGCGAGTTCAGGGAGGATCTTTTCTATCGCCTCAATGTATTCCCCATCGAGATGCCTGCCCTGCGTGAACGCGTAGAGGATATCCCGTTGCTGATCAACGAGCTTATCTCTCGTATGGAAACAGAAAAGCGGGGTTCCATTCGTTTTAACTCGGCAGCTATTATGAGTTTGTGCCGACATGAGTGGCATGGCAACGTAAGAGAACTGGCTAATCTTGTTGAGCGTCTGGCAATTATGCACCCGTTTGGCGTGGTAGGTGTGCATGAGCTACCGCAGAAGTTTCGTCATATTGAAGATCTGGATGACGACATGGAATTTCTAGAGGATGCAAGTGTTGGTGCGCCTGGATTGGTTGGCATAGATAGCCCAGCCTTGCTGCCTGTCAATGGCTTGGATCTGAAAGAGTATCTTGCGAATCTTGAAAAATCGCTGATTCAGCAGGCACTGGATGAAAGTGCTGGTGTTGTCGCCAGAGCTGCTGACCGATTGCGCATTCGAAGAACCACTTTGGTCGAAAAAGTTCGTAAGTATGAGCTCAATCGTGAAGAAGAGTAAGCTGCTTTAAATATCGAACTTTATGCCCTGGGCCAGCGGTAAATCATGGGCGTAATTGATGGTGTTGGTTGCGCGGCGCATGTAGTTTTTCCATGCGTCAGAGCCCGATTCTCGACCGCCCCCTGTTTCTTTTTCACCACCAAAGGCACCTCCAATTTCAGCCCCGGATGTGCCGATATTCACGTTGGCTATGCCACAATCAGAACCGGCCGCTGACAAGAATTGCTCGGCTTCGACAAGATCCTGCGTAAATATCGCTGACGACAGTCCTTGAGGAACGTCGTTTTGAATGCGGATGGCCTCGTCGAGTGAGTCGTAACCGATCAGGTAAAGGAGCGGGGCGAAGGTCTCCTGTTTGATGATGCTTGCACCAGCTGAAATTCTGACGATGGCAGGCTGAACGTAGCAGCCGTGGTTACTGTCACTTATCTCAACTTTTACGCCGCCCGTTAATACGGTGCCACCTTCGTCCTGCGCCTGGGTAATGGCTTGCTGCATGCGCACGAAAGCGGCTTCACTCACTATCGGTCCAACTTGCGTTTGTTCGTCGAAGGGGTTGCCAATGCGCAATGACTGGTAGGCGCTTTCAATGCTTGCGGCAAGGCGGTCAATAATGGATGTGTGAGCAATGACTCGGCGCAGACTCGTGCATCGTTGCCCTGTTGTGCCAACGGCCGAAAACACAATGGCTCTTAGTGCCAGATCTAAACGAGCAGAAGGGGCGACAATCATGGCATTGTTGCCACCAAGCTCCAATAAGTATCGACCCAGTCTTTGTGCAGTTTGTTGGGCAACTATTTTTCCCATCCGGCAAGATCCGGTTGCTGAAACAAGCGCGGTATGAGGGTGGTTAACCAGCGCCTCAGCAGGGGTGCTGGTGCCCAAAATAACTGTCGACAAGGCATCCGGACCATAGCCTACCGCAGTAATGGCATCAACGATAAGCTGATGGCAGGCGATTGCACACAAGGGGGTCTGTTCAGATGGCTTCCAGATGACGGGATTACCACAAACGATTGCCAGAGCAGCATTCCAGGCCCAGACCGCCATAGGGAAATTGAATGCAGTGATAATGGCAACTGGCCCAAGTGGGTGCCATTGCTCCATCATTCGGTGGCTGGGCCTTTCGCTGGCGATGGTCAGACCGTAAAGCTGCCTGGATAATCCCACGGCAAAATCGCAGATATCAATTAACTCCTGTACTTCACCTAATGCCTCCTGGCGAATTTTACCGGCTTCGAGGGTTATCAGGTCGGCCAGGTGGGCTTTTCGTTCTCGCGCAAGTAAGCCAACGACTCTGATTAGCTCACCGCGTTTAGGGGCGGGAATGGTTCGCCATTGCACAAATGCCTGCTTACTTTTTTCAACCAGGGCGTTAACTTGTGCGGTGTCGGGCGAGCCGAAATCAGCAACTGTGTCACCATCAACAGGCGATGTTGTCGAAAAAACCGGTCCATTTCCCAGCTCTCGTGCCTTGCCCTGCATTAGCCCGCAAAACACGGTTCCCTGCAGGTAGTCGGTCAACCTGCTGGCATCGATCAACTTGGTTTTCATCTTGGCATCCTTTTGTGACGGTTTTCTTGCTTGCGTTATTTACCTGCATGCTGCTGTGCAATGCGGTGTTTTCTGTGATTACCTTGTAGATAGGGTTTACAAAACGGGTTGTGGATGTAGCTCTCAAAACAGACATCTTCCTGACGCACGAACCCTTTGCCGGGTAGTTGCCCCTGAAAATGCATGTCTAGCACTGCACAGATAGAGCTGGCGGTGGTGATCTGAATGGCGCTCCAATCGCTGTTGTCATAGCTGCCGTGGTAGACACGGTAATATTCGCTTAGCTGAATCAGCTTATTTTGTTGCATACCGGTCGCGGTAACAAAAACGATCACCACATCCTGATGGGTGACGGCGATGGATGTCTCAAAAATTTGTTTTAACAGGGCGCGACGATCTTTTGACTCACCCAGGCGCAGCCCGTGAATGAGAAAGTCCATCAAGTAACGGTGGCCGGGGTAGCGGATGGTTTTATACGTCAGGTCTTCAACTTGCCCGGCAAGTGTTTCGCACAGGGTGCCAAGGCCACCTGAGGTGTTGAAGG
Source organism: Hahellaceae bacterium (assembly GCA_024234575.1). GTDB lineage: Bacteria > Pseudomonadota > Gammaproteobacteria > Pseudomonadales > Oleiphilaceae > JACKOB01. The sequence continues at coordinate 105,555 of JACKOB010000008.1, forward strand.
CTTCAAAATCGACACCGTCCAGCGAAAAGGTCTCGTGGCCTTCTAGTGGGCGCAACTCGGCGTATTTGCCACCTTTTACTGCCTCGCAGGGATTGCAGTACTCGTTAATGAGCCCTTCGGTAGACCAGGTAAGATTGTACATCAGCTGATTGCTGGGAAATTCTGGCAGGGCACCCACACGCAGTTTTAGTGTGTGCACAGAGTCAAAGCGTTTCGAAATATCGCTGGCTAAAATCCCCACAAACCCGGGCGCGAGACCGCATTGCGGCATAAAAATTTGCCCTTTTTTGGCCTTTTTCGCCAGCACGCGGATCGCTTTGGTTGTCGCCACATCCTCAGTGAGGTCAAAGTAACTGACGCCAGCGACGAGCGCGGCTTCGGCGATGATCGGGTTTTCATTAAACGAGGTGGCAGACAAAACGGCGTCTTTGCCGACAAGTGCTTGTTTCAGCTTTTTAGCCTGATGCACATCGAGGTGGAGTTTTTTTATTTGCTTGTTACAGTTTTCGTTTAATGCTGCTTTGACTGCATCAGCGATTGTGACCTGATATTGGCCTGACTGACTAAGCAATTGGGCGATGCACTGACCAATCCTGCCGGCTCCGATGACGAGTACGTTTTTCATAATGTCTCCGCACTGCTGTGAAAAAATACACCCACTAACGCTTTTGGTTTCTATCTGTTGACTCAAAAATCTTATTAGCACTTGCTGGCACAAACCCTCGAAACAGGTTGCCTTGATTATCTGGCAGCCGTTCGGCAAATTCGTAATAGCATCCGGGAATAGGGTGTGAAGCGTCGGCGAAGTCGACCACAATTTCTGGCGCCAATGTAGATGCCTGCATCAGCAAATCCGCTTTGGTGCCTTTAATCTCTCCGCCAGCGACGTTCAGTGCAAAATTGTTGTCATGTAGCAATTTTACGATTTCAGTAATGTTGGCCAGCTTCGGCAAGGCATTAATTGAGACGGTGAAATGGTTGGCGTGTAATCCGTGGGCGGATAGCCACGCGGCGTACTCGCTGGATGATTCGAGCAGCAAGTAGTCTTGCCAGCTTATTTTTGGCCAGTGTGTACTGCTCCAGAAAATATCTGGATGCTGCGCGGTATCGTCAGGAATTTGCTGAAGAATACGGCCGATGATGTCCTGGCAGTCGTCATGTAGATCCCACCAGTTTAACTCGCTTAGAAAAACAAGGGGTTGTTCAGGATCTGTGTGGGCGTAGCTTTTGGCAAACAGCTTTTTCTCAGCGAAATGGTATTCGTCATAGGGTTGGTAACCAACCATTGCGAGTAACGGCTGCAGCTTTTCGATACTGATGGGGGAGCGAGCAAACGTTCTAAATGCCACATGGTCATTTTGTATTGGGCATGCGTAAGTAGTGCTGAACAGGTGTTGAATAGCCTCGGCCTGGGGGGCCAGTTTTACGTAGTCATCCCAGAGGTTTTTGAAAAATACGGTGGCTTGCATTGTTTCTCCTTAGGCGTAGTGCGCCTATGTCCAAATGCAGTCAGATGTTCTTTTCTGATTGTATATTGATCAATTATGGTTGCAGTTGGTGATATTTTCCACTAACGCAATGTCCCTTCTTATTACCATAAATTATCGACAGAAGGTCCGGTTTACTGTGACGGAAAAATGTCGGTATGTATTTTCTAACGGCAAGAATAATTTGTAACTAATTGAAATAAAAATAAATAATGATTGTGGCAAGACAAATGCATTATGTTGGTAAAGGCAATGTAACCTGTCAATTTAATGTTCTCTTTGCATCTTTGTGATGATGTTGAAAGGGAAATAAGTTAGCTGGACCGGAGATTAGTATGAGTGTCACTGAAATATCGATAGAAAAGTCAGCGAGCAACGATTTGTTATCGATGTTAGCGAATAATAAAGGCGATACCGTTGTTCGGCCCTTTATTTCACTTTCTACAAAAAATTTCAGGACCCCTCAGCCTGTCACCGACAGTTTAGTTGAGTTGAGTGATGCTTCCCGCTCTATTGCTACCAAATTAGCAGATGACCACAGTGCGGCGCAGGATAAAGAAAAACTGGCGGACAGATTAAAAACGCTATTGCATCTGCTGCCTGCCGGGGTGGTAGTGATTGATGGTCAGGGTAAGGTGCAGCAATGCAATGCAGCGGCGACTGACCTCTTAGGTGAGCCGTTAGAAGGTGAGCAATGGTTTAATATTATCAAGCGTTGTTTTTCGCCTCGCCATGACGATGGCCATGAAGTTTCCTTAAAGGATGGACGCCGAGTCAGTATTGCTATTCGCTCTTTAGATAACGAGCCAGGTCAGCTGATTTTGCTTACTGATCTTACCGAGACCCGTGAGCTTCAGTCTAAGTTGAGCCGACACGAGCGCTTGTCATCGATGGGCAGAATGGTTGCGTCGCTGGCGCACCAGGTGCGAACGCCATTGTCGGCAGCGATGTTGTACGCAGGTCACCTTTGTGAGGATGATCTCGAAGATGAACTGCGTAAAAAATGTGCGACCAAGTTGATGTCACGGCTTGTACACCTGGAACAACAGGTGCGCGATATGCTGATTTTTGTAAAAGGTGATACCCCGCTGGCAGAACGAATATGCGTGGGCGAGCTAATACACGACTTACGATTAGCCGCGGATGCAGCTGTAGTGGCGAATCACGTCAAGGTGAGTTGGTGCTCTGATGCTGATGCGATAGAGATCCTATGTAACCGGGAGGCATTAGTCGGCGCTTTGATGAATTTGATTAACAACAGTATTGAAGCCGCGAAAGCGCCACTGGCATTGACGGTTAGTGCGTCAGTGGTTGATGGTGCCACGGTTAGACTTGTAGTCGAAGATAATGGCCCAGGTTTTAGTCTTAATGAGAGACATCGTGTAACCGAGGCGTTTTACACCACTAAGGCGCACGGCACGGGATTAGGGTTGGCGGTGGTGCAGGCGGTTGCGAAGGCGCATCGTGGGCGCTTTGATATTGTGCCGGTTGCCCATGGCACCCGTGCAACACTCGACCTGCCAATAGTTTGAACGACATGATTGATGGCACGACACGATAAGGGTGTGTGCGCTAACTTCTGAATAGTATGAAATGTAAGGGGAGAGCCCGCATGAGAAAAGCGACGATACTTATTGTTGAAGATGACCGTGATTTACGCGAAGCACTGGTGACAACCGTAGAGATGTCAGGTTTGCAGTGCCTAAGCGCCGATTGCGCAGAGGCGGCGATTCCAATGTTGGAGAGGCATTCGCCTGACCTGGTAGTCAGTGACGTCAATATGCCTGGCATGGATGGACACGGTTTGCTGGCGCATATTCTGGCTAATTACCCCGGCATCCCTGTTATTTTGATGACTGCATACGGCCAGATAGATCAGGCGGTAGCGGCGATTCAGGCTGGAGCGGTAGATTATCTGGTGAAGCCTTTTGATCCGAAGACGCTGATTCAAACGATCCGCAAAGTGGTGGTCGGTGAGGTGGAAAAATCTGACAGCCATCCGGTGGCCGAAGATGCTTTTAGTAAGCGCCTGTTTCAGATGGCGAAGCGAGTAGCTGTGGCTGACTCAACCGTGCTGATTTCTGGTGAGAGTGGCACAGGTAAAGAGGTGCTGGCGAGATTTATTCATGCCAGTTCTAATCGGGCGGCAGAGCCTTTTGTTGCCATCAATTGTGCAGCGATTCCGGAAAACATGCTGGAAGCCATATTGTTTGGCCATGAAAAAGGTTCTTTTACAGGAGCTTATGCGAGTGCCCCTGGGAAGTTTGAGCAAGCAAATGGTGGCACGATACTGCTGGATGAAATATCTGAAATGGATCTGGGGTTGCAATCGAAGTTGCTGCGGGTACTGCAAGAGCGAGAAGTGGAGCGAGTTGGCGGAAGAAAAACGATTTCGTTGGATGTGCGCGTGCTAGCGACCACCAACCGTGATTTGCGCGAGTATGTTAAAGAAGGAAAGTTTCGAGAGGATTTATACTACCGGCTAAGTGTTTTCCCTATTCAGTGGAAGCCTCTGCGGGAACGGCCTGATGATATTGTCCCGCTGGCGCAAAGACTGTTGGCACAACACTGCAAGAAGATGAAAATTCATCCTGTAGGGCTGTCTCTTTCTGCCGAGAAAGCGTTAATGAGCTATTCCTGGCCAGGCAATGTGCGAGAGTTGGACAATGCAATACAGCGAGCGCTGATTTTGCAGCAGGGTGGTGTGATTCATGCTGAAGAGTTGTGTTTGGACAGCACCGGGCATGGCTGGATGGCGGTGGCAGAGAGTCATGCGGGGGTAGAGTCTGTCAGTTGTGTGGGGCGAACGGGATTTGCTGTCACCGAGCGTCAGCTATGTTCGAGTGACAATGCTAGCGTCAGAATGTCGGCAGAGAATGACGTTGCTGATCAGTCAGGGCGCTCCGCTGATATTTTAAATCGTAGCGATATTGATCTGGGTGGTCTGGGAGCTGATCTGAAAAAACGTGAGTTTCAGATTATTGTCGACACCATAAAGAACTGTGGCAAACGTAAGTTGGCGGCTGAAAAGCTAGGCATCAGCCCCCGTACTTTGCGCTACAAAATTGCGCAAATGCGAGATTTTGGCATAGATGTCGAGGCCGAGCTGGCTGTTTGAGGTTAATCAAATAGTTCCCAAGGTAAAGAAAACCCTTTTTGTGAGTTAGACCAGTCTATTGCGCGCCGATTGAGGCGCGCTTTTTTTCGCGTTCTGATTGTCGCCCTTCGTCTTTCCTTCTATCGCTTTTAGATAGTATTTGTCTAGTGTCCATAAAACTTGGCCTCATTTATGCATAATCCATGTATAGGTGCTGTGTAGGCTAGGTAAGCGACAAAAAAATGACTTTCCCATGCTTTCATTTTCCTCTGCAGCCAGAAATATTTTTGATACTCCAATCTTTTGACGCCCCGTTGCAAAATCGTGTGGCTCAAGAATTGGAAATGATAGAGCAGGAGAGATCAGCGTGATAGAGCGAACAGATATCAGTCAGGTGTTAGCAGAGATGCGCACGCTTCGCGCTCAAATTCAAAAGCCCTCTGCCTTGCCGCAGGAAGTTAATCCACAGGCATTAAAAGGGGTAACGGGCACTGAAAAGACCGGTGGTTTTGGCGAAATGCTAACCTCGGCCATCGGCAAGGTTAATGAGACGCAACAAGCTGCCAGCAAGCTGGCAACCGCTTACGAGCAGGGTGACCCAACGGTAGATATTACCCGGGTAATGATTGCTGCACAGAAATCATCCGTATCTTTTCAGGCCCTGACTCAGGTAAGAAACAAAGTCGTTCAGGCGTACGAAGAAGTAATGAAAATGTCGATTTAAGCGGCAAAAAATTAAGAGTATCTGCGCCATTGCCTCTTGCATTGGTAACGTAATTACATACAACAGGTTGGAAATATCATGGCTAGTTTACCCGCTGAATTAGACTCAGGTGCCGCACAGGCCGCTGATCCGCAAAGCGATATGCTGCTGGGGTTTAATCGCCTGAACCTGTTGCGTCAGGTCGGCTTGATGGTGGGGTTAGCCGCCAGCGTTGCCTTGGGCCTGGCAGTTGTGCTTTGGGCACGCGATCCCAGTTTTCAGCCTCTGTTAAGTAACATGCAAAATTATGACCCAACGGAAGTCTCCACCGTTTTAAATGAAATGGGTATTGAATACCGGATCGATCCGAAAAGTGGTGTGCTGCTGGTAGAGTCCGAGCAGGTTTACAACGCAAGATTGAAGCTTGCGGCCGCAGGTATCAAAGATCAGCAAACTTCAGGGTTTGAAATTCTGGACAAAGAACAGGGGCTGGGCACCAGCCAGTTTATGGAGACTGCCCGTTATCGTCGTGGTTTAGAAGGTGAGTTGTCTCGCACTATTGCAAGTTTGCGCAGTGTTCGCAGTGCGCGAGTGCATCTGGCAATTCCCAAGAGTTCGGTGTTCGTGCGCGATACCCGTAAGCCATCTGGTTCGGTATTTCTCGAGCTGTTTGGCGGGCGTGATATTTCCCGTGAACAGGTGGAATCGATTGTTAACCTGGTAGCCGCCAGTGTGCCAGAAATGGATAGTAAAGATGTCACCGTGGTCGACCAGCGTGGTAATTTGCTGTCGAAAACAGATGTTGACCCGGAAGCCCAGGCAAACAACAAAGATTTCGAATATACCCGCAAGCTTGAAGCGGTGTTGAATTCTCGGGTAGGCAGTATTCTTGATCCGATAATTGGGCGCGAGCGTTTTCGCTCAGAAGTATCAGCAGATATTGATTTCACCTCTGTAGAATCCGCAGAAGAAGTATTTAACCCTGATCTGCAAGCCTTGCGCAGTGAATATGTCGTTGATGAGCAACGTGTTAGTGGTGCTGATGGCGGCGTGCCAGGTGCGCTTTCCAATCAGCCTCCAGGCGGGGCTGCTGTACCAGAGAATGGCCGCGCGCAAACCGGTGGTGGCAATGGTGGTCTGGCGGATGTGCGCAAGCAGGCAACCCGTAATTACGAAGTGGATCGCTCAGTTAGTTATACCAAACATCAGAAAGGTCAGGTGCGTCGTTTGACAGTCGCCGTGGTTGTGGACGATATTAAGAAGGTGAATCCCGAGAACGGTGAAGTCAGTTTTATACCATGGCCGGAAGCCGAATTGGAAAGATTGACTATACTGGTTCGCAATGCAGTAGGTTACTCGGCTTCAAGAGGGGATAGTGTCAGTGTCATTAATACACCTTTTGCTCCTTTAGAAGTCATTCCCTACACCGAACCCCAGTTTTGGGAGCAGCCATGGTTTAGAGATTTGATCAAGCCAGTGCTGGCAGGGTTGATTGTTCTGATTCTGGTCATTGGCCTGTTGCGCCCAACCCTGAAGAGTCTGGCCAGCTCGGGCCAGAATGAAAAAGACCTGGCTTTGGTTGGGGATGAGGAAGGACTTTCGGCACTGGGTGCACTTGAAGGTGGCAGCGCACTGGATAAGGTAACGCTGAGTGCTACCGATGATTTCTTGTTGCCTGGTGCATCAGAAGGTTTTGATAAACAAATGAACGCCCTGAAAGGGCTGGTCGCTGAGGACCCTGCGCGGGTCGCTCAGGTTGTAAGGCAATGGGTAAACGCAGATGAGTGATCAGGCTCCCGCCAAGCCGGAAGATAAAGCCGCCCCCAAAAAAAAGCTGGGACGTGTAGAGTCTGCGGCAGTGTTATTAATGTCGCTGGGCGAAGCGGATGCAGCACAAATATTAAAGCATATGGGCCCAAAAGAGGTGCAGCGGGTTGGTACCGCCATGGCCCAGCTAAGAGATGTCACCCAGGATCAGGTTGAAGGTGTCACTGCTGAGTTTTTAGAAGCCGTGGGCGGGCAAACCGGTTTAGGTATCGGTGCGGATGAGTATATCCGGGCCATGTTGACCCAGGCGCTGGGAGATGAAAAAGCCTCCTCACTGATTGATCGAATACTGGTGGGTGGTAATACCACTGGCCTTGATACCTTAAAGTGGATGGAGTCGCGCTCCATTGCCGATATTATCCGTTACGAGCACCCACAGATTCAGGCAATAGTGGTTTCCTACCTCGATCCTGACCAGGCATCAGGTGTGTTGGGTAACCTTGATGAAAAAGTCCGGCTGGATGTGATAATGCGGGTGGCCGCGCTCGAAACCGTACAGCCGCAAGCATTGCAGGAGTTGAACGATATCCTAGAGAAACAGTTCTCTGGCGGCTCCTCCACCAAGACCAGTAAAATTGGCGGGGTGAAGCGGGCGGCAGATATTATGAACTTTATGGACAGCAGTGTTGAAGCTGACCTGATGGAACAAATTAAAGAGATTGATGCGGATCTTGGTGGTGAAATCGAAGACCTTATGTTTGTCTTTGAAAACCTCAAAGATGTGGATGATCGAGGTATTCAGACGCTGCTGCGTGAAGTTTCTTCGGACGTACTCATTCTCGCCCTGAAGGGTGCGGATGATGAGATGAAAGAAAAAATATTTGGCAATATGTCGAAACGTGCCGCAGAACTGCTACGGGATGACCTGGAAGCGAAAGGCCCGGTTAAACTTAGTGATGTGGAAACCGCACAGAAAGATATTCTTACTATCGCCCGTAAACTGGCAGACTCTGGCGAAATTTCACTCGGTGGTGCCGGCGAGGAGTTGATTTAGTGGGGCAAGACTGGTCGAAATGCAACACCGACGTGAATGGTGGCCAGTTTGTTGGCGTCAATATTACCCCGGTGCCTGATGAGGTAGTGCTGCGTCTTTTGCTGGTTGAAAGTTATGGCTGGTAACTCAGACAATAAAAAGCCTTTATCAGGTAAAGACCTCACTGCTTATGAGCGCTGGGAATTACCGGTTATCGATGAAGAAGGTAACGAGTTTCCGGCAGAGAGTCTGCGCGTTAAACCCTTAACCGCTGCCGATCTTGAAAAAATACATGATGAAGCCTTTGCGGCAGGCCGTGAAGCAGGCGAAGCCGAAGGCAAAGCGGCGGGGCACAAGGCCGGGCTTGCCAAGGGCACGGAAGAAGGCAAAAAACAGGGATATGAAGCGGGCTTTAGTACCGGAAGAAAAGAAGCCTATGCTGCAGCCGAAGGTGAAATCAAAGAAACCCAAACACGTTTGGCCGAGTTGATGCAGGCGCTGCTCGACCCGATTCGTAAATCGGAAGACAAAGTTGAAGAAGCGTTGCTAAATTTGACGCTGGCGATTTCCCGAGCGGTCATCTGCCGTGAATTAAATACCGACAGTTCCCACATCTCCCAAATTGTGAAAGAAGCGCTTGCCCTGTTACCAGAAGTGGCCACCCAGGTGCGCCTGTTTATTCACCCTAAAGATGAAGCTGCCGTTCGTGACGTTGTCACCAACGCCGATCTGGCCGCGAGAATTATTGCGACACCAGAAATTCATCCCGGAGGTTGCAAGGTTGAAACCTCTAGCAGTCTGATCGACTTCACTGTTGAGAAACGGTTTCAGAAAACTGTGCAGCAGATATTGGAAAGCGTCGGTCAGAAGAGCACAGTAGACGACGCACCAGACTTAACTGACGCAATGGAAGATATGACCAACTTTCATCGGGAGCTGCTTGATGTGCCTCCCGATCCAAAAAAAGAAACGCCAACCCCTGAGCCGTTAGTCGCGCAAGAGCCGTCAGCGCTTGAAGAGCCATCAGTCCGTGAGGAGCCATCAGCCCATAATGAGCCATCAGCGGATGAAGAACTCTCAGTTACAGAAAAGTCAGCAGCCCCTGAAAAGCCAGCAGCCCCTGAAAAGCGTTCAACGGTTGACGAAACCCCAAAATCTGCCTTAACTGATGCGCCTGAATCGCCACCTGAACCCAAGGTACAAACGGCCCCTTTGCAAACTGCAGAGCCAGATGAACTTGTTGATGACACAGTGTTAGACGAACGGCCGTTGTCCTCTGAGCCACCCAAAGAATCCGTTAGCGATAAGAACGCCGCCAGTGTTGAGTTGCCTGCGGATATTTCAGAGAAGCCCGTTTTAGAGCAAGAGCCAGTTGCGCAAGCAGATTTACCAAAAGTAGACGACGAGAAACTGCAGCGGAAGCCGGAAGATAAAGTTGCAGTTGAGCCTTCCGCTGAGGTGACTGCTCCGGCTTCTGAAGGCACCCCCAAACCGCAAACCGCCGACATTATTGGGGATGATGCCGTTGCTGAAGCGTTTGAGGAAGCAGTAGGGTTTTCAGAACGATCCGAAGCCGAAATAGAAGATATCGATGCAGAAGAGATTGACGAAGACGAGACAGACAAAAAGAACACCGATAACAATATAGTAGAGCCGAAAGTCGATGCGCTAAAACCTGATGCGGAAAAGAAGGATGATTAGCGATCTCAGTCAGCGCTTGCGTCGTTACGAGGGGGTGGTTGCTTCCAGGCCACGGCCCGAAGTGTCAGGCAAACTTACGCGCATGGTTGGGCTTACCCTTGAAGCGGTTGGTTGCCCGATGGTGGTGGGAGATCGCTGCGCCATTGCAACCGGTGAAAAAAGTTACATCGAAGCCGAGGTGGTCGGTTTTTCTGGAGAGAAAACATTTCTTATGCCGTTGGCGGCGATTCAGGGGTTACGTCCCGGTGCTTTAGTGACGCCCATGGCGAGTGCCAGTTTGATACCTGTTGGTTACAGCCTGTTGGGGCGTGTGTTAAGTGGTTCTGCAGAGCCGTTGGATGGCTTAGGCCCGCTGGTTCCTGAAAAGCATATCAGCATGTCAGGCAATATTATTAATCCGTTAGAACGTGCACCCATTCGCCAGCCACTGGATGTCGGTATTTGTGCCATTAACAGCCTGTTAAGTGTGGGCACAGGTCAACGGTTAGGTTTATTTGCCGGTAGTGGCGTCGGTAAAAGTATGTTGTTGGGCATGATGACCAAGTTTACCAACGCGGATATCACCATCGTCGGTCTGATTGGTGAGCGGGGTCGTGAGGTTAAAGAGTTTATTGAAGACATATTAGGCCCGGAGGGGCTTGCACGCTCAGTGGTGGTGGCATCGCCTGCAGATGATTCTCCACTTATGCGGTTGCGGGCGTCGATGCTGACCACTCGCATTGCCGAATATTTTCGTGATCAGGGAAAGCGGGTTTTATTATTGATGGACTCTCTTACCCGTTATGCTCAGGCACAGCGTGAAATTGCCCTGGCGGTGGGAGAACCACCGGCGACGAAAGGCTATCCACCGTCGGTCTTTGCCAAAATTCCACAACTGGTAGAAAGAACCGGCAACGGGCGGGTTGGCGGCGGCTCCATCACCGCGTTTTATACGGTGCTTACAGAGGGGGATGATCAGCAAGACCCGATTGCCGATGCGTCACGGGCAATTCTTGATGGGCATATCGTTTTATCCAGAAAGCTGGCAGAAGAGGGGCACTATCCAGCGATCGATATAGAAGCCTCGATAAGCCGAGTAATGCCACATGTGGTTGATGAGGCGCACTTTAAAGCGGCGCAAAGGTTTAAGCAGCTCTACGCTCGCTACCAGCAAACCCGTGATTTGATCAGTGTGGGGGCCTACGTACCCGGTTCTGACCCGGATACTGATTTTGCCATTGAACGTATGCCCATCATGAAAAAATTCCTGCAGCAAAGTCTCAAGGAAAGCGCTCCTTTCGCCACCAGTGCTGACTGGCTGCGGCAGGTGGTTGCACCCTCAACAGAGGTGGCGAAGAAACCCGAAGGGCAAAAGGGCACTGTGTCTGCCAACGCTGTACCACCCCCCAAGCGTTAGTGCGCACTGGAATTAAATCGTGAAAAAATCTGAAAGATTAAAAGTTGTTTTGCAGATCGCAGAGCGCAATGAGTCTGAAGTGCTGGTAAAGATGCAGGACATTAAAAAACAGTTACAAATAGAGGTACAGCGACAGCAAGAATTTGAGAGCTATCGTGCAGAATATCAGCGACAGCTGGCTGACGCGGCATCCACCAGAATATCCACCTCCCAATACGTCAATTACCAGCGTTTTATTGCGCAATTGGGGCAGGTAATCGAGCAACAGCAAAAGAAAATTCAGATGGTTCGGCAACATCTTGAAAAGGCCACTGCTACCTGGCGTCTGGCTCATGAAAAGACGAAAGGCATGGCCGATCTTATTCACACATGCCGCGAAAGTGAGACTCGCGAAGCTGATGCCAGAGAGCAACGGATGCTGGATGAGGTCTCACAGATACGCAATGCTTTTAAACAGAATGATTAGGCATTTTAACGTTTTTTCTTGATCGCTGTTGTGCCTTAAAGAGTGTTAACGGGTCTTAGTAAAAATCTATGTCTTCATTGCAGTAGTTTTAGGTTACTCGCCAGAAACCAGATCAGTTTGCCTGCTTTGCAATCTTAGCTGCTGATTATCTGCAGCTTTTTCGCTTCTAATTTCCACAAAAATCCTGCCACTACCTTAGCAAAATATTTTTTTCGGACTAGAGTTAACTAGAGATCTGGAGTTCTATCGCCTTTCAAATCACGTGGCGATCGGGTTGATGTAATTGAGAAAACATTGGGTGCAGTGTTATGAGTGGTCGCAGTGTCGTTAAGCTGGACAGAAATTCAGGTATCGCCACGGCGGAAGAGTTGGGTAGGCGCCTGGAAGAGTCTTTTCAGAATGGTGCACCAACCTCGATCGATGCATCTGAAGTTGAGCGGGTTGATACCACGACAGTGCAATTGTTGTATTCGTTTATGCGCAGTATGGGGGAACTCGGAATGGATGTATCGATTGTCCAGCCGTCCGAGTCCTTTATAGTGGGCGCCCAGCGTTTAGGTTTTACCGAATTGTTTAAGTTGGAAGGGAGCAAATAATGACAAAGATCCTGGCGGTAGATGACTCAGCCTCAATGAGGCAGATGGTGTCGTTTACTTTGAAAGGTGCAGGCTATGAAGTGGTCGAGGCCGCCGATGGCAAGTTAGCGCTGGAGCAAGCAAAGAAACAACAATTTGATTTAGTGCTTTCAGACGTCAACATGCCGGTGATGGATGGCATCACTCTCGTTAAAGAGTTGCGGGCTTTGTCCAATTACAAGTTTACACCCATTCTTATGTTGACCACCGAGTCGGCAGGGGACAAGAAAATGGAAGGTAAGCAGGCTGGTGCGACGGGATGGCTGGTAAAACCGTTTAATCCGGATCAATTATTAGCCACTATTAAGAAAGTGTTATAGAAAACAATCCGCGCAATTAGTTAATTGGGAAGGCAACGAATGAGCATCGATCTCAGTCAGTTCCATCAGGTTTTTTTCGAGGAGAGTCTGGAAGGGTTAGACGTTATGGAGTCTGCCTTGCTGAATCTTGACACCGAAAATTGTGACTCTGAAACGATTAACGAAATATTTAGGGCCGCACATTCCATCAAAGGCGGCTCTGGCACCTTTGGGTTTTCTACCGTCGCCGAGTTTACGCATGTTATTGAAACGCTGCTGGATCAGATCCGGGCAGGGGACAGGCGTATAGAGCCTGCCCATGTCGAGTTGTTTTTAAAATCTGTCGACTGCATTCGACAGATGATTAAATCTCTGGAGGCCGGTGACGCAGTTGAAATGTCGGACGCCAATGATCTCAAGAGTAAGTTTCAGGCGATCTTGGACGGCAAAGAATTGGCTGCAGCGGCACCCGTGCCCGCGTCAACAGCTCCAACAGCGCCCGCGTCTGTATCGGATACTGATGCTGGCTCGTCGGGGGGCGCTAAAACCTGGCATATTTATTTCAAACCAGATGGTGATGTGCTTAAGACAGGTAACGAACCGTCGCGTATGTTTCGCGAGCTCGAAGATATGGGGGTGGCAACTGTTGTCGTTGATACCGCGGATCTACCGGGTATCGGCGTCATCGATCCAGAAACCTGTTACCTTAAGTGGAATATCACACTAGTAGCAGACGTCGAGAAGGCGCAAATTGAAGAAGTGTTTGAGTGGGTAATCGACGAGGCCGAGCTGCGTATTGAAGAAGTCGCACAAGTCGCTGTTACCGAAAATCCTGAACAGAATGGCGCTAAGCCAAGTAGCGTTAAACAAAGCAAGGTTGAACCGAGTGACATTGTGCAAACCACTGTGCAATCGCCGGTAGCCGAGGTCAGCGTAAGCCCTGCGCCATCACAGGCTATATCTGCACCTGCAGCCAAAGAACCTGCCGCACAAGCGGCACCTGCTGCGAAGAAAGCCGAGAAAAATAAAACGGAAGTCTCCTCCATTCGCGTGGGAATCGATAAAGTGGATAGTCTCATCAACATGGTTGGAGAGCTAGTCATTACCCAGTCAATGTTAGGGGAGCTTAGCCGGGATTTTGATATTTCAAAACTGCCCAAGTTGCTGGAAGGGTTGGAGCAGCTAAGCCAGAATACTCGGGAGTTGCAGGAAAGCGTCATGCGCATCCGCATGCTTCCCATAAGTTTTACTTTCAGTCGATTTCCTCGTCTAGTGCACGATTTAAGTAAGACGATGGGCAAAAAAATCGAGTTAAAACTGTTGGGCGAACAAACCGAACTTGATAAAACTGTGATGGAAAAGATTGGCGACCCGATGGTGCATTTGGTTCGTAACTCTTTGGATCATGGCATTGAAATGCCTGAGGACCGTATTAAGGCTGGTAAGTCTGATACGGGCTTGATAACGCTAAACGCTTATCACCAGGGAGGGAATATCGTTATTCAGATTATTGATGATGGCAAAGGGCTCGATAAAGAAAAAATTCTGCGTAAGGCGGTCGAAAAAGGGCTGGTGGGAGAAAGTGACAAGTTATCTGATGAGCAAATTTGCGACCTTATTTTTAAGCCCGGTTTCTCCACCGCAGATCAGGTCACCGATATATCCGGGCGTGGTGTCGGTATGGATGTCGTGCGCCGCAACATTCAAGAACTCAACGGCTCGGTAGAGGTTGAATCGTTTACCGGCAAAGGCAGCACTTTTACCATTCGCCTGCCTCTTACTCTGGCGATTCTCGATGGACAGTTGGTCAGTGCCGGTGAGCATACTTATATACTTCCCCTTATTTCAATCATTGAATCCATACAAACCAACATGGATATGGTGCACCGGGTTGCCGGGGGTTGTGATGTATTGCGGTTGCGCAGTGAATACGTTCCCATTATTCGTCTCTACGATATCTTCAATATCAAACCTGAGAGCTACAATCTCGAAGAATCTTTGTTGGTCGTGGTAGAAGGCGACAATATGAAAGTTGCGCTGGTGGTTGATGATTTACTGGCGCAACAACAAGTCGTTATTAAGAGTCTGGAAGAAAATTATAAGCGGGTAGAGGGTGTTTCCGGGGCGACCATCCTGGGGGATGGTACTGTCGCCTTAATCCTAGATATTTCCGGGCTGATCAAATTGGCTGGTGTCCGCAAAGACGAATACAAAAAAGTTAAGCAAGGCGGCGATGAAGCTGCGTAGTTTTTAAGAAATTATCACTAAAATACAGAGTGTTATAGCGATGTCCCTTGATGAGCAGACAGTCAAAAAAAGTGGTGTGAGCGGCGAGACAACTTTTGAGCCGTCTGAGCAGTACCTGACATTTTTTATGGACGAAGAAGAGTATGGCGTCGATATACTCAGCGTTCAGGAAATTCGTGGCTGGGAGCGGGCAACGTCTATACCCAATGCACCTTCTCATATACGCGGTGTGATCAACCTGCGTGGAACCGTTGTGCCCATTGTCGATTTGCGTCAACGCTTTGGGATCGCCCCGATTGAATACGGCCCGACTACCGTTGTCATTGTTTTAAAGGTTAACGAGGCGGGTAAGGGGGCACGCATCGTAGGGGTGATTGTAGATGCCGTATCCGACGTGCATAACTTCAAGGTAGCTGACATACAGTCTTCACCCGAAATGGCAGACAACAATAACTCGGCTTACATCAAGGGGTTGGGAAGCGTCGGCGAAAATATGGTGATTTTGTTGGATATTAACACCTTATTGCGAACCGATGAGGATGTTGATGAGTTACCCCGTAGTAAAAGTAAAAGAGTACATTGATGTTAATTTGGTGTCAGAGCGCGAAGGGTGCGCGGCCAGGGGGTGAACTGGCTGCTTTTAGGGTGGTGGCCTTGCCAGCTAGAGGAGGCTGCATTTGAAAGACGTAACCGAAAGCCTGCAAGACAGCCGGCCTAATTATGTGCCGACGGAGAATCGCGAGTTCCCGATGTCTGAGGCAAACTTTAGCAGGCTGAGTGAGTTAGCGCACGACTACACAGGAATTGTCCTGGGGCCGCATAAAAAAGACATGATTTACGGTCGTTTGTCGCGCCGTATTCGAGCACTAAAACTGCGTAACTTCGATGATTATTGTGATCTGTTGGAAGTCGATGGCAACGCAGAATTGAGTAATTTTATTAACTCAATCACGACTAACCTGACCTCTTTTTTTCGGGAAAAGCATCATTTTGACTATCTGCAAGATACCGTTTTGCCTGCACTAAAAGAAAAAAATAAAACAACGAGGAAAATTCGTGTCTGGTCAGCTGGCTGCTCGACTGGGGAAGAGCCCTACAGCCTTTCCATTGTTCTCAACGAGTTTTTTGATGTGCGTTCTTGGGATATTAAAATCCTTGCAACTGACCTGGACAGCAATGTTCTGAATCATGGCAGAAACGGGGTCTACGATGTACAAAGAATTCAAACCATTGATGATGCCCGGCGAAAGAAATGGTTTCTTAAAGACCCCTCCAAGCCAGACGTTGTCAAAGTAAAGCCCGAGTTACAATCGCTGATTTCATTCAAACGCCTAAATCTGCTCGAAGATTGGCCAATGAAAGGGCCATTTGATGTGATTTTTTGCAGAAACGTTGTTATCTACTTTAATAAAGACACACAGCGCGTACTTTTCGGACGTTACGGCGATATTTTACAATCCAGGGGACATTTGTTTATTGGCCATTCAGAAACATTGCATCGTGTGAGTGAACGGTTCGAGTCTTTGGGTAAGACGATGTATCAGAAAATTGATTAGGTATTCATCGCTGTGACACAAGTTGTAAGGACTGCAATTTAAATATGACGAACATTCCGACTGCCATTGCAGGATTCGAGCATATAAACCGGTATTGGGATAGAAATATGCATGTTAATGCAGCCAAAATCCTGCCGGGAGAGTTTTACGTGAGCCTGCATGGGGAGATGATTGTAACTGTGCTGGGTTCTTGCGTATCAGCCTGTATTCGCGACAAGGTACGGGGTGTGGGGGGGATGAATCATTTTATGTTACCCATGCAGAATGAACATTCGAGCGAGCAGTGGGGGTCAAACTCTGTGAGTTCGGCTTCTCGCTATGGCAACTGGGCTATGGAGTATCTGATAAACGAGATTCTTAAGGCCGGTGGCAAACGGGAAGATCTCGAAGTGAAAGTTTTTGGTGGCGGTCAGGTGTTAAGTAATATGACTGACATAGGGCAGCGCAACGTGGCATTTGTGAAATACTATCTGGCAAAAGAAGGCTTGAAGATATCGGCCATGGATGCCGGCGGGATGTATCCGAGAAAAGTATTATACTTCCCGGATACTGGTGCAGTTAAAGTCAGAAAGCTTAAATCCACCCGAAATGACACCATTATTTCGAGAGAGAAAGAATACATTAAAGATATTAACACCCAGCCAAAAGATGGGGCGGTGGAGTTGTTCTAAGGTAACATCTCTGTGCAAGTTGTTGGTAATCCTTGGGTAAACAGAATTAATCGAATACAGGTGTATGCGTGGCTGAAAAGATTAAAGTATTAGTCGTTGATGATTCCGAATTAATTCGGCAAATTCTTAGCGGCATTATCAATTCGTCCAGTGATATGACGGTGGTCGGGGTTGCCGTAGACCCTTATGATGCCCGGGAAAAAATTAAACAATTGGCGCCGGATGTGCTAACGCTGGATATCGAAATGCCTAAAATGGACGGCATCTCTTTTCTACGCAATCTCATGCGTTTACGACCGATGCCGGTGGTAATGATTTCGACATTAACCGAAAAAGGGGCGCCAGCGACGCTGGAAGCCCTTGAAATTGGGGCTGTGGATTACTTACCCAAGCCAAAAGTAGATCAGGCGAATGGCTTAAATGAGTATGCTTTCGAAATTATCGAGAAGGTGCGTACCGCGGCAAGAGCCAACCTGCAGTTGCACGATACGCTGATAAACCGGAGGGAGCCTAAGCCGTCTGCAACAAACGTATACTCACCCGGACGATTTATTGCCATAGGTGCCTCTACAGGCGGCACAGAAGCCATCAAAGAAGTGTTGCAGGTGATGCCCGCCAATTGCCCACCCATTGTTATTGCGCAGCACATCCCACCACTTTTTAGCACCACGTTTGCAGACCGGATGAATCGTACCTGCCTTATTCAGGTACGCGAGGCACAAACTGGCATGAAGTTAGAATCGGGCAACGCCTATCTTGCCCCCGGCGACTTCCACCTGCGAGTTAACCGGCGGGGTGTCGATTATTATTGCGAACTGACACAGACGGAACCTGTCAATAGACACAGGCCTTCGGTCGAGGTGTTGTTTGACTCGGCCAGAGAAGCTGGCGGGGCTAAGTGCGTAGCGGCGATCCTCACCGGCATGGGGTCAGATGGTGCAGAGGCACTGTTACGTTTACGGGGCGAAGGGTGCCATACTGTCGCACAGGATCAGGAAACCAGTGTCGTGTGGGGAATGCCCGGTGTCGCCGTAAAATTAGGGGCTGCCGAAGCAATATTGCCCTTGCATAGGGTGGCAAAGTTTCTTTTGGACAAGTGTTCGACGAAAAAGTGAATTATTTTCAATGAGTAGTTTGCTAAATTCATGATTTAGCGTTTATTCTTTTGGTAACGAAGATGGAAAGGGAAACGATCAGTTAACTTCCATATTTAATATTTATTTGTTTAGGGGGCGAAATGTCGATAAGCACCAGTTTGTCTGCAGATGGTAGTGTGTTAACAATTAAGATTCAGGGGCGCTTTGATTTCAGTTCCCACCAAGAGTTTCGTGATGCTTACGAGGCAAACGAAGATGGCGTAAAAGAGTATGTGATTGACATGACTGAGGCAACTTACCTTGATAGTTCTGCTTTGGGTATGTTGCTGCTGTTGCGCGATTTTGCCGGTGGGGACAATGCCAAGGTCGCAATCACAAATTGTAATCATGATGTGAAGAAAATTCTCACCATCTCTAATTTTGAGCAGCTTTTCGAAATCAAATAGCGCGAATGTTTGGGGTGTCGTTACCCCATTTAACTTGTCTGCATTTCACCAGGGCTTTAGGACCTGGTTGTAGTGCAGTATTATGTGTCTTGGTGTCATAAGTCCAAGAGCCATTGACGCGATCTGTTTCTTGTTTTTTTTGCGTAACTGGCTGACATTACGGCTAAGGTTAACCGTCTGTTTTTAACAAGGCTTGGGTTCCTGAAATGCAACAGCAAGAAGCACTAAAAATCCTGATTGCCGATGACAATGACTCTGACAGGATGATTTTGCAGACGATCGTCCGACGCCAAGGGCACCATGTTATTACAGCGGTTGATGGTCAGGATGCCGTCGAGCTGTTTATTAAAGAATCTCCTCAAATTGTTCTTCTCGATGCGCTAATGCCACGTAAAGATGGGTTTGAGGCCGCTAAAGAGATAAAAGAGCTCGCCGGTGAAGAGCTTGTACCCATCATTTTTTTGACCTCCCTGACAGATGCCGAATCTCTGGTGAAGTGCCTGGACGCGGGAGGAGATGATTTTCTCTCAAAACCTTACAACCGCATCATACTGCAAGCAAAAATAAATGCGTTTAATCGTATGCGTTTGATGCACCAGACTTTGCAAGAACAGCGTGATCAGATTGCTGAAAATAACGAGCACCTGCTGCAAGAGCAGGAAGTTGCCAAGACAGTTTTCGACAATGTGGCGCACATGGGGTGCATGCATGCGAAAAACATAAAACACCTGCTATCGCCTCTGTCTGTTTTCAATGGAGATGTCCTGCTAGCTTGCCAAAAGCCATCCGGTAGTATGCATGTACTTTTGGGAGATTTTACCGGGCATGGTTTGCCTGCAGCCATCGGCGCGATGCCGTTGGCGGAAATATTTTACGGCATGTCGAACAAAGGGTTCGCCATGACTGATGTGCTACGGGAAATGAATCAAAAGCTGAAGCAAATTTTGCCAACCGGCTTTTTTTGTTGTGCCTGTATGATCGATATAGATTTTAACGCCGATGAAATGCAAGTTTGGATTGGTGGATTGCCGGACTGTTTGTTGGTACGAAATAACGGTGAAGTAGTTAAGGTGAAGTCTAACCATTTGCCCTTAGGTGTACTTGCGAGCGAGCGCTTTGGCGTGGAAACCTATAAATTTGATATGAGTTCTGGTGACCGGTTTTATATGTGGTCTGATGGCATTATCGAGTCTCGTAACGTTGAAGGCGAGATGTTTGGTGAAGAGCGGCTAAACGCGGTTGTTCAAGGTTGTAAAAATCGTGACCGGTTATTTTCAGCAATTCATCAAGGAGTGGTTAGTTTTATAGGTGAGGGCGAGCGGGATGACGATCTGACGATGGTTGAAGTTCAGATGATGCCGCAAAATGAGTTAGGCCTGGATGAAGCGCATTTAAGTGCTTCTGCGCTGGTTGGCCCGAAAGACTGGTCATTTTGTTACGAGTTACGTGGCCAGACGCTGAAAGAGTTTAACCCGTTGCCTCTGATGCTGCACATGACGATGGAGGTGCCGGGGCTTCGGCCACATAGTGGTTCGATCTACACCGTATTTGCTGAGCTGTTTTCCAATGCGTTAGAGCATGGTGTGATGGGGCTTGACTCCAGTTTGAAAAGAAGCCCAGAAGGTTTCGCCCGTTACTACGCTGAGCGAGCAGCAAAACTTGATAAGCTCGATAAAGATTGGGTCAGGTTTTATTTGGATCACAAACCCGAGGGTGTAGGGGGGGTTATCACCATCCGCATTGAAGATAGTGGTCCGGGATTTGATCATACGATTTATGCACGAAAGAAACTGGCTGATAATGACGGCTATAGTGGCCGTGGGATACCGTTGTTAATGACCATGTGTAAGAACGTTGCCTTTAACGATTCTGGCAATTCGGTGTCTGCCGAATACCATTGGCACCCAGAAAATTAATGCGAATGGTTTGTTTGAGGAGTAGCTATGGATAAGTCGGAACACCTAAATCTATCTGCAATAGCCGAGCTGCGCGAGGTTATGGAAGAAGACTTTAATTTTTTAATTGAAACATTTTTACAAGATTCAGAAGAGAGGATTACGCAGCTGAAAGCTGCATTTGCCGCGGCAGATGCCGTTGAATTTGGTAGAGCGGGCCATAGCTTTAAAGGTAGTTGCACCAATATCGGCTTGCCTCGATTGGCGGAGATGTGTCTTGTGGCAGAAAAAACTGGCAAACACGGTGATTTGTCTCGTGGAGCACAGATGATCGAAAATATTGAAGCAGAGTTTCACATTGCCAGCCAACTGCTGGAGAAGGAGATTTCTGGCGATTAAGTGTTTCTCCTCTATTGATGTGTCTTATCGTGGTTTTGTTATACGTTTGTTGAATTCCCCCTTCACTTTGTAATTATGTCTTAATATTTGGTCTAAATTTTGCTTGTATCATGCAAAGGGTGATTTTTTGCCGTCTGGACTAAGTAAATATTGAGGCGTATGCACTATGAATAAATTGGCGCTGGGATTGGATATCTCGACTCATTCGGGAAAATTGTCTGAGAAAATCAAGGTGACATCCGATATTGCTTCTATTGGTCGTGACGTAGAAAGCTTTTCAAGCATTCTCGCCAGACAAACGGAACGGCCAGAACCCAGATCCGAAAGAAATCCACCACGCACCCGCCCCGAGCCTGCTGAAAGGCGTCAGGTGTCCGAGCGAAAAGAGCGACCAGAGCCCGAGTCTGCAGCAGGTAAATCTCGTACGGATACTGCGAAGAACTCGGTTGAGCGTGGTGAGCAGCAGACTAGGGAGAGAGCCAATGCGACAGTGGATCGTCGAGATGAGCAGCCGCCGCGTAAAGAAGTTTCCCGCCCTGCAACGGTAGAAAATGGCAAGCCGCCTGCAAGTCGTGGAGAAGAAGTTAAAGGGGAAGAAGTTGTTGATGAAGAAGTATCAGCGGATGCTGGTTTATCCACCCCGCTGGCTGTTACGACCGAGGAGGAAATGACGCCTGAAGCGCTTACGACGGTGTTGGATATTTCTCTGGTGATTAGCGATAGCAGCATAGAAAGCAATCTTAACGATGAAGTGTATGGTGGCGAAGTGTTGTCCGCTTCGGGTGAGCTAGGCGGCGAAACGTTGCCGATGGAAGGTGTTGCGCAGTCCCAGGTTGCCGCTGGGCCAATTGTGTCGTTAGACTTGTCCGAAAAAACTGATGTACTTGACGATGAGGTGCCTGCTGAAAGTGAGCTGCCAGATCTTGCGACGATCAATACGCAAGATGAGGGAAATAGGGCAGTGGTTGGCGCAGCTGTTCAGGACGTAAACGTAGATACTGCTGAATCTGGCAAGCCATCTGATATCACGCAAGGTGAGGTTGCGGTTGCCGCCGTTGCTACTGCGCCGCAGGCAAGTGCCCTGGCAGAAGCTGGTGAGTTTGCCGAGGATGATTTTAAGCCGACGCGGCCTGCTCATTTGGAAATGAAATCATTTGCGGCCAATGGGGCGGCAGCGAATACAGCGATGGCAGCGGAGGGTGAGTCTGGCGCATCAACGGGCAACAATGGTGATCAGTCAGGAAAAAATGCATTGC
Source organism: Hahellaceae bacterium (assembly GCA_024234575.1). Taxonomy (GTDB): domain Bacteria; phylum Pseudomonadota; class Gammaproteobacteria; order Pseudomonadales; family Oleiphilaceae; genus JACKOB01. Next base: position 127,706 of record JACKOB010000008.1, read on the forward strand.
TGATGAGAGGGATGGAAAACGCCGCCCTGAAGCAGGCAGCACTTGCAGACCGTGGCGCTGGCGCAGAGAAATTCGGTACTTTGCTGTCGCAGCAATTAGAAGGCATAGATGCCAGGATTACGCAATCACCGGTTGATGGACGGGTGTCGATGAGTCAGTTGCGTGAGGTTCCGGGTTTGCGCACCTACACCACTTCTTTGCCGACGCCAATGAATAATGCGCAGTGGGGAGAAGACTTTTCTAGCAAGGTATCCTGGCTGGCGAATCAGAAGATCCAGTTTGCGGAAATACATGTTAATCCCGCTGATTTAGGGCCGATTGAAATTAAAATTCACATGCAGAATGATCAGGCAAATATTGTCATGAACAGTCAGCATGCTTCAGTGCGTGACCTGCTTGAACTAAATGGCCATCGGTTGCGAGACATGATGGAGAGTTCCGGGGTTGGTTTGGGACAGCTGGATGTGTCAGATCAGTCAGCCCAGCAGGAAAGGCAATCCAAAGAGAGTGGTGAACACGCTAATGTGGCCGGCAAGCAAAATGATGAAGAGCAGGGGCAGGTTGATGCTGACAAGCTGGTCACTCAAAGCATGCGCCTAGGACCGGTTAATCTGGTCGATTATTACGCGTAGCCGCAGCTACTCTGTCACGCAGGGAGAGCGCTATAGTCCTGGCGCTCTGTCTGGTGATTATCATTGGCTGCCTCACGCCGTTCTTTCCTGCCTTCCGATGTTTTATCCGATCACCACAGTGCTTCACTGTGGATGCTTTAAGCTTGCCAATCCTGCCTTTTGGGGGCATGTCATTATTAATGACGCTTTAATTCACCTTGCTGGTAATAATATTTGGCTCCTTTGCTACACTTAGCGAAGCTATCTCTAAAAGTGTGTTTTAAGAGATAGCGATAATTAATTGAAAAATTTATGATTTATGTGTGGCATTAGTTTTGCTTTAATTAACGCCATAAGGTTGAAACCTGGATAAAGTGACGGGAATTTGGCATGGCAGAAAAAAAAGTCGAAGAGGCACCTGCAGAAGAAGGCGGTAAGTCGAACAAGAAAATGCTCATCATTATTGTTATCGTCGTGATTCTAACAATCGCGGTGTCGGTGGGCGCTACTTTCTTTTTGCTCGGTGACAAAGAAGAAGGGGCAGAGTCTGCGCCTGCAGAAGTAGCAGAGCCGGTAAAATTGCCAGCCCTGTATTATGAAGTGAAGCCACCTTTTATTGTCGCGATGAATGTGGACGGCAAACAGCGTTACATGCAGATTTATGCATCGGTCATGGCCCGTGATCAAGCGGCGCTGGATACGCTTGATATGCATATGCCTCTGATTCGAAACAAGATGATAATGTTATATAGTAGCCAGGATTTTGAAGCAGTGCAGACACTGGAAGGAAAAGAACAGCTAAGACTGAAATCGAAGGAAATCATCCAGGAGGTTCTGGCCCAGGAGGCAGAAGGAACCGAAATTGAACAAGTGCTGTTTACCAATTTTGTAATGCAGTAAACGAATAGATTTAACAATGATCGGACGTTTCGCTAAGTTAAAATTCTGCGGAGCATCTTTGAGTCCAACATAGAGAAGACTGGCGTGCAAGATTTACTGTCCCAAGATGAAATTGATGCGCTCCTCCACGGAGTCGATGATGGTGATGTCGACACCGAAGATGAGGTAGACGAGACGGGGGTCCGCTCCTATGACCTTGCAAGCCAGGACCGAATCGTTCGTGGGAGAATGCCCACCCTCGAAATGATCAACGAGCGCTTCGCCCGTTATACACGTATTAGTTTGTTTAATTTACTTCGTCGTAATGCGGATGTGGCCACTGGCGGTGTCCAGATCCTCAAGTTTGGCGAGTATATTCATACGCTCTATGTTCCCACCAGTCTTAACCTGGTTAAGATCAGGCCCTTGAGGGGTACCAGCCTTTTTATTCTCGATGCCAAACTGGTGTTTAAGCTGGTAGATAACTTTTTTGGTGGTGATGGGCGTCATGCCAAGATCGAAGGCCGTGAATTTACACCTACTGAAATACGCATTGTGCAAATGGTGTTAGGGCAGGTTTTCGTTGATATGAAAGAAGCCTGGAATGCGGTGATGAAGGTGGATTTCGAGTACGTCAACTCGGAAGTAAACCCGGCGATGGCAAATATTGTCAGCCCCAGCGAGGTGGTGGTGGTAAGCACCTTCCACATCGAACTTGATGGTGGCGGTGGAGACATGCATATGGCCATTCCCTACTCAATGATAGAGCCGGTGCGTGAAGTGCTCGATGCCGGTGTCCAAAGTGACGTGGATGATGTCGATGAACGTTGGATTACCGCTTTGCAGAACGACATTATGGATGCCAGGGTGCCGATTAACTCTGTCGTGGCCCGGCGTAAAATTTCTTTGCGGGATATATCGAAACTCAAAGCGGGAGACATCATTCCTATTGAGGTGCCTGAGATATTGACGGTATCTGCCAATAACGTGCCTGTGTTCAGGGCTAAACTTGGCAGCATGAATGGAAACCTGGCTTATCGTGTGGTTGAAAAAGTAAATCGCCAGTTAGGTCAACCGACAAATAAGGTGGAAACAAATGGCAGACGATAAATCGCCAGGTGATGGCGAAATGAGCGATGACGAGAAGTTAGCGGCAGAGTGGGCGGCTGCTATGGGAGAGTCTGGAGATGGCGGCGGGGATGCCGAAGACGAGTGGGCTGCGGCGATGGCCGAGGCGGGTGCCGCCGAAGAAGATAACGCTAAAGCAGCACCATTAGAAAGTTTTGACGGCAAAGCTGCCCCGGCGATGGGAACATTTGCACCAGATCTTGATGTAATTCTTGATATTCCGGTCACTATTTCTATGGAAGTCGGGAATACGCAGATCGCGATTCGTAACTTGCTGCAGCTCAATCAAGGTTCTGTAATCGAGCTGGACCGACTGGCGGGTGAGCCGCTGGATGTGTTAGTGAACGGCACGTTGATTGCCCATGGTGAAGTGGTGATGGTCAATGAAAAGTTTGGTATTCGTTTAACGGACGTTATTAGTCCATCAGAGCGAATTAAAAAGCTGCGCTAAGACCTGCGTTTAGTTAATTGGTGGGTAAATAGCATCGCAGCGCTTGTTCCAATGAGAAAACATTGCCCGCATGATGACAGTAATAAAAAATAACAACAATCCAAGCGCTCAACTGCCGGCTCAGGTCTCTGTTCTGACGTGGGCCATACTTATCGTTTTGCTGGTGATCACGACACATGCAGCGGCAGCAACCACTTCTGATAGCAGCGAGAGTCTGCCTGTCTCAGCGCCGACCGCCAGTACAGATGCTGCGCAGGTGCCAGGTGAGCCAAAAGAGGTGACGGTTACTCAAGAGACAGAAGTGCTATCAGTGCCGGAGACAGCTGAAAAGAAAAGTACCGTACCGGTGAGTTCTATCTTTGCAGAAAAAGATACCCCAAGTTCAGCGACATCGTTACTGAGTATGGTGCTCGGTCTTTTATTTGTGATCACCCTGATTGTAGTGGTGGCCTGGGGTGTGCGGCGTTTTTCCACACTGCACGCGTCTGGGGGTAAGCATATTAAAGTGCTTTCGGCCACGATGATTGGTGCCAGAGAAAGACTGGCGCTGGTTGAGGTAGGAGACAAGCGCATTCTTATCGGTGTTACGCCTCAGCAAATCAATACGTTGCATGTTTTCGCTAAAGAAGATATTCCCGACGAACGCGAGACCTCCGATTTTGCCCGCAAGCTGCAGGAAATAATGAAAAAAGGGAAGGTGCAGTAATGTCTGTTTTGCAGAGAGTTAGCGTCCATCACCGGCGTAAAATTGCGAAAGCCTTGTTGGCAGCACTTTGTTTGATGGCACTACCTGTTTTGGCAGACCCTGCTGGCATTCCTGCCTTAACACTTGTTACTAATGAAGATGGTTCGCAGCAATATACCGTAACCCTGCAAGTGCTGGGCTTGATGACAGCCCTGACATTGTTACCGGCCTTCTTAATGATGATGACCTGCTTTACTCGCATCATGGTGGTTTTCGCCATACTCAGGCAGGCCATGGGGCTGCAGGGAACGCCAAGTAACCAGATTATTATGGGGCTGACCCTGTTTCTCACCATATTTATTATGACGCCGGTGTTTGAAGAGGCAAATCGGCTGGGTGTTCAGCCCTATTTAAATGAAGAAATTCCAACGCTCGAAGCGGTGGAGCGGGCGAGCCAGCCATTTAGACAGTTTATGCTGGCGCAAACCCGCGAGGATGATCTGGCATTATTTGTCCGTTTATCCGGGCGCGAGTTCGACTCCCCTGAAACCGTATCATTTTGGGTATTGATGCCAGCATTTGTTACCAGTGAGCTTAAAACCGCCTTTCAGATGGGGTTTATGCTGTTCGTACCTTTTTTGATTATCGATATGGTGGTCGCCAGCGTCTTGATGGCAATGGGTATGATGATGCTGTCGCCTATGATTATTTCGTTGCCCTTTAAAATCATGCTCTTTGTGCTGGTAGATGGCTGGTTGCTGGTGATTGGCACACTTGCTGCCAGCTTTGGTATGTAACCTAAACACTTAGTAGCGGGAGAAACCTATGTCGGCTCAGGTCATGATGGATGTAATGCGGGAAGGGCTCTTCCTGATTGTCCTGCTGGTAACCATCATTATCATGCCCAGTCTGATCGTTGGTTTGATCGTATCGGTTTTCCAGGCAGCAACACAGATTAACGAGCAAACATTAAGCTTTTTACCCCGCTTACTTATCACGATGACGCTGTTGATTGTCGCAGGCCCCTGGATTATGCAGAAGCTGGTTGATCACATGACGCAGCTGGTCATGGATATTCCGATGTTAATTGGTTAAGCAACGTGTTGCCTGTATTAACCGATGCCGAGATAGGTGCCTGGATTGGCTCGTACCTTTGGCCGTTGTTTCGTGTTGCCAGTTTTTTTATGTCCATACCGTTTATCGGTACGCAGCTTGTACCGATGCGTGTTCGTCTGGGCCTGGCGCTGCTGGTTACCATGACCATCCTGCCTTCTGTAGGTACGGTGCCGCAGATTGATGCGCTGTCACTGCATTCTCTTTTTGTTATTTTTCAGCAGGTATTAATCGGCGCTTCCCTCGCGTTTATGCTGACAATGATGGTGCAGCTATTCGTTGTGGCGGGGCAAATAGTGGCTATGCAAATGGGCTTGGGGTTCGCGCAAATGGTTGACCCGACCAACGGTGTATCCGTGCCTGTGCTGGCGCAGTTTTATTTGATTAGCGTTACTCTGGCATTTTTGTCGCTTAATGGTCACTTGGTCATGATCGAAATTATTGTCAACAGCTTTACCGTCTGGCCAATCACCACAACCATGATACCCGCAGAAGTATTGTGGGAAATGATCGTCAGAATATCCTGGCTGTTTGAAGGCGCGTTATTAATGGCGTTGCCTATTGTTATGTCCGTGTTTATCGTGAATATTTCGTTTGGCGTCATGACACGGGCAGCACCGCAAATGAACATTTTTTCACTAGGTTTTCCGATAGGCTTAATCTTTGGTTTAATTGTTGTGTGGGTAACGTTCCCATCCTTTTTGCCGTTTTTTCAAAGTATTGTTGAAGACACATTTATTTTTATCAACGGGCTGCAGGGTCTTTAGGTCTTGTGGTGGTGACTAACAGTTAACAGGTAGCAGGCCAACCATGGCTGAAGATGATACCCAGGATAAAAGTGAGGAACCCACCGGGCGGAAACTACAGAAGGCCAGAGAAGAAGGTCAGGTTCCCCGCTCGAAAGAACTCAGTACGATGTCAGTGCTTATTGCCGGTGCTGTGGGGTTGTTATTATTTGGTGGTGGTTTGGCATCGGCTTTGGCACGGGTGATACGTGACAACTTTGTTATCGACCGGGGTGATATTTACGATACCAAACAGATGGGGCTGCATCTGCTGGAGTCGGGGGTGGAAATAGCCTGGGCCTTAGCACCGTTTATGCTTCTGATTATGATTGCGGGCGTGGTAGGAAATGTCGCCGTAGGTGGTTTTTTGTTCTCCGCAAAAGGTCTGCAGCCAAAGTTTAATAAGCTAAACCCGGTTGAAGGGATTAAACGAATGTTTAGCCTTAACTCCCTGGTTGAGTTAGGAAAAGCAATCGCCAAAGTAATTTTCGTCATGGGCGTGGCAATTTTTATATTAAGTTTCGAGTCTGAACGCTTATTGAATCTAAGTCGCGAGCCGCTGCCTGATGCGATAGCACATGCAGTTGAAATCGCTGCCTGGTCGTTTTTATACCTCTCTTGTACGATGATCCTGATTACCGCGATTGATATTCCTTTTCAAATGTATAGCCACACCAAAAAACTCAAAATGACCAAGCAGGAGGTGAAAGACGAGTTTAAGGACACCGAAGGTAAACCAGAGATAAAGCAAAAAATTCGTCAGTTGCAATACCAGATGGCGTACAGGCGCATGATGCAGGATGTGCCAGAGGCAGATGTAATTATTACCAACCCGGATCACTATGCAGTTGCGTTGAAGTATGATGCCAACACCATGGCGGCGCCTTTGTTGCTGGCAAAGGGGGTCGACGAAGTTGCAGAAAAAATCAAAGAGATTGCCCGGGCACATAAAATCGAAATTCTCTCAGCGCCCCCCCTGGCGCGCTCGGTTTATTACAATACCGAAGTAGGTGGGGAGATCCCTGCTGGTCTGTATATGGCGATGGCACAAGTGCTTGCTTATATTTTCCAGCTGAAACGTTATCGTCGGGGCTTTTCACAAAAGCCTTCCCAGCCTAAATACCCCATTCCTGACGAGCTGAAGCACGACTAAACATCAGTTGTCTTTGGCTAGCTCAAATATCTATTCTGGCCTGTTAGTTGCATAAGCCTATTACTGAGTCATTAATTTGGCGTTTCGCAGGGTGTCCTCCCGACGCTCTGCAGTCTGGCGAATAGGTTTCTAATGGATCGAGCAACGATACAAAAAACGATGCGCACCCTGGCAGATGGTAATTTGGGTGTGCCAGCGCTGCTGCTGATTATTCTGGGCATGATGACCTTGCCCATGCCCCCGTTTTTACTGGATGTCGCCTTTACCTTCAATATTGCTCTGTCTCTCGTTGTGCTGTTGGTGTGTGTTTATGCCAGAAGGCCGATGGATTTTCCTGTCTTTCCTACTGTGTTGCTGGTAGCGACGCTGCTCCGTCTGGCGCTTAATGTTGCGTCGACACGGGTGGTGCTTTTGTATGGTCATGAGGGTGGGGACGCGGCGGGTAAGGTCATTGAGGCCTTTGGCGAGGTCGTGATTGGTGGTAACTACGCGGTTGGTCTGGTGGTTTTTGCCATTTTGATGATTATTAACTTTGCGGTAGTGACCAAAGGTGCAGGCAGGGTGTCAGAAGTAAGTGCTCGTTTTACTCTGGACGCAATGCCCGGTAAACAGATGGCGATTGATGCGGATTTAAATGCCGGGCTTATTGAGAATGATGAAGCGAAATTCCGTCGTGAAGAAATAGCCAAAGAAGCAGACTTTTACGGCTCGATGGATGGTGCCAGCAAATTTGTACGCGGTGACGCCGTAGCCGGCATGTTGATTCTGTTTATTAACATTCTGGGTGGTTTAGGTGTGGGTATGTTGCAGCACAATCTGGAATTTGCCGATGCCATGGAAAAATATACCTTGCTGACCATTGGTGATGGTCTGGTGGCGCAGATTCCTTCTTTGTTGTTGTCCACGGCGGCAGCAATTATTGTTACTCGCGTCAGTGAGTCGAGTGATATGGGCGGACAGGTGTTAAATCAGCTGTTTGCCTCACCTAAGGCACTGGCCGTTTCTGCCGGGGTTTTGTTGTTGATGGGCAGTATCCCTGGTATGCCACATGTGTCTTTTCTCGGGCTTGGTTCAGTGGCGGCAGGTGCTGCCTGGTGGCGGCATAAAAAGAACCAGACACTTGAAGAGGGTGAGGTGGCATTTGTGAGTGGTCCAAACCGCTCTGCTGCACCTGCAGGTAAAGGTGCTGCCCCCGGTCTGCCAGCGGCAGGTGCGCGGGATGCTTTGCCGTCACCGCCATCCCACGAGACGAAAGAGTTGGGTTGGGATGATGTTTTAAATGTGGATGTGGTTGGGCTTGAGGTGGGTTATCGGTTAATTCCTTTGGTTGATAAGTCTCAGGGAGGGCAGCTTTTAGGTCGGATTAAAGGGGTGCGAAAAAAGTTATCACAAGAACTGGGCTTTCTCATGCCGTCGGTGCATATCCGCGACAATCTTGATCTTATGCCTACGATTTATCGTATCACCTTGATGGGGGTAAGTATTGCCGAAGCCGAAGTACATCCTGACAGAGAAATGGCGATTAATCCGGGTCAGGTTTTTGGCAAACTCGAAGGCATTGCCGGTAAAGATCCAGCCTTTGGTCTTGAGGCTGTCTGGATTGATCCGGCAATGAAGGACCAGGCCCAGACTCTTGGCTATACCGTCGTTGATGCCAGCACTGTAGTTGCTACGCATCTAAATCAGGTGCTAAACAAACATGCCCATGAATTGATCGGTCATGAAGAGGTGCAGCAATGGCTGGATCAGCTTAATAAAACCAACCCTAAGCTGGGTGAAGAGTTGGTGCCAAATACCTTATCTATCAGTCAGTTGCTGAAAGTTTTACAAAACCTGCTGGTAGAAGAAGTACCTATTCGTGATATGCGCAGCATTGCTGAGGCACTGGTAAATGTAACGCCTAAGAGTTCAGATACCGCGGTGCTGACTTCGGCGGCCAGACAGTCTTTACGGCGAATGATCGTGCAAGGGCTGTGTGGGCATGATGCCGAAATACCCGTGATAACATTAGATCCATCTTTGGAACAGATATTGCTTAAGTCAGTACAGCAGGCACAACATTCTGGCGCCGGTGATGATATGGGGCTGGTGATGGAACCCTCGCTGGTAGAAAAGCTACAGCGCTCACTGGCAGAAGCTGCCCAGCGCCAGGAAATGCTCGGCAAGCCAGCGATACTGCTGGTTTCAGGGATGCTCCGGCCAGTGATGGCGAAGTTTGTCAGGTATGGAATAGAGCGACTTTACGTGCTTTCTTACCAGGAAATACCAGACAACAAGCAGATCACCATCGTGGCGTCGGTAGGGCAATAGTGTCATTAGAAAGACAATAGTTTGATAGAGGTGTCATTAAATTGACAAGCGGAGGTTTAGGCGATGAAGGTTAAACGATTTTTTGCTGCAACAATGCAGGAAGCGCTGAAAAAGGTTCGTGAAGAAATGGGCCCCGACGCCGTCATTCTGTCAAACAAGAAAATAGATGGCGGTGTCGAGATTGTCACTGCCTTGGACTATCAGGAAGAAGAGGTGAGACAAAGTGTGCTGGAAAAAAGGCGCACGGACGTTGCGGTGCCTCTTAATCTGTCGTCTGGAAAGATTGCCAATATGGCTGCCGAGCAGCATTTGAGCTTAATGAATGAGCTGGAAAAAAGCCGCAGTCATATTGACGGCGTAAAGACCTCGCGCGCACCTGTATCGTCTCGTCCACAGGAGTTAAAAGATGCTCGTCAAACGCAAAAAGAAACCGAGCAAAAGCGACAGGATGATGACTACTGGCAGGGAACTGGCAGATACGCAGCAAAGCAAAAAAATGATTCGCCGGATTTATTGGCAGAAATGAAAGCAGAGATTCTTCAGCTTAAAGATTTGTTAAACAGCAGCATGAAAGATACCGCGCGAAAAATTTCTCCCGCGTATCAGAAACTACAGGCCAAATTGTCGGCCATGGGGCTCGATAAAAACTGGCAGGAAATGTTGTTGGATACCGTGCTTGAAGAGCAGGATGTGTCTTTGGCCTGGCGAAAAATTTTAGGCTCGATTGCCCGTGAAATAGATGTTGAACCTTCGGAGTTTATTGAAAAAGGCGGCAGGATTGCGTTGCTGGGGCCAACAGGGGTGGGCAAAACAACGACTATTGGCAAATTGGCGACACGCTATGTCTTGAATAAAGGCTCGGAAGGTATTGCGCTGGTTACCACTGACCGATATCGCATTGCGGCGCACGAGCAGTTGCTTGTCTTTGGCAGAATTCTTGATATCCCTGTCTACCTTGTGCACGAAGGGCAATCACTGAAAGACGTTTTGGCGAAACTTCGTGATAAACACCTGGTGCTTATTGATACGGCAGGGTTAAATCAGAACTCGGCTGATTGGAAAGACCAGATCAGTGAGTTTGTGCGCGGTTCGGCACCCATCGATTTCTATTTGGTCGTGCCTGCAATTAGCCAGCCGCAAATAATGAAATCAACCTATCATGCTTATAAGCAGGTAGGGCTAAAAGGCTGCATTATTACCAAGGTAGACGAAGCGCTTAGTTTAGGTGAGGTGATCAGCTTTACGGCAGCAGGACGGTTACCGGTTGCCTACATAACAGATGGTCAGAAAATTCCTGATGATCTGCATCCCGCCAAGTCGTCTTTGCTTGTCAGTCGGGCCGTTGCGCTAGCGGGTGACGCAGATGTCACAGGAGCTGCCGCCAACACGGCAAGGGTAGGTAGCGTTTTCAGCGAGGCTCTATAAAGCGCTAAACCTGATCTTCGTTATAAATTAAGCCGATGACTTGTCAGAGGGCGGCTATAATGAAGTGATAAGTGCGTTGATACAGTTATAAAAAGTCATCAAGAATTATAAATTGAGGGTTAACTCCGGCATGAGCAGAATGCATCCGGTTCAGGTTATAGCGGTCACAGGCGGGAAAGGTGGCGTAGGTAAAAGTAATACATCGATCAATTTAGCCATTGGTATGGCTGAGCTTGGGCGCCGTGTGGTGGTGCTGGATGCCGACTTGGGGTTGGCAAATATCGACGTGCTTTTAGGCATTACCTCAAGACGAACGATTGCCGACGTGTTGTCGGGTGAATGTAGTCTGCGGGAAGTGCTGGTAGATGGCCCTGGCGGCATCAAGATAGTTCCGGCCGCATCAGGAACTCAGAAAATGACAGCGCTATCTCCTATGGAGCACGCCGGGCTTATTAATGCCTTCAGTGAACTGGGAGACAATATTGATGTCTTGATAGTTGATACTGCCGCGGGGATTTCTGAGGGCGTTGTCAGCTTCTTAAGGGCATCGCAGGAAATCGTGATGGTTGTCTGTGATGAACCCACCTCTATTACCGATTGCTATGCGCTGATTAAACTATTAAATCGTGACTATGGTCTGTATCGCTTTCGCGTCCTTGCCAATATGGTGAAGACACCTCAGGAAGGTCGGCATTTATTTGCCAAACTTACCAAGGTCACCGAGCGGTTTCTGGAAGTTGCGCTACAATATGTTGGAAGTATCCCTTTTGACGAGGCGGTAAAGAAATCCGTGCAACGACAGCGTGCCGTGGTGGAGGCTTATCCCCGGTCCAAGGCCGCGATAGCCTATAAGTCCCTTGCACAAAAAGCGGATAGTTGGCCGTTACCGGCATCGCCAAGGGGGCACTTGGAATTCTTTATAGAACGTCTGGTTCAGGCCTGATTTGAATGGCTCTGGCGCCGAATTGGATTGATGCGAATAATGACGCCCTATAAATAGTGGTGTTTTTAGTGATAACGATTATTCATGGCTACAGCAAACGGTCTCTTGATGTATAAAGACGTGCGCTCACAACAGTCAGACGACTTGGTGCAGCAACATGCGCATCTGGTTAAGCGAATTGCACAGCATTTGCTTGCACGTTTGCCTGCCAGTGTGCAATTGGACGATCTCATTCAAAGTGGAATGATCGGCTTGCTTGAAGCCGCACGCAAGTATGACGCGACCAAAGGTGCTGCCTTCGAAACCTATGCCGGTATCCGTATTCGCGGCTCGATGATGGATGAAATTCGCCGTGGCGATTGGGTGCCGCGTTCGGTGCATCGAAACACCCGACGCGTGGCGGATGCCATCCGATCGGTAGAGGCGCGTGTAGGTCGCGATGCCAGAGACAAAGAAGTAGCCGATGAGATGGGAATAAGTCTCGACGATTACTACGAATGTTTGCAGGATAGTGCCGGTGGCCGTCTGTTTAGTTTCGAAGATGTGCTTGAAAGTGGCGAGACGGCACTCGCTGCTGACGAATCAGAGAATACACCCTTTGATGGCCTCAGGCAGGAAAATTTCAAACGAGAGCTGGCCAGCGCTATTGCGGCGTTGCCAGAACGGGAAAAATTGGTGTTGTCGCTTTATTACGACGATGAATTGAATCTAAAAGAAATTGGTGAAGTGCTGTCCGTTAGTGAGTCCAGGGTAAGTCAGATACACAGTCAGGCGGCTTTAAGGCTGCGTGCACGTCTGTCTCAGTGGATGTCTTGATGGTGAGCGTGAACCGATTGGCACGACAGGTCGTTCGTTATAGGTTAATTGCTTGGTTGATTACGTTATCCTTAGCAGATTAGGTGATAAGCGAATCGTTAGTTCAATGAGATGCTTGGTAATGTGGGTAAAAAAAACTGGATACCCGCAGAACACAAGCTAGACTTTAAAATAGCGTAATGAAATATAACGTATTTCCTTCCTCGGCATGTGGAGGTCGAATTGGATAAGAATATGAAAATCCTGGTCGTTGATGATTTTTCAACGATGCGCAGGATTATAAAAAATCTCTTGCGGGATCTCGGCTTTACCAACACGGATGAGGCAGATGATGGCAACACGGCGTTGCCTATGCTTCAGTCTGGTAAATATGACTTCCTGATTACCGACTGGAATATGCCCGGTATGACCGGTATAGACTTGCTGCGGGCGGTGCGGGCTGATGGTGCTCTCAAAACTTTGCCGGTGCTGATGGTTACAGCAGAGGCAAAACGAGATCAGATCGTCGCTGCGGCTCAGGCAGGTGTAAACGGTTACGTGGTGAAACCTTTTACTGCTGCAGTGTTGAAAGAAAAGATTGAAAAAATCTTTGAGCGAATTGATTCATAGCTGCAGTCACGGACTTTAGATAATGGCCGATAGTAAAAATAAGAATGGTACAGATTCGGGCCCTGATTTCGAAGTTGCACTGCGAGATCAGGCTGCCAGTCTTAAGGATCTGGTTGATGCCGGTAAATTCTCAGATGCGTTGCAAGTTATTTCCGCACTGAATGAAACACGGGATAAAAGCCTGTTTCAGGAAGTAGGGCGATTAACCCGCAGCCTGCACGAAGCTATCCGAAATTTTCAGATTGATACGGTAGGTGCTGAGTCGCCCCATAAGGATGAATTTTCCAAAATGGGCGATGCGTCAGATCGACTGACTTATGTCGTTGATATGACCAACAAAGCCGCGAACAAAACCATGGATCTCGTTGAAGAGAGCATGCCGATCGCTTCCGAAATAAAGGAAGAGGCAGAAATTCTTAAAGGGGATTGGGCCAGACTGCGGCGTCGTGAAATGGAACCTGATGAATTTCGCGAGCTATATAAACGGATGGATGTGTTTTTAGATAAAATGACGATCCAGTCAGATAAAGTCTACCGGAATTTGTCCGATATACTCATGGCACAAGACTTTCAGGATTTGACCGGGCAAGTGATTCAGAAAGTCACTTCACTGGTAAAAGAAGTCGAAGAAAACTTGGTGAAACTGGTGCGAATGGCCGGTAAGGTTGATCAAATCACGGGCACCGAGCATAAGTTTGAGCAAAAAGAAACAGATATGAGTAAGGGCGAAGGACCGCAAATGAACGCTGAAGTCCGCGAGGATGTTGTGTCGGGTCAGGATGATGTTGATGACTTACTTTCCAGCCTGGGTTTTTGAGGGGTAGTTGAATGGCGTTCGAAGCCGATGAAGAAATCCTCCAGGATTTCCTGGTAGAGGCCGGTGAAATACTTGAGCTTCTCTCCGAACAGCTTGTTGATCTTGAGCAGAACCCTAATGATAAGGATCTGCTTAACGCCATATTTCGCGGCTTTCATACCGTCAAGGGCGGTGCCGGCTTCTTGCAGCTTGAAGCACTGGTAGATTGCTGCCATGTTGCTGAAAACGTATTCGATAATCTTCGCAACGGAAAAATAAGTATTTCGGCAGAGTTAATGGATGTCGTTTTACAAGCATTGGATGTGGTCAATGAAATGTTTGACCAGGTTCGAAACCGTGAAGAGCTGACGCCTGCATCCGAAGATTTGCTGGCCGCACTGGCAAGCTTTGCTGAGCCTGGTGGCGGTGGTCATGCTGCTCCGGCAGCGCCAGCAGAAGAAGAACCAGAAGATGAAACTGAAGACGAAGTAGCTGAGGATGACTCAGAAGAAGCTCAGGGCGACATCACCGATGACGAATTTGAGCACCTGCTAAATGCCTTGGATGGCCCTGACGAACCTGCCGCGCCAAAAGCCGCCAGCGATGATGTTGATTTGTTTGGTATGGATGAGCCCGCTGCAGAGTCGTCTGGAAGTAACGATGAAATCACCGAAGACGAGTTCGAGAAGCTTCTGGACGAGCTGCATGGCAGTGGCAAAGTCAAGGCAGCTCCAGCTGCTGCACCAGCGAGCACTCCTGCCGCATCTTCCGATGAAATTACTGATGATGAATTTGAAAAACTGCTCGATGATTTACACGGTTCCGGTAAATTTGATGCGGGTGTTGCCGCGAAAACCGAGACAGCGCCAGCGGCCAAATCTACGCCACCGGCAGATAAACCAGCGAAGCCTTCTGGCGGTGATGACCTCATTACTGATGATGAGTTTGATAAGCTACTGGATGATCTGCATGGTGCGGGTAAAGCGCCAACGGTAAAAGCCGATGCGCCTGCCGCGAAACCTGCTGCCAAGCCAGCAGCGGCTAAAGCCACACCAAAAGCTGCCGCGAAACCGGCGACACCAGCAAAAGCTGCTCCCGCTGCGCGTACGGCAGCACCAGCTGTTGCGGCACCTATACCTCCTGCCGCAGCCGCCGCAGGGGCAAATAAAGAAGCATCTATAGCCACAGAAACAACCGTGCGCGTCGACACCAAACGACTTGACGACATTATGAACATGGTCGGCGAGTTAGTGTTGGTGCGCAACAGATTGAAGCGGCTCGGCGATGAAATCGCTGATGAAGCCATGCAAAAAGCAGTATCCAACCTGGATGTCGTGACCGGGGATTTACAGTCGGCGGTAATGCAGACTCGCATGCAGCCAATTAAGAAGGTATTTGGCCGCTTCCCTCGGGTTGTGCGTGATCTGGCGCGAAACCTGAAGAAAGAAGTGAATCTGGTTCTTAAAGGTGAAGAAACTGATCTGGATAAAAACCTGGTTGAGGCATTATCCGATCCGTTAGTGCATCTTGTCAGAAACTCTGTAGATCATGGTATTGAAGCACCTGATGTCCGAGAGAAAGCTGGTAAATCCAGAACCGGGCGGGTGATTTTGTCCGCCGAACAGGAAGGTGATCATATACTGCTGTCAATTGACGATGACGGCGCTGGTATGGACCCAGATGTGTTGCGGGCTATCGCCGTTAAACGTGGCCTGTATGATGTTGATGCGGCAGACCGCTTAACCGATAACGAATGTTTCAATCTGATTTTTGCTCCCGGTTTCTCAACCAAGGAGAAAATCTCCGACATATCAGGCCGTGGTGTCGGCATGGATGTGGTCAAAACCAAGATCACGCAATTAAATGGCACATTGTCCATTGATTCCGAGAAGGGCAAAGGATCTCGCATCAGTATCAAGGTGCCGTTAACGCTGGCAATCATGCCAACACTGATGGTTATGCTTGAGAACCAGTCATTTGCATTCCCATTAGTGAGCGTGGTGGAGATTTTCCATCTGAACATTACCAAAACCAACGTCGTAGATGGGCAGGAGTGTGTGGTCGTCAGAGACCGTGTGTACCCCTTGTTCCACATTAAACGATGGTTAGTGAAGCGTGGTACCGGTCTGGCGAAACCAGCCTCGGCGCACGTGGTGATAGTCTCTGTGGGCACCAAGCGGGTCGGTTTTGTCGTAGACCAGCTGGTAGGGCAAGAAGAAGTCGTCATCAAGCCTTTAGGAAAAATGTTGCATGGCACTCCGGGCATGGCAGGGGCCACAATTACAGGCGACGGTCGTATAGCGCTTATTCTTGATATTCCTAGTCTGCTGCAACGCTATGCCTAGTATTGCCTAAATGATAGCCAATGCGGGAGATAGCCAGCGAGGAGGCCGGATAGGTCAACAGGGTTCGCGTGGCAGGTAGATCTCCCCGTTAACAAGGGGAAGATAATGCCAGTCAGAGTTCTGGTTGTTGATGATTCCGGCTTCTTTCGCCGAAGAGTTGCAGAAATACTAAGTCCCGTCCCCGAAATTGAAGTTGTTGGTACCGCTTCTAATGGTCGCGAAGCCATTGAACTCGTCAAAAAATTAAGACCCGATGTTGTTACCATGGATTATGAAATGCCGGTGATGGATGGTATTACCGCTGTTCGTCATATCATGGAATCAGATCCGACGCCGGTTTTAATGTTTTCTTCACTCACCCATGAAGGGGCGCGAGTGACTCTCGATGCACTTGAGGCGGGAGCTATCGATTATCTGCCTAAAAACTTCGAAGATATTTCCCGTGATTCCACGCAGTTACAAGAAGTGCTCAAGCGGCGTATTATCGAAGTATCGAAAAGCCGGGCGCGTATGGCGGGAAACAGATCGGCGGCCTCACCTGTTGTTGAAGCAAGTCCGGCAATTCCTGAACGTACCCCCGTAACACCTGATCGTGTGACTTCATCCCGTGACACTTCTAGTGGCCGCACAGGCGTAGAATCCGCCCGGCCAAAACGCGACATGACGCTAAAGCCTAAAGAACCTGCGGCTAGGCAAGGAGGTTATGTTAAAGCGCAGTCATACGCCTGTGTTTTAATCGGTACCTCGACTGGTGGGCCTATCGCGCTGCAAAAAGTACTCACCCGTTTGCCGGCTAACTTCCCTGCACCTATCGTATTGGTGCAGCATATGCCCGCTTCCTTTACGCCAGCGTTTGCTGAGCGCTTGAATAAGCTGTGTCAGATAGAGGTAAAAGAGGCAAAAGACGGTGATGTGCTGCAAAAAGGCGTGGCGTTGCTGGCACCCGGTGGCACCCAGATGATGATTGAGAATCGCGGCGGGTACAAAGTAAGAATCATTACCGGTGATGACCGTCTTAATTACAAGCCCTGCGTTGATGTGACGTTTGGCTCGGCGGCAAAGGTATTTCCCGGAAAAACCCTGGGAATTATCCTTACCGGCATGGGGGCTGATGGTAAGGAAGGCTGCAGAATGATGAAACAGTCGGGCTCTGTGGTCTGGGCGCAGGATGAAAAAACATCAGTAATTTATGGTATGCCGATGGCGGTTGCCAAAGCGGGCCTTGCGGATGAAATCATGGCATTGGAGCAGGTAGCCGAAAATCTGGTATCCGGAGTGATCTAAATGGATATCCTCAGTATTGTTGGCGTTGTCCTCGCCTTCGCCGCCATCATCGGTGGTAATCTTATGGAGGGTGGACATGTAGGGGCGCTGGTTAACGGGCCTGCGGCGGTGATCGTCATCGGTGGCACATTTGCCGCCATTGCCCTACAAACGTCTTTCCCGTTATTAAAGCATGCGATTAAGCGATTGCGTTGGATCTTTGCCCCTCCTTATATCAGTTTAGATAATGGCATCGATAAAGTTGTGACATGGAGTATGCGCGCCAGAAAAAGTGGTCTGCTGGGGCTTGAAGCATTGGCAGAAAAAGAGGTTGAGCCTTTCGCGAAAAAAGGGCTGCAGCTACTGATTGACGGTGCCGAGCCAGAAAGCATTCGCAGCATTCTCGAAGTAGAGCTGGTCTCGAAAGAGTCGCGAGAAATGGATGCCGCCAAGGTGTATGACAGCATGGGCGGCTATTCGCCAACCATCGGCATTATTGGCGCGGTAATGGGGCTTATTCATGTAATGACTAATCTGCAAGACCCTAAAATGCTTGGTACGGGTATCGCCACGGCGTTTGTTGCCACCATCTACGGTGTTGCATTGGCCAACCTGCTTTTTTTCCCGATAGGTAGTAAGTTAAAAGAAATCGCGAAGCGCCAGGCCACTTATGGAGAGCTGATCATAGAAGGCATTGTCTCTATCTCTGAAGGTGAAAACCCTCGTGCCATCGAAATGAAACTGAAAGGCTTTGTCACCTGATTAGCCTGAAAGTTCAACGCCTTACAAGTAGCTGCTGATTGATTCATTATGCGCAGAAAACGCGAAGCCGAGCATGATAACAAAGAACGTTGGTTGGTCTCTTACGCCGACTTTATCACGCTGTTGTTTGCCTTTTTTGTGGTGATGTATTCGGTATCATCCGTCAATGAGGGCAAATATAAAGTGCTTTCAGAAACCCTGGATGGCGCCTTTAACGCCTCTCAGCGAAGTATTACCCCTATTGAGGTGGGTGAGCATATTGCCTACAACAAAGAAACTACCACCGAAACTGAAGCGCCTTTAACGCCGGTTGTTATCGCCCCTCGCGGTGGTGAAGGTAATATCACCACCGACGTTAACAGCTTTAAAGAAATTGCCGATCAGTTTACCACTGCGCTATCAGCCCTGATTTCTGATGGTCTGGTATCCATCAATGACAACGATGATTGGATTGAGGTGTCGTTGCGTGATGATATTTTATTTACCAGCGGCAATGCAGAACCTGTCTTTGAAGCCTTTCCCGTGTTGGAGAAAATTTCCGCGATTTTAAAGAATAATTCCCATGCGGTTTTGGTGGAGGGGTTTACCGACAACATACCCATCAAAACAACGCGCTACCCCACTAACTGGGAGCTAAGTAGCGCCCGCGCCGCAGCAATTGTAAGGATGCTCACCTCCGAAGGAATTGCCCCATCGCGTTTGGCTGCTATCGGTTACGGCGAACATCAACCTGTTGTTAAAAATGATACGCCAGAAAATCGCCGAAAAAACCGTCGCGTGGTTTTATTAATATCCAAAGAGAGCCGTGTGCGCGCCACCATTCGTTAGTGGCGTTTTGTAGTCATCCTAATTTCTTATTTCTTTAATAGCCACTTGCTCCAGGGCACCAGCAGTGCTTTTTCTATTGCATTTTTGAGGTGATTTCGTCTATTTGGCATAAAATTTGTATAAATCAATTTATCGCCAGATTAAGAAGGTAGTGATATCTCTACCCGTTGGGGAAGGCATGGTTTTGCCTTTGCCTGATAAAAAATTGCCGGGGCAGGCTAAGGCGCGGCGAACCTTGGCCGATACTCTCTAAGGGGTCAAGTGAATCTGTTTAATCTAACCCCGGCTAGTTTGATCAGGTAACAAAATGTGACAGAACGATAGATAGCTTTCGCTGCATAATATGAAACATGCGTCAAAAAAATGGCGAGCTAGCGCTGCGACCAAGACAGCGAGAAAAGTAATGTTGTAGTTTTTTAACGCGAAGGGGCGGTATTGTGAGAATTTGGGCAGTTGCTAACCAAAAAGGTGGGGTAGGCAAGACAACGTCAGCAGTGGCATTGGGTGGACTGCTTGCGCAACAGGGCAAGCGTGTATTGTTGATTGATCTTGATCCACACGGCTCTCTCACCAGTTATTTCAAATACGATCCCGACACGATCGAAAAAAGCGCTTTTAACCTGTTTACTCATAACGGCAAAGTGCCTGAAGATTTACCAAAAACGCTCATTGTTGATACCTCCATTCAGACAATGAAGCTGTTGCCAGCTTCCACTGCACAAGCCACTTTAGAGCGGCGGATGGTGGGTGTTGAAGGCATGGGGTTGATTATCTCGAAAACCCTGTCAATTTTATGGGATGACTATGACTACGTGTTAATGGATAACTCGCCATCACTGGGTGTTCTAATGATTAATGCGTTAGCCGCTTGCCAACATTTACTGGTGCCGGTGCAAACAGAGTTTCTTGCGTTAAAAGGGTTAGAGCGCATGATGCACACCTTGGCCATGGTTACCCGGTCGCAAAAAAATGGCCTGCAACACACGATTATTCCTACGATGTTTGACAGACGAACGCAGGCGTCAATGCAGGCATTGCGTATGCTAAAACGGCAGTACCCGGAGAATATCTGGCGGTTTGCCATTCCGGTCGATACCAAATTTAGAGATGCCAGCCGCATCGGGATCACCCCAGGCGAATTAGATGCAGAAACACACGGAGTGAGAGCCTACAACCGGTTGCTCTCGGATGTGCTGGATCTGACCTCGGCAAACTAATAAGGGCACAAGTCAGCATGTACGGTAGTAAGAATAACGTGCAAGACAAAGCAACCAAACCTGCTGGTCGTCCAACGTTGGATGACGAAGCGCGGCTGTGCCAAAAGGGCGCGGTCGCGGCGCCATTCGCATCGGATTCCGTCATCAATCGTCCTGCCATGAACGAGCAGGACACCATTCTTAGCGATTATTTCTCATCACTGTTAGGCCCTGCAAAGGAACAACCACTTAAGAGTAGCCCCAAGGAAGTAGAGGAAGTTTCTTCCAGCGCGTTAGCGGATAATGAAGTGGCAGGCAGCACACCTGAAAGTGATCTAGATAACATGGCTTGCGAGTACACGTATTTTAACACCTCGATAGCCCCCAATCGATTGTTGAGCATTCCACTCCGGCCAGAAGCCATACCTTTTTTTCCCGGGTATTTAACTGCAGTACGCGCATTACAATGCCTGTTTGAGTTACTGGGCTATTTACGCACAGAACTGCCCGTGATGGTTCGAAACCGCTTTTTGGAAAGATGTGATGAAATGATGATGTTGTTTCGTTTCTCTCGTCACTATAAAACGATGAGAGTGCCTCATGAGCGATAAGCCAGACGACAAGAAACCAGTCGTCACGGCACAACAGGCGATTGAAGACTTTTTATTCGAAATGATTCCGGCCCACAACGAACTGGCGGAGAGGCTCGCTAAGCAAAAAGAGCAGGAAGCAGAAGCGAAAGAAAAAGCCCTGGCAGCCGCCGCAGCAAAAGAGGAAAAGAAACAAAAGCAACGGCGTAAAGCAGAAGAAAAGGCCAAGGCCAAAAAGCAACAGGCGCTAAAGGCTGAGGAAGAAGCCTTTGAACTCGCGCGTAACGCTTGGGTTGAGGTCGCAGAAGAAATTATTCAGGAAGATCAGCTAAAACTGGCTAAAGCACAACAGGAACGTCTGGAACAGGAACGTCTGGAACAG
>JACKOB010000009.1 GCA_024234575.1 Hahellaceae bacterium
ATGGGCCTATTAACCTAGTCACCCACAACGGCAGCTTTTGCCATATTCTGATTGCCAACCCAAACTTGGCATTGTTGGGCGATAACTCTGGTGCGACAGAGCCATCTGGCGTCCACTTATACCAATACAGTTGCAGCGGCTCTGCGCCCCACTGCTTTTTAAATTTGTAGGTACCCGCATCAACTGACGAGCGGCCAAAGTCGAACGTTTTGCAGTTGTTGGCAATGGCGTAGCTTAAAATTTCCCAATATAGGTACATGTTTAACGAGATTTTATTGGTTTCTCTTAATGTACTTGCCCAGGGGATTTCCATATTGTCGCCATGGCACATTAAAAAGCCTGTCCCGACTGGTTTATTATCAAGATAGGCAACCGCTATTTTCGCATTTGTTGGAAAGGTTTCTAGTATGGCCTTAAAAAAGTTTCTCCCGTAAACGGGTGTGCCAAGGTCTCTCATGTTTTCTGCAAACACGGTGTAGTAGTCATCCAGTAGCTCTATACCACCTACGGTAAACCGCACATTTTCTTTCGTTGCCCGGCGGCACTGAGAACGCCTTTTAGAGCCAATAGACTTGCCTAGTGCTTCAGCTGTGTCGGGTAGTTGCAATACCATGTTCACCTTATCGGTACTCACAGGTAGTGCGTAATGGGGGCGTTGTGTTTGCTCTCTTAGTTGCAGGTAGCTTACCCCTAGAGACTTCCCTAATGCCAAAGCGTGATCGAGCAGTGCCTTTTCGATTTGTTCATTGTTGGCAATAATGCCGCCATAGTTGAAATAGGGAACAGAAACAATAAAGTTGCCAAACAGTAAGCTCGAAAGATTTACCAAAGGAAGCACGCCAACGATTGCATCTTTTTCATCATATGCCGCTAAAAAGTGGCAGCGATGCCTAAATGTTGTTTCGATGAGCGTTTTCCATTTTAGGTCGTGATAGTGGGTGCCAAGGGGGTGTTGCGAAACATAATCGCCCCACTCGCTTGAACCTGCTTTAACGTCCTTAATTACTAATTTGTTTTCCATAGAGTTACGTTAACTTCTTTGTGTTACTAATGTTTTGAGATACAGGCACAGCTTGGGCGGCTCTTTCCTGTATTACCGCGGTGAGAACAATAATGGTAATTAAATGATAGGGTAAATCCCAGAATGCCAAACCTAAAAATGCCCCCCCAGATGCATAGGCAATAAGCGCCACCTGCACCATCCGCATAAGGTCTGCAATCCACTTGGTGTCACTTTCATTGGCCTGTTTAATCGTTTTTTTAGCAAGTCGCCAAGTGGAGTAATACATTGCTAAGAAGATAATTAGCCCAATAAAACCAAGCTCGCCGAGTACCTCAAAATAAATACTGTGTGCATCGTGTATGTCTTCAGGCCTGGGTGCGTAAAGTAAAAAGGTTTCAGCACTGGTTTGCCGGAATCCACCACCGGTAATACGATCTTTCGCCAAGTTATAAGCAAGCGTCCATGCATTGATTCGCCCCATGGCGGACCTATCTTCCTCATAGGTTTGAATCGTGTTCATCCGGTCAGTCCAATGCTGGGGGATAAACGGTATGGCTGCCATAACCAATATGATCATTGCTGCGGCCAAAGCAAATTTTTTACTACTCTTTAACCAAAGAAAACCGCCCGTTGCAATGAGCCCGAGAAACGCTCCGCGAGACTGACTGCCGATAACCGCAGCCGTACTTAGCAGGACTGATATAATTAACGCCCTTTTTATCCATTTTTGCTGATGATACTGGTATAAGAAAACCATAAGCGGTATTACCATCAACAGCGCTAAGGCAACTTCATTGTTACCTTCTATAAAAGAATCTGGTGGCCCCCACACCCTAAAGGCACCTAGCGTTCTTATTGTAAATATTCCTCCTTTTACGCCGTAAAAACCTATGGATACCACGATTGTCCAAACGAGGGCTATAAGCTTTTTTTCGTCTTGGCAAATTAGCAGTGTAAAAATAATTGCTATCTGGATTTTAATAAAGCGAGACATTTCCTGCATCGCTTTTTCGGGAAACAGCGCAAATATTGTGCAGATTACACACCACGACAAAAAGATAAACAGCCATACGATGGGTGCTTTTAAGGGGAATGGCTTTTTATCCTTTTCAAGGACATATCCCAAAAGGGTAAACACCGCAGCCACCATTGCCACTGGCATGGTGTAGATAAAGCCCCATGGCACTAAACGGTGGGGGTTCATATAGCCAATCCAGCTGAGCAGCATTACCCCAATGTAAGAGCGTTTCAGGGCCCATACACACCCCACAACAATTATCAGGGCGATGACAATACTACGTAAGTCCACGTTAATTGCTCCCTACGATGTTTTTGTACAAACCTAAAATACCCTGCGTGGTTGCTTGCCAGGTAAACTTTTCTGCGTGCTCCCGGCATTGTTTTGCGGTGGGGTTTTGTTTTAGTAGTTGGGTTATGGCATCAGCCAATGCGTTGGGGGTTCTTTCGCTAAGTTTTGCCACCGGGCCGCTTTGGATAATTTCGGGTACACCGCCCACGGCGGTTGCGACGACGGGGGTGCCACAAGCCAGGGCTTCTAACACTACGTTTGGCCAGCCTTCTTTTTCTGATGCTAATACCAGCACTGATGCGTTTTGATACTGTGATATCAAGTCTGATTGCCCTAGCCTGCCGGTAAACACCACGCGGGATTCAACCGATAATGCCTTTGCCAGATCTAACAGTTTTTGCTTCTCTGGCCCATCACCCGCAATAACTAAGGTCGCGTTGGGGATGTTCGCGAGTGCCTCAATAATAATGTGATGGCCTTTAAGGGGGATCAGGTTGCCAACACTTAGAATCACCGGGTTAGGCAGCGCTTTGTCTAAAAGTTGCTGGGGCAGCGTGAAGATGCTGGTGTCGACGCCATTGCGGAAGGTGGTGACATGCGTCGTGGAAATGCCCAGCGCGATGATCTTTTCTCTTAGGGCTTCGCTGACGGTAATGTTGTGTGCCGCATTGTTTGCTGTCCAGGTGATCAGCATTTTAAGTAGCGGGTTTTGTGTGTAATCGTTGATGTCAGAGCCCCGCGCACTGACTACAGCAGGAATGCCCAGGTAATGACCCAGCATGACTGAAGCAAACCCGTCGGGGTAATAAAAGTGGCCATCTATAATTTGTGGTTGCCAGCCTTGTTTCTTTAATTTCCACTGTGCAAATACCAAGGCCAGTAACATAAAGAATGGCTGTAAAAACATGCCAATTTTAGGAATGTGTAAATAACGCTGGTAATAAACCTTGATGCCCCGGCGTTCTGCCTCTTTGTTTATTTGTGCGCGGGCGGCATATTCGGCAGAGATAAGCCCCAAACCAGGAAAGAACGGTATTGGCGCAATAACCCGTATATCCACTTGCTGGGTTTTGGCGAGCTCTACCAAACGATTTTCAACAAAAATGCCAAACGTTGGTTTTACGTTATTCGGGTAGAGATTGCTAATAGATAGCACTTTTATAGGCGCGGTGTTTTTCATGGTAGAGGTCATACCGTTGCGCCTTTGCTATGAATTATCCGGGCTGCCATCAAAGCCCCATATTCTCTAAAAAGGATTCAAACATCAGCGTGGTCCAAATGGGCGCACTGTGATCTCTCACGCCAGAGAAATGCTCATTTTTCAGCTTAAGTAATTCTTGCTCGTTGAAGAAGCCGGTATTTAGTAAGCGTTTACTGGTTAAGTGTTCGTTAACGTATTCTTTTAAAGGGCCACGAAACCAGCTTGCCAGCGGTACAGCAAAGCCCATTTTTTGACGATAGAGAATATCTTCGGGTAGTTTTGATTCCATTGTGTTTTTAAGGATGTACTTACCAACCAACCCTTTGATTTTAAAACGTGAGGGTACTGACGAGATAAACTCGATAAATTTGTGATCAAGAAACGGGCCGCGTACTTCTAGTGAGTGGGCCATACTCGCACGATCAACTTTGGTGAGGATGTCGCCGACCAGGTAGGTTTTGATGTCGAGGTATTCGATCAACGCTAATGGGTCTTTGCTGGGGCATTGGGCCGCATGGCGATTGAAAACTTCTATCGCGTTATAACCGTTAAGCTGCTGTTTGAATTTATCTGAAAATATCGCGCTGCGTTGCTCGGTTTTAAGAATCGATATGGTATGAAAATAAGCCTCTAAAGAGCTTCTGCCCAGTGCCTGAAATGTGGTTTTGGCTCTAAACACGCGGGGCATCCAGTCTAGCTTGGGGTATGCCTTGCCCAGAAACCCGAAGAACACTTTGCGAAATTTATACGGTAATAAACTACGCACCTTTTCTTCATTTATATGCATCACATGGCGACGGTAGCCCGACATGGTTTCGTCGGCACCATCACCAGATAACGCTACCGTTACTTTCTTACGCGCCAATTCACAAACACGGTATGTAGGAATTGCCGAGCTGTCGGCATAAGGCTCATCGTAAAGCTTCGCCAGGTCTTTAATCAGGCTAAAGTCGTTAGTGTCGACAGTTTCTTCAAAGTGATTGGTTTTATACTTTTGGGCAATTTCTCTGGCGTACTCAGACTCGTTAAACTTTTTGTCGCTAAATGCAATCGAGCAGGTATTAACCGGGTCTTTTTGTGACTCTGACATCAAGGCAACCACTGCAGAAGAGTCAACACCGCCAGACAAAAATGCTCCAAGGGGTACATCTGCGACCATGCGAATATCTACGGCTTTGGTCAACTCTGCCAATAATCCCTGACTGGCCTGGGCGTAATTCATGTTTTCGTTGATGGCGAAAGGTACATCCCAATACTTTTTAATAACTGGCGTTTTTTGTCCTGCTTTTATAGACAGTGTATGGCCAGGTTCAAGTTTAAATATGTTTTTAAAAATCGTTCTCGGTTCTGGAATATAACCGTAGGCAAAATAGTCTTCGACACATTGGGGCTCGATTTCTTTCTTTAGCCCTTCATATTCATATAACACTTTTAATTCTGAACCAAAAAGAAGCTGGTCTTCTTCGGTAATTGTGTAAAACAGCGGTTTTACGCCCAGGCGATCACGGGCGATAAACAAGTGCTGTTGTTTCACATCCCAAATGGCAATGCCGAACATGCCGCGCAGTTTTTCAATAACGGCTTCACCCCAGTGCGACCAGCCATGCAAAATAACTTCGGTATCGGTTTTACTTTTAAACGTATAACCCGCCGCTAACAGCTCTTCTTTGAGGTCTTTAAAATTAAATATTTCCCCGTTAAAAACAATAACTACGCTTTCATCCTGATTAAGCATGGGCTGTCTGCCCAATGATGAAAGGTCGATAATCGACAGCCGCCGATGCGCTAATCCAATACCGTCATTGATCCATTCACCACCTTCATCGGGGCCACGGTGAAACTGCGCCTGATTCATGCGTTGAAGTAAATCTGCATTGATCTGCCCAGTTCCTGACAGGTTAAATATTCCGGCTATTCCACACATCGCGTTCTATTCCATTATCTGTATAAGCTTACGATTACTTTTGCTATCGCTGGGTATGCTATTGGCTGGGTTATGTCCCAACCTACCTTAAGCAACGGTAATTAGGCGTTTTTCTGACGGTTTTGATACAAATCATCATAGTTTTGCAGCATTGCTTCGATACTAAAGTTTGTTTTAACCCGCTGTCCGCCTGCTATTCCATGCTGCTTGGCCAGTGCTTTGTCTTGCAAATAGTTAAGCATAGCATTGGACAGTGATTGCGGGTCTTCACTGGGTACTATTTTCCCGGTGACATTATCGTCAACGAGATCGGGATTACCACCCACATTGGTGGCAACTACGGGTAAATCACAGGCCATTGCTTCTAATATGGTGTTAGAAATTCCTTCGGCTTTAGAAGGTAAAACGAATAAGTTGAAGTGCTTCATTATCTGCGGAATATCACTTCTATCGCCCAATAACACAACGTTATTCTCTAACTTTTCGTTATGAATAAGCTTTTCAAGTTCAGCCCTCTGGCTACCCTCACCGGCAATAACTAACCGGCTGTTTTGGTAACTTGATTTGTCGGTCTGAGTTGTTAACCCATAAGCTTTGATAAGGTTAAAATGGTCTTTAATTTTTTCTAACCTTCCAACTGCGCCAATAATAAAGGCTTCATCGCTGGCCCATTCAAAACCTGTGCCTTTCGTAGGGGTTACCGTTTTAAATCTTTCTATATTTACGCCATTGCAAATACGGGTAATCTTTTTAGCCGCTATACCTACACGCATTGTTAGATAGCGTTCTAAATCTTGTGATAAAGGCACAAACTTGTGGATGATTAACGAGAGAAGCTTACGCATCACCTGATACTTTTTTACGTCACCTTTGGGGTCTTGAATATCCCAGCCATGTTCACCGTGTATTCGGTAAGGCACTGAAGCTAAAAAGGCTGACAGCTGTAACTCGATGGTAGCGAAATTTCGTGTGTGTACTATGTCCGGCTGTAATTGCCGAAACAATTTATAAGCGCGTATAAATACGTGCAGATCTTTACCGGGCTTTTTATCCAGGCAATAGATTTTTACGGGGCGATTAAGTCGTGCGGCAAACTTTTCACTATGACCATTAAGTGTAACGATAGAATGCGTGTAAAGATTGGCATCTAACCCGTTGATAATATTCACTATGCCGTTTTCTAAACCGCCGGTATCAAAACGGTAGATGACATGTACAATGTGGATTTTATCTTCCATGAATAATTAATTTCCTGATAACACTTACTGAATCAATCTGTTTATATAGGCATGCGTCGCGGGCTCGTTTTCAGTTAAGAACTTTGCAAGCAGTTGATCGGTTGCGGCTTCCGAGTCAGTGATCGGCGTGCTGATAATCACCGTGGATGCGGTATAGTCTTGCCCGAAAATACGTGTAATCGCCTCGCGGCCTTTAAACATAACTCTGTTAGAAACCCAGTCGTTGTTAAAAAGGTTATAGTGCCAAACACGAATGGGGCCACTTTTACCTGTAACTGTTTTTGCTTGTAAGCGGTTGTGCATATGCGCGATGGCGCTTTCTTTGATGATTGCTTGGCCCTGACTGCGGTCGACAACCTTGTTTTGAGAATTAACCAGCTCACCTTCTAAAGCGCGGGAATCATAACTCACGATAGCTACCTGAAACAGGTTGCCGCCAGCATCCGTCGCTTTCGCCTCTATCTGGTAGGTTGGGCTGACAAAATCTTGTGTAACCAATGACTTGCAGTCTGCACAGTTTGTATAACGACTATCTAAATTAATTGTTGTGGGCGGTGCTAGATTAATATTGCCCTCACTTTTCAGCAGCTGCCCCCAAACAGGCCATACCAGTGCGCCACCAATTACTGCCATCAGTGCTGCCATCATTTGCTTGGATTTACCCAGCTTATTAGCAGTGGCTTTTGTACCCTCACCCTGTTCTGGTAGATTTTCTGGCGCGTCGGCAAAGTATCCGCCCAGCCAAAATAACAAGAACATCAGTAAACCGAAGAACAGCCAGCCATAGATTAAATGGTCAACGCCGGTCGCCAGCGTCATGCTGCTATAGTGCCCGATCAGTACAATGATGATGGCGCGTAAACCATTGCCAATGATGGGTACAATGACGGCAATAACCAGAAAAACACTACGCTTCACCAGCGAGCTGTAAGTGAGATAGGCGTAGAGCGCGCCGATGGTGAACGAGGCAATGAGGTAGCGTACGCCACTACAGGCCTCTACCACAGACCAATTACCAGTGGGTAAAGAAAAGTTATGTCCTTCACGAAACACCGGAAAGCCCATTAATTGCAGCCCGGCTACCGTAAAATCAGCGGTGAAGTCCATCATTACCGGCAGCAGTTCTTCCCCAAAAGGCACTGCCAGGAACATAAAGCACAAAGGAAACCATAGCTTTTTAGCCAGCGGCAAGCCGATCAGTGCAACAATTGACGCAACAATGATGGCAATAAGTGCGACGTGTTCGACCAGCAGCACATCCGCCGCTCGGCCTAATAACCAAAGAAATCCTGCGGGCAACAGTAGCAACGCGAGTATCCATGATGGCGACAGGGCCGGTAGTGCGGCCTTGCGTTCGCGCCACATCAAAAATAAGGCAGTAGGTATTACCAGGTAGCAATGGGTGTAGGTTTCGGAACTGTTCCACCCATGAATCATGGATGTGATGGTGTCATAAAACATTGGCAGTGACATAGCAATGACGCCAAGAGAAATAACAACCGCCCTGACGGCAGAATTTTGCCATAATTCTGTGGTGTTAAACTCAGAGATCTTGATAGCGTTATTCATTGCGCCGACTTCCTGTTAAAAATTTCTTCCATTTTTTTGTAGCGATCTTGCCATGAGAAATGCTCGATGACGTAGGTTCGCCCGCAAAATCCATTTACTAAGGTTCCACTTGGCATTACACCATTGACCGATTGTCGTAAGACGTCAATCACCTTCGTTGAGAACTGACTGCTGTCTTGGGCGACGATAGCACCCAGCTGGCCATTTTCATCAATGCCCGCCAATGCATTGGCTGACGCGACCAATGGTTTGTCAAAGGCCAATGCTTCTAATACTTTATTTTGAATGCCCCGCCCTAACCGTAACGGTGCAACAACCACGTGCGCCTGCTTTATATAGGGGCGAATATCCTGCACGGCTCCAACGACCCGCACACATGAAAATTCACTCGCCAGATTGGTGACGAAGCCAGATGGTTTTGCCCCCACAACATAAAAAACGGCATTGGGTATCGCACGTTTAATAGTGGGCATACATTCACGAGAAAACCAGCTGACCGCATCTTCGTTGGGCTGATAATTCATCACCCCCGTAAAAACAATGATTCTTTCGTTTTTGGGGTATACCTCAATAAAGCTTATACCTGGGTCGAAAAAGTCCGTATCAACCCCATTACTTAACACCGCTACCTTATGCTGAAATCCGGAATCGTCCAAAAGCTCCTGGGTGTGCCGGTTATTCTCTAAAAATGTTTCAGCCTCTTTTTTGCTGACAAACAATAACTTGTCAAAATCTTTGCCTATTTGGTTTTCATAGGCCTTTAACAGCCTTGCCTCGCGGCTGTATATCCAGCGAAACAAACCCCTAGATTCTGTTGCCAGTTGCGACCACTTTGCCGAATCTACATCGATGTAGTCGATATATGAAAACGTCTTTTTTAGCTGTATGTTCTTCAAAAAGCGTGCCATTGGTGAGGAAATACAAAAAACGCCAGCACTATCGAGCCTTTCGTTTAAATCCTGTAACCATCGCTCTATCTTGCGTGAGCGGTAATGTGTCACGGTTACCGCTTGCCCAGAAAATAAAGAGATGAGTGCGCTGTAGATTTTTGCACCACTTTTCACTCTTTCTATACAGCTTGATACGCAAAGAGACTCAACATATGCCACGTATTTCTCATCGGCAGCGTCATCAACGTAGGTTGCCAAATGTACGTTAAACTGTGTACTTAAAAACTTTAAAAACTGATACGACCGAATCTTGTCCCCTTTGTTAGGGGGATAAGGAATGCGATGGCACAGTACAATCAGGTCTGGTTTTACCATAACGTGTTTCAATCGTTGCAGTAATTAAGGCTGTTCGCCTTATACAATTTCAAAGACCTCGTCCATTCGTCCCCACTCAAAATCTGTCATCAGCCTTTTTAATCTGCCTCTTACCCTTTTAAGGTTAAGATAGTGCCGAAAATTCGATTTTAGTGATGCACCTTTCTGCCTGGGCTGATCGGGGTCGATCTCCCAGGGGTGCATGTAAAAAATCCCCGGCTGGTTTTCAGCGCGATGAAACTTACGATACAGCATGCGCGATACAACATAAGGATAAAGGCGAAAATACCCTCCTCCAGACATTGGCACGTTGCGTGAGCCTATGTGTAAAGTGGTCATTGGTATCTCAATGAGCCCATTATCCATGGCGTATTTAAAGCGCGGCCAGTGGGGTACGCCATAAAGGTCATGCTTTACCGGGTACGTACTGGAACTATAGAGAAAACCGAGATCTTTTAGCTCGTCAAACACCCATTTATTGGTGTCATTGACAGAAAAACTGGGGGCGCGGTAACCAATAATGGCTTTGCCGGTTAAGTCTTCGAGCAATTTTTTCGAGCGATCAACATCCTGCCGAAACTCTTCTCTGGTTTGCTCGGTTGCTTTGCCATGCATGTACCCGTGGCTGGCCACCTCGTGACCATTAGCCGCGATACGTTTGACCAGATCGGGAGCACGATCGGCTACCCACCCCAGTGTAAAAAAGGTGGCTTTAACATTCATTTCGTCAAGTAATGCCAAGAGTGTATCGGTACTTTGTTCGACACGCAGTGGCATGTTGGCCCAGTCTTCCCGGCGAATATTTTTTTCAAAAGCGGCGACATGGAAGTAGTCTTCTACGTCAATCGTCATGGCGTTTTTAATTGCTAATGACATCGGCTCGGTCTATCCCTGTATTTTGTGTTTGCCTGATAAAAACCAGCGCTGAATATATTGAGCTATACGCACTGATGCCTCGCCATCCCATAATTCTGGGCGTCGTCCTGCCTTGCCTTTGCCTTCCATGATGTTTTTGAATTCGCTGAGCAACTTATCAGGATCAGTACCGACAATGGTATTGGTACCTTCGGTAACGGTGATCCAGCGCTCGGTGTTTTCTCGCATCGTCAGACAAGGTACTCCCAAGGCTGTAGTCTCTTCCTGAATGCCACCAGAGTCGGTTAATACGACGCAGGCATTGGCCATAAATGTAATGGAATCGAGATAGCCTACAGGTGGAGTGGTAAAGATATTCTTATGGGCTAACACATCGCTTAAACCAAACTTGTCGAGATTGCCTTTAGTGCGAGGATGAACCGCAAAAATGATGGGGATTTCATTGGCAATTTTCGTGATGGCACCCAGCAGCTGCTGTAAAGTCTCTTTATGATCGACGTTTGAAGGTCGGTGCAGTGTTAGAAAGGCGAATTTACCGTTTTTTGCTGCAATAGCAGGCATCGCGTCTGAAATACCATTTATCGATAAGCTTTCTGCTAAAGAAGGTGCAATTTCTTTGTTTTTAAGCAGCGTATCGATCATTACGTTACCAGCAAAACTGATGCGGTCTTTACCAATGCCTTCAGCCTGCAGGTTTTCGTCCCCCAGTCTTTCGGTGGTAAACAATAATTGAGAAATCTGGTCAGTGAGCAGGCGGTTAACTTCTTCTGGCATCGCGATATCACGGCTGCGTAAACCCGCTTCGACATGGATGACCGGTATGTGCATTTTTATGGCCACTAATGCGCAGGCGATTGTCGAGTTGACATCACCTACTACTAATAACGCATCGGGCTTGTGCTCGGCCAAAACTGGTTCAAATTTGAGCATGATATTAGCGGTTTGTTGTGCATGACTGCCGCCACGCACTTCCAGATCGATATCGGGTACAGGGATACCAAGCTGATCAAACAGCAATGTTTTCATCGCGTGATCATAATGCTGGCCGGTATGGAGCAGAATCGTAGAAATATCTGGCGTATGTTGCTTAAAAGCCTCGATGATGGGGGCGATTTTCATAAAATTTGGACGCGCACCCACAATGCACATAACTGTAAACTTTTCGTTCATCAACTGCTCCTTTCAACAAATGGCAACCCTGCATTCAGTGGGGTAAGTATAACAACATAAAATGGGCTACGCCTGCATAAAGCCATGTCGTTAATTAAAGTTCGCTAACGTGACCTGTAAATAGGACTTTGCTGTGCGAACCTGTGCTTTAATTCGCCATAATTAGCTACGAGAACGATTTGATTACCGCAGTGCGCAATTCTCTACTAATCTATTACCAAGAATCGAGCATTTCGGAATAGAAAAAACTATCGTTCTTTTCCCGACTATCGTCGCGATACTTCGTTACAATGGCAATCACGCGGGACATTGTCGTATATTTTTTTTAAAATAGAACCAGAAAAGCGATTGTTTTTAAGTAATTAGCTCCGAATTTGCAAAAGTTAACAAAATTAGTAAAAAAAATGGCGCTTTGTCATCGTAGACAACGTCATGGCCCCGTATAATTGCGCAGCCTGGCTTCACTAAGGAAATAGCTATGAACCTACTTCACCCGTTTCAAAAATACAGCGCACTGACTATTTGCCTGTTGGCTGTTGCCATCAGTGGATGTGCGCAGAAAAATATCTTACCCCAAGCTACGGTAAAGCCGTCTATTACCACGTCACCAGCAGACTATCGTTACCTGGTGGGTCCTTATGACACCCTTAGCGTTTTTGTTTGGGGAAATGCCGAAATAAGTGGCACCTTTGAAGTACGCCCCGACGGCATGATCTCTACGTCATTAGTTGAAGATATTCAGGTGAGTGGAAAGACACCTACGCAAATTGCCAGAGATATCGAAAAAGCGCTGTCGGTGTATATCCGTGAACCAATTGTGACAGTGAGTGTCACCGAGTTTAACGGCCCGTTCAGTGAACAAGTCAGAGTAATTGGCGAAGCGGCCGATCCAAGAGCATTGCCTTATACAGAGAACCTGACATTGCTTGATGTCATGATTCAGGTAAATGGTCTGACCGATTTTGCTGCGGGTAACAGTGCAGTTTTATCGCGTATAGAGTCAGGTCAGTATAAAGAGTACCAATTGCGCATAGAAGATCTCGTTCAGGAAGGTGATGTCACAGCAAATGTTGATGTGTTGCCTGGTGATATTATTACGATCCCTGAAGCCTGGTTTTAATGGCTGATTTTAGTTTTTGCTTTTAGTTTGATTTGTCCCCCACCCCATGTAACAGAGGTTAACGATGCAGGAGATAGTTGAAGAGATCATCAACTACTTGAAAGGAATCTGGCTCAAGAAGTTTTATATAGCTCTGACTATGTGGGTGATATGCCCTGT
Organism: Hahellaceae bacterium; assembly: GCA_024234575.1. Classification (GTDB taxonomy): domain Bacteria; phylum Pseudomonadota; class Gammaproteobacteria; order Pseudomonadales; family Oleiphilaceae; genus JACKOB01. The sequence goes on from JACKOB010000009.1 coordinate 12,835, forward strand.
GGGTTGGTACGTTGTCTTTAATATGCCAGATCATTTTGCGGCCAAAGCCCAGGTATACGTTGATACCCAGTCTCTTTTGCGGCCTTTGCTGCGGGGGCTGGCAGTGCAACCCAATACAGATCATCAGGTTCAGCTGATTGTTCGTACATTAATGACCCGGCCTAACCTCGAGAAAATTGCGCGCATGGCGGATCTCGATGTGCAGACGAAAAACAAAGACGAATACGAAAAAATGATCGATCGAGTAAAAGAAAACTTGTCGATTACGGCGGCTGGCAGAGAAAACATCTATACCATTTCCTATAGGGGCGAAACCCCGGCCAAAACACGTGATGTGGTGCAAGCGGCACTGGATGTGTTTATTGAAAACACACTGGGTGAAACGCGCAGCGAGGCGGACAGTGCCGAGCAGTTTCTTGACAGGCAGATCAAAGAGTATGAAAACCGGCTGCTTGAAGACGAACGTCGTTTAACGGATTTTAAACAGCAGAATTCGAACCTTCTTGGGGTTAACGTTGGCGGTTACTACTCGACGCTTGACCAGAACAAGCAGCGCCTGGCTGAATCAAGACTGCAACTAAGAGAAGTCGAGTCTCGTTTGGCATCTGCACGTTCTCAGCTAAAAGGCGAAGAGCCAACATTTGGTTTAATCCAGCAACGCACCATGACCAATACAATCTCTACCCAGTATGATGGGCGCATCGAGCAGCTGAAGTCGCAGCTGGATGAATTATCGCTGAAGTATACCGAGAAGCACCCTAACATAATGGAGTTAAAGCGTCGTATTGAAGACCTTGAAACCCAGAGAGCTGCCGAGATTAAAGCGGCTGTTGCGCAGCAACAAGGTGACCACCCTACTTTCGAAAACCTTGATACCAATCCGGTTTATCAAGAGATGAAATTGAGTGTTACAAGGCTTGAGAACGAAAAAGTGTCTCTGGATGTGCGCGTTGCCGAATACGAAAGCAAAGTTCGGGAAATCGAAGAGAAGATTCACCTTATTCCAGAGATGGAATCGCAGCTGATATCGTTAAACCGCGGTTATGACATCACCAAGAATAAGTACAACGAATTACTGACCCGTCGCGAACAGGCAAGACTGTCACAAAGTGCCGACTTAACCGCCGACGACATTCAGTTTAAGGTTGTTGATCCCCCGGTTGTACCCCGCCAACCATCAGGCCCGAACCGCGTGTTGTTTTTAACCGTGGTGACGCTTTTTAGCATGATCGCAGGTGTTGGTATCGCTTTCGGACTTAGTCAGCTGAACCCTGTGGCCATATCGGGTTCACAGTTAACCCGCGTTACCGGCTACCCCGTATTTGGCACCATTTCATCCATTGACCTGGTGGATGCAAGCAACAAAGACCGGCTGTACACCATTTTATTTGCCGGGGCGGTGGCAGCTGCCGTGATAATTTATTTTGTTTTGGTTGGCATACAGCTTAATGCCGGCTTTTCGATTGGCCAATAGAGGAAGTTGAAATGAGTACGATTGAAAAAGCTATGGCCAAACTTGCTGGGAAGCAGCCAGAAGGTGACGATAAGAAGCTGGTTACGGAAGAATCGCTGGAAGTTCAGGCTGAAAGTATCAGCCAAACAGAAGCGCCTTCAGAGACGATTGTTGCTAAAGAAGCTAATACTGATGCTGCTAATGTAAAGGCCGCAGACGCGGCTAAAGCAGAGGTGAAGGCACCGGCTGATGATGTACCTGTGGCACAACCAGACGCTAAAAAGCTGCCAGTAGCCGACACACCTTTAGCAAGTGCAGAGGAAGAATCAGACAGTCCAGAGACATTGATTGTTAGCAATCAGCAAACAAAACAGGCGAGTCCTGCTAAGGAAGACCTGTCGACCAAATATGCCGAACTGGATGTCACTTACCTTAATCGTAAAGGGTACATAAGCAAGCAAAGTGACAACAAGCTCGTTAAAGAGCAGTTCCGTGCGGTGAAACGTAAGTTACTGAACAATGCTTTCGGGGCACTGTCATCCACATTGAACAACCCTAATCTGATCATCGTATCCAGCTGTAATCCTCACGAAGGGAAAACATTTTCGTCAATCAATCTGGCGCTCAACATTGCTTTGGAAAGAGACAAAACCGTTTTATTGGTCGATGCGGACGTCGTCAGGCCAAGTATTGTTCGTGAATTAGGCGTAACAGTTGATGCCGGGTTAACAGAGTATTTATCTGGTCAGGTGGAAGATGTTTCTGAAATTATCTACAACACGAATATAGATAACTTTAAGTTTATTCCTGCAGGGAAACCGCACGATCTCTCGACAGAATTGTTAGCCTCAGAAAAAATGATCGCCCTTACCCAAGAGCTTGCCACCCGGTATTCTGACCGGGTAGTGATATTTGACGCGCCACCGTTACTAGGGGTGAATGAGACGCACGTTATGGCGAATCATGTTGGCCAGGCGGTGGTGGTCGTGGAAGAAAGTAAAACAAGGCTAAACGATATCAAAGCAGCCGTAGCGCAATTAGACGAAAATCTTGCTATTGGATTTTTAGTGAACAAGTCAAAGCGAGGTTGGCGGGATTATTACGGGTATGGCTACTACCGCCGCGACTAAACGCCTATCGCGAGAGCGCTCTACTTTGAAAAAGAAATTATCAGACACCAGGAAGCTCATGAAACTGTCTCGCCAAACTGTCAGATTCAGCGCCATTGCCGGTTGCGCCTTGTTGCAACTAAGCCCGGCGTTGCAGGCCTCCCCAAAAATGGATTTAAGCCTTACGATCTCTGAGTTTTATTCAGATAATGTGGGGCAAGATGAAACTAACGAAGACGATTCATTTATCACAGAAGTGAATCCGGGTATTTCTATTGCTGATCAGGGCGCGGTAACTGATTACAACCTGCACTATGACTATCGCTTTCTTGAGTATAGTAACGACGATTACGAAAGACGAAAAGAGCACAACCTTGATGCAAGAATCAACCGGTCCGAGTTTGATAATACGGTTAAATTAACCGCGGATGCACGTGTATTCAACAGTGAAGTTAACACGTCGGACAGTACCATAGGTGGTGGAATTACCGGTGACTCCCGCGTACAAACCATTGCTTACGGTGCAGGAGCATCTTATCAATCTGGTTTACGTCAGTGGCACGACACAAAACTATCCGCCAGCGTTCGTCATACCGAATCCGATAATGATTTAACGGATATTGATTATTACCAGGCAGATTTCACTTTTAAAGAAGGTTCTCGTCCAGATAACTTTTACTGGACCGCAACCGGCAACACCTTTGAGGATACTGCCGATAATTCCAGCCAATTAGGTTTTGGACGCCTTGGCCTAAGGTTTTTAGGTGATTTCTCTGTTTTCGGACAAGCGCAGTACGAAGAAAACGTTGCTGAAAACAGTTATAACTTTACTACGTCTAATTGGGGTGCGGGAGTGCAACTGCAGCGCCCTAATACACGTATTGCCGTTGCCTATAATAAGGTTGAAAAAGGCGACAACGAAGACTTTACCAGCGTTGATTTATCCTGGACACCAACAGTGCGCACAAGTCTTAGTGCTTATTATACGTACCGTTTTTTTGGTGAGTCTTACAACCTGGACTTTACCCATCGAACAAGCAAGCTGCGCAACAGCCTGACTTATCGCGACTCGGTAACCAGTTTTGCCCAGGAAGGTGCATCAAGTGCTTTTGGCTTTCTGGTGTGTCCGCAAGGCAGCGCGGATGCCTCATCTTGTTTCGTACCAGAAAGTTTAAACCAGCCATTGGAGCCGGGGTTTGAGTTAGTTGGAATTCAGCTGGAAACCATCGATATTAGTGAAGACCAAACACTTAACCGGACACTTAACTACACTTCAGCCTACTCTCACGGAAAGTCTACGATAACTGCCGGCTTTTTCTGGAATCGTAGTAAAAGACTTAATGATCAAGACTTTGTTGATAAAGACTATGACAAAGAGCTTGGTGCCACACTGGCGTGGGCGTGGAAAATCGGTGTCAGAACAGATTTTACGCTTAGCGGCCTTTACCGCACCACCGAAACAGATACCGGCACACCTGCAGAAATTCTTGCAGATGAATACAGTACCCGCTGGACGCTTAACAGAAAGTTTACGCAAAAAATTTCTGGGGCGATCAGTTACACGTTTTTAGATAGAGACTCTGACGCATTATTGGATAGTTATACAGAGCATCGAATTGGTATTTCGGGTATTGCTCGGTTTTAGATGCCCGGTTAGAAATGAAACAAGAATTACGTAGCTATAAATAAATTACAATCAGCTGAACCAACAAATATATCACCCAGGAATTATTAGGATGTACGAAGCGCATTTCGGATTTAGTGCAAAACCGTTTCAGCTAACCCCGGACCCTCGTTTTTTTTATGCCAGTGCCTGCCATAAAAAGGCGCTCTATTATTTACAATACGGATTACACCAGGGCGAAGGCTTTATTGTTATTACCGGGCCTATCGGTACAGGCAAGTCTACGCTGGCGAGTAATTTGCTTGACTCACTGGATTCGCAAAAAATTGTTGCCAGTCAGGTTTCGGTTTCAAACCTTAACCCGCGGGAGTTACTGGAACATATCGCTAATGCCTTCGGCGTTCGTACAGAAGGCGATAGCAAAGCGCAGATTATTAAAGAGATTGAACAGTATTTGTTCACCCTTAACCGGCAAAATAAACGCGCTTTACTGATCATCGACGAGGCGCAAAACCTTTCCCATGAATCTCTGGAAGAATTGCGACTGCTGTCGAACTACCAGGTGAATAACAAGCCTCTCCTGCAAACCTTTTTACTCGGCCAGGAAGAGCTGCGTGAGCATATGCAGCATCCTAGCATGCTGCAGTTTCAACAGCGCGTGATAGCTAGTTTCCACCTGAGAGCGCTTACCGATAGTGAAGTCAAACAGTATGTGATGCACAGGCTTTTACATGTTGGCTGGACGGACAAGCCCGCTTTTACCGAGCAGGCACTGACGAAGCTTTTTACTTATACACACGGCATTCCCCGCCGGATCAATATATTTATGGATCGAACGTTATTGATGGCTTTTCTTGAAAACAAGGAGCTGATTGATAGCAAAGTGATCGAAAGTATTGGCGAAGAGCTTAAAGAAGAGTTTAAAAACGAAAGTGAGCCTAACGGTGTGCAGAGTGGCGGTGCGAATAAAACATCGAAGGGCAATACATTCTCGCATACAGGTATCAGCAAAGATGACTTGCAGGAATTGGTTCAGGATCTAAATGAAATTCTGGAAAGCGCGCTTGAACAAAAAATTGCCTACACAAAATTTATCGACACGCTGATTGCCAAGCGAAGAATGTTAAGAGACGTACTTAAAAACAGTTAAAAAGCAAAATCAGGGCGTTAACCCGCCCTGATTATTTTGCAATATCTCTCTGTTAGAAACGCATTGATTAATGCGCCCCCTTCTTAAATAACACCACCTCAACAGTTTGCAGAAGAATTAAGATATCCAACAATAAACTATTGTTTTTAATGTAATAGAGGTCGTAACGAAGCTTCTCTTTACTATCTTCTTCATTATCTGCATAGGCAAAACATAGCTGGGCCCAGCCGGTAATGCCCGGTTTCACACGGTGCCGTTCATTATAATAAGGAATGTTTTTAGCGAGTTTTTCCACGAATACTGGTCGCTCAGGCCTTGGGCCAACAAACGCCATGTCGCCTCTGAAAACGTTAAAAAGCTGGGGTAACTCATCAATTCTATATTTACGAATAACATTACCTACTCGCGTAATACGCGAATCATTTTGCGTTGCCCAAATTGCCTGTCCGGCTTTTTCAGCATCGGTCCGCATGCTACGAAACTTCATGACATCAAAGGGTTGACCGTTTAAGCCAACTCTTACCTGTTTGTATAGAACCGGGGCGCCCCACCCGTCTTCGAGTTTAATGGCGAGTATCGTTAGCAATATGAAGGGCCATGCCACCATTAGCAGCAAGAAGCTGGCGATAACATCAAACATTCGTTTAAACACGGATCGCAAAGACGATACCTGAAATCCATCACTGAAGATAAACCAGCCAGGGCTAATGATCTCTAAAGACACGCGACGGGTTTCGCGCTCGATAAACAGATATTCCTGAACAATTGAAATGCCTTCAAGTTTGCACTCCATTAGCTCTTCCAGCGGCAGCTTTTTACGGCGGTCATCGAGGGCGATTACTATTTCATCGACACCGTGTGTCAGTGCATATTCTTTTAAGGTGGCGTAGGTTTGTATCACGTTTTGCTGGGGTACCACGACTTCTTCATCGGAGAATGGGAAGAATCCAAGCAGCTCAAAACCTTTCCAGTCTTCGGGGTTCTTCAAGTCGAGCAGCATGCCGTTTGCTCGTTTACCCGCGCCAAGTACCATCACCTTGCGCTTAAAGATTTCTTCGCCAACCAGACCGTAGAATAAAACCCGTACTATGACGAGAAACAACAAAGCATAGACGGTCGCAATAACTAAAACGCTACGCCAGATCACTCCAAAAATATCGCCAGAGATATAATAAAAAATAGGGAATATCATTGAGCCAATAGCAAAGGCAACCAGGGTTCTGACTGCCATACCAGTTTTACCCTCTTTGAGCTTTGACTGATAAACCCCCATCGCATTCATACAAATCAGCAACGTATAGGCATAGGCGATTGCAGATGGCAGCAGCTCAAGAAAGTGAAACGTGTATTCGATATCACTGATAAGCAATCGGGTTGGCAGTGCAACAAAAATTGCTGCCATAAAGGCAAGTGATTCCAACAACCCCAATATAATGAATGGGAAATGAACGTAATGCTTAAAAATCCTTATATGTGCCACTTAAACATATCCTTTGGTAATTAACGTTACCCGGCAGTTAACACTTGGCCTGTTGAGACTTTTTAGGGGGGACTACAGTGACGAATCTGTAACGCCAACACCCCTATTAAAATAGACCAACGCTGTGATTGCTGCCACTTGTCCCAGAATTCTTTCAAAGAGCTTAAATTTGTTGCGATTTGCCATCAAGCTGGCGGCGCATTTTAACAATAGTTTACGCTGGAGGACACTGTCAGGCGTTTCTAATAGCCATGTGTTTCTTTAAAATTCTACCCCCTACGCAGATTTTGCGGCCAATTGAAAAATAAAAACGCCATACCTGTTTTATAATGGGGTGAGTTCACTATAATTACCTTCAGTTGGGTTCAGTTCATTACAGTTTCAATCTATCAAGGATGTAACATGTTTACGTTAGAAAATGCTCGTATTTGCCTCATCGGCCTGGGATATGTCGGTTTACCTCTTGCTATTGAGTTTGGTAAAAAATTCAACACCATGGGATTTGACATTAACAGTCATCGGATTACCGAATTAAAGTCCGGCAAAGACAGCACCCTTGAGGTAGAACCTGAGTTGTTTGCAGAAGCTAAAAAACTGTCGTTTTCTGACCAACTCAAAGACATTGCAGACTGCAATATATTTATCGTGACTGTTCCGACACCTATTGATGAATTCAAAACCCCTGATCTTCGCCCGTTAATTTCTGCCAGTAAAACGGTTGGCCAGGTGCTGAAGAAGAACGACATTGTTATTTACGAATCTACGGTATACCCAGGTGCAACCGAAGAAGTGTGTATACCTGTATTAGAAGAAGTCAGCGGGCTAAAATTTAACAGCGACTTTTTTGCAGGTTATAGTCCAGAGCGCATCAATCCGGGCGATAAAGAGCATCGCGTGACCAACATTCTTAAGGTAACCTCTGGCTCAAACCCCGAAATTGCAGAGTTTGTCGACAATCTCTATAAGTCAGTGATTATCGCCGGTACGCACAAAGCCAGCAGTATCAAAGTTGCTGAAGCGGCCAAGGTAATTGAGAACACGCAAAGAGACGTGAATATTGCGCTGGTAAACGAGCTTTCTCTGATATTTGAGAAATTGGGCATCGATACCCTTGAAGTCTTGCAGGCAGCAGGAACAAAGTGGAATTTCTTACCCTTTAGACCGGGTCTTGTCGGCGGTCATTGTATTGGTGTTGACCCCTACTACTTAACACATAAAGCGCAATCTGTGGGTTACCATCCGGAAGTGATTCTGTCTGGACGTCGTATTAACGACAGCATGGGGCCTTACGTGACAGAAAGCGTTGTGAAGCTCATGCTGAAGAAGCGTATTCATGTGGTCGATGCCAATATTCTGATAATGGGATTAACTTTTAAAGAAAACTGCCCGGATATTCGCAACACTCGTGTTGTTGACGTTATTGCCGAATTTGAAAACTACAATGCCAATGTTGATATCTACGACCCGTGGGCAGATGCGGCCGAAGTGAAGCATGAATATGGGTTAGAGCTGACGCCCAAGCTGGAAGAAGGTAAGTACGACGCCATTATACTTACCGTTTCTCACAACCAGTTTAAAGAGCTTGGTGCTGAAAAGATTCGTAAGTTAGGCAAGTCAAACAGCGTTATTTACGACGTAAAATATATTCTCAACAAAAATGAAGTAGATGGTCGTTTGTAAGTAAGGCGAAATTTAGTCTACATGCACACCTGACAGCATTGCCAAAACACCGGTGTTTAGCTGTCAGGATAGTGCTTACGCAAAGAGTTTTTCAGCCCACAAGGTCAACCCGGCAGTGACACTGCCAAAATGGTTACCATCAAGCACTTCAATATCACCCAGCTTATTTTGTAACGCCCTCCGAATATCCAGAGACTTACCTGAACCACCCGTTAAATAAACCAAATCAGGCCTAACACCCGCTTGAGCGATTGCTTCTTCCATCAACGACACCATTTTATTTAGCGGTCGTTCGATGGCTTCTGAGAGTTCCTGTCTTGTTACCTCGCGCCCCAAACCATGCTCGACATAGGAGAGATCGATATAATGCTTCTCTTCACTAGAAAGCATGACTTTGCATTGCTCGGCACTACGCACGATATGATGATTCTGTTTGCTATCACGCATATCTATAAAGCGTTCAATAAATGTCGGCTCCGTCGCATCGCGCTGTAGTTGCTCTAAATACAATTGGGTTTTTTTATGATTAAAGTTGGCTTGGGCAGAAACATCATTCGTGCTAACTGCATCCCAATACACCTGAGTGGGAATAGGCAAGCCACTTTTTAAGGTAGACTCCATACCAAACAACGGCATTAACTGCCTGCCAGCTAAAAGAATATCAAGATCATTTCCCCCTACTCGTTCACCGCTATGACCTAAAAAATCTTGTGTACGATCCGGTTTTGTTCGATGCCCTGGCCCCATGCGTACCATGGCACAGTCGGTTGTTCCGCCGCCAACATCCACGACCAAAACCGTTTTATCCTTGTCTAACCCTGCTTCAAAATCGAGGCCTGCAGCTAAGGGCTCGTAAAAGAATTCAACAGATTGAAAACCAGCCCGCTTTGCCGATACGGTGAGAATGTCGATTGCCTGGCGATTGCTGTTTTCAGAATTCAGGCCTTGAAAATTAACTGGTCGCCCAATAACGGCATGGCGAATGGAATCCCCAAGGCTTTGCTCGGCACGCAGTTTAATCTGCTGCATCATGGCAGTGACGATGTCTTCAAAGAAAGCGATGAATTCTGGCCGTAAACCGCTGGCACCTAAATAAGATTTAGGAGATTTTACAAAATACCCTTCTTCAGGTGCGGCGAAATACTGTTCGAAGGCTTCGTGCCCAACGTAAAGATTGCGCATACCTTCATTGATGCCTTCTTCTCTGCGCACGCGACGGGCCTGCTCTAAGGTGGCAGCCCGCGAAATGATATAGGCTTCTTTTTCAGTTTGATTCTCTATGCTCAAACCGACAGACTCGCTGATCAGCTCCCTGGCAAGGGCATACAGCGCGGAAGGCATGAACTGGTTGCCACTCTCCAAAGGCAGGAGCTCGACAGCACGGTGGTTCGCGTTTCTTTTAATAACACCCACTGCACAATTTGATGTTCCATAATCAAAGCCTGCAAACATTGTTTTATTCTCCTGCCTTAAAGCTGACTCCCAAACGCGCCAGAATCCAAAAAGCTGCGAAAGATACCGAAATAACGTCCAAAGTGCCAATTTAGAAAATTGTCGGTTGTATTTATGACGCAATAAGTCGGATTAGTCTTTGTTCTGCCTCAAAATTGTAGATTTACAATATGTTAGGATTACCAGGCAACTGCCCGATTGGGCTACATTGTATTTATAGGATCTACGTTGATGAACGGGAAGCTCCCAAATGGCGATGATATAGCCGCATTCAGAACCAGAAACTTGTCTAAAGTGTATGGCGAAGGTGCCGCAACCGTGCACGCTTTGCGGGGTGTTTCGCTGGAAATTCCCAAAGGAGAAATAGTCGTTTTACTCGGCCCTTCTGGTAGTGGAAAGTCAACGCTATTGAATATTCTTGGTGGGCTGGATCACGCAAGCAGTGGCGAAGCATACTTCCAGCATCAGTCTTTAACAGAAATGACTAATGCAGAGCTTACCCAATATCGTCGTGCTCACGTGGGGTTTGTGTTTCAGTTTTATAATTTGATGCCAAGTTTAACAGCGGTAGAAAATGTCGAACTGGTAAGAGAAATAGCCGATCAACCGATGCGCCCTGAAGAAGCTCTGGCACTGGTAGGTCTTGATAAGCGGCTCCATCACTTCCCGTCACAAATGTCCGGCGGTGAGCAGCAACGCGTCGCCATTGCCCGTGCCATTGCGAAACAACCTACGGTTTTATTCTGTGATGAACCCACAGGGGCATTAGATAGCACAACTGGGCGAGCCGTATTAAAAGTGCTGCAGAATGTGAATGAAACCCTAGGCGCGACGATACTTATTGTTACCCATGCCGCCGCAACCGCAAAAATGGCAGACAGAGTCATACATTTTGCTGACGGTGACATTCGTGAAGTCATTGTCAACACAGCCAAGCTTTCTCCTGAGGAGATCGAGTGGTGACCCCGCTTAACCAGAAACTTGTAAGAGATCTTTGGCGGATTAAATCTCAGGCGATTGCCATTGGCCTGGTGATTGCCTTGGGCGTGCTGATGCTGGTCATGATGCATGGACTTGTTAATACGCTGGAAGAAACGCGTCTTGCCTATTATGACCGTTACCGTCTGGCAGATGTTTTTGCACCGGTGAATCGTGCACCGACTCATACCCTGAAAGAACTGGCTGCGATACCAGGCGTTGCGGCGGTGCAGGGGCGTGTTATGGGTGAGGCGCTCATCGACCTGCCGGAAGTGAATGTACCCTTGCGGGCGCGGGCAATTTCGTTGCCTGACACTGGCTCACCCACCCTGAATGATATTTTTTTAACCGATGGGCGCATGATGCTCGCCGGGCATGTGGACGAAATCATCCTTCTAAAAGGCTTTGCAGAAGCTCGGCAATTAACACCCGGAGACTCGTTGACGGTAACAATGAACGGCGCGCGTCGAACCTTTAGTATTGTCGGTTTGGCGCAGTCCCCAGAGTTTTTTTACAGCACCGCACCGGGAGAGCTCGCCGCTGACGATAGTCGTTTTGCTGTCATATGGGTAGGCGAATCAGCATTAGCTGCAGCCTATGATATGGAAGGAGCATTTAATGAGGCTTTGTTATCACTTGAGCCAGGGGCGGGATTGGCAGCGGTAACGAATGCTGCCGATAAGATTCTTTACAAATTTGGTAGCTTGGGTGCCTATGGACTAGAAAACCAATTATCAAACCGTTTTATCAGCGAAGAAATAGACGGCTTAAAAGCATCTGCCGTTGGCGTACCGCCTCTGTTTTTGGCTGTGGCGGCTTTTTTGCTCTACATTGTCATCTCACGCATGGTGCAGTCAGAGCGGGAACAGATTGGGTTGCTTAAGGCATTTGGTTATTCCAGTGCGGAGGTCAGTACACATTACCTCAAATTAGTGCTGGTCATTGCCATCGGTGGTGCGCTGGCAGGCATTGCAATGGGCATCGCTGCCGGTCGCGGGATGGCCGAGCTATATCAATCTTACTTTAAGTTTCCGTTTATCGTGTTCGAAGTAGACCCTGTTACCTTTTATGTAGGGTTGCTGATCAGTATCGGAACGGCCACTGCCGCCAGTTTGTTAGTGTTGCGCAGTATTTTTTTGTTAACACCTGCTGTTGCCATGCGCCCGCCTCTTCCTCCAGATTACAGGAACGCATTAAAACTGCCTGAACGCTTCCAAAGAATACTTGATCAACCCAGTAAAATGGTATTGCGTCGTGTTTTCAGACAACCTGGCCGGATGTTTGCTGCCGTTACGGGCATCGCCTGCGGCATGGCACTTTCTGCTGGTATGATCAGTGTCATGTCTGGTTTTGATCGAGCGTTAGATGTGAGCTTTTCCGTACTGGACAGAAGCGACGCCAATGTTGTGTTTACCCACTCGCTGACCCAGAAGTCTATTATTGAGCTGGCCCAGGTTCCCGGGGTTATTGCTGTAGAGCCCTATCGAAGTGTGCCGGTGATATTTCGTCACGGTCGGCATCACTATCAGGGAGGAATTGAGGGGTTGGTTGATAACCCACGTTTGTACCGTGCGTTAGACACTTCACTGCAACCAATTCCCTTGATGCCAAACGGTATTGTTCTATCAAAGCCTATTGCCGATATACTCCAGGCAGCACCGGGGGACTGGATAACCATCGATGTACGGGAGGGTCGCAGGCCATTGCTGCAGGTGCCAGTGGCAGCGGTTGCAAATACTCTGCTAGGCTCCCCTGTTTATATGCAGTTGTCAGCACTTAATCACTATTTAAAAGAACCCGAGCAAGTCTCTGGTGCTTTTCTAAGACTTGATACTGCACAGCGTGACCAAGTGTACCGTGCCATTAAAAACATGCCCGCAGTGGCGGGTATTTCGCTAAAACTCGATAGTAGAATATCCTTTGAAAAGATGATGGACCAGGGGGCGGGTGCCATGCGTTATATTATGGCACTAATTGCCGGTGTTATTACGTTTGGCATAGTTTTTAACTCAGCACGCATTGCTTATGCAGAGCGGGAGCGTGACCTGGCTAGTCTGCGGGTCATTGGATTTACGAAAGGTGAAACTGCTTTTGTGTTACTTGGCGAATTAACCCTTGTTACCCTTATCGCACTCCCCATTGGCGCGGCTCTTGGCTATTATCTTTCGTTGGCGATATCTGAAGGGTTTAGCACCGACATTTATCAGATACAGCCTGTGTACACCTCCGAAAATTACGGGATAGCGGGCCTTGCGGTTATTTTCGCATCACTTGTTTCCGGCTGGTTGGTTAAGCGGGACATAGACCGGATTGATCTCGTTTCTGCCCTTAAATCAAAAGAGTGAGCACATGTTAAAAAAAAGATACGCGCGAAAAATATTTACAGGTGTAGTTTTTATCACTCTTCTGATAGCGGTTGTTATTTCGTTTGCACCTAAACCTGCGCTGGTTGATATTGGCCGTGTTGAGAAAGGCAGCATGGTGGTGACGCTTAATGAAGAAGGACGCACCCAGGTACGGCAGGTATACAGGATTTCAGCACCAGTCACCGGCAAGCTTTTGCGAATTAACGCCGATCCGGGTGACAAGGTTGTTAAAGGGGAAAGTGTCATTGCGCAATTAATACCAATAGATCCACCGGCGTTAAATGCGCGGGAGAAACTGCAAGCAGAAGCTCTCGTGAGCGCCGCAGAGAATGCCCTGACTTACGCGCAGGCAGATTACGAAGTGGCGCTGACCAATGAACGCGTCGCCAAATCGACTTTTTTGAGGTCACAAAAGCAATTTAAAACGGGCGCCATCAGTGAGTCGGACTTTGAAGAAACAGAACGCCTCTTACGAAATGCCTCATCTATGATTAAAAGCGCCGATGCAACCATTAACATTCGCCAGGCAGAATTGGCAAGCGCCCAGGCTGCACTGACAAATCTTGACAGTACCAGTCCGCTTAAATTGGAAGAAATACAGCTAAGATCGCCTATTAATGGCCAAATTCTAAACGTACTAGAAAAAAGTGAAGTAACGGTTAGAGCTGGCACGCCGCTCGTTGAAGTTGGCGACGTTAAAGGTGATTTAGAGGCGGTAATAGAATTATTATCAACTGATGCTGTTCGAATCGCCGTTGGTCAAAAAGTCATTATCGACAACTGGGGTGGCACAACACCTCTACCCGGTAGCGTCTCCAGAATCGATCCCTATGGTTTTACGAAATACTCTGCGTTAGGTGTTGAAGAACAGCGCGTAAAGGTGATTGTTCAGTTTGCAGAACCCTTGCCGAAAGACCTGCAACTTGGGCATGGTTTTCGGGTGGATGCTGCGATAGTTTTGCATGAAAGCAACGATGTGCTTAAGGCACCGGCAAGTGCGCTTTTTCGGGAAAAAAGTGACTGGGCCGTATTTGTCGTAAACGATGGTGTCGCTCAGTTGCGCAAAGTTAAAATTGGTCATAATAATGGTCTGGAAGCCGTCGTATTAGAAGGATTGCAGGCAGAGGATCTCGTAATTTTATACCCTGCATCAAATTTAGTAGACGGCATGACTGTAATCCAGCGTTAGCTTTAACTATCCAGTATTAAGTCCCACAGTAGTCCCTTTATCCAGATTGAGCACGTTGCTCAACATGTATCCAAACGGTTTGCGTTTTTTCATTTTTTTATCTTAACTTAAACCACTGTCAGCAATATGTGCACTCCATCCATCTACTTTGGTACCAAATGATGAAAAAGATTATTGGTTTTTTAAGTATTTTCACCTTCGCCTGTTTTACAACAACCTTTACTACAGTGGCATCAGCCGCTGACAGGTGCTCTCCAGAAATGTTAGAAAAGCTACCACCAAAGAAGCGAGAGGTTATTGAAAAGAACTGTGAAAAAAGAGCAGAGAAAAGTGCCTATAAAATCAGCAACGAAGGCAAGATAGATACGCAAAAACGGCCAAAAGATAAATACAAAGGTGATGATGCCGAAGAACTAACGGCAATGATTAAAGCTAGTTGGTCGCAAAAATACCCTAAAGACAAAATTATGGGCATTCACTTGAGTGCAGCAGACTGGAAAAGAACTCAGAATAAGCGTTGGAATGAAGCCATTAACGCCTGGCAATTTACCGATGTATCGGTGTTGCCTGCAAAGGTTGTGGTGAAAACCAGCGATAAAATTGCAACGATATTCCCTGCTTATATTAACAAAGACAATACTGACAACACGTTAAATACCGGCGTTGCTACTAAAACCAGCGAGTACGTTATTAATCAGATGCTTGTTGAGAACTACTAGAGACTTGTCGGCAGAGGGTCTCCCCCTCTGCCATGTTTACGAACGCACCACTTGCCTTAGTCTGCAAAACAATCGCCGGGAATACGCACCCACCCTTCCATTAATACTCGCGCACTGCGACTCATAATGGCTTTGGTTACCGCCCACTCTTTACCTTTCAGCTGTGCTTCTGCACCAACCTTTAACGTTCCGGATGGATGACCAAAACGGACGGCACTGGGCTGGCCACCACCGGCCGCGATATTAACCAATGTGCCCGGAATCGCAGCGGCTGTGCCAATGGCCACTGCGGCAGTGCCCATCATCGCATGATGCAGCTTGCCCATAGACAGTGCGCGCACTAAAAGGTCGATATCATCAGCGGGAACCGTTTTGCCACTGGATGCCGTATAACTTGCGGCACCCGCAACAAAGGCAACTTTTGGGGTATGCTGGCGCGCTGCGGCTTCTGCCAGGTCTTTAATTAATCCCATTTTTAATGCGCCATGGGCGCGGATGGCCTCAAACTTGGCTAACGCTGCGACATCACTGTTGATGTCATCCTGTAATTCGGTACCCTTGTAACCAATATCTTCTGCACGGATAAACACCGTCGGTATCCCCGCATTGATCATGGTCGCTTTGAGGGTTCCAACACCGGGTACATCAAGATCATCAACCAGATTACCAGTGGGGAACATCGCCCCCCCCTCACCTTCGCTGTCATCCGCCGGATCAAGAAACTCTATTTGCACTTCTGCTGCGGGAAAGGTGACGCCGTCTAACTCGAAATCGCCGGTTTCCTGAACCCTGCCATCACCCATGGGTACGTGGGCGATGATGGTTTTTGCTATGTTCTTCTGCCAGATTCTAACGGTACAAATACCGTTATCCGGAATACGCGCCGCATCTACCAGCCCATTACTGATGGCAAAGGCACCGACGGCTGCGGTTAAATTGCCGCAGTTGCCGCTCCAATCAACAAAAGGTTTATCAATGGATACCTGACCAAACAGGTAATCCACATCATGATCTGGTTGCTCACTTCTGGCCAAAATAACGGTTTTACTGGTACTGGATGTTGCTCCACCCATGCCATCTGTTTGTTTGCCATAAGGGTCTGGACTGCCAATCACCCTGAGTAGCAACTGATCTCTGGCCTTTCCTGGCTGTTGTGCTGCCTGAGGTAAATCCGTCAGGCTAAAAAACACGCCTTTACTGGTGCCGCCACGCATGTAGGTGGCGGGTATTTTAATTTGCGGTGCATATGACATAGCTATATTTACTCGTTAATTGATTTCGCCGCCTGTTGTTCCCAGCTAATGTTCTATTACTAACCCGCTTTCGATTCTAAAAAG
This sequence comes from Hahellaceae bacterium, assembly GCA_024234575.1. Taxonomy (GTDB): domain Bacteria; phylum Pseudomonadota; class Gammaproteobacteria; order Pseudomonadales; family Oleiphilaceae; genus JACKOB01. Next base: position 29,372 of record JACKOB010000009.1, read on the forward strand.
TCTTGCGCGAATCGCTGCAACACACCGCCAGCCTCATAAATAGAGCACTCTTCTGCCGTATCTAAACGACAAGTTACGGGGACATCAACACGTTCGCCTGATTTTCTGTGAATCACGAGCGTAAGCGCTGCACCCGGTTGACGGTCGCCAATCACATCGTAGGTTTCTGTACCATCCAGCCCTAACGTAATACGTGTGGTGCCTGGTTTAAACTCTAGCGGTAAAACACCCATACCAACGAGGTTGGTGCGGTGTATTCTTTCAAAACCTTCGGCGGCGATGGCTTCAACTCCGGCTAGTCGAACCCCTTTTGCCGCCCAGTCTCGAGAAGATCCCTGACCATAGTCTGCACCAGCGATGATGATCAAAGGCTGCTTGCGCTCCATGTAGGTTTCTATCGCTTCCCACATGCGTGTTACTTTGCCTTCTGGTTCGATTCGCGCTAACGACCCTTGTTTGACCTTGCCCTGCTCATCACGCACCATCTCATTTAACAGTTTAGGGTTAGCAAAGGTTGCCCGTTGTGCCGTTAAATGGTCACCACGATGGGTTGCATAAGAATTAAAGTCTTCTTCGGGTAATCCCATTTTATGCAAGTATTCACCGGCTGCGCTGTTCATCATGATCGCGTTCGATGGCGATAAGTGATCCGTAGTAATATTGTCAGGCAGAACTGCTAATGGACGCATACCCGTTAAGGTTCTGGCACCTGCCAAAGCCCCTTCCCAATATGGCGGGCGACGTATATAGGTGCTCATCGGTCGCCAGTCATACAGTGGGCTGGCTGCTTGTTCGTTTTCGCCCAAATCAAACATGGGGATATAAATCTGTCTAAACTGCTCTGGCTTAACGCTTTGCTTAACTATCTGGTCAATTTCATCATCAGACGGCCAGATATCCTTTAGCCTGATTTCTTTACCATCAACAACACCTAACACATCTTTTTCGATGTCAAAGCGCATCGTTCCGGCAATGGCGTAAGCAACGACCAGAGGAGGCGATGCTAAAAATGCCTGCTTCGCATAGGGATGAATACGGCCATCAAAATTTCGGTTACCTGACAGTACAGCAGTGGCATACAAATCACGATCAATAATTTCTTTTTGGATAACCGGGTCAAGCGCGCCGCTCATGCCGTTACAGGTCGTGCAGGCAAACGCGACAATGCCAAAGCCTAGTTTTTCAAGCTCTGATAACAGCCCCGCGTCTTTAAGATAAAGTTCTGCCACTTTAGAGCCCGGTGCAAAAGACGATTTCACCCAGGGTTTACGCAACAGCCCCAATTTATTCGCATTACGTGCTAATAGACCTGCCGCAACAACATTGCGCGGGTTACTGGTGTTAGTACAACTGGTAATGGCCGCAATAATCACAGCGCCATCAGGCATTTCACCATCTACCTGCGTCCACTTACCGGCGATGCCTTTGCTGGCTAAGTCAGCCGTTGCCAGCCGTGCATGTGGGTTCGATGGGCCAGCCATGTTTCTACCCACAGAAGAGAGGTCGAATTTCAGCACTCGTTCATATCTGGCTTTGGTCATTCCGTCGGCCCACAAACCTGTTTGTCTCGCATATTGCTCAACCAACGCAATTTGCTCGGGTTCGCGCCCTGTTAGCGTCAGGTAATCGATAGTCTGTTGATCAATATAAAACATGGCGGCTGTGGCACCATATTCTGGTGTCATATTCGAAATAGTGGCACGGTCTCCAATAGTAAGATTTGCAGCCCCCTCCCCAAAGAACTCAAGATAAGTGGATACGACACGTTCTTTACGAAGAAACTCAGTTAGCGCCAACACAATGTCAGTGGCGGTAATGCTTGGCTGACGTTGCCCAACGAGCTCTACACCAACAATGTCTGGCAAACGCATCATGGATGCACGACCTAACATCACCGACTCTGCCTCAAGCCCACCTACACCAATGGCGATAACGCCAAGTGCATCTACATGCGGGGTGTGACTATCGGTTCCAACGCAGGTATCCGGAAAGGCAACGCCCTCTCGAGCCTGGATGACCGGCGACATTTTCTCGAGGTTGATTTGATGCATGATGCCGTTACCAGCTGGTATGACATCCACGTTTTTAAATGCGGTTTTGGTCCAATCAATGAAGTGAAACCGGTCTTCGTTACGACGGTCTTCAATCGCGCGATTTTTTTCAAAGGCATCTGGATCAAACCCTCCGCATTCGACTGCCAGTGAATGATCAACGATTAATTGTGTCGGTACGACAGGATTCACTTGCGCAGGGTCGCCCCCCTTGTCTGCAATAGCGTCACGCAACCCTGCCAAATCTACCAGCGCAGTCTGCCCGAGGATGTCGTGACAAACGACCCGCGCTGGGTACCAGGGAAAATCGAGATCGCTCTTTCTGTCGATGATTTGGCTGAGGGCAGCATTAAGCGATGCAGGGTCGCAACGCCGAACCAGGTTTTCTGCCAAGACTTTAGACGTATAGGGTAACGTATCGTATGCGCCAGGCTTGATAGCATCAACAGCGGCGCGTACATCGTAATAGTCAAGTGCAGTGCCAGGTAACGGTTTGCGATATTCAGTATTCATGGGGGCGTTTTCCATCGAGGTAGTCAATTATATCTTGCAGGTCGAGATGCGGGGACAATGTTATCAGTGCCCCCTTTTTTCTACGGCTAACTTAACGTTTGTCTATTGGCAGCCAGTCTTGATGATCTGGCCCTGTATAATCGGCGCTTGGACGAATAATACGGTTATTCGCACGTTGCTCTTTCACATGTGCCGTCCAGCCGGTTACACGGGACATCACGAAAATGGGTGTAAACAGTTTCGTTGGAATGCCCATAAAGTGATAAGTCGATGCGTGAAAAAAGTCCGCATTACAGAACAGTTTCTTCTCTCGCCACATTACTTCTTCACAACGTACTGAAACCGGATAAAGTGTTTTGTCACCTGCTTCGGCGGCTAGTTTTTCAGCCCACTTTTTAATCACTACGTTACGGGGATCAGACTCGCGGTAAATAGCGTGGCCAAAGCCCATAATTTTGTCTTTACGTGCGAGCATTTCGAGCAAGCCTTTTTCTGCTTCGTCTGCGGAAGAAAACTTTTGAATCAGCTCCATTGCCGCTTCATTGGCACCGCCATGTAAAGGCCCGCGTAGCGTACCAATCGCGGCCGTGACGCAAGAGTGTATGTCAGTTAGTGTGGAGGCACATACGCGGGCTGTGAACGTAGAGGCGTTAAATTCGTGCTCTGCATAAAGGATCAGAGAAACATGCATCACCCGCTCGTGCAGCGCTGATGGTTTCTTGCCATGCAGCATGGTTAAAAAATGTGCGCCAATTGAATCATCATCTGTTGCGGTTTCTACACGCACGCCATCGTGACTAAATCGATACCAGTAACAAAGAATTGAAGGCAACAGGGCCAACATTCTATCTATCTGATCGTCTTGTTCTGCAAAACTATGTTCCGTTTCTAGGTTGCCCAGCATTGATACGCCGGTGCGCATCACATCCATCGGGTGAGCATCAGCGGGTATGCGCTCGAGCACTTCTTTTAATGCCTGAGGCAGCGCCCTTAACCCCTTTAATTTCGTCTTATAAGCCGACAGTTCAGCTTTTGTAGGTAACTTGCCCCGCAATAGTAAGTGGGCGACTTCTTCGAACTCTGCGTGTTCGGCCAGTTCTGAAATATCATAACCGCGATAGGTTAATCCTGTTCCTGTTTTTCCTACCGTACATAGTGCTGTTTCGCCTGCAATTTGGCCACGTAATCCCGCGCCACTCAGTTTTTTATCGACCATAGTTAATACTCCGATTAATTCTCTAAGAAGCCTCTCATAGCAAAGGCCGAAAGCGCTTAGTTACTTGTTTTTACCCTGTGCGAACAGATTATCCAGCTTGTTCTCAAAGTCATGATAGTTAAGAAAATCATAGAGTTCCATGCGCGTTTGCATTAAGTCGACGACATCTTTCTGATCACCTTTGGCATGGATTCTCTCGTATACCGACAAGGCGGCTTTATTCATCGCTCTGAATGCACTAAGCGGATACAGCACCAGCGCTACCCCAACTTCTGCTAACTCTGCTTTGTTGTACAAAGGTGTTTGGCCAAACTCGGTAATATTTGCCAGAACGGGCACATCCAAAGCCTTGGTGAACGCCTGGTAATGGTCAAGCTGCGTTACCGCTTCTGCAAAAATTCCGTCTGCACCGGCCTCTACACAGGCTTGCGCTCTTTCAATCGCCGCTTCAAGACCTTGTTGCGCAAAAGCGTCCGTTCTTGCCATGATAAAAAAATCTTTATCGGTTCTGGCATCGACAGCGGCTTTTACGCGGTCTGTCATTTCTTCTAACGATACTATTTCTTTGTTAGGACGGTGCCCGCAACGCTTTTGTGCCACCTGGTCTTCGATATGCACCGCTGCTGCGCCGGCCTTGATCATTTCTTTGATGGTCCGGCCAATATTAAAAGCACCACCCCAGCCAGTGTCGATATCAACCAGTAGCGGTAATGATGACGCAGAAGTAATGCGGCGCACGTCTTCGAGCACGTCATTCATTGATGTCATACCCAGGTCTGGAAGACCAAAAGACGCGTTCGCAACGCCGGCTCCGGAAAGATAAATGGCCTGGTGTCCCACACGTTCTGCCATCATCGCGCAGTAGGCATTTACGGCGCCCACAACCTGTAGAGGTTTGTTTTGTTCTATTGCTAATCGAAACTTTTTGCCGTTGCTCATAATGCCCTCTCTCTGTCACTAAAGTACGACCAGGCCCTGATCGTAGCGAATTTGTATATTCTTACGCGCGGCACTGATATGCCGACGCATTAACATTTCTGCCAACTCGCCATCCCGTGCAGCGATGGCATCAACAATATTGGCGTGTTCTTTTAAAGCTTGTGCCGGGCGGCCGCTTGTCATGCTGAGTCGATAACGATACATCCGCACCAGGTGATACAGCTCACCGCACAAAGATTGGTAAAGTTTTTGATTGCCACTGCCTTTTACAATGCGGTAGTGAAAATCAAAGTCGCCTTCTTTTTGATAATAAGAACGCCATTCTTCTTCCGACACCATCTGTTTGTGTTGTTCTAACAATGCTTTCAGCTCGTCTATCTGCACGGTTGACATGTTTTCGGCGGCAAGCCTGCAGGCCATGCCTTCTAATGCCTCACGAACATAATAAATATCGATTAGTTCCTGATACCCTAATGACACCACAGAAATGCCAGAGTGGGGACGCTTTACAATCAGCCCGCGCCCTTCTAAGCGCATAATGGCCTCTCGAAGTGGCCCACGCCCTACGCCATAGCTGGTGGCTAGTTCCGCTTCACTACATTTTTGTCCAGGGTGAAGAACGCCTTTGACGATATCAGTCTGCAATCTGTCGAATACCTGATCCGAAAGCGTTTGTTGCTTATTGGCTGATTTAATATCGGCGGATGCGTCTGTTGTTTGGCTCATAATGCAAAAACTCGATCACAAAAAGCTATTTGTTGACAATTACGAGGTGAATATAGGCCATAATGGCATTTATCGCAACATTAATGCCGTTAATAATGTTTATTGTCGACAATTATCCGTTTCCCCGTCAATATCAACCTCGACAAGACAGAAAAATAATTATCAGTGGTGTCAGATTTATTTACATGCTTTGTTTGATTATTTTTCAAACAGATTCTATCTTTCTGATATGGCAGCTAAAATTTTTCTGGTACATATATTGCTCTGCATCCCCGAAATAAACGGTTCTACTATTAAACTCATGGATGTGATTAAAGATGAAAATAAAAACGCTTACTTTTTCCCTTCTTTGCATGTTTTCAGCATCGTCTAACGCCGGGATTATTTATGATAATGGTGGTGTATCTATAGGTGACCCCGGAAACGAAACCACGCGATGGGTGCAAGCGGACAATTTTAATATTGCAGATGGTGGCTTAGTGAAAGGCTCCGGTGTATACATTGGTGCCACCAGGGGCAACCTGTCTGCCTAGGATGGCACATTAGAGTATTTTTTATTTCCGGATGCCGGACCAAAACCTGCCGCACTGATTACCAGTGGCAATGGTGTGAATGTAACGACATCTGATACCGGCATTGAGTGGTGCTGTTCTGGCAACGCCTGGTTGTTTGAGTTTGATTTTGAAAGCCGTTTTGCTGCGACCCCCGATACGGATTACTGGCTCGGTATTCACTTATCTCGTGATTATGGTCGCGATGGTCTGTTTTGGATTGCCCAGGTTGGGTCACCGGGTGAGCAGTCTGAAAGCATGGGGGGTACTTTTAACAATTGGACTATCGATAATATCGAGCGTGCTTTCTACCTTACCGATGACTCGGTACCAACTTCATCTGATGTGCCCGAACCATCAGTAGCATTTCTTTTGAGTATTGGTTTTTTGGGGATGAGTCTTTTCCGCCGGAAAAAAGCAAACTAGTAATCAAGGCCTGCTAACGTAACCCAGGGCTTATCCTTGGGTTACGTTTTTCAATTTCTAAAATAAAGCATTCCGCCAATCTTATCTTCCTGCCCTTTATCATCTGTCTTTTTCTTTTAAAACCGCTCCAGCCATTTCATCAATTCACCAAACTGGGTGAGATCTGTACCCACTCGGCTTGCCGGTAAATCAAATATCGACAATCCTGCATCGGCCGAACGCACGTAGTTTTGCGTATCACGAATCGTTGCCGCAAGCGGGTAACCTGCATTTTTTAAAAATGCCTGCAACACCCGGTAATAAGATGCGCGCGCATTTACTCGATTGGCGATGAGTGTTATCAGATCTTTATTAATGTGATGGCCGGATTTCTCCAGGCTCATTAAAAATCGCGCACCGGCTTTAATGTCTGTTGGCGAAGGTAATATTGGGATTACCAGCCGATAGTTGCCTTGCATAAGGGCGGTAATATCACCTACTTTAACAGCCGCTGGCATGTCATGAATGGCGCAATGATCTATGGGTATCTCTGCCGAAGGCTTCAACACCTTAATAGGTGCACACTTTTTTGGTCTGGCTTTTACCCAATCGAACGACGACTGTTGTACATCGTGATCGATCAAAACCACGTCCCTGCCCATCGAGGCATAGCCACAGGCGATGTTGATAGCGATTGTCGATTTTCCGCATCCACCCTTAGGGTTTGCAACGATAACCGTTTTTGGAGGAGTCATAGGCCAGTGCACTTAGTAAATAGGCTATTGATCCAAGGTGACCGTAGCCTGCCTTAGATTGCATTCAATGGTGACACCCAATGACTGTGCCACTTATTTTCAGTGTAGACCAATACTGGAAAAAGCAATGGTCATGCCTGCTTTACCCGTCACTGGCGGCACAACAAAGCCTGTTCTGTTGCTAGTTAGAGTAATGACAGTTGATTGGACGTTAAATCTGTGCCGTTTTCTTCAAGAAAGCAGGCGATGCCATCAACAATCGGGGCGATCTGTTTTTCTATATAAGTTTCATAATCTAATGGCGATACCAGGCACTCTAAAGGCTCGGGACCATTGACGGTGTAACAGTATTCGATCCACCCTCCCTGTTGATACTGTTCTGGCAGTCCCTGCTGCCGCAGCCACTGGTCTGCCTTGAAAGCTGCTTGCGCATGGGGTGGAATGTTCTTTTGATAGTCCATCAGCTTTCGCCTTAGCCGTTTGCGAAAAACCAACGAATTGTCTAACTCCCCTGCGCGCAACGCGGTAATAGTTTGGGTGACAAAATCTTTCCAGGGCTGGTTAAGAAACACCAATCGATACAATTGCTTCTGAAACGATCGCGCGGCCTGCGTCCAATCGGTGCGTACAGTCTCTAACCCTTTAAATACCAGTTCATAGCTATCTTCCTGTGGGTTCTCGATATCGAAGCCTGGTTTGCACACCAGTCCGGCATAACGTTTTTTAGTGCCTTCCATCGAACCCCTGATTCTCGGCATCACAAAGCGGCTATAGTGTGTCTCGTACTCAAGTTCTAACGCACTGGTAACGCCATAGGTTTGCAGAATATGATCTTGCCACCAGCTGTTTAGCTTGTGTGCTAATTTTGCGCCTGTTACATCGGCCTCGTGGGGTAGCAAAGGGCGTTTAGCCAGCACAAAGATAGAGTCGGTATCGCCGTAAATCACGCTGTACCCTTCTGCTTCCAGCAAACGACGGGTTTGCATAAGAATTTCATGACCACGCAGTGTGATCGAGCTGGGTAAGCGGGCATCAAAAAAGCGGCAGCCCGGTGTACCCATCACGCCATAGAACGAGTTCATAATAATTTTGAGTGCTTGCGACAGGGGGGCATTATTTTGCTTTTTTGCGATGTCACGGGCCTGCCAGATTTCTTCAATCAAATCAGGCAAAATGCTGCATGGGATGCGAAATGTCGCCCCGCGAAAACCGTCTATGTAGTCTTCACTTCCCTGTTGAAAACTAGCTTGTTCAACACCCGTTGTCGGGGTGTTTTTTTTCTTGGTTTTGTACGCGTCACCCTCTGCGAGAGCATAAGGATCTACATGAAATGTGCGGATAATACTGGGGTACAGGCTCTTAAAATCAAACACCAAAACGCTATCATAAAGCCCCGGCAGACTATCCATGACATAGCCACCGGGGCTACCAACGCCTTGTGGGTTTTGCGGCAGGTTAGGCGCGACATAACCTTGCCGGTGCAACCGCGGTAAATATAGATTTTCAAAGGCGAGTACCGAGCCACCAATCTTATCGAGAGGTAATCCGGTTACTGTTGATCGCTGCAAGGCGAATTGAATTAGCTCCGTTTTTTTGAAAATATCCCATACCAACACACAGTCTTCCAGGTTATACCGCGCAAGGCTGGGTTTGTCCTCATTGAACAGGCGGGTGATTTCTTGTCCACGGTCATGAGGGTCGTGTATCAACTTGCCGCGCTTGAGCAATGCTTGCGCAACGTTTTCTAAAGAAAAACTCTCTAATTGATAGGTTGCTGTTTTAAGCGTGTCGATGCCGTCAAGTACCGCACGCCCCGGAACCAATACAAAGTGCTGATTATTGTTGGCGCTTGAACGCCACTGGGCAACAGCACTGCCTCGTCCAATCGTAAATGGCATGCCCAAGCTCTGACATTTACGCTCCAGAAACCGTAAGTCAAAATTAATACAGTTCCAGCCTATTAAAATATCCGGGTCTTCCGCTTGCACCCAATCAAGAAACTGGGTGATAAGACTGCGTTCTGTTGGACAATACAATAAAGGCACGTCACTGATTTTTTCACCCTGCCCCAACATAAAAACCTGGCTTTTTGCATCATATTGCCGTGCAGAATCCATTGCGCCCGACCTGCCGAGACCATCATGCTGCGTACAATGCACGGCGATGGCATAGAGATGATCACCTACCATTGAGGTTTCAATATCAAAAGACACCACCTTCAATGAAGGCATTAACCTATCGTCAGCGTCACTGGTTTTTTTTCGTCGCGTGGTGCGCATGCGAATATTTTGTGCTTCTTTCTGCAAGTCTGTTGGCAGATCCAGGAGCACCGAGCCTGTGATAAAGCGCTCCATTAAATAGCGATCTACGGGGCGAACATCATATTCAAGTGGTTCTATTTGGTGTTTCTGTAGTAACGAAGCGGCTTGGCGAAGATCCCGATAATCACGAAAATACAATGCGCTAACCGCTTGTTGATTAAACGACTTTAATGGCAGCGCCTTTTCGCGGTACTTACCTCCTGCTAGCAAATTTCGAACTTTGGGTAAGGCGATATTCTCTACAAGGAACACGGCCTCCTGTTGGGTTTGCTTAACCTTAATGGGGCAATCGGCGGTGGCGATCCAAAAAATGTAAGTAAGACCATCAGCTGTATCTTGCATTTGCCGGGTAAGGATGACTCCCGGTACTTCGATGGTGTTACCTGCTACTGCTTGATTCAAATGAGAATATCCAACGTTAAAAAACTGGGAAATATTATTAATAACGCAACTATGGCGACAGAGTTTGTCGCTTACAATGTTATTTTGTTGTCAATGTTAGTTTTTAAGGCGTGTCCATAGTAGAACATTATGTAAAAAGGGCTTCCATGGTTTTTTGGAACCATCTGCCGCAGGGATGCGGCAGTTGAGCGCCCAGGGATGGGTTTACAGCGCGTTCCAAAAAACCATGGAAGACCTTTGGGCGGCACGATGTCCCTTTAATTTAAGACCCAAACATAATTTAAGACGCTAACGTAATTAAAGGCCCTAAAAGAATGCGATAACCTCGCAAAAATTGTTTAGTCTAAAGCGTCTGCATCTTGTTTAATCTGACAACGCTTTAGGTACACTGTTTCTCACTTTATAAATAAGAAAAATCATATGCTTAAACTTTATTCCGGCAACAAGATGGAAACCTTGGTAGCCAAACTGCACGAGAAGATTCTTCGCTCAGGCGCGCATCCATTGCAAACGACGCAAATCATTGTGCAAAACCGTGGCATGCAGCATTGGCTTAACATGCAAATGGCGGATGCCGTTCCCGGTGGCGTATGCATGAATATCAAGTATTCACTTGTCGCCAGTTATCTCTGGCAGATAATCCGCCTTTGTGTGCCCGATGCTCCCCGTACCAATCCATTCAGTCGCGAGCTGTTGGTCTGGAACATCTACGACACCTTAGGTGAAGATCAAATTCTTAATCATCCGCTGATGCAAGAGCCGTCAGACTACTGGTTTAACAGTCATAATACGGCAGCTCAGCAGTCACTTAAACGTTTTCAACTGGCGCAAGCGCAAGCGGATCTTTTTGAACAATATTGGATGTACCGTCCCGATTGGATCGAGTCTTGGGAAAAGGAAACCGCTGATCACTGGCAAGCGCTGCTATGGAACAACCTTGATGCTAACAGCATTTATAACCCGATTAAGCTCATTAAAAAGGCACAGGCTGAACTTCGGCAGATTCGCCATAAATTGCCTAAAGAGGTCTATATTTTCGGCATCAATTCAATGCCACCACTGTATGTTGACTTCCTTTTCGAGTTATCCAAACAGCAAAACATCACGTTGTTTTTATTAAACCCTTCTGAAGAATACTGGTTTGACCTGATCAGCGAAAAAGAACTGGCTCGTAAAAAAGGCCAGCATTTACGAAAAAAAGCAGAAGCAGAACCAGAAGCAGAAAGTACCGCCCTTAACGTCACTGACTCCCTTTTCTCATCATTGCCATTTGAAACCGGCAACCCGATTTTAGCCGCACTGGGGCGTCAGTCTCAGGAGTTTTTCGAGATTTTGTACAACAACGCCTCTTTACAGGATGAGCAGGTTTACCAACGCCCCGACCGGACAACAGTTCTACATCGACTGCAAAATGATTTATTCCATTTAACCGATGCACGACAACAAACAGATGCCGCCATCGACGATAGCATAAGCATTACCTCTGCCCACAGCCATTTGCGCGAAGTACAGGCGCTGCACGATTGGTTGTTGGCAAAACTTGACGCCGACAGCACGCTAAAACCGCAAGACATCATCATAATGTGCCCGCAGATTGAGGCATATGCACCCTATATTCAGTCTGTTTTTAACCCAACTTCTTTACCTTTTAATCCGCAACAGCCCAAACTCCCCTGTTCGATTGCCGACAGAAAAGAAAGCGATAGCAACCCGCTGATTCAGGCTTATCTTAACCTGTTAAAACTGCCAGACAGCCGGTTTCAAATTAGCGAGATTCTGGGTTACCTGCGCCTTAATGCCATCCAGAATAAGTTTAATATCAATGATGAAGATCTTCAGCTTTATGAAGTCTGGCTAAGTGATGCGGCGGTGCACTGGGGGTTAAATGGCGAGCACAAATCCCGCTTGTTGGCTAACGAGATGACCCGCGAGCACCCGCCTGAAAACATTGAGCAATGGGCAACAACACAGTTTACCTGGCAGCAGGGGTTGGAGCGATTGCTACGGGGCTTTGCTTATGGTGATGATAAAGCGTTGGTTGGCAACCAGATCTACCTGCCCTGGGTGGAAGGTGATAACGCGATAAAATTGGGCAACCTTATACGACTGATTGAGCAGCTTTCCCAGTCTAGTGTTTATCACCGTACTGAACGTACCGCTCAGCAATGGCAACTGTGGCTGACCGAGCTCTTCGATAATTATTTTACGCCAGATAATGATGAGCTAATCGCCGCAGAAACGATTCAGGAAGCCATTGGCAAACTTGCCGAAAATACCCTGCAAGCCGGTTACGGCGATAAAATCCCACTCGAAATCGTTAGCTACTTTCTCGAGCACCAGTTTAGTCAACCCGAGCAGGGTCGGCAGTTTATGACAGGGCAGATAACCTTTTGTTCAATGCTGCCAATGCGCAGTATTCCCTTTCGGATTATTGGCGTGTTGGGGATGAATGATGGTGAGTTTCCTCGCCAACGCCCGCCTTATGGATTTGATCTTTTGGCCCAGTCAACCCGACGTAAAGGTGATCGATCCCGGCGTGATGAAGACAGGTGCCTGTTTCTTGAGGCGCTGGTTTCGGCCAGAGATGCGCTCTACCTCAGCTACCAAGGTAATGATGCCAAGAACAACACCGAAAAACAGCCTTCCCTCGTGTTAGCCGAGCTGTCGCATTATCTCCATAAAGGTTATTGGCACCCCTCTAAAGAGAACCAGGTAATGCTTTCTGGTGTGTTACGTAAACTGCCATTGCAGCCATTTAATGAAAAAAACTATCAACCGCCTTTTAGTAGTTACGATGGCAAATGGCTCGCCCTGGGCCAAAATGCCAAGCAGGTATGCGACACGAGCACAGAAACAATGTTGCCGGAGATTTCAAATAGTCTGAATGAGGCTATCGATATTGCTGATTTAGTCACGTTTTTTAATAACCCGCCAAAAGGTTTTGCGCGCAAACGGCTAGGTTTGTATTTGGATGATGACAGCGGCGCTCTAGCAGCAGATAGCGAACCCTTTACAACCAATAACCTTGATCGATATAAAACCCAAAGCCACTATATCTGTCACGAACTAAAACAGGCACGCACACCAGCTAATGTCACGATAGACCCAACTAATGATGCGTTAGAAACTGATGAGGTCACTCGGTTAAGCTTACTGGCCGGGCACTTACCCGCCACACCCACGATGGCAATACAACTTGATGAATGGCGCGAACAGGCGCTGCAATTTACCGCGCAACTGCAGGAAATCGGCGCAGGCACCGTAATGGATACGCGAGTGCAAACAACATCCGGAGAGTCAGTGATACATGCACGCCTGCCCCTGTTAACTTTTACAGGTACCGCTTTACCCACTAAAACGACTACTGAAAGCGAAAACCCTTCAAACTCAGTTCTGCTGTTTTGGCGCCTTGCTGATATAAAAGGCAAAGACATCGTTAACCTTTGGTTGCATCATTTAATGGCCAATATTACCCGCGGGCCAACACATACCATTGGCGTATTTAGAGCGAAAGGTAATCAACCCAGTTTACAAGGCTTTGCACCAGTACAAGACGCAGCCAGTGAGTTGCTAAAATGGCTGCATTATTGGCACAAGGGATTAACCCAGCCCTGTTTTGTTAATGCAGACCTTGCCAAAGAGATACTGACCAATGAAAAATTTTCTGCCAGCCATTACGCCAACTACTGGCAGGCTGACTTCCAGCAGCAGGGGTTAATCTACGACCCTTATTATGCTTACTTTTGGCAGGTGCCGCCGGTTTATGATGAGGATCTTATTGGCTATGCAGAATCGCTTTATGGTCTGGCAATGTCATCATTAGAAAGCTGGTCAGCAGAAGAAGTTAAAACCATTCTCACAAACATTAGAGTACCCCAATCTGATGCGATCAATACTGCCGATCAGAGGGAGTCACACGCATGAAAAAACTAGACGCGCTTAACTTGCCCCTCGCCGGTCGTCATCTTATTGAGGCCAGTGCGGGCACGGGCAAAACTTACAATATCACCCTGCTCTACATTCGACTTTTGCTCGAAAAAAAGCTGTCGGTACAACAAATACTGGTTGTCACGTTTACCCGCGCCGCCACAGAAGAACTAAAAGGCCGTATTGCCAGCGTTTTACGGGAATGCCTTGCCAACTGGGGGAATTATCAACCGGATGAGGGATTTTTCTTCGACTTGCAGCAACGCACAGACATTGCAGAAGCCAAAATTTTACTGGATGAAGCCCTGCTTACTCTGGATGAAGCTGCGGTCTATACGATTCATGGCTTTTGTAAACAGGCACTCACACAACGGGCATTCGAAACAGGCATGACGTTTGATGCGCAAATGGAAGTGGATACCAAAGAAATATCGTTAGAAGCTGTACGGGACTGGTATCGACGTCTGGCCATTAACGCTAGCGCCTATCACCTTGTCGAGGCCGAATGGGCAGCGCCGGAAAGCTTTTTAAACGAATTTGCAAATCTTATCTATACAAAAGAGCCATTCGAATATGACGATGTTGAACCTGCCGCCAAAGCGTTCCAAGCATTAAAAGAAAGGATCGCGTCGGAATTGGTAGGCCACATGCCAGAATTAATGGCCTATGCCGATACGAAAGGTGGCAGCCACGGTCAAGATGAGCTGGCGCAATTAATCAGCTGGCTGGATGCAGCGTCGGATATACCACCCCCGTCTGTTGAAGGGGCGTTTTTTAAATATATGCCAAAGGCGGTAAAGCCGTTACTAACGCCTTTGAAAGAAGTGTGCGACACATCTAAATCTGGCCCTTTTGCACAACTGCAAAAATTAAAAGCGATTAATTTGGCGGCAGGGGCCATAAACTGGTGCCGGATACGCATTGCTACCGCAAAGCAAAAACGCAATCAGTTTGACTTTAACGATCTGATCAATTCGCTGCACCATGCATTATACCAATCCCCAGGGAAAGACCGGTTAACGCTGGCACTGCAACAACAGTACCCGGTAGCCCTGGTAGATGAGTTTCAGGACACGGATCAATCACAATTTGAGCTGTTTGACGCCATCTACCCTGCTTCGTCTAACGCTGTTGCCCTGTTTATGATAGGCGACCCCAAACAGGCAATTTACGGATTTCGCGGTGGCGATGTATTTGCTTATCTTAACGCCCGTAAACTGGCAACGCATCACTGGTATATGGATACCAACTGGCGATCAACCCCGGCACTAGTGCAAGGCTACAACCAACTGTTTACTGGTCTAAGTCACGACAGTCTGGATGCGGTCTTTCGTTTTGGTATTGAGTATGCCGCCGTTGCGGCTTCCAACAAAACTGCGGAGCATCCACTACAGGAGACCACCCTGGCGTCTGGCGTGAAACATCATGCGCTGGCATTTGTTTACTTTCCACCCAACGAGAAATATCAGCCTAAAAACACGAAAAAAACCAACCCTCCTCATACGAAAGCATTTCAGACAGTGATTGCTAATTGGTGTGCAACCGAAATAAGTTTCTTGCTAAGTGGCACCACTCAAATCGGAACTAAAGCATTAAGTGCCAATGACATTGCCATACTGGTACGTAATAAAAACGAATCCGCCGAAATGCAAGCTGCATTGGCCGATGCAGGTATCTCGTCGGTTTATTTAAGCGCCAAAGACAATGTCTTTGAATCAAAAGAAGCGGTTGCGCTACAGCGATTGTTAGCAGGTGTACTTGAGCTTGAAAACACCCGCAAAATGATCGCTGCCTTGTCGACGGAGTTTTTTGGATTAACACCTGTTGATCTGGCTGGTTTAAGTGAAGATGAATTACGCTGGGAAGCCTTGCGGGAGCAGTTTGTATCCTTGCGCGAACAATGGCTGCATCAGGGTTTAATGCCAATGGTTTTTACACTGATGGAAACCAGCTACCAGCCAAACTCGGCAAGCAGCGAAAGATCGCTCACCAATACGCTGCACCTTTTAGAGCTGTTACAAACAGCCAGCGTTGAACATACGTTGCCTGAAACGTTACTGGCCTGGTTTGAAAGTGAACTGCACACACCCTCCAAAGCCAGTGACAACGAACTACGCCTGGAAAGTGACGACAACCTCATTCAGATTGTGACGCAACATGGCTCTAAAGGACTGGAGTACCCTATTGTCTTCGTACCCTTTGCGTCGTATTTCAGTAAGAGGACGAAACGTTCGTTAACAATGACTTATCACCATCGGGATAATTACTGTGCCAGTACCTTTTTAGGTGATAACAGCCGAATATTTGCCTGGTACGAAGAAGAACAACAAGCCGAAGATGTGCGTTTGCTGTACGTGGCCATCACCCGAGCAATCTATCGTTGTTACCTAACGGTTACCGCCTTTGCCGAAGGACATCTGTCACCATTGGGTTTAATGCTCAACCTACCTGATGCCGAGCCGCAAACGCTATTAGCAATGCTGGCCGATCACCAGGCTAAACAACCCGAGGCGATTTCATTAAACACCGTTGAAGGTGACAGCTTTCATCCTGTGGCGACGGCTCTTACGACAGCAAGTGACCAGCCCACAGCCCACACCAGCGTTTTCACGCGCGGCTTGGACGATCGATGGCGGATACACTCGTTTTCATCGCTGGCGCACTGGCAATTACGCACGCAGGCATCCAGGACTCTTCGTGACCCTGAAGCTGACCGCCAGCTTGCGCCAGCGCTTCAACCGCAAGCTACCAACGGCATTCGCTTCGAATTTACCAAAGGTGCCGAAGCAGGTAACTTTTTGCATACCCTGCTTGAAACTATCAACTTTTCTGAACCAAACTGGCGTGATTGCGACGACTTGATTTTTGCCCATTCGCATTTGGTACTCGACCAACAGGAAGCGCTAATAAACTGGCTGAACGAGTGCTTATACACAGAACTACCCTGTGGTGTGAGCCTAAACCAGATTGCAGAAGACCGCTTGCTTAAAGAAAGCAGCTTTTATTTCAGCATACCTAAATTAAAAGTCGACAAATTATTCGATTGCTTAGTAGCCCATCGACAATCTCAGCCCGCTGTGGATGACACACCGTTTATTCTTCCGAATCAGAATGAAATCAACGGCATGATGTGCGGTTTCATTGACTTAATTTTTGAGCACGACAATCGTTATTATATCGTTGATTATAAATCGACATTTTTAGGTGCTGCCTTCTCTGACTATCAAACGGAAGCACTTAGAAAAGATATTGAAGCGTCCAGTTACGATCTGCAATTTTTAATCTACACCCTCGCCTTACACCGATACTTAAGGCAGTGCCTTCCTGGCTATCAGTGCGAAACCCATTTAGGTGGTGTGTATTATTTATACTTGCGTGGTTTGCAAAACGGGCAAGACGAAGCAGAACCGACCGGTATATTCCACACGTCTGTTTCGTCAGAAATCATTAACCGCCTAGACCAGTTATTTCTCGATGATTCCCCATCGAATCAAAACGAGCGGACACACACCGAGGTGCATTCATGACCGTTAATCAATCATCCCTCGCACCATCGCCGAACGCTATTAACCAGCATGCCGACGAGCAGTATGAGTTGCCAAGTTGTGCCGCTTTTCTTGCAGAACATGCGGATAACCAAGCAATTGACTACTACCTGGCGCGAGACTTGTGTCTGTCTGCCAGCACTGTCACCGATACCCTTTTTTACACCATGGTGCGATTAAGCCAATCGTTACGCGGTGGGCACAGTTGCTTGCAGCTGGCTTATACCAGTGGACAATCGTTACGACTAATTGATAGTGAAGATGAAACGCCAAATGCTGAGACTCGCAACCTTAAGCCTTTTCCCGAGGTAAGTGTCTGGAGGAATATGCTTAACACTACCGGACTGCTTGATCACCCTAACAGTTTGATCGTGCTTGAAAAAGACAGGCTCTACATAAGGCGCTACTGGCGGTTTGAACAAGACCTGGCATCGCGCCTGCGACACTTTATTAACAGCGCCAGCCATTACCATGCTGCAGACGTCAAGTCTGTCGTTGATAAGCTCTTCCCGATACAGCACGACGCTGCAGAGACCGATTGGCAAAAGGTGGCAGTCATCAATAGTGTGTATCAGCAACTAGGCATTATTGCCGGCGGCCCCGGAACAGGGAAAACCACCACGGTTACAAAATTACTGCTGGCACTGCTTGCGTTAAACCGGCAACAACAAAATGAAGTAAAAATAAAACTGGTAGCCCCTACCGGGAAAGCTGCGCAACGTTTACAAGAATCTATCACGGAAAAAAAACAAGAATTTTTAAAAAGTGGATTAGCAGACCCTGAGGTGCTATCGCTTATTCCGGCTACAGCCAGCACCCTGCATCGGTTGCTGGGTTACATTCCCAATCATTACCAATTTCGACACCATGAAGACAACCTGCTCGACCTCGATATACTGGTGGTTGACGAAGCATCAATGATTGATCTCCCTATGATGACCCGGCTTTTTCGCGCACTGCCAGATCATGCCCATGTCATTCTACTGGGTGACGCCGACCAACTACCCTCCGTCGAAACCGGCAGTGTGCTGGCAGAACTCGTTTCTCGCCCGCACCCGGGCTACTCGCATAATCGTTGCGAATTAATCCAGTCCATTGATGGGGGTAATGTTAGGCAAACACCACAAGTGTCTGAGCTAACGCAAGCTGTTAGCTCAGATCATGTGACCCTGCTGCAAGAAAGCTATCGCTTTCGTGCTGATGGCGGTATCGGCAACCTCGCCAAAGCAATTATTAAAGGGGATGCTTACGGCAGCTGGAATATATTGGAAGAAAAAAATGCAGAATTGGGATTGCACAAAGTTGCAGAAGCTACGGGCGCTGGCGCCGCAGAACTGGATCAGACAGAATTTCTAAACTGGTTACTTCAACACCACTTGCCACTATATCGAGACTACCTAAAAGCAGACACTGTAGCGAAAGCGCTAACGATATTTGCCCGCTTTCGTATCCTGACCGCGACGCGGGTTGGCCCTATGGGTGTAACTGAGCTAAACACACAGATTGAGCAAATGCTTTGGAAGAACAAACTCATCCAATTGCCAGCTAAAAAAAATCTTCAACGCACTGCCTCTCACTACCATGGGCGCCCTGTAATGGTGACAGAAAACGATTATGCCAGCGGCTTATACAATGGCGATATCGGCATGATATGGCGACGCGAGACAGCCGAAGAGTCTTTCGATAACCAACCCGCTACGGTACAAGCGCGTTTACAGGCGGCATTTTTTAACAGCGATGGCGGCATCAAATGGGTTTCTTTGGCACGATTGCCCAAAGTTGAAAGCGTATTCGCGATGACCATTCACAAAACGCAGGGGTCAGAATTTGATCAAGTGGCATTAGTATTACCTGCAAAGCCTGGTCGATTACTATCAAGAGAGCTTATTTACACAGCGGTTACCAGAGCCAAAACCAAGCTGGACGTTTTTTCTCGCCAACATGTCTGGCGATTTGCTGTCGAGCAAACGGTTACCCGCTATGCAGGCTTGCGTGAGAAAGTGTTGGTCGAACCAGAAGCGCATCAAAGCGCCTAAGGCGAAAACACGTAAAAGAAAGACCTGCCGAATCAGTAAACTGAATAAATTTCAAAGGTTATGGTTGACCCGTTAATCAACAGGTTAACCTCATCCCCTTCTTCTTTGCCAATCAGTTGCTGGCCCAATGGTGATGAGGGAGTAATGACCTTATAGGTGATGCCAGACTCAGTCACCGTCGCACCGGCACCACCGGGACCGATAAGAAAGCGATGCACAACCTGATTGTTTTTATCTGCCAGTTCTACCAGTGCCCCCAGCGCAATATTGGCACCTTTAAAATCACGCAATGGCAAATTGCTGTAAGCCTGCATCGTTTGTTTTAGTTCGGCGACACGTCGAGACAGCCCTTCTGCGAGGTAAGCTGCCTCTAGTCCAAATGTGTCATACTTGTTTTCAGCAGCCGACTCAGGATGTGTAGCGGTCGAGTGTGCCTCTTTAGCAGCCTGCACCAGGTTTTCCCATTCCTGCTGCAGATACGCTAAAACCTGGGCAAAAAGCAATTTTTTTGTCATTGATTAAGTTCGTCCACTTGGGTGTGTGCAAGATTGGTTACGCACACTAAAACAGCCCTTTGCCCCGGTCAATGTATTCAGTTCTCTGGCGATGAATGCCATTCATTGCTTCTTGCAAATTAACCTGCACACCGTCATTCGGGATATTAAAGAAGCCGCCAAAACCCGTTTCTTGAAAACTGAGCACTTCCGTACCGGTAATGCCATCTTTAAATGTCTGCGCCCACTTAATAACATCATGGCTGTTTTGGAACGATATAAACAACCCCTCTACCCCTGCAGGGTTATCTCTGCCAATTTCAAAACTACCGAAGTTAGACAAGGGGAAGCACACGGCAACGGTCAAAATATCGCAGCCAGAGGAATTAAACGTCACAATATCGCCATTTCTGGAGGCATTATAACGGCTGGGTGTAAGTCCGATTAACACATCCAGCAGAAACTTCTCGAAAAAGTTAAGCTCTCCCGATCCATCGACGATAAGCGGCGTGCCGCTCTCCATGCCAACCATCTGCCCGCGCACCGGATCGAGTTCACCTTTACTGTTTACCAATAAGGCGTCTGCCTTTAACGGCGAGTCCTGCAATATTGGGCCGCCAAGATACTTCATCATAAAGCCTAACAGGCAAGAAAAATCCCCCGAAGAACAGTTTGGCGATAACTCCGCCAAACCGCGAGCGGTGTCATTGATGGCAATATCGATATTACCGGTTAAGGCCTGAATATCGCCAGACAGCCAGCCCTTGGATTTACCAAACCCTAATCTCACGCCAGTAGGTGTCCCGGCTGCATCAAACGAAAATTCAAGAAACGGATCGTTAATTTTAAATGGGTCTATTGCTTTGGTTGATTTATTAATATGACCAAGGGAGAAATTGTCTACCATAATATCTGCGGGCATTTTTTCTAAGCCCGGCTCTGTGCCATTACAATCAAGACAAGCATCGCCATTTTCCCAGCGGTAATACCTACCCAGCTCAAGCTTGTCGATATTAAGCTGAGTTTCAATATTCACATTGAGGTTGATGCGAACGAAATCTGTATTGTCGTACTGGTAGTTATCAACCGACATAATTGCCTGCCCAGTAACCTGAGACATCTGGGTATCAGACAGGCTGGCAAGATCCGCCAGTAATGCCGGGCTTTTTAACAGCAACAGCAACGTACAAAAAAAGCACGCACTGCTTTTGCCAACAAATAATTTACTTGATGTATAGACTGCAACTAATTGATTCACCGTGATTTCCTTTTTATTAGAATCTAATCCGGTTGAATCAGTATCTCTGTTTCTTGCTTAACAATGTTTTTTGTAGGCTGCCACGCCTGGGAAAAATACGTAAAGCAGCCCAATCAATGCCCTTATTATTTAGAGCTTATACTCTAGAGATTATACCGCTATGTCATTTGAGGCAAGCAGCAGGCAGAACGTGACACCCTATTACCTAGTGCAATATCGAATAACTACTAATTTCTTTAAATAACATATTTTGCGTAAGCAAGTGTTTGAATGTTCGTTTTAGAATATTTACGGCAATTTCGCCAACTGTTTACACCCACCCTGTTTTCATGTGAACGTCTCGTTAACAAAAAATTGTTTCTAGTAATCTCCATTTTGCGACAAGCCACACACAAGCTCTGTGAAAGAGTTGATTTAGTAACAGTCTGTCATCTTTACGACCACCAACTCATCCTCCTATGTAGATTGCATTATTAGTACACAGGTGTACACTGTACCCATAGAGACCAATTAAAAATCAAACAAGAAAAGGAAATCATTATGAATACCATGCAAAAAGCCGGTAACTTCACCGATTTTGTAAAAGAGTCAGTAGAAAATGTTGTAGATACCGTTGAACGGGTGCACCAAACCACGCTTGATATGGCGGTAGACTTTCTTAAAGTAGTTGGCTTACCAGAAGAAAAAGCGACTGAAGCTAAAGAAAAGCAGCGTAAATTGGTAGGCAGCGTTTATGAAGCGATTCGTGCTACCAACCAGCAGGTTGGCAACATGGCAAACGAAATTGTTGGCGGCACCAAGGAAGCGATCAAACCCAGTAAAAAATGATGTATCAGCAGTGATATCAGAGGCTGATATCTGATTGGTAGTGGATTATTGCAGCAATCGGATTGAACTGACAGACACCTTTTAAGGTGACTGTCAGTTTTTTTTTGGAATACGGGTTAACCTATTGTGCTGAATAGTGGCCGCCCAAAGAGTAACGGCCTTTAAAAACTATGGCTGCCATTGAAAAGGCAAATGCAGCTGCTTACCGTTCACTGACACAACGGTGTAATCAGATCCGGCAGTGACAACCTCTACCTGCTGAGTTCGGGCTGCCTGCTCTAGTAACAAGTTAAGGTCGCGCTTACTTACCTGATCTGGCTGCCCGTAATAATTGGCTACGTGTACGGCCAAATTTGTAGAAGAGTCAGCGGCTAAAAGGGCTTTCTTCGCATCCGAAAGCTGCATTGTCAGAAGTTCTTTATTTTCTTCATGTACTGTCGTCAAGAAAGACATACCCGCTACAACACCTACAACAAATGTCGCCGGGAGAAGTATTCCAAACAAAGTATTCGCCTTTTTAGTTGGGCGGGCCTGGGGCTCATTGCCAATGCGGTGTTGAAATACTGGGCTAACTGAGTGAATTCCTTTGGCCATTTTCTTGTCTCCAATGATTGTTATTCCTAGTGCCAATGTTAGACTTTTCTCACCGTTTGCGAAGGGCCAAAATGTCAAACATTGTCACAATTGATTCGCATCACCTGCCTTGCTAATTACCAGATCCCAGCCGTGATGATTGCCTAGTTATAGTGGCGATTTACGTTAAACAATCCCCTCATTTATTTTCTCAACTCACTGCGTTTTTTTTCATACAAACTACACTTTATAGAAACTGTGCCTATCAGGTACGCCACCAAAACGAAACTAGCTGTTTGGGATCCAATGACTCTGCGCGAAAACAACATAAAAAGGCTTGATCACGAAAACTATGACGTCCTGATTATTGGTGGCGGCATCAATGGGGCCGTTGCAGCAGCTTCTTTAGCTGCTCGTGGTGCTAAGATTGCCATTATCGACAAAGGTGACTTCGCCGGGTTTACCAGCTCTCAGTCATCTAATCTGGCCTGGGGCGGCATCAAGTACATGGAAACCTACGAATTCGGCCTCGTGCGCAAACTTTGTCGATCGCGTAACCAGCTCATGCAATGCTACCCATCAACTGTTAAAGAAATAAGATTCCTCACAACCATTGATAAAGGTTTTCGATACTCACCGCTTTTTCTTTATTTAGGGACAATTTTGTACTGGATTATGGGAAATGGATTTACTCGATTTCCTCGGCTTTTAGGGCGATCAACCATCAAAAAAGAAGAAAAAGTAATAAATCTTGGCAGTGCGGCTGGCGGTTTTGAGTATTCAGACGCCTATCTCTATGACAACGATGCGCGTTTCGTCTTCCAGTTTATTCGCTCGGCCATGAATTATGGCGCAGTCGCTGCAAACTACGTTGAGTCTTTAGGCAGTAAAAGGGACGAAGGCTGGTGGACAACACAATGCAAAGACAATGAAACGAACACCACTTTTGACATAAAGAGCAAAGTGATCATCAATGCCTGTGGGCCTTATGCTGATTATCACAACAAGCTCAACCATCAAACCACTAAACACCATCACGCATTTTCAAAAGGTATACACCTAATCGTTGATAGGATAACCCGGAACGAACGCGTGCTAACATTTTTCGCTGATGATGGGCGTCTTTTTTTCGTCATACCAATGGGCCCAAAAACCTGTATTGGGACCACTGACACAAGAGTCGACTCACCAAAAACGGAAGTGACCGCTGAAGACAGAAAATTTGTGCTGGATAACATCAATGCACGCCTTATGCTTTCAAAACCACTGACAGAAAAAAGTATCATTGCCGAGCGGTGTGGCGTGCGGCCCCTGGTAGTCACCTCAGGGGAAGGTGAAAACACCGATTGGCTGCAGCTATCCCGTAAACATGCGATCGAATTAAATGAGAAAGAAAGACATATTTCTATCTATGGCGGTAAGCTAACTGATTGTCTTAACGTAGGAGATGAAATAGCTGACCTTGTTAAGAAACTAAAGGTGAATATGCCGCACTTCGATAAAATTTGGTATGGCGAGCCCCATGAAGAAGTCAAAAAAGAATTTTTTCACCAGGCTGAGTTAATGAATTTGGATAGCTACACATCAAAAACGTCATCTGAGAAATTAAGCCAGCGGTTTTGGCGACGCTACGGTGCCCAGGCCTTTGAAATGTTAGAGAGCATACGCGCTGACCCCACTGCCGCAGACCTCTTAATTGAGCGCGCAGAATATGTACGCTGTGAAATTGAACATGCCGCCCGCCGGGAAATGATCACTAGGCTGGATGACTTTTTGCGCCGTAGATCTAAAATTTCTTTAGTCGTTACCCGACAAGAGCTGGAGGCTGCGCCAGGCTTAAAAACCGCGTGCGAAATTCTTTTTGGTGCGAAAGCAGATGTAAAATACCAAGAATATTTTGATACTAATTAATAGTATAGATAATTTTATTAAAGTTATTTATTAGCACAGGGCAAACCACAACCCGTGTTGTTGGGAGGTTCCGCAATGAAAAATCAACAAACACCCGTGCATAAAAAGTGCGCACTGGGTTTAAGTGAAGTTTTCCTATTGCAAAGTTTTAGCAACGACGCGCAATGCAACGACGACAGTCGTCTGCTAAAAGGCGAAGCAGCTGATCCAAAAGCTAATCAACCCATATACTGGCCCACAATCGTAGAGCCGTTCTCCGATATTATTAATCAATCTGAAAGTGTCATTGTTAAGAACATCATCGCCACACTGCAACACACATCACTCACCCAAGCCTCTGTTATTGACGATATTGAGCAATCAGCAAAAGCTTTATTTTTAGAAACGAAAAAACTACGCACCCAGAGAGATTTCTTTGCTGACTGGATGAGCGAATATAGCCTGGACAACCGAGAAGGATTGGCGCTTTTACGACTGACCGAGTGTTTTTTGCGGGTTCATAACAGTCCCTTGGCCATTCATCTGGTGGATGAGTTTATAGAGTCTGCTGATTGGCAAAGCCATTTCTACCACTCCCCTTCACCCTGGGTAAACTTATCAACATTGATTCTTGATTTAGGTAGCCAATGGCGGCATAAATTGGAAGACAAGCCAATTGCGCCAGGGTTTATGCGCTCTGTGGTCGACAAACTTGGCCCGCCCTGTGTTATCGGTATTGTGAAAACCCTTCTCAAACAGTTAGCCAAAACGTTTGTCTGTGGCAGCGATATAGACGATGCTGTGGCAAACTGTCAGGCGCAACAGTCACAAGGTTTTAGCCAATCGTTTGATATGCTTGGCGAAGAAGCAATTACCCTTGCCCAAGCCGATAAATTTTATGAAAGTTACCATGCTTGCATTAAATCTTTAGCTACTTATCAACACACTGCATTCGCCAGTTCTCCGGGTGTTTCTATAAAATTATCAGCGATTGAACCGCTTTATAAGCAAGCGCATTGGCCAAAAGTACGTCAGCGACTGTTGTGGCGCTTAAAAACTTTGGTGATGTTGGCAGACAGCAACCAAATCCCCATCACACTGGATGCTGAAGAATCCTGGCGTCTCGAAATGCAACTGGATGTGATGAAAACGTTACTAAAAGAGCTGCCATTAGCTACACCCTATAACCTGGGGCTGGCTGTGCAGGCATACCAGCCAAGAGCGTTAACCTGTATTGATGAGCTTAAAAAGTTTTGTGATGACACAGGTAAATCAATCCATATTCGCCTGGTAAAAGGGGCTTACTGGGACACAGAAATAAAATACAGCCAACAACAAGGACATTCTAACTACAGCGTTTTTACCAATAAATTACACACCGACTTAAACTATCTTGCCTGTACTGCAAAAATAATGACCTGTCAGCAAGCTATTTACGGTCAGTTCGCTACACACAATATAAATACCCTGGCATCCGTAGTTGAAATTGCCAGACGCCTTAACTGTACCCGTTTCGAATTCCAAAAATTGCATGGCATGGGGGATAGCATCCATCAGGCCGCACAAAATCTTTTCAACCAAAACACGCGTATTTACTGCCCGGTCGGAAAGCATGATGAGTTGTTGCCCTATCTGGTAAGGAGGTTGTTGGAAAACGGTGTTAACTCGTCTTTTCTTTACCATATAAGTCAGCTAAACGAGCATTCTGAGCTACTGCATTCACCGTTGAAAAAACTTAGTGATTTAGCCATCGAGCCAAAACAACTACCAGCGCCGGTAGATCTGCTTTTGCCCAAGCGCCCACTGGCACCATCTGTCTTCCCTGATAAATTTAAGGGCTTAGACACCTTGCAGCGGTTCCTTTTGCAAAGCTTCCCCGTTGCCAAACGCACAATAGGCTCGATTATTGGCGGCATCGAGCATGGCTCAGGCTGCAGCGTTGCAAAGTACTCGCCGATTAATACTGATATTTTCATGGGTAACACCCTCATTGCCGACGATGCTTTGGTCAATAACGCAATCAACGCGGCTTATGAAGCCTTTGATGAGATAGCTAAAAGCACGGTTCAACAGCGCACTGCACTGCTACATACCTTAGCCACATTTCTTTATGAAGAACGCGACGCACTCACATCGTTATTAGTCTACGAGGCCGGAAAGTCTGCCGCCGACGCCGGTGCAGAAATAAAAGAAGCTATCGATTTTTGCTTTTACTACGCCATGCAAGCCAAGAAACTATTAACGACTCCTAAAAAACTGGATAGTATCTGTGGAGAAACTAATGAGCTTTACTACCAGGCCCGAGGGATTATCGCCTGCATCAGCCCATGGAACTTCCCTTTGGCAATATTCCTTGGCCAGGTGCTTGCAGCCTTCGTGACGGGCAATGCGGTAATCGCCAAGCCCGCCAGCGCGACAACACTAATCGCCACCTATGTTTTTGAACTACTTTGCCGGGCCGGTATCCCCAAGCACTGGATTCAACTGGTGCTGACGGATTCTGATATATTTAGCCGCAATGTCTTAAAAAATGAAGCAGTTGCGAAAGTTGTTTTCACTGGCTCTCTTGACGCCGCGCATAGCATCAATCAGACACTGGCAACAAGAACAAACAGCATTGCAGGCCTCATCGCAGAGACCGGCGGCCTTAATTTTATGGTTTCAGACTCCAGCGCCAGAATGGATCAGGTAATCAGCGATGCACTGCAGTCAGCATTCGACAGCGCCGGGCAGCGCTGTTCGGCCT
The DNA here is from genome assembly GCA_024234575.1 of Hahellaceae bacterium. GTDB lineage: Bacteria > Pseudomonadota > Gammaproteobacteria > Pseudomonadales > Oleiphilaceae > JACKOB01. The sequence continues at coordinate 56,548 of JACKOB010000009.1, forward strand.
TGCGTGTACTTATCGTTCCAACATCGCAGCTGGACGACTACCGTGCGAAGTTAACTGAAGCAATGGCGCTATTAACGGTCGGTGCTACCAATGACATCAGTAATGACATCGGGCCACTTATATCTGCAGAAGCTAAACGTAAAATTACGACCTATATAAAAGAGAACAAAAACAAGGTTATCTATCAAACAGTCGTTAAAGGCCTTTCAGCCAGTGCAGGCCATTACGTCCCGCCAACATTGCTGCAACTCAACAGCCTTGATGATATTAATCAGGAAGTGTTTGGGCCGGTGTTACACCTGGCAGGTTATGATGAGGCTGCGCCAGAAAACGTAGTTTCACTCATTAATAAAAAGCGTTTTGGCCTGACATTTGGCATCCATTCGCGTCTGCCATCACGTATCGAACTTTTTACCAAAGGAATTCGTTGCGGAAATATTTACGTTAATCGCAATATCATCGGTGCCACGGTGGGCATGCAGCCATTCGGCGGTTGCAACCTTTCTGGCACTGGGCCCAAAGCCGGGGGCGGCAATTATTTACAGGCTTTTCTCACGGAAAAAACAGTAACAATTAACTCCACAGCAATCGGCGGAAACCCTGGTCTGCTTAATCATTAAATATGGCTAATAGCTGGTACGCCTATTTTTAAAAGCAATGAACCCCTAGGACGAAAACTCCGCATGATTGTACAAATATTAGCCGCACCAACAAACAGCAGCTATGCTTTAGTTATTCTTTTACGCATATTAGCTTTGTAACTTCACGTTGAGCAGGGCCTGTCGTTATGCAACCAATACTAACTTTCTTTCTAACCTGTTTAAGTCTAATGATGCTGTTTACACACACTGCTGTGGCTGAGCAGCAATGCATAGGTGTCATCAGTGCCGGATCAGGTGAAAAATTCTGGAATACACTGGCAGAAGGTGCCATCGAGGCAGGAGAAAAATACGGTTATCAAGTCATCCCTCGCGGTCCCAAGTTGGAAGCCAATTACATCGCCCAGGCAGAAATCATAAAATACTTCGAGGCAAGAGGCTGTGTCGGTTTGGTCTTAGCGCCAAACACTCCTACCTTGCACAACGACGTTATACGCCTGCAAAAGAAAGGCATCACGGTGGTATTTGCTGACAGGCCGTTAAAAAGCCTCCCTGAGATTGCGCTATTCACCACAGATAATTTCACTGCAGGTAAACTAGCCGCCGAGAAATTAATTGCACAGCTTTCGCCAGAACAAAACAATATCGCTGTATTTCGATTAGAAGCAAGTGTTGAAACAACCACTCAACGAGAAGACGGCTTCATTAGGACTATCTTAGAACATGGCAAAACATTGTATTAGATGCACAAGTTGGCTCTTATTTACCCGACATTATTGACAACACGCTAGGTCATCTACGGAAGTTAAATGTTCCACTACATGGCGTTTTTTCACCCAATGAAGACTCTACCGTGGCAGTTGTATCGGCGCTGAAATATATGAAATTGCAGCCGGTGCACATAGGCTTCGATTACAATGCGTTTATCGAGAAGGCCATTAGCGAAAAAAGGCTTTACGGAACAGTTGTACAACAACCCGACGCAATGGGATTTTCAAGTGTAGAAGCGATACACCGCTATCTTACTGACAAAAAACTGCCGCAGTCGGTTTTTCTTGATGTAAAGTTTGTTACCGCTAAATAACACTTTTTATAGTGGTAAGAATACTCCAGATAAACCAGCCGCCCCTGCAACGACTTTGCGGTCAAATCTGCAAATAATTTAGGATAAACATAAGATAACTGAAGGCAGGTTCACAGTTTTCGATTATTTCCACTCGATAAATCGCGCAATTTTCTCTGTCTCTTCTATAGTTAGTGTGAACAATACCCTGTTAACTTGATGTTATTCCAATAAAAAGAATAAGCAGCACTATCACCTTACGCGACATACATGACAATCAACGATACTGGCTCACACAAAGAAATTACTGCTGGGCAATGGCGAGCGAAACAAGTCGTTCGCGTGCTTTACGCAAACTCCTATACGGCTGTTTATGGCAGTTTTGGTGGGATGGCGCTGACGGCATTTGTTTTGGGGGACGTATTCGACAGCCTTAGCCTCTGGATGTGGCTTTCCTGCGGGATTATCTTAACTGCCTTGCGGGTTGTCACCTATCGTCGTTACACCAAATGTACCGAAGCAATGCCCCCTGAGGCCTGGCTTTTGTGGCATCGCGGCATGACACTTTTTTCCGGCTGCCTTTATGGCGCGCTCGGTGTTTTCTTTTTTGCTGACAACCCGCTTTATCAGGCACTGGTGATTTTTTTAGTGGGTGGGATGGCCTCGGGCGCCGTCGGCACCTACTCTGTTGACCTGCTTACCTACCGTCTGTTTCTATTTCCTGCGCTCATTCCACTTATGGCCCGGGTTCTCGTTGAAGGTGAGCGCCCACACCTGGCCATGGCAATGCTTTTGGGAATGCTGAGTCTGGTACTTATGCGTTCTGCCCGGGAGGCAAACCGCGTGATGATGGAAAACATCGACATGACGCATTCTTTGCAATACCGAGCCACCCACGACTCGCTGGTTGGGCTGCTGAATAGAGAAGAGTTTGAGAATATATTTAAAATACAAACTGAAGGTACCCAGGTGACCTGCGCATTGTTATTCATTGACCTGGATAACTTTAAGGCAGTCAATGACACCCTCGGACATCAGGCGGGTGACAAAGCCTTACAGCGTATTGGGGAAATCATCAGAGCAGCGGTACGCGCAGAAGATACCGCCGCAAGAATGGGCGGAGATGAGTTTATGATTCTGTTATCCCCCTGCACTGTCGACCAGGCAGAAATCGTTGCCGCACATCTATTAGAAAAAATCGACGAGTCTCAAAAAGCACTGCCGGATAACCACCCTCGCTTAGGAGCAAGTATCGGCATTGGATACAGTATCAATGAAAAAGTAACCTACCAGTCCATGCTAAAAGCCGCAGACAACGCCTGTTACGATATTAAAAAATCAGGAAAAGGACACTTTGCTAAAAGGCATGTTGGGGACGTTTGAACAACTGACAAGAACTGTGTTGCTTTTACCATAAGTCTGCATAGCGGGTACTTAATATCAATGACTTAGCGTTTGTTTTTTACCATATGTTTGCATAAATATTAACCATAAAGCTGCATAACCTTAGAAATACACTAACGTGACATATTTTCTTAAATAGAATCAACATGATAGAAAATAGTAACACTAAATTTTATAGCTGAAAATAATCATGATTTGTGGTTTTCACCGCAATTTGGGGTAGTGCACACTAACCTGCGTTAATTGCCAAATTCTTATCTAACAAAAATGTTTTTGTAGTCACTTCCCCCCGATAACAAATAAAAGAACCAAAGATATGAAACATTGAGGAATGTTTACGAGTTGTCAGGATGCTGGAGCTCAAGCATGGAATGTCTGAAACAAACTTATCGGGCTTCTTTTCCCAGCTCAAGTTTTAGCAAAATTCCGGCACATTCCCCGATTCCCAATCTGAAATATCTCCAGCCCTTCTCTAATACATCAACGATCAATTAGCCACATACCCAGGATATATTAAATAAGGAGCTAAGTTTGAAGCCTCACTAAAACTATACAGTGAAATTAAAGATGCGATCTCTATGAGTCATACACCTAAAGACATCCGTTGTCGGAAGCGTTGCCTATAATAAGGCATGCAAACATAATTTGGAGGTCGACATGCTACTAACAAAAATCATTAGTGGGGCACAAACAGGTGTAGACAGAGCGGCACTGGATTTTGCCATTGCAAAAGAAATAAATCATGGGGGATTTGTGCCCAGAGGCCGCCTTGCAGAGGATGGGGCCGTGCCAGCCAAATACCAGGTAAAGGAACTTTCTTCAAAAGACTACCCTACTCGCACCCGGAAAAACGTACTTTCATCAGATGGTACACTTATAATTACAGGCTCTGCTGCTAACGCCAAATCAAGGGGCACGCAACTAACCATAAAAACAGCAAAGGCGCTTAATAAGCCTTTTTTACTGGTCAATACTGATGATTGTGACCCTTCCATCGTATTAGCTTGGCTCAATGACAATAAAATCACGTGCCTTAACGTGGCTGGGCCTCGAGAAAGTAATAATCCAGGCATCGCTACAAAAACTTTTGCCTTGCTCGAAAAAGTTATCAGCCCTTGCGGCAACCATGCTAAAGCATAACGATTTTTTGTTCGCTCAGCTTATTCCTGCAGCGGCTTTAGTAAAAAGGAGGCTCTGTGTTACCAAGTAAAGCTATTAAGAACGTACTTAAGTCACCGGCGACAAAAAACTGGCTGAAAATTCATGATCCCATCGCGACGGTTCAATGCGAATGTGGTGCTTCAGGACGCCATAACATGCGTGTGTCAGAAATATATGGCAATATTTACTGCGAAAACTGTGACTACATTCTTGTTGAGGGTCTTGCCACCCGTAATGAAGAAATTCTAACCCTGCTCGACTATTACAACCTCGTTATTAGCCCAAATATTGACGAGTGCCCTTGGGGTGCTTTTTACTTACTCTTAGGTAAATCTGAATGGAAGTATTTTCTTTCCGCCTTGGATACCTCTTCAAACTTAGCCATAAGTGAACAGTACCTTCGGGATAAATTCTTCGAAAATTGCGGTTGCTCGCGCGGGCTTCGCTCGCTCTATTTTGAAATGCTGTTATGCCTTAGGCTGTCACAAAAGGGTGTCGACTTCACCACTCAAACACGCAATACAGAGGCAGAGATACTGTATGACATACTGGCAACCCAACAACCTAACGACAGGGCGATGGACATAGGCTGCTCACCGGAAATAATTGTTGAAAGTGCCGCCTATGAATTCCAAAATATGGGGATCGAAGAACCCTTAAGTGCATTGGCCTATCCAGTCTATTTATACATTCAACACTGCTTGCTGAACGATATAAACCAGTTTAATACCGTCATAAAAACAAAAATTGAAAAAAGATCAATAAATTAAGCGACAAGAATAACCATTGGTTAGCGGGATTAGGTTGTACCGATTTGGTACCCACATTACAAGTGCAAGGGTCCTCCTCGTGCGATAAACAAACATTCAATAGCGGCGCTAACATGCTGAATTTCACTAAAAGTCACTGCCGCTTCAGCACCTTAGAAGAAAATTAGACTAATCATCAGGTAACAACATGTCTCAAGAATCAGGCTATGACCTCATCGGTGATATACACGGCCATGCCGAGCAGTTAATTGCTTTGCTGAAAAAGCTTGGCTATAGCAAAGGTGAAACAGGGTTTCAACACGCCCAACGCAAAGTTATATTTGTTGGTGACTTTATTGACCGGGGCGAGCATCTTCGCCAGCACAGACAACTATTAGAAATAGTGATGACCATGGTCGAAAATGGCCACGCTCTTGCGGTGATGGGCAATCACGAATTCAACGCCCTGGCCTTTCATACAACACATAACGGAAATCCTTTACGGCCACACAGTCAAAAGAACATTGATCAACATCAGGCTTTTTTAAATGAGTTTGCTGATGACGATGAATTGAAGCTGCAAATCCTGGACTTTTTCTACCAACTTCCCCTCTGGTTGGATTTGGGGGAACTTCGCGTCATACATGCCTGCTGGGATCCAAGCTATATAGAAGGCCTAAGCAAGTATCTAACAGAAGACAATCTTTTAACACCTGAAACACTTATCGACGCATCGACAAAAGGCTCATACGCTTATGCCGCAATCGAACGGCTATTAAAGGGCTTCGAAATAGAACTACCCCAGGGGTATACATTTACAGACAAATCCGGACATGAGAGAAAAGAAACTCGCATTCAATGGTGGAATCAAAACGCAAAAAATCTTGGTGAAATCGTACTCCCTCATGGCCTTGATATTGGTGCTGCAGCAACAATGGACTTACCACCTAAGATCCCTTTTTACAACAATGAAGCACCACCTTGTTTCATTGGGCATTATTGGATGAAAGGCACACCCAAGTTGTTAACAGATAACGTGGCATGCTTGGATTATTCCGTCGCCTTAGGTGGAAGTTTGGTGGCGTATCGCTGGTCGGGAGAGACTGTGCTGTCTGCAGACAATTTTGTTTGTAGCAAATGATGCGCAGGATATTAGATCTGTATTGTGAACAATCGCGAACACGACTGTATTTGCAATTAAATGGGCCTCCCTGCCCAGATAATCGCCTTGTAATCAATTTAACCCAAATATCATTCGAGCTTCCTTGCTCATTTTTATGTGCCGACTTAGCTGTGGGCCACTTGAAAATCCTTCAGATTTTTCATACAGCGCGATTATGCGCTTTACCTCTTCAAACACTGCCCTGCTAGCTACTTGCTGGGCAACCACCTCACCATTTTCCTGCCTTATTTCGATAGTCCCTATTAGAGAATACTCATTTGAAACAGTAAACGACTGCGTGTGCGGTTTAAACCGCGCTGTTAATTTCATACATCAACTCCTGATAATTATTGGATAACCAAATTCGGCAGGCAGATTTGTCCTTAAGAAAATCCACCACCGGCTGGTTGAATCAGAAATTGAGTGTTGAAATTGTCAGGTGCTCATTTTTTACCTATCGAATAAACGTTAACTTGTTTGCCATTATACAACTGGCTTCAGACATTTGTTGTCGTATTGCACATCAATGACTGATAGCTCGTTATCATGAACCAGCAAATGCGGATGACTGAGTCCTGCCCTCTTCTGCCACCTAAATCAGCGTATGACAACCGCTAGTAGTCGCTTTCATAACCTCGTTCGTCCGTATCCTCAAACTTTGTATAAGCCCCATGAAATGCGAGCTTTACTGTACCAGTGGGGCCATTGCGTTGCTTTCCGATAATGATTTCCGCTAACCCTTTATCTGGCGAATCTTCGTTGTAGTACTCATCACGGTAGATAAACATGATGACATCCGCATCCTGCTCTATAGCTCCAGAATCCCGTAAATCCGAATTAATGGGCCGTCGGCTATCTTTGTCTCGTTTTTCTAACGCCCGATTCAATTGTGACAGGGCCACAACCGGGCATTCCAGTTCTTTTGCCAGCGCTTTAAGCGATCGGGATATCTCAGAGATTTCTGACGTTCTGCCTTCTGTATTTCCAGGCACCTGCATGAGTTGCAGATAATCGATCAAAATTAAGCCTAGTTCACCATTATTTTCTCTGGCAACACGTCGTGCCTTTGACCTCAACTCAGTTGGGCTAAGCGCCGGTGTATCATCAATATATAGTGGTTTGTCGCGCAATAAGCTGACTGCAGCGGTCAATTTTGGCCAATCATCCTCACCAATCTGGCCGGTACGCACTTTAGACTGATGGATGCGTCCCAGGGACGACAACATTCTCATGACGATTGCTTCTGCTGGCATTTCCATACTAAAAACTAATACCGGTTTTTGCGTTTTAATCAGGGCATTTTCAGCCAGGTTCATAGAAAACGCGGTTTTACCCATAGAGGGCCTAGCTGCAACGATGATTAAGTCTGATTTTTGCAAACCAGATGTTTTGTCATCTAATCCCGAAAACCCTGTTGTAAGCCCAGTCATTGCGTCGCCAACATCCATCAGGTAATCAATATGGTCAATTGTTTTCTTTAAGACGGCATTAATGTGTTGTGTTGCATTGTCATTAGACTTTCCTTCAGCAATACGGAAAATTCGCTGCTCCGCTCGGTCGAGAATATCAGCACTACTTTCACTTTTCGCGTTAAAGATCTCCTCGGCGATATCTGATAAACATCCCAACAGGCGTCTGAGTGTTGACTGTTCTCGAATGATCTCTGCATAGGCGCCTATATTGGAAACGCCAGGCGTTCGGTTGGCGAGTTCACCCAGGTAACTAAAGCCACCCTGGGCCAAAAATTCTTTATCCGTCTTAAGACGTTCCGCCACAGTGACAACGTCAAAAGGCTGATTTAAACGCGCAAGTTCAGCAATGGCCGCGAAAATAATTTTGTGGTTGGCTTGATAGAAGTCCTCGGCGGAAATTTTGTCAGAAATATTATCCCAGCGCGTGTTATCCAATAGTAATCCGCCAATCAACGATTGCTCGGCTTCGACTGAATGGGGTGGTCTTCTTACGCTTTCTGTATGGGATAACATAATCACTCTCTTCAAGTTTGTAGCCAATAACTGCATAAGGCCCAAGTATATATCTCGCAAACGACAGCCTCTGTCGGATCCCCCTATAGAAAACCTAAATACGCTTGTTAACTATCGAATACCAAAGCGCTCACCTTTTCTATTCTTAATGTGTAACAAAAACTTTCGATACAAAGATTAATAAATAATTGTGCAATTCCACGTCCCGTCTACCATTAAATTATTAGCCACCACTGGCAACAGCCCAAAGCAATTTACAGGTAGCATCTGTGTCCGAAATGTCATTCGCAGAATTGAAATCAAAACAAAGACGTATACGTGACTCGTTTGATGAAAACTTAGGCTTACGAGTTCATCGCGCCTTGAGTTGGCTGCATCGTGCAGAACAATGTATTGATGATGACGGAAAGTTTCTCTTTCTTTGGATCGGATTCAATGCAGCTTATGCGAACGATTTGGGCCAGCAACGACGCTGTGAAGGCAGTGCACAGCAGCAGTTCATTGACAAACTAGTGAGTCTTGATCGCGATCGACGGCTATACAATATCCTTTGGAAAATGTTTCCCAACAATGTGCGTGTCTTTCTTAATAATCAGTATGTCTTTCAGCCTTATTGGGATGCCGTTAACAGCATTGAAAAAACAATCGACTGGCAAGAGAATTTTCGTGCCGCCAAACATGCAGCCCATGTCGCCCTAAGCAAACAAGACACCAGTAGCGTTCTCGATATTCTTATGAAACGACTCTATACGCTTCGCAACCAAATCATTCATGGTGGTGCAACATATGACAGCTCTGTTAATCGAAAACAAATGCGTGATGCCACTGAAGTTATGAGCTGGCTTGTACCAATTATCATCGACATCATGATGAACAACCCCAACGCACTCTGGGGTGATGCATGCTACAAGGTACAGTCAAATAAAAGCTAATCAGGAGATTCTTCCTAAGCCATTACTAATTCTGGACTTGGATGAAACTATTATTCACACGACTAATGAGAGAATCGATACTGCCTGGGATTTTGAAACTACAAATTTCTATGTCTACATACGGCCAGGACTGGCAAAATTTATTGAGGCAATCCAAGCGCATTACAAATTGGCCGTTTGGACTGCGGCAACAAAGGAGTACACCTCTACCATCCTCTCAGGACTGCCTTTTTCCGAAAATGATTGCGAGTTTGTATGGACAAGACAGGATTGTGATTTCAGAGCTTCAGAGTGTGGCGCTACCCTTCCGATTAAAAATTTAGCGAAGATAAGAGCGAGCTACCCGGATGCCACTACTGTCATGATCGACGACAAGCCTGAATTTGTGGTGTTTGATATTGAGAAAGTTATTCCCGTTAAGCCGTTTTATGGCAATCAGAATGATCAGGAGCTAGAAATAGTGCTTGCGGCGCTGCTATCCTTGATTGATTAGCTATTACCCGAATCTATGCTGCATCGTAGGCGATACGACTATTGCATTTAGTCACCTTCCACCTCAGTCCCCGATATCTCCAGCCCAAACCAATGTACGAAATACCTCTTCGACCTCTCTGGCTGCTTTTTCGCATCGCTCCAAAGAGGGTGTTTTCGCCGCCATATCATCCCCAAGCAACTCCGCTGCTCGCTTGCTCATATTTGAAAAAACCTTGACTTTGACTGCCTCTGGGCTGATCAAAAGCGCATCAATTAATACATCACTAGAAATTTCCCGTAAAAAAATTTGTATCTCGCGGTCTTCCAGCTCATCAAAACGTTCCAGGGTGATAAGCAGCTTTTTGGACAACTTGTGTTTGCTAAATAGAATTTCCAGCGTTTCTATGGGGATCTGCAAATAAGGTATCAAGGGAAACAGATCAATGGCGCTAATCTCGGTTTTACCCTCAGCACTGCGTAGATCAAACATAGCCAGCACAGCGTTTTCGGCATCTACAATATCATCAAGAGTCGGCTTCTTAACAATCGACACTTGTAACCAGTCTTGCCAGCGGGCTTTAGCTTCCGGAAAACTAAAGGCGCCGATGATTGAGTCTATGAGTTCAATTTGTACTCGCTCCGGCAATCCCTTAAGACAGGGTAAGCGGCATACGCTTTGCTCTGCGGTTTTTAGGCCTTTTGATAGGGCTAAAACCTGTCTGATAATAGATTCTTCATCAATGCTACGAACATTATCATCTGTCGTAGCGGGCTCATTTGCCGAAATGCCCCAATTACCGGTAGGTTCTGAAAGATCAGGTGTTGCTGGTGGCTTTATTCGCTCAAGAATTGTTTGGTCCTCAAAATAATGGCAGATCAGGGTATAAATGCGTTTTTTATCATCGCTCCCCTCGGGTATTTTGATGCTCGAGAAAATACAGTCCTTAATATCCCACCATTTTATGAATTCGTTCCAGGCTTTGAGTTGAGCGTAGATAATCCCGCCACAAAGAATCCATCGGACAAACGCTTTTTGCCGGACGGATTTTTCTGCTTTTAACCGCTCTATAAAATCCCATAGTTTTAACTGCTCTTTAACCGTTGTGGCACGCAGCATGGATTCACATTCTTCAAAAGTGGCAAAGATGAAGTCCCGGCCCAGAATAGAAATTTCGGAATCAGTCAAAGTATCACTTGTTTTCGCCAGTAAAATATACGCCCATTGACTCATTGGATGATCCTTTATTCTTCCTAAGATTAGTTTGATTTGAAGTTTGGAAAAGTTACTGGTACAGGCCAGCATCGTTGTCAATAAATACGTTACAGCAATAATGTAAAAAGATTGTGCTTCATTTAGTCTTCTCCTGATTAGATTGGAGATATCATACGATGAAATAGCGACATTGCTTGTCTTTAGTGTGTCTAAAGGGAAGCCTGTTTAAATCCCCCATAAACCCATACCATACTACCTAAAACCCGGACTAAGATTTGCCATCATCAACATATTCAAAAGCAATGTCACGGGTATAGCACAGCAGTCGAATCTTCGCCTATCTCTCTCTATTTTCGATAGTTTCATCGCCGACTTCACAGATATTCCCATACAAGGGTAGAAATCGAGAATGAATCAAATAGTAAGTTTAAAAAACGTAACTACTCGCTTCTTTTAACAATCTTAACTTCTATCGCGGCCATATCTATATCCTCTGGTTATCGCTAAACGCATAAACAATCACCGCCTTAACACCCTTTCAATTTTGCACAAACCTTCGAGCCCACCAAAAGGCAGGCCAACTCCTAACCCGCGATGTTTCTCAACACCATGGTGAACGGGATTAATACGTATTAGCTTGGAGCCATAGTTGCCCATTTGCTGGCGAACCGATGCGATATAGATACCCGCTCCGATCTCTATGGAAACCAGATTTTTTGTACCGCGAATAAACTCCCCCATCAGTTCCTCCTGCTCGGAAGTTCTATCGCTTATCCATTTTTCGTCATTAAACATACAAATATTAGGTCGAGCATAACGCCCACAGTTCGGGCAACGAGGAATTGGCGAGATTAATTTGACGGTCTCACTATCAATTACCAGGTCCAATTCCGTGGCTGTCCAGATATCCGTGCTACAAGGCAAGGTGCATTGAAGATGATGTATTGACCCGTGGCACTCAACGACTTTCATCTCTGGAAAGCCGGATTTTTGAAACTGACCATCGACATTACTGGTGTAGATCATATAATCACGTTTAGACGCTACCCAATATTTTAGTAATTCAAAACCCGCATGCGGTTGAGCCTCGCGATACATATTTAACCGGTGGCCATAAAACCCCCATGCCTGACGCGGATTCAGCTCAAACCAGCCTGGATTAGCCATTGCGGCAAAAGAGATTTTTGATTTCCCTAATGCTGGATAGGCCTTCCAAAAACCATCACTGCCCCGAAAGTCTGGTAGGCCTGAGTCTACGCCCATCCCGGCACCCGCCCCAATGAAAATCTCATCGGCGTCTTCAATCCACATGGCTGCTTTTTCAATATCACGTAAAATATTCTGCTCGAATTGATAGTAAGACATTTACTTCTAATCACCTTCTTATTGATGGCTCAGCTACTGAATAAACCCTATCGGCCTGGGGTTAATGGCCTGACTTGAATCCATTTCACGCTTTAAGTGCTGAAAGAGTGTGCTGGCATCAAACTTTTCGCCTGAGATTCTAGCTCTGCGTGTTAGCAGCTGAAAATGCCCCGGTACTATTCTGTCCAGTTGCTGCAAACGCTCACTGAATTCATTGGGTTCACCTGACTCTTGCGTGCCATATTGTTCCAACCAGTCGTTGAAAAAACGCACGCGTTGATCCAGCGTCATATAGTTAAAGCGGATTTTATAGTCAAACCGTCGTGCCGCCGCCGGGTCTAATCGGTCCACAAGATTAGTCGACATAATCAGGATACCAGAGAATTTTTCCATCTCCTGCAGCAACTGATTAACGGCACTTGTCTCCCAACTTCTGACATGCGTTGTTCGGTCCGTTAAAAAAGTATCGGCCTCATCCAGCAACAAAATAGACTTCGTCTTTTTTGCTTCGGCAAAAGCTTTCTTAATCAACTTTTCTGTGCCACCAACATAGCAATCAAGCAGTTCGGCCGCGTCCTTTTTCAATAATTTCTTTCCGGTTTCCCGTGCGATGTAATACGCAAACGATGTTTTTCCTGTTCCTGGAGGCCCGAACAGTATCATTCTGCCCTCTCCAACGTTGCGAAGCCCTCGCACAATACTGTTTACATTTTCGTCGATATTGACGTAATCCGGGCAAAACGGGTAATCAGTCTCACCTCGTCGCTGCCTTGTTTTAGACAAGGTTGTTTTAAAAGATATGGCGCCAAATCCGTTAGATGCGTTGAATTTTCCCATAACGGAATTGGCAATAAACAACTCCGCTTTGCGACCATTCAACCCAGCCTTTTCAGCATAATCACAGGCCTGTCGAATCGAGGCGATTGAGATACCATCAAAGCCGGTAAGCTCATCCATAAACGCCTTTCTCAGTTTTAGATTGGGGTGGTACTTTTTGATCAGCTTTGTTTTGGTCTTCTCGTCTGGATGGGTAAGCTCCATCACATAGGAAAAGCGCCGCAAATAGGCAGGATCAATATATGAGCTATTGGATAGCCAAATCGTTGGCACATTTAAATTTTCCAACAAATTATTGAACCAGGCTTTGCTAAAGTTCTTCGAGCCGTCTTCGCGATTGTTAAAAACATCCTCCACCTCATCAAATACTAAAAACACTCGTTCTTTACGCACAGAGAGCAACATCTGTGCGAGATTGAACGTATCAATGCGGCTCGGCGCCGAGAGAAAGCGATCATTTTCTTTCACTGCCGTAACAGCAAACGCCTGCTGGGCATGCTTACCCGACAGCAGTTCCGCCAACTGAGTTTTCCCTGTCCCCGGCTCCCCGTAAATTAATATCGAGTGATTTCGACCAGCGTCCGACAGCAACGCATCCAGATTACCTACATCATCTGCCACATGTGCATAGTCTTCTTCAGATAACCCACTTCCTAACACTGGGGACACCAACGATTTAAGGATACTTTCTTCGTCAAATACTTCATTGCATAAGGTATCACTCAGTACATCCAGCACCCTTAAATTATCAATGACACCAAAGTCAGACTCGATTTTTTCTCTTATTTGTAAAACACCTGTTGTTCTTAATTTTGATTGGCAGTTTAAAACATCTAACACATCACTGGTTGATGCACCCAAAAACGCTGCGATTAGGCTACATAGGTGTTTAAAGTTATAAAATTTCACTTTCCTGAGTGCATCCTTCATAACGCCTGAATTTTGCAATCTCATAATCAGCGTTAGTACTGCATTTTCGCTATCACTGAAACCAAATATTGAACTAAAAATACGGATATTGTCCTCAATGGGAGAGCGGCACTGGCTTAATATCGGACTATCCTGAATTTGCTTAGCACAGGCCGCCGCCCCCGCCGCTAATTTCGCGCTCTGACTACGTGTAAATTTGTTGTCCATCTGCATGCCGCCTGTAGGCAAATCATCGGCAAATTTCTTGGAAATGAACTTTTGTTCGATAAGATCAGCACCAACCAACCCAAGTAGAAAATCTAACACATCGTCATCTTCCAACACTTTTGCCGTGTACTTTTCATCAGAGATCAGTATCAACAACAGCACTAAAACGTGAATCTCATCTTTCAGCTCGGTTTTTTCAGCAACTAGTTTTTCAAGGTGTTTCATCATGCTTTTAATAACTCCTCAGTTCCCATTAATTACTCGAAGCGGCTCGCATGAAACAGACTAAAAATTATCGGCCCACCGCTCCCAAAACCCCGGTTCATCGTGATGTGCGTTCTTCATTGCCCGCTCAAGTGGAAAGATCCAAAACTTAACGCCATCGAAACGAACCTCCCCATTTTCATCTTCGAGAAAGTTCTGTAACTTTTGATAATCCGGGTTGTTTAGCTCGTAAGGCACATCGATATAGAGTTGCCCCATGTACCCTAAGATCATGTTTACACTGGCAATGTCACCGCACTCTTCATAGGGGACGTTATTGCAATCAAACCACTCTATAATTGTCTTTCTTGCGGGGTGATTTTCATAATCGACAACGTGAAATATTGCGTCCTCATTGATTTCTTGTGCGTCCTCGAAGGTCAAATACAGTACGTCTCGTTTTTTATCTCGCGCTATTTTGTCAATATGATTGATTAGTTGTGGCATAGCATAAACCTCATAGAAATATTTTGATGGTATGAATAATAAACCTTGGTTTCGACGATCCTTGTCGGAAGAAGCTTCAGGCCAGTCGTTGTAGCGCGATAACGCTGATATTATCTGACTTGGGAAACGTCAACACCGCCGTTCTAAGGGCACGAACAGGCGCCTCAACGCCTATTGCCGCACCACGAATCAGTTGCTCAATCCCTGGATTACTGAGGTTCTCAAATAAACCGTCGCTACACAGAATCAAAATGTCACCGACCGGCAGCACTGGCAGGCAGGTAGTCGGCTTAGGCGCGTCACTATAGGGCGAAACCACAAAGATGTTCTCGACACTGGTAACCAGCGTGCCATGAAACTCTTGCGTACGAATTTTAGCTTCTGCGTCACCACGAATCGTCGCCAGCAACGTATGATCTTGCGTGATCTGGGTAAGGCTCTGCGTTTTTTGGGAAAAAACATACCCTCTTGAATCCCCAGCATGCCATAGGCGAATAAAATCATGATAAATTTCAGCGGTTACCAGGGTTGCACCACCATTCATTATCTCTTTATTTTTCCGCGTCGCTAATGACAATGCATCGCGCAGCTCAAGTGCCATTTCTGAAGGCGGATAACGCAAGCCTTTGCGATCCATTTTTTCTAGCTGCTCACATACATTTCTGCTGGCAGAGGCGGCTGCCGGCAATCCACTCACGCCATCTGACACAGCAACTCTTACAAACTTTGCTCCAGTGTAACTTTCTGTGTTGACTTCCCCCTGCAAGAAAGCATCTTTAGTCTGCACTACCTGATCTGCAATCAAAATACAGTCCTGGTTTTCCTCATAATATGAGCCCGCACTGGTGAACGCCGCATAACTGAATCTCATAAATACCTCTGTATAAATAGCGTAGGTCAACTAGCCTTTGAGAAAAGACTGAAGCAATTCAATGTATCTTCTTTTACACACTGCGTAGTTTTTCGGAAAAGCGCAGTAATTTGGGTGTGGCAACTGATGTGAGATATCAATGTCAGAACCTGAAAACAGATCTGTGACAGTTCTTTTAACTGCGCCTCCTAAAGAAACAATTTTCGAAGGTGCAACTTGTGCCATTTCGTTTCGAAACTGCGAATATACAAACGCCTTCGCCTCATCTGGTAAATCATAATAATTGAGATTTTTACCTTGCCTTGTATAGCCCACAAAAGACACGTTGGTGACATAAAATGTCTCGTAAAACAATTTAGGTCCGATAGTCTGCACGACATCATAGAAAAACTGTGCTGATCGCTCCTTATCATGCCGCGTAACACCGTCTATCAAACACGACAGTGAGTCATAATCAATAAACGGAATACCGGTTTTACCAGCGCCGAATCTGCCCGGATTCAAACCACATAGCACAATCTTAGGGTGGTTATCCTCACCATACTTGCGGCTAAACTTTTCTATCATTGACTTGTTATCCGTGAACTCTTTCAGGACTAAAATATCCGTGCCTGCGAGATAGTTTTCTATCAGACCAGAATCCAGATAAGCCTTTTCTTGCTGCAAATAAGACATAATTACCTCTTTTTCGATAACGCCAGCGTTACTGGCAGGGTTTAAATTGTTGAACAAAACAATCAATCCATGCGTAACCTTCCCTTTCTTCAAAATCAAAAAGCTCAATCAGCTAAACAGTGCACGGAGCCACTTCAGCAACGAGCGGACGCTTCTCTCCATTCTTACGTAGAGATAGTAACCCAGAGCAGCGACAGCGGTTGTCGGAATACCCATTTACCTTTGTGTTGGGATTAACACAAATATCGGGGGCTCATAGTGAACATTTCCATCTTAACCGGACCTGGGATTGTCGATAGCAAAGCAAGTAACGACGCATCAGACATTCTTTTCTACGACAATCATCGCATCACCGGAATCACGGAGTTTAACAACAGGTTTTACCAAAGCTTAAGCGGTTGGCAATCCAGACCACAGGGCGTACTCAACCATTACAACCAGCAAAGGCGAGCACTGTTATCCATCGCGCCGTCTGATATTCATTACGCTATTACCGCTCTGAGCCGTGCCCATACCGTCAATCTCGTAACTTTTAATACCGACAACCTGCATGAGCGTTCAGGGGCTGTGAATGTTCTGCACCTTCAAGGCACAATCATGGAAGCAAGATGCGACTACCCTGCCCATCAATGCGTTAAACTCCTTGATTACACAACGCCCATGCGACAAAGCGACCATTGCAAACACGACAGACCGTATCGACCTAACGTCATCTTCTTCGAGGAGGAAGTCAGCAACTACCAGCGCGCAGTCACTCAACTGCTACAAGGCGATCTATTGCTTTGTATTGGGTGTACCGATAGAACACCACTGTTGGAATCAATTGTGCGGGAAACTAAGAGGCGTATCCCTGTTCACTTTCTCAGCAACACCGACGCAATGGTTTCATTGACAAACGTATTGTCAGAAGAGAATACGTTTGCGTTATGAATCTTAAAAAATCTGAAAACTACCCAAAAGCATGATAAACGCTACACTAAATGGCATGTACTTATCCAAGAATACCGTTTCAAATTACGCGTGCCATGAGGAAGAAAATGCCAAAACCCAGCAACCCGGTCCTTGAACTCTTTGAACAGAAGATGCACGGCAATGTGAATGATGCCCTGCAAATTCTAAAGCTATTAAGCACCAAGCATTGGTTGACAAGGACAGAAATTCAAGAAAAACTGCTAAACTTATATTCAAATAATCCAACGCTCCCGCACTCAGACGCGTGGTACGAAAACAAAAACTCCAATAATCCAAGTACAAGAAAAGACACTCTCGGAAGACGGGTTGGGCGGGCTGTCGATATTCTTCTTGCCAATGACTTGGTCGAAGAAGCAACAGAAGGCAACGCAAAAAAACACCGCCTTACGCCTGAGGGTGTCGATGCCCTTAAGTACGGCCAAATTGAGCAAAACAATATATCCGAAGAGCTCTTGCTAACTTTTGCCAAGTCGATGATGAGCAGTGAAGACTACGATGCGCTGCATATCCAAAATAACGAACTCAACCCGCTGCTGCGAAACCGCAATTGGAACAACAAGGTTAGAATCATATCTAATGGCCTGGAATTCTCTTCGCTTCAACCGATAAATGCTAACGTCTTGGATGTTGTTTACGACAGCCTGTTCAACCAGAAAAAATTTACCGCAATATACAAAAATGTCGCCGATATAAATCAGGATATCGACATTAAGAAATCCTATGAGTTTAACCCGGTTTGGATCGTCTCCAGAGCGGGTGTTCTCTATTTAGTCGCCACCCTCTGGCACTATAAAGACCTTAGACACTTTGCTCTGCATAGGCTAATGGACGCAAAACCCCTTGATACAGATGCTGTGATACCCGATACCACCCTGGATGAATACCTCGAATCGGAAGCGTTTCAGTACCCCACGGGTGATGGTGAAATAGAACTAAAACTGCGCGTTGCCCCCGACCTTAGTTTTATTGTGATGGAAAAATACCTCTCTGAAAACCAGACCTGCGATGAGCAAGCAGATGGCTCGATCGTCATGACCGCTACACTCACCGACACCTGGGAACTTCGACACTGGTTATTCTCGCTAAATTCTAACGTCGAAGTCATCGGCCCGCCGCATCTAAGGCAGTGGATCAAGGACCAGGTGGTTGCCATGTTGGGGAGTTATGTTGATTGAAATTTGGGTACAGTGTTTGAAAGTTAAGTTTTCCTTAACAACAGGTTATTTTTGAATCTCTAAGGAGGTTTGCGGGGGGAATATTTTGAGAATAAGTGCTGCCGACCGCTCAAATCGATAGATTTGAGTGCTCTTGGGCCTTATAAATAGTCTGCGCCCAAGAGTCTGCCAGATTGATGTGTAACCTCATGAAAAGGCAGGAGCTGGTACTTTCCCGTTCATGGCGTCAATAATCAGCACTACCATTTCGCCGATTTTCGGCTTTGTCATAATGATCCTTAAGCGTTTTCATCATTGTCTCTTGATGCCTCTCGATAACAGTAGGCCAAACCTGCTCCAGGCTTAAATTTGGTTTTTTTAGTTCGTCATACAATCTAAATATCTCCCGCAACTTAAGCGAATCATAACGCGGTTTAGATTCAAAATCGGCCTTCTTTTTAACCACACTCTGCTTGCCATAGGAAGAGTTCTCGCCAGGGCTAAGCAACACCAAGTTTCCAAACGCATGAAGCTTTTCGGGATCAAGAGTCCTACCGTACTCTTCATTTTGTGGATAGACATGCTCCACAGAATTCTTCGATGTAATTCGGTATTTTTCCGGTTTGTCATCCCTGTTTTTGTCACCCTTCCAAAGGAGATATTCAAGCTTCTGAAACCAGTAGTGAGCAAATGCAGTGCCTTTAGCTTCACTAAAGTAAGTCAATTTTGCTTCCCATTTTTCATTTTGAGGTATTTTATTATTTGCAAGTGCAAAGCTGGCTTCTTTTTGAGTTTCGGTCGTTAAAGATAGAACATTGTCGACCTTTTCAAGTGCCTCGAGAACTTCCGTTTCCATCATATCGGGCTTTTCAATGAGCATTGCTAGAAAAGGTGTTAACCAGTAGTGCGCAGACCGGTCGCCTGTATAGTATCTGACCGCTTGCAGTTGAACCAGACTACTCAGCTCCCGCAGTGTTCTATTGATATTGTCACTCTGGGAAGACTTTGTTTGTGACGTAAGACGTAATTGCGGATCATTGCTGTCATCATGCTCCACCCACTTTACCACCCATGTATCAAACTGGTAGCGAACTTCCCACAAAAGCTTAATAAACTTTTTAATTTCTTCCTCACCTTTAACGAGCAAGATTTCAAAGATTGAAAGCAAATTGCCTGCCTTTATTCTTGGCCTAACATCCTCGCTGTTTTCCGGATTTAACAGGAAAATCCTAAGTGTATGAATCAGCAACAAATCAAAACTAATAATAGAGCGACAATAAACAGTTGCATCATCAATATTCGTTTCACTGAAATTAGCTACGTCACTATTCGCAACCTCTTTCTTTACATCATCTTTTATTATCCCTTCGACTGGTTTTCTGAACAGATCTTCGATTGATCTCTTGCTAAATTCGGACCTGACGGATTCATTTGATATGGCGAATATTTCTTCGTCATACTTGCCAAGGCCCTTGTACTCTAGTTTTTTCCAGTCCGCGCTTCTAAATAGGTGCCTGAGATTTTGTTCAAAATAGTTCTCTGTATGTTCGCATGCTTGCCAAATCGCATTATAAAGTGGTTTTTCCGACTCGATTTTTTTAAGCAACTTTGCTTTCAACATGTCCACCGGCTCTAGCTGGACCCCTGCCGTATTCAAACTATAAAAAAGCCGATTCAGGTCCAGTTTCGATGGTACAACGTTGTTCACCCATTGCACCTTCTCATAGATGAAGTCGGCAAACATTTTTAAATCAGACCTGCCCCTTTCTGCTTCGTGCGTTGTAATAAATTGTGTCGAAACAGTATGCGCAGCTGCAATATGCGTGAGATAGGGATTCTGTTTTATCTCCTCATCGCTGGGTTTGGTAAACGTATCCAAACCGGCCAGACTTCCCAACAACTGTAATACAGTGTCACGTATTTCAAACTTAATTCGGGGCGTGTTGTCCCGAATTGACACTTTTGAAAGGTCACATTCAATCTCCAAAGACTTAAACGCCAATGAGATCAACATGAGTGTCGTGATCCGCTGTTGCCCATCAATCAATTCATAAATTTCATTACTATGTAATGATGACAAGACAGTTCCAATAAAGTAATGCCCTTCTTCAGCCATATAAGCCTGTTTAATATCAACTAACAGTTTACGTACATCATCATCGTGCCAAACATAGGGTCGCTGATAACTTGGGATAACAAAGCCCATTTTTCCGTCTGCAATATTTTTTAGAGTAAGCAATTCAGAACGAACGGCATCATTCATCGCAAGGGCCTCCCAGTGCCACAATTTTGTTTGTCAGTGCCGGGCCAAATTGCGAGTCGAAGTGGCCATCCTTTATCTGTAGATCAAAAATGTTGTTTACGTCTTTCATAAACCGCGCCTTTACACTTTTAGTATCTCTAATATTATTCGGGTCCACGGTCAGTTTAAAAGCATCAAGATAGCTAAAACATTGCTGCGGGGTGTAACTAAGTGCTATCCAATCTAGTACCGGATTGTCATTTATAAAGGCAGGGATGGAGCTTTCTCGCACTGATTTTTGATTAGTCACCCGCCGCGAATACACTACTCTAAACAACTTTTTAGCAGCAGACTCCAACTTGTACTCACCAAACTGACTGATATACATCAGCAAACAGGTTTCAAATAAATCTTGTAGATAGCCGCACCCTTCCAACTCTCTAAGACTTATGCAGAAATCAACGTAGCCTTTAATATGAGGCAACTCGAGGTTTTTCCAGTACTTATCACGTAGTTTCTGAAAGTAGGCCAAATAGTTTACACAGTTTAGCCCCGCGTTTATCGGCTGGCGGACATCATACCCCTGCTGAAAAATCGCGTTACGCAGATCACCACAAGGACTAGAAATACTTCGTATTCGAATGAAGGAAACATCGTCGCCTATATCCGTGTTTTCCCCGAACTCCGACACAATACAATCCCGGATCGGTTTTGGTTGCCTATGTGACGGTACATTTCGAGGTTGAATACGCTGCCAATATCGGCCTTTGAGCAGTGCCATCACCACTGAGTTCAAATCACCCAGCCTTTCCCATTGCCTGGCGCTATTGGTCTGATGTACTTTGGGTACAGCTCGCAGATGATGCGCCTTAATGATATCTGGCCCCGCTAAACGAACCCCGCCTGTATTTTGAGTTTCAAAAAAACGATATGCATCATCTTCTGATTGAGTAACCACCAAGGTAAATTGAATTCGATTAAAATCAACCCAATTTTTCCACTGTGAAAGCCCACTACGAAGTCGTTCAATATTTTTTAGAATCTGTTGATGACTAATAGACGATGTATATTCTAAAGATATCTCCTGGACCTGCTCACTGATTAATCCCAAGATGGCTAGCGTCGAAATACGTTGTTGTCCATCAATGATATTTAATTGCTCTTCAGTCTGATGCAGAATCAGGCTTCCAAGGTAATACGGCAACTCAGCATCTCTTTCGAAGTGAACGCGAAAGTCGCGCAAAAGGTCGTCTATTTGCTTATCCTGCCAACAATAGGGGCGCTGGTACTCTGGGATGGTAAGTTTTCCCTTAATTTCTTTACCTTCGCTAGATTGAATAGTTTTTTTTTCGAATAACTCCCGCGCCGTGCAGGTCGCAACTATTACACTCATACATTCACCTTTGGTCCAAAACTGGACCTCACCTTCACCACATTTAATTCAAAGCAACGGAGTGCATTCTCATGGCATCATCGATCATTCACCCCGCTGTCACCTGCGATTAACTTCGAGCTAATCAGTGAGCGCTTGGTACGAGGCAAGATCAGTCCTGCAATAACAAACCGCTATGCAACAATACTTGCGTAAGCATCACTCGTATGGCCTACAATAATTTTGGTTTTTCGGCCACTTTACTGGTCATGCTCTCCTTCTCCATTTCTATCGTTGATGACTAAGTACTAATTATTATTAGTAGATACTTAACTAAGTATATATCCACTAAATAACCTGAAGTGACATGGTTAATATAGCCACTTGATCAAAGTGATAAATATTTAGAATAGTGGCAAATAATAAAACTGCAAATGCCCTATAGTTCCGATTTTCTCTCTATGCTTATAATTCCGTACCTATTGGACCCATCTTCCTTAATG
This sequence comes from Hahellaceae bacterium, assembly GCA_024234575.1. Taxonomy (GTDB): domain Bacteria; phylum Pseudomonadota; class Gammaproteobacteria; order Pseudomonadales; family Oleiphilaceae; genus JACKOB01. The sequence continues at coordinate 79,129 of JACKOB010000009.1, forward strand.
CAGGCTTTCCCTTGATCAGAATTAACACCCAAGACTGTTATGTTGATTTACATCGCGGCCCTGGGCTCGTTATACCGCTGGGTGCGCTAGAAATCTGAGCGCACTTCATTCCCTGTTGTAAGAAAAGCCACAACAAAATCAGTCGACAAGCTTATGATACTCTGTTGCAGGTCATTGTCATTTAGTCCTGATCTTCTGAACTAAATTGAACGTCAATACCAGATTGTCTAAGCCATTGATTCAGGTCCAGCCAGGCACCAGATGAAAGGTCAGTGTTGTTAACCCCCCTAAACTCAGATAGCAATTTGGATTCAGACTCCTTTGCGATCAGTTGCAATACACCAACTTCATTAGATACAGGGTTTTCGTAGTAATAATGATCAAATTTCCCAGCAAGATTATCCATATAGAAATTTGCTACGCAGCTGTTCAATTTCTCCCCAACTTCTTGAATCATAGATAAGCTGTTAATGTGCGAAAATAATGCATTTCCAAGAATGCGTGGCGCAGGAAACGTTGCAGCTAAAGACGCGTTATTTGACTTCCACTCTAAGAATTCATCGCCAAGTACCCAGACCAACTTCCTATCAATTCCACTGAATATTTGATGGTAAACAAGGGCAATGTCTGCGACAGCCTTGCAATTTTTAAGTTTGGAAAAAATTCTTTGCCTGCTTTTATCCGAAATTCTTTCACAAAAATAGCTGAAGTCGCCTAAAAGCAACAACTGTTCATCACCTATACCCTTGTCACGAATTTCTCGGGCAACCGACGGAAGCAATTTAATAAAGGTGGCCTCATGATAGGCATTGCTCAAACGTGCCATTCGTTTCACGCTTGGGACAAAAAAGTGGCCAACCCACTCACGTTCTCGCATCAAAAAACTGCACACATTATTAAAATCATCATAACTGGAATCGAACTCAAGCTTTGCCAATTGCTTTCTTACCTTATTGGTAAATTTAGGCTCTCTTGTAAATGTTTCCGCCATGCTTTGATGGGTGATCCTATCTATAGGCGTTGAAATATCCCAAGTGATAAGAGCTGGTATACTGCAAACGATCTCTATAAACGCTAAGGGGTAATCGTATTGGTCCAGCCATGGCTGGCGAACAAGATAATTGTAGTAGCCGAGCCAATTGTCTGGACCGATTCGCGCCACGATATCCAAAGCTTTTAAATGGATTCCTTTTCCTGCAGATGAAGACGACGCTTTCACCAGTTCAAGCAGGTTTTTAAGTGGTATCGGTAACTTTTTTAACGGCTTCTCTCCCCCTGAATCACTAAAACGATGAAACGATAACCTCTTGTCGGTGCATATTTTAATAACAAAGGTAAATCTACATTTTTTTGTCACTACGATGACGGTGATATCTTCGAAACCGTCTTCAATAAGCGAATATTTTCTGCCGAGAACAGGCTCATATGTTTCAACCAAATCTCGTCCACAAAACACAGTCGAACTACCTTTCATAATTATCCAACGCCTCACTCAACTTTCCTAATGCGCTGATCGCTGTTGAATGAATGAAAATACAGTCACTTTCATGTTGCTCCCATGAAGAACTAGATATCCACGAACTATCATTAAACATAAGGAAGTTAGGCCGCGCTACTCCCCCGCATGCTGGACAGGCCAATACACTTTTGCTTATTAATAACTCCAAAAATTTCTGTCTTCGAATACATTGCATGCCCATGTAAGCCCCACACATTTTTAGTACATCGGCCCGCACATTGATATTTAAAAATGCTGCCATGGCACTCATATATACTCGCAGGTGAAAAGCCAGACCGTTGAAAATGGCCATCAACATTGCTTGTATAGACGAAGCAGCCACCACGCTTATCATCAATCATTGCTTTTAGATGCTGGTAACCTTTGTGATGCTCTGTAGATAAATACTACCGAATCGCACCCTGTAATAAGACCATGCCGCTTCAGGATCTTTTCTAAACCATATCGGATTGATCAAATCCTCAATATCAACATCTTCGGTTTGATAAAGCCCATTAGCCCCTCGGAAAGTCAACAAAACAGAGTCTGCACTCATTCCCGCACCAGCAATAATAAATACGGCATCCGCTTGCCTTATTTTTTCTACGGCTCTTGTCAGGCTCGATATCATGCGGTGCCTATAGCTTTATAGGAATATAGGCGTGACGGTAAAGGCACTGCAACGGCTCCCTCTCGACCACGGTTTTAAGAAAAGAATCAACCAACCATGATGGCCTGATAGATGTTCAATAAATACCTAACGTCTGCTTTTGCTCTATGGCGGCTGAGCGTGTTGTTCCGTGCAAACTTTTCGATTGTAGACATAACCGGTATTCCATCAACTTTGCTATCTAACACCTCTGCAGAAAACAGTGTATACAAATGCCGACATTCAATATCTAAAGGTTGTCTAGCGGCAGCAAATAACCTTGACAACCAAAACTGGTCCCATTCTGGATTATCAGAATACATCACCTTGTGGTTTGGCGTTTCCAGTATCTTTTTGATGATTGCTTCCGGTTTCTCGCCGCTACTCTCCAACATGTGCCGCGTTATTCCGTGAAGTTTTTCCGCAGATACCGACCAGTCCTGCCATGCCGACACGGTTTTAGGGTTGATTAGATAGCTGACAATTTCACCACAGGGCAATGTCCATGCTATTTCGATAGGATAACTGTTATCTGACAGGCTCGAAGCTTCAATGTCTAAGAGGATCGGATAGCTATGTTGAGAGGTTTTTATGTGCATAATGTTCACTTAGTGCTGACTCGTGTTTTGGCCCCCAACTTTAGGTTCTTCGGCTGGGAAAAACTGTCGACTTTATTGCCAGCAAAGCGCCGCAGAAAAGGAGTCTGTTTTGCCCAATCCGTAGTATTCACCTGATATGCAAATCACGTACTATAAGCAGAAAATCTTTTCTACCCATTCATCATGTTCAAATGGCCCGTGTATCGATTTAAAACAACCACGACTTTCTTCAATGTTTCTGTCTAAATTCGTAGCTAGCCAATCAACGGTACAAATCACTTTATTAGTTTCTAAGATCACACCTTTAATAATGCCAAGATGAAAAATCTTAATTCCAGTTTGGCCACCGCCTTTCATACGCTTGATTGCGATTCGGTCATCCACTTTCATTTCAGACGCTTTTTTGTACTGGGCGGGCTGATCACCTTCTTCCCAGCCAAGCATCCAAATACCCTGCTCAATAAACTTTTTATCTTGGTGCTCGACCCCGCCCCAAGAAGCACCAACAACCCAATAATTTGGCATTTAATTCTCCTACTTCTAATATTTAGACTGCGTAACGCTGCGTTAAAAGGTGAAGTTATATTGGCGACGTTGTTGCTTGCCTGTGCAACAAAGATGACAAAATTACGGTTTCCGAATAGGAATCCAACAAATTATTCGCAACAGTACTTTAAAGGTATTGTTTTCGTTTTCTTCGTTTTAAATTCCAAGAGTTAAATTGCGCCACCTTCACAATCATGAATGCGACCATCACTGAAACTTTTTCATTAATATTTCATGCACACGGTTCTTGATCCGGTCGTACCAAATTTAGCGCATATTTCAGGCGGAATATCTTGCAAAGTAAGCACATCAGAGTGCGGCGGCACAATTTTCTTCCAACCACAGTTAGAACAAGTGTAAATGCGTGCGGGTTGCATAAAGGCCATGGTTCTTTTCCTTTTTAAAGAGTAAAGAAATCATACAACCTGAATCCGACAAACACTGTCGTAATAGTCTAATAGCGTATTTATCAATTCATCACTCCAATTTACATGGCTAACGATGACCACTTTGCCTACCATAATTTGATGGGCTCTGATCTAAACGTCTAACATTTCAGCAATTGACCAGAACGCCTTGGTCCAGCAGACGCTGGGTTAACGAAGAGGACGCCGTCTCTCAATTCATTTGCTGGTATGTGGGAGTGGCCATAAATCACCATGTCAAACTGCTCTTTAGGCTCGAGATCCAAGTCTTGAATATTGTGAAGAAGATTAGGTATTTACCGTCAATGTGTATCGCTTGATATTCTTCGATCTGTTCTGCCCAGCTATCCTTGTCAATATTTCCACGAACGGATACAACGGGTGCTATTTCTTTCAACTTTTCAAGCACCGCATAGTTACCAATGTCACCAGCATGAAGAATAATGTCGCAATCTTTAAATAAACCATACACCTCACCCCGAACCAACCCATGTGTATCTGAAATTACGCCTATTCTTGCCATTGCTGTCTCGTTTTATTAGCCAGTGACATTGGCTGTTTTATAGCTCTATCCCCTTGCTATTGGAAACACCGAAGCACACACATGTTTGCCACAAAGCAGTGCTCTGTAAGGACTTCAATAGTTGATATTTTTTGCAAGCATGATTATGCCTGGCAGCAAATTTCCAGTAGTTTCAGACACATGCCCTCTCATTTCAGGAGGGAAACACCATCCCATAACATGGTAATCTTGCTCCCCAAATTCAATTAGAGTTTTCTCGATTAAATCATCGCGATCTTCTATACACATATCTTTTTTATAGACGGGGAAAAACCCAACACCAATAGATTTAACGTCTGAACTATTGGCGCGTGTTCTTTTCGCATCCGAGGTTGCAAGCTCCATTGTTTCTCGAACCATACGCTCCAAATTGTCGGTGCCCATACACACCCATTGAAATTTTGCTTCAATTAACTCTTCGTTAGATTCGTTTGCAAAATACAAATCGGTTCTGCCATTTGTTTTTGCTTTATTTCGATACCCCTTCTCACTTTGAAACTCCTCCAAAGCGACCCATCCAGACCTCCATGCGGCACCCGCAAGAACACTGATATTGGCTCGCTCATTGTAGTAATAAGGCGCATCCTCCCCCCCCATGATCCTGGTATATCTCTCGATAGAAAGCATCCACTCTTCCATGATGCATGACCAATGGGACATTCCCTTACGTCCCTTTATTTTATACCCCCTAAATGACTTCACTTAGCGCCCCTTGAATATCTAGTAGTAACTTATACGGACTCCGCAAAGGAGCTAATTTTTGCCGCCCTTGGGTAGAGCGTTCCCATATTCATAGAGACAGAACGCTCTGTATAAATAAAATCTAGCAGAGCTCGAAATAGACTGTTATGTCCTATAGTGCTCATATGTCACCTAATACAGTGAAAAAATATACGCAACCCACCGCAACTATCGGTGTTTTGTAAACATTTTTGTTTGCTCTCGGAATACCTGGCGAATATCGCACCAGGCCGACGTGCTGTATTTACTTATTTTTAGGCCCAGAAGCAAAATTCTGACAGCCATTCTTAATATGGCACTTTAGGACATACTCCAACAAATTATTCGCAGTAGTAGCTCTAAAAGTATCGTTTGCGAATTCCCCGTCTTTAATAGCGAGAAAGTAATTTAAACTCGTCATCACATCCCAAACAGCCACTTTTTTAATTTGCTCCCCAATGTTTCATACCGATAACCCTTAATCTCCGTAGACCCGCAGTCATCGCATTTTTTAGGTGGCATATCTTGCGGTAGCATCGCATCGGGATGCGCAGGGATAATTTTCTTCCAACCGCAGTTAGAACAAGTGTAAATGCGTGCGGGTTGCATAAAGGCCATGGTTCTTTTCCTTTTTAATGAGTAAAGAAATCATACAACCTGAATCCGACAAACACTGTCGTATTACCCAATAGTATTTCTAACTGCCGGGCGTTGTGTCTTACAACCACCAAACAGCTAGAAAGTTTTTATCAACGGCGATGTACTAAAAACCCCGACAACGCGTTACTTCTCCTTAAACTCCAACCCGACAAAACTGCGCTGTGGTTGACCACGTTGCAATTGGTGATGTTGCATCCTAAGTTCGCCTTTCACTTCCGCTTTTTTAGCGTCGTTGGTTTGGCGTAATTTATGACTCAACAACACAAGAGCTAACCGCTTGTTTTGATGTTGGCTCCTTTCTGATTCCATTCTTACCGTAGTGCCTGTTGGTAGATGCGTAATTTGAACAGCAGAATCAGTGGTATTGACATGCTGACCTCCCGCGCCGGAAGCTCTGCATGATTTAATAACGCACTGATTCAAATCTACTGCATTTTCCTCAGGCTCAGGCCACCAGGCGACATCAAAGAACCAGTTTTTTCGTCCATGATTTGGTCGGAACGGGCTTTTACACGTCCATTGCATTGCACCAATCCATCGAGTTTGAAACTCAATTGTCTGATCCTTATCGGAGCATTCCACCGAGAGAAGGATGGACTTATAGGTACCATTATCCCTACCCGTTTCTTTTTCCAGTACATGCAGTTGCAAATGCCTCTCGGAAGCCTCTTTTACAAAAAGCCCATAGGCTTTGGCAACCGCGAGACAGCATTCACTGGGGCCTTGCCCTGCGGATAGTTGAACCAGTTTTTTCATCCCTCCCTCCTATGACTATGAGATCGTTTGCTGTCTTTGTTCGACACCGACTTATAGGTCAAAAGCGGTTGAAGCTCCGCGATGACTTTAATTAGTCCGAGATCGGCCAAGTCCGAAATAACAGTATGAATGGGTTTATACGCTTCGGGCGCTTCCTCATATAACAGCTCTTTATTGTCACAAAGAACACGACTACCTAGTGATGTTCGTGTGAGTTCAGAAACGCTATAACGATTCTTTAAACGACCGTAGCATTCGGTTCTTAACCACTTTCTTCCGGCGCCATGGGCTAGAGAGAAGAGGCTAATATCCGCGTCATTCGTCGGGCAAACAAGGTAACTGCTATCACCACGCGAGCCTGGTATGACAACGTAGCCTTTGTCGGTCGGAACAGCCCCTTTGCGATGCAACCAACCGGTATGACCCTCCACCTCTTTGCGTTCAACGAAGTTATGGCTGACATCCAAAATGGGTGTGGTATCCATACTTAATGCCGCCGTCATCCTTTCCGCAATCACTTGCCGATTGATACCTGCCCATCGCAAAGCAAAATCGTGACGGTGCATGTAATCCTTACAGGAAGCAGAACCTGGCTCTATGCCTGCATGACTGTGCTCGTTGACATGATCGCGGAGAATCGCCTCACCCAACCCTCGTGAGCCACTGTGAACCAGCAGCAGCACCTGGTTTGGGTTGATGCTCATTTGTTGCAACGTAGATTCATCCGCAATGCGACTGATTTTTTGCAATTCAACAAAATGATTGCCGCTACCCACAGAGCCCCATGCACTGTGAGCACTGCTAATCATCAGCTGTAGAGACTCAGGAACGTTTTCATTTAGTAGGTATTGCTCTATAAGCTCGGCACCTCTGTCTAACCAGCGCTCAGGATCTGACTCTGTCCGTAAGCGCTTTTCCCACTTATCCAGTTTTGCTTTTCTGACTGGCACATCCGTTTGCCACAGACCGATCCCACAGCCAATATCCGACCCGACCAACGCGGGATAAACCCTGTCAGACAAACAAGCCATTCCAATAGGGTAACCCCTGCCGGGATGAAGGTCTGGTAACCCAACCACACGGGTCATTCCTTTCATATTTGAAACAAATTCAAGTTGTTTAATCGCTTCGCCTTCAATCCAGGCATTATTTGAAGCAATCAATTTTGTTTTTTGATTTATAGTGCGAACGGTATCGCCCATAGTCATTTACCTATGATACTTTTTCGAATCTGCATTAACCGAGGGCAAATTAATACCCCGTAAGTTAATACGCGAATTAGATGGCAATGACGAGAGATATTTATGGGAGTGGCGAAGACTTACGCCAAAAGATCACCCGCATTGCCAAGAGACGTGTTTAAGTTTTTCATGATGCACCTCCTTGGTTCTGGGTTATTGGGAATTTTCGCGGCAAATATTAACAACCTGTTGGTTTTAACGCAATGAGTTAATAAGCGATGCAGTTTTGGTTTCTGGTATAAATGCTTTGCTTTCCTGCTCAACTAAAAGATTAAACCAGCCTTCCGACAAATCTTGTCGGAACCATGAGTTACCCTTGATTACTCTTAGATAGAAGTCACATTCACAGTGTATTCGGGCAACGCCTCTGTACTAAAAACCCAGCACCACCCCGGAGATTAATGTTGACAAAAAGACAGTCTCGTAGCGTTCAGCAACGAAAAAAATCACTTTATTCGAACAACTTTAGTGGCTTTAAACGTATTAACCGGCTGTTTTTGGATGCGATAGAATTTCAGCAAGCCTATGATGAGCATATATGGGCAGAGATTGTTTTGCAGAGCAATAATTGTATTGGTGCTGATTACGACATCATGCTTGAAAGCGAAGTCGCTGTTTTTGATGAAAGTAATCAACTGATCGCCAATCAGTCAAATCAATTGGCCAATATCACCCATGGTTTGTTTTTTAATCAGAGCGACTATATCCGCCAATATCCTGACCGGTCGTCCAAGCAACTTGACCTTGAAATCAAACCAGAACACCTTAAAAGCCCAATCGACCTATTACCTTATCAATGCTCTCTTTATAGGCGATTGGAAAGCTTTAGTGAGTCCATGGATTCATTGTCAGCGTCAGATAATATCAAGATCATCTACACCTTAAGTCGACAATTCGAGCCTAACTATAGTGATGCCAGAAACCCACCCGTAACACACGCTAGTCACTTTGACTTCTGGGCTCCGCGACTTTTAGAGTGGATAAAAGGGCTGACACCCATAACGCTGTCATCAGCCACAAATAAATTTACCTGGGAACACCACACTCCCCATTACAACATCCAACTTTTAGACGCCTCAGGCTGGGTTGAGTGTGAATTTAAAATCTATGGTGAAATCACAAAAGGCGCCGATACAAGCATTTCGTCACCTTACGATAAAACATCAAATTACGTTTTGATTGATGCGCTAAGACATGAATACTGCCGTAGCTCACATCGAAACATCCCTTTTTTCTTGAATTGTGACCGTGTGGATCAATTCTCGGTGAGTATTTCTCAGGCATTGGGGGAGTGTGGTTGGTGATAGCGTCGGAGAAATCCTATCGGGGCAACTTCAGTTGTATTCACTTTTTCACACATCACAACTCTCCCATTGATTGATTTCATTTTTCCTAATTGAATTGACCCTATCGTCACCATCAGAGATAAATCATACCCTTGGCAATAACATACACAGCCGCCTCAGTTTATTAGTAATCGCGCGGCTCATTTATAAAATGAGCCTAAGCCATATAAGCAGAGCAACTAAAGAATTAGTCCACATCTGCCCACAACCTATTCTAGCTAAATCGCTCGCTCCCCCTTAAGCCACTTCCCTACCACCCAAGGGACCATACTTGAGGCTTTCGCACGAATAAACTCATAGCCGAATGGCTTTTCAACGACATCTAATGACACCATTACTTTCTCTGCGTGATAGCTGGCTTTCTTTAACAATCCTGCCGCTGGATATACGCTTAAGGATGTACCCACTACCAGTATTCGTGCGGCATCCCTAACATGAGCTTGTGCAGTACCATGGTGCATTATCGGCTCACCAAACCACACGATGTGCGGCCTTAACTGGCTTCTTAACTCACACGTATCCCCCATTGATATCGATTTGCAACCTATATCATAGATCAATGTCTCGTCGATGCTGCTGCGTGCTTTGGTTATTTCACCGTGAACATGGATGATATTGGAGGAGCCTGCCCGCTCATGAAGATCGTCAACATTTTGTGTTATCACCACGACTTCATATTGCTGCTCAAGCGCGACGATTGCCTCATGCGCTTCATTTGGCTGAGCATTACATACGTTTTCTCTGCGCTCATTATAGAAATCAAGCACCAGTTGGGGGTTTTTCGCCCACGCTTGAGGCGAGGCGACTTCCTCCAGAGAATACTCATTCCACAATCCATTGGCATCGCGAAAGGTTCGAATGCCGCTTTCTGCACTGATCCCCGCACCGGTAAATACAACGATTTTCTTTTTATCTAATGTTCTTGTCATTGGCTGTAGTTGCTCGTTTTCATGCATGCTGGCCATCCTTACCTTACAATAGAAAATCCAGTGGCCTTTGCTTGATTGTAATACCAACCTGGAGAGTTCCTGCACCTTGATTCAGTGATTTGAAGCGGCCATGGTCTGCTTGCCTCTGGGGTGACATTACGATTTGTGATTCATTAATGTCATTGTATCTGAGGGTTGCGACAATGAGTGTCGTAGTGGTTTTTGTTGGAAATTTAAGGGATTAATTACGTTGAAAGTCGAATGCCACGAACAAGTTACGCACGGCATGGTGTTTAATGACAGGAAAAATTTTGTACCCTTTGGCAACAAACTTTTTGCAGTGTCTATCGCTAGGTTTTTCCGCTTGTTACGGTCGATTCTCGATAGAACCAGCAAGAGTATCAACTACCCATTGGTTTATGCTTTTTCCTTCAACTGCAGCGGCAACTACTAAGCTTGCATGCAAGTCTGAGCTTAGACGTACATTAAATTTACCTGAGTAATGTTTTTTCGGCTCTACGCCATCTTTTTTGCACATTTCAAGAAACATATCTAAAGATATTTTTCCTTCTCTATGCAACCCCTCTATATCTGTAGCATAAAAGTCAGCGCCACCATTGAGGTTAATAAACTCCCCCCGGAACATTTCAATTTCAGGATCATAATTAATAACCGCTTGATGACCGTCAAAATTCATTAAATTGATCATGGGTTTACTCCATTTGATTCTAACCATCGGCGAATGCTGCTAACCGCGCCTTTATCTGTATCAGGGGACGGATGTGGCCGATGAAATACTCGCCTTTCACCAAATAATCTAACGCCAACACGAGAACCTTCGCCTTCCTCCAGCGTGCCTCCCAGCTCAAGAAATAAAGACTCAATATCTTTCCATTTGATACTGCCATTGACCGGGCGTGTAAAAATCAGATCAAGTGTTTTTTGGTGTTTTCGTTTCATTTGCATATTATAGTACCATTATATAGTACTGTAAATGTAGGCATAAAGTTAACCGTAAAGCCGTGGTGTCATGGAAGTGAAACACTTTCCAACCGGAGATCGCGTTATAACAAAAGCTTGCGATAGCTTCGGAGTCACCTTGTTTCTTCGTATGCTTGAGCTTTGACTCTGCATGCCCTGCGCCCAAAGGTGGGCGAACAACATCATGCCCTGGGGCGTTGGAATAAAGCATCTCAGAGGTAAAGGTCAGCCCTCCATCCTTTTAATGCTGAAACATGCCAATCCATCACAAACCCACCCCCAACAACACCTCACCCTGCCCCCACAGCTCAACCATTTCCTTAGCCCGGGTAATTGCCGTATAAACCAAAGCTCTATTAAATACTCGACTGTCACTGTCCGGCAGTAAAAACAAGACACGACTGAATTCCGATCCCTGTGATTTATGGACGGTCATTGCAAAGGCCGTTTCGTGGGCAGGTATGCGGCTGGGGGTATAGTCTTTAAAGCCATCACTCATAGGGAAATACACCCGCAACTGGCCATCCCCCGTCAAATCCAAACATATACCCACATCACCGTTGTACAGGCCTGTTTGATAATCGTTCTGGCTGATCATAACTGGCCGCCCATGGTACCAAGTCTTGTCGGCGGGAAAGCCGAGGGCTTTCTGGCACAGCAGGTTGGTGTCTATGCGGCCACTAAAACCTTTGTGTGTTGCTGTTAATAAACAGAACTGACTGTAACCGGCAAAAACGTCTGTCACTTGCTTGGGATTTGCCAGCGAAGCAAGGTATGGGGCGAAACCGGCTTTTACTTTTTGTATCAACGGGTCAGCCTTTTTAGCATTATAACGTCTAAACTCTGCCGGTTGATAATCCTGCCAGCCAATATCGGTGTTAGCAGGATTGCGCAAAAGTTCTAATGCATCTTCATTTTTACCGGCGTTAATCAGTTTGGCTAACTGCCCTATTCCGCTGCTATCACCAAAGCGATAACTGTGTTTCAGGAATACCAGATTATCTCCTAGCGCCTTAGGGTGATCTACTGCAAATTCCGAGACTGATTGCCCCGACAATTGGGTCAGTTCATCTGCAAACTGGTGGCTAAAGCCAAATTGACTGCAAATCTCAGCAAACGGGCTGCCGGGGTCCACCGCCGTTAGCTGGTCTTTATCGCCAAGTAAAATAATCCTGGCATTCACTGGCAAAGCATCCAGGCATTTGGCCATCATCGCGCTATCAATCATTGATGATTCGTCAATCACTAACACATCAACTGCCAAGGGGTTACCTGCATGATGGCGAAAGTTCACCGAGTTGGGTTTGTAGCCAAGCAAACGGTGTAGGGTTGATGCTTTCAGGGTGATAAACTGGTCTTTTATTGCCTGGTCGCAATCGAGTTTACCTACTTCTTTCTGAATTGATTCCTGCATTCTGGCGGCAGCTTTTCCCGTAGGCGCAGCAAGGCGAATTCGCAACTTTGACTGAGCCGTACAGAGTGCCGCTAGCAAACGTAAAACAGTGGTGGTTTTACCCGTTCCTGGGCCGCCAGAAAGTACGCACAACCGCTTTTTCAACGCCAATGCCGCAGCTACTTTTTGCCAGTCTAGTTTAAATTCACAGGTAGGGAATAAGCGTGTTAACGCATTTGCCAATTCGCCTGCGTTGGAGAGCTCAACCGATTGTGAAGCTAATTGCGTTAGCCTTTGCTGTAGCTGGGTGTGGTATAGGTGATAACGTGCGAAATAGAGCTGATCACCATCTATAATCAATGGCGTAAAGCCTCCCACGGAAGACGCTACACCCGCGGCTATTAAGTAATTCTTCCAAGTCGTCAAAGCGTTTTGCTTGTCAGTTACGCTTGGCACATCGGCTTCCGCTATCGCGTTGCTCATATCAAGGCAGATTTTCCCTGCTTCTAACGCCTCAAACACCAATTGCAGCGTTTGCTCTATTGACGGACTGTTTTCACGGGTGCAGCTTTTTTTAGGGCAAAGACGCGCAAATACCGCTGACAGTTGTTTGGCCAATGCAGCGCTCGCGGCAGAGGGCCCTTGCGTTGCTTTTGATCGCTGGGCGTTTATTAATTTATCTACTGTCAGGCTGCTCATACCACCACCTCCTGGGTTGCCAACTGTTCGTCGAGTGCTAAAATCAGGGCCGCTGGTGGCTGAAAATAATAGAGTCCGCTGGCAGGTTCAGCCGATGATTGGTCGATATCAATGCCTCGCACAAAGACATACCAGGCACCTCCAAGATGTTGCTCAATGTTGTAATGGGGCAATTGCTGCCGCAGATAACGATGCAACGCTAACAGATATAGTAACGCCTGCAGATAGTAATGGGTTTTCGCCATAGCGTGTTCCATATGACGGGGGGCATAGTCTTTCGTTTGGTCACCCAGGTAGTTGGATTTCCAATCGAGCACATGATATTTATCCTGATCATCTTTAAACACTAAGTCGATGAATCCCGTCAGGAAGCCTTGTATCTTCTTATCATTTAACTGTTTGCTGGCGTCAACAAAAGCAGACGGCAGCTGATAAAGAGGGTTCGCCAAAATAGAGTGAATATGACCTACAGTGCCCCGGGCCGTGAGCATAAATTCTAATTCTGCCTGTCGATCTGCTTCGTCAATCCTGGCAAGACAAAAGCCTCGTTCATTAAGAGGTTTCTGCAGGGTGCCGAACACGGCTTGGGCTACGGGTTCATACCATTTCTCACGTTGCCCCTCAGTGCAGATGGCAAAGCGGTTCATTTTGTCGGCAATCAAACCTTTTAATTGCGCTTTATCTGTGGATGTGAAATCCCAATGCTCAAAGATGCTGTGCAAGCACTCCCCTGGCAATGCACCTCGGGGAAAGTTAAATATACTGGGTGGTTGGCTTGCACCCTCTGTCGTGTTGTTCTGTTTGAGGATGCCCTCATCCGTAGTGCCCTCTTCTGGAACATCGTCTGCATGTGCTGATCGCTCCACCGAAGCATGTTGATTTCCTACCAGACCACTGAAGCTGGTTTGTAGCCAGGATGGCGCCAAATAGCGATCAAGCACCGCCGCACAGCTTAACTTCCGCTCGGCCTCAGGCGTCAATTTAACTCTCTTGGCGGCAGCACTTTCTTGTACGATCAGGCAGCTAACGGCGGCCATATTCCCAGTGATGCTTGCTGGCTGACGTTTTTCGGCTTGCGTTTGAAAGTCATTCACCCCAGCGACAAACTCTGCAAAGCTCATTTTTGTAACTTTGCCTCGTAATTTTTCAACTGGATTATCCTGCATTGAATCATCGCCATATAACAACCAGGCTAAAGCAGAATTAGCTGTAAATTTATATCCACCGGCCTGAACATGCGCCCAAAAAATAACACAGCGGTGAACAGGCCGAGTTAACGCTACATATAACAGGCGAAGCTGTTCTTTTAGCTGATCTTCATTGGCTTGCTTTTTGGCTTCGGCAAAGTAATCCGAGCCAAAGTCAACGACAGCTTGCGTGTCTTGATGCGCGCCGATAATCTCGTCTTTTATGCCTTGTTTACCCTGCCATAAGAATGGACAAAAAACGATGTTGTACTCCAAACCTTTGGCGGCATGCAAAGTGACGATCTTCACACGCTGGGTATCACTCTCTAGTCGTAGTTGGTGTTCATCCTCATTACTGTTGCCAGTAAAGGCGTACTGCAACCAGCTAACTAAGGCTTTGATGCTACTTTGCTGGCGACTACGTTGCTGCATTATTTCTGCAATATGCATAAGATCTGTCAGATTTCGTTCGCCATCATGATAGTCCACTAAACGCTGGGCCAGCGTTGTACCATTGCTATCTGGCAGGCTTAACCAGTGCCTGAACATGGCACTGAAGCCACTGTCTGTCCAGATTCGTTTCAACTGCCAATAGTCTTCAAGTAAAGACTCCCATTGTGGGCCACCGTCTTTCATGGCAACAATCTCATGGCCAGCCAAACCAAGTAGCGGATCGGCCAATAGCTCAGTCACCCGCGCCTCAACCCCCGGATCAGCAACTGCCCGCAATAAGCGCAGCACTGTTTTCGCCGCGTCGCTTTCCAGTACCTTGTCCTGCCCTTGTCGGACACTCATTACTCCCTGCTTCGATAACGCTTCGGCCATAAGTGCCGCTTGTTTGTGGGTAGGAACCAATATCGCGATATCTGCCGGATTCACTTTGCTTTTTTGGCCGTCTTCGGAGGTAAAGTAGGCATAGCCTGTATCAGCCTTCGCCAAAATGTCGGCAATTTGTTGTACAGTATGCGAGATAGCAATTGGCTCAATTTCACCTTTGGAAAAGGCTTTTTGATCTTTACTTTCAGCAATCACAAACTGCATGGCCTCGGGTGGCTGTCCTTCTATATACAATTCCTTTTTCGGTTTGGCGGCCACCCAATCAAACGTGATTTCTTCACTAATAAAACTGCGATGTGAGGGGCTGAACAAGGCGTTTACGCTATCGACCAATGCTGGGGTCGAACGGAAATTGGTTTTGAGTGTGCGTTGGTAATCAGACGCATCCGAACCTTGATAATAAGCATAGATATCAGCCCCACGAAAACTATAAATCGCCTGTTTGGGATCGCCGACATAAAATAAGGGCGTTTGGGTTTGTGCAAATAGGCTCTGAAAGATGGTTAGCTGCAAGGGATCGGTATCTTGGAACTCGTCTACCAGAGCGGCCCGAAACTGCTTGGCGACGGCTATGGCTAAAACTCTCCCGCTATCGCTCACCAAGGCTTGATAAATACTTAAGATCATATCGTCGAAATCCATCATGCCTAAGCAGGACTTCAACGCGGGGAACTTTTTATCAATGTCTAGCAAGAGACCTTTGAGAGCGACCTGCAAACGATATTGAAATGCTTTATCAAGTATAGCAATCAGCTTATTTTGATTTTCTCTCACTTCTTTATAGGCTTCAAAGGTACTAAGAAACGCGTTCATTAATAAGAAAAATTTGTGTTTAGGTGGATTCCTTCTCACCTTAACTTTTTTATCAATTTCAGACTGACAGAATTTCTTTGCATCGGTCCCGTGCTTACTGTTGCTCTTCGATAATTCCACGACGAGCACTTCTTTGACTGATTTGATATAACTATCAAATTTATCTAGTTTATAGTCTTTAGCTAAAAGATTACCGTCCGCTATTGACTGGCGTAAACAAGAGATAACGGCTTCATAATTATTATCCCAATAAGTTTTGCATCTAAGCTGTTCTTCTTGGCAATTTTTTAACTTTGATGAAAGCTCTGGAAACAAATCAGCCAATTCATCTTTTGCTGCAGCGAAATCAGCCTGTTCTACAACTTTTTGTGGTTCTAGAATCTTCTGATACGGTTTCGACTTGAACTTATCTACCGCTTTTAACCATGCCGCTGGAGTCTGTTTCTTTTTAACCAACCATTCGACCCATTCCTTGTCTTCTTCCGTCAAAGTTAGCATTTGGTTGCGCCAAAAATCCTGCACAACATCACTAAGTTGTTCGGAAGTGTCTGTAACTGGGGTCAGGTTAAACCTTGCCCCTGCCTCAAAGGCATAGTCATTTAACAAGCGCTGACAGAAGCTATGGATGGTAAAAATAGCCGCCTGGTCAAATCGGGCTAGTGCGATAAGTAAGCGTTGTTTGATCTGTGCTTCGCTAATACTGCCCTGCCATTGTTTAAACAGCGCACTAAAAAATTCTTCATCTTCAGTAGTCTGCTGACCATTGATCCATGACATCGCTTCATGCAAGCGCTTTCTGATTCGGCCAGTTAACTCTGCCGTTGCGGCTTTAGTAAACGTCACCACCAGAATATTCTCCGGCAACAGTTCTTTCTCTACCACTAAGCGGAGGTACAAACCGGTGATGCTCCAGGTTTTTCCGGTCCCCGCACTAGCTTCAATCAAATTGCTGCCCACTAAGGGCGCGTTAAAAACATCAAATGTAAGGCGACTATTCATGATCAGCCCTCCCTGCTTTTATGATCGGCAATATCAACTGTTGAGCCAAGGTCTCAAAGTGCGTATCCAATGGACAATGACCTCGATATAAAAACTGATTGGCTGGTTTACTGCCGACACCTTCCCACTTTTTCTGAGCCTCGCTGAGCGCAGGGTTTTGGTTCTCTGCCGCCTCTTTGATTTTTTCAGCGTATGCAAAGCTGACCTTGGCAAAAAACGGCAGAGGTTTTGTCAACCCATCGCAATAGGCTCGCAACCAGTCAGCTAATCGGCTCTGCGCATCCTCTATAGGATCAAAAACCAGCATGCCACCCAAGCTAAGAATCTTTGTCGTGCAACGAATGCCTGGCGGATTAACGCAACATAACAGCAGATGTTTTAACCACAGCTGGATTTTTTGGTAAGGGTATAGGTTATCACTGAGCAGCAGTAACTGCCCTTGTGGTCGTAACTCCCTCAACACACCGGTAATATTAATGCCGCTAACGTGCAAATCCACGGTGATTGGCTCTAGAGTCGGCTCATTAAATTCGGCAGCGGCACCCTCTAGCAATTCGCCGACTTTATTCTGTTCGATCTTATGCAGAACCTCGCCATGCAATCCATGAGGCAAAAACCCAGAGGCTCTCGCCATTATCATGGAGGTTTCCGCCCTGCCCGCTCTCGTTTGGGCCAAAACGATTGAACGCACTGCACCATCCGTAAAATTGGCTAAACCAAAGGGTTCAACATTATTCCACTCATTGGAGTCATCCCGAAGGGTGATGCCCAGTGCATGGCGTAAAAAACTATTTTGCGGATTAGTAAAGAAGCTACATAACTCATCAACGTCTATTTGTGAGACGGCCTCTGTGTTTTCTAACGCTTGCGTAAAGAGCGGCGGCAGAGTTTTCTGCCCTCGACCGACTTTTCGGGCTACTTGCACCCAGTGCTCATCATGGCTTTGTAACATTGTCTCAGCAGTAAAATTACCCGCACTGTATACATGCATCCCATGTTGGTACTCAGTGATTTTTAAACCACTGCACAACTCGCCAGCACGATTACAACAATCAAGCAATTCAGAAACCATTACCGAAGGTGGGATCTGTTCGCCATTATGAATATTGCGACCAACATAACTCATATATAGCCCGTCTTGTGCTGACATAATCAACTGCAGCGTTAAGTAGCGCTCATCGTTGCCCCTACTTCGGTCACCGCAACGCCTGCCCGCCGATGGTTGGTTTTGCAATAAGTCAAAGCCGGGTTCACGTTGCTGGGTTGGCCATGCGTCATAATTCATACCTAATAAACAGACGTGCTTAAAAGGCACACCGGCCAAATTATTCATGCTTGAGAATGTTACTACTCCCGCCATACGGCCTGCTCGCTGAGTCGTCGAGATTCGATCAGACAACAATACCTGAAAAGAATTGTTGCTGAGCTTTTCAGTAAGTTTAGATTGCTCCGCATGGTTGGTTAGTTCATCCAGCACCCCAAGTAACTGTAATTCGGTTTGCTCTTCTAGTTCATCCACTATAAAGAAATCGCTTAACAAGCCTTGAATATTCTCTCTCCACTTATCCAGGCTGTATGCCTCTTTTAGCGCCTCACGCCAACTGAAGAGCTTTTCACAAAAGCTCACAAACTGGCTCAGCACAATGGTTAGCCCGCCTTCTAATTCATCCACTGGTAACACACCGCGAAACAGCGGCAAGTCTGCATACATTTTTTTTGGTAAAACGGCGCCTAATAATAGGCGATCAAGCCCTGCGCGCCAGGTATGCTCCGCACTCTTTGGCAAACCTAGGTCAGCTCGATGCGCTGCATCGATGCCCCAACGAACACCAGCATCGTCTAGCCAGTAATCAATTTTATCCAGATCGTCGTCAGACAAATTAAAACGCATTTTGATCAATCGATTGCGAGCCAGAACCAACACCTGCTCGCGGGTAAAGCGCCAACGGGGTATTTCCAGCAGCGCTGTTAATCCGTTAATTAAAGGCGATTCCACCGCTGTCAAACTACCATTGATAACATACGGAATCTTCGAATCATCGTCGTCAAAAACCGCTCGAATAAAGGGGGCGTAATTTTCAAGATCAGGTAAGGCAACCAACACATCGCCGGCCACTAGTTGCGGGTTTTCTGTAAAAAGTTGCAGTAGGTAATCATGTAGCGCCTCTACTTCTCGCATGGCGCTGAAGCAATTTACCGTCAGTAATTTTTGCTTACCGGTTCCAACAAACTCTGATTTTTTACCGACGAGGAAATTTTGTAAATTGGTCAACACTCCTTGTGTTGACGGAGCCGCTTCAAGACCTATGTCTGGGGAGTTGAGCTGTTCATAAAACTCATAACCAGTTTGGTGCCAGTGTTTAACCTCTGCAGGAATATCACCGCCTTCCTGTGCGGAAAAAGCAAATAGATGTACTTCGCAATTCACTGATAAAGCGTTAAGGATCTTGATAAAATTAGATGGCAAATTCGCCACACCGAATACAAAAATCTTTTGAGGCAGTTTAATTTTTTGAGTCTCAATCTCGGCCAGCAGTGTTTCTTCTAACTTCGAGCGATACCCATGCGTCGTTGCTTTATTTAAACGCATCCAGAGAGCTTGCTGCCAGACTTCATCCTCACCCAACCCTAACAACGCTTCGCCTGATTCCCTGTTTTCCCAATTCTTTAGCCAATCACCCCGGTAAACTTGGTAATGATCAAATATACGACTGACTTTTCCCGCCAACACCATCGCATCGGCTTCAGTACACTGCGCTAGGTAGTGATGTAGTCGCGGAAAATCCCGAGTAAATACTGTGTCTTGCAAGGCTTTGAAAATGCTTAACTGCATCACCTGCGCGTCAAAATCACTACGCTCCGGTAGATCAGCAATCACTTGGCGCATCAGGCCCCAGCTGTAGGACGCAGGCAAAACAGGGTCCAAATTAGCGCTGATGCCAGCGTGAGCGGCCAGACACTGCTTCAACCAACGGCCGATAACCATATTCGGTACGACAACCACTTGCTTGGCAAACAAAGAGCGTCCAGTTGCAGCCGTGATCTGGATATAGTGATTGACCAGCGTTTTAAAATTTCGGGATTTATAAACGGATAACATTGTCGTTCCTTAACAGTCAATCATTGCACGGGCCAATAGACCCGCAGCGCCTTTTCAGCCGCTTCACTGAAAGTGATTTGATTAGAGATTGTAATATTGAGATTAGTAGGAAATTATCAAACTACGTATGTCTTAAAGTGCCGACTTTGAAAATGTGGAGAATTGTTCAACCATGCTATGCGGTTTGAGTGGTTTATTAGTACCCTGACAAGG
>JACKOB010000010.1 GCA_024234575.1 Hahellaceae bacterium
CTCACGTCCGTTCAACCATTCCCGCAACGGTCAGACCGGACGTGCTAAAAACCATCACCGTTAAACACGGTCAAAACCGGACGATGTTAATTGCTCAACTCACCCGTGATCTGGGTTTACGTTTTAAAGAAGCTTCTTTACTAGATACACGCAAAGCCCTCCGCCAGGCCAGGCAGCACGGGCGTGTCAATATTACTCAAGGCACCAAAGGCGGAAGAGGCAAAGGGTCAGACCGGTGGATACCCGTCAGTAACCCGTGTCTGCAAACCCTAAAAGCCGCCACTCTCATGCAGGGCAAAGAACAGAATTTAATTCCACCTGAAAGCAACTATAAGCAATGGCGAGTCCACCGGTATAACCAGTGGCGTGCCATGACAAACCAGACAGCCATCAATGGTTTTCACGATATGCGAGCCGCCTATGCCTGCGAACGCTATCAAGCCATTACTGGCTATCCTGCTCCGGTCATTACTGGAAAACGACAAGCCGATAAAGCACTGGATCAAAAAGCCCGAACTCTTCTCGCCCAAGAATTAGGACACAACCGCACAGATGTAGTCGCAGCCTATATCGGTAGCAGTAAGTAGCGTATTGAATAATTATGCGCCCAGCCAATCACGAACAAGCCGAGCAACATATGGAGCATTTATTAAATCGTAAGCTGAAAGGTAATCGTGGTACTCGCGTTAAAGAACATACCCATCGAGCAAAGAAAATAGCAGCTGTGATATGGACGAGATTTCACGTTGGCCCGTACCAATATCAACTCAAACATCTGAAGTGGTATCTGGATACAAAAATTCGACACCTTAAGCCTGATACGCAGTATCGTCATTGGCTGACGGTAAAAAATATAATTATCGCATTGGGAAAGGAAAGTGACTGGATGGGTGGGCTAGGTAAGTTTGGCTGGCGATGAAATGGCAAACGCCTGCAATCCGACGGCACGCTTTGGTTTCCTGTCAGTGTATATCGAGCAAGCTCGACACCCACTGACCGGACGCTATAGGTACTTTTTGGAATTCGTCAAACACTTACGCTTAGTATAATCCACTACTAGTTTTAGCAGTTAGGTATTGGCTCAATCAATCCTCGTGTACGCCATCTATTTTCATTAACCAAAGACTCAAATGAAACGCCATTAGATAAAGTGAGATCATCAGCGTGATCTGTAACTATTATTTGTGGACAGAAGCCGTTTAATTCTTCAACTTCATTGCAATAAATAGACAGCTGGCTAAATAAGTTTTCAACTGCTTTAATGTCTTCATCTACTACACGTTCTGTTTCTAAACGCTGCAAAGCTTCTTGGCCCTTTTGTTCTTTAAATGAATCGGAATTATCACGTTTG
The DNA here is from genome assembly GCA_024234575.1 of Hahellaceae bacterium. Classification (GTDB taxonomy): domain Bacteria; phylum Pseudomonadota; class Gammaproteobacteria; order Pseudomonadales; family Oleiphilaceae; genus JACKOB01. Next base: position 1,352 of record JACKOB010000010.1, read on the forward strand.
AAGTTCGGGAAGTATACCTGTGTAGGCTGATCAAAAAATAGAATCGACGGTATCGAACATTTATCACCCAATTCAGCAAAATATTTGTGCAGTGCTAAGAATAGTGTTACGTGACTGTATAGCCAATTTGCGCCACTACCCATTGATCTGAGATAAATCTTTTCATCCTCAGGTGTTAAATGGTAGAGATCAAATGTCTCAAACGAAAAGTGAAGATTAATAGGCTTATAGCTAGCTTCAAACTCGAACTGACTACCAATTTCCGCCATATATTCGTTAACTTTTCCAGCAGCCTTTTCTAGCCCTTTTTTCACATCGTACTGCTTAAGACCTTTATTAATGACTTTAAGCTGCTTTTTTAACTCCTGAATTTCTTTTTCAAGCTCAGCGTCATCAGCCATATTGAGAGTGTCGAGAAGCGCAAATAACTTAGCCTTTTGCATCAAAACGCTTTCATACAGGCTCTTTTGCTCTGCTAACTGCTTTTCTGTTTTCTCTATTTCTGTGATTTGCTGATTTAGAGCCGTCAACTCTTTGTCAAAAGCTTCAATGTTGCGTTTTACATCGACTAACGACGACTCAAACTGCGCTTTCATCGGGCGTGCTTGCGCAAGGTTACCCGATACTTTAGTGATGGCTTGCTGTAACTTCTCAGCACTTTCTCGCAAACTTTCTTTTTCTGTATGGCAAAATGGGCAGACTGAAGCAGAAATATGGACATGCTTTGGGGAGTTAAACTGGCTTATGTTATCAACAAAACGTTCTTCTTCCTGGATATGCTTATTGATAGATGCAGATTGCCGTTGCAGCTTTCTGAGTTTGGCTGTCTTTTGACTGCGCTCTAGCTTTAATTGATTGTACCTTTGAGTAACCGCATCAGAATTATGATTGATTTTTTCCGGCACAATAATTTTATCGAGCTGATTTTTCGCATCTTCCGGGTTTCGTAGTATCGCGTGCAAAGATAACGGCTCATCCTCAAAACCCATCATGGCGTAAAGCTGGCTTAAAACAGGGCCAACTTTTTGTTTGTAGTTATCAGTTGCTCGGTTATTTGCATCTTTCTGACGTTTCAAACGATTCATTTCACCACTAAGACGCTCATACTCCTGGGAAAGATGAAAATATTTTTGATCAACCAAACCCAGAAATATCTTCGTATGGTTAATGGCTTGATCACGCTTTTCCTTTTCATCAAATCGGTAAAATAGCGCATGTTTATTCGCCACAAGATTTTGATGCTGAAGAATAAAGGATGAAAAGCTGCGTATAGAAGGTGTAGCGGCCTTAGCATTAGACCGTCGATTGGCTTTTGCCGCTAAAGACTCATCTACATCATCAATGTCTAAGAAAAATCCTCTTAGGTGTTTTTTAAACTCGTCCAGAGGGCGAAAATAATTACTGTTAAAATAGTCGCGCTGAATCTCATCAGAATCAAATACCTCTACACGACGAAAAAAAGCCTTCGTACTTAATTCAGGGTCACGAGCAATCACCATCTCTTGTTCATTGACCGAAAGCGCAACGTAGTAAATAGCGGCGCTATCGGTAATTACTCCCTTGGGAATAGTGTTGTCACCACTGCCGAAGCAATAGTCAAAAATTTCAATCAAGGCACTTTTTCCGGTAGACGACTTACCGGTAACCACATTTAGCCCCTTTTTGAAATTAACCGGGTGCTTATTGTCTTGCTTATCGATTATGCCAATTTCGTGAATTAATGTTTTCATCGCGGTTTAACTCCTAAAAATGCATAAATCTCGACCACTGACTGACCGCTAAATAATCGCCCTAATTTTTCTGCACTTTTTTGAATTGTGAAGGGAGAGTCAATACACGAGCTGAGGCTTAAACGCTCTTCATCGACAGATAACCAATCATTGACCAAACAGTATTGAATGCATTGCTCAGTTAAGTCTTGAAACTCATCAATTCGTTCTTGCAGATCGTAAAGCTTGGCTCGATCCTTGAAGATAGACCAAATTGAACTCTGCTTTTTGTCTCCAAAAACAGCACCCGAAATAGCTTTACCAAAAACGGGGTGACTGCAAAGTGGAATCACCAGGGGTGCAAGTAGTAGGTTATTTTCCATATCGCCCGCTGTGGTGTAAAACGAAGCAATATATGCCCCGTACACAAAAGGGTTGTACTTCAATTCATAAAGGGCACCTACAATACTGCTCATGGCTCAACCCTCCATTTTAGTTGTTGTTCTTCATCATCCATAACATCGTGGATCAGGCCATTTCTAAAGGCGAAGTCTGGATTCGGGTAACCATCTATACCAAATGGTGATTCGCTTGTTACTTGATCGTATAAGTCTTGAGATATTGATGAACCCTGTTTTCGTGCAGCACTGCGATATTTTGCTATGAATGCTTTGATCCACTGCTCACGGTAACGAATAACAGTGTCCCTGAACTGAGGGTAGCCGTGAAGTTCTTCAATTAAAGCGTTTCGCAACTCTAGCCAGTTACCAACTGCCTCTGGCAAAACATCCTCGTATTCAATTTCACGGATTTTCTGAACAAATAATTCCGTGATATAAGTCTCGACTTCTTTGTCTGTGGCATCCCGATGGGAGAAGTCAGGAATTGTAAATAAGGTGGGGCCCCATCTAGCCGTCAAAGATTCTCTCTGTTGGTCGAATAAGGGTTTTTTAATTACCCACTCAGTGTTATTGGCTTGTTCGTATATAAAACCGATCAATGCTTCCGCAACAGCTTGCTGATTAGCTCGAGGAATAGAGCCATCCAACTTAGTGCAAAACCTCTTTCTCAAAGTACTCAGGTCATCAGCCTCTACATGCAAGACAACCTTCTTCAATACAGATATCAATTCACCATCAGGTCTGCTTACCATTACTTCTTTTTGTAGTTTGATTATTTCAGATGGTTTTTCTGAGTTTCTTTCTTTTTCTGATCGACTATAAAAAATATCTTTTAGCACTTGCAGCCGTTGTTCAGCACTTTGTGCATTCCAGTCTTTTAAACGAGTTGTCGCGCCAAAAGCTTGAGTGGTGTGCAACACCAAAACGCCGTACTGATTGTGGTTAAATTCTGGTGCTAACCAATTTTTTAGAGATTTCCAGAGGTTTTCGTGATGGTCGGTAAGTGGCGCAGCGTAATTTTTCACTTCGGTTTGTGTTGATTGCGCAGCATCTGGCGCAAATAAACTGACATCACCGTCTTTTTCGAACCAAACAGACTGGCCGTCCTCAAGCGAAAAGCACCGATCCAAACCAATTAGCATTTGGTAATGGAAAGCTAAAGCCGTTGTTAATGCTGCGTTTTTAGTTTGACCACCACTCATATACTCCCCCTAGAGTTCGCCTTTAAAGGCTGAATCGAGAATTGATGCTTTCAGTTGTTGAAAGTGGCTTATCCTTTGATTTAGCCAAGTTGTAATCTCCATTCGGCTTTTCAAAATTTGTTGAAGTATGTATATGAAAATCGAGAAATATTGGTTCCATACAATCATTCTCTCAGTTTTTAAATTTAGCAGTCATGTTTTAAACCGACACTAGCTTGACGTTTTTCGTATCATAGCGGTACTCGCTTATTGTTCCATCCTTAATCTTCTCCACAACTTCATCAACGATAAACAGCGGCACTAAAAACCATTCCCTAGGAACAACAGGGTTTCCAAAGCGATCATTAATTTGGATATCGAGCTTCGCGGAATCAAAAAATCGATGAAGGATGTTTTCGAGTTTGGTACGGCTTATATTATACAACTCATAGGTTGCTACGATTTCAACATCAGCCATTAGATAGGTAGGGTCTAGTTTGGCGTTTGCTATGCGTGTTTTAACGCTGCCACCGGTTACGCCTATCTTGTGAATTAAATTGCGATTTTCAGCGATTGTGGGATGTTCTGATTTGCTGCGTAGAACATAAATTGTTCCACTGGCTGTATCTTCATCTTCCGCATTACCATCAAATAGTGGGCCAGCAGACAATGAAACGATTCTTCTGCTAGCGTCATCTACGTAAAGCGCTTTTTGCATGGACCGAAGAAGCAGGTCGCTCTCTGTTTTGTTATCAAAGATAACGCGAAGCCTATAGTCATTTTTATCAAAACCGTGAGTGCGCTCTTTGCTAATTTCAGCGATATAGGCTTTTTGCCCATTGACGATAAACCAATCACGCTCGTTAATTTCGGCCATGATTGTTTGGCCTTTTTGATTCTTGAGTATCTTGGCTTCGAGTAAACCACGAGTGAGATGATCTTGCACTTGATCGAATAATGGTTTGAATTTATCAAAGTCGGCGCAAGGTGTTCGGGTAGCGATTTCTTCGGCAGCCCTTACCTCTGCGCGGGGTTTAACATGCTTCAGGAAGGTGACATCATTTTCTTTCGGAGCTTCTACTCCCAACTCTGCCAGAAGCTCCGCATCGCTGTTATATTCCTTTGGCGGTTCAGCAATGCAATGCTCGGCTGTAAGTAAGCCTTGATAATCTAAATCGGCTACCAAATTTCTACATTCTTCCTGTGATCGAATACGATCTAGGCGAGTAGCATACAGGCGCTCAAAGATGTCTTTATCTTCGCCGTGTTGAGGTTGGTGGCCATGCTCTTCAATGAAACGTTGAATTTCCTCAAAGCCTGCAATAATGCGCTCTTCTTTTGGCGAGTGAGCAACTTTCTTGGCGGGAGTTATGTCAACTCCCAACTCTTCAAGCAGCGCCTTATTGGATTTTTTTTCTTTCAAATCAGTCATTCTTTTTCTCTTCCACCCTCTTCAGCGACTTTGCGCGCAAGGAAGGCAATGCCTTCTGCCATACGCTTTTCCCACGGATCAGCGGCAGTGAGTTCGGGCAATCGACCACGCTCATTTTTGAACTTAATCGCCCGCATCGCCAGCTCTCGCGCTTCCTCTTCAGAGAGAGTCACTTTTTTTGCAGATATAACGGCGGCCACCTGTTTTAGACTGTCTTCAGTCATTGATTTAGCAAGAATGGCATAGGCTTCGCTGAAAGGGTTGATATGATCGATCAAATCAATATCCAGATCAGTCACATCCATTGCAAATTTTCGTACACCATCGACAAACGCGGTGCTGCCACCGCGCTCGGTGCTATTGCCTTGGTTCACAATCTCTTTCGCTTTTTGGGTAAGGTTTAACGCGGCAATGGCATGTTGACGAATGGCTTCTTGGTCTTCGTCTTCCAGCTCAGGATATTTTTCTTTTACAATCTTGCCCATGCGTACCTGTGTTAACTCTTCAGGGATCATTTCCTCATCAAAGAGGCCGCGTTCCAGCGCGGTTTTATCCTGCACAAAAGCGGTAATGACTTCATTCAAATCTTCCTGACAAATACGTTGTGCATCTTTGCTCTTGGGTTCGGCAAGCCCTTTAATCTCAATCTGGAATTGTCCTGTGGATTCATTGAAGCCCACGTTATTGCCATTAGGGTCGTAACCTTTCTCGCCATAATCAAAACCTTCCACTGGGGCGTTTTGGCTATTTTTCGGGGTGAAGTTAAATTTAGGGGCAAGTACCTGCTCCATCAGCAAACTAGCGGCTATGGCTTTTAAGGTGTCGTTAACGGCATCGGTAACGGCTTCTTCAGAGGCATCCGGCTCGGCGATCAGGTTGGTAAAGCGCGCATGGGTTTTACCTTCCGCATCGCGGGTGGCGCGGCCAATGATCTGAATAATTTCCGTCAGGCTGGAGCGATAGCCTACAGTTAAAGCATGTTCGCACCATATCCAGTCAAAGCCTTCCTTCGCCATACCAAGTGCGATAATGATGTCTACATAATCGCGATTATTTTTGGCTTCAGGCACTTTGAGTGCGGCAGATACTTTATCGCGCTTAGTAGCGTCATCATCGACTAAATCGGCAATTTTAATGATTTTGCCGTTTGCAGCCTCTACCAAGTGGAAGCCTGTCGTTGGGTCTGTCCCACGCCATTCGCCCAATTCTTCGATAATATGTTCCACTTCCTTGATTTTATCTTTGGTACTTTCGCGGGAATTGACATTGGGGATATGGATAATGGTTTTTTCGTTTGAATCTAATACGTTCAAAATATCATCGGCGTAAGAGCCAGAATAAAAGTAATAGCCAATATCCAGCGTTTTTAAATAGTCATAGCCATTGAGCTGTTCGTAGTAAGTATAAGTGACGGTATCAAAATTCGCTTCATCTTGCGGCGATAGCACCGCTTCTGCATCGCCTCTAAAATATGAACCCGTCATAGCAACAAGATGCACTTTGTCGCGAGCAATTAACTGCCCAAGATGCGCACCCAATTTGTTATCGGGGTTGGCACTGACATGATGAAATTCATCCACAGCAATCAAACAATTGTCAAAGGTGGGTATGCCAAATTTATCGACCGCGAACCTAAATGTGGCGTGTGTGCATACTAATATTTGATCGTCGCTCTCCAGAAAGGCTTTAACAGAATTAACCTTGCCGCCATCCTCACCGGGTGCGTTACATAAATTCCATTTTGGGGCGACTTCCCAATCCCAATAAAAGCCATATTTACTTAAGGGTTCGTTATTGAAACTAGACCCAATGGATTTTTCAGGCACGATGATAATGGCTTTGTTAACGTTTTGATTGTGGAGCTTATCCAGCGTGATAAACATCAAAGCGCGGCTTTTACCCGAGGCAGGTGGTGATTTAATCAGAAGGTACTGCTCACCTCGTTTTTCGTAGGCACGCTCCTGCATAACACGCATACCCAGCTCATTGGATTTTTTCGAGCTGCCGTTGCAGGCATACTTTACTGAAACAGAGGGGATGGATTTATGTTCCGTCATTTTCAGGATACCTTCTTCTTGTTAATTATTTTATTGTCTGGTCGTGCCATTTTTGTATAAAGCTCAAAGAGCTTTTCTAGTCGCTCAGTATCGTTTTTAAATCGACGACCAATATAAATGCGTTCTAGCACCTCGTCATTGCGTTCATGAGCATGGCGCAAGTCCTCTGGCATTTTTCCAGGGTTGTAGAGATCAGCAATGGTTGCAGGGAAATATGCTTCTCGAACAAGCAGAATGTCTTCTGCACAGCGAGTTAAGTCTTCTTTGTTTTTCTCCGTCAGTTTTGGGATAGGAAAAGTGTTCCACCCCATTGTGTTGGAGTACCTAAAGTCCGTTTTTAACTTTCCGCAAACAGTAGCAATCCAAACTAAATGAATACGAGAAGCAATTAATGCCATATTCCAAAGAGGAGCATCAAAAAGCGCAAAACACAGATTCGTAACGGTTGAATTGTTATCAATCAAACCAACTGGAAGGTAGGCTCGATTTTCCGAGGAAACGCACGGCATCGCAATTGTTTGCACCTTGCCAATATTCATTTCACGCATTTGATGAGATCGTGCAGCCATATCATTAGCACTTTTGTCTGGGCTAGCTAATCGCATGGCGCGCACTGCATCTATCCGATTCTTGATAGTGGGTACTTTTTCTGCCTCCTCAAGATTTTCGTCATCTATCCACAAGCAATGGCGTTGCAAACCTCTTATAAATTCTGCTGAACCATAGATTTTACGAATAAATTTAGCGCGCTGTTTTTTTGTAAGTTTTATTTCGGATAAGCTTTCATTGGATAACAGTAGACTTCCTCCATCATAAGGCATATTACCCCTAAGCATTTCCGCTGTATTGGAAATAGGATGTGCTGATTTTTTTACTTCAACATTTGGCGAAGAAACTAAGTACGCATTAATATTTTCTACCGCTTTCTCGATTGTTTCATTGGTTTCGGATATGGAAAATAAACGCCGAGTCGTTGCAGCTTGAATAGAAATGCCAATAATTGCGACAGTTACCCCAGCATTGTGACTCGCTAAATTGGCCCACTTAAAAGATGTATGGGCAAAGTTAATTTCATGTCCGGTGTCGAAAATTAGCGGCCATAGAATGGGTACTTGCTGACCTTGGCAAATAGAGTTGGTGCTAACAAAAGCGCTAGCTGAATCAGAGTGCTTGCCATATTCGGCGGCCTTCATAAACCATCCGGCTACATAGTCGAGTGATTTCCAGCTTTTAGTTTTCCCCTTAAAAATCTTTTCCAGATCAGCCTTTTGATCCCTCGACTGCCATGTACTTCCCAAGTATGGTGGGTTTCCGCAAATGTAGGTTTCTCCACCTTCATTTTCAAAATCCACTTCGGCTTGATTTGTTGGTGTGCTAAAAAGATCATCTCCAACTAACTTCACTGTTTTTCCAGTGGGAGGACAAACAGAAAGCCAATCAATCTCCAAGGCATTGCCGGTCGTAATCCAATTTTCCGTATCTAAAGGAAGAAACTCTGCAAGGGCGAGTTTTTGACCTCGGTACAATAAGTCGCATTGATATTCAGCAATGATTAACGCGAGCCTTGCAATCTCAGCCGGAAAATCTCGCAACTCAATACCACGAAAACTCCTGAGGGAAATATCACTTGGTCTTCCTTTTTCGCCACGGCGCTCATTGATTTCTGCTTCAATTTCACGCATCTGCTTATAAGCAATAACCAGAAAATTCCCCGAACCACAGGCTGGATCAAACACACGAATGTTGGACATGCGTTTGCGCAGGTTTAACAGCTTTCGTCGGTTATCTTCTGCTTGTTCTAGCTGTTCGCGCAGGTCATCCAAAAAGAGCGGATTTAATACCTTTAAGATATTGGGAACACTGGTGTAGTGCATTCCCAATGCACCGCGCTCCTCATCATCGGCTACGGCCTGAATCATCGAACCGAAAATGTCGGGGTTGATTTGTTTCCAGTCCAAATTGCCAACATGCAGTAAATAGGAACGGGCAATCTTGGTGAAGAGCGGCACTTCGGTGCTACCGGAAAACAAACCGCCGTTTACATAGGGGAAGCCATCTGCCCATGAGCGGATATTTTCTTTTTTGCGGTCTGCGGTTTTGGTATTCATCGAGCGGAAGATTTCGCTAATCACCTCATGAGTGTTTGAGGAATCTCTTGCGCTCATCTGTTCGATAGTGGCAGTAAACAAGTTATCGCCATTAAAAATATCGGTGTCTTCGGCAAAGAAACAGAAGATCAAACGCGCCATAAAGTGATTCATATCGTGGCGGCGTTCTGACGTCCCCCAATCGGCGTTGTTTTTAAGTAGCTCTACATACAGGCGGTTTAAGCGGCTGGTTGCCCGTATATCAAAGGTGTTGTCTCGGATTTGTTTAACGGTGGTAATGCCTGCCAGTGGCAGGAAAAAACCAAAGTGATTGGGGAAGTCTTTATAGTCGCAGGCGACGGTTTCGTTTGTGTTGAGGTCTTCTGCTTCAAGGGTAATGCCATCGGTCGCTAGCGTAAATTTTGCTTTAGCCTTTGCGGTTGCTGGGCTAGCTTTGAGTGTTTTTAGCGTGGCAGTGACTTCACCTTCCGCGCAAACGGCGATATGGATGTTGTTGGTTTGAAGGACGCCACCAATATCAGACTTGTTGGACGACCCACTTTGCAGGCGCTTGATGGTGGTTGCCTTGTTGCCAAACGCCTCAAGGAAGGCATAGGGGAAGCTGGCCGCGTCAAAATCTTGCTCGGCTAAGTGGCTAATGGCTTCTTCTATTTCTACTGCGTTCAACGGTGTTTACCCTTTTTCACTATTGTCTTGGTTGCTGGTCTTTTTCGCTTCTATCCAGTTATCTATATCCATCTGTTTAAAGCGCCAGCTGTGATTCCTGGAATAGTTTACCTAATTGCTCAGTCATCCAAGCCTATTAAGTAAAGCACCCTGTAATTCCTAGTTTTAAACCGTGAATACAAATCAGATCTGGTACCACGTTGCTCGCCCTTTACCATACCGCTGAAGTCGCCCTGCATTCACCAGCTCACGCAACCTGACTTTAAGCGTATTTTGGCTTGCTCCGGTTAATTCAACCGGCCTCTTTCCAGAGCACATCATCTATATTTTTAAAAGTTTGTTCAAACATCTATCGTTTTCGTCCTATACAGATAAGCGTTTTTCATATAATTGCCGTATTACTTTTTAATTAAAATTTCTATTGCCAGAGTGTATTCATCGGTACCGCATAACAATTGTCTTGAGTCAGCGGCAAGGTGTTATTGCCACAATAGAGTAAGATGCCACCCTGAAAGCGCTTACCTGCCTGAGCGGCCAAACGGGCCAGACCTGCACTGTCTTTTGGGTTGATACTGGCTGCTTTTTTTACTTCTACTCCCCAAAGCTGTTGGCCACGTTCAATCACCAGGTCAACTTCTACCTGGTCTTTATCGCGGTAATGGCTGAATTTAAAATCACTGCCTATCCAGCTGGCCTGACAAATAAGCTGCTGAACGACAAAACTTTCTAATACAGGGCCAAAATTGCTTTTATGGTTATTCCAGTCGTCGGTTTTTAACCCGCTGAGTGTCGTCGCAAGGCCGGAATCAATAACGTGTACTTTAGGTGTCTTCACCAATCGTTTGGACTGGTTACGATGCCAGGCGGAAAGTCTGCGCACTAAAAACAGGCGTTCAAGTATGCTCAAGTATTTTTCAGTGGTCTCCCGGGTCATTTTTAACTCATTAGCCATGCTACTGACATTGAGTAAAGTGCCTGTCCGGTAGGCCAGCATTTCCATCAAGGCGAGCATTTCATCTTCATCCCGAATGGCCGCAATATCTTTAACATCGCGCTGAATAATGGCATTCAGATATTGCCGATGCCATTGTCTGGCTCTGGCAGCCGAGCGAGTATTCGGTTCTGGGTAGCCACCCTGGCATACAGCTTCAGCGACACCCTTAATAGTACTTTGCTCACCAATGATTTGCGGAGCTATTTTTCCGCTAATCAAAGCGCTAAGCAGGGAGTTTTCATTGCGGTGCTTCTCTTGTTCCGTTAATGGAAACAGGTTTAATACTTCAACTCTCCCTGCCAGGGATTCTTGCACCTTTGGTAATAGCAACAGATTCGCCGAACCTGTCAGCAGAAAGCGACCAGGTGTTCTGCGCTGATCAACAGCAGCCTTGATCGCTGGTAATAATTCAGGTGCTCGCTGCACCTCATCTAAAATCACTTGTTCTGGCAAGCCCTGAATAAACCCCGTAGGGTCTTGTTGCGCAGTGTTCAGTAGTGTGCTGTCGTCAAAGCTGATGTAGGAATAATCAGGGCAGTATTCCCTGGCTAATGTGGTTTTACCCACCTGGCGAGGCCCTAATAAACAGACGACCGGAGTATCGCTTAGTGCTTCCAGCAACAGTGGGGCGATAACTCTTGGGAATAAGGATTTAGCCATAGCGTCCAGGTGCTGGTTATATTGTCGTCTGATTGACTGCTATAGTACCGTCTAATTGTCTGATTTAAAAGAACGCTAAGTAAAGTGCTTAAATTTTAACGTGTCGATCACATCGACATATCAGGCTGTTATGTCGATATAAATGAAAAACATCGATACGTTAGGATTTGTTGGTACTGAAAGAAAAGGGGCTGACAAGATTGTGTATATATTTTGATTTTCTAACCCTATTTTTGCGTTATGGTTAGAAAATATAGTTTTGAGGTGCCTGTATCCGTCTAATTGACTGCTACTCTATCGTCCAATTGCTTGTTTCAAATATCGTGTCATTGGGAAGCTGGGAGCTAACTTCTCAAAAATGACAATTTTTGATCAAGACAACAACAGCGCTCTCCTATTTTATGAAATTTTAGTGGTGAATTATTGAGCTGTTGAGAGGCGCAGAGGAATAGGATTCGCATGGCTAAATGGTTAGATTTTGATGTAACACTTGAGGTAACATTGTTATTTTTTAATATTAAATAAACATAGTAAAA
>JACKOB010000011.1 GCA_024234575.1 Hahellaceae bacterium
TATAACCTGTTTCCAGCGATCGGGGCCGTTAATGCCATGCGAAGCAATTATAATTTTGTGGCGACATTGCCGACCAAAACCGAATTCGGCAGTTGTGATATGCCCATCTCTGACAACAAGGTGGTGCCGCCAGAAGCTTCCCGAGGACAGATAGCGAGAGCTTATCTCTATATGCAGTCGGCTTATGGCCGCTACAAGATGAGCAAGCAGCAACAACAGCTCATGACCGCATGGGATAAAATGTATCCCGTTAGTTCTTGGGAGTGTGAACGGGCCAAGCGTATTGAGTCTGTTCAAGGCAACACTAATGCGATCATGAAAGAGCGTTGTAAATAGTTTGGGCCGCGTAACTATCTGGAATAAGGAATCACGTCAACTAATTGGGCTCCCTTTAGTTCTGTTCAAGAAGCGAATCGCCTGTCGTTTGTCTCCATGATCGCTGCCAACCCCTTAAATAAGGCATGATCGGCTTATAATTATCAGGAAAAGATCAATGAATCATATTCCAATTGAGTTTGTCTGGGCGACAAAATCAGAATACGAAGTTCTTGCTAATAAGATTGGTGCCGTGCCATTCGCGAAGACTCTTATTATGCGTGACGGAATAATGATCGGGTGTCGATCAAACCGCTATCCCTATATTCTGCCAGCTGCTTATAAAGTTGCTACAGGCGAATACCCGGTAAATTATCATGGTACGTATGCCTAATTTTTGCATTAAAATAGAGTGTCAACGCAAAATCGAAATGAGAACGATCAAGGATGGCGAAATACGTTTTTAGACAGGAAATAGAAAAACAAAATCGGGGCTGGTTTACTGTAATTCCTCTAGGTGAGGACCATCATCGCAAATATTTTTCAGATGAAAAATATGGTAACAAGGCTGATAGTTTATTTGCCGCGCTTGAGCACCGAAACAATGTACTCAAAAAACACGGAATACCAATCACTGACCGGCGTTTGTATATCAAGTTACGCGTGAACAACACCACTGGCTTAGCCGGTGTCTCGAAGCTTGAAAAAAGTTACCAGGGGTCATTTTTCGTTGAAGAAAACCAGGAAGTCAAAAAAAAATTTGGACTAAAAAAATACGGTGAAGAAGGAGCATTTGAAATGGCCAAGGCATGGCGGCAGCGCATGGAACGAGCGGTTTATGGTGTTACTGTTGCTGAATTAGCGAAGAAATAAAGCCTTTTTACTCACACAAATGCCTGTTTATACGAGTAAAAATTATTCTGAAGGAAAACGGTCAGAGGGGATGGAAAACGGTTGATCTTCGCACATGATATCGTTCCTAACTTAGTTTGATCGCCCTTTGATGTGGTCAGATCAGCTTCAAAAGCTTCAGGGAAGGCCAGCTTAATACTTTTTGCAACACCAGCACCCATGGTCGCGTGACAGTTGCAACCGTGTACGATGGCGTCAAATCGCCCTTCTCTTGCCAATTAAAGTAGGTCACCAACGATTATGTTCACTCATCACTCTCCTTACTGAAGCTTGCGTCTTGATTCAGATACTTCCTTTCTTAAGGACTCGAGCTCTTCAAAGCATTTGAACGCTCTTTCTGAAGTTTCCGGTGTTAAATAAGACAATATAAAGGAGTTGCAGAGGCTCACCAACAATCCGCGTGTGTCATGATTTTTTACCACAGTCATTACAGCGAATTGATCTAACGCCTCCACTGGGGTTTCCATAAATCGCTCAGCACCAATTCCAATCAGAATCTCACTGAATAGAATGCGTAAATCAGCCGCTCTTTTTTCCGCAGAAAAGGCACCATTTTCATCCGCTAACTCAAAACGAAACTGCCTCTTCAGCGCCTCTTGTACTTTCAAATTGATCGATAGCGGATTCTATGGGCTTATCATTCATAACTTACAGCCAGTCGTTAAAAGACGAATGAGTTATTTGCTTGCCTGGAGCCTCAACTACTATGACAGATCCGTATCCACCATCCGAAGTGATGGCATAAGCGGCAACGGCTCTTGCTTCAATATAGTTAGGCAAAATAGCAATAGTTTCATCATTACAGGTCACTACCTCACAACCGCCGGTATACGCCTCGTTTACACGCGAGACTGCATTATCACCACCAATCGCATCTGCGGTTTGAGCAATAATCATAGGACTTGTGCTATTTCCCAACATAAAGTTATCCCCCCCTTACTTTAACTGAACAACATTTGTACTATCTGTGCGTGCTTCGGACTTTCTTTGGTAATGCTTGGCAATACACAAAAGCATGGTTCCAGATATGACTAACAAGGAAGTCCAAGGAAACTGACTCTAATAAAAAAATGACAACCCGAGCAAATCGCTCGGCCATGAGTACCAATCCCACGACACTAATCATCCCAAGGTCAAGCAGTCTTTCACCTTTGCGAAACAGCCTCATAACACCTCCTATTGACCACTATATATCAAACACATGTTTTCGGATTTCGGCCCCATTTCGAGATGGCCAACCGAGTCATTCAGCATGTCAATATTGCCCATAAGGGGTACTAGGGATTTTCCACTGAAAACGGACATTGTCCCCTGAAGCCTTCGTTTTTAAAGGGATACAGAGACACATTACTTTTCACTATGACCGTATTTTAGGCTATTTTGCTTCCTTTTGGAGGCTAAATAGTGGCCATACGTACAGAACTAAAAATTTTAACAACTGCTGAACAGCAAGATCTTTATTCTCCGCCGATTTTCTCAGAAGACGAACAGCGTTTTTTCTTTGCACCTAATGAAGCCGAGTGGTTATCAATTCGACGTAGTAAAGATCGACGCACCCAGTGTATGCAAATACTATTGCTTGGATACTTTCGAAGCAAGCCGATCATACTACAACCTCGATTTCACTCAATTAAACATGATCTCCGGTTTATTGCCTCCAATATTATCCCTGGCAAGTCATTTCGGGCATTTTCGAGGCAACAGCGATGAAGAAATCAATGTTTGGAATGAATGTGCCCGATTGGTGTCAAATTCCATCATTTACTTCAACTCATGGGTGCTCAGCGAGTTGCTGGATAACTTCGAGAAGAGAGGTAAAACAGACTGA